>NZ_JBXAQG010000001.1:0-1491199 GCF_058806975.1 Ferrovibrio sp. GW821-FHT12E11
GTCTTGCCATGGTCAACGTGACCAATCGTACCAATGTTGCAGTGCGGCTTGTTACGCTCAAACTTTGCCTTGGCCATTTTACTTCTCCGCTAGATCGGATGTGTGTCTATCGATGCCGTTCGTATTCTTCTGAGATCAGCCGGCGAGCTTCGCCAGCACCTCATCGGACACGTTCTGCGGCACCTGGGCGTAGTGATCGAAAGTCATGGTGTACTGCGCGCGGCCCTGGGTCATCGAGCGCAGGTTGTTGACGTAGCCGAACATGTTGGCCAGCGGCACCATCGCGTTGATGACCTGCGCGTTGCCGCGCGGCTCGGTGCCGGTCAGCTGACCGCGGCGGGACGACAGGTCACCCATGACGTCGCCGACGAAGTCTTCCGGGGCAACCACTTCGACGCGCATGATCGGCTCGAGCAGCTTGGCACCAGCCTTCGGCGCCACTTCGCGGAAGGCCGCACGGGCGGCAATTTCGAAGGCGAGCGCCGAGGAGTCAACGTCATGGTAGGCGCCGTCATACAGCGTCACCTTGAAGTCGATGACCGGGAAGCCGGCCAGCACGCCCGAAGCGGCGATCTGACGGATGCCCTTTTCAACGGCCGGCACATATTCCTTCGGCACGTTACCGCCGACGACATCGTTTTCGAACACGACGCCCTGACCGGGCTCCAGCGGCTCGAAGCGCAGCTTGACGCGGGCGAACTGGCCCGAACCGCCCGACTGCTTCTTATGGGTGTAATCGATCTCGGCCTTCTTGGTCAGGGCCTCGCGGTACGCCACCTGCGGCGCGCCGACGTTGGCTTCGACCTTGAACTCGCGACGCATACGGTCGACGAGAATTTCGAGATGCAGTTCGCCCATGCCCTTGATCACGGTCTGGCCGCTCTCATGGTCGACCGACACGCGGAAGGACGGATCCTCGGCAGCGAGACGATTGAGCGCCAGGCCCATCTTCTCCTGGTCGTTCTTGGTCTTGGGTTCAACCGCGACTTCGATGACCGGCTCGGGGAATTCCATGCGCTCGAGAACGATCGGATGGTTCGGATCGCAGAGCGTGTCGCCCGTGGTGGTGTTCTTCAGGCCGGCCAGCGCGACGATGTCGCCGGCGCGGGCTTCCTTGATTTCCTCACGGCTGTTCGCATGCATCTGCAGCATGCGGCCGATACGCTCGCGGTTGTCCTTCACGGTGTTCAGCACACCGGCGCCGCTCTCGATCACGCCCGAATAGACGCGCACGAAGGTGAGCGAGCCAACGAAGGGATCGTTCATGATCTTGAAAGCGAGGCCCGAGAACGGCTCGTCATCCGAGGTCTTGCGAACCAGCTTGTCGTCGCTCTCGGGCTTCAGGCCCTCGACGCCCGCGACATCCACCGGCGACGGCAGGTAATCGACGACGGCATCGAGCAGCGGCTGCACGCCCTTGTTCTTGAAGGCCGAGCCGCAGAGAACGGGCACGAACTTCGAAGCAATGGTGCCCTTGCGGATGCAGGCCGTCAGAGTCTTGTCGTCCGGCTCTTTGCCCTCGAGGTAAGCCTCCAGAGCGGCATCATCCATCTCGAGCACGGCTTCGATCATCTTCTGGCGCCATTCGGCTGCCTGATCCTTCAGATCGGCCGGGATTTCATCGTAGTAGAATTCGGCGCCCAGGCTCTCATCCTTCCAGATGATCGCACGGTTGCGCACCAGATCCACCACACCCTTGAAGTCGGATTCCGCGCCGATCGGCAGCGTCAGCACCACCGGGGTGGCGCCCAGGCGGTCGATGATCATGTCAACGCAACGGAAGAAATTCGCGCCCATGCGGTCAAGCTTGTTGACGAAGCACATGCGCGGCACGCCGTACTTGTCGGCCTGGCGCCACACCGTCTCCGACTGCGGCTCAACGCCGGCAACGCCGTCGAACAGGCAGACCGCACCGTCGAGCACGCGCAGCGAACGCTCGACTTCAATGGTGAAGTCGACGTGGCCGGGGGTGTCGATGATGTTGATGCGATGGTCGTTCCAGAAGCAGGTCGTGGCGGCAGACGTGATCGTGATGCCGCGCTCCTGCTCCTGCTCCATCCAGTCCATCGTGGCAGCGCCATCATGGACTTCGCCGATCTTGTGCGAACGGCCGGTATAATAGAGCACGCGCTCCGTGGTCGTGGTCTTGCCGGCATCGATGTGGGCCATGATGCCGATATTACGGTAGCGCTCGTAGGGAGTAGTGCGAGGCATGACGATCTCCGGGGACTCTTAAGCCGCTTCTTACCAGCGGTAGTGGGAGAAGGCCTTGTTGGCCTCCGCCATGCGATGGGTGTCTTCGCGCTTCTTGACCGAACCGCCGCGGTTGTTGGCGGCATCGAGCAGTTCGCCCGACAGACGATCAATCATGGTGTTCTCGCCGCGGCCGCGGGCCGCCGAGATCAACCAGCGGATCGCCAGGGCCTGGCCACGATCGTGACGCACTTCAACCGGAACCTGGTAGGTGGCGCCGCCGACACGACGCGAACGGACTTCGATGGCCGGACGCACGTTGTTCAGCGCATCGTGGAACATCTTGACCGGGTCATTGCCGGACTTCGCCTTGATGCGGTCGAGCGCACCATAGATGATCGCTTCGGCGGCAGACTTCTTGCCGTCGTACATCAGCATGTTCATGAACTTGGTCAGGACGAGATCACCGAACTTCGGATCCGGCAGAATCTCGCGCTTCTCAGCAGCGTGGCGACGCGACATGGATCTCTCTCCTTACTTCGGACGCTTCGCGCCGTACTTCGAACGGCGCTGCTTGCGGTCCTTGACGCCCTGGGTGTCGAGCACGCCGCGGACGATGTGATAACGCACGCCGGGAAGATCCTTCACACGACCACCGCGGATCATGACGACCGAGTGCTCCTGGAGGTTATGGCCTTCGCCGGGAATGTAGCTGCTGACCTCGAAACCGTTGGTCAGGCGCACGCGGGCAACCTTACGAAGCGCCGAGTTCGGCTTCTTCGGGGTCGTCGTGTAGACGCGAGTGCAAACGCCACGACGCTGCGGGCATTCCTGCAGCGCGGGGACCTTGTCACGGACCGGCTTCGGCGAGCGCGGCTTGCGGATCAGCTGGTTAATAGTCGGCATACGAGTTGAAACTCCGCCAAGTTTTGGTTCAACACATAAAAAAACAACTCAAGGCGAACCACCGTCGGCCTTTCAGCCCGGCAATCCGCCTCGCATTCCGCTCCAGACCCATCACTTGCTGCCCATCGGCAGCGGAGAGGGGTCATTATGTCTCTTGCGTAAGCCTAGCCTCGACGTGAGCGCTACGGAAACCGGGCTGTTCGCCAACCTGTGTCTAGGGAAATCCCTACTACCGGGTCGACTCGCGGGCCGGAACATACTGGCCGCACCCTACCCGGTCAAGCGCGTTTTCCCATCTTTCTGTGAAGTTTTGTCGCATCGGCGCCAAAGCCCAAAAACAGCAGGATTCGCGGCTGTTTTATATTTGCGGGCCTCATATAGACACCCGCCAAATATGAGAACATTCAAAGAACTTGACAGGCCTCACTGAATGCCAGCCGGGGGCTGCGCGGGAAAAGCTTGGTAGAATCGCCGTAGCCGAGATTGCAGAGGAAATTCGACTTCACCTGCCCACCCGGGAAAAACGTCTCATCGACCTTGGCACTGTCGAACCCTGACATCGGACCGGTATCCAGCCCGACAGCCCGGGCCGCCAGGATAAAATAGGCCCCCTGCAGGCTTCCGTTGCGGAAGGCGGCCACCTCTGCCGCCCTGGCATCATGGGCAAACCAGCCGCGGGCCTCCAGGTTATGGGGAAACAGCTGTGGTAGCTGGTCATAGAATTTCAGGTCATAGCCGATAATGGCGGTGACAGGCGCCGCCATGGTCTTGTCGAGGTTGCCGGCTCCCAGGGCAGGCTTCAGCCTGGCCTTGGCCTCCGGGCTACGGATAAAGACGATCCGTGCCGGACTGCAATTGGCGCTGGTTGGACCCCATTTCATCAGGTCATAGATCTGCTGCAGCTGCGCATCGCTCACCGGCCTGTCGAGCCAGCCGTTATGGGTCCGGGCAGTGCGGAACAGGGTGTCGAGAGCAGCGGCGTCGATCATCGGTCTATCTCCGGAGCAAATCAGGGAACGGCAGTCGCTACGCCTAGCACGGCATTCCACAACTGGAAATCCGGAGTTACGCGGACGTAACGTCGGATAGTTGCAGGAATTTTATTCATCCAAGGTCGGGTATTTTGCGAGTGACGGAACACTTTCCTCCGGCGCGGCCACCACCCTATAATTGTTTGCAACACAACCAGATACACAGTCTCCAACCTGGGGGTACCCGAATGACCACCGGCAGCAAGCCCGTTACGCTCACCGATCCGAACACCGGAAAGACCGTTACCCTCCCCATGCTGGATGGTTCGGTCGGTCCGTCGGTGATCGACATCCGCAAGCTCTATGCCGAAACCGGTCACTTCACCTATGACCCGGGCTTTACTTCGACCGCCAGCACCGAAAGCAAGATCACCTATATCGATGGCGACGAAGGCGTGCTGCTGTATCGCGGCTATGACATCGCCGAGCTGGCCGAACATTCGACCTTCCTCGAGACCTGCTACCTGCTGCTGAACGGCGAGCTGCCGAATGGCGAGCAGCGCACATCGTTCGAGAATTCGATCACCAATCACACCATGCTGCATGAACAGATCCATTTCCTGTTCCGCGGCTTCCGGCGCGATGCGCATCCGATGGCCGTGATGTGCGGCGTTGTTGGCGCCCTCTCCGCCTTCTATCACGACGCGACCGACTACGATGATCCGAAGCAGCGCATGATCGCGCAGCATCGCCTGATCGCGAAGATGCCGACCATTGCGGCGATGGCCTTCAAGTATTCGATCGGCCAGCCCTTCATGTATCCGCGCAACGATCTCGGCTATGCCGAGAACTTCCTGCAGATGACCTTCGGCGTGCCGGCCGAGCCTTACAAGATGAGCCCGGTCCTGGCGCGCGCCATGGACCGCATCTTCATCCTGCATGCCGATCACGAGCAGAATGCCTCGACCTCAACCGTGCGTCTGGCCGGTTCGTCGGGCGCCAACCCGTTCGCCTGCATCGCCGCCGGCATTGCCTGCCTCTGGGGCCCCGCGCATGGCGGCGCCAACGAAGCCGTGCTGAAGATGCTGGAAGAGATCGGCTCGGTCGACAAGGTCGGCGAAGCGGTCAAGAAGGCCAAGGACAAGAACTCGGGCTTCCGCCTGATGGGCTTCGGCCATCGCGTCTACAAGAACTATGACCCGCGCGCCAAGGTGATGCGCCAGACCTGCTATGAGGTGCTGGACGAACTGGGCGTCAAGGACGAGCCGCTGCTGAAGATGGCCATGGAGCTGGAGCGTATCGCGCTGGAAGACGATTACTTCGTCTCCAAGAAGCTGTACCCGAATGTCGACTTCTACTCGGGCATCATCCTGCGCGCCATGGGCTTCCCCACCGCGATGTTCACGGCGCTGTTCGCGCTGGCCCGCACCGTCGGCTGGATTTCCCAGTGGAACGAGATGATCGAGGATCCGGCCCAGAAGATCGGCCGCCCCCGTCAGCTCTATACCGGCGCCACCAAGCGGCCGTATATTCCGCTCGACAAGCGCAAGTAATCCGCGTTTTATTAACGTGGATTGACGGCACCGACGGGAGGCGGGCCGAATGGGCAAACGAGCGGAACAGCATGGCGGCAAGCCCCCTACGGGAACCCGGACAACCGGGTATGGCTGGATGCGTCCTGGTTTCGTCACGATGCCCTCGGCCTCCAACGACAACCGGATCGCGCCACGGATTCTGCTGCGACAGCCGCAATTCTGGCTGTGGATCGCCGGTGCCGGTGTGCTGATCGCCTGGCTGGTCGCTCGCCTGTGACCCATTAGGCAACCGATGAGATTTGGGCCGCCCTCGGGCGGCCCTTTTCATTTGTCCGCGCAAAGACTCGTGGCAACCTGATAAAAAACCAACCTATGTTCGCGTAACAGGATAGATTCTCCGTATGCGCATCACTGTGCGCCTGAAACTTGCCGCCGCCTTTGCCATCGCCGTCCTGACGGCGGCTGGCCTGGGTGTGGCTGCTCTCTGGGCGGTCCAGTCGGTCGGCGACCTTGTGGTGCGCCTGTACGATCAGCCGCTGATGGCGATCAACTATGCCCGTCTGGCTCAGACCGATTTTGGCACCCAGGAGTTGTCGACCCGCGAACTGCTGACCGAGAGTGAAATCGCGGACAGCGAGCAACATGCCGAGGACATAAAGACCAAGAACGAAGAGTTCTTGGCCGATCTGGGCATCGCGGAAGAGCGCGGACTGAATGAAGCCATCCGCAAATACGGCGCAAAAATTCGCGATCTGAATGAAGTCTGGCTGCAGTCGACGCTGGATGCACTGAAGGAATTGCCAGACTCCGCGGCCCGCCGCGAGCACATCCGCACGCGTGAAACCATTGCCGCCGCGATTTCGGAAAATCTGGAAATCCTGACCCAGATCGCTGCCGAGGACGGTTTCGTGTTCCGCACGCAGGCCGAAGCCACAATCCAGGCGACCAAAGATCGTACCATGACGATGATTGCGGCGCTGGCGGCTGTCATTCTCGTTGTCTCGGTCTTGCTGACACGGAACATCGTGTCGCCACTCAACACCATGACACAGACCATGTTCCGGCTGGCCGATGGCGATATCGGTGTCGACGTCCCGGAAAGCAAACGACGCGACGAAATCGGTCAGATGGCCGCATCGCTGCGAGTGTTCCGTCAGGCTCTCGAAGATCTCCAGGTCGCCCGTGAACGCGCCGAGGCCGCAACAAAGGCCAAGTCCGAATTCCTGGCGATGATGAGCCATGAAATCCGCACGCCAATGAATGGCGTGCTGGGCCTGACCCGCCTGCTGACCAAAACACCGCTCAATCCGGAACAGCGCAACCTTGCCGGCACGGTACTCGATTCCGCTGAAGCCCTGCTGGTCATCCTCAATGACATCCTCGATTTTTCGAAACTGGAGGCGGGCCGCGTCGATGTCGAACAGATCGACTTCGACCTTGCGCGCGTGATCAGCGCATCCCTGATGCTGATGAAAAATCGTGCCGAAGAAAAAGGTCTACTCCTGGGTGCAACGATCGACCACACCCTGCCGCCCTATTTGATGGGCGACCCGAACAGGCTGCGCCAGGTTGTGCTGAACCTGATCGGCAACGCGATCAAATTCACCGAAAAAGGCCGCGTCGACGTCATCGTCCGCCATGAACCGGACGCGCAGGGTAACGCTGCCATGCTGCGCTTTGAAATCCGCGACACCGGCATTGGCATGAGCAAGGAAAGCCTGAGCAAACTGTTCGGCAGCTTCGTGCAGGCGGATTCCTCTATTACGCGTCGTTTCGGCGGCACCGGACTTGGTCTGGCCATCTGCAAGCGGCTGGTTGAAGCCATGGACGGTACGATTGGCGTCGACAGCGAACAGGGCGTGGGCAGTACCTTCTGGTTCCGCCTGCCATTGCTGATGGGCCATGAGCCGCTGGCCGTGAAGAAGGATGCGGTCGATACTCCCCTGCCCTCGCTGCGGATTCTGGTCGCCGAAGACAATCCGGTGAACCGCAAGGTGGCCGCCGGCATCCTGATGGAACAGAAGCATCAGGTGGCCTTTGCGAACAATGGCCGGCTTGCTCTCGAAGCAGCCGGCCAGGCCACGCCACCCTTCGACCTGATCCTCATGGATGTGCATATGCCGGAAATGGATGGCATTACGGCCGCCCAGGAAATCCGCAAACTGCGCGAACCATGGCGCGATACCCGTATTATTGCCGTCACGGCCTCCTTAAGCACCGATGGTGTGCAGCGATGCCTGGCGGCCGGCATGAACGACTATGTGGGCAAGCCCATCGTGCCGGCGGCGCTGGATCAGGCGATCCGCCGGGTCATGGGGTTTGTTGGCGAGCCGATGGTCCAGATCGCGGAACCAACGCCTTATGGTGGCGCCACAGCCGAGGAAGATTTCGATTCCGGGGTTCTGCAAAGCCTGGTCGACGACCTGGGGCAGGAGACCGCCATCGACCTGGTGCAAACCTTCATCGAACTGTCTGGCGAAATGGCGGCCGGCCTGACCGCCTTTGAACAAGACAATGACTGCCATCGCATGGCCGAACTGGGCCACAGCCTGAAAAGCTCGGCCGCCAGCCTTGGCCTGCGCATGGTGCGCCGTCAGGCCGAGGCCCTGGAAAAAGCCGGCCTCTCCGGGGACGCCGCAGAGACAAGGCGCTACACTGATCAACTGAAATGGTCCCTCGAATCAGGCACGACATGGCTGCGCGACTGGGCTAGCGCTGCGGCCGAGCCTGCCGGATTGAAGCATGTTGGATAACAAAATTCCCGGCGCGGGAAACCTTCGCGTCCTGCTTGTCGAAGACGACATGTTCGCCCAGCGGCTGGCGGCATCGGTTCTGCGTCAGCTGGGCGTCACCAAACTGACCGTCGTCAAGGACGGTCAGGCTGCTATCGAAATGCTGGGGGAATCGGAAATCCAGTTTGACCTGATTATTTCAGACTGGAACATGCCGCATGTCACCGGGCTGGACCTGCTGAAGCATGTGCGCAGAACCTGGGAGAACATGCCCTTCCTGATGCTGACCGGAAATGCCAACGAGGATTTTGTCATCACGGCCCGCAACAACAAGGTCGACGCCTATGTCATCAAGCCATTTTCGGCGGCCCAGCTGCAGCAGAAGATTGCCGCCATGTTTAATATAAAGCTGCCTTAAATTCCCGATAATATGGGATTTTCCACCCTTGACCGCCCACCGGATCAATCTATCAATCTTCAATGCGACCAAAACCGTGCCATTTGGCCAGGAGGATTTCATGCGTTCCAAGATTACTGCGGCGGCCCTGGGTTCCGTTTTCTTACTGACCGGCTTTGCCGGCCAGGCCCAGGCGTTGGATTTCGCCGGCCTGAACAACCGCAATGAGATCGTCCTGTTCAGCGACAAGGCGCCAGGCAAGGTCAAGTCGGTCGCCATCACCGGTGTCGAAGGTAAGGTCATCGGCATCGATGTCCGCCCGGCGGACGGCAAGCTGTATGCACTGACCACCGACAGCACGATCTACACCATTGATACCATGACCGGTGCAGCCACCCGCAAATCCAAGCTCTCGGTGGTTATCGACTCTGTCGACCATGTCATTGTCGACTTCAACCCGCAGGCCGACCGCATGCGTGTGATCGGATCCACCGGCCAGAGCCTGCGCGCCAATGTCGATACCGGCCAGACCGTGGTCGACGGCAAGCTGGCCTACCGGCAGCAAGACCGCAATGCCGGCAAGCCGGTCGGCGTCTACGCCGGCGCCTATATCAACTCATTCGCCGGCGCCACACAGACCCAATTGTTTGAGATGGACAGCATGAATGGCACCTATGTCGTGCAGGACCCGCCGAATGACGGCGTGTTGCGCACGGTCGGCGCAACCGGCATCCCCGCCGGTACGATTGTCGATGCCATCGATATTTATACCGATGCCAAGGACAATTACTTCGGCTTTGCCGTCAGCAATGCCGTGCTGCACAGCTTCGATGTCGGCACCGGCAAGACCAAGAAAATCGGCGCCATCGGCAGCGGCAAGACTGCGATCATCGATATCGCCGTCCTGACGCCGCGCAAATAGACCGCTGCACGATGCTGTACAATGGCATCGCCGTGGCGATCGGCAGCCTGCTGCTGGCCCTGTGTATCAGCCTGTATTCGACATGGTCGGAGGCGCAGGCCGGCACCACCATCCTGCAGCAGGGCATTGCCTTCAAGCCCGGCTCTGTGAAGGTCAAGGTCGGCGGTCAGGTGACCTTCCGCAACGAAGATCCCTTCGGCCATAACGTCTACTCGCCCAGCAAGGGCGGGATTTTCGATATCGGCCTGCAGGCTCCCGATTCCGAAACGGCCGTCACATTCAAGGAAGCCGGCGACTATATTATCCAGTGCCGCATCCATCCAAAGATGCGCGCCACGGTTAGCGTCAGCCCCTGACACTGCGACCGCGACAATGAAAAGGCCCGGATCAAACCGGGCCTTTTGCTTTATGCAGGCTTGCGCTCGATCAGTTCGATCTTGTAGCCATCCGGGTCTTCGATGAAGGCGATAACGCTGCCGCCGTGCTTCATCGGGCCGGGCGGCCGCGGAATCTTCACCCCGGCCTCTTCGAGCACCTTGCACACGCCATAGATATCCGGCACGCCAAGGGCGAGATGGCCGAAGCCGCTGCCAATCGTATAGGGCTCTTTCTGCCCCCAGTTATGGGTCAGCTCGATCACCGTATTGCTCTTCTCGTCGCCATAGCCGACGAAGGCCAGGGTGAATTCACCGGTCGGGTAATCGGTCTTGCGCAGCAAGGTCATCCCCAGCTTGCCGACATAGAAATCGAGTGACTTTTCCAGGTCCAGCACGCGCAGCATGGTGTGCAGCATCTGGAAACTGCCGGCCTGGACGGCGGGTTTGTTAATGGGGGCAGTCTCGTTCATCGGGCAATCCTCCGGGGCTTGAGGGCTATGATATGGGGGATCAGGCTGGCGCGGGCAACCGCTTGGCCGCGACGGCCAGAACGGCACGGGCCGCACGATGGGCCGGCGGGACCGGATCGTCGGCGCCCAGTTGAGCTGCAACGGCGGCGCAATCCTCGACCTGGCGCCGGTGCACGGCCGGATCGGTCAGCAGTTGCGACAGGGCCGGCGCAATCTTTGCCGCCGTGCAGTTTTCCTGCAGGAATTCCGGCATGACTTCGCGCTGCTGCAGGATATTGACCAGCCCCACATAGGGAATTTTGATGAACCGCCGCATGATGGCGGCGCTGATCGGGTTGATCCGGTAAGCCAACACGGTCGGCGTGCCCGCGAGGCCAAGTTCGAGTGTCGCCGTCCCGGATGCCGCCAGCGCAACCTCGGCCGCCAGCATGGCCGCATAGCGCTCCGGCGCTGTATCCAGCACGGTGGCCGGAAATGGCAAGGTCGCGACCGCATCGCGCACCAGATCGGCGACCGTCTCCACTGTCGGGATCAACAGGTGCAGCGCCTGTCCCTGCGCCTTCAGCATGGTCAACGCTTCGGTAAACACGGGCAGCAGTTTCGTCACCTCGCCTTTGCGGCTGCCCGGCATCAATGCCAGCAGGCGAACGTCGGAAGAAATACCGTGAAGCTGACGGAAGCCGTGCCCTTCGGCGGTTGCCTTGGATTCGGCACGGCGCGCTGCGGCCAGCGTTTCGACTGCCGGATGGCCGACGAATGTGGTCGGCAGACCCACCACCTCGAAATACGGCGGCTCGAACGGCAACAGCGCCAGCAGATGATCGCACAGTTGTGCCAGACGGCGGGCACGACCTGGACGCCAGGCCCAGACGGTCGGCGCGACATAATGCACGATCGGAAAGCTCCGCCCCGGCACCCGCTGCATCACGCGACGGGTATAGCCGGGGCTGTCGATGGTGACGACCACATCAGGTGCTTCCGACAGCACGAACCTTGCCGCCTGATCGATGCGGCCGAGCAGGAACCGGGCTTTGGGCAGCAGTTCGACGACGCCCATGATCGCCATATCGGAAACCGGAAACAGGCTCTGCAGCCCTTCTCCCTCCATCTGGGCACCGCCAGTGCCGATAAACTCGACCCCGCCTTCCGTCTCGCTGCGCAGGGCGCGCATCAGGCTGGCGCCAAGCACGTCGCCTGATGGTTCGCCGGCCAGCAGCGCCACCCGCAATTTGCGTGGTTCAACCGCCATGGGGCAGTCCGATCAGAAACAGGCCGTGGCGGTCGGCGGCCGCAGCACTTGCGGCGGCATCCACCATCAACGCTGCACCGGCTTCGACAGCGATACCGCTGAGGCCGGCCGCAGCGGCCTGATCCACAGTCACGGTGCCTATGGTCGGCAGATCGACACGCCGGTCCTGCTGCGGCTTGACGCATTTCACCAGCACGCCGCCCCGCGCCGCCGGTATCTCTGCCATCCGGCGCAGCAGCGCATCGGTGCCGGCATCGTCTTCCAGCCCTACCACGCGGCCGCCGGCCGCCACGGCCGCCTGGCCCTTGTCCGCCGCGCCCAGATCGCGGGCCGCCTGCAGGGCCAGCGCGATATCCGCCTGCTGGCTCTCTGTCGGCGCGCGACCGCCATAGATCTGCTCCTGCACCAGCAACTCCTGCATCAGGGCATCGATGCCAATGATGCGGAAACCGTCCTGCTCGAATGTTTCAATCACCACACGCAGGATGGCATCGTCACCACTCAACGCCGCCTTGACCAGGCGCGGCAGCAACAGCGCGCCTTTCAGGTCGGGCTTCAGGTTTTTGAAGTCGGGTTTGGTGACCGAGCCGCAGAGACAGACCTCGCTCACACCGGCCTGTTTCAACGCCTTGAGCAGGCCACCGACCTGCGGCAGGTCGAACCAGCCATGATCGGTGCCCTCCACGGTGGCGGGAAGACAGAAGCCATTGAGGGCTGCAATAAACAGCGGCCGGCCCTGGGCAAGCCAGGCGTCGCGGATCAGGGCCGGAATCTGGCCGCCGCCGGCGATCAGTCCCAGCTTGGGATGCCCGGTATCAGACCGCGCCGTTACCATCCGCCTGCGGCTGGCAAACGCCACGCTTGGAGGCGTTGCGGATGAACTCGACCAGCTCCTGGACCAGCTTGGCGCCATCGAACTGGGCCGCGACATCGTTCAGTCGCTTGCTCAGTGTATCGCCCCTGGCGAACAGAAGGTCATAGGCTTCGCGCAGCTTGGAAATATCGTCGCGTTCAAAACCACGGCGCTTCAAACCAACAAGATTGAGGCCGGTCAGATGCGCACGATTGCCGATCACCATACCATAGGGAATGACATCCTGCTCGACGCCACTCATGCCGCCGATCATGGCGTGCTGGCCAATGCGGCAGAACTGGTGGATCGCGGCCAGACCGCCGACAAAGGCGAAGTCGCCAACCTCGATATGACCCGCCAGCGTCGCATTGTTGGCCATCACGACGTTATTACCGACATGGCAATCATGGGCGACATGGGCACCGGTCATGAACAGGCAGTTATCGCCGACACTGGTCAGCATGCCACCACCCTCGGTGCCGGTATTCATGGTCACGCCTTCGCGGATCACGTTGTTCTTGCCGATCACCAGCCGCGACGCTTCGCCATGATACTTCAGATCCTGCGGCGCATGCCCGACCGAGGCATAAGGAAAAATCCTGGTGCCCGAACCGACAGACGTAATGCCGGCAACCACGGCATGGCTCAGAAGCTCGACACCGTCGCCAAGCTCAACCTGTTCGCCAACCACACTATAAGGGCCGATCTTCACATCGGCTCCCAGCTTGGCGCCATCCTCGATGATGGCTGTGGGGTGAATGCTGCCCATGGGTTATTTCCGGTCGAGAATCATGGCGGAGAAAATCGCCTCGGCGGCCAGCTTGCCATCGACCATGGCCTTGCCCTCGAATTTCCAGACCGGGCCGCGCTGCTTAATGGCGCTGACATGAATGTGCATCTGGTCGCCGGGCGTCACCGGCTTGCGGAAACGCGCTTCGTCGATGGTCATGAAATAAACCAGCTTGCCTTCGGCTTCCTTGCCCAGGCTGTGCACCACAACAACTGCCGCGGTCTGTGCCATCGCCTCGACGATCATCACGCCGGGCATCACCGGCTGGCTCGGGAAGTGACCGGTGAACTGCGGCTCATTGATGGTGACGTTCTTGATACCGATCGCGCTCTTGCCGACCTTCAGGTCGACGACACGATCGATCAGCAGCATCGGATACCGATGCGGGATCATTTCCATGATCCGCAGCACATCGATGGCTGCTACAGTCACTCCGCTTTCGGTCTCACTCATCCCGCTGGCCTTTCTTCTGCGCCAGGCGACGCATGGTCGCCACCTGACGGAAATATTCCTTCACTTTGGTCGCGGGAATGCCGAAATAGCTTTCCCCGGCCGGAATGTCGGTCATCACACCCGACTTTGCCCCGATACGTGCGCCCGTGCCGATCTTCAGATGACCGGCAATGCCGCTCTGCGCGGCCAGCACGACAAAATCGCCCAGTTGGGTGGAGCCCGCGACACCGGCCTGCGCCACAATGATGCAGCCCCGACCAAGCGTCACGTTGTGCCCGATCTGAACCAGATTATCAATCCAACAGCCCGGACCGATCACCGTATCCGGACCTGCGCCGCGGTCGATGGTGCTGTTGGCGCCAACCTCGCAATCGTCACCCAGCAAAACGCGGCCGAGCTGCGGCACCTTCACATGACCAGCCGGGTCCGGCGCAAAACCGAAACCGTCCTGACCGATGCGTACGCCGGGATGCAATGTAACGCGGGCCCCGATCACGCAATGGCTCAGCGTGACATTTGCACCGATCCGGCTGCCCTCGCCGATCTGGACATTGGCGCCGATCACCGTGCCAGCGCCAATCGCCGTGCCAGCGCCGATCACGGCGCCAGCACCGATCACAGCGCAGGGCGCAATCGAAACGCCCGCCCCGAGTATCGCTCCGGGCTCGACAACCGCCATGGGATGGACACCCGCGGCCGGCATTGTGGCCGGGTAGAATATCTGCGCCGTGCGCGCATAGGACAGATACGGCTTGGGCGAGACCAGCAAGGCCACGCCGGGCGGCGCCAGGCCGACATGCTTTTCATGCAGGATGCAGGCACCGGCGCGGGTCGTCGAGAGGGCTTCGGCGTATTTTGGATTATCGAGGAATGTCAGCTGACCGGAGCCGGCCTGATCGAGTGTGGCGACATCGTCGACAGACAAAGCGGCCTGCGCCGGATCCGCCAGCCTGGCGCCGCAACGCGCCGCCAGATCACCCAGCGTGAAAGGGCCGGCCCGCTCGAAAAAGCGCGGATCCGCCATTCATCATTTCCCGGCGGGGAGATTCACTTTGACGGACGGCAGGCGCTGATCCAGACGCTTCAGCACCTCGGGCGTAATATCGATGCTGTCGCCAATGAAAATCTGAACCTGGGCACGATCCAGCACCATGTTGAAACCGCGCTCCGTGGCCAGACCCTTCAGGATTTCGACGACCTGCAAGGTGACCTGCTCGCGTACGCCGTTCAGCATCTTTTCCAGAGACTGCGAACGCTCCTGGATGCGCTTTTGCAGCTCCACCACCTTGCCCTGGAAGGCCTGGCGCTTCTGTTCGAAGGCTTCCGGCGACAGCACCGAGCGCTGCCGGCCGATTTCCTGCTCTTCGGCGCGCAGCTTTTCCTCTTCCTTGGCGATTTCCGACTGGAAGTTGAAACGATACTGCTCAAGCTGCTGGCGGGCAGTCTTCAGGGCTGCGGCATCGCGATTGACGCGCTGGCTGTCGATAACGGCGATAACGGTCGGCGGCACCTTGCCGCCGGCGGCCTGCGCCATGGCTGCGCCCGGCAGCGCGGTTGCGACCAGCGCCAGCAGGGCAAATACGAATTTGGACATCGAAGTCATAACCATCAAACCTTGCTAAACAGAAACCGTTAGAAACGGGAACCGAAGTTGATACGCAGAAGTTCCTTCTCATCGAAGTCTTCTTTGACAATCGGGAAGCCAAGATCCACACGGATCAGGCCGAGTGGGGATTTCCACTGCACGCCGGTACCCACCGAAACGCGGATGCTTTTCTCGTCAACCACTTCCGGGCCGACATCGCTGCTCTTCCAGAGGGTGCCGGCTTCTGAGAACAGCCGCCCCTTGATGCCAAATTCGCTCGGCAGGCCGATCGGGAAGACCAGATCTGCCTCGGCCTTGTAATACCGTTCGCCACCGAGGGCGTCGCCTGTGGTGCGGTCACGCGGTCCGATACCGCCGGTCTCGAAGCCGCGGAATGTGTCGCCGCCGATGAAGAAGCGGTTCGGCAGGCGGACGTCGTCGCTCAGACCGTTGATCATGCCGGCTTCGGCGCCAACGCTGAACACCGTGTCATCGGTGACCGCAAAGTACTTGGTCGCGGTGCCAACATTCTTGAAGTAATACTCGGTACCGCCGATACCGGCCGCCTCCTGGGTCAGGCGCAGCACATAACCGCTGGTCGGCTCGATGCGGTCGTCACGCCGGTCATAGGTCAGTGTGTGACCAACGGCCGAGGTCAGGAAGGTGCCTTCCTGCGCTTTGACGAACCGCGACGCCGTCGACACGATGTTGTCGATCTTGTCCTGCCGGATGCGGTAGTAGACCAGCTGCGACAGGTTTTCGGTGATCGGATATGACAGGCGCGGCGTGGCGGCCGTCGTGGTCTGGTCGATACCGCTGCGCTTTTCCAGATCGGTGCGGCGGCGCAGCAGGTCGAAACCGGCAGCCAGTTCGCGATCGAGGAAATACGGCTCGGTGAAGCCCATATCGATCTGCTGCCGGCGGGTCGACAGGCTGAAACCGATCTTGAGGTCCTGGCCACGACCGAGCAGGTTGCGCTCACGGATCGAGATGTCGCCGAGCACGCTTTCCGTTGTCGAGTAACCGAGGCCGATCGACAATTCGCCGGTCGACTTCTCCGTCACTTCGGCGGTCAGCACCACCTTGTCCGGCGCACTGCCTTTGCTTTCGGCGATTTCGGCTTTGTCGAAGAAGTTCAGGCCACGCAGACGGGTACGGGTGCGACGCAGCTTGGCCGAATTGAAGGCATCGCCTTCGACCAGACGAAACTCGCGACGAATGACCTTGTCCAGCGTACGCACATTGCCGACGATATCGATACGCTCGACGAAGACGCGCGGGCTTTCGCCAATCCGATAGGTGATATCGATGATGCGCTTTTCGCGATCCTTGTTCACATCCGGGCGCACATCGACGAAGGCATAGCCGAAACGGCCAAGCTCGGTGGTCAGCGCCTGCACGGTCTTCTCGACCAGATCGGCATTGTAAACATCGCCCGGCTTGGTCTCGACGAATTCCTTGAGCTGGCCGCCTTCGATGCCCTTCAGCTCGCTGACGACATCCATCTTGCCGAACTTGTACTTCTGGCCTTCTTCCACCGTGAAGGTGATGACGAATTTCTCACGGTTGGGCAGAAGTTCGGCGACCGCATTGTTCACCGCGAAATCAGCATAGCCCTTGCTGAGATAGAACTTGCGCAGCTTCTCGCGGTCGAAGGTGACCCGATCCGGATCGTAGCTGTCATCCGAACTCAGGAACCGCCACCAGGCGGTTTCCTTGGTCTGGATTTCCTCGCGCAGGCGGGAGTCGCTGAAATGGGTATTGCCGATGAAGCGGATGCGGCTGACGCCTGTGAGCGGACCTTCACTGATCTCGAAGACCAGGTCGACGCGGTTCTGCTCCAGTTGGATGACCTTGGGCTCCACCGTGGCGGCAAAGCGACCGGTGCGGCGGTAGATCTGCTGGATGCGCTGGGTGTCGGCCTGCACCTTGGCGCGGGTATAGACCTGACGCGCCTTCAGCTGAAGCTCGCTGCGCAGCTGGTCCGCCTGCACACGGCGGTTGCCTTCGAAGAGAATGCGATTGATGACGGGGTTCTCGACCACACGCACGATCAGGCTGCTGCCCTGCAGGCGCAGATTGACGTCGGCAAACAGTCCGGTGGCAAACAGGGCCTTCAGCGACTTGTCGGCCTCCGACGGCGAATAGACCGAGCCCGGCTGCAGGGTGAGGTAATTCTGGATGGTGGAGATTTCGATACGCTGGTTGCCCTCGATCACCAGATCGCGGATCTGCGGACCACCGGCCTGCGCCATGGCTTGCCCGGTGCCGAGGCCCGTGGCCAGAAGCCAGGCCAGCACCGGCAACATCAGCAGCCGGCGCAGCATGGATAACGCGTCGTTTCGGAACATCCCCGCCACAATCCCCATCGTCTTGAGACCGCCTCTCACTTAGCCGGATTCACGAAAAAAGCCCAGTGAGGAAATTGAAAATTGGCAGGCGGTTCAAATCGTTCCAGGTCGCGAACACGAACAGCGACATGACCAGGGCAAAACCGATGCGGAAACCGTATTCCTGGGCCCGTTCGCCCATCGGGCGGCCACGCAGGGCCTCAATGCCGTAAAACAGCAGGTGGCCGCCATCCAGCATCGGCACCGGGAAAAGGTTAATCAGCCCGATGGCCACCGACAGGGTCGCCATCAGCAATACCAGGCCCAGCCAGCTGGATTTCGCCACATCGCCCGACATCTTGGCGATCCCCAGGGGGCCGCTCAGCTGGTCGCCGGATTCCTTGCCGTTAATGATCCGGCCCAGATAGGTGAAGGTATTGGCCACCACCTGCCAGGTTTCGCGTACGGCCTGAACTGTGGCATCGACCGGATTGAGACGAACCAGTTCCTGCCCGCTGCCATTCTGTACGCCGATCCGGCCCAGCCGCTGGGGGTTACCCGCGGCATCCACTACATCGACACGCTGCGGAATCACGGTCAATTCGATCTCGGTGCCATCACGCTGCACGCGCAATACGATCGGAGTTTCCGCACGCAGGGCCACATAGGTCTGCAGTTCCTGGAACCGGTCGACCTTCGATCCGTCCGCCGTGAGGATCCGGTCACCCGAACGCAGGCCCGCGACTTGCGCCGCGCTGCCCGGCAGCACCTCACCCACCACCGGCAGGGTGAACGGCTGGCCGACCGTCATGAACATGGCCGCAAAAACAAGGATCGCAAAAATGAAGTTGATCGCGGGACCGGCGACCACGATGGCAGCGCGCTGGCCGAGCGTCTTGTGATGGAATGACACCGCGCGCTCGGCGTCGGTCATGGTCGCAACGGCGGCGCTATCGGTGCTGGAGGTCGCATCGGCATCGCCGAAGAACTTCACATAGCCGCCAAGCGGCACGGCGCTGATCTTCCAGCGCGTGCCATGCTTGTCGTTCCAGCCGAACAGCTCCGGGCCGAAGCCGATGGAAAAGACCTCGATCTTGACGCCGCAATAGCGCGCCACCGAATAGTGGCCGAGCTCATGCACGAACACGATGATGGTGAGGACAACGACGAAAGGAATGACGTATCCGGCGAAACTGGCAATGAAGTCCATGGCACCTCAACGGCCGCGCGTCAGCGCCGGCCCCGTCCTCTCGTTTGCACCCGCACGATCCGGTCGTCGTCCGTCGGATCGATCAGATGCGCCGCATAACGCCTTGCCGCGCCATCAGCCTCGCGCACGGCCGCAAGGTCATCCAAGGCCCCGCAGGGAACCCGGGCCAAGGTCTGTTCGACAATCCGCGTGATGTCGAGGAACCCGATCCGGCCATTCAGAAAGGCATCGACGGCCACTTCGTTGGCCGCGTTCAGGATAGTAGGGGCAGCGCCCCCCGTTTGCAAGGCTTGCCGCGCCAGGTTCAGAGCCGGAAAGCGAGCAAAATCAGGCACTTCAAAGGTCAGCTTGGCAATCGCGGCCAAGTCCAGACGGGCGGCCGGCGTGGCCATGCGGGACGGCCAGGCGAGCGCAACGCCAATAGGGGTACGCATATCGGGGGTGCCGAGCTGGGCCAGCACCGAGCCGTCCACGTAGGAAACCAGGCTGTGGATCACCGACTGGGGATGAATCAGCACCTCGATCCGCTGTTCCGGCACCGGGAACAGGAAGCTGGCCTCGATCATTTCCAGCCCCTTGTTCATCAGGGTGGCGGAATCGACCGAAATCTTGGCCCCCATGCTCCAGACCGGATGGGCAATGGCCTGGGCTGGGGTGACTTCGCGCATCTCGCTGAGATTGAGGGTGCGGAACGGGCCGCCCGAGGCGGTCAGGATCACCCGGTCGATGCTGTCGGGGGCATCGAAGTCAAAGACCTGAAAGATCGCATTATGCTCGGAATCGACCGGCAGGATGGTGGCGCCATGCAAGGCCGCCTCGCGCATGACCAGGGCGCCGGCGCAGACTAGGCTTTCCTTGTTGGCCAGGGCCACCAGGGCCCCGCGACGGACCGCCGCCAGGGTCGGTTCCAGACCCGCCGCCCCCACGATCGCCGCCATGACCCATTCGGCCGGCCGCGCCGCGGCCTCGATAATCGCCCCGGCCCCGGCCGCGGTTTCGATGCCGCTGCCGGCCAGACGCTGGCGCAGTTCGGCGAGCAGGCTTTCATCACCGATCACGGCCAGCCGGGCCTTCACCAGCATCGCCTGTTCGGCCAGCAGCGCCACATTGCTCTGAGCCGTCAGCGCCTCGACCGGGAAACGGTCAGGCTCGCGGGTCACCAGATCGATGGTGGAGCGGCCGACCGAGCCGGTGGAGCCCAGGATGGTGACGCGTCGTGCAGCCGTCATCCCCATAGCATCCTTCCCGAAAGCAGATCGCAGGCGGCGACAAAAGGCGCGGCGAACAGCAGGCCGTCCAGACGATCCAGCACGCCGCCATGACCCGGAATGAGCTGACTGGAATCCTTCACGCCGAAATAGCGCTTGAGCGCTGACTCCGTGAAGTCGCCGGCCTGCGATACCACGGCCACCAGTCCGGCCAGGGCCGCCAGCGCCAGCGCCGGCATGGCGGGATCGATGGCAGCGACCATACCGCCGGCAATGGCGGCGCTGACCATGCCGCCCAGCAGTCCGGCCCAGGTCTTGTTCGGCGAGATGCGCGGGATCAGTTTCGGTCCGCCGATGGTGCGACCGGCGAAGTACGCCCCGGTATCGGTGGACCACACGGCGCAGAACAGCCAGAAGGTGATATGGCGTCCCTGTTCCGGCGTGTCGCGCAGCCAGACCAGCGCCGCGCAGGGCACGAGCACATAGACAAGGCCCAGCGCCATCCACAGCGGACCGCGCGTCCAGGCGGCAACCGCACCGCCCTGCCGCGGCAGTCGCCACCATTCCCAAAGCATCAGCACGCCGGCCAGCGCCACCAGCGCCGTGAAGGCCGCGCCGCCGAACCAGACCGCGGCCACGGCAACGGGCAGCATGACCGCGGCCGACAGGATACGGAGCTGCAAACTGCTCAGGGCAACAGCGCTCATCGGGATAAAGGCATCACTCGCTGGCGCCATACCGGCGGTCGCGGCGCTGGTAGGCCTGCACGGCATCGGCCAGATCCTGCGCCGAAAAATCGGGCCACAGCTTGTCGACGAAGATCAGCTCGCTATAGGCCGACTGCCAGAGCAGGAAATTCGACAGCCGCTGCTCACCGCTGGTGCGGATAATCAGGTCCGGGTCGGGCGTGCCTGCCGTCTGCAGATGCCCGGCCAGCATGTCGGCCGTGATGTCCTGCGGCTTCAGATGGCCGGCCGCCACCTGTTCGGCCAGCTGCCGGCAGGCGTCGACGATCTCATCCTGGGCGCCGTAGCTGAGCGCAATCGTCAGTGTGAGCTTGCGGTTGTCGCGCGTGCGCGTTTCAGAATCCGCAATCAGGGAAACGATATCCGGCGCCAGCTTGCTGCGGTCGCCGATCATGCGGATGCACACGCCGTTGCGCGCCAGATCGTCCAGCTCGCGGCGGATGAACAGCCGCAGCAGATCCATCAGGCCCGCCACTTCGCTTTCCGGCCGCTTCCAGTTCTCCGACGAGAAGGCATAGAGCGTCAGGTATTCGATGCCGAGATCGCGGCAGCCGCGCACCACCTCGCGCACGGTGTCGACGCCCTGCCGGTGGCCCAGGTTGCGCGGCAGGCCGCGCGCCTTCGCCCAGCGCCCGTTGCCATCCATGATGATGGCAATGTGGCGCGGTGCGGGTGGCGCGAGGGCCTGTGATGCAACCGGCTGCGACATGCTAGACCTGCAGGATCTCCTTGGTCTTCTGCGCCAGGAAATCGTCGATCTTCTTGGTGGCGTCGTCGGTCAGCTTCTGGATCTCGTCCTGGTACATTTTGACGTCGTCCTCGCCGAGATCGCCGTCCTTCTCCGACTTCTTCAGGTGATCCATGCCATCGCGACGCACGCCGCGAACCGCCACCTTGGCCTGTTCGGCATACTGACCGGCCACCTTGGTCAGCTCCTTGCGGCGCTGCTCGTTCAGCTCCGGGATCGGAATCCGGATCAGGGTGCCGTCGGCCTGCGGGTTCAGGCCCAGGCCGCTGGCGGCAATCGCCTTCTCAACCGCCTTCACGTTGCTCTTGTCCCAGACCTGCACGCTGATCATGCGCGGCTCGGGCACGCTGACCGTGCCCACCTGGTTGATCGGCATCACACTGCCGTAAACGTCGACGCGGACGGGATCGAGCATGCTGATGCTGGCGCGTCCGGTGCGCAGGCTGGCGAATTCATGTTTCAGCACATCGACCGCCTTGGTCATGCGCCGTTCAATGTCGTCGATATCCGGTTCGGCCACCTGCCTGCTCCCGTCTTTTTTCTAAGCAATACCAAATATTTAAGAGAATGCGCCGGTTACTCGCCTTCAATCACGGTACAGCGTCCGGTGCCGGCCAGCACTTTGGCGAAGCCGCCCGCCTCGTGCAAGGAGAACACCAGGATCGGAATCCGGTTTTCCCGGGCCAGACTGATGGCCGAGGCATCCATCACCTTCAGGTCTTTCTGCAGCACGTCCATATAGGTCAGGGTATCGTAGCGGGTCGCCGTTTTGTCTTTCTTCGGATCGGCGCTGTAGACGCCATCCACCTGGGTACCCTTGAGCAGGGCATCGCAGCCCATTTCGGCTGCGCGCAGGGCAGCGGCGGTATCGGTGGTGAAGAACGGGTTGCCGGTACCGGCGGCGAAGATCACCACGCGACCCTTTTCCAGATGGCGGATGGCGCGACGGCGGATATAGGGCTCGCAGACCGTGTCCATGCGGATGGCCGACATTACCCGGCTCGGTACGCCATGGGATTCCAGTGCATGCTGCACGGCCAGACCGTTAATCACCGTGGCCAGCATGCCCATATAGTCGGCCGAGGCCCGCTGCATGCCCTGGGTCGCCCCGGAGACCCCGCGGAAGATGTTGCCGCCGCCGATCACCAGGCAGACTTCGCCGCCCATGGCATGCACCGCCTTGATCTCGGCGGTGATGCGGTCGACCGTATCGAAATCGATGCCATAAGGTGTCGGGCCCATCAGGGCCTCGCCCGAGCATTTCAGCAGGACACGGCGGTATTTGAAGCTCATGAGGTCCTCGGAAGGCGATTCCCGGCGCGGCGGCCAAGGGATGACGGCAAAGCGCGGCGATTCTGTGGCGGCTTTATACCATGGCCGCAAAAAGCATGGCAGCGCTCCATCCGGCCGCCCCGCCCCGGTCAGGTCCCGGACATGGAAAGGGGGGCTTTCGCCCCCCTGAACCGGAATTAGCGATAACGGGCGATCAGCCCGCCATCTTGGCCACTTCGGCGGCGAAATCGTCCGCCTTCTTCTCGATGCCCTCGCCCAGCTGGAAGCGGACGAAACCGGCGATCTCGATCGGCGCGCCGGCATCCTTGGCGGCCTTCTCGACGGCCTTGCCCACCGGGGTCTCGCCGTCGATCACGAAGGTCTGCTCGAGCAGAACGACTTCCTGATAGAACTTGCGGATACGGCCTTCGACCATCTTGGCGATGATGTCGGCCGGCTTGCCCGAACCGGCGGCCTGGTCGGTCAGCACCTGACGCTCGCGCTCGACCAGGGCCTGATCCAGATCCTTGGTGCTCAGTGACTGCGGATTGGCGGCCGCGATATGCATCGCCACCTGCTTACCGATCTGCTCGACGACGTCACGCTTGCCGGTCGACTTGAGCGCAACCAGCACGCCCAGCTTGCCCAGGCCATCGGCCAGCGCGCTGTGCACGTAGGACACCACGACGCCGCCATCGACGGTCAGCTTCTTGGCGCGACGCAGCGTCATGTTCTCGCCAATGGTGGCGATGGCATGGGTCACTTCGTCCTTCACGTTGCGGCTGCTGCCCGGGAAGGCGGCGGCTTCGATCTTGGCAACATCGTCGCCGGCGCTCAGCGCCACGGTGGCAACGCCGGCGGCCAGAGCCTGGAACTGCGGATTGCGGCCGACGAAATCGGTCTCCGAGTTCACTTCGACGATGGCGCCGCTGTTGTCCTTCACGGCAACCGCGACCAGGCCTTCGGCAGCCACACGGCCGGCCTTCTTGGAGGCAGCCGACAGGCCCTTCTTGCGCAGCCAGTCGATGGCGGCATCCAGATCGCCGCCGGTCTCGTTCAGCGCCTTCTTGCAGTCCATCATGCCCGCGCCGGTCTTCTCGCGCAGGTCCTTCACCAGGGCCGCAGTAATCTCAGCCATGAATCTTCTCCAATGTCATTGAACCGTATTGAACGGTCGGGTCACAGAAACGGCTGCGGCGCCCCGTCGAAAAACGACAGAGGCGCCGCGACCGAACAGAAACAGGCGTCTTAGGCCTGGGCCGCGGCTTCGCCACCTTCGATGGCCGCCGGCGGGATGACTTCAACCGGCATTTCCTCGGCCGCGCCCATGTCGGCGCCGCTGGCGGAAAGCTGCTCTTCGACGCCGCTCAGGATGGCGAGCGAGAACAGATCGCAATACAGGTTGATGGCGCGCAGCGCGTCATCGTTGCCCGGCACCGGGAACGTGATCCCCTGCGGATCCGAGTTGGAGTCGAGGATCGCGACCACCGGAATGCCCAGGGTACGGGCTTCGGCGATGGCGATGTCTTCCTTGACCGTGTCGATCACGATCATGATGCTCGGCAGGCCGCCCATATCCTTGATGCCGCCCAGCGCGCGATCAAGCTTCTCGCGCTCGCGGGTCAGGTTCAGCACTTCCTTCTTGGTCAGGCCGGCGATGCCCTGCTCGCCCGAACCCAGCAGCTCTTCCAGCTCCTTCAGGCGCTTGATCGACTGGGAGATGGTCTTCCAGTTGGTCAGCATGCCGCCGAGCCAGCGATGGTTCACGTAGTACTGACCGCACTTGGCAGCCGCTTCCGCGATCGCTTCCGAGGCCTGGCGCTTGGTGCCGACGAACAGCACGCGGCCGCCGCCGGCAACCGTGTCACGCACGGCCTGCAGGGCGCGATGCAGCAGCGGAACGCTCTGCTGCAGATCGATGATGTGAATGTTGTTGCGATCTCCGAAGAGATACGACTTCATCTTCGGGTTCCAGCGATGGGTCTGGTGGCCGAAGTGCACGCCCGCTTCAATGAGCTGACGCATGGTAAAGCTCGGTAAGGTCATCCTATATATCCTTCTCCGGTTGGGCCGCCGCAGGCACGTCCTTCGCTCCTCGTGTGGAACTCGGACACCGGAACACTGGATCGGGATGTCTCCCCGATAACAGCGCAAGCCTGCGTGTGGGTTTGAGTGGGCGCCTTGTAGCCGGTTCAGACCGGGAACGCAAGCCGCATCCGGGGGGCCTTTGCAGGGTTATCCCCAGGCTGGCCCGGTCAGACGTTTACCATAGATTTTTCCGTGTCCTGACAAACAGATACTGGCGTATCCATATGCTGCCATGGTCATATGCAGCATGTCCGATGCGGCGCTGATCCAGCAGAAAGATCTCGACCCTTTGCTGGCAAGCCAGGAGCGGTTTGCCAAGGGCATGCGTGGCGGCATCCGGCTCAACCTGCAGTTTCGCGATGCCTGCGGCCTCAATTTCGCCAACCGGGACCTGCGCGAAATTGCCATGGTCGGGGGCCGTTTCAAGGCGGCCGTGTTCAAGTTCGCCAACCTGGCCGGGGCCAATTTCTACGGCGCCGATCTTGAAAGCGCCGACCTCACCTCGGCCGACCTCACCCGCTCCGACCTGCGCGGTGCCATCCTGCGTGGCGCCATCCTGGAATTTGCCGATCTCTCGGGGGCCGACCTGCGCGACGGGCGCCTGCTCAGGCCGGACGAGGACGGCAATCTTGTACCCATCGCGGTCGGCGGCGCCGTCACCGAACGCGCGCAGATGACCCACTCCAAGCTGGTCGGCGCCAAGCTGGGACGGATCATGAGCCAGCAGGCCGATCTGAGCCACGCCAACCTTGCCAATGCCAAACTGGTCGATGCCGACCTGTCCAACTCCGACCTGCGCGGCGCGATCTTCGTCGGCGCCGACCTGACCAACACCAATATGAGCGGCTGCTCGCTGTCAGGCGCGGTTCTGGCCGGCGCCATGCTGAACGGTACCAAATTCGAGGGCGCCGATCTGGCCGGCGCTTTCTTCCGTCACACCGAAATGAAGGATGCCCGGCTGACCGGCGCCATGCTGCCCAAGGCCGTGGCTGACCTGGACAAGCCCCTGCAGATCATCCTGCGCGAGCATCTGGCCTGGGCAGATTCTCTGGGTGCCAAGGGCCGGCGGGCCGACTTCAGCCGCATCGACATGTCCGGGGTGAAACTGGCCCGGATCGACCTGTCTGCCGCCCTGTTCGTCCAGGCCACCCTGGTGGAATCCGACTTCTCCGGCGCGACCCTCACCATGTGCGATTTCGGCGACGCCATGCTGCTCAACGCGCAGTTCATCGATGCCGACCTGCGCGGCGTGAAATTCGCCGGCGCCAACCTGATCGGCACCAACTTTCGTGGCGCCAAGCTGTCGCCGATGTCGATCACCTCGCTGCATGGGAAACGCTGGCACGCCAACCTTGAGAATGCCAATCTCAGTCAAGCGAACCTGAGCGCCTGTGACCTTGAGGGGGCCAACCTGACCCGCGCCATTCTGATGCATGCCGACATCCGCAACGCCAACCTCAAGGGGGCCAACTTCCGGGGGGCCGACCTGACCGGCGCCGACCTGCGCGATGCCGATGTGGGCGGCGCCGACTTCTCGGGCGCAACCGGCGTGAATTTGTCTTAGCGCTATGCTAGGCTGATGGGCACAGAACAAAAGAAACGACTGCATGAATAACCCCGTAAAGGTCATTGCCCAGTACGAAGTCGACGAGCTCTTCGAAAACCACGCCAACTATGTGCGTGGCGTTCGTGGCGGCAAACGCATGGTCATGCATTTCCGCGATGCCTCGCGGGTCGATTTCAGCGGCAAGGAACTGACCTCAGCCGATTTCGTCGGCAGCAAGATGAACTATGCCGATTTCAGCCACGCCATCCTGGTCGGTTCATCCTTCTTCGCCGCCGACCTGCAAGGCGCGGATTTCCGCCGCGCCGACCTGACCAAGGCCGATCTGCGCGGCGTCAACCTGCGCAACGCCAATCTGGAAGGCACCAATCTCACCAATGCCGATATCCGCGACGGCGTCCTGCTGCGGCCCGATGACGACGGCAACCTGATCGCGGTGCTGAAACGCGCCACCTCGATCGACAATGCCAAGATGGCCGGCGCCAACCTTACCTCGGCCAAGCTGGGCAAGGTGGTCGGTCGCAACACCGATCTCAGCAACTGCAACTTCTCCAACGCCAAACTGAATGGCGCGGACCTCTCGGGCTCGAACCTGTCGGGCTGCCTGTTCACCGGCGCCGACCTCACCGGCTCGAACCTGTCGCATTGCGTGCTGCACGGCTCGGTGCTGGCCGGCGCGGTGCTGAACGAAACCAATTTCGATGGCGCTGACCTGACGGCGGCCTATTTCCGCCCGGTCGATCTGCGCGACGCCGATGTCACCAAGGCGATCATGCCGCGCAGTCTGGAGAGTCTGGACCGCTCGCTGCAGTTCATCGTGAAAGAGCATCTCACCTGGATCGAGACGCTGGGCAAGCAGGGCATGCGGGTGGATTTCAGCCGCTATGATCTCTCCGATCTGAAGCTGAACAACATCAACTTCTCGGCCGGGGATTTCTCCTATGCCATCCTGCGCAACACCGATTTCTCCGGCTCGCGCTTCGTGCTGTCGGACCTGCGCGGCGCGATGATGCTGAATGCCAACTTCGCCACCTGCAACCTGCAGGGCGCCAAGTTCGATCGCGCCATCATGACCAATGCGGATTTCCGCGGCGCCAAGCTTTCCACCGTCAGCATCGCCGGCGCCATGAACCGCCGCCAGTCGGCCTCCCTGCAGGAGTGCAACCTGACCCAGGTAAAGTTCCAGGGCGCCGATCTGGAAGGCGCGGTGTTCAACCGCTCGATCCTGACGCTGGCCGATCTGCGCAGCGCCAACCTGCGCGGCTGCTCCTTCCTCGATGCCGATCTCACCAACGCCGATCTGCGTGGTGCCGATCTGGAAGGCGCCGACCTGCGCGGCGTGATCGGCTTCAAGCTGCCGGAATAGCAGCACCCTCGTCGTCCAGCGCCGGCGGCAAAGTCCGCAGCGCTGGCATCTGCGACAGCAGGATCACCAGCAGCTGCACGCCATAGCCGGCCACCGCCAGCCAGATCGCGCTGCTCAGACCCCAATGCTGGCCGGCGAAGCCACCGACCAAGGCGCCAAGCGGCCGCATTCCCAGTGTCGCCACCTGCTGGATGGCGCTGACGCGCCCGATCAGGCGCAGCGGCACGATAGCCTGACGCAGGCTGGTCTGGCCGATGGTCCACAGCATCGGGCCGAAGCCGAAGGTGAAGAAGCCGAGCACCAGCAATGCGAAGGCGGCACCCTTCTCGCCGGTTAAGGTTGCCGCGCCGATGAAGAGCGCGGCAAAGACCGACAGCGCCGGGCCAAGCAGGATCATGACGCCCAGCCGCAGTCGCGCATGCAACGCCGGTGCTGCCAGCGCCGCCAACAGCATGCCGGCGCCCTGCGCGCCCAGCGCCATGCCGATCTCTGCCGGACCGAGCCCGACAGTATTCATGGCAAACAGCACGAACACTGCCATCAGCACGAACCAGCTGAAATTCCACGCCATGGCGCAGGCGGCAATCGCCCGCAGCAGCGGATGGCGCCAGACAACGACCAGACCTTCCGTCAGCGCCTGCCGCATCGGCAGGCGTGTTGATGCAACCGGCAGATCCCGATGCATCGATGGCGCGATCAGTATCCAGGCCGTCAGGGCCGAGGTGATGGCCGAAACCGCCAGCGCCGCCACCGGCGACGTCCAGGCCGCAATCGCACCGGCCAGGCCGGGCCCGAGGAACACAGCGGCGGCGCGGGTGAATTCGATTTTCGCATTGGCGGCCGGCAGGCCGTCGCGCGCCACGATGGCCGGCAGATAGGCCTGCGCCGCCACGTTGAACACCACCGTCGCTGCCGACAGCGCAAAGCCCAGTAGCGCCAGCGCCACCATGTCGAGCCAGCCGGCCAGCGCGGCCAGCGGCAGCAGGGCCAGCAGCAGCGCCCGTCCCGCCTCGGCTCCGGCCATCAGGCGGTTGCGCGACACCCGGTCGGCCCAGAATCCGGCAAACAGCGACAGCAGCAGATACGGCAGGGTCTGGGCGGCGCTCAGCATCCCCATGGTTTCCGCCGTGGCGCCCAGGGTCATCGCCGCCATCAGCGGGATGGCGGCCAGACCGAGCTGCTCGGCGCCATTGGCCGCCAGATTGGCAAAGCATAAGCGCGGCAAAGGGTTAATCGACGACATGTGGTCCTCCAGGCTGTATCCGCTGACATAGCCGGCCCGGCGCCGGGGGCACTATCCGGAGCTTGCGCTGTCATGGTTCGCCCCCGCCTGTGACCCCGGTCACTGCCCGTGACCGGCTAATTCCTAGACAGGCCCGTACAGTAATCATACAAGTCACCTCGTGGACTTCCTTTCGCTTGCAGGATTTGCGCGATGACCAAGAAGAAACTGATCCTCTCCCTCGCCGGCCTGGCCGTGTTCGCCGGCGGCGCCTATGGCGCCTGGCACTGGTACAGCTACAGCCGCTTCATCGAGACCACCGACAACGCCTATATCGGCGCTGATATCACCGTGGTCGCGCCGAAGGTGACCGGCTACATCACCAACATGGCGGTGGCCGACAACCAGCAGGTCAAGGCCGGTACCGTGCTGTTCGAGATCGATGCCAGCGACTACCGCGCCAAGATGGTGCAACTGGAAGCCGCCGTGCAGGCACGCCGCGCCGCGCTCGACGTGGTCGAGAAGCAGATCGGCAGCCAGCAGGCCGCCATCGCCGAAGCCGATGCGTCCCTGCGCAGCACGCGCGCCGACTCCGTGCGCAGCGAGGAAGACCTCAAGCGCTATCGCGCGCTCGCCGCCGGCAACTACGTCTCCAACCAGAAGCTGGAACTGGCCCAGGCCGACCAGCGCAAGACCAGGGCGGCGGTCGACCGCGCCGAAGCCGGCAAATCGCTGGAGCAGAACCAGATCGCCGTGCTGCGTGCCAATTACGAACAGGCCAAGGCACAGATCGTCCAGGCCGAGGCCGACCTCGCCGCCGCGCGGCTCGATCTCGACAACACCGTGATCCGTGCGCCGGTCGATGGCGTGATCGGCAATCGCACCGGCCAGACCGGCCAGTATGTGAAACCTGGCACCCAGATCATGGTGATCGTGCCGACCGAGGCGGTCTATGTCGTCGCCAACTTCAAGGAAACGCAGCTCAAGGGCATGAAGCCCGGCCAGGTCGCCGCCTTCCATGTCGACGCCTTCCCCGATGTGGTGCTGAAGGGCCGCATCGACAGCTTCGCCCCGGCCTCGGGCGCCAAGTTCAGCCTGCTGCCGCCCGACAACGCCACCGGCAACTTCACCAAGATCGTGCAGCGCGTGCCGGTGAAGCTGCTGCTCGACAAGGTTTCGGCCCAGCCGCTGCTGGTGCCCGGCATGTCGGTGGTCGTCGATGTCGACCTGCGCGCCGTCAACGACGCCCGCACCGTCGCCAGCAACTGAGCCGGCCATGTCCGCCCCTGCTGCCACCATGACTGTACTGCCGGCCGACTCGCCGGCGATGCCGAAAGGCCGGCTGATCGGCTATTTCGCCATGGTGCTCGGCATGTTCATGGCGATCCTGGACATCCAGATCGTCTCGTCGTCACTGACCGAGATCCAGGCCGGACTCTCCGCCTCGGCCGACGAGATCAGCTGGGTGCAGACCTCCTACCTGATCGCCGAAGTGATCATGATCCCGTTCAGCGGCTATCTCTCGCGGCTGCTGTCGACCCGGGTGCTGTTCACCATCTCGGCCGCCAGCTTCACGCTGGCCAGCATCGGCTGCGCCATGACCACCAACCTGGAGGCCATGATCGTGCTGCGCGCGCTGCAGGGATTCCTCGGCGGCGCGATGATCCCCACCGTGTTCGCCAGCACCTACATGATCTTTCCGCGCAACAAGATGGCCGGCGCCACCGTCATCATCGGCCTGGTCGCCACGCTCGCTCCCACCATCGGACCGACGCTCGGCGGCTACCTGACCCAGCTGTTCTCCTGGCACTGGCTGTTCCTGATCAACATCATCCCCGGCATCATCGTCTGCCTGCTGGTCTGGACCTTCATGGATATCGACAAGCCGAACTACGCGCTGTTCAAGGGCTTCGACTATATCGGCCTGGCCTCGCTCGCGGTGTTTCTCGGCAGCCTGGAATATGTGCTGGAGGAAGGCACCCGCAACGACTGGTTCGCCGACGCGGAGATCCGCAACTTCACGGTCGCCTGCATCATCGGTGCGGCCGTGTTCTTCTGGCGCAGCCTGACCTACAGCAATCCCATCGTGGACCTGAAGGCCTTCCGCAACCGCAACTTCGCCACCGGCTGCCTGTTCAGCCTGACCATCGGCGTCGGCCTTTACGGCCTGGTCTACCTGCTGCCGCTGTATCTTGGCCGCGTGCGCGGTCTGAACAGCCTGCAGATCGGCGAGATCATGTTCGTCACCGGCCTGGCGCAGTTCTTCTCCGCGCCGGCCGCCGGCTTCCTCGCCCGCAAGGTGCCCGACCCGCGCCCGGTCCTGGCCTTCGGCTTCGCCCTGCTGGCTGCCAGCACCTGGAGCATGACCGGCCTGACCGGGGACTGGCAGTTCGACGAGCTGTTCCTGCCACAGATCATGCGCGGCATGGCGCTGATGTTCTGTATCGTGCCGATCAACGTGATCGCACTGGGTACCCTGCCGCAGCAGGAACTGAAGAATGCCAGCGGACTGTACAACCTGACCCGCAACCTTGGCGGCGCCTTCGGGCTGGCCGGCATCAACACCATCATGACCGAGCGTACCAACTTCCACTGGAACCGCCTGGTCGACTTCGTCAATCCCGGCCGCGTCGAGGTACAGCAGTATATCGACAACATCGGCAACCTGTTCGGCGACCGCATCGCCGGCGACCCGACCGCATTCGCCATGAAGATGCTGGGCAACAAGGTGCAGGGCCAGGCCTATATCATGAGCTTCATCGACGTCTTCACCCTGCTGTCGATCCTGTTTGCCGCCGCCGCCGTGGCCGTCATCCTCGCGCAGAAGCCCAAGCAGGCGCCAGCGCCGGGAGATGCGCATTGAGTGCCCCCGCTCCGAAACGCGGCCGCCCGGCCGATCCGGCCAAGCGCGAGGCGATCCTGGAGACCGCGCGCCGGCTGTTCCTCGAACACGGCTACGGCATCGGCCTGGACGTCATCGCGGCCGAAGCCGGTGTGTCGCGTCAGACCATCTACAACCTGTTCGCCTCCAAGGACGAGCTCTTCGCCGCCATCGTGCAGGCGACGTCGCAGACCATCACCGCGCCGCTGGCCGACCTGAAGCCCGGCGCCATGCCGCATCAGGTTCTGACCCTGCTGGGCGAAGGCTTCCTGCGCACGCTGTCGTCGGAACGCTCGATCAACCTGCAGCGCCTGCTGATCAATGCCGCCGCGCAGTTCCCCACCATCGGCCCGACCTTCTACGAGAACGGCCCGGGCCGCGGCCTGACCCTGCTCGCCGCCTATCTGCAGCGCGAAACCGAATCCGGCCGGCTGACCATCAGCGACACGCGCCTGGCCGCCGAGCAGTTCTTCGGCATGCTGATCGGTCATAACGCCATGCGCCGCCTGCTGCATATCCGCGAGACGCCCCTGAGCGAGGCGGAAATCCGCCAGCGCGTCGACAGCGCCGTCACGGCTTTCCTGCGCGCCTACTCGCCAGCACCTTAAGTCAGGGGCGCCCTGATCAGACCAGCGACTTCGACGCGACCTCGAAGACATCGCGCGACAGGTTCGGCACCGCCAGCACGCGTTCCAGCTGCGCCTTCATCCTGGCCTGACGACCGGTATCGAAACGCTTCCAGCGCCCGAGCGGCGCCACCAGACGGGCGGCGATCTGCGGATTGACGGCAGCGAGGTCGAGGATGCGGTCGGTATGGAAGGCATAGCCAGAGCCGTCGGCGGCATGGAAGCGCAGCGCGTTGGCGGCGAAGCTGCCGATCAGCGACCGTACCTTGTTGGGGTTCTGCATCGAGAAGGCCGGATGCGACAGCAGGGCCTTCACCTGCTGCAGCGTATCGGGCAGCGACGAGATCGCCTGCAGCGCCAGCCATTTGTCGATCACCAGACCATCGCCGGCGGCGCGCGTGTAGAAATCCTCCAGTGCGGTCTGGCGCTCCGGGCCATCGAGATCGACCAGCAGGCGCAACGCGGCCATACGGTCGGTCATGTTGTCGGCGGTTTTGTACTGCGTGAAAATCATCTGACGCAGGCCGGAGTCATCCTCCGCCAGGGCCGAGAGGTAGGACAGCGCGGCATTCTTGAGCGCACGCTGGCCCGCCGGACCGGCCGCCGGGCTGTAGGCGCCGGGCACGGTGTTGCGCTGGTAGATCTGCTCGAACTGCGGCCGGAAGGTTTCGGCGATCTGCCGGCGCAGCGCCTTGCGCGCCGCATATACGCCCTCGACATCCACCACCGCCATGCGGTCGGCGATATAGTCTTCGGATGGCAGCGCGATGGCTTCGGCGACAAAGGCCTTGTCGAGGCCATGATCGTTCAGGATCAGACCGACCGCCTCGATGAAGGCCGGATCGAAGGCCTGGCGCGGCTGCGCTACCCGCTGCAGCAGCAGGTCGGTGGCATATTGCTGGCCAGCCTCCCAGCGTGCGAAGGCGTCTTCGTCATGGGCCATCAGAAAGGCGCGTTCGGCGCCGCCCTGCTTCGAGACGATATTGACCGGCGCCGAGAAGCCACGATTGAGCGAGACAGCTTTCGGCTCGGGCACGCCGGCAAAGCGGAAGGTCTGTTTCGCGCCGGTCAGCGGCAGCACGCGGCTGGTGGCGGCTTTGGCCTCGCCATCCAGTTTCAGCGGAATGCCCTGGCCCTGCGCATCCAGCAGGCCGACGCGAAGCGGAATCAGCATCGGCTGCTTGTTATCCTGGCCCGGCGTCGACGGCACGGTCTGCTGCACGGTCAGTTCATAGACGCCGGCTCCGGCATCGTAACGGCCTTCCACCCTGACCTCCGGCGTGCCGGCCTGGGCATACCAGAGCCGGAACTGCGCGAGGTCGACGCCGCTGGCATCGGCCATGGCGTCGACGAACTGGTCGCAGGTCGCAGCTTCGCCATCGTGGCGTTCGACATAGAGCTTCATGCCCTTCTGGAAATCGGCCTCGCCCAGCAGGGTGTGGATCATGCGGATGACTTCCGCGCCCTTCTCATACACCGTCGCCGTATAGAAGTTGTCGATGGCAATGTAGGAGTCCGGCCGGATCGGATGCGCCATCGGGCCGGCATCTTCCTGGAACTGGCGGGCGCGCAGGTTGCGCACATCCTGGATGCGCTTGACCGGACGGGCGCGCATGTCGGAGGTGAATTCCTGGTCGCGGAAGACGGTGAGGCCTTCCTTCAGGCTGAGTTGGAACCAGTCGCGGCAGGTGATGCGGTTGCCGGTCCAGTTGTGGAAATACTCATGCGCCACCACAGCCTCGATGCCGGCGTAGTCGAAATCGGTGGCGGTGTCGGGATCGGCCAGGATGTATTTGTCGTTGAAGACATTCAGGCTCTTGTTCTCCATCGCGCCCATGTTGAAGGTGCTGACGGCAACGATATTGAACAGGTCGAGGTCGTATTCGAGGCCGAAGCGAGTCTCGTCCCAGCGCATGGAGCGTTTCAGCGCATCCATGGCATAGCCGGTACGGTCCTGCTTGCCGTGTTCGACAAAGATGCGCAGGGCCACCTTGCGGCCGCTCTGCGTGGTGAAGCTGTCTTCCGCCACCGCCAGATCGCCGGCAACCAGCGCGAAGAGATAACAAGGTTTCGGGAACGGATCGGCCCAGACGGCGACATGACGGCCATCGGGCAAGGCGCCCTCTTCCACCAGATTGCCGTTCGACAGCAGCACCGGGCAGGTCGCTTTATCCGCACGGATCGTGGTGCGATAGACCGCCATCACATCGGGCCGGTCGAGGAAATAGGTGATGCGGCGGAAGCCTTCCGCCTCGCACTGGGTGCAGTAGGTGCCGGCCGACTGATAGAGCCCCGAAAGCTGGGTGTTGCCCTTCGGGTTGATCTTCGTGACGATCTCCAGCGTGAAGCTGGCTGGCGGAATGAAAATGGTGAGGCTTTCGGCATCGGTCGTGTAGGCGGCGCGGTCCAGCGCCTTGCCGTCGATGGCGATAGACAGCAGCTCCAGGTCCTCGCCATCCAGCCGCAGCGGCGCACCGGCGGTTTCCGCCGTCAGCGCCAGGGTCGATTTCACAATGGTGGCTTCGGGCGCCAGATCGAATTCCAGATCGACCGTCTCGATGCGGTAATCCGGCTTGCGGTAGTCCTTGCGGTGGATGGTCTGGGGCTGCGCGGCGGACATCGTATACTCCGAAGATCGTCAGATATCGTAAACCTCGACCACGCCGGGCAGCACCCGGATCTGGTGGCGCACATTCGGCGTGATGGCATAGGCGACCGGCAGCTTGAGATCGGCTTCCAGTCCACCGGGCAGGCCCGGCTCTTCCAACTTCAGGCCCAGCAGCACCTGGCCCTTGCCGCGGCCGGCCTTGTCGAGCAGGCCCTTGATCTGTTCGAAGGGCTGCGCGTTGTCGACCAGGATCTTGATGCCGGCGGCGGCGCGCGCCGCCACATCATCGAGCTTCTCGACGCCCTGCCCGTTCAGCTTGGGCTGTTCGCCATCCACCTTGGCCGACATGCGCCAGACCACATTGGTGCCGGGCTCCAGCAGGTCGCGATACTGCGCCAGAACCTCGGAGAACAGCATCACCTCATACATGCCCGACGCATCCGAACACTGGACGAAGGCAAAACGGTTGCCGGTCTTCTGCGAGGTGCGCTCCTGTTTCGAGATCACGGTGCCGGCGATCTTGAAAATCTGGTCGCTGCTGTGCAGCTGCTTCAGCATCTCGGTATAGCGTTTGACGCCGACACGGTTCAGCGTCGCCTGATAGGCATCCAGCGGATGGGCCGAAAGATAGAAGCCGATGGCCTCGAATTCCTTGGCCAGCTGCTCCATCGGGGTCCAGTGCTGGCCCTCGGGCAGCTTGGGCAGACGCTCTTCGGTCTTGCCGCCACCGAAGAGATTGACCTGGTTGGAAGCGCGCTCTTCCGCCTTGCTCTGGGCGTAGCGCACCAAGGTTTCCAGTCCGGCCAGAACCTTCGAGCGGTTTTTCTCCATGCTGTCGAAGGCGCCGGCCTTGGCCAGGTTCTCCAGCATGCGCTTGTTCAGCGCCGAGGGCTCGACGCGGGCGGCCAGATCGAACAGCGACTTGAACGGGCCGTTCTTCTCGCGCTCGGCCACGATCTGCGCCATCGGCGCGGCGCCAACATTGCGCACGGCCGAGAGCGCATAGCGGATCGCACCCTTCTCGTGCTTGTCGTATTCGACCGAGAACTCGACCTTCGATTTGTTGATATCGGGCGGCAGCAGGCTGATGCTCTGGCGCGCGCATTCCTGGCGGAAGACGTTCAGCTTGTCGGTATTGGAAATATCCAGCGTCATCGAGCCGGCAATGAACTCGACCGGAAAATTCGCCTTCAGATAGGCGGTGTGCCAGGCGACCAGTGCATAAGCCGCCGCATGGCTTTTGTTGAAGCCGTAGCCGGCGAATTTTTCCACCAGTTCGAAGATGAAGGCGGCGCGCTCCGGCTCGACGCCCTTGTCCTTGGCACCGTTGACGAAGCGGTCCTTCTGCGCGTCCATCTCGGCCTTGATCTTCTTACCCATGGCGCGACGCAGATTATCGGCTTCGCCCAAAGAGTAGCCGGCCAGGACCTTGGCGATTTCCATCACCTGTTCCTGGTAGATGATGACGCCGTAGGTTTCCTCCAGCACCGGCTTGAGCCAGTCGTGCAGGTAGTCGGGCTTTTCCTTGCCGTGCTTACGCGCGATGTAGCTCGGGATATTCTCCATCGGACCCGGGCGATACAGCGCCACCAGCGCGATCAGGTCCTCGAAGGCGTCGGGCTTCATGTTGCGCAGCATGTCGCGCATGCCGCTGCCTTCAAACTGGAACACGCCGACCGCATCGCCGCGCCCGAGCAGCTCGAAGGTCGGCTGATCGCTGAGCGGGATGGCGGCCAGATCGATGGCGGTGCCATTCGCACGGATCAGATCGACCGCCTTTTCCAGCACGTCGAGCGTCTTCAGGCCGAGGAAGTCGAACTTGACCAGGCCGGCGGCCTCGGCGTATTTCATCGAGAACTGGGTCGCCGCCATCGAGGCGTGGGGATCGCGGTAGAGCGGCACCAGTTCGACCAGCGGCCGGTCGCCGATCACCACGCCGGCGGCATGGGTGGAGGCGTTGCGGTACAGGCCTTCCAGTTTCAGCGCGACATCCATCATGCGCGCCACGCCCTCGTCGGCGTCGCGCTCCTCGCGCAGGCGAACCTCTTCCTTGATCGCCTGGGCCAGGGTCACCGGGTTGGCCGGGTTGTTGGGCACCAGCTTGCAGATGCGGTCGACCTGGCCAAGCGGGAGTTGCAGCACGCGGCCCACGTCTCGCAGGGCGGCACGGGCCTGCAGTTTGCCGAAGGTGATGATCTGCGCGACGTTGCTGGCGCCGTATTTCTTCTGCACGTAATGGATCACCTCTTCGCGGCGTTCCTGGCAGAAGTCGATATCGAAGTCAGGCATCGAGACGCGTTCCGGATTGAGGAAGCGTTCGAACAGCAGACCGAAGCGCAGGGGATCGAGATCGGTGATGGTCAGCGCCCAGGCGACCACCGAGCCGGCGCCCGAGCCGCGGCCCGGCCCGACGGCGATGCCGTTGCGCTTGGACCACTGGATGAAGTCGGCCACGATCAGGAAGTAGCCGGGGAATTTCATGTTGATGATGGTCTGGCATTCGAATTCCAGACGGTCGTAATAAACCTTGGCCTGCTCCGGATCGGTCACCTCGATCTGCTGCAGGCGCTGCTCCAGGCCTTCGCGCGCCATACGGCGGAGCATATCGGCCTCGGACTCACCCGTGCCGTCGCCGAAATTCGGCAGGATCGGCTGGCGCTCGTTTGACTTGACCGCACAGCGGCGGGCGATCACCAGGGTATTGTCGATGGCTTCCGGCAGATCGGCAAACAGCGCGCGCATCTCTTTCGCCGACTTGAAGCGGTGTTCGGGCGTCACCCGGCGGCGGTTCTGCTCGCCCACATAGGTGCCTTCCGCGATGCAGAGCAGCGCGTCATGGGCCTCGTACATATCCTCGTCGGGGAAATAGCAGTCGTTGGTGGCGACCAGCGGCAGGTCGAGCGCATAGGCAAGATTGAGCAGGGCCGGCTCGGTCTTGGTCTCGATGGCCCAGCCATGGCGCTGGATCTCGACATAGAGCCGGCCGGGGAAAAGCTGTCTGAGCTGTTCGAGCTGCTGGCGGGCGGCATCGGCCTGACCCTCGTTCAGCAGCCGGACGATGGCGCCCTGGGGGCCGCCGGTCAGGCAGATCAGGCCCTCGCCGTACTGTTCCAGGTCGGCCCACTGCACCTGGGCCACCTCGCCCGGCGGCGGCTCCAGATAGGCCTTGGTCGAAAGCTTCATCAGGTTGGCGTAGCCGGCTTCGTTCTGGGCCAGCAGTACCAGGCGGTCGGGATCGGGCTTGCGCAGGGTCTTGCCGAAGGAGGCCTGCTGCTGGTCGGCGCGGGCGAGGTTGAGCTGGCAGCCGATGATCGGCTGGATGCCCTTGCCCGCCATCTCCTTGGAGAATTCCAGCGCCCCGAACAGATTGTTGGTGTCGGTGATGGCCACCGCCGGCATGGCATGCTTGAGGCACAGCTCGGCCAGTTTGGGCAGGCGGATGGCGCCCTCGGTCAGCGAGTAAGCCGTGTGGACCCTGAGATGGACGAAGTCGGCGTGGCTCATGACTCGTATTCGATTCCTGTTCCTGCCTTACGATACGCGACCTAGGCCCCTGAAACCAGAACGCCTGCTATCCGAATCCCAAAGAGAGTGTGGCGAAATTGTGTTGATTCCCAATATCTTGTGGATAACCCCGGTTCCTCAGGTACAAGTTCAGGAACAGCCGCGGACGAATCCCAGATACAGGCGAACGAAGCAGAAATCCCGACTAGGGCTTGGCTTCGGGATAAGGTCCGATTCCCCTGTGCGCCGCCGCGCCTTCGTCTTGCTTCGTTTGGCTTCGTTCCGCTTCGTTTGGCTTCGCGCGGCTTCGTTCGCGCTTCCCATGGCTTCATCCGGGCTTCGTTTGCATTCGTTTTGCTTCGTTTCGCCTTGTCCTTGCCTGGCGCGCTTCATCGCTCTACCTAAAGGAACATAGTGCGAACGACTGGCCGTTCAAGGGGCCGCGTGCTAGGGATGGGCTTTCCAGCCCCTGGCCCGGATTCCATGAGCGATCCCAAGTTCCTGCTGACCGATATCTGGTACTTCGCCCTGCCCGGCGGCCAGCTCAAGCCCGGTGCCATGACGACCAAGCTGCTGCTGGGCCAGCCGGTGCTGTTCGGCCGGACCAAGGCCGGAGACGTCTTCGCCGTCCGCGACATCTGCCCCCATCGCGGCGTGCCGCTCTCGGAAGGCAGCTTCGACGGCCAGGACGTCCAGTGCCCCTACCATGGCTGGAAGTTCGGGGCGTCGGGTCAGTGCACCCACATCCCGTCCCTGGTCGAAGGCCAGGATTTCGACATCACCAAGATCAGGGTGAAACGCTATCCGGTGCGCGAGCAGAACGGCCTGGTCTGGATCTGGATGGCCGCGGACAGCAAGTCCGAGCCCGATGAAGATCCGCCGGCGCTGCCCGAACTGCCGGCCGGCGCCCTGCCGGCCCTGACCAAGGCGATGCTGTTTCCCTGCGCGATGGACCATGCGGTCGTCGGCCTGATGGACCCGGCCCATGTGCCCTTCATCCACCGTTCCTGGTACTGGCGCACCGGCCCGATCAAACTTAAATCGAAAGCGAAGGAATTCGGTCCAAGTCCTTATGGTTTCGTGATGAAGCGCCATAAACCCGCGATGACTCTGGCTTATAAAATCCTCGGCGCGGCACCGGAAACCGAGATCAGCTTCCGCCTGCCCGGCGTGCGCGTCGAGCATATCCGGATCGGCAAGAACAGCGTCTGGAACTTCACGGCGGTGACCCCCATCGACGATACCCAGACCGAAGTGACCAACATCTTCTTCTGGACCATGCCCTGGCTGGGACTGCTGAAACCGGTGGCGCTTTACCTGATGGATCACTTCCTGGGCCAGGACCGCGACATCCTGATCCGCCAGCAGCGCGGCCTGAAATACGATCCCACCCTGATGCTGATCCGCGATACTGACACCCAGGCCCGCTGGTATTACCAGCTCAAGAACGAATACCAGCGCGCCCGGGCCGAGGGGCGGCCCTTCGTGAACGCGGTCAAGGACACGGTGCTGCGCTGGCGGAGCTGACGCCTGCCGAATTGTCCCGGTGACATTTCTCCGGCTTGACCATCAGGCGACCTTCCCATGGGATGCGCGCCCGACAAGACGAGGAATGCCCCGATGGTCCGCCTGGAAACCGAACGCCTGATCCTGCGCCCGCCGCAGAAAGAAGATTTCGAAGCCTGGTGCGCCTGGGGTGCCGACGAAGAGGTCATGACGCATCTGGGCGGCGTGATGCCGCCGCCCCTGGTCTGGCGCTCGCTCTGCACCATGACTGGCTCCTGGGCAATCAATGGCTTTTCCATGTTCTCGGTGATCGAGAAATCAACCGGCCGCTGGGTCGGCCGCCTAGGCCCCTGGCAGCCGCATGGCTGGCCCGGCACCGAGGTCGGCTGGGGCCTGATCCGCGATGTCTGGGGCAAGGGCTACGCCACCGAGGGCGCAACGGCGGCCATCGACTGGGCGTTTGACACCCTGGGCTGGACCGAGGTGGTCCATACCATCGCGCCGGAGAATGTGAACTCGCAGGCGGTGGCAAAGCGGCTCGGCTCAACCATCCTGCGCGACGGCTGGCTGCCCGTGCCGATCAACCATGCGATCGTGGTGTGGGGCCAGAGCAGAGAACAGTGGAAGGTGCGGCGGGCTTAAGCCGCCATCGCCGTCTCGACCCGATTGCGGCCGTTTTCCTTGGCGCGGTAGAGCGCGCCGTCGGCCAGATCGAGCGCCTCGGTCCAGTCATGGCCTTCCACCGTCAGCGGCGCCAGGCCGAAGCTGGCGGTCGGCCGCATGATGCCTTTCGGCGTCTGCACCTGCAGCCGCTCGATGCAGCGGCGCAGGCGTTCGGCCAGGCCGAGCGCGGCCTGCGGCGCGGTTTCCGGCAGCAGCACTGCGAATTCCTCCCCGCCGATGCGGGCCAGCAGGTCGATGTCGCGGATCTCGAACTGGCAGACCTCGGCCACCTGCTGCAGCACCAGGTCGCCGGCGGCATGGCCATGCTCGTCGTTGATGCGCTTGAAGTGGTCGAGATCGAACAGGATCAGGCTGGCCGGGCGACCGTAGCGGATGCTGCGGCTCCATTCCGCCGCCGCCACCTCGGAAAAGCGCCGGCGGTTGACCAGTCCGGTCAGGCTGTCGGTGCGGGCCTCGCGGGCCGCCACCTGTTCCTGGCTCCAGGCGCGCTGCAGCGCCGCCTCGAACTTGGCTGCGGTCGCCATCGCCAGCACGATGCCGAGCACGGCCAGCATGACGATATTGCCGACCACCAGGCCGCCATAGCCCTTGGCCAGCACCACGGCCAGGATCGCGATGGCCGCCAGAATACCACCGAGCAGAGCATCGCGCCGCACCGGCAGCACGCTCGGGATCCAGAGATAGATGAAGACGAAATTGGACAGGCCGTAGAGCAGCCCGTCATTCAGCGCAGACACCGCGCCGGCCATACCGAAGGGCACGGTGACCGTATGGATCAGCACCAGACGGCGGTAGAGCCCGTAGGTCTTTTTCTGCGAGACGATCCAGAGGCTGTGGACCAGGACGATGGCCAGGGCCGTGCCGATGCGCCACAACAGCGCTTCGTTGGCATGCACGGCGTCGACGAACCGGTCCCAGATGTTGAAGGCGAGGATCAGCGCGGCGAAAGCGAAGGCGCGTTTGGTGCTGTCGCCGCTGATGCGGAGCGCCAGATCGTCTTCGTAACCGGCTTCGACAGACATCGCGTCGGTCGCAGGGCGACTGGAGGGCATAGGAATCAGGCCGCCTTCAGCAGCCCCTCATGCAGCGTGACGACACGGTCCATACGCTGCGCCAGCTCGAGATTATGCGTGGCGATCAACGCGCCGATGCCTGTATTGCGCACCAGCCCGGTCAGCTCGCCAAATACCACCTCGGCCGTCTTCTCGTCTAGGTTACCAGTCGGTTCGTCCGCCAGCAGAAGATCCGGCTTGCCCACCACCGCACGGGCAATCGCCACGCGCTGCTGCTCGCCACCCGACAGCCGCGCCGGACGATGATCGAGGCGGTGACCGAGCCCCAGATGCTTCAGCAGGTCGCCGGCGGTCTGCTTCGCTTCGCCTGCCCCCTGCCCGCGCACGCGCAGCGGCATAGCGGCATTTTCCAGCGCCGAGAATTCCGGCAGCAGATGATGATACTGGTAGACGAAGCCGAGACGATGGCGCCGCGTCTGCGTGCGCTCGGACTCGCTCATGGCGCTGCAATCCTGACCACCGATGACGATGCGGCCGGACGACGGCTGCTCCAGCAGGCCGGCGATGTGAAGAAGCGTCGACTTGCCCGAGCCCGACGGGCCGAGCAACGCCACGATCTCGCCGCGTTTGACGGCAAGCTCGACACCGCGCAGCACGGCAATGTCTTCGCCGCCCTGGCGGAAGCTGCGCTGGATGTTTTCGAGCTGAAGGACGATCTCACTCATAGCGCAGCGCCTCCACCGGATCGAGGCGGGCGGCCCGCCAGCTCGGATAGAGCGTGGCCAGCAGGGTCAGCGCCAAGCCCATGATGACCACATAGGTCACCTCGGTGCTGTCGACCTTGGCCGGCAGTTGCGACAGGAAATAAATCTCTGCAGGAAACAGCTGCCAGCCGGTGAGCGTCTGCAGGAACTGGCGGATGCTTTCGATATTCAGGCAGAAGGCCAGCCCAAGGGCGAAGCCGAAGCCGGTGCCCAGCACGCCGATACTGGCGCCGGCGATGACGAAGACGCGCATGACGGTGCCGCGCGAGGTGCCCATGGTGCGCAGGATGGCGATGTCGCGCCCCTTGTCCTTCACCAGCATGATCATGCTGGAGATGATGTTGAAGGATGCCACCACGATAATCAGGGTCAGGATCAGGAACATCACGTTGCGCTCGACCTGCAGGGCGCTCACAAACTGGGCGTTGGCCTGCTGCCAATCGTAGATGCGGTAGTTCGGTCCCAGCCGCTGCAGCACCTGGCGGCCGAAGGCGCGGGCCTGATCGGGGTCGGACAGCCGCACTTCCACACCGCTGGCGGCATTCTGCAGGCGGAAATAAGTCTGGGCGGCGACAAAGGGCAGATAAACGAAGGCCGAGTCATATTCGAACATGCCGACATCGAAGACGGCGACCACCTTGTAGCGCACCAGGCGCGGCACGCTGCCGAACGGCGTGGCGTTGGTCTGCGGCGAGATCAGGGTGATGTCGTCGCCGACCCGCAGGCCGAGCTTGCGCGCCAGACGATGACCGATCACGGCGGCATCGTCGCCATCGAAATCGCGGATATTGCCTTCGCGGATGCCCTTGGCGATGGCGCTTTCCTTCATCAGGTCGGCCGGACGCACGCCGCGCACCATGACGCCGGAGGCGCCACGGTCGGCGGTGGCCATCACCTGGCCCTCGATCATCGGGTTGGCCATAGTCACGCCGGGCATCTGGCTGACGGCATCGGTGACGAACTGGAAATCACGAATGATCGGCGCCTGGTCCGACTGGATGGTCAGATGGCCGTTCAGGCCGAGGATGCGGCCGACCAGCTCGGCGCGGAAACCGTTCATCACGCTCATCACGATGATCAGCGTCGCCACGCCCAGCATGATGCCGAGGAAGCTGAACACCGCGATCACCGAGATGAAGCCCTCCTGCCGCCGCGCCCGCAGGTAGCGCAGCGCCAGCATCCATTCGAAACGCGAGAAGAACGGCATCCGGTATCCTTGGTTGGATCAGGCGTTGCGCGCGGCAGCCAACTTGGCCAGCACGGCATCGACGGTCAGCTCTTCCTTTTCGCCGGTGGCGCGGTTCTTCACCTCCAGCGTGCCGGCCTTGACGCCGCGCGGGCCGACGGTGACCTGATACGGCAGGCCGATCAGGTCCATGGTGGCGAACTTGGCGCCGGCGCGCTCGTCGCGGTCGTCGTAGAGCACGTCAAACCCGGCGGCCTTCAGCTTCGCATAGAGGTCTTCCGCGGCCTTGTCGCAATCGGCATCGCCGACCTTGAGATTGATCAGACCGACATGGAAGGGGGCGACGCTCATCGGCCAGATGATGCCGTTGTCGTCATGACTCGCTTCGATGATGGCGCCGACCAGGCGCGACACGCCGACACCGTAAGAGCCCATCTCCAGCGTGATCGCTTCACCGCCCGGACCCTGAACCACGGCGCCCATCGGCTTGGAATACTTGGTGCCGAAATAGAAGATATGGCCGACCTCGATGCCGCGGGCCGCCACCTGGCGCTCCTTGGGCAGCGCCTCGAAACGGGCCGTGTCATGCTTCTCTTCGGTGGCCGCATAGGGCGCGGTCCAGCTATCCACGATGGGCTGCAGGTCGCCATTGTAGTCGACGCCCTCGCCCAGCACGTCGCGCTCAACCAGCGCCTTGTCGCAAAAGACGCCGCTCTCGCCGGTCTCGGCCAGGATGATGAATTCATGGCTGAGATCGCCGCCGATCGGGCCGGTATCGGCCTGCATCGGGATCGCCTTCAGACCCATGCGGGCATAGGTGCGCAAGTAAGCGACGAACATGCGGTTATAGGACCGGCGCGCACCGGCCTGGTCCAGGTCGAAGGAATAGGCATCCTTCATCAGGAATTCGCGGCCGCGCATGACGCCGAAGCGCGGACGCACCTCGTCACGGAATTTCCACTGGATGTGATAGAGGATCTTCGGCAGGTCGCGGTAGCTCTTCAGCTCGCCGCCGACGATGTCGGTCAGCATTTCCTCGTTGGTCGGGCCGTAGAGCATCGGGCGCTCGTGACGGTCGGTGATGCGCAGCATCTCCTTGCCGTAATCCTCATAGCGCCCGCTCTTCTGCCACAGCTCGGCCGACTGGATGGTCGGCATCAGCAGTTCCTGGGCGCCGGCATTGTCCTGCTCCTCGCGCACGATCTGCTCGATCTTCTTCAGCACGCGATGGCCGAGCGGCAGCCAGGTGTAAATGCCGGCAGCGGTCTGGCGCACCATGCCGGCACGCAGCATCAGCCGGTGGCTGACGATCTGGGCTTCGCTCGGATTTTCCTTGAGAACGGGCAGGAAGTAGGTGCTGAGACGCATCGTCGGGTTGTCCTGGAGATCGTGCGGTGATGGCGGGATAATGGGGCGTTTTTAAGGCCCTGCCTCCCCCGGGGCAATGACTAGCGGCGCGGCTGCGGTTTCGACAGATAGTCGCGGCAGGCCACGGCCAGGGCATCTTCCGTGGGCGGGGTGACGGGCTGGCCGTTCAGCACCACTTTGCCGGTCGTTGTATCGATGCTGACCTTGCCGACGGGCAGTTCGGAGCGGCCGATACCGGGCGGACGGGTGCCGGGCAGTTCGCTCAGCGGGATCACCACCGGCAGTTCGATCGGCCCCTCGAAATAAGCCGGCGCATTGCTCGGCAGGTCGGCCGGCGCGATAGGCCGCCCTCTGCTGTCGACATCGCGGCCGGGCTGGTAATTCACGCCCGGATCGGGCTGGTGCTGCACCACCATGCCCCGCTGGGCGATCAGGCGGCGGCAATCGGCGGCATTCAGGGCCACAACAACCGGCAGCGTACCCGAGTCGCCCGGCTTCTGACCCGGCTGGGTGGCAGTCTGGGCCACAACCGGCAGGGTTGCCGTAAGGGTAGTCAGCAGGGCGATCATCGAAAAAAGCCGCATACATCCACCCTCGACCGGCATTATTACCAATTTGTTAGAGTCCTATAACTTTTTGGATGACAACGGTTTCATCAATCGGTATATAAATTACGCAACCGCTTGGTAACAGGCGGCCCAAGTCTGGGGAGGCTTAAACTTACCCGTGCGAGACGGGGTACGGAGCGAGGCATGTCCTTGCTCCTTTTCTTTTTCTGGGGCACCCCTTCCCCAAAATTCCCGCAAAAGTAGAGAAGTGTCGACGCAGCCTAGCTACCGCGTCCGAACAGGCTGGTCAGCCCCAGCAGGTCGTAATAACCGACCACATAGTAGATCCCGAAAATCACCCAGCTGATGCCGAAGGTCAGCAGGAATTTGAAGCCGAGCCGCGGATTCGAGGGGGCCGAATCCGCCTGCCCCTCGACCAGCTCCTCGCCCGCTTCAGCCGCAGTGCGCACGCCGATCGGCAGCACGCAGAACAGCGTGACCATGTAGATGATCACGAAAGCGATGCCGTTGTTGTACCAGGTCATGACGCGGACTCTTTGCTGGGACGGCCTGATCAGACCTGTTCGATTTCCACCAGAGTGCCGGCGAAGTCCTTGGGATGCAGGAACAGCACGGGCTTGCCGTGGGCGCCGATTTTCGGCTCGCCATCGCCCAGCACGCGCGCGCCCTGCTTTTTCAGCTTGTCGCGCGCCGCGATGATGTCTTCCACCTCGTAGCAGACATGGTGCATGCCGCCCGAGGGGTTGTTGGCCAGGAATTTGGCGATGGTCGAGCCCTCGCCAAGCGGATGCAGCAGCTCGATCTTGGTGTTGGGCAGCTCGACGAAGACGACGGTAACGCCGTGGTCGGGCTGGGCCAGCGGTGGCGAGACTTTCGCGCCCAGGGTATCGGCATACATCGCCGCGGCGGCGGCGAGGTCGGGGACGGCAATGGCGACGTGGTTGAGGCGGCCGATCATGTCTGCGTTTCCTGCTGGTCTCTTCTGCACTGCAATATGAGGCCGGAAACGCCCGCCGACAAGATGCTTCGGTGACGCAGCCTGCCCCTAGGCCAGCCGCAGGATATGGACATGCATCAGTGGCTTGCGGCCGGTCAGCTCGCGGATATAGCCACGCAGCGCCTTGAGCGCCGCCTGCTCCAGGGCGCTGTCGTCCCGGATACTGTTTCCCAACCCGTCGATGGCCTCGGCAATCTCCTCGGCCACCTCGTCCTCGATCTCGTCGACCTCGAAATTCACCACACCGGCCAGGCTGACCCGGGGCGGCGCCTTCAGCCTGCCGGCGCGGTCCACCACCAGGCTGATCGAAACGGCGCCGTTGAAGGCCAGCTTGCGCCGGGCCTGCAGGGTGCCGCCCTGCAGCGGAATCAGCTCGTCGCCGTCGATGGCGAGGCGCCCGGCGGGCACCTGCTCCACCACATCGGGCAGGCCCGGCGCCAGACGGATCAGGTCGCCGTTGCGCGGCACGATGCCATGCGGCACCTGCAGGCTCTGGGCGAAGCGCGCATGCTCCACCAGATGCCGCGGCTCGCCATGCACCGGCACGGCGATCTGCGGCCGGGCCAGGGCATACATCTCGGCCAGTTCGTCGCGCGAGGGATGGCCGGAGACATGCACGAAGGCATCCTTCTCGGTGATCACCTCGATGCCGCGGCTGACCAGTTCGTTATGCAGCTTGAACAGGGTGCGTTCGTTGCCCGGGATGATCTTGGAGGAAAACACCACGGTGTCGCCGGGCGAAACCACCACATGGGGATGGTTGCCAAAGGCGATGCGGGCCATGGCACCGCGCACCTCACCCTGACAGCCGGTGCAGATATACATGATCTTGTCGCGCGGCAGGAACCCCGCTTCGCGGTCGTCGACCAGATTGGGGATATGCTTGAGGTAGTTGTTCTCCTGCGCCGCAGCGAGGAAGCGATGCAGCGAGCGGCCGATCAGGCAGATATGGCGGCCGAGCTCGTTGGCCACCGCGAACAGCGTTTCCAGCCGGGCCAGGTTGGACGAGAAGGTCGTCACGGCGATGCGGCCGGGCTTGTCGCGCAGCAGCGGGATCAGGCTGTCATGCACCGCGCCCTCGGACCCGGATGTGCCACGGCTGAACACATTGGTGCTGTCGCAGACCAGCGCCAGCACGCCACGGTCGCCATAACCGCGGAGCGCCTCGACTTCGGTGACCGGCCCCAGCATCGGGCGTGGATCCAGCTTCCAGTCGCCGGTATGCAGCACCACGCCGCGCGGCGTTTCGATGGCCAGCGCCTGGCTCTCTGGCGTGGAATGGGTGATGTTCATCGAGCGGATCCTGAACGGCCCCAGCTCGATCAGGTCGCCCGGCTGATAGATATGGACCGGAACCTCGTCCTCCATGCCCTTCTCGGCCAGCTTGCGGCGCAGCACGGAGGCGGCAAAGCCGGTCGCCCAGATCGGGCATTGCAGCTCATCCCAGACATGGCTGATGGCGCCGAGATGGTCTTCATGAGCATGGGTCAGCACGAGGCCGAGCAGCTGCTCGCGGCGGTCGGCGATCCAGGCCACATCCGGCACCACCATATCGACGCCGGGCATGTTGTCGTCGGCAAAGCTGGTGCCCAGATCGACCATCAGCCACTGGTCGTTATAGCCATAGAGATTGAGATTCATCCCGATCTCGTTCACGCCGCCGAGCGGGAGAAAATACAGGCTGTCGTTTTCGAGGCGCGCGGACATTAGATCGTACTACGGCGGTATATCTCGATCAGGCCGCGCACGGTGATATCGGGCACGTTCTGCTCGATCACATCGGTCGAGCCATCGAAGACCGGCGCCAGGCCGCCGGTGGAGATCACTTTCATCGGCCGGCCGAACTCGGCCCTGATGCGGGCGACGATGCCATCGATCAGGCCGACATAGCCCCAGAACACGCCGGAATGCATGCAGGCCACCGTCGTGGTGCCGATCACGCTCTTGGGTTTCTCCACGACGATGCGCGGCAACAAAGCCGTGGCGCTGACCAGCGCCTCGATGGAGAGGTTGATGCCCGGCGCGATCACGCCGCCGCAATAGCTGCCTTCCTCGTCCACCACATCGAAGGTGGTGGCCGTGCCGAAATCGACCACGATCAGTGGCGTCTTCGGGAACAGCACATGGGCGCCGACGGTGTTGCAGATGCGGTCGGCGCCGGCCCCCTGCCCCTTCACCTGGATGCCGTATTTCACATTGGGTTCGCCGAGCACCAGCGGCTCGGTATCGAAATAGCGGGTGCAGAGCCGGCGCAGGTTGAAGGTGGCCTGCGGCACCACGCTGGCGATGATGGCGCTGCGCACGCTTTTCGGGTCGATGCCCTCGATCTGCATGAGCTGCAGCAGCCAGACGGCATGCTCGTCGGCGGTGCGCATGGCCGAGGTATGCTGGCGCCATTCGCCGACGATACGGTCGCCGTCGATGACGCCGAACTTGACGTTGGTATTGTTGGCATTGATGGCGAGCAGCATGGATGCCTCTCGGTTCAGACGCCGGGATCGACAACTGGGAAGACGTCGCCGGCAGTCACAGTCTGCATGCGACCGTCGGGCAATTCCAGCAGCAGCGCGCCGCCATCATCCAAAGCGGCAAAGCGGCCCTGCAGTTCCCGGTCCGGCAGCCGCACAATCACGGGCTGGCCCAGGCCCTGGGCCCGGGCGAGCCAGGCCGCGCGCACCGGCGCGAAGCCTTCGGCCTGCCAGCGACCATACCAGTAGCCGTACCGCGCCAGCAGCCAGTCGGCGAAAACCCGCGGCGTGACATCGATGCCATGCCGGCTGAGGTCTGTTACCGGATAGGGTGTGCCCTCGGGGTGATGCTTCAGGTTCACGCCAATGCCGACGGTGACCCAGTCGAGCGCAGCCTCGGGCGTGGTGCGGGATTCCAGCAGGATGCCGGCGACCTTGGCGCCGCCGACCAGCAGGTCGTTGGGCCATTTACAGGTGACGGGCGATGTCGTGCCGGCCAGGTCGACCGCATCGGCCGCTGCCACGCAGGTGAGAAAGGACAGGGTCGCCGCCTGGGCGGGACTCACGCGAGGCCGGAGCAGCAGCGACAGGAACAGGTTGCCCGGCGGCGATTCCCAGGCACGACCGCGCCGGCCGCGACCGGCGGTCTGCTGCGCCGCCAGCACCGCAAGGCCCTCACCCGCGCCGGCCTCGGCCTGGCGGCGGATCTCCTCGTTGGTGCTGTCGATGGTGTCGAACGCCCGGAGATCCCACTTCATGGGAGCCCCCGGGTGTGTGTGACGGAGATCAGGGGAACAGCGACTTGGCTGCCGCGCCGGCCAGATTGAGCATCGGCGCCGGGATGACGAAGAACAGGATGGTGAAGAGACCGGTCACGGTCATCACCACGCCCAGCTCGCTGCCAATCGGCTTGGCCAGCGGCGCGGTCGCCTCGTCGAAATACATCAGCTTGACGATGCGCAGATAGTAATAGGCGCCCACCACCGAGCTGAGCACGCCGATCACCGACAGCACATAGAGCTTGGCGTTGATGGCGGCCATAAAGACATAGAACTTGCCGAAGAAACCGGCCAACGGCGGCACCCCCGCCAGCGAGAACATGAAGGCAGCGAGCAGCAACGCCATACCCGGATGGGTCTTGGCGAGACCGGCGAGATCGGCCACCCCTTCGACCATCTGCCCGTCACGACGCATGGACAGGATGATGGCGAAGGTGCCGACATTCATGGCGAGGTAGATCGCCAGATAGATCAGGATGCCGCGCACGCCCTCTTCGGTGCCGGCCGCCAGGCCGATCAGGGCATAGCCGACATGGCCGATGGAGGAATAGGCCATCAGGCGCTTGATATTGGTCTGGGTGATGGCGGCGAAGGCGCCCAGCAGCATGCTGAGCACCGAGATCACGATGATGATCTGCTGCCAGTCGGCGCCGATGGCGCTGAACGGCGTCAGGATGGCGCGCACGAACAGCGCCATGGCCGCCACCTTGGGCGCCACGGCGAAGAAGGCTGTCACCGGCGTGGGCGCGCCCTCATAGACGTCCGGCGTCCACATATGGAAGGGCACGGCCGAGACCTTGAAGGCCAGGCCGGCCGAGAGGAAGACGATGCCGACCACCAGGCCGATCGAGCCCTGGTGCGAGCCGGCCAGCGCCTTGGCGATCAGGGCGAAGTTGGTCGAGCCGGCGAAGCCGTAGATCATCGAGGCGCCGTAGAGCAACATGCCGGACGACAGCGCGCCCAGCACGAAATACTTGAGGCCGGCTTCGGTGGCGCGGCCGGAATCGCGCTTGAAGGCGGCCAGCACATAGAGCGACAGCGACTGCAGCTCAAGGCCGAGATACAGCGCGATCAGGTCGTTGGCCGAAACCATCATCAGCATGCCGGTGCTGGCCAACAGGATCAGCACGGGATACTCGAAGCGCTCCATCTTCTCGGAGCGCACATAGCTGAGCGACAGGATGATGGCGAAAGCCGAGCCGAGCAGGATCAGCACCTTGGCGAAACGGCCGAAGGCATCGGAAATGAACATGCCACCGAAGGTGATGGCGGTGGCGGCCGGCTGCATGACGACCAGCAGGATAGTCACCACCAGAACGCCGACGGCAAGCCAGGAAACCAGGCGGCTGGAGCTGTCGCCCTTGAAGACGCCGAGCATCAGCAGCGCCATGGAAGCGATGGCGAGGAAGAGTTCCGGATAGGCCGGCGCCAGAAGCGGCATGGTGGCAGCAGTCACGGGGTCAACTCCTAACGGGCAGCAGTGGCCAGCGCCTTGGCGGCGGCCATCGCGGTCTGGTGCTGGTCAAGCAGATGCTTGACCGACACAGCCATCACATCGAAGAACGGTGCGGGATAGATGCCCATCCACAACGTCATGATCACCAGCGGCGCAAAGATCGCGATCTCGCGCGGAGTCATGTCCACCATCGCCTTGAGGTCGGCCTTGGTCAGTTCACCGAAGACGACGCGACGATAGAGATACAGCGCATAGGCTGCCGCGAAGATCACGCCCGAGGTGGCGATCAGCGCCACCCAGGTATTGGCCTGGAAGGCGCCGACCAGGGTGAGAAGTTCGCCAACGAAGCCGCCGGTGCCCGGCAGGCCGACATTGGCCATGGTGAACAGCATGAACACCGTGGCGTATTTCGGCATGTTGTTGGCCAGGCCGCCGTAACGGGCGATCTCGCGGGTATGCAGACGGTCGTAGACGACGCCGACGCAAAGGAACAGCGCGCCCGAAATGATGCCATGGCTGAGCATCTGGAAGATCGCGCCTTCGATGCCCTGGGTGTTGAGCGCGAAGATGCCCATGGTGACGAAGCCCATATGCGCCACCGAGGAATAGGCGATCAGCTTCTTCATGTCTTCCTGCACTAGCGCCACCAGCGAGGCATAGACGATGGCGATGACAGAGAGCGCGAAGACGAAGGGCGCGAAATATTCCGAGGCAATCGGGAACATCGGCAGCGAGAAGCGCAGGAAGCCGTAACCGCCCATCTTCAGCAGCACGGCGGCCAGGATCACCGAGCCGGCCGTGGGCGCTTCGACATGGGCGTCGGGCAACCAGGTATGCACCGGCCACATCGGCATCTTCACGGCAAACGAGGCGAAGAAGGCCAGCCAGAGCCAGGTCTGCGCCTGGGCCGAGAACAGCCCGGTCTTCATCAGGCTCGGGATGTCGGTCGTGCCGGCGGTGAAATACATGTAGAGCAGCGCCAGCAGCAGCAGCACCGAACCGAGCAGCGTGTAGAGGAAAAACTTGAAGCTGGCATAGATACGGCGCTTGCCGCCCCAGATGCCGATGATCAGGAACATCGGGATCAGGCCCGCTTCGAACAGCAGGTAGAACAGCACCAGGTCGAGCGCGCAGAACACGCCGATCATCAGGGTTTCCATGACCAGGAAGGCGATCATGTATTCCTTGACGCGGGTGTCGATGGCTTCCCACGAGGCCAGGATGCAGAACGGCATCAGGAAAGTGGTCAGGATGACGAACAGCATGGAGATGCCGTCGACACCCATATGGTAGTTGATGCCGGCGCCGACCCAGGCGGCCTTTTCCACGAACTGGAAACTGGCCGTGCCGTTGTCGAAGTTGAACCAGATCAGTAGCGACACCAGGAAAGTGATCGACGTGGTCCACAGCGCCACCGAGCGGGCGTTGCGGGCGACCAGCTCTTCGGGGCCGCGCACCAGGAAGATGAACAGCGCACCGATCAGCGGCAGGAAGGTAACAATCGAGAGCAAGGGCATGCTGGACATGACTTAGTGCCCCATGGAACTGAAGAAGTAGGTGACCAGCGCCGCCACGCCGATCAGCATGGCGAAGGCATAGTGGTAGACATAGCCGGTCTGCAGCACGCTGGCGCGCTTGGCCAGGCGGATGACCGTGGCGGCAAAACCATCGGGGCCGAGGCCGTCGATGATCTTGCCATCGCCGCCCTTCCACAGCACACGACCGAGCCAGAAGGCCGGACGCACGAAGATGCGGTCATACAGCTCGTCGAAATACCACTTGTTGAGCAGGAACTGGTACAGCATCGGCTGCTGGGCGGCGGCGCGCTGCGGCAGCGTGGTGTCGCGGATATAGGCGATCCAGGCGATGAAGATGCCGATGACGCCGACGATGATCGGGCCGACCTTGACCAGGAAGGGCACGTGATGGGCGTCTTCCATGGCCTTGTGATTATCGAGGATCAGGATCGAGCTGCCCCAGAATTCCTTCCAGTGATGACCGATGAAGCCGTCATGGAAGGCAATGCCGGCGAAGATCGCACCGAAAGCCAGCACGCCGAGCGGCGCCAGCATGATCATCGGGCTTTCATGCACATGTTCCATCACATGATGGTCGGCGCGCGGCGCGCCATGGAAGGTCATGAACAGCAGGCGCCAGGAATAGAAGGCCGTCAGGATCGCGGCGGCCATCCCCATGATATAGGCATATTGCCCGACGCCGCCGGCGGCATAGGCCACTTCAAGGATCATATCCTTGGAATAGTAGCCGGCGAAGATCGGGAAGCCGGCCAGCGCCAGGCTGCCGATCCACATCATCACATAGGTGACCTTGATGTGTTTCCACAGGCCGCCCATGTTGCGCATGTCCTGTTCGCCGCTGACGGCATGGATCACCGAGCCGGCGCCGAGGAACAGCAGCGCCTTGAAGAAGGCGTGGGTGAACAGATGGAAGATTGCGGCCGGATAGGCCGAGACGCCGAGCGCGAAGAACATGTAGCCGAGCTGCGAGCAGGTCGAATAGGCGATCACGCGCTTGATGTCGTTCTGCGCCAGGCCGACGGTGGCAGCGAAGAAGGCTGTCGAGGCGCCGACCACAGCGACGATGTTCAGCGTGACCGGCGCGTATTCGAACAGCGGCGAGCAGCGCGCCACCATGAAGACGCCGGCGGTGACCATGGTCGCGGCATGGATCAGCGCCGACACCGGGGTCGGGCCTTCCATCGCGTCAGGCAGCCAGGTGTGCAGGCCGAGCTGGGCCGACTTGCCCATGGCGCCGAGGAACAGCAGGAAGGTGGCGACCGTCAGGATGTCCCAGTCCTTCCAGAGGAAATGGAAGGTCTTGCCGGCCAGCGCCGGCGCCGCCGAGAAGACGGCATCGAAGGTGACGGCGTTGGTGGCGAGGAACAGCGCCATGATGCCGAGCGCAAAGCCGAAATCGCCGACGCGGTTGACCACGAAGGCCTTGATCGAGGCGGCATTGGCAGAGGGCTTCTTGAACCAGAAGCCGATCAGCAGGTAGGACGCCAGGCCGACGCCTTCCCAGCCCATATAGAGCTGCACGAAGTTGTCCGCCGTGATCAGCATGAGCATGGCGAAGGTGAAGAGCGACAGGTAGGCGAAGAAGCGCGGGCGATGCTCGTCGTGGCTCATATAGCCGACGGAATAGACATGCACCACGGCCGACACGGTGTTGACCACCACCAGCATGACGGCGGTGAGCTGGTCGATCTTGAGCGCCCAGTCGACGCTGAAGCTGCCGGAATCGATCCAGTCGAGCACCTTCACGGTGACGACCTGGCCGTTATAGATGACCATGTAGAAGGCCACCCAGGAGAGGATGGCGGAAATGACCACGGCCACGCAGGTGACGGCCATGGCGGCATTGTCGCCGATGCGACGGCCGAACAGGCCGGCGACGATGGCGGCCAGAAGCGGCAGGAAAACGATCAGATGGTACATCGTCATCGTCGTCTCAGCCCTTCATCATATTGATGTCTTCAACCGCGATAGTGCCGCGGTTGCGGAAGTAGACCACCAGGATCGCCAGGCCGATGGCGGCCTCGCCGGCGGCCACGGTCAGCACGAACAGCGCAAACACCTGGCCGACCAGATCGTTCAGATGGGTCGAGAAGGCCACCAGGTTCAGGTTGACGGCCAGCAACATCAGTTCGACCGACATCAGGATGACGATGACGTTCTTGCGGTTCAGGAAGATGCCGATGATCCCGAGCGTGAACAGGATGGCAGCGACGGTCAGGTAATGTCCAAGGCCGATGGTCATGATCAGATACCCTTCCCCGTCTCGACCTTCTTGATCTCAACGGCGTCTTCACGAAGGCGGTTGACCTGCACGCTGATGCTCTGGCGGCGCACGCCGGGGCGCGTCCGCAGCGTCAGCACGATGGCGCCGATCATGGCGACCAGCAGGATCAGGCCGGCGCCCTGGAACAGGTAGATGTATTTCGTGTAGAGCACGGCGCCGAGCGCATGGGTATTGGTGGTCTGCGTCAGTGCCGGGATCGGATCGGTGCCACCCGACAACGCCGCCGGGGTCAGCACCCAGCTGCCGACAACCAGCGCCAGTTCGATCAGCAGGATGGCGCCGATCAGGCCGCCGATGGGCAGATACTGCAGGAAGCCCTGGCGCAGTTCGACGAAGTTGATGTCCAGCATCATGACGACGAACAGGAACAACACGGCGACCGCGCCGACATAGACGATCACCAGGATCATGCCGAGGAATTCGGCGCCCATCAGCACGAACAGGCCGGCCGCATTGAAGAAGGCCAGGATCAGGAAGAGCACGCTGTGCACCGGATTGCGCGACGAGATCACCATGAAGCCGGAGGCCACGGTGATCGCCGCAAACAGATAGAAGGCCAAGGCCTGGATAATCATGCTCTACCCCCTCGCCAGCCCAGCGCTCAACGGTACGGCGCGTCGGCGGCGATATTGCGCGAAATCTCGTATTCCCAGCGTTCGCCGTTCGCCAGCAGCTTGTCCTTGTCGTAGAACAGCTCCTCGCGGGTTTCGGTGGCGAACTCGAAATTCGGACCTTCGACGATGGCATCCACCGGGCAGGCTTCCTGGCAGAAGCCGCAGTAGATGCATTTCGTCATGTCGATATCGTAGCGCGTGGTGCGGCGCGAGCCGTCATCGCGCGGCTCGGCCTCGATGGTGATGGCCTGGGCCGGGCAGATCGCCTCGCAGAGCTTGCAGGCGATGCAGCGCTCTTCGCCGTTGGCATAGCGGCGCAACGCATGCTCGCCACGGAAGCGCGGGCTGAGCGGACCCTTTTCATAGGGGTAGTTCACCGTGGCGCGCGGCTTGAACATATACGCGAAGGTCAGGCCGAGGCCTTTCACCACTTCCCAGAGGAAGATCGTGCGAGCACCGCGATCGAGCAAAGCCATGGCTTAGACCCCTTTCGGCAGCAGGTCGAAGGCGAGCAGAACGCCCGCGGTGGCCACCACCCAGAACAGCGAGAACGGCAGGAAGACCTTCCAGCCCAGACGCATCAGCTGGTCGTACCGGTAGCGCGGCACAGTGGCACGCACCCAGATGAACACGAACAGCAGCACGAAGATCTTGAGGCAGAACCAGACCAGGCCCGGAATCCAGTTGAACGGCGCGATGTCGAACGGCGGCAGCCAGCCCCCCAGGAACAGGATCGTGGTCATGCCCGACATCAGGATCATGTTGGCGTATTCGCCGAGGAAAAACAGGGCGAAGGCCATCGAGGAATATTCGACCTGATAGCCGGCGACGAGTTCGGCTTCGGCCTCGGGCAGGTCGAAGGGATGGCGGTTGGTCTCGGCGAGCGCCGAGATGAAGAAGACGATGAACATCGGGAACAGCGGGATGGCGAACCATACCGTCTTCTGGGCATTCACGATGGCGCTCAGGTTCAGCGAACCGACGCAGAGCAGCACGCTGATGATGACAAAGCCCATCGAGACTTCGTAGGACACCATCTGGGCCGAGGAGCGCAGGGCGCCGAGGAAGGCGTAGCGCGAGTTCGACGACCAGCCGGCGATGATGATGCCGTAGACGCCCAGCGAGGAGATGGCGAAGAGGTACAGCACGCCGACATTGATATTGGCGATCACCAGACCCTCGCCCACCGGAATCACCGCCCAGGCGATCAACGCCAGAATGAAAGTGATGCAGGGTGCGGCGATGAACAGGAACTTGTTCGCGCCGGACGGGATAATGGTTTCCTTGAAGATCAGCTTGGCGGCGTCAGCGAAGGGCTGCAGCAGGCCGAAGGGGCCGACCACGTTCGGACCCATGCGCAGCGACATCGCCGCCAGCACCTTACGCTCCATCAGCGTCAGATAGGCCACCGCGATCAGCAGCGGCACCGTCAGCATCAGGATGTGGACAAGGATCAGCCCGCCCGGAAAGACGTAGCCGGTCCACAGGGTTTGCCAGAGCGACTCAGTCATGGGTACCCGTCTTCGGCATGGCGACGCCGCGCGCGATGGCAGAGCATTCGGCCATGGTGGCCGAGGCGCGGGCAATCGGGTTGGTCAGGTAGAAATCGGCAACCGTCGAAACGAACGGCGCATCGGTCACCGCACCCGCGGCACCAAAGGCACCCCAGGCAGCCGGCGTGACCTTATCGACGCCGGAGAAATGCGGCGCCAGTTCCAGCATGCGACGGCGCAGCATGCCGAGGTTGTCATAGGGCAGCTTGTGGCCGACCGGCTCGGACAGCGCGCGGATGATCGCCCAGTCCTCGCGGGCATCGCCCGGCGTGGCGGCGGCGCGACGGCCAAGCTGAACGCGACCCTCGGTGTTCACCCAGGTGGCATCCTTCTCGACATAGGCCGCGCCCGGCAGGATCACATCGGCGCGACGGGCGCCCGCATCGCCATGGCTGCCCTGGTAGATCACGAAGGCCGAACCGAGCTTCGTCGTATCGATCTCGTCGGCATTCAGCAGATAGACCGCCTTGATCTCACCCGACTGCGCGCCGGCGAGAATACCGGCAGCGTCCTTGCCGCCCTGCCCCGGCACGAAGCCGAGATCGAGCGCGCCGACGCGAGCCGCCGCGGTGTGCAACATGTTGAAGCCGTTCCAGCCGTCCTTGACGAGGCCGGCAGAGTCAGCGACCTGCCGGGCCAGCGCCAGCACGGCAGCGCCATCGGCACGGGCAATCGCACCCTGGCCGAGGATCAGCATCGGCTTCTGCGCGCCCTTCAGCACCTCGGCGAAGGCATGGCGGCCCTCGGCGATGTCTTTCAGCGTGGCAGCGCCGGCACCGAGATAATCGTATTTGTACGTGAGCTGCGGCTGGTCGGCGGCGATCAGCGCGATCTTCACCTTGCCGGTGAGGAACCGCTTGCGGATACGGGCATTGATCAGAGCTGCTTCGCGGCGCGGATTGCTGCCGACGATCAGGATCGCATCGGCTTCATCGATCCCGCTGATACCGCTGTTGAACAGATAACCGGCGCGGTTCGACGGGTCGATCTGCGCGCCATCCTGGCGACAATCCAGATTGGCCGAGCCGAGCTTGCCCATCAGGTCCTTCAGGGCCGTGATGCTTTCGGCGCAGGCAAGGTCGCCGGCAATCGCCGCGATCTGGTTGCCGGCGAGGCCCTTCAGGCCAGCCGCAACGGCAGCAAAGGCTTCCGGCCAGGTGGCTTCCTGCAGCTTGCCGGCCTTGCGCACATAGGGGCGATCCAGACGACGGGCCTTGAGGCCGTCATAGGCGAAGCGGCTCTTGTCCGAAAGCCACTCTTCGTTGACGTCCTCGTTGACGCGCGGCAGCACGCGCATCACTTCGCGGCCGCGCACGTCCACACGAATGTTGGCACCGACGGCGTCCATCGCATCGACGCTTTCGGTCTTGCGCAATTCCCACGACCGGGCCGTGAAGGCATAGGGCTTCGAGGTCAGCGCGCCGACCGGGCAGAGGTCGATGACATTGCCGGAGAGTTCCGACGTCATCGCCTGTTCCAGATACGTCGTGATCTGCATGTCTTCGCCGCGGCCGATGGCGCCGAGTTCCGGCACGCCGGCCACTTCGGTGGCGAAGCGCACGCAACGGGTGCAGTGGATGCAGCGGGTCATCACGGTCTCGACCAGCGGACCCATATACTTGTCTTTGACGGCGCGCTTGTTCTCGTCGTAGCGCGAGCTGCCCTTGCCATACCCCAGCGACTGGTCCTGCAGGTCGCATTCGCCGCCCTGATCGCAGATCGGGCAATCCAGCGGATGGTTGATGAGCAGGAATTCCATCACACCTTCGCGGGCCTTCTTGACCAGCGGCGTGTCGGTCTTGATCACCATATTGTCGGCGGCCGGCATGGCGCAGGAGGCGATCGGCTTCGGCGCCTTCTCCTGTTCGACCAGGCACATGCGGCAGTTGCCGGCAATCGTCAGACGCTCGTGGTAACAGAAGCGCGGGATTTCCTTGCCGGCCAGTTCACAGGCCTGCAGCACGGTGGTACCCGGCTCGACCGTTACCTGGATGCCGTCGATGGTCAACGTGGGCATTGCTTACCCTTCCCCGCCTACTCGGCCGCCGCCGGCAGAACCGGCGCGCCCGTATGATACGCATCGATGCGACGTTCGATCTCGCCGCGGAAATGCCGGATCAGGCCCTGGATCGGCCAGGCCGCGGCATCGCCGAGCGCGCAGATCGTATGGCCTTCCACCTGCGTGGTGACTTCGAGCAGCATGTCGATTTCGCGCTTCTCGGCCTTGCCCTGCACGAGACGCTCCATCACGCGCCACATCCAGCCGGTGCCTTCACGGCACGGCGTGCACTGGCCACAGGATTCATGCTTGTAGAATTTCGACAGGCGCGCGATGGCGCGTACCACGTCGGTCGACTTGTCCATGACGATGACGGCCGCGGTGCCGAGGCCCGAGCGCTGGGCGCGCAGGCTATCGAAATCCATCAGCACATCGTCGCAGATCGCCTTGGGCAGCAGCGGCACGGATGAACCGCCCGGGATGATGGCCAGCAGGTTGTCCCAGCCGCCACGCACACCGCCGGCATGCTTCTCGATCAGCTCCTTGAGCGGAATGCCCATCTCCTCTTCGACATTGCACGGCTTGTTCACATGGCCGGAAATGCAGAAGACCTTGGTGCCGGTATTGTTCGGACGGCCGATGCCGGCGAACCAGTCGCCGCCGCGCCGCAGGATGGTCGGCGCCACCGCGATGCTTTCGACGTTGTTCACGGTGGTGGGGCAGCCCCAGACACCCATATTGGCCGGGAATGGCGGCTTCAGGCGCGGCTGGCCCTTCTTGCCTTCCAGGCTTTCGATCAGCGCGGTTTCCTCGCCGCAGATATAAGCGCCGGCACCGCGATGCACGAAGACATCGAAGTCGTAACCCGAACCGCAGGCATTCTTGCCGATCAGGCCGGCGGCATAGGCTTCGTCGATCGCGCCCTGCAGGTTCTCGGCTTCGCGGTAGAACTCGCCGCGGATATAGATGTAAGCGGCAACTGCGCGCATGGCGAAACCGGCGACCAGGCAGCCTTCGACCAGCTTGTGCGGATCGTGGCGCATCATGTCACGGTCCTTGCAGGTGCCCGGCTCGCCTTCGTCAGCATTGACGACGAGATAGCTGGGGCGTCCATCGGACTGCTTGGGCATGAACGACCATTTCAGGCCGGTGGGGAAACCAGCGCCGCCGCGACCGCGCAGACCGGACTTCTTCATCTCCTCGATGATCCAGTCCTGGCCCTTGTCGAGAATGGCCTTGGTGTTGTCCCAGTCGCCACGCTTGCGGGCAGCCTCGAGGCGCCACGACTGCTGGCCGTAGAGATTGGTGAAGATGCGGTCTTTATCCTGAAGCATGGTCTGGCTCCGCCTCAGTCGTCATTCCCGCCAGCGGCGCCGGCAGGATTGAAAGTGGTGAGAGTCGTCGCGCCGCCGAACGGCTCGGATGACAGGCGGCCATTCTGCGGGCCGGGCTTCGGCGTTTCGCCGCGCTTCAGCGCTTCCAGAATCTTGCCGGTCGACTCTTCGTTGAGGTCTTCGAAGAAGTCGTCGTTATACTGCAGCATCGGCGCATTCACGCAGGCGCCCAGGCATTCCACCTCGATCACGGTGAACTGGCCGTCGGCCGAGGTCTCGCCCGGATTGAGGCCGAGATGTTTCTTGCAGGCGCTCAGCACCTTGTCGGAACCGGCGAGCCAGCAGGGCGTGGTCGTGCAGACCTGCACGAAATGCTTCCCCACCGGGGCCAGGTTGTACATCGTGTAGAAGCTGGCGACTTCGAGCACGCGGATCGACGGCATGCCCAGCAGATCGGCGATATAACGGATCGCGGCCTGCGGCACCCAGTTGTCATGCTGGCGCTGCGCGATATCCAGCAGCGGCATCACCGCGCTCTGCTGGCGGCCGGCCGGATACTTGGCGATATGCATCTTCGCCAGTTCCATGCTTTCCGCCGTGAAGGCGAAGCTGGCCGGCTGAAGCTCGGGCGGTGCGATATGGACGCCACTCATCGGTCGATCTCTCCGAACACGATATCCATGTTGCCGACGATGGAGACCGCGTCGGCCAGCATGTAGCCCTTCGACATGAAGTCGGTGGCCTGCAGATGCGGGAAGCCCGGCGCGCGGATGCGGCAGCGATACGGCTTGTTCGAGCCGTCGGATACCAGGTAAACGCCGAATTCGCCCTTGGGGGCTTCGACGGCGGCATAAGCCTCGCCCTCGGGCACGTGATAGCCCTCGGTGTAAAGCTTGAAGTGATGGATCAGCGCCTCCATCGAGCGCTTCATCTCGCCGCGGCTGGGCGGCACGACCTTGCGATCGTCGGACGCGACCGGCCCGGTCGGCATGGCGGCAACCACCTGCTCGACGATCTTGGCGCTCTGGCGCATTTCCTCGATGCGGCAGAGATAGCGGTCGAAACAGTCGCCGTTCTTGCCGATCGGGATGTCGAAATCATACTTCTCGTAACCGTCATAGGGCTGCGACTTGCGCAGATCCCAGGCGACGCCAGACCCGCGCAGCATGACGCCGGAGAAGCTCCAGTCCATCGCATCCTTGGCGCTGATGACGCCGATATCGACGTTGCGCTGACGATAGATGCGGTTCTCGGTGAGAAGGCCTTCGATATCGTCGATCACCTTCAGCATGCGCGGCAGGTATTTGACGATGGCCTCGTCCATGCCCTTGGGCAGATCCTGGTGCACGCCGCCGGGACGGAAATAGGCCGCATGCATGCGGGCGCCGGAAACGCCCTCGTAGAATTCCATCAGCTTCTCGCGTTCTTCGAAGCCCCAGAGCGCCGGCGTCATGGCGCCGCAATCGAGAGCATGCGTGGTCACGTTCAGCAGATGGTTGAGCAGACGGCCGATCTCGGCGAACAGCACACGCACGGCCTGGCCGCGCGCCGGCACTTCCAGCCCGAGCAGCTTCTCTACCGCCAGGGCGAAAGCATGCTCCTGGTTCATCGGCGCGACGTAATCGAGGCGATCGAAATACGGCACCGCCTGCAGATAGGTCTTGTGCTCGATCAGTTTCTCGGTGCCGCGATGCAGCAGGCCGATATGCGGATCGCAGCGCTCGACGATCTCGCCATCGAGTTCCATCACCAGACGCAGCACGCCGTGGGCCGCCGGATGCTGCGGCCCGAAATTGACCATGTAGTTGGCGATCGTGACTTCGGCCATTACTTCTGCCCCTCGCCCGCCGCCTTCTCATCGCCCGGCAGCACGTATTTCGCGCCTTCCCATGGGCTCATGAAATCGAAGCGGCGGAATTCCTGCGTCAGCTGCACGGGCTCGTAGACCACGCGCTTCTGCGCCTCGTCGTAACGGACTTCGATATAACCGGTGAGCGGGAAATCCTTGCGCAGCGGATGCCCCTCGAAACCGTAATCCGACAGGATACGGCGCAGGTCCGGATGGCCGGAGAACATCACGCCATACATGTCCCAGGTCTCGCGCTCGAACCAGTTGGCGGCCGAGTAGACGCCGACGATGGACGGCACCGGGGTTTCTTCGTCGGTCTGCACCTTCAGGCGGATGCGCTGGTTCAGCGTCATGCTCAGCAGGTGATAGACGACGTCAAAGCGTTTCGCGCGCTCCGGCCAGTCGAGGCCGGTGATGTCGACCAGCTCGATGAACTGGCATTTGGCATCGTCGCGCAGGAAGGTCATCACCTCGACGATGCGCTCGGCCGGCACCTGGATGGTCAGCTCGCCATGGGCGATCACGCTGTCCAGCACGGCGCCGGACAGACGGGCGGCGACATGGTCACCCAGATCGCGGAGAGCGTTGCTGTCGGTCATGGGGCTCTCTTCAGCGGGCGATGGTGCCGGTGCGGATGATCTTCTTCTGCAACTGCAGAAGACCGTAGATCAGCGCTTCCGCGGTCGGCGGGCAGCCCGGCACATAGACGTCGACGGGCACGATACGGTCGCAACCGCGCACCACCGAATAGGAATAGTGATAATAGCCGCCGCCATTGGCGCAGCTGCCCATCGAGATGACGTAGCGCGGCTCGGCCATCTGGTCGTAGAGCTTGCGCAGCGCCGGCGCCATCTTGTTGGTCAGTGTGCCGGCGACGATCATCACGTCGGACTGGCGGGGCGAGGCCCGCGGCATCGAGCCGAAACGGTCGAGATCGTAGCGCGCCATATAGGCGTGGATCATCTCGACGCCGCAGCAGGCCAAGCCGAAAGTCATCGGCCAGAGCGACCCGGTACGGGCCCAGTTGGCCAGCTTGTCGAGCGAGGAAATCACCACGCCCTTGTCGGCCAGCTCGTCGGAAATGTCCTTGAAGAATTCATCCTGCGAGCCGCCGGCCTGAATGGCCGTGCTCGTCCCAGGAGCGTTCTTGGGGGCCACCTGCATGGTGTTGCTCACTCCCATTCCAGAGCCCCCTTCTTCCACTCGTAAATAAAGCCGACGGTCAGCACGCCCAGGAAAATCATCATCGACCAGAAGCCATAGACGCCGATCTCGCCCAGGCTGATCGCCCAGGGGAACAGGAAGGCCACTTCAAGATCGAAAATAATGAACAGGATGGCGACCAGGTAGAAGCGCACATCGAACTGCTTGCGCGAATCGCCAAACGGCTCGAAGCCGCATTCGTAGGTGGAATTCTTCTCGGGGTCCGGCGCGCGTTTGGCGGCCACAAAGGGCAGCAGGGCCAGAACCACAGCCAGCACGATGGCAAGGCCAAGGAAAAGCAGGATCGGCAGATATTCCCGCAGCAGGGCGTCCACGGTCATTCCCCTCCGAAAAAACAACTAAGTCCCGGACCGGTCCCACCCCGCCCGAGTTCGTGGCTGTTCTAGCCGGTTCCGTGCCGCGCCGCAACACGCGTCCGTGCGGCAAAAAAGCCCGCAAGTTGCCGGCTGAGAACCGATTTTCGGCTTTCTGAGAACGCCTCGCAACTTACCGATGGCCGAATCGATCCGCCTACGGCGGAGTGGATTCGGACCGGCCCGGAGACGGTCAGGACAGTTCGGATTTTCGGGAAGAAGGGCCCGCGGGGAAATGGCGAGAGTGACGGGACTTGAACCCGCGACCTCCGGCGTGACAGGCCGGCGCTCTAACCAACTGAGCTACACCCCCGCGGCAGGCGGCGGTTTACCCGTCGCCCACCCCGATGTCAAGCAGGGGTGGGCGAATTTAGGGTAACCGCGACCGGGTTTTCAGGCCGGGCTCAGGGCGCTCAGGTCTTCCAGCTGGCCGACGATCTTTTCGCCAGCCTGCTTGGCCTTGCGATGCACGGCCATCTGCAGCTTGCGGAAGGCCTTGGTCTCGATCTGGCGCACACGCTCCTTGGTGACGCCGAGGCGCCCGCCCAGCTCTTCCAGCGTCGCCTTCTCATCGTTGAGCATACGCTCGACGATGATCAGCTGTTCACGCGGGCTGAGCTCCTTCAGCGATTCCGTCAGCCAGACATGGCGCTGGCCGCCATCCATCTTGGTGGTGACGATTTCCTCGGGATTCGGGCCCGGATCGACCAGGAAATCCTGGAAGGCGTCGCCGCCCTCCTCGCCGCCCACGGTCTCATTCAACGAATGATCGCGGGCCGCCAGGCGCTGCGCCATGGTGGTGACGTCGGCCGCGGAAACCTTCAGGGCCTTGGCGATCTCGTCGCGCGAGGCATTGTCCAGCTGGGCCGTACCGCCGCCGGCCCGTTCCAGCTTGGCGCGCAGCCAGCGCAGGTTGAAGAACAGCGCCTTCTGGCCGGCGGACGTTCCGGAACGCACGATCGACCAGTTGCGCAGCACATATTCCTGGATCGACGAGCGGATCCACCAGGCGGCATAGGTCGAGAACCGCACGCCGCGCTCGGGGTCGAAACGGTTCACGGCCAGCATCAGGCCGATATTGCCTTCCTGGATCAGGTCGGGCATCGGCAGGCCGTAATTGCGGAAACGGGTCGAAGTGGCCACGACCAGGCGCAGATACGCCGTCACCAGCTTCTGCATGGCGCGCTGGTCGCCGTTGTTGCGCCAGCGCCGGGCGAGGTCGAGTTCCTCTTCCTCGCTGAGCAGGGCCTTGGTCATGACGGTCGAAAGATAGCGCCGGTCGGCGCCGTCCAGGGTCCGGGGGGCAGATGCGATGGCCATTTGTATGTCCTCCATCGACTTTTACCCGAGGGTGCACTAGGTTGCTGGTGCTGGTCGCCGGGCAAATGGCAAGTAGTATCGGGTCGCTACAAAAACACGATACGCCTCGCCCTGTTCCCACAGCAAGCGGTATTAGCGAGTCGAAACAAAACTGTGATGCCTGTCACCCCGCAACCGCGTATCGATACCGATGACCCGGGCCATGGCGCCGGCGGAGCCGGAAAAGCCGTTCTCGCTCAACGTGTTATCATCCTGCTTGACCGCCTGAGCCGCCTCACCCGCGAGCTGCAGTTCGCCAATGGCCTGAACCCGGCGCAATGGGAAGCCCTGCGGTTCATCGCCCAGGCCAACAAGTATTCCCGCTCCCCCACGGCCCTGGCCGAATACCTCGGCGCCACCAAAGGGACCGTCTCCCAGACCCTGATCGCGCTTGAGAACAAGGGCCTGATCACCCGCTGCAAAAAAACCGACGACCGCCGCCAGGTGGATCTCTGCCTGACCGAGGCCGGCCAGACGATGCTGGGCAATGACCCGATGCAGACCCTGGAACGGGCCAGCACCGAGATTGCCGACGAGCTGGGCGCCGAGATGGTCAAGGGCCTGACCCGCCTGCTGCACGATCTGCAGTCCCGCCACCAGATGGTGGAATTCGGCGTCTGCCAGGACTGCTCGCTGCTCTGCGTCAACGCGCAGGATGCCACCGCGGGAGTCTGCGGCAATACCGGCGACGCGATCGACGAGATCGAAAAATCCAAGATCTGCGTCAATTACAAAACCACCAACTGACCCTCGCCCTTAGCGGGCCGGCTGCGATTGACGTTACGTCACGGCTTGCGCCAGCGGGGCCTGCGACCTAGCGTCTTTGCCATTGCTTACAGCCGCCAGTGGGAAACGTCGCATGAAGTTCACCGGTACCGAGTCCTATGTCGCCACCAATGACCTGAAGGTCGCGGTGAACGCCGCCATCACCCTGGAGCGGCCGTTGTTGGTCAAAGGTGAGCCCGGCACCGGCAAGACCGTGCTGGCCATCGAGATCGCCAAGGCGCTGAACGCCCCGCTGCTGACCTGGCATGTGAAGTCGACCACCAAGGCGCAGCAGGGCCTGTATGAATACGACGCCGTCTCGCGTCTGCGCGACAGCCAGCTCGGCGACGAGCGTGTGCGCGACATCCGCAACTACATCAAGAAGGGCAAGCTGTGGGAAGCCTTCACGGCCGAGCAGCGCCCGGTGCTGCTGATCGACGAGATCGACAAGGCCGATATCGAATTCCCCAACGATCTGCTGCTCGAACTCGACCGCATGGAATTCTTCGTCTACGAGACCGGCGAGACGGTGAAGGCGGCGATCCGCCCGATCCTGATCATCACCTCGAACAACGAAAAGGAACTGCCCGACGCCTTCCTGCGCCGCTGCTTCTTCCACTACATCCGCTTCCCCGAGCGCGAGACGATGGAAGAGATCATCGAGGTGCATTACCCCGGCGTGCAGAAGAGCCTTGTGCGCGATGCGCTGAATGTCTTCTACGACATCCGCGAGACGCCCGGCCTGAAGAAGAAGCCTTCGACCTCCGAGCTGCTCGACTGGCTCAAGCTGCTGATGGCGGAAGACCTGCCGCCGGAAGCGCTACGCAGCAAGGACCAGGGCAAGCTGATCCCGCCGCTGGCAGGCGCGCTGCTGAAGAACGAGCAGGACGTGCATCTGTTCGAGCGCCTGGCCTTCATCTCGCGGCGCGAACGCGGTTAAGCCCCGGAGCCAAGGCAGAGAAAGGCGCCCCGGCATGTTCATCACCTTCTTCCTCGAACTGCGCAAGGCCAAGGTGCCCGCCACCCTGCGGGAATACCTCACCCTGATCGAGGCGATGCACAAGGGCGTGCCGGAATACAGCGTCGAGAATTTCTACTACCTCGCCCGCACCGCTTTGGTGAAGGACGAGCGCAACCTCGACAAGTTCGACCGCGTCTTCGGCCAGTGTTTCAACGGGCTCTCGTTTGTCGGCGCCGGGGAAGCCGGTGCGGAAATCTCCGCCGAGATTCCGGAAGAATGGCTGCGGCGGCTCGCCGAGAAGGTGCTGACCGAGGAAGAGAAAGCCCAGATCGAGGCGCTGGGCGGCTGGGACAAGCTGATGGAGACACTGAAACAGCGTCTGGAAGAACAGCAAGGCCGCCACCAGGGCGGCAACAAATGGATCGGCACCGCCGGGACGTCGCCCTTCGGCGCCTATGGCTACAATCCCGAAGGCGTGCGCATCGGCCAGGACAAGTCGCGCAACCGCCGTGCCGTGAAGGTGTGGGACAAGCGCGAATACAAGAACCTGGACGACAGCGTCGAGCTGGGCACCCGCAACATCAAGGTGGCGATGCGGCGCCTGCGCAAATTTGCCCGCGAGGGCGCCGAGATGGAACTCGACCTGCCCGATACGATCCGCTCGACCGCCGCCAATGCCGGTTATCTCGACATCAAGCTGGTGCCGGAACGCCACAACAAGGTGAAGGTGCTGCTGCTGTTCGATATCGGCGGCTCGATGGACGACCATATCCGGGTGACGGAAGAGCTGTTCTCGGCGGCGCGCGCCGAATTCAAGCATATGGAATTCTTCTACTTCCATAACTGCGTCTACGAGAAGCTGTGGAAGGACAACCGCCGCCGCCACAGCGAATTCACGCCGACGCATGAAGTGCTGCGCACCTACCAGCATGACTACAAGATCATCTTCGTCGGCGACGCAACGATGTCGCCATACGAGATCGTACAGCCCGGCGGCAGCGTCGAGCACTGGAACGAGGAAGCCGGTTCGGTGTGGATGCAGCGTCTGCTGGACACCTATCCGAAGGCGATCTGGCTCAACCCGGTGCAGGAAAAATACTGGGACTTCACGCCTTCGGTGCAGGTGGTGCGCCAGCTGATGACCAACCGCATGTTCCCCCTCACCCTCGAAGGCCTGGAACGCGGGATGAAAGAGCTGAACCGCTAGAGTTCAGTCCGGCTGAATCTTCGCGGTGGCCACCACCTTGGCCCACCGCTCCTTCTCCTTGGCGATCAGCGCCGCAAACTGCTCCGGCGTGCCGCCGGCGATCACGCCGCCATCGTCGCTGATCCGCTTTTTGGTATCGTCGCTGGCCAGTGCTTTCGCCACCGCCTGCTGCAGTTGGTCGATGATCGGGCGCGGCGTGCCGGCCGGCGCCATCAAGCCATACCACTGCGAGGTCTCGAAGCCCGGATAGCCGCTTTCGGCAATCGTCGGCACATCAGGTAATGCAGGTACCCGCGCGGCAGAGCCGACAGCCAGCGGCCGCAACTTGCCGGCCTTGATCTGGCTGATGATCGGCGGGATGCCGTTGAAGGTGGCTTCGAGCTGGCCGCCGAGCAGATCGGCCAGCATCGGTCCGGTGCCGCGATACGGGATGTGCACCAGGTCGACGCCGGCCTCCAGCTTGAAATATTCCATCGCCAGATGGCCGGCGCTGCCGTTGCCGGCCGAGCCGTAATTCAGCTTGCCCGGCTTGTCCTTCGCCGCCTTCACGAAATCGGCCAGGGTTTTCATCGGCAGGTCGGGCGTCACGGCTATCACATTCGGCACCACGGCCAGCAGCGAGACCGGCTGGAAATCCTTCACCGGATCGTAGGGCAGTTTCGCGCCATACATGGCCGGGTTCACCGCCAGCGTGCCGATATGACCGAGGATCAGCGTGTAGCCATCGGGCGCTGCGCGCTTGACCTCTTCCATGGCGATATTGCCGCCGCCGCCACCCTTGTTCTCGACATAGACCTGCTGGCCGAGCGTGACCGAGAGCTGGCTTGCCACCGAACGCGAGATGATGTCGGACGAACCGCCGGGCGCGAACGGCACCACGAAGCGGATCGTGCGGTTGGGATAGGCGGCCGGCTGGGCGGATGCGGTGGCGGCAGCAACGGCGACCAGCGCCGCGGCAATGGCGGACAGGTATCTCATGGCGGTTCCTCCGGCCCGTTGTCAGTCCGGGCGTCCTGCCGCCATGGTAGGAAAAGACGGCGCGCTGCGCCAGCGGTCAGATCGCCTCGACCACGTCGTCCACCATGACCAGCGGCTGGCGCAGCGGCGCCGCCTCGACCATGAAGCCATCGCGCAGCAGGAAGCGGCTCTGCATGTTGGAGACCGCATAATCCATGTTCGGTGCCGGCACCTCGTAATAGCGGCCTTCGATCCAGCGATGCGCCGGATGGCTGAACGAGCCGGCATCGGCGCCCAGGTCGGTGTTGCGCACCACCACCCGCCAGGTGCGATAGCGGCGGTCGACCACATCCACCGGGGTGGAGGTATAGCCGACCGGCAGGTCGGTCTCGCGATGGCGCTTGAGCAGGCTTTCGATATCCTGTTCGGCGCGCACGATCTGGTTCTTCACCGTGGCGATCTCTTCCTGCTGCTGCTGCACCACGCGCAGGCTTTCCTCGACGCTGCGCCGCATCTCCTCGCGCAGGGCCATCAGCTCCTCGGAGCGCAGCCGCATGCGCGTCCAGGCCGCATGGCTGCGTTCGCCCAGCAGCATGATAATCATGATGGCGATGGCGATATTGGCGCCCGCCGCCAGGATACCGATGAACTGGGTCATGGAATAATCAAACATCGCCCAGCCTCAGCTTGCCGCTGAAGGTACGGATCACCATGATTTCCGACAGCGCGCCGAACACCTTCTTGGTGCGCTGGCGCACCTGATCCTCATTGTCGATGCCCCAGACGATCAGGCGCGCGGCGCGACGACCGGGAAACGGACAGACGCCCGAGGCCGGCCCGCTGAACATCTCGTGCATCTCGGGGCCGATCAGCTTGACATACCAGCCGGTCTGCTGCGGCCGCGGAATGCCGATCTCGTAGACCATCATGTGGCGCTGATCGCTGAACTCGACCTCGCGCGCGGTCATGTCGCCATGCTGGGACTGCTTTTCGGTGAGCTTCATGTCGAGCTCCGCCTTCTCCTCGAGCAGGCGGTCGTAGTCGACGCGGATCTCAGCAATGCGCGTGCGCGCCTGGTCGACCTCGCCGGCAATGCGGTCGATCTCGAAACGGCCACGCGCATAATTCTGCACATACCGCTCCAGACTGTTCGCGCCGAGCGACACGGCGAAGAACATGATCAGCGATGGCAGAAGCGCAGATACGATATCGACGGCGTCCATGCCGACGGTCTTCCCAGCAGTTGCCCCGGACCAATGTCAGGCAAAGGCCCTGCCAACGCAACGAAATGTTTCGTCGGAATTGCGCGGTCGACTGCCCGATTCGCGAGCAGCCATGCGGCTTTATGACGGTTCGGCCGGAGACTCGGGCCCGGTCTCGCCCACGTTAACCACATTGAAGCCCTTCTGCCGCGGCAGCAGGCGATCCACCACCGACCGGGCCTCGGCCTGGTTGGTCGCCGCCACCGCATAGAACCGGCCGGTGTCCCACTGGGCCAGCGGATCCGGCGCGGCAAAGCCCGCCCCCAGCGCCGGATTGCGCGCGGCGAAACGGAAGACGCGGGCATACATGTCGCGGCTTTCCAGCGGCACGACGGTATAGACGAACGGCAGCTCGGCGCGATCCAGACCGGCGCGCAGGCCATCATTCTCCGTGCGCGCGCGCTCCAGTTCGCGTTCCGCCGTGGCGATGGCGGCGGTCTGCTCGGCGATGGCGCGGTCGAGCTGTTCGAGCCGGGCGCTGAGTTCGGTCTGGCGCTGGCGCCGACCGAGCTTTTCATTCTCGGCGCGCTGCCAGCCCAGGCGCGCGCGGTCGCCGGCGATGATCAGCGCCAGGCCCACCAGCACCAACGCGATCAGCAACGCCAGGATCGGCAGCACGTCATCCATGGCTCAGACCTCGTGCCAGAACAGCGTGCCGTAAAACGGCCGGATCGACAGCATGCGCGCATCGCTGCCGGCCCAGTTCTGCGCCAGCGTCTGGGCCTCGGCCGGACCGATGGCCCAGACCACCATGCGCACGCGCCGACGCCCACCCAGATCGGTGGGGATGGAGGACAGGCCGGCAAACGGCATCACCGCGGCAGGGCCCTCCAGCCTGAGATAGAAGCCCTTGTTGCCCGGCACCGGATAGCCGGCCTCGGACACCAGGTTCTCCTGGCGATCGGCGAGACGCCGCTCCTGGTCCTGCAGGCTGGCGCGCTCCTTGCGCGCCAGGTTGATCTCGACATCCAGCTCGGCCTTGGCATCGCGCAGACGCGCGAACTCGGTGCGCTTCTGCGCATGCTCGCGCTCGACCCGGGCATTGATGTGATGCTCGTCGCTCAGGCTCTCGGCGCCGATGGCCCAGCCATAGGCCATGCGCTCAAACCAGCTGGCCAGCGCGCCGGCGCCGAGCAGCAGCAGAATGGCCGGCACGAGAAGAAGGAAAGCGGCTTCGGAATCCATGAACCTGACGGGCTCCCGTTCTGGGCCGGACGATCATAAGCGACAGCGCCATAAAGAGAAAAGGCCGGAGCTTGCGGCTCCGGCCTTCTTCGCAGCGCTGCAGAAATGCAGCGTAAGGATTAACGCTTCGAGAACTGGAAGCTGCGGCGGGCTTTCGGCTTGCCGTACTTCTTGCGCTCGACCACGCGGCTGTCGCGGGTCAGGAAGCCCTGGGCCTTCAGAGCCGGACGGAGCGTCGGCTCGAAATAGGTCAGCGCCTTCGAGATGCCGTGACGCAGCGCGCCGGCCTGGCCGGACAGGCCGCCGCCGACGACGGTGGCGTAGATGTCGAACTGGCCGGAGCGGTTGGTCACCACCAGCGGCTGGGCGAGCAGCATGCGCAGCACGGGACGAGCGAAGTAATCGTTGCTCTCCTTGCCGTTCACGGTGAACTTGCCGGTGCCGGGCTTGATCCAGACGCGGGCGATGGCGTTCTTGCGCTTGCCGGTGGCGTAGGCGCGGCCGAGCTTGTCAACCTTGCGCTCTTCAACGACAGCCTTGGTGGCGACGGCGGCCTGCGCATTGCCCAGGCTCAGATCGGCGAGTGTGCGGGACTCAGCCATGATTAGTCGTTCCTCTTGTTCTTCGGATTGAGCGCGGCGACATCCAGCTTGACCGGCTGCTGTGCCTCATGCGGATGCTCGGCGCCCTTGTAGACCTTGAGCTTGGTGAGCTGACGGCGAGCCAGCGGGCTCTCCTTCGGCAGCATGCGCTCGACGGCCTTGAGGATCACGCGCTCGGGATACTTGCCGGCAAGGCCCTCACCCAGAGTGCGGCCCTTGATGCCGCCGGGATGGCCGGTATGCCAGTAGAAGGTCTCGTTCGCGGCCTTGCGGCCGGTCAGGCGAACCTTCTCGGCATTGATGACGATGATATTGTCGCCGGTATCGCAGTTCGGCGTGAAAATGGCCTTGTGCTTGCCGCGCAGACGCATGGCGATCAGGGAGGCGAGCCGCCCCAACACCAGGCCATCGGCGTCAATCAGCAGCCACTTCTTGTCCACTTCGGACTCTTTGGCGGTGAAGGTCTTCATCTGACGTCCTGACAGAGTAGTAAAAATCCCGCCGGACAGCCGGCGGGCGGATCGGGGCGCACTATGAGGATTTTTGGCGCGCTGTCAAACCCGATCTTCGCAATGAAATCAGATACTTATACAGCGGTATTATTATACCGCCGCTTCACTTCATATAAATCAAAGGCTTACTGCGTTTTCCGTCATGGCCGCGCAAGCGGGAAACCAGACTTTCTGCAACGGACGAGGCCAAAGACCTGGAGTCCCGCTGTCGCGGGCGCGCCGAGACATGGAAATGCTTCGTTTCGCTTCGCGCGGCTTCGTTTGGCTTCGCCCGCTTTCGTTCGGGCTTCCTTCAGCTTCGTTTGCGTTCCATTGGCTTCGTTTTGCTTCGTTTCTGGTTGTGCGTGCATTCGACCAAAGCAAACACCCGTTACGGAACAATATAGGAACGGAAAATCGGGTTTCAACCCACCAAGACATTTCCAGCTACAGAGATCGGCGGACCTGGCTGAACAGCCGGGGGGTCGAGCGAATGGCGTGTTCGATGCGGGCGCGCAAGTCCTTAATGTTGGTGGGCTTGATCAGATAGCCCGATACTTTCAGCCGCTGGGCCTCGCTGACGGTATCCACGGCGCTGTCGCCGGTAATCATGATAACCGGGGTGTCTTCGATACCCCTAACATTGAGCTGCCGCAGCCCTTCGAGAAATTTCAGCCCGCCCATCGGCTTCATGTGCACGTCACAGAGGATAAGGTTCGGCTTGAACTTGGCCACTTCCATCAGCGCTTTCATGCCGTCGGTGGCTTCTGCCGTGGTGACCGGGCCAAGCTGTGCCAGCATCTTGTTCAGGGTCTGCCGAACCAAGTCTTCATCATCGATAATCAAAATCCGCATTTTGTTGTAGTCGACCGGCAGACCATGATGCACACGGGCGGCAAGTTCAGCATCGTTGGCAACGATGGCATCGATCTGCTCGCGGATGTGATTGACACTGACCGGCTTCAGCAGGAAGCCAGCGACGGTATGCTCTCTCGCCTTCAGGCGGGTCTCATAGCTTCCATCCGCGGTCAGCATCACCACCCAGGTCCGATCCAGATCGGCGCTGGTAATTGTGCGGAGTTGTTCGAGGAATTCGAAGCCGTCCATGAATCCCATGTTCACGTCGCAGAAAATGATATCGGGTCGGGCGCGCACAATCTCGCTCAACCCCTCCATTCCGTTTCTGGCCTCGGCCACCTCCCGCACGCCGATCTGATTCAGGATGCGCCGCGTGATCACGCGGGTATAGGATTCATCCTCGATCAAAAGGATATTCAGGCGAGAATAATCAATCTTCGACATCGGAATCCTCAATCTATGCGGCAGGCCTGAGGGATGCCACCGTAGCAATGAACCTGTCGACCTGAATGCGCAGCTCGGCAATCCGCGCTGCCGCCGCCGCGGAGTCTCCTGAATCCAGATCGTCCTGCATGACGGCGGCACAATCGCCCAGCTGGACGGCGCCGATGCTGCGGGCGGCACCTTTCAGGGCGTGCACAAGATCTCGCGCCTGCCCGGCGTCAGCCACAAGTTCAGTCTCGATGGCGACTATGCGACCAGGGAGATCGCCAGCGAAGCCCTGTACCAGTTCGGCGGCATCCGCGTTGTAGGCGCCGAAGATTTCAGCAATACGCGCAAGATCGAAAACAGTCCCGTCAGTGTTGCCTGCTGCCGGTGTCTGTATGGCAGCAGAGGGCCTTTCATTGTTATCCCGACGGCGCAATCCCTGGCCCTGCGGCATCCATTGCTCAATCGTCGACCGCAGCAGTACGGTGTTGATCGGCTTTGTGAGAAAACCGTCCATGCCAGCGGCAATGCAATGCTGCTCCGTCGCAGCCATCGCGTCGGCTGTCAGTGCGATCACAGGAATGCGCGTACCGGTGCCCTCTTCGCGTTCTCGCAACGCTGTTGTCATGGCGAAACCATCCATCACCGGCATGTGATAATCCGACAGGATCAGGCCATAGCCGCCCTGCTCGTACATCCGGAGCGCTTCCTCGCCGTTGACGGCGATCTCATGGGCATAGCCCATGCGGTTGAGAATACGGTGGATGATATGCTGGTTGGTGCGGTTATCCTCGGCCACGAGAATCAGCGCCTTCTCAGCCCGCGCGGCTTCTATCGAAGGCGGCAGCCAGGCGGCCTCCGCCGAAGACCGGATATCCTGTTCGCCCATGTCCGACACGCGGCCCGCAGCATAGGCGAGCCCGCGCCAGAACAGCTGTCGCGGCAGCGGCAGCGGCAGGACGGCACGCGCGCCATCGTCCCTGACGCGGCCCATGGTGGACAGCATCACGCGCGGCGTGGCCACCAGGATGCGCAGATTGGGCAATCCGAGCCGCCGCATCCGTTCCATAGCCTCGACAGCGAGAACGGAATCACGCAGCAGCAGGAAGGCGACCACGACCGGCACCTCGCCGGACATGGCGGAAAGGGCCTGCTCGAAATCGTGGTGGCCCGCGCTTTCGATCCGGCTCACCCCGGCTGCCGCCAGATAACGGTTGACGATGGCACTGGCAGTATCGTCGAAGCCGATGCTGACGACGCCGATATCGGAAATGTCGGCGGGAGGTGTATCGACGGCCGGATCGACCACCTGGAACGGGACCTCGAACCAAAAGGTCGAGCCTTCACCGAGAATTGAACTGACTCCAATCTCACCGCCCATCAGTTCGACGATGCGCTTCGAAATGGTGAGCCCAAGGCCGGTGCCGCCGAATTTGCGCGAGGTGGATGCATCGGCCTGCTGGAAAGCCTGAAACAACCGCCCCGTCTGCTCATCCGAAAGGCCGATACCGGTATCGCTAACCTCGAAACGGATCGTCTCAACGCCCTTTCGCGAGCGGCCAGCCAACCGCCGCGCCTTCAGGAAGACATAGCCTTTCTCGGTGAATTTGACCGCGTTGCTCAACAGATTGATCAGCACCTGGCGCAGCCGGTTCGGGTCGCCGAGCAGCTTGAGCGGAATGGTAGGATCAACTTCGACCAGCAGGCGGAAACCTTTATCATGGGCATTCAGCGCCATCATTTCAGCCGCGGTTTCGGAAACCGTAGCAAGATCGAAGGGCACGGCTTCGAGATCGAACTTGCCGGCCTCGATCTTCGAAAAATCGAGGATGTCGTTAATGATGGTCAGCAGTGCCTCGGCGGAGGACCGGATCACCCGCGAGATGTCGCGCTGATCCGTATCGAGCTCGGTGGAATCGAGCATTTCCACCATGCTCATCACGCCGTTCATTGGCGTGCGGATTTCATGGCTCATCATGGCGAGGAATGACGACTTGGCGCGCGTCGCCTCTTCTGCCGTTTCCTTGGCCTGCAATAACGCCCGCTCTGCCTCCTTGCGCTGCGTGACATCACGGACCGAGGCGGCAACCAGCTTTTCACCCGCAATCGGACTGAGGCTGACATCAATCGGGAATTCGCTTCCGTCGCTGCGGCGCGCACTCAACTGCCGGCCGCTGCCCATGGCGCGCGCGGTTGCCTGGCTCAGAAAGGCATTGCGGATCGCGACATGACCGGTCCGATACCGTTCCGGCATCAGGACTTCCACCGGCTTGCCGATTACATCCGCGCGCCGATAGCCGAACAGATTCTCGGCCATGTGATTGAAATGGACAATCTGTCCATCGCTGTCGACGATCACCGCGGCATCCGGCGCGCCTTCAAAGAGGGCCGCGGATAAATTGCGTTCCTTTTCCAGAAGCCGCTCGGCATCGCGGCGCTCGGTCACATCGTCGAGGAAGCAGATCAGGCAGTCCTCTTCGCCGAAACGGATGCGGCCTGCAACCGTGGTCAGTATCCGCGCCTCGTTTGAAGCGGACCGGTGATACTGGATATCCCTTGCACCATGACCGCCGGCGGCAAAGGCCTTCCTGGCATAGTCGCCTACCTGCGCCCAGTCGAGAGAAGCCGTCACCCGCACCAGATGGTCGGGATCAGACACCGACTGCGGCAAACCGAGAATGCCAATCGCGCGGTCGTTAATGAACCGCACCTCCAGATCCGGCGTAACCACCAGCACGCCCAGCGGCGTGCGATTCAGCAGTTCAGACTGCCGCTGTTCCTTCTGGGCCACGGTGCGGGCCAGGTCATCGTTGCGTTCGTACGCAGCCTTGAAGCTGCGTACCGCCTGGGCCATCGCCCCGATCTCGTCCGTCCGTTCGACATAGGGAATGGAAATGCCGAGATTGCCAGTCGAGAGCCCGGTCATCACCTGCGACAGCGTTCGGATCGGGCGCACCAATGCCCGCGCAACTCCGAAACCGACCAATCCGACCAGGATCACTGCCGCCAGAGCGCTGAGAATTGCCGTGCGCTGGCTTTCATCCAGAGAGGCAAAGAGTTCCCGCGTACCGGCCTGCGTCACCAGCCCCCAGGTAACGCCATCGAGATCGACGGGTTTGTAAAGCGCGAGGACTGTATTTCCCTGTGCATCCTTGGTGAGCTGCTGCGCCTCCTTGCCGTTCAGCGCGCCGCGGATCAGGTCATTCTCCATCCGCATCGAAAGAAATCCATCCGGATAGAATCTGCTGTTAGACCGCAGCAGATAGTCAGGCCCAACCAGATAGACCTCACCGGTTTCGCCCAGCCCGGTCGGATCGAGTATGATCTGGCTGATCTTGTCACTGGCAAACGAGATGACCAGCGCACCGATGGCATGCTGCAGATCGACATTCAGCTTGGAAGCGACGAAGGCAACACCTTCGCCGGCCGAAGCATATATCGAGAAATCGGCGAAGGCGGTTTCGCCAAGCGGCACATCGGCAAGGGCGCGCGTATACAGCCGGGCCAGTTCGGTTCCGGCATAAGGGCCATCCAGAAGATTGGTGCCGAAATCGTCGTCCTTACGGATCGTGTAGATGATGTCGCCAGTATCGTTCACCAGCTTCACATCCCTGATGCCCTTGATCTGCGCCAGGCGGCGAAGATTATTGTGGACCTCGCGATGGATCGTTGAATAGAGCGAGCCGTCGTCGGCATCGTCCACCGCATGTCGCGCAGCGGGCGGAAAACGCGATTCACTACCGTAGGCACGACGCAGCTGATCGACCTGCTCGGGTGTCATGCGCTTGAAGGCATTCGACAGCCGGCGGGTGGCATCCTGGATATCCTGACGCCGGACAGAGAGGGCCACCTGCTGCCGGATTTCGGTGACCGACTGGATTACGGCGGCGCGGCGCCCTTCAGCCGCAGAGTCCAACTTGTCGATCGCGGCCGTGCGCAGGCCCCGCTCGGTGGTCGGCAAGATCGAACCCACCACGGCCAGACCGACCAGCAACGAGATCGCCCCGATCAGGATCGGAAGTTTATACTCGTAGCGCATGCCCCTCCCCTGCGCTGGCCGCCACTCTTGCTAGAATATAGCAGTGATTCTCGGCTCTATGCCTGCAAATTCAGGCATTTACAGGGGTGCAGGCCGATAACGGCACCCAGACATAAAAAGGTCCATCCGGTAATAACGTTTCCACCACCACTTTTTGTCGGATTTTCGCCTATTTTTTAGGCGGAATGGCGTAGGTCAGCACCGAATGGGCGACCGGCTCGGCGCCCTCGCCCGAATAGATGGCGATTTCACAGATCGCCAGGGTCTTGCCCAATTTGAGCATGGTGGCCTGGCCCCGCAGGTCGCCCAGCCCCGGCTTGCGCAGGAAATTGATGTTCAGATTGGTGGTGACCGCGAGGGCCACCGGCCCGATCAGGCCGAGCAGCAGCAGATAGGCCGCGCAGTCGGCCAGCGTCATCATCGCCGGGCCCGAGACCGTGCCGCCCGGCCGCAGCTGCTGCTCGCCGACCGGCATGGCCAGGCGCAGCACCGCGCCATCCCAGGATTCGATTCGCATGCGCAGTGGGCGCATCTGGGGGAATTCGGCATCGAGAAAGGCTTCCAGTTCGGCCTTGGTCATTTTCATGTTCTGCGGCTCCCTCGCCTCCCGCTTAGCATCTGGCGGGCAAGGGGAAAAGCCGGATTGGCGCGGCCCAAGGCCGCCGCGAAATTTTTGAACACGGCTCTTGCGGGATAGGGCGGGGGTGGTTAGGTTCCGGCCCGCACTGATCCGAGGTAGCTCAGTGGTAGAGCAGGCGGCTGTTAACCGCCCGGTCGGGGGTTCGAATCCCTCCCTCGGAGCCATTTATTCTCCATACTAGGTGATGGAGAAAGCGTCAGAAAATGGCCTAGGCTCACCAGCGATAGCGCAGCCACTTTTCAACAAATAACCCAGAGCGTGCCAATCACTTATATCGCTTCCCTGGCTTTTTTAATGCCTTGAACCATTGGCCCAACATCGGCCTTTGCAGTTTTCAGAAACTTAGCAATCTCTTTTTGAGTCACGCCAGATCTAGCCATGTCGCGCGCGGTTAAACATTGGAGCAGTCGAACCGACTCCTCCAATAACGCCTCCGTCGAAGCAGTAGCCTTAGGCATTCTTCTTACCTTCCTGTTTAAAGTGCTTGAGAATGCGCGCTACTCTATTTGTATCAACACCGGCTATCGCGCGTATTGAAGGCCTGTTGAGACCTGCTATTGCGCACTGAACAATTAGAAGATCGATTAAGATATCATCTGTTGTCTTTCTTCGCGCGACTTTATTCATCGAACGCCCCTTCCCTGTCATCAAGAATGACCGCGAGCTTCACTCGCAACGCCTCGGCACCAACCAAAGCAAATTAGGCTAAAACCAATTTTGCTGGATTGACGTTGGTTGGATGAAAAAGCTCAGGCGTGTCAGATTCACTGATCGATGCAGCCTCAACAGCAATCTTGCCTTGCGCAAAAGCAGATTTTACTGATTGACCACCAGCAATCGCCGCATAAAAACGAGGAGCAAATGCAACTGCTGCAATATCCGATATTGAGGTCCGCATAGTAACAATGGTTATTCCCAGCGGCAGAAGTGCTTTACGTGCGCCCGAACTGCTGCACGAATTCAATACAACGACTTTTGGGACCGCATCTGTGGCGGAGAGCGCCTTTGCCAAAAGATCAAACGAAAGCGCTTCGTCTGCGCGTTTTCCAACTCTCGCATTATCTGCCGCGACTCCAGTGGCATCGCCATGACCCGAAAAATGCACGATTTGTGGCCGGTTATCATTAAGTCCATCCAGAAGGGTCTTTAAACCAGCGGCCGGCTTATATTCGACGGTGATATTGTCTCTGTACACTGAGCCACGAATAACATCCTGCACTCGACGAACCTCTGCATCGACACGAAGTGAATGCTTCTTGTCGGGATCAGCGGTCAGATACAGAACATTTAACCTCACTCGCTTTCTCAGCAGTCCCTTCTTCGCAGAGCGCACAGTCGAGACAACTTGCGTGAGTGGCCGCCTCTTTGTCGGCACCTTATCTGCAGCTCTACGGTTATCTGCATACCTTATAATCTTCGCTCTATTCGCACGGACACTCGGATCCTTGCGGTATAGATACCGACTACCATCATCGACAGAGCCGTCATTTTCTTCTCTAACGATCAGATGATGCTTTGTGAGGTGGTCCAACTCATTTTGAGCTTGCTGACTACTTTGCAGAGAAACGCCAGCTAGCTTCATAATTTGTTTTTTAGATCGAGGAAGGCTACCACGCCCATAAATAGCGTTGAACAATTTGCGCCGCGTTTTACTTACACCAAGGTGCTTCGCAAGTTGAAGAATGGTTTCCTCATGATCCCCAGAAATATTTACGATAGAAGTTCTCGCCATTTTAATTAGCCCTTCTTAGGCGTTATTTTTGGCACCATGCGACTGATTGTGGGCTGACTAACACCAAGCACTTGCGCGAGTTGGGCTTGTGAATACCCCTTATCGAACAGCTCCATAATCTGAAGCTTTCGCAGCATCTCCAATTCTTTAATAATTTGATTTGCTTGCTCCTCAGTCATTTACTCCCCCGCAACACTAACAGAACGCCCAAGAGTGACTTCCTTAGGCAAACCCTTTGGCATCATTCTACTCATTGTCGCGGGACTTACACCCAACGCAGCAGCAACGTGTTTCTGTTTATAACCTGCAGCCAGAACCTGAAGCATGAGCAACTTCCGCACCCACTGCATTTCCTGCACAAGTAATTTTACATCATCATCTTTCATTTCGTGCCTCATATGCGTTCTATTTCTTCTTTGTGCCGACAGGCTTACGCTCTTTAGACAGCGTTACATTCACATGGTTTGTCGTCGTTCCGACTATCTCTGCAATTAGGGTTGGCCTTAGACCCGCTTTCGATAAAAAAACAATTTTGTCCTTAGACGATTCTATTGTTGCTGTGAGAACGGCCGCCTGGAGCTTAATCAGGATGTCCAATTTTTCTGATATTTCATTAGTCATTGCGCTACCTCCACCCGAAAAGCTAAGCAGTATTCTTGTTTAACGGATAGACATGCAAAGGATGCTGATCAGCACCGACGCGCACAACGATACCGGCCTCGATCCAACGGGCTATCGACCGACTAAGGCTTCCCTTATCGAGTTTTGTTTTTTTACTAATTTCAGCTTGAGGGGTTCGCCCATCGCAAAGATTGTATGCAGCTACCTGCTTGTTCCCGCTGCCAACCGGGGCAACAATTTTATAGATTTCATTTTGGGGAAAAGTAGCGCGAGCTACGGTAGCAAGTATTGCTCGAAGCAACGATTCATTCATGTCCATTGAGCCCTCTTCGAATAACCTCTCCCCATTTAAGCCAGAAAACTGGTAATTCAAGGAGATGGTTTATTCATAGTGAGCGAAAACTAATCTACATATGCTAATAATATTCAAATAAGTATATGATATTATATAATAATTTATATTAAATGTTGAATTGCATTACCCATTGAAACGAATAATCAGCATACAACGCATATTTTGTCGAATACATAATTATTCAATCATCCATAAGTTATTGTATTTAATTGATTTATTAATAACCTTTTATTTGACGAATCGTGTGGAATTTATAAGTGCAATGGGCCTGAGTGCCCCGCACACATTTGTACCGGTACATCTCCGCCCTTGCCTGCACCCAACCGCTTTAGCCACTCTGCTTTCATGCTCAACGACATCAATCTCCCGCTCATCCTGCTCGCCGCCCTGCTTGCCACCGGCAGTCCCGGTCCCGCCACGCTCAACATCGCCGGCACGGCGATGACCTCGGGCCGCCGCTATGCCTTCGCCATGGCGTCGGGCGTCAGCACCGGATCGCTGATGTGGTCGACGGCGGCCGCCTTCGGTCTCGGCGCGGTGATGCTGGCCAATGCCTGGGTGTTCGAACTGCTGCGCTATTTCGGCGCCGGCTATCTGATCTTCCTGGCCTTCAAATCGGCGCGCTCGGCGCTTAAGCCCGGTGACATCACCACCAAGGGCGGCGCCTACAGTTCTCTGAAACGCGCCTATGCCAGCGGCCTGGCGCTGCACCTGACCAATCCGAAAGCGATCCTGTTCTTCGGCTCGCTCTATGCCGTGGGCGTACCGGCGCAGACCTCGCCGCTCACGCTGCTCACCATCATCGCCGCCGTGGCCGTGCAGAGCACGCTGGTCTTCCATGGCTATGCGCTGCTGTTCTCCAGCGCGCCGGCGGTGCGGGTGTATCTGCGTCTGCGCCGCTGGTTCGAGGGCATCTTCGCGCTGGCGTTTGGCTATGCCGGCTTCAAGATCCTGACGGCACGCCTGCAGTAAAAAACAGAGAGGGGCCCTGCGGCCCCTCTCCTCTCGTTCCGTTAAATCCAGTTAGCCTCTGAACACCGGACCGCCGACCGGCGAACCATTGCTGCCGCCATCGACAAAGATTTCGGCGCTGTTCACATTGGACGAGTCGTCAGACGCCAGGAACAGCACGGTCTTGGCGATCTCCTCGGCTTCGCCCAGGCGGCCGAGCGGGATGATGCCGCTCAGGCGCTTGTCCAACTGCGTCATCGCTTCCGGCGTGGGCGCAGCAGAGTTCCAGATCGGTGTGCGGGTGGCGCCGGGCGAGACCACATTCACGCGGATGCCGCGCGGCGCCAGTTCGGACGCCAGCACGCGGCTCATGCCGCGCACGGCCGCCTTGCTGGCCGCATAGGCCGACGAGCCGGGCGAGCCGAGCTGCGACATCACCGAACCGTTGAGGATGACCGAGGCCTTGTCGTTCAGATGCGGCACGGCCGCCTGCACGGTGAAGAAGACGCCAGTGACGTTGGTGCGCAGGATCTGCTCGAAGACCTCGAGCTTGCTGCTGCCCAGCGGCGTGCTGCCGGGGATGCCGGCATTGGCGAACACAATGTCGAGCTTGCCGAAGGTCTTCGCGGCCTGGGCCACGGCAGCCTCGGTGGCGGCGATGTCGGTCGCATCGGCCTGGATGGCAATGGCATTGGGGCCGAGTTCGGCCAGGGCCGCATCGAGCGTGGCCTTGTTGCGGCCGGTGATGGCGACGCGGGCACCCTCGGCGATGAAAGCTTTCGCGGTGGCCAGGCCGATGCCGCTGTTGCCGCCGGTGATCAGCGCCGTCTTGTTCTTGAGCCTCATGGGACTTCTCCAGGTTCTTATTGGTTTCATCATGAAACCATACTTGAGAAATACCGATAGTGGTTTTATATTGCAACCAATAGACCGCCCCGCCCGCGTGACCGCCCTCACAGTCTGGCCCGGGCGCGGAAAAGGACCCGGACCATGAAACGCACCAGCCTGGAAGACGCCACCTGCCCGATTGCCCGCACCCTGGATGTGGTCGGCGACTGGTGGTCGCTGCTGATCGTGCGCGACACCCTGCCCGGCCCGCGCCGCTTCGGTGAATTGCAGAAAAGCCTGGGGCTGGCGAAAAACATCCTGAGCGCCCGGCTGCGCAGCCTGGTGGCCGCCGGCATCCTGGAAACCGCCCCGGCAACGCAAGGCGGCAATCCGAAGGGCAGCGCCTGGAAGGAATATGGACTGACGCCCAAGGGCCGCGCGCTGTTCCCCGTGCTGGTGGCCATGCGCGAATGGGGCGAGACCTACCAGTTTACCGGCGACGACTGCCCGGTCGAACTGGTCGACCGCCAAAACGGTCAGCGCGTGCGGAATCTGGAACTGCGCGCCGCCGACGGGCGTCTGCTGCAGGCCGCCGATACGCGCCTGCAGCCGCGCGTAAAAGTGGCGTAATCAACACTTAGGTCGAAAAGCGCGCGAAACCCGGCGGCGCCGTCGTTTCTTTTGCGAAGCGATCCGTTACAATGCTCCACCGCTTGGAGGCGGATGGCTTTGGCGGAACCTTCACTCCACTTTCTCGATGACAAGTCCGACCGGCGCGACGACACCCGTCCGCCGATCGACCGCCGCCATTGGAAAGTCCTGATCGTCGACGACGAGCCCGATGTCCATTCGCTGACCAAGCTGCTGCTGCGCAACTTCAACTATCGCAAGCGCGGCCTCAGCTTCCTCAGCGCCTTTTCCGCCACCGAGGCGCGCGATGTGATGCGCGACAATCCCGACATCGCGCTGGTGCTGCTGGATGTGGTGATGGAGACCGAGCATGCCGGTCTGGCGCTGGTCGACTTCATCCGCACCGACCTCGACAACAAGTCGGTGCAGATCGTGATCCGCACCGGCCAGCCGGGCCAGGCGCCGCCGCTGACCGTGGTGTCGAACCACGGCATCAATGACTACAAGGAAAAGACCGAGATCACGCAGCAGAGCATGATCCTCACCGTGGTGAAGGCACTGCGGCTGTATGAGGAATTCCTGCCCAGCTATATCGCCGCCGCCAAGTTCGCCAACCTGGCCGAACGCGCCAAGGCCGGCGCCGACGACCGCGAATTGCTGCGCAGCCTGCGGCACGAACTGGACGGCCTGGTCGATGACGGCGTGCCGCGGCCGCCGGCGCCGGTGCCCGAAGCCGATCCGCGTCTGGCCGCGCTGACCGACCGCGAGCGCGAAGTGCTCAAATGGGTCAGCCAGGGCGACTCGAACAAGGCCATCGCCATCAAGCTCGGCGTGCAGGAAGTCACCGTGAAGGCGCATCTGCGACAGATTTTCGCGAAGATGCAGGTGTTCAACCGCACCCAGGCCGCCTCGCTGGCGCTGCGCCTGCTGGAACGCGACACCGACGCCACCAACCGCTGATCGCCGCCCTGCGGGCAGTGATCCGGCTCCCGCCAATCTGCGTATCACTGAGCGAAGACCGCGGCAGCCTTCTGCCGCCGCGGCGCATCGCAGATACGGCACAGCATGGCGTCGCCCCCGACCACTTCTCCTGTCATCGTCTGGTTCCGGCAGGATCTGCGCCTGAACGACAATCCGGCCTTCGCCGCCGCCGCCGCCAGCGGCCGCCCGGTGCTGGCGCTCTATATCCTCGACACGGCAACGAAGGACTGGGCCATGGGCGGCGCCAGCCGCTGGTGGCTGCATCACAGCCTGACGGCGCTCGCGGCCGACCTGCAGGCGCGCTACGGCATGGCACTGGTCCTGCGGCGCGGCGATCCGGCCCGGATCCTGCCCGCCCTGGCCCGCGAGGCCGGCGCGGATGCTGTGCACTGGAACCGCTGCTACGAGCCGGCGGCGATTGCGCGCGACACCGCGATCAAGACCGCGCTCAAAACCAGGGGCATCGCCGTCGACACCCATAATGCCGGCCTGCTGTTCGAACCCTGGACGGTGAAGACCCAGGCGCAGGGCTGGTTCAAGGTGTTCTCGCCATTCTGGCGCGCCTGCCGCGCCCTGCCCGCGCCGGCCGCGCCGCTGCGCGCCCCGCAACAGGCGCAGGCCTGGCCGCAGCCCCTGGCCAGCGATCATCTGTCGGACTGGCGGCTGCTGCCGCAGATGCCCGACTGGGCCGCCGGCCTGCGCGAGACCTGGACGCCGGGCGAAGCCGGCGCAGCCGCACGGCTGCAGGCTTTTCTCGATGACAGTCTGACGGCCTATGCCGATGGCCGCGACCGGCCGGACCGCATCGTGACCTCGCGCCTGTCGGCGCATCTGCATTTCGGCGAGATCGGGCCGCGCCAGATCTGGCAGGCGCTGCATCTGGCCATCGATCGCGGCGGCATGGGCGTCGGCCGCAATGCAGAGAAATTCCTGTCCGAGATCGGCTGGCGCGAATTCTCGCATCATCTGCTGTTCCATTTCCCCGCGCTGCCGCAGCGCAATTTCCGCGGCGACTTCGATGCCTTTCCCTGGGACGCCAACACAGGCCTGCTCGCCGCCTGGCAGCGCGGCCGCACCGGGTATCCCATCGTCGATGCCGGCATGCGCGAACTCTGGCACACCGGCTGGATGCACAACCGCGTTCGCATGATCGCGGCCTCCTTCCTGGTGAAGCATCTGCGCCAGGACTGGCGCCATGGCGCCGCCTGGTTCTGGGACACGCTGGTCGATGCCGACCTCGCCAACAATGCGGCGAGCTGGCAATGGGTGGCCGGCTCCGGCGCCGATGCCGCGCCCTATTTCCGGATCTTCAACCCCATCCTGCAAGGTGAGAAGTTCGATACGCGCGGGGATTATGTGCGGCGCTGGATTCCGGCGCTGGCCGCCCTGCCCGACAAATACATCCACAAACCCTGGCTGGCGCCGGACAGGGTGCTGGCCGACTCGGGCCTGGTGCTTGGCCGCGACTATCCCGCCCCCGTGGTCGACCATGACGGTGCCCGCAAGGCGGCACTGGCGGCATTTGCCGCTTTACGCGAAGATAACCGCCAGGCAGCGGGGGCTGAATGACAGGCAACGATACCGAACGGCGGCAGCGCATCGCCGTGATCGGCGCAGGCATCGCCGGACTGGGCACCGCCTGGGCGCTGTCGCGCCAGCATGATGTCACCGTCTTCGAGGCCAATGCTTATGCCGGCGGCCACAGCAACACCGCCACCATCGATTACGATGGCGCGCCCATCGCGGTCGATACCGGCTTCATCGTCTTCAACGACTGGAACTATCCGAACCTGACGCGGCTGTTCGATGAATTACGGGTGCCCTCGATAAAGAGCGACATGTCGTTTGCCATATCGGTGGGCGAAGGACAGCTCGAATGGAGCGGCAGCAGCATCGCCACGCTGTTCGCGCAGAAGCGCAACCTGCTGAAGCCCGGTTTCCATCGCATGTGGCGCGACATCCTGCGCTTCAACCGCACCGCGGTGACCGACCTGGCAAGCGGCCGCATGGCGGGCCTGAGCCTGGGCGACTATCTGGCGCAGGGCCGTTATGGCGACGGCTTCATGCTGGATTACCTGCTGCCGATGGGGGCTGCGATCTGGTCGACGCCGCTGGCCGGCATGCTGGACTTTCCAGCCGAGACCTTCGCGCGTTTTTTCAAGAATCACGGCCTGCTCAGCATCGACGACCGGCCCCAATGGTACACCGTGCAGGGCGGCAGCCGCGAATATGTGAAGCGCCTGCTGGCCGCCGGCGATTTCACCCTGCATCTGCACAGGCCGGTGCAGGCCGTGCGCCGCGAAGACGCCGGCGTCACCGTAACGACAGCCGCCGGCAGCAGCCGCTTCGACCAGGTGGTGCTGGCCTGCCACGGCGACCAGGCCCTGCGCCTGCTGGGCGACCAAGCCATGCCAGCCGAACGCGCCATCCTGTCCTGTTTCCGCTTCCAGCCCAACCGCGCGGTGCTGCATCGCGACGCGACGCAGATGCCGGTGCGGCGCAGCGTCTGGGCCAGCTGGAACTACCTGTCGGAACCGCGCCGCGACCTGCAGCGCCGCGTCGGCCTCACCTACTGGATGAACAAACTCCAGTCGATCGACGAGAGCAAGCCGCTGTTCGTGACCCTCAATCCGATCCGCGAGCCGGCGAAAGACACGGTCTTTGCCGAATTCAACTACGATCACCCGCTGTTCGATCGCGCCGCCGTCGATGCCCAGGGCCGCCTGCACGAGATCCAGGGCAAGGACCGCCTGTGGTTCTGCGGCGCCTGGTGCCGATACGGTTTCCATGAGGACGGCTTCAGCGCCGGACTGGCTGTCGCCGCCGGTCTCGGTGTCACCGCGCCCTTCGATCAGGCGGCCCGGCCCCAGCGCGAGGCGGCAGAATGACGGCCGGCGGCGCCGTCCTGCCTGCCGCCAGCCTCTACTGGTGCCGGGTGATGCACGAACGGCGCCTGCCGTTCCGGCACCGCTTCAGCTATCGGGTCTTCTCGCTGCTGCTGGATATCGACGCGCTGCCCGCCATCGCCGCTGGCTCGCGACTGTTCCGCCACAACCGCTTCGGCCTGCTGAGCTTCCACGAGCGCGACCATGGCCCGCGCGATGGCTCCGGCCTGCGGCCCTGGGTGGAAGCCGCGCTGGCGCGCGAGGGACTGAGCGACGCCGCAGCCCGCATCCGCATCTTCTGTTTCCCGCGCCTGTTCGGCTATGTGTTCAACCCGCTCAGCGTCTTTTTCTGCTACGACGCCGCCGAACGGCTGCGCGCCGTGCTGTATGAAGTGAAGAACACCTTCGGCGACCAGCACAGCTACCTGATCGAAGTGCCGCAGCAGCGCAACGCTGCGCCGCTGGAGCATAGCGTGGCCAAGCGCTTCCATGTCTCGCCTTTCCTGCCGCTGAGCGGCGAATACCGTTTCCGCCTGCAGCCGCCAGGCGACAGGATCGGCATCCTGATCCATCAGCACAGTCCGGAAGGCGCGCTACAGCTGATCGCCACGCAGACCGGCCGGCGCGAAACGCTGTCCGATCACAGTCTGTTGAAAGCCTGCATCCGCCATCCCCTGATGACCGTAAAAGTCATGGCTGGCATCCATTGGGAAGCGCTGCAGCTCTGGCGCAAGGGTGCGGCCTTCTTCGGCTGGAGCGCGCCGCCTTCGGAGGCGGTGACCGCCGGGAAAAGCAAGGTCGATTGAGCGCAATGGGAGCGTTGTATGAGTGAAGCCTATGCCGACCGCAAGAATCCGCTGAACGCGGCTGCCGAAGCCGCGATGGAAGCGGCGGCCGACGCGATGGCGCAGGCCGGCCTGACGCACCATCATCATGACATCCTGCCGGCGCCATCCTACGAACCGGTGCAACTGAAAACCGCGCAGGATGCCTTCCGGCTGTCCGACCTGCCGCGCTGGACGCGGCTGATGCTGTCGCTGTCGCCGCGCGTCAGCCATGGCAGCCTGACCGTCACCCTGCCCGATGGCCGCTGCGTGCAGGCCCGCGGCAGCCAACCCGGGCCGGACGCGGCCCTGCGCATCAACGACCATCGCATGGCCAAGCGCCTGCTGCTGGGCGGAAACCTGGCTATCGGCCAGGCCTATATCGATGGCGATTTCGACTGCGACGACCTCGGCGCACTGACCGAATGGGCCTGCATCAACACCGACCTCGATTCCACACTAATGGGCCAGCCCTGGCTGCGGGCCCTGCGTCGCATCGGCTTCGCCTTTGCCGCCAACAGCAAGCGCGGCAGCAAACGCAACATCGCCTATCACTACGATCTGGGGAATGATTTCTACAGCCGCTGGCTCGACCCCTCGATGACCTATTCCGCCGCCCTGTGGCAGCGCGGCAGCGAAAGCCTGGAAGAAGCCCAGCTCAACAAATACCGCCGCCTCGCCGGCGAGACCCTGCAGCTGAAACCGGGGCAGCGCCTGCTGGAAATCGGCTGCGGCTGGGGCGGCTTTGCCTGTCTGGCCGCGAAGGAATACGGCGCGCAGGTCCATGCCGTCACCATCAGCCGCGAGCAGCATGACTATGCGCAGGCCCGGGTGCAGCGCGAAGGTCTGAACGAGCGCGTGAGCATCGAGCTGTGCGACTACCGCGACCTGACGGGTCAGTATGATGCCGTGGCCTCCATCGAGATGATCGAGGCCGTGGGCGAGAAATACTGGCCGCTGTATTTCGGCCAGCTGCGCGATCGCCTCCAGCCGCAGGGCCGCGCCGGCGTGCAGGCCATCGTGATCGCCGACAAGTATTTCGAGGATTACCGCGGCACGATGGATTTCATCCAGGCCTATATCTTCCCGGGCGGCATGCTGCTGTCGCCGCAGACCGTGACGCAGCAGGCCGGGGCCGCCGGGCTGCAGATCGCCGATGCCTTCAGCTTCGGCCGCGATTACGCCCGCACGCTCAATCTGTGGCATCACGCCTTCGAAGCAGCCTGGCCGCAGATCCGCGCGATGGACAGCCGGCTGCAGGCCTTCGACGAGCGCTTCCGCCGGATGTGGCGTTATTACCTGGCCTATTGCGAGGGCGGCTTCAACGCCGGCACCATCGACGTGGTGCAGTACGGCTTCAGCCGCAACTAGCGCAGGCGATATTCGATCCGCGAACCGTCCTTGCCAGGGAAGGCTGCCTTCACCCATTGGCCAGTCCGGTCGTACCAGAGGGTGAGATCGATATCGCCCAACACCTGGTAGCGCCGCGCCGGCACTTCGCTGCGCAGAGCCGAGGCCATTTCAAACCGTTCAGGCTGCACGCGCAGGGCCAGCACGCGACCGTTCTGGCTGTCCATGATGGTGGCGCGGCTGACAAAGTCGCTGCGCCAGTAGCTGGTGGGCATGGCATCGGCCGGCAGCCGGCCGCTAAAACGCGAGCCCGTCACCTTCAGGTCATTGCCTGCGGGATCGGCCTCCACCTGCAGGGTTTCGGCCGTGCCATCATTGTCTGTGGTGGATTTCAGGGCCTGCAGGCGATCGCCATGCCAGACTTCCTCGGACTCATGCAGATAGCGGAATAGCGTGAGCGGCCCGAAAGTGACCCTGAGTCCGATATCGATCTTCACATGGGCGATATCGCCGTCGCGGTCGATCACCACGCGATGATGGCCGATGGGTTCGCCATTGCGAAACACCTCGAAATCGCGCGTCTCCAGCTCGCCGGCACGCCCGGCGCCAGCAGCCAGCACAGCGACCAGGGCTGCTATGCCGAGACTTTTGCCCATTGATTGAAGAACCAGCCAAGGCGACCGCTGAAATTCAGCGGCGCGTCGGTGACGGCCAGGCAGAGACAGGGCTGGTCCAGCATGGCCAGCGGCCGATGCTGCAGACTGCCATCGGCGACCTCCAGATCGCCGCGCTGGAAGGTGCCATGCTCGTCGGTATAGCCGCCGCTCAGCACCAGCGTCATTTCGTTGCCGCGATGGGTATGCAGCGGCAGGCCGGCGCCGGGTGCGATTTTCAACAGGCTGACCATGCCACCCTGCGACTTGTTTGCCGGCAGCGCATGCGACTGCAGGCCGGCGCCGCTCCAGCGCCATGAGATGTCATCCACACCGCGACCACCCAGATAGTCGAGCAGCGGCTTGGGCAGGCCGCCGGCAGGCCGCGAGGCCGCCCTAGGTGCTGCCGGTTCCTGCGCGCCCAGACGCGCCGCCACGGCGGCAAAACCCGCCGCCGCGACCGGTGGGGTCTGGTTCTCCATCAGGGCACCGGCCGCCTGCTCGATGGCGGACAGTTCGCGGCGGCAATGGGGGCAAAGGGTCAGGTGGCAGGCCACGACCAGCGACCACGGTTCCGCCAGATTGCCGCCGGCGTAATCGAGCAGCAACTCAGCGGGGATATGGTGCTCCGGTACCCGCGAAGCGGGCTGGGTGCTGGCCAAATCGGTCACAGACATGATCTTTGCTAAACCCTGACGCTTGGATTACATCGTAATGTACGCAAGTTTTCACAATGTGGATCAATCCCCCGGCAGGTCAAGCCAGCTGTCTATGCGGTATTTTTTCTACGGCACGCTGTGCGACTCCGATATCCAGACCCTGATTCTCGGCTACCGCCCCGGCCCGCGGCAGCTTGAGCCGGCGCTGCTGCACGGCTTCCGCCGCAAGCAGGCCCAGGGCCGCAGCTATCCCGTGCTGATTCGCGCCCCCGGCGGCGTGGTCGACGGCCTGCTGTTCCGGGCGGCACGCCCCACAGACGCCGGACGCCTCGCCCGTTACGAAGGTCCGGAATATGTCAGCCGCGCCCTGCCGGTGAGACCAGCCAGTGGCGCCGGCAGCCAGCGCGCCCTGGTGTTCCTGCCCGCCGGCCCTGTTCTCCCCGCCGCCAAGACCGACTGGCATCTGGCAGGCTGGCAGCGTAGCCATAAGGATGCCTTCCTTCATTTGCTTCACAGTCAGGGTCCGATGCCATGCGCAAGCAGATAAGCACCAGCCACCAGCCCTATCCCGTCGAGGTCACGCGGCAGGAGCAGGTCTTCCGGGGTCACCTGAAAGTCGACAAGCTCTGGCTGCGGCATGGTCGCTTTGAAGGCGGTGCACTCGAGATCGACCGCGAGGTGGTGTATCGCGGCGATGCCGTCTGCGTCATGCCCTACGATCCGAAGCGCGACGAGGTGGTGCTGATCGAGCAGTTCCGCGCCTCCGCCCTGTTCAATGGCGACCGCGCCTGGATGGTGGAAACCGTGGCTGGCCTGATCGAGGACGGAGAGTCGACCGAGGAGGTCGGCATCCGCGAGCTGAAGGAGGAAGCCGGGTTGGACGCCATCGGGTCGCTGCTGCCGGTCGGCATGGTCTATTCCACGCCGGGCTTCTGCTGCGAGCGCTTCCACATGTTCTGCGCCCAGGTGGATGCCGGCCGGGCCGGCGGCTTCCACGGACTGGCCGCCGAGCATGAGGATATCCGGGTCTTCGCCATGCCCTTCCCCGAGGCTTTTGCCCAATGGGAAGCCGGGAAAATGCCCAATTCGCCGGCGACCATCGGCCTGCTCTGGCTCGGTTTGTACCGCGAAAAGCTGCGGCAGAGATGGGCCGATCCCCGCGGGTTGCGACCCTAACCCCCCCTCGGTATAGGATGGGTTTCGGGGGACGCTATATCAGCCCGAGACCCAGGATATCGAGCCCGGCATGGACATTCGCAAAGACTTCGTCGACAGCATCGGCAACACCCCCCTGATCCGCCTGAAAGCCGCCTCCGATCTCACCGGCTGCGAGATCTATGGCAAGGCCGAATTCATGAATCCCGGCGGTTCGGTAAAGGACCGGGCGGCGCTGTATATCGTGCAGGATGCGCTTAAGCGCGGCACCCTGAAACCCGGCGGCACCATTGTCGAGGGTACGGCGGGCAATACCGGCATCGGTCTGGCCCTGGTGGGCAATGCGCTTGGTTTCAAGACCGTGATCGTGATGCCGGATACCCAGAGCCAGGAGAAGAAGGATTTCCTGCGCCTGTGCGGCGCCGACCTGCGCCTGGTGCCGGCCGTCCCCTACAAGGACCCGAACAACTACGTGAAATATTCCGGCCGGCTGGCCGAGGAGATCGCGAAGACCGAACCCAAGGGCGCGATCTGGGCCAACCAGTTCGACAACATCGCCAACCGCGCGGCGCATTACCACACCACCGGCCCCGAGATCTGGACACAGACGGGCGGCAAGGTGGATGGCTTCACCTGCGCGGTCGGCTCGGGCGGGACGTTTGCCGGCATCCTGATGGCGCTGAAGGAGCGCAATCCGAAGGTGCAGGTCGCGCTGGCCGATCCGATGGGTGCGGCGCTGTATCACTACTACAAGCATGGCGAACTGAAGTCCGAAGGCAGCTCGATCACCGAAGGCATCGGCCAGGGCCGCATCACCGCCAACCTTGAAGGCATCACGCCCGACGACGCCTTCCAGATTCCCGACGAGGAAGCGCTGCCGGTGGTGTTCGACCTGGTGCAGCATGAAGGCCTGGTGCTGGGCGGCTCGTCGGGGATCAACGTGGCCGCCGCGATCCGCCTCGCAAAGAAAATGGGGCCTGGACACACGATCGTCACCATCCTGTGCGATGGCGGCGCGCGCTACCAGAGCAAGATGTTCAACCCGGACTTCCTGCGCAGCAAGAACCTGCCGGTTCCGGCCTGGATGGTGTGAGCGCCATGACCGAGTTCCTGTTCCGCGACGATGCCTATCTCACCCACTGCGATGCGGTGATCACCGCCATCGACGAGCGCGGATTCCAGACCGACAAGACCGTGTTCTATCCGACCGGCGGCGGCCAGCCCGGCGATAGCGGCCGCTTCGTGCTGGAGAGCGGCGACGCCATCGCGATTGCCGACACCCGCAAGGGCGATGGCCCCGAGGGCATCGTCCATGTGCCAGCCGGCGGCTCGGCCCTGCTGAAGGTTGGCGCTCGCGGCCGGCTGGAGATCGACTGGGCGCGCCGGCATCGCCTGATGCGCATGCATACCTGCCTGCATCTGCTGTCGGTGCTGGTGCCCTTCCCGGTCACCGGCGGCCAGGTCAGCGATGGCAAGGGCCGGCTGGATTTCGACATGGCCGACAGCATCCCCGACAAGGACACGCTGACGGCGAAGCTGAACGAACTGGTTGCCGCCGATCATGCGGTGACCGCGCGCTGGATCACCGACGAGGAGTTGCTCAACAGCCCCGACCTGGTCAAGACCATGGCGGTGAAGCCGCCGATGGGCCTGGGTAAGGTGCGCCTCATTGAAGTCGCCGGCCTCGACAAGCCGCTCGACCTGCAGGCCTGCGGCGGCACCCATGTGAAGCAGACCGGCGAGATCGGCGCGGTCGCCGTGCGCAAGATCGAAAACAAGGGCCGGCAGAACCGCCGCGTCAGCATCGAATTCGCGGCATAAAGACCGCAAGCAGGGAGCAGTCGCATGAACTACGTCAATCCGGATGCGCTGGTATCGACCGAGTGGCTGGCCGAGCATCTGAAGGCACCCGATCTGCGCATCGTCGATGCCTCCTGGTATCTGCCGACCATGAGCCGCAACGGCAAGGCCGAATATGCCGATGCGCATATCCCTGGCGCGGTGTTCTTCGATATCGACGAGATCGCCGATACCGATGTGCCGCTGCCGCATATGCTGCCCAGCCCGGAGAAATTCTCCGCCCGCATGCGGCGCCTTGGCATCGGCGACGGCAACCGCATCGTGGTCTATGACGGCTCGGACGTGCATCTCTCGGCACCGCGCGCCTGGTGGATGTTCCGCGTCTTCGGCCATACCGACGTGGCCGTGCTGAACGGCGGCTTCAAGAAGTGGAAGGCGGAAGGCCGGCCGGTAGAAGACCTGCCGCCGCTGCCGCGCGAACGGCATTTCACCGCGCGGCGCAACGACATGCTGGTGCGCGACGTGGAACAGGTGCGCACCAACATGGCCAGCCCGCGCGAACAGGTGGTGGATGCCCGCAGCAAGGGGCGCTTCGACGGCACCGAGCCGGAGCCGCGCATCGGCCTGCGCGGCGGCCACATTCCGGGTTCGCTTAACGTGCCTTCCTCAATGATGACCGATCCACAGACCGGCCTGTTCCAGTCGGCCGATGTTTTGCAGGACATCTTCGGCAAGGCCGGCGTCGACCTGAGCAAACCGGTGATCAACAGCTGCGGCTCGGGCGTTTCGGCCTGCATCCTCACGCTGGGCATGCATCTGCTCGGGCATCGCCAGGTTTCGGTCTATGACGGCTCATGGACCGAATGGGGCGGTCGCGCCGACCTGCCGGCGGAACTGGCCAAGTAACGATCCGCCGCATGGCCGCAGCCCGCGATACCGAGAACACGGTTGCGCCGGCGATCTTCCGGCTGCGCCCGGCCGAACTGCTGGATGACGGCCGCTACAATGTCACGGTCGTCTATCTGGATATGCTGAAAGCCCTGCCCGAGGGCAGCGAACGGCCGCCGCTGGTGCCCAAGCTGGCGCTGCTGCGGCTGGAGAAGCCCACCGTCGGCTTCTATCGCTACCTCTACGACACGGTCGGCCGCGCCTGGCACTGGGTCGATCGCCACCGCATGAGCGATGTCGCGCTGGGCCAGGTGATCTGCGATCCGCTGGTGGAAATCTGGGTACCCTATGTCGGCGGCGTGCCGGCCGGGTATATCGAACTCGACCGCCGCGACGAGGACAGCGATCCGCGCAAGCCGATCAACATCGCCTATTTCGGCCTGGCGCCGGAATTCTTCGGCCGCGGCCTGGGGCCATGGCTGCTGCGCACCGGCGTACGGCAGGCTTTCTCCTACGGCACGCAACGGCTGATGGTGAACACCTGCAACCTCGACCATCCGGCCGCACTGCCGCTTTACCAGAAGACCGGCTTCCGGCCCTACCAGACCCGCGACGCGCTGTTCGATCCGCGCCGCTAATCAGCCGGGACTGCGCAGCTTGGGCTCACGGGCCCAGATGCGGTGCTGCTGCGCCGCCTTGATGAAGGCCGCAACGCCACCCTCGAGCGCCACGATGCCGTCATCCTTCTCGACGCCGGCCTTGTCCATCAGAGGTTTGGCTGCGGCCACATTGCCGATCACCTTCAGATGGCTGAAGGCATCATGCACCCAGGCCACGGCACCGGCCTCACGCACCAGTTTCTTCACGCCATCCGTGGAGGGCAGCAGCACCACCGCATCGAACAGCACGGATGGACCGCCCGAGATCGTGTGATTGGCAGGCGTGACCTTGCCGTCGCTGAGTTTCACGCCGCCGATCTTGGGGGCGATGATCTCGACCACCGCGCCTTCGTCCTGCGCCGCCTTCTGAACGGCCGCCAGCAGCTTGGCATCGCCGCCATCGGTGACCAGAACGCCGATCTTGCGACCCTTGATGGTGGGCAGGGCCTTGGCGATCAGGCTGAGCGCCTTCGACGGCTTCATGGTCTTGGCCGCAACGGCGGGCGTCAGCTTTTCCGCCTGCCCCTCCATGCCGAGCGCGGCTTCCACCTGGCTGCAGAGATCGTCATGCACCAGCTTCAGGCGGCCCAGCATGCGCTTGCGGATGGCGATGGTTTCCACCTTGGCCAGTTCGAAGGCAAAGGCGCTGACGATATGGGTCTTCTCCGGTTCGGTCATCGAGAGCCAGAACAGCCGCGCATGGCTGTAGTGATCGGCGAAGCTCTCCGACCGGATGCGCTGCTTCTCGCCGGTCAACGGCTCGGGGAAACTGGTGAAGCCGGCCGTGGGGTGTTCGCGCGGGCTGTCCGGATCGAGACTGTTGGGCTCATAAGCAACGCGGCCCTTGGGTACCGCCATGCGATGGATGCCGTCGCGCTGGAAGTTACGCATCGGGCAGACCGGGCGGTTGATCTCAAGTTCATGGAAATTCGGGCCGCCAAGGCGGCTCAACTGCGTATCGGTATAGGAGAACAGCCGGCCCTGCAGCAGGGGATCGTTAGTGAAGTCGATGCCGGGCACGACATGGCCCGGATGGAAAGCGACCTGCTCGGTCTCGGCAAAGAAGTTGTCCGGATTACGATCCAGAACCAGCTTGCCGATCATCTGCACCGGAATCATTTCCTCCGGGATCACCTTGGTCGGATCCAGCACGTCGAAGCCGAGCGCATCGGCGGTCTTTTCATCGAACGCCTGGATGCCGAGTTCGAATTCCGGATAATCGCCGGCCTCGATGGCGTTCCACAGATCGCGGCGATGGAAGTCATAGTCGGCGCCGGCCAGCTTCACGGCTTCATCCCAGATCAGCGAGACCGAGCCGATGGTCGGCCGCCAGTGGAATTTCACGAAGGTGGATTTGCCCTTGGCATTGACGAAACGGAAGGTGTGCACCCCGAAGCCTTCCATCATGCGGTAGCTGCGCGGGATGCCGCGATCCGACATCGCCCACATCAGCATGTGGGTGGTTTCCGGCATCAGCGAGGCGAAATCCCAGAAGGTGTCATGCGCCGAAGCCGCCTGCGGGAAGGCGCGATCAGGTTCCATCTTCACCGAATGCACCAGATCGGGAAATTTCATCGCATCCTGGATAAAGAAGACCGGGATGTTGTTGCCGACCAGATCGAAATTGCCTTCCGAGGTATAGAACTTCACGGCAAAGCCGCGCACGTCGCGCACGGTGTCGGCCGAACCGGCGCCACCAGCCACCGTGGAGAAGCGCACGAAGACCTTGGTCTTCTCGCGCGGATTCTGCAGGAAGGCCGCATTGGTCAGCGCGCTCTGGCTTTTATAGACCTGGAAATAGCCATGGGCGCCCGAACCTCGGGCATGCACGATACGCTCCGGGATGCGCTCATGATCGAAATGGGTGATCTTCTCGCGCAGCACGAAATCTTCCAGCAGCGTCGGTCCACGCGCACCCGCCTTCAGGGAATTCTGATTATCGGCAATCGCCGTGCCCTGGTTGGTGGTGAGACGGTCGCGACCGTCGGCCGCCGTCGCCTGCTGGTGCGTTTCGCCACCCTTGCCTGCAACGGTCTTCAGGCCCGCCTTTTTGGACGGTGCTGCTGTCTTGGCCATGATCCACCTCTGCTGGTCTTTTCCTTGGAATGATTCCAATGAAAATTCGCCAACAAAGTTCCGTGCGGATCGTCAGGCCTGGGTTTTGACTCGCAGATAATGCCGCCGCGCCTTGGCGCGATTGCCGCAGCTTTCCATCGAACACCAGCGGCGACGCTTGTTCGGGCTGGTGTCATGGAACAGCCAGCCGCAATCGGGACCGGCACAGCAGCGGATACTTTCCGGCTCGGCTGTTACCAGCAGTTCCGCACCAAGCCGCGCAACGGCACCCAGCGGCGAGCCCAGGGCGATGCCATCGCCGTGGGATTTCCAGACGAAACGATGACCGATCGGCGCCAGCGTGCGCCCTTCCGGATAGCGCAGTAAACAGCCATTGAGCATATCAAGATCGGCCGGCCGCGCCGCCTTGCCTGCGCGTGTCGCCCGCGCCAGACGATAGAGCGCCTCGCGGAGCGCCACTGCTTCGCTCAGCACGGCAGCGGCCTGTCGCGGATCGGCAGCGGCCTGATGCTCGAGCTCCGTCGCGGTGGCGACCCCGATGATGCCGCAGCGCCGACACCAGGCCAGCAGCGCATCATAGGAGACCAGGGTTTCGACCGGGCCACCCTCGTCTACGGATCGGTCACGCCAGTCCAGCGTATTGACGTAATCCAGCGCCGGATGCCCGCCGAGCAAGCCGAGTTCAAGGATGGGGAGCGCTTTCGCCATATAACCATCATACCGGTTGACTGCCCCGCCGCCAACCCCTAGTTTGCCGCCCCATGCACGCCCAAGCTCCCGATTCTGCCGCGTCCCCGCCGGCCGTGTTCACCGCCGATGGCGTCTGGCACGGCATGAAGCTGACCGCGCCCTACAGCCTCAGCGCGCTGCCCTTCGGTATCGCCTTCGGCGCGGCCGCGCTCGGCGTCACCATGTCTCCGGGCGAAGCCATCCTGATGAGTGCCGCCACCTTTGCCGGCAGCGCGCAGTTCGCCGTGCTGAGCCTGTGGAGCGCCGTACCGCTGCCGGTGGCGGCCATCGTGCTGACCAGTTTCCTGGTCAATGCCCGCCATATCGTCATGGGCGCGGCGATGCATCCCTATATCGCCAACCTGCCGCGTCGCTGGGTGCTGCCGATCTCGGCCGGCATGACCGATGCCGGCTGGGCCATTACGCTGCAGGCGATGATGAACGGCCGGCGCGATCTCGGCATCCTGCTCGGCACCGTCATCATGCAATGGCCGGTCTGGGTCGGCGGCACAGCGCTTGGCGCGCTGGCCAGCAGCGGCGGGCTGGATGTCAAACGCTGGGGCCTCGATGTCCTGATCGCCGGCGTCTTCGCCACCTCGGTGGTCGGGCTCTATCGCGGCCGCAGCGACATCCTGCCCTGGATCGCCGCCATCGCCGGCACCGTGGCTGCCCTGCTCTGGCTGCCCGGCAACTGGTATATCCTGATCGGCGGCCTCTGCGCCGGCCTCGCCGGCCTGTGGAGCAGCCGCCATGACTAGCTTCACCGCCTTCGATCTCACAGCGGTGATTGCCATCTTCGGCATGGCCCTTGCCACGCTGCTGACCCGCGTCGGCGGCTTCTGGATGATGAGCTATGTCACCGTCTCGCCCCGGTTGGAGCGCTTCCTGCGCCACACTGCCGGCGGCGTGCTGATCGCCATCGTGGTGGCGGCCGCCATGAAGGGCGATCCCGCCATGTGGGCGGGTCTGGCCGCCGCCGTTGCGGTGATGCTGATCCTGCGCAAGTCGATGACCGCCATCCTGATCGGCATGGTTATCGCCATTGCCCTGCGCTATGCCGGCCTGAGCTGACCTCAGTTACTGGCGATCAGGTTCACCGTCAGCGCGATCACCGTGGTATTGAAGAAGAACGACACGATGCTGTGTGCCAGCGTCAGCCGCCGCATGCCGCGCGACGAGATCGAAACGTCCGAGACCTGGCAGGTCATGCCGATCACGAAGGAATAGTAGAAGAAATCCCAGTAATCCGGGTCGCCCTTGCCGGGAAAATCCAGACCGCGACGATCTTCTTTTTTCCCGTCACCTTCGGTGTCGCCGTAATAGAGATGGGCGTAGTGCAATGCCAGCACCGTATGGATCAATAGCCAGGCTGCGACCATGCTGGCGCCTCCAAAGCCCAGCCGAAGGGCCAGCACGAGCCCCTGGGCACTGTCTTTGCCATAGACGATCAGGCCAAGCGCCAGCAGGCTGATGACCGCGGCAATCACCACCAGCACGGATATGACCCAGGCGCTGTCATCCAGCTCACGGGCGCGCTTGCGCAGCTGGGCAATCGAGATGCAGCTGACCGCATAGGCGGTCCAGCCCAGGAACAGCGCCACGCCAGCCACCCAGGCGGCTCCGGCATGCACCAGCGGGTCGTCGGGCTCAAACGGCCAGAGGAAGATCGCACTGCCGACGATCAGACAGATCAGCAGCCGCCAGCCAGCCGAGATATGGCGCAATGCGTCAAACAGCCGTGTCATCGTTGCCTCGATTCCATGGCCCTCGACTATACGCCCTGACCGTCGCATGCAGAACGGCGCGGATCGCCGCGCAGTTCCGCTCTCCTTCGCCTATCGCACCGGTGTGGGATCGCCCGCCTGCGACTGCCAGTCGACCACGGCCCACCGGCCATCGATCCGCTGCACCCGGTAACGGGTGGGCGGCGCGGGCGTGGTGGCACAGTCCGGCTCGGCCTGCAGCAGGCCGCAGTTGCGCCCGGCCACGGCAATCACCGCTTCGTCCGCCGAAGACTGTTCGGCCGCGGCAACGCGATAGCTCCACCAGTACCGGGAATTCGACATTGTCATCAGACTGCCGGCAGCCCCGTTGGCACCGGACCAGACGATGCGGCAGAGATCCGTATCGCGGCGGGCGAAACAGGCCAGCAGGGTTTCAACGGCACAGAGTGGGGTTTCAGGTCGGCCGATGCAGCGGCTGTCACTGCGGCCGGCAGGGCCAATCAGGCGGTATTGCCCGACCGGATCGATGGCCGGCAACTGGGCCCAGGCGGGGCCGCTGGCCGCCGGGACCGCCGTAAGCACAAGAAGAACTGCGACAAGACTGCGCATGATGCTCCTCCCCGTTTGTTATGGGGAGGAGCATAGCACGGTTTTAACCGATCAGTGCAGGATCTGGCTCAGGAACAGCTGGGTGCGTTCGTTCTGCGGATTGGAGAAGAACTCGTTCGGCGTGTTCTGCTCGATGATCTCGCCGCGATCCATGAAGATCACGCGATCCGCCACCTTGCGGGCAAAGCCCATTTCATGGGTGACGCAGATCATGGTCATGCCGCCGTCCTCGGCCAGGCCGACCATAACGTCCAGCACTTCCTTGACCATTTCCGGATCGAGCGCCGAGGTCGGCTCATCGAACAGCATGATCTTCGGGTTCATGCATAGCGAGCGGGCGATGGCGACGCGCTGCTGCTGGCCACCCGAGAGCTGGCCGGGGAATTTACCGGCCTGCTCAGGAATACGCACCCGGTTCAAGTATTTCATCGCCGTCGCTTCGGCCTCAGCCTTGGGCTTCTTCAGCACCCAGATCGGGCCGAGCGTCAGATTTTCCAGCACGGTCAGATGCGGGAACAGGTTGAAATGCTGGAACACCATGCCGACCTCGCGACGGATCGCGTCGATATTCTTGAGGTCGTTGGTCAGTTCGGTGCCATCGACGATGATATGGCCCTTCTGGTGCTCTTCCAGCCGGTTTATGCAGCGGATCATGGTCGACTTGCCGGAGCCCGACGGGCCACAGACGACGATACGCTCGCCCTTCTTGACGTTGAGGTTGATGTTCCGCAACACGTGGAACTCGCCATACCACTTGTTGACGCTCTGCAGCTCGATAACGTTGTTCGCCATGGTCAATTGATCCTTCAGCGCTTGTGTCCGGTGGCCAGACGCTTTTCCAGGTTCTGGCTGTATTTGGACATCGAATAGCAAAAGACGAAGTAGATCGCCGAAACGAAGAAATAGGCTTCGATCGAGAAGCCACGCCAGGCGGGATCGGTGAGCGCCACCTTGGTCGACTGCATCAGGTCATAGATGCCGATGATGACCACCAGCGAGGTGTCCTTGAACACCGCGATGAACAGGCTGACCAAGGGCGGAATCACGATCTTGAGGGCCTGCGGCAGGATGACGAAGCTCATCTTCTGGCCGTAACTGAGGCCGAGCGAATCAGCGCCCTCATACTGTCCCTTCGGGATCGCCTGCAGGCCGCCACGCACCACCTCGGCCAGATAGGCCGCCGCGAACAGGATGATGGCGATCTGGGCGCGCAGCAGCTTGTCGATGCTGAAGCCTTCCGGCAGGAACAGCGGCAGCATCACCGACGACATGAACAGCATGCTGATCAGCGGCACGCCGCGGATCAGTTCGATGTAGAGCACACAAAGCGTCTTGATCGCCGGCATCTTCGAGCGTCGACCCAGCGCCAGCATGACGCCAAAAGGAAACGCGATGGCGATGCCGAAGGTGGCCAGGATCAGGGTCAGCGGCAGGCCACCCCAGAGCGTGTCCTCAACATATTTAAGCCCGAGGATGCCGCCCCACATCAGCACGGCGACGGCGATCAGGCCGCCAACCCAGATGACCAGCAGGCTGGCATTCCAGAACCGCGGCACGCAGCTCATCACGATCATCGCGATCAGCAGGACGGTGGCGATCAGTGGACGCCACTGTTCGTCATAGGGATACAGACCGAACAGCATCAGACGGTATTTCACGCCGATGAAGGCCCAGCAGGCGCCGCCGGTACCGCGGCATTCCTGCGATGTCGCCGCCATGAAATTCGCCTTGATCAGGGCCCATTCAATGAATGGCGGCAAGGACATCAGCACCAGCCAGACCGACAGGATGGTCAGGATGGCGTTCAGGGGTGAAGAGAACAGACGCTCGCGCACCCAGGCGATCGGCCCGGTGGTGGAGGTCGGCGGCGGCAGGGATTCGGTGGCTGTCGTCATCTTACCGCTCCACCAACGCAATATGTTTGTTGTACCAGTTCATGAACATCGAGATCGAAAGACTGATGGTCAGATACACGGCCATGATGATCAGGATGCCTTCGATGGCCTGACCGGTCTGGTTCAGCGTGGTGTTGGCGACCGAGACGATATCGGGATACCCGATCGCCACCGCCAGCGAGCTGTTCTTGGTCAGGTTCAGATACTGGCTGGTCATCGGCGGAATGATCACGCGCAGCGACTGCGGCAGCACGATCAGCCGCAGGGTCTGGCTGCGGCTTAATCCGATGGCACTCGCCGCCTCCCATTGGCCGTAACTCACCGCCTGGATGCCGGCGCGCACCACCTCGGCGATGAAGCCGGCGGTATAGAGCACAAGACCGAACAGCAGGGCGGCGAATTCCGGCGTCAGCGTGGCACCGCCGACGAAATTGAAGCCCTGCAGCTTCGGTACGTTCAGCTCCATCGGCGCACCGCCGATCAGCCAGCCGAGGAACGGCATGCCGATCAGCAATGCGATGGCCGTGCGATAGACCGGAAAGGCCAGGCCGGTCGCGTCCTGGCGTTTCTTGGCGAAGTGAACCACCACACCGATCAGCACCAGCGCCAGCAGGAAGCCGATGGCGGCGAGATCGAAGGCGAAATGGTCGGTCGGCGACGGCACCTTGATGCCGCGATTGGACATGAAGACGCCCGGCATGACGTTGATAGCCGAACGCGGGCCCGGCAGCGTCTCGGTGATGATCGCATACCAGAAGAACAGCTGCAGCAGCAGCGGCACGTTGCGGATGACCTCGACGTAGATCATCGCCAGCTTGGACACCAGCCAGTTCTTCGACAGCCGGGCGATGCCGACGATCGTGCCGATGATGGTGGCCAGGATGATGCCGATCACCGCCACGCGGATGGTGTTCAGCAGGCCGACCAGAATGGCGCGGGCATAGGTGTTTTCCGGCCCGAATTCGATGGGCGATTCGCCGATGGCGAAACCGGATTCCCGCTTGAGGAAATCAAAGCCGGTGGAAATATTGCGAATGGAAAGATTATGCAGTGTGTTGGAGATCAGGAACCAGGCGACGACAGCGACCAGTCCGACAGCAACAACCTGATACACGACGGATCTTACATCCGGATCATACCAGCTTAAACGACGCGGCGGCGCAGCTTGCGCCCCCCTTACCCGATCTTCGGCCATGTGCCCCCCATGGCTAAGAGAACTGAATATAGGCGTAGAGAATGGAGTGGCCGGCAGCGCCCTGTATTCGCTGCCGGCCTCCCCTACCTGATCTTACCGGATCGGCCAAGCGTACAGCGCGCCGCCCTTCGACCACATCTGGTTCACACCACGGGCCAGCTTGAGCGGGCTGCCCATGCCGACATTACGCTCGAAGCTTTCGCCGTAATTGCCGACCTGCTTGATGATGTTGTAGCCCCACTTCTCATCGACGCCGAGCGCCTTGCCCGCACCCGGGGTGACGCCCAGGATGCGCTTGATGTTGGGGTTGTCGCTCTTCAGCATTTCGTCGACATTCGCCGACGTGATGCCGTATTCCTCGGCCTCGATCATCGCATTGAGGGCCCAGCGAACCACGACCAGCCACTGGTCGTCACCCTGACGAACCATCGGGCCGAGCGGCTCCTTGGAGATGATTTCCGGCAGGATCAGATGATCGTCGCCGTTCGGCAGCTGCGTGGCGCGGGTGGCGGCGAGGCCAGACGCGTCCGTGGTGTAGACGTCGCAACGGCCCGAGGCATATGCGGCGACGACTTCGTCGAGCTTCTCGATGACCACCGGCTTGAAGGTCATCTTCTCCGAGCGGAAATAGTCGGCGAGATTCAGTTCGGTGGTGGTGCCCGGCTGCACGCAGACGGTGGCGCCATTCAGCTCCTTGGCGCTCTTCACGCCCAGCTTCTTGGTCACCATGAAGCCCTGGCCGTCATAATAGTTGATACCGGCGCCGATCAGACCCAGCGACGCGTCGCGGGTCAGGGTCTGCGTGGTATTACGCGACAGGACGTCGACTTCGCCCGACTGCAGGGCGGTGAAGCGCTGCTGGGCGGTCAGACCGGTATACTTGACCTTGGTCGCGTCGCCGAACACTGCAGCAGCAACCGCGCGGCACACGTCGACGTCGAGGCCCTTCCAGACGCCCTGGCTGTCCGGCGCGGCAAAGCCGCCCAGACCGGTATTCGTTCCGCATTGCACGAAGCCCTTGGCCTTGACGGCATCAAAGGTGGCGCCCGCCTGCGCGCCCTGCGCAATAAACACGAGCGCAGCCGCGGCAGCGGCCGTTTGCAAAAGTTTCATGGATATAACCCTTCCCTGTTGTGACTGGGTACTGCGTTTCCACAGCTACCGTGGCTAAATTATCACGACGCCGCAAAAACCGGCAAGACAACGTCAGTTATCCACAGGACCATCGCATAACGGGCTGCCTTGCCGATGGTTACTGCTATCAAAAATCGGGCCAACGGATACCGCAGCGTGCCCGCTGCGAAGGTCAGCGGATCGCCAATGACCGGAATCCATGAAAAAAGCAGCGTAATACCGCCCCAGCGGCGGAATCGTTCTTCGGCTTTGTGCAACTGCACAACACTGATCGGAAACCAGCGCTTGTGCTTAAAGCGCAGGCACCAGCCTCCCAATAACCAGTTGATCAGTGCACCGCATACATTTCCGCTTGTCGCAACCGCAAAAAGAATGAGCGGCGGAGCCGCCGCTGCGGCATGGGCGGCGGCCAGGGCCGCTTCCGAGGATAACGGCAACAGGGTCGCCGCCAGCAGCGACCACAGGAACAGGCCGCCCAGGCTGACCGTCGGATCGAAACTCACGTCCGCAGACTGTCAGGACGGCAGAACGGCGGCGTCGGCCTCGCCCAGATCCCAGAGCAGGCCAGCCATCATTGCCAGCCCTTCCCGCATCACCGGCAGCAGGATGTGCTCGTTCGGCGCATGCTGCGAACAAGCCGCGTAGGAGTGCGGCATCCATACGGTCGGCAGGCCCATGGTTTCGGCGAACACCTCGTTGGGCAACGAACCGCCCAGATTGGGCAGCAGGGCCGGCTTGCGGCCCATGGTGCGCTCCACCGATGCCACCGCGAAATTCACATAGGGGTGGTCAGGATCGAGCCGCGTGGCGCGGAAGACCTCGGCCCGGGCCTGCGTGACCTGCACCTGCGGGAAGCCATGACGGTCGAGATGGCGTCGTAATGCTGGCAGGAACTGCGAGGAGTCCGGCCCGACCACGAAGCGGATCTGGCAATGCGCCGTGGCAATACCGGGAATGGCATTGACGGGGAATTCCGGATTGCCGGTCTTGAAGGCCAGCACATCGAAGCTGCACCAGCCATAGACGCGCTCGGCCGGCGTCAGGCCCGGCTCGCCCCACCAGGTGTCGATGGCCGGACCATCGCTGCCGCCGCTGACCTCGCAATCGGCCAGCGCACGCCGCACATTGGCCGGCAGCTCGCTCGGCACCCATTCCGGCACACGAATCTGGCCGGTCGGACCGGCAATGCTCGCAATGGCATGGGCGAGAATAATGCCAGGATCTGCCAGCAGGCCGCCCCAGTTGCCCGAGTGATGTGCGCCCTGACGCAGATCGACGGTGAGGTCGAAATTCATCGCACCACGCGCGCCGCAATACAGTGTCGGCCGTTCCGGCGACAGGCGCGGACCGTCGGAAGCCAGGAACAGATTGGCCTGCCATGCGTCTTTCTGGGATTTGCAAAACGCCTCCAGGCCGGGCGAGCCGACTTCCTCGCCAGTCTCGATCAGCAACACGACATTGAACCCCAGCTTACCACCGCGCGCCTTCAGCACGGCGCTCAGCGCGGCGATGTTGACCGTATGCTGGCCCTTGTTGTCGGCCGTGCCACGACCGTAAAGCCTGTCGCCTTCCTGCGTGACCACCCAGGGATTGAGGCCGCTGCGCCATTGCGCATCCTGGCCACGGATCACATCGCCATGGCCATAGGAAAACACCGTCTTGGTTGCGCCAGACTCACGACGGATGCCGACCAGGAACGGGCCGCCTTTCGGCGACGGATTGGGATGCACGCTGCACTGGAACCCCAAAGCCTCAAGGCTGCCGCGCATCTCCTGTTCCAGATAATTGCCGAGGGCCGCGCCGCGGTCTGGGTTCTGACTTTCGGTCGGGATCGCCACCCGGCGGGTCAGATCGGCGGCAAAACCGCCCTCGTCCAGGTAGGCAGTGGCAGCTTGAATGGCGGCGGCGCGGGTCACGGGACAACCTCATCAGAAAGGACCGGACTGTTTTAGGCCGCCAGACAGGCCTCCGCCAAGACCCATGGCAGAATGAAAATGTTCCGCGCAGGAAAACCGGCACTCTGCCGTGGAGGCAACCATCGCGTCGCCAATCTCGGGGGAAGCATGCTGCGACCGTTTCGCCTGTCCGTCACCGGCCTCGCCGCACTCACCGCGGCCTTGATGGCCGGTTTCTTCTATGCTTATCACTGTTCCGTTATGGTCGGCTTTACCGCCGCCGATCCGTCAGTGGCCATCGCTGCCATGCAGGCGATAAACGCCACGGTACGCAATATGACTTTCGCTGCCGGCTTTTTCGGGACGCTGCTCTTCGGATTGCTGGCCAGCCTTGCAGCCATGGCCCGGCCACGCGATCCCGCCAGCTGGCTGATCTGGACAGGAACCGCATTCTACGCTCTGGGCGCGTTCGGCGTGACCATGACCTACAATGTCCCGCTGAATGAGATGCTGGCATCCATTGGCACAGCGTCTTCCGCGGCTGCGACGGTCTGGCAGGATTATGCCGACCCCTGGATGGCGTGGAATGCGTTGCGCATGGCGGCCAGCGTTTTGACGCTGATTTCATTCGGGGCGGCTTTATGGCTGGAAGCCCAGGCAGATACCCCCGCCAAGCCTTCTCACTGAGCGAGGTCTTTGCGATAGTCGGACACCACATTGGAGTCCGCCATGAAAGACGAAACCAAGCTCGCCACCCTGGGCCGCGATCCCGAAGGCCATCACGGCGCCGTCAATATCCCGGTCTACCGGGCCTCGACGATCCTGCAGCCCAGCCTGAAGGCGCTGGCCGACGTCTATTCGGCGAAAATGAAGGACGAGCAGGTCACCACCTATGGCCGCGCCGGCACGCCGCTGACCTATGCCTTCGAGAACACGCTGGCCGAACTGGAAGGCGGCTATCGCGCCATCGCTTATCCGTCAGGTGCCGGCGCCTGTTCGGGCGCAATCCTGAGCGTGGTGAAATCGGGTGACCATATTCTGGTCATCGACAACATCTACGGCCCGACCCGGCATTTCTGCGACACCGTGCTCAAGCGCATGGGTGTCGAGACCGAGTATTTTCCGACCGCTATCGACATGGCCGGCTTCAAGGCGCGCTTCCGCGCCAATACCTCGCTGGTCTTCATTGAATCGCCGGGCTCGCTCACCTTCGAGATGATCGATGTGCCAGCGATTGCCGAGGTCACGCACAAGCATGGCGCCAAGCTGGCGATGGACAACACCTGGGGCACGTCGCTCTATTTCAAGAGCTTCAGCCATGGCGTCGATCTCTCGGTACATGCGGCAACCAAATACATCGTCGGTCATTCCGACGCGATGCTGGGCATCGTGATCGCCAACAAGGAAAGCTGGCCGGACCTGCGTGAGACCGCGCGCGCCATCGGCGCCAATGCCGGGCCGGATGAAGTCTATCTCGGCCTGCGCGGCCTGCGCACCATGGCCGTGCGTCTTCCTCGCCACATGGAGAGCGGCATTGCCATCGCCGACTGGCTGCGTGGCCGGGAGGAAGTCACCAGCGTGCGCCACCCTGCCCTGTCGCAGGACCCGGGCCATGCCTTGTGGAAGCGCGACTTCCTCGGCGCCTGCGGACTGTTCGCCTTCGAGCTGCAGAAGAAATATTCCGAGGCTGCCGTCGCCGAATTCGTCGACCATCTCGAACTCTTCGGTATCGGCTATTCCTGGGGCGGTTACGAGAGCCTGATCTCCGTGCCTGCGATCAAGGGCGTGCGCACGGCCGAGCCCTGGCAGAATCACGGCTCGCTGATCCGTGTGCATATCGGCCTGGAAGATCCCGGCGATCTGATCGCCGACCTCAAGGCCGGGTTCGACCGGCTGAACAGAGCGCAGGGCTGACGGTGGCTGACCTGCGCCTGCTGGAGCCGGCCGACCAACCGGCACTGGATGCCTTCCTGGCCCGGCACACCGTCGAAACCATGGTCCTGCGGTCCAGCCTGCACCACAGCGGCATCCGGGATGGCAATACGCCCTACCACGGCCGCTACGCCGCCGCTTTCGAGGCCGGCGATATTATCGGCACCGTAGCCCGCTACTGGAATGACATCCTTGCAGTGTATGCGCCGCAGCACGTGGCGGCACTAACTGCCCTGCTTGCAGGCGATCGCCGACCGGTGGGCATTCTTGGCCCCTGGAAACAGGCTCTGGATGCGCAGGATGCCCTGCAACCGGCTGTCACGCATTACAGGCTGCGCGTGAAAGAGATTTTGATGGCTTTGCAGCTCGACCGGCTGCAAATGCCGAACCCGATGCTGGAAAACCAGAATCTGCAGTGCCGGCTGGCGACGACGGAAGATATCTCGCTGCTGCAGCAATGGCGCATCGACTACTGTTGCGAGAGCCTTGGCGCAACGCCATCGCAGGATCTGACCCGGAGCTGTCACGAAGAGACGAAACTCTGGGTAACCGAGCAGGCACAGTTCATCCTGATGGATGGCGACCTGCCGGTCTCGGGCTGTTGCTTCAATGCGCGCGTGCCCGATACCGTGCAGGTCGGCAACGCCTGGACGCCGCCACATCTCCGCAGTCGCGGCTATGCCCGCGCCGTGATTGCCAGCGCGCTGGAGCAGGCCCGTCGCAATGGCGTGACCCAGGCGACCCTGTTCACGGCTGAAGACAATCGTGCCGGGCAGACGGCTTACGCTGCGTTAGGCTTCACCCCTGTCGGCGACTATGCCATCCTGCTGTTCGCCGACTAGGGAGCGAACCATGACCGAGATCCTGACCAGCCAGGCCGATGGCATCCTGACCATCACCTTCAACCGGCCTGACAAGAAGAATGCCCTGACCTCGGCCATGTATGCGACACTGGCCGATGCACTGGAGGCAGCCGAGACGGACAGCGCCGTGCGGGTGATCCTGTTCGCCGGCAATGGCGGCGCCTTCACGGCCGGCAATGACCTGCAGGATTTCCTCAACAATCCGCCGCAGGGCGAGAACAGCCCGGTCTTCCGCTTCCTGCGGGCCATCAGCACGGCATCGAAGCCGCTGGTCGCCGCCGTCGCAGGCGTGGCCGTGGGCGTCGGCTCGACCATGCTGTTGCATTGCGATCTGGTCTATGCCAGTGAAAGCGCGAAATTCTCCTTCCCCTTCGTCAATCTCGCGCTGGTGCCGGAAGCTGCCTCGTCCCTGCTGCTGCCAAGACTGACCGGCCATCAGCGTGCGGCTGAACTGATCCTGCTGGGCGAGCCCTTCACACCGGCCACGGCGAAGGAGTTTGGCATCGTCAATGCGATTTTCCCTGACGACCGGCTGCTGGCTGAAGCTACCGCCATTGCCGGAAAGCTGGCCGCCAAGCCGCCAACGGCGATCAAGCTGACCAAGCAATTGCTGCGTGGCGCCAAGGGCGATGTCGCCAGCCAGATGGCGGCCGAGGGTGCGCATTTCCGGGCCCAGTTACAATCCGCGGAAGCGCGCGAGGCCATGACGGCGTTTTTCGAGAAACGGCCGCCGAAATTCGGCTGATTCCAGGGCATTAAAAATCCTGGAACATCTCTGCTGCCGGCGGGTTTTCCCTGTTCAACAACAAGGGAGAAAATCATGCCCAATAAACAGCAGCAGCCCCGCCAGAAGACCGCGCCGCAAGGCGCCCCGCACAGCGATGTGGGGCGCGACACCGATAATGACGGTCGCGTGGTGCAGCCGGGCCATATGGCCGGCGATGTTGATGGCGCCCAGCAGCGGCGCATGCAGAGCGACTATATCGGCAAGGACACCGATGGTGACGGTCGTGTCGTCAAACCGGGTCGCAAGCCTGGCGAAATCGACGGCGACCGTCAGAAGCAGAAACACTGACCGGTTGTCATACTGGAAAGGCCCGCAGTTCTGCGGGCCTTTCTGATTCTTCAGTGCGAGACACTGATCCGTGCATGCCGGGCTTCCGGCATCAGCCGCCGGAAATCCTTGCCACTGACATGAACCAGTGTGCAATGGTCACCGCCCTCGAAATACAGGTCATCCATCGCGTCGAGGCTGCGGTCGATCACCACTTCCACGCCATAGGCGCTGCCTAAAGGCGGCAGCGCGCCCGGTGCGCAATCGCGAAACAGGGACTGAATATCGCTTTCGGTGGCGAGTTCTACCGGCCGCTTCACGGCCCGCGACAGCTTGTGCAGCGCCACATCGCAGCAGGCCGGCACGGCAGCCAGCATGAAGCCGTCATCATCCTCCATCAGAACCGCTTTGACCACGCAGGACTCCGGCACACCTGCCGAATGGGCGGCCTGCTGCATAGTCGCAGCATGCGGATGGGCGATGGTATCGTAGGGAATATCATGACGGTCGAGAAACTGACGCAGACTGCTTGCAAGTGCCATGGAACCCTCCTCTGGCAAGGGTAGCGGCTGCCGGTGCGTTATTCCCCCCGGCATCCGCCGGTGCCATCAGGTTATGCCGGTTTTATGCCTGGGCATAATGACAAAGCTGGGACTGGCGGTCGGCCCGGTAAACCGCGGATCAGACGGCCCGGCAGTCGCGGCAGATGCCGACGACTTCGATCGTCTGGCGTTCGACCTGGAAGCCCAGGGACCGGGCGTCCTGCTGAATGCGGTGCCCCAGTTCGGGGTCGTTGATCTCGATGGCGGTGCCGCAGGTGCGGCAGATGAATATTTCCTGCTGCACGGCATGGCCGGGTTCGGCACAGCCGATGAAAGCGTTCAGACTTTCCACCCGGTGCACCAGCCCCTGTTCGACCAGGAAATCCAGTGCCCGGTAAACCGTGGGCGGTGCCGCCTTCTGACCGTCGCTGCCCAGCTGGGCCAGCAGATCGTAGGCGCCCGCCGGTTTGTGACTCTGCCAGATCAGCTCCAGCACCCGGCGGCGCACGGGTGTGAGCTTGGCGCCCTTGGCGGCACAATGGGCCTCTGCCCGGGTAAGGGCATCGGTGATGCAGACGTCGTGATCATGGCCATGACCGTGGTCGTAAATATGGGGCGCGCTGGACATGCCACCAGTATAGGGCGGCGACCGCGCCCGGCCAACTGCCGCCCTATTCGGCCAGGAAGGCCGCAATCAGGGCGATTTGCTCGGGCGTATCCAGGGCGGGAGCATGGCCGATGCCCGGGATGTCGATCCGGCGGGCCTTTGGTCCGCGCTGCGTCATGGCGGTGGCGGTTTCATCGCTCAGCAGATCGGATACGGCCCCGCGGATCAGCAGTGTGCGCGCCGAAATCAGGTCATAGACCGGCCAGGCATCCCCCGAAGCGCCCGCGCTCTGCCGCCCCAGCACGGCCGCGATCTGCGGATCGTAATGTGGGGTCAGGCGGCCATCGGGCAGCCGCCGCGCCGAGGTCTCGGCCAGCTTGCGCCAGCCGGCCTCGCTGGTAATACCGAAGGGGGTATAGATTTGGCGGAAATACTGTTCCAGCTCCGGCAGCGTGGCAAAGGCAGGCGGCGTGCCGGCATAAGAGAGAATGCGCTGCACGGCACCGGGTGCGATTTCCGGCCCCACATCGTTGAGCACCAGATGGCTGATGCGACCTTTCAGCGCCGTGGCCGCAGCGACCATGCCGATCAGACCGCCCATCGAAGTGCCAACCCAGCGCACGGCTTCAAGCTTCAGCTGCTCCAGCAGCTCAATAGCCTGGCGGGCATAGAAGGGTACGGTGTATTCGGCATCGGGATGCGGGCTCCATTCGCTGAAGCCACGCCCGATGGTATCGACGGCGATCAGACGGTAATGCGCGGCCAGTGCCGCGGCCAGATCGTCAAAGTCATGGGCGTTGCGGGCAAAACCATGCCAGAGGATCACCGGCGGCGCGTCCTCCCGGCCCCAGTCCAGCAGATGGACGCTCCGGCCAGCCAGGGTGATGTAGTGAGAACGTGGGATCATTTGCGCATCTGCCGCAGTTTGCCGACGATGCCGACCGGGAAAAAATAGACGCTGAGTACAAACAGGATGCCGAGCCAGAGCAGCCAGCGGTCGGCATGGAACAGATTGGGCAGCAGCGGGATACCGGCCGCAGCCAGCGCCGCGCTGAACTGGCCCATCAGAACCTGCAGGTAATTCTGCGCCAGGATGAAAATCGTGGCACCGAGCACGGCGCCATACAGCGTACCCATGCCGCCGATCACCACCATGAGCAGGATGTCGATCATGATGGCGAAGCTGAGTGTCGTGTCCGGACCGGTATACCGCAGCCACAGTGCCATCAGCACGCCGGCCAGCGTGGCCATGCCGGCCGACAGACAGTTGGCAATCGAACGGTAGACGACAACGCGGTAGCCCAGCGCTTCGGCACGGAAATCGTTTTCCCGGATCGCCTGCAGCACGCGGCCGAAGGGCGAGTTGACGACGCGCAGCGCCAGCAGGAACAGCAGAAGCGCCGAGAGGAAAATCAGGTAATAGGCCAGGATGCGACCATTGATCATCACGCCCATGACCGGCTCATCGAACAGACGGAAGGCCGGCCGCAACAATTCCGGAATCCGGTAGCTGCGGCCGTCCTCTCCCCCCGTAATCTCGTTGAGCTGGGATGCCAGGATGGCGAAGGCGGAGGCGACCGCCAGCGTTATCATGGCGAAGAAGATCGCCCGTACGCGCAGGCTGAAGAGGCCGATCAGCAGCGCCAGCAGCATGGATAGCACCAGCGCAACCACCACGCCGATGCCGAGCGCGCCCCAGCCGGCATCGAAATTGTACATGGCGATGGCCACACCATACCCGCCGATGCCGTAGAACATCGTATGGGCGAAGGAGACGATGCCGGTATAGCCGAGCAGCAGGTCGTAGCTCGCCACCAGGATGACAAAGACGCAGATCTTGGCCGCCACATTCAGCGGCTGGCTGCCGGGGAACAGGAAGGGCGCGAAGGCCAGGCAGATCAGGATGACGAACAGTACGCCACCCAGCACCCTGGAACGCGGGTAATCGCCGGACAGCAGGCTGTGGATCGGATTACTGGGCAGCATGGTCGCCTCCCCTTACCGCTTCGCCACAGGGTAAAGCCCCTGAGGCCGCCACAGCAGGATCAGCACCATCAGCAGGATGCTGGAGCCAAGCGCCAGTTTGGGCGCCAGAAAGCCGGTGTAATTGGCCACCAGCGCCACCAGCAGGGAGCCGATGAAACAGCCGCCGACCGAGCCGAGGCCGCCGATGATGATGACGATGAAGATCAACACGTTGACTTCCATGCCCATGCCGGCGGTCAGGGTCTGGCGATAGAAGGCCCAGAGCACGCCGCCGAGGCCGGCGAGCGCCGAACCGGCGATGAAGACGCCGACGAACAGGCGCCGGATTTTATAGCCCAGCGCTTCGACCATCTCGGGGTTTTCCACACCAGCGCGAATCAGCAGGCCGATCTTGGTGCGATTGAGCACCGCATACATGGCGCCAAAAACCGTCAGCCCCAGCACCACGGCGATGACGCGGTATTTCTCCATGGCAGCGTCGCCAATGACAATGGCGCCGCGCAGGCCCTCGGGCAGGCGCAGCGGGATCGGGCTCGCGCCCCAGAGCACATGAATCATCTGCTCGGCGACAATCATGCCGCCCATGGTGATCAGGATCTGCTTCAGATGCTGACCATAGACCGGGCGGATCACCACGCGTTCGAAGGCCCAGCCAAGCGCGCCTGTCACCACCATGGCCACCAGCATGCAGGCCAGCAGCACACCGATATTGAGCCAGATACTGGTGGATTCGACCCAGCCGGCCAGCGGGCCGAGCGCCACGAGACTCATATAGGCGCCAAACGAGATGAACACACCATGACCGAAATTCAGCACGTCCATCAGGCCGAAGACCAGCGTGAGGCCCGAAGCCATCAGGAAGATCATCATCCCCATGGCCAGCGCCGCCACCGTGAGCGTCACCCAGCTGGAAAAGCTGCCGACCAGCGGCAGGGCGGCCAGCATCAGGATCGGCACCAGCAGTGCCGGCAGGATATCGAGGCGCACCTTCGGCAGGGTGGTTGTTTCTGTCGCGACAGCAGCGGTCATTGATGCGCATCCATGCTCAGGCCCAGCAGCTTCTGCTGCAGGCTCTTGTCCTCGGACAGTTCCGCCATTGCGCCGGTATGGACGATACGGCCATCATCCATCACCGCGACATGGTCGCCGAGCAGTTTGGCGGCAAGGAAATTCTGCTCGACCAGCAGAATGGTGGCGCCGGTCGATTTCAATTCCCTGAAGGCCTGGATCATGTTCATGATGATTGCCGGCGCCAGCCCCTTCGTCGGCTCGTCGATCAGCAAAAGCGCGCGCGGCTCGATAATGGCGCGCGCAATCGCCAGCATCTGCTTCTGGCCGCCCGACAACGATCCGGCCGCCAGCAGCCAGAAGCGCTCCAATGCCGGAAACAGCCCGAAAATCCACTTCAGCCGCGCCAGGTCGATCTCGCCTTCGCGGGCAGCGAGGATCATGTTCTCGCGCACCGTCAGGTCGGCGAAGATGCCCATATTTTCCGGCACATAGGCAATGCCGGATTGCGCGATATCCGGCGTCGGCTTCGCCGTGATGTCCTGGCCATCAAAGGTAACGCGGCCCTGACTCGCCTGCCACAGGCCCATGATGGTGCGGAGCGTGGTGGTCTTGCCGGCGCCATTGCGGCCGAGCAGCATGGTAAGCTGGCCCCGCGGCACGGCGAAATCGACGCCATGAAGGATGTGATACTGGGCAATATGGGTGTGGACACCCTCAAGGCGGAGCAGATCACTCATGCCGCCGCCTCCGGACTGATGCCGAGATAGGCTTCCTGCACGATCGGCGAGGCAATCACGGCCGCCGGTTCGCCATCGGCAACCAGATTGCCGTTGTGCAGCACGATGATGCGGTCGGCCAGGCTGCGCACCACATCCATCTTGTGTTCGACCAGCAGCACGGTCTTGTCGCCACGCGCCTTGATCCCGTGGATCAGTTCCAGCACCGTCGGCACCTCATCCACCGACATACCGGCCGTGGGCTCATCGAACATGAAAATATCGGGGTCCAGCGCCAGCAGCAGCGCGACCTCCAGCTTTCTTTGATCGCCATGCGGCAGTGCGCCAGCCGTGGCATTGCGCTTGTCATCCAGGCGCACGGATTCAAGCAGACTGTCGGCCTTCTCGATCAGATCGCGGCGATGACTCCAGAGCTGCAGGAGCTGCAATCCCGCACCGGCGCGGGATTGTACCGCAAGGCGCACATTTTCCATCACGGTCAGGTTTGGAAACAGATTGGTGAGTTGGAAGGCGCGTCCCATGCCGCGCTTGGTGCGGGCCGAGGCGCTCATGGACGTGACATCATCGCCGCGCAGCAGCACCTGGCCGGCCGTGGATTTTAGCTGACCGGATATCAGGTTGAAATAGGTGGTCTTGCCGGCGCCATTCGGCCCGACGATGGCGGTGAGCGTGCCGGGCTGGAACGCGCAGCTGACCGCGTTGACAGCGACATGACCACCGAAGCGTATCGTCAGGTCGCGGGTTTCCAAGGTGGGAATGACAGACATGGCATCCAGACAGAAAATGCGGCCGGAGCAATCGCCTGCCCCGGCCGTTTCGCAGTGTTAGCGTTTGTTGCGGATCGGCAGCGGCATCGCCGATTCCTGGATGGTCTGCACCAGGTCGAGCAGGTCGTTGTCGTCCTTGCCGTCCTTCTTGACCTTGAAGTGATACATCTGCTGCAGCGCCTGATGATCTTCCTTGCGGAACAGCATCGTGCCCTTCGGGGTGTCGAAGACCATGCCTTCCATGGCAGCGATCAGCTTTTCGGTATTGGTGCCGCCCGCCTTCTGCACGGCGGTCAGTGCCGCCGAAGCGGCCGCGAAACCGCCTGCAGTAAAGAAGTCCGGCGGCGCGCCGTTGTTACGCTTCTTGTGCTCGGCCACGAACCAGTCGTTCACCGGATTCTTCGGGAAGTCATGGTAATAATAAACGGCGCCTTCCATGCCCGGATAGGGCTTATAGCCCTTCATCACCGGCAGGATGTTCCCGCCCGGCGCGATCTCGATGTTGAAGCGCTCGGGCTTCAGATCGGCGATCTTGGGCAGCGGATGCGGGCCGGCCCAGATGATCGCAATGACGCGCTTGCCCGGCTTGTCCTTCAATGCGTCGAACAGGCGCTGCGCCGAAGCGGTAAAGTCGGTGGTCTGCTGCGGAGCGTATTCCTCGAACACGACCTTAACGTTCGGGCGCAACTGGCCCAGCGCGTCCTTCATCGCCTTCACGCCGTCACGTCCAAAGGCATAGTCCTGCGCCAGTGTGGCGATGCTGACTTCACCGGAGATCGGGAAAGCGGCAGCGCCGGCATAGGCATCCTGGGTGGAATTACGGCCGGTCCGGAAGATATACCTGTTCCACTTCTCGCCGGTGATCGCATCGGCCACGGCGGGCTCGACGATCAGGATTTTCTTGTGTTCTTCGGCAACCGGCAGCATGGCCAGCGCGCCGCCCGAACCCGTGGTGCCGACCGCGAGATCGACATTGTCATCGGCATAGGCCTGTTCCAGCAGCGACTTGGCCAGATCGGGCTTGAGCTGGTCGTCCTTGAGCAGGACCTGGATCTTGCGACCCTGCCAGGTCATCGTGCCCTTGGTCATATATTCCAGGCCCATCATGAAGCCGGTCTCGGTCTGCTTGGCATAGGCTTCAAGCGGACCGGTCTTGCTGGTAATCAGGGCAATCTTCAGATCTGCGGCCTGTGCTGACAGCGCCAGCCCGGCAGTCAGTGCGACGGCCAGACCCGCCGTCTTGATCACGCGCTGCATGTATTCTCTCCCTTCGACGATGCGGACATGACGATGGAGACGCGAGTACAGGCATGCGTACGGATATGCAGCTTGTGCGACATCGGCTCCTCCCTCTTCATGGCCCGGGTGATCCCCGGTGCCGGTGGCAGATCGCGCCCGCTGGACGATCCGCAAACATGACAGTTGATTCATGTTTCATAGATTCGTACTCTCAGTGCCGGAAGCCGTCAAGCTGGATTCCCGCCCTTGGGCCGGAAAACCCGTTACGACGCCTCCGGAGGATAACGACACAAAAGATTCATGCCGCACATGAACCCGAGGAAACGTGCATTGCCGCTGCCGAAAACCGGCCGCGGCGAACAGACCCGCCGCAAGATTCTCGACGCCGCCAAGCGCGAAATCGGACGGCGTGGCTTTGCCGAAGCCTCGATTGCCACAATCACCTCCGAGGCCGGCGTCGCCCAGGGCACCTTCTATATCTACTTCCGCAGCAAGGAAGACGTGATGCGCGAGTTGGTCCTCGATATGGGCCGCATGCTGCGCCATCATCTGACCGAGGCCACAGAAAAAGCCGTGAGCCGCATTGAAGCCGAGCGGCAGGGTCTGCATGCCTTTCTGGGCTTCGTGCGCCGCAACCCCGATCTCTACAAGGTGGTGGAAGAGTCGCAGTTCGTCGACGAAAAGGTTTATCGGCAGTATTACACCGACTTTGCCAAATCCTATCGCATCGCACTCTCGGCAGCCGAGAAACGCGGTGAAATCGCACCGGGCAAAAACAGCCATGCGACCGAAGTCCGCGCCTGGATGCTTATGGGGATAGCGGTTTTCCTCGGCCAGCGTTACGGCCTGTGGGACCCGAAAGCGCCGCTGGATCCCATCGTCGATGTCGCAACCGCCATGGTTGCCCATGGCATCGTTGCCGAGCCACCACGCCGACCATGACTCTCACCCTGCTGCAGATCGACGGGCCGGTGGCCCGACTGACGCTCAACCGGCCGGAGCGACATAACAGCCTGATCCCGGCGCTGCTCGACAGCCTGAATGCCGACCTCGCCCGCATCGCCGCCCTGCCCCAGCTTCGTGCTGTGGTGCTGCAGGCTGCTGGCCCCAGCTTTTCCACTGGTGGCGATATCGCCGGGTTCCATGCGCAGCCGCGCGGTCAGCGTCGCGCTTATGCCGAAGCTGTTGTCGGTTCGCTCAACCGCGCCATACAGGCGCTGTTTGATCTGCCAATTCCGATGATCGGCCGCGTACAGGGGCCGGTGACCGGTGGATCGCTTGGCTTTGTCCTGGCCTGCGATCTGGTCGCGATGACGCCTGCAGCCTTCATCCAGCCGTATTACACACAGGTGGGCTTCAGCCCCGATGGTGGCTGGACCGCCCTGCTGCCCGCTCGTATCGGCCAGGCCCGCGCCCGGGAGATCCAGTTGCTGAACCGCCGCGTTACAGCCGCCGAGGCCGTACAACTGGGGCTGGCGACCGCATTGGCCGAGGCGGATTCCTTGGATGCCGTAATCGACGCCTGGCTGGACAGGCTGCTGACAAAGCAATCGAGCAGTATCCGGCGCACCAAGACGCTGTTACGACCGGATTACGCCGCCGACCTGGAGGCCGAGTTGCATCAGTTCGCAGAGCAAAGCGACAGCGACGAGGCCGAATCCGGGATGACCCATTTTCTGGCCAGGACAGCGTAACAGCCATGCAGTTCGTTTTCGATATCGCCGCCCGCCGCGCCGAACTCACACCGGACCGGATCGCCTTTACCGACAGCAATGATGGGCGCCGGCTGAGCTATGCCGATCTGGACGATCGCGCCAGCCGCTTCGCCGCATGGCTGCAGCAATCCGGCATTGTCAGTGGCGACCGCATTGCCATTCTGTGCCTGAACAACGCGCGCTTTTTCGAAATCCTGTTTGCCTGCGGCAAGCTGGGCGCCGTGCTGGTGCCGCTCAACTGGCGGCAACCGGCACCGGAGTTGCGACCGGTACTGCAGGATTCCACCCCGAAGCTGCTGATCCACGATGCAGAGCATGCGGCGCTGGCCGCCGGTCTCGATCTGCGGCTGCTGTCCTTTGCTGATTACGATATGGCGGTGGCCGCCACACCGCCGGTGCGTTTCGATACGGCCTGGCCGAGCGATCGCGTCTGGTACATGCTCTATACCTCCGGCACCACCGGCACGCCCAAGGCCGTGATCCAGACGCCGGGTATGGCATACGCCAATGCCATCAATATCGGCCAGGCCATCGACCTGACCTCGCGGGACACCACCCTCAACTTCCTGCCGCTGTTCCATACCGCCGGCATAAACCTGCACACCCTGCCCGTCCTGATGCAGGGTGGCCATGTAAAGGTGCTGCGCAAGTTCGATATCGCTCCGGTAATGGCAGCGCTGAAGGCCGGCGACTGCACGGCCTTTTTCGGCGTACCGGCCATCTACCAGGCCCTCAGCCTGCATCCGGCCTTTGCCCGTGCCGATTTGTCGAAGGTCCGGTCCTGGGGTTGCGGCGGAGCACCGTTGCCCGCCCCACTTATCAGCCTTTTTGCTGCCCGCGGCGTCAGGGTCTGCAATGGCATGGGCATGACAGAAACCGGGCCGACAGTATTCCTGATGGATACCGCTCATGCGGAAAGCAAGATCGGCTCGGTCGGCAAACCCCAGATCCTGGCCGAGGTGCGTCTGGTGGATGATCGTGATGCACCACTACCGGACGAGGCGACCGGTGAGCTGCAGATACGCGGTCCTGGCGTGACGCCGGGCTACTGGAATAACGAAGCCGCAACGAAAGCCGCCTTCACTCGCGATGGCTGGCTGCGCACCGGCGATGTGGCGCGGCGCGACGGCGATGGCTACTACTACATCGTCGACCGGATCAAGGACATGTTCATTTCCGGCGGCGAGAATGTTTATCCGGCCGAAGTCGAGATCGTGCTGTACAAGGCCACCGGTGTCTTGGAATGCGCGGTGATCGGTGTGCCGGACGAGAAATGGGGTGAAGTCGGCTGTGCCTATGTATTGCCGCAACCCGACGCCAGCCTGGATGCCGAATCCCTGCGCAGCTTCTGTCGCCAGAATCTTGCGGCCTACAAGGTGCCCAAACACTTTCGCATTATCACCGATTTTCCACGCACGGCGGCCGGCAAGGTGCAGAAGCACATCCTGCGTCAGTCGTTTTCCCAGTCGTGAACAGTATGACTATCAGTATCGAGCGCAGCCTGAGTCAGAACGAATTCGATGTCTTCGCCGCCGTCAGCGGCGACAACAATCCGATCCATGTCGATGCGGTATTTTCGGCCCGTACGCGGTTTGGCCGCACGGTCAGCCATGGCATGCTGTTGTACACCGTGCTCTGGGGGCTGGTGCAAAAGCACTATCCCGGTGCCCGCCAGACCAGCCAGAGTCTGATGTTCCCCAACCCCGCCTATGCCGGCGAAGCACATCGCTTCTCCCTGACCGAGGTCGAACGGCTTGGAGAATGCTGCGTGTTGGCGACAATCGTCACCCGGGTTTCGGATAATGCCGTGGTCCTGGACGGTCAGACGGAGATCGCCCTGTCATGACGACTGAAATACATAAGGGTATGCAGGTGGGGCAGAAGGCTGAAATCCGCCGCCGCTTTACCACCGAAGACGCCGCCCGCTTCCAGAATCTGGCCGGGGATGACAGTGTCAGACTGCAGGCTGTGCCGGAGCCGCTGATCGGCGCCCTGTTTTCCTACCTGCTGGGCGTTGAGTTGCCGGGATTCGGCACCAACTACCTCAAGCAGGATATGCAATTCGAACGACCGGCCGCGCTTGATACGGAACTGACGGCCACCGTCGAGATCACCCGCCTGCGTCCGGACAAGAATCTGGTCGATCTGGCAACCATCTGCGTGGATGCAACCGGCCAGGTGATCTGCCGGGGACGCGCGCTGGTGCTGGCACTGGATGTCGGGGCCTGACCGTCATGCATGTCGATGAAGCCGGCCAGGGCCAGCCGCTGATTTTTCTGCACGGCTGGTCCAGTCACGGCGGCTATTTCTCGCCCCAGACCGACCATCTGGCCAACAGCTATCATCTGTTGCTGCCCGACCTGCCAGGCCATCGTCACAGTCCAGCCGCGCCGGAAGCCCTAACGATTCCGCGCATCGCGGATGAACTGCATCACCTTCTCGCCGCCCGCAATCTGCAGAATGCCGTCCTGATCGGCTGGTCGATGGGCGCCATGGTGGCGCTGGACTATATCGGCCGGCATGGCACAGACAGACTGGCCGGACTGGTGATCGAGGATATGACCGTACGGATAACCGGTGCGCCCGACTGGCGCTTTGGGATTCGCAACGGCTTCGACCTGACGCAAAGCAATGTTGCCACGCAGGCGATGCGCGCCGACTGGGCGACCTACGCGCAGCAGGCCATGCCCAGGCTGTTTGCCCGCCACCATCATCTACCGCCGGATCTGATAGACTGGATCGGCGGTGAAATCGCGCACAACGATGGCCACGCCATGGCTGCTCTTTGGGATTCGATGGCCAGACAGGATTATCGGGGGCTTCTGCCCCGCCTGTCTCTGCCTGTCCTGATCCTGCACGGGGGCGAGAGCCAGCTTTATGAACCCGCCGTCAGCCAGTGGATCGCGGCCAACATCAAAAACTCCAGGCGCGTCTGCATCGACCAGGCTGGTCATAGCCCGCATCTGGAAACACCCGACGTCTTCAATCGTGCCTTGACGGATTTCATCACGTCCCTGTGACCCGCTGCCGGCTGTAATGGCCGTCACTTGCCAGACCGGCCATTGCGGCAGAAGGATCGTGCCGGCTCAACAGGGAGGCCCGGCGGCATGACGCACTACCTCAATGGCTGGAAACTGACCGGCACCATCTCGATCCTGCTGGTTGCCATGGCCCTTGGTCTATTTGCCGGTGAGCATTTCTCAGTTGACGGCATCCGACTGGTGATCCGCGCCACGGCACGCAGTTCACTGGCCCTGTTCCTGCCGGTCTTTGCGGCCTCGGCGCTTGTCGCTCTGTGGCCAAGCAACCTTACACGCTGGCTACGCCGCAACCGACGCTATCTCGGCGTCAGCTTTGCCGTATCTCACGGCATTCATGCCATTGCGATCATCGCCTTTGCCCGCCTGGATCCGGAACAGTTCAGCCAGATGACCACGACGGGCACGCTGATCAGCGGCGGCTCGGCCTATCTGTTCATCATCCTGATGGCAGCCACGTCGTTCGACCGCGCCGCACGCTGGCTGGGCGCCCGCAACTGGCGCATCCTGCATTGGTGCGGCGCCTGGTATATCGCGCTGTCGTTCATCGTCACCTTCGGCAAGCGCACGCCCGACATGCCGCTTTACTGGCTGCCTGTGGTATTGGTGATCGCGGCGATCATTCTCCGGCTCACGGTCTGGTGGCGCGGCCGGCGCGCAACCGTACTCAGAGCGCCGGCCTAGCCCGCAAACGCCGCACCAGCCAGCTGCCGACCGGCCAGAACAGGATGACGAATGTGGCAACGCCCAGGCCAGCCGAGATCGGCCGTTCCAGGAAGACCATCAGGTTGCCATCGGCCTTGATCATCGACGTAACGAAGGTTTCCTCCAGCATGGTGCCCAGCACCACACCCAGAATCGCCGGCGCAACCGCGAATCCGTTTTCCTCCATCACATAGGCAAGTACACCGAAGACTAGGACAATCAGAACACCGAACACGGTGTTGTTGATAGCAAAGGCGCCGACCATGCAGAACAGCAGGATCACCGGCATCAGGATGTTTCCCGGAACGCGCAGGATGTTGGTGGCCAGCCGGATCGTTGCCCAGCCCAGCGGCACCATGATGATATTGGCCAGGATGAACACCAGGAAGATCGCGTAAACGTTTTCCGGATTGTGCAGGAACAATGTCGGACCGGGATTGAGTCCCTTCAGATACAGCACACCGATGGCAATCGCCGTAATGGAGTCGCCCGGAATGCCAAACACCAGCGCCGGGATCCAGGCGCCGGCCAGAGAGCTGTTATTCGCGGCGCCGGACTCCACAATCCCTTCGACATGGCCGGTGCCGAACTTCTCTGGTTCCTTGGAAAACTTCTTGCTCATGGCATAGGACATCCATGACGCCATATCGGCGCCGGAACCGGGCTGGATGCCGATGATCGTTCCCAGCACGCTGCCGCGCAGCAACGCGCCGGGATACTTCACCAGCAATCCCCACATGCCGGCAAAGACATTGCCCAGTCGTTTGGTCGGCGGACGGGCTGGCGGGTCCATGTTCACGACAAAGCGCAGGATTTCCGAAACGGCGAACATGCCAACCATCATCGGGATCAGGCTCACGCCCCCCATCAATTCGGTATTGCCAAAGGCAAAGCGGGGATAGCCGCCCGGATTGTCGAGGCCGACACAGGAGACCAGCAGGCCGATCAGCAGCGAGATACAGGCCTTCAGGACGCTGCTGCTGCCAATGAAGACAGCGCCGGCAAGTCCAAGCACGACCAGCCAGAAATATTCGAAGGACGAAAACTTCAGGGCAATTTCCGCCAGGGCCGGCGCGGCCGTGATCAGAACTGCGGTTCCGAACAGTCCGCCAATGGCCGAAAACACCAGACCGGCGCCAAGCGCCACCTCGGCCTGGCCTTTCAGCGTCATCTGATAGGCTTCATCGGTATAGGCGGCGGATGCCGGTGTGCCCGGAATGCGCAGCAGTGCACCGGGAATATCCCCGGAGAAAATCGCCATGGCTGTTGCGGTCACGATCGCCGCAATCGCCGGCACCGGCGGCATGAAGAAGGTGATCGGCACCAGCAGGGCCGTCGCCATGGTCGCGGTCAGGCCCGGAATGGCCCCCACCACCAGGCCGAATATGGCCGAGCAGAGAATGACCATCAGGACGTAAGGATCGAACACCAGCTGGAAGGCCATCATCGTATGCTGCAGCATGCGGGCCTCCTACCAGCTAATACCCTGCAGCCAGCCCCATGGCAGAGGCACGCGCAGGAATTTGTAGAAGATGGTGTGGATGACCAGCGTTACGCCAATTGCAATCGGCAGAATCAACAGCGGCCGGACCCGCAGGCTGTAGAACAGGGTGCTCAGGATTCCGATGCCACAGAGAATAAACCCTAGTGTATCCGCACAAAAAATATAGAAGAGCAGCGCGGCCACGATCAGCAGGAAGTTCACGGCATGGTGCGGTGAACGCATCCAGGCGCCGAGCAGCACCAGCGGCTGGCGTTCGGCACGAAATCCGCGCCAAATTAATGCCAGGGAACAGCCCAGCAGCAGAACGGCCAGCAGGCCGGGAAAAGCTGAGGGGCCGATATTCTGACCGGGGATCGGTGGATACTGACTGACCGTGATCAGAATGGCGATGGCGAGAATAGCCAGCAGAGCGCCGCTGAGAGCATCATGAATACGCATGCGGGATTACCTGTTTGACGGAAAGAAACGCCGGCGCGAATCTTTGTCGCGCCGGCGCACCATCTGTTCGATCGCGTTTACTTGGCGATGCCAACCGCTTTCATCACAGCGCCGAGATCGGCATCCGACTTGGCCATGAACTTGGCATAGTCCTCCGGGCCAGCCCAGATGATGCCGAAGCCGCGCTGCGCCATGAAGTCTTGATACTCTTTACTGTCGTAGACCTTCTTCACGACGGTCGTCAGCTTGTCGGCCACATCTTTTGGCAGCCCCTTCGGCGCCGCGATGCCACGCCAGGCGGCCATGGTCCAGTCACTACCGGTTTCCGCTTTCAGTGTCGGCACATTGGGGAACAGGGCCGATGGCTTCGGATCCATGATGGCCAGGCTTTTCACCTTGCCCGCTTCGATCAGCGCGCGGGCCTCGGGGAGCGAAACCGGCGCGATCTGCACGCCACCGGCGATCATGTCCTGCAGGCCGGGCGCCGCACCGTTGCTCGGCACCCAGCCGACGGTGGACGGGTCGATGCCCTGATCCTTGAGCAGTCCTGCGATGGCGAGATGCCAGATGCCACCCTGCCCGGTGCCCGAAGCCTTGAACTTGCCCGGGTTCGCCTTCACGGCGGCCAGCAGTTCCTTCACGGTTTTATACGGCGCATCGGCGGCAACCTGCACACCGGCCGGATCGGCATTGACCAGTGCGATCGGGGTATAGGACGTCGGGTTCAGCTCGGTGAGACCCTGCCAGTGCATCATCGCGATCTCGACGGTGATCAGACCGATGGTGTAGCCATCGGCCGGCGCCTGGGCGATGGCGGCATGCCCCACCACACCGCTGCCGCCGGTCCGGTTCACCACATTGACCGGCTGGCCGATCTCTTTTTCCATCAGGCTGGCGATGATGCGCGCCGTCGCATCGGTGCCGCCACCGGCGCCCCAGGGCACGATCAGGGTGATCGGACGATCCGGATAGGCGGCCTGCGCGCCGACTGCTGCCAGCAATGCCGCGCCGGCGACGAGACTCGTGACGAATGCCTTGAACCCACGCATGGGTTACCCTCCTGCTGATTGGCGTTTCCTGTGCCACGTCGACGCGTCGTTTGTTCGCGCGCCTGTCCACGGCACTGTCACTATCTCCTATCTCATATGTCAGGGCAACGCAGAAACGGAGGCCCCGCGAGCCCCCGCAATGCAGCAACTTGTATTTTGAAGGAACAGGTGCCCGGCGTTACGCCAGGCCGTGGCCGCCCTGGCGTACATCCAGCCGCTGGATTGCCTGTTCCAGAGCTGCGCGGTCGGTCAGGTAATAGGTCTTATCCTTGCGGGTGACCTGACCGCCATGCAGCAGGTTGGCCAGCACACGCGCCACTGTTTCACGCGTGGTGGCGGCGCGACGGGCAACTTCATGCTGCTTGGGCATCGGATAGATCATCCAGCCGTCGTTGTTCAACGGGTCCTTGCGCGCCAGCTTCAGCAATTCGCGATACACGCGCTGAATGGCGCCCAGTGTCGCCAGATCCATGATGCGTTCGTTATTGGCACGGATGATGCTGGTGAGACGGCGCATCACTTTCAGACCGACCGCCGGCTCGCGTGCCAGCAGCGCTTCAAAAGCCTTCGGCGGCAAGGCGGCAAGGCGGCAGGTGGTCTGCGCCACCACGCTGGCTGAGCGGCGCTCGCCATCAATGGCGGCGATCTCGCCGAAATAACTGCCGGCCGAAACCAGGGCGTAGGAAATCTCGCGGCCATTGCCGGAGAAGTTCACCACCTCAACCGTGCCGTCGACGACGAAGTAGACATCGCGACTGTCGCTGTTGCGGTCGAGAATCTGTTCGTGGGCGGCGAAGCGACGCCACTGGCAGGCACGCTCCACATCCGCGCGCGCAGCCGGGCTGAGATCGGCAAGCAGGTCGATCTTTTCCAGACTGTCGGGCGTATTGGCGCCTGCGGCGGCCTTGGCCATAAAATCCCCCTGCCCAAAAAAACTTCGTATCAACGCGCGGCTGCAGACCGCGCCAGTGCTGCGAACAGGTTCAGCAGCATCTGCTTGCGGTCGAGATTGACCGATTCCCCGCGGTCGAGCAAGCGACCGATGGTTTCCCAGTCCTCCGCCCAGCGGTCCGGACCCTGCCATTGCGCCAGTCGTTGCGCCAGGGCGGTTTCGCCCGGGAAAATCTCGGTCCAGCCACTACCACCGATCCGGCCGGCTGCAGCCGCGCGCATCAGGCGGGCCAGCCACCAGCGAAACAGGTCGGTCATCAACTGGAAGCCCGCCCCGCTGCGGTCGCGATTCAGCGCATCGCCGAAGGCGTGCAGCTTGGCGATATCGGGTTTGGGCAACTGCCCGACCATGTCCAGCAAGCCATGCAACAGCTTCAACCCTCCCTGCCCGGCCAGCATCATGCCGCGGCCCGGCGCGCCTTCGGCCAGCACAGCCAAACCACGGCGTTCGCCCGGATCCAGATCGGGCAGCAGCCGGTCCAGCGCCGGCATCAGGTCGGCCTCGTCCAGGGCTTTCAACGGCAGCCGGCGACAGCGCGAGCGTATGGTCGGCAGCAGACCGCCGGGCGCATGGCTGACCAGCAGCAGCACGGCGTTTGGTGGCGGTTCTTCCAGAATTTTCAGCAGCGCATTCGCCGCATTGGTGTTCATGTCATCGGCGGCATCGACAATACAGACGCGATAACCGCCCTCCGCTGCCGTCATGGCGAAACGGTCGATCACGGCGCGGATATCCTGCACGACAATATCGCCGCGCCAGCGATCGGCCTTGTCGTCGTAACTGCGCTCCACCGTGATCAGATCGGCATGGCCGGCATTGGCCACACGGCTGAACACCGGATTCTCCTCCGGCACGGCAATGCTCTCGGGCAGTACCGGCGCGTCGCCGAACAGGCTCGGGCCACTGTCGATTGCGGATACCGGACCGGTGGCGAGCAGGAAACGGGCGAAACGAAACGCCAGCGTCGCCTTGCCCACACCGCGCGGACCGGTAATCATCCAGGCATGCGGCAGCCGGCCGGATGCCCAGGCATCCAGCAGCGTTTTCTCCGCCGCGGCATGGCCGAACAGCGCAGCATTGTGGCGCGGCCCCCAGGAGGCCGCCTGTTGCGGATCGAAGCCACTCATGGCGTCAGGGTAAACTGTGCAGCAACCGCCTGCCAGAGCGCAGCGGCCACCTGATCCGCATCGCCGCTGGCATCCACCACACGGCAGCGCTGCGGTTCGCGGGTGGCGATATCGCGGAAAGCCCGGCGCAGGGTTTCGTGGAATTCATGGCCCATGCGCTCATAGCGGTCTTCCGCCACAGTCTGTCCCTGCATGCGTGCTTTCGCGCGAGAGAGACCAATATCGACCGGCAGGTCCAGCACCAAGGTCAAATCCGGGGCGAAGTCGCCAAGCACCAGTTTGTGCAGGGCGGCGATCGTATCGCGCCCCACGGCACCGCCATAGCCCTGATAGGCCATGGTTGAATCGGCAAAGCGGTCGGAAATCACCCAGGCGCCACGCGCCAGCGCCGGTTTCACCGTCTTCTCCACATGGGCGCGACGGGCCGCATAATGCAGCAGGGTTTCGGTCATGGCATCCCAGCGGTCGGGATCGCCGGTGACCAGCAGCGTGCGGATCGCCTCGGCGCCGGGCGTGCCGCCCGGCTCGCGAGTCAGCACCGTTTCGATGCCATGCTCCGCCAGCTTTGCCGACAGGCGCTTTGCCTGGGTCGACTTGCCGGCGCCCTCGCCACCTTCCAGCGTGATGAAGCGCCCCGGAAAGCGACTGGGACTTGCGGTCACTGCTTCTTCGCGCCCCAGAGCAGATAGCTGACCGCAGCGCTGATACGGCCGGTGAAGCCGAGCTGCTGCACATCGGCGCCGGCAACCAGCGGCACTTCCATCAGCGTGGCATCCTTGTTGGCCACCACCAGCTTGGCAACCGGCGTGCCCTTCACGACAGGTGCCGGAATCGGATTGTCGTAAGAGATCGTGACCTTGACGCCGGCCTTGCTCTGGCGCGGCAGCGTCAGCGCCAGGCTCTTTTCGATCACCAGCGGCACGCGCGGGGCCTCGCCGAGCCAGACGTCGGCCTCGTCGACCGTCGCACCGGCGGTGAACAGCCTGTAATTGTCGAACTGGCTGAAACCGAGCTCAAGCAGACGCTCGGACTCGCGCGAACGCTCGTTCATGCTCTTCAGGCCGTTCACCACCAGGATCAGCCGGCGCTCGCCACGCTTGGCCGACACGGTGAGACCATAACCGGCCGCATCGGTATGGCCGGTCTTCAGGCCATCGGCGCCGACATCCTTGTAGAGCAGCGGATTGCGGTTGCCCTGGGTGATCGGCTTCTTGGTCACCTGGTCGATACCGTAGGTGAACTCCTTCTCGGAGTAGAAATGGTAATACTGGGGGAAACGCGAGATCAGCTGTTTGGCCAGGATGGCCAAGTCCCGCGTCGTCATCATATGCTGCGGATCGGGCCAGCCTGAGGCATTACGGAAGGTGCTGTTCTTCATGCCCAGCTGGCGCGCACGCTCGGTCGCCAGTTCGGAGAAGCGCTCTTCCGTGCCGGCAACACCTTCGGCCAGCACGACACAGGCATCGTTGCCAGACTGGATGATCATGCCGCGCAGCAGGTCTTCCACCTTCACGCGGCCGCCGATCGGCACAAACATCTTGGAACCCTGGATGCGCCAGGCCTTTTCGCTGACCGGCAGCATGTCGTCCATACGCAGCTTGCCGGCCTGCAGCTGTTCGAACACCATGAAGGCGGTCATCAGCTTCGACATCGACGACGGCGGCATCAGCTCGTCGGCATTCTTCTCGAAGATCACCGTATCAGTGTCGTAGTCGATCAGCAGCATCTGGCGCGCGACCGTCTCGACCTGGCCGAGCTGTGCCCTGGCCGGAGCCACGCCAAGGCCCAGCACCAGCGCTACGGCAACCGCCGCGACAAAAGACTTAATCGACAACGATACGCGCATTGCTCTGTCCGTTATTTATCGCTTGCTGCAAAGCCTGGTCAGCAGCGGAGACATGGTTGAAGGGTCCGAGGCGGACGCGGAAAAATTCCTGCTTGTTCACGAATGTCGAACTGACGCCGGTCGGGCCGATCAGCGACAGCTGCGCCGCCAGCTTATGGGCATTCTCATGCAGGGTGAAAGCGCCGACCTGAACGTAAATCTGGCCGCCACGGGCCGGGCCGACCTCGACCTTCTGCTGCGACAGGTCGTTCACCGCAACCACATCGCCAACCTTGGTCTGCGCGCCCTGGGGAGCCTGGCTGGCATTCTGCGCCGACAGAATCTGCATGGGCGACGGCTGCGCCGGCGCAGTCTGCACCACGTCGCCACTGCGGCCTTTGGCGCCCGGCGGCGGCGGCAGGGCCTCGGCCTGGACACCGCCACGTGGCGCAGCGCTCGGGCGCTCGTCGCCGCCAACACTGCGCGACGCCACCATGGTGCTGCCGGAATCGCCCGGCAACGGCGCGGGGCCGACATACTGCACCCGCACCTTGGCGGTGCCCTGGCGGTCATAGCCCAGCAGTTGCGCGCTGCGGCGCGACAGATCGATCACGCGACCGTTCACATAGGGACCGCGGTCGTTGACGCGCACAACGATGGTGCGGCCGTTTTCCATATTGGTGACGCGCACCAGCGAGGGCATCGGCAATGTCGGATGCGCCGCCGTCACGTCATTCATGTCGAAGGTTTCGCCATTGGCGGTGGTCTTGGCGTGGAACTGCTCGCCATACCAGGACCCGATGCCCGTTTCGTCGTAATTCGGGTCTTCTTTCGGGTAATACCAAACGCCATTGATCTGGTAAGGATTCCCCACCTTGTAGATGCCGCCTTTGCCCGCTGTGGATGGGCCACCGCCAGGCTGGTCGGTCCGCATGATCGACTTGGCGGTATGATTGAACAGCTTGGTCTCGGCGCAGGCTGTCAGACCCAGCCCCATCAGGGCAACGGCCACGAGGCGGGCATACCTCTGCCAGGCGGTCCGGGAGTCCCCCTTGACCCCCCCGGTAGAGCAAGGGATGGCGTGCCGACGGCGCTTCATGGTCTAGATGTTGCGTATATTAACTGTCGCCGAGGCGATCGGCAAGCAGGCTGACAGTCAAAGCGTAGTGATGGGCGCAGTTGTAACGCAGCACCGAGCGGTAATTGCCATAGACCAGGAAGGTCGGTCCCCCGGCCCCATCCGGCTGAACCAGAGCACCTGACTGCTGGGCTTTGGGCAGTTCCCCGCCATCAGCCCGCCGCACCCCCAGTCGACTCCAGTCATCCAGGGGCATGTCGCGGGTCATCTGGTCGATGGCCCGACAGCCGGAACGGCCCTCGCGGGCGAATTCTCCCAGCCGCTTCTGCAGGTCGGGGGAAATCCGCACCTCGCGCCCCCAGGTCTGATTCGTGCTCCAGCCATGCTTGGCCAGATAGTTGCCGATGGAGGCAAAGACATCGCCGGTATTGTTCCAGATGTCGCGCTTGCCATCGCCGTCGAAATCCTCGGCATAGGACAGATAGCTGGTCGGCATGAACTGCGGCTGCCCCATGGCACCGGCCCACGACCCCTTCATGGTGGGGAAATCGATATAGCCGCGATCAAGCATGGTCAGCGCCGCGAACAGCTCGCCGCGGAAATAGGTGGACCGGCGGCGGTCGAAGGCCAGCGTCGCCAGCGAGTGCACCAGCGGCACATCCGCCTTTACCGCACCGTAGCGCGTTTCGATGCCCCAGATCGCCAGAATGAAACGCGGCTGTACGCCATAGCGCTGGGCCACCTGGCGCAGCAGCACCTGGTGGTCATCCCGCAGCTTCTGGCCACGCGCCACATTCGTCGGCGTGATGACACGGTCGCGATAGGTGGCAAAGCTGAGCTTGAATTCGGCCTGGTTACGGTCACGCTCAATGATGCGCATGATCGGCTCGACGCCGGTCAGCGCCTGTTTCACCACGTCGCTCTTGATGCCCTTCTGCAGGGCTTCGGTCCGCACCTCGGCAAGGAACGCTTCGAAATCGGTGCGATTGAACGGCGCAATCGGTTCTGCATTGGCGGTCGGTGTCGCAGGGGGCGCCGCCGGAGCAGGCACATTGCTGGCCGTCACCGGTGCTGCGACAGGTGCTGCAGCCGGCGGCGTCTGCGCCGCCGCGCCTTCCCGTGGCTGACCGGACGGCCGGATGCCACAGGCCGCGACCAGGCAGAAACCAAGCAAAACTGCGCCAAGCCGCAACCGCCGCATCGCTAACCCTCCGAATCCGTAATCTGCAAGACGTTCAAGGCATTAACCTGCCAGGACCGCCACCGCCAGTGCCAAACTGTGATAATTCACGGTTTCTGTGCATCCATCCTGCGCGGGGGCAGGAAATCATTGGTATACCCCATAATCCGGTAACCGATCAGGCCCAGCCATTCTTTGCTCAGGCCATTCAGGGCGGCGAGATTGCGAAACGGCGCGAAATCGCGATCCTGTGCCCGGCCGGTCGCGAAATCCACCGGATAGGGCAGAACCGGCCAGCCAACCGCCGTGAAACAGTTCACGGCACGCGGCATATGCGAGGCGGAGGTGACAAGCAGCCAGGTCTCGCCCGGCTGGACCTGGACCAGCCCGACCGAGTTCCGGGCGTTTTCCATGGTGTTGCGCGATGTCCGCTCAAAGACCACCCGCGAAGCATCGAATCCGAGCAGATCGAATACACGGGCCGCAACATCAGCTTCGGTGACCCCGTCGTCGGGAGCAGGTGCCGCACCGCCGCCGGTGAAGACCAGTTTCGCCTCCGGATAGCGGCGGCCCAGGGCAACAAACGCCACCAGCCGATCCGCATTGCCGTTCAGTTCCGGCCAGCCACGCGCGGCCATGATCCGCGGTCGCTCCGAGCCGCCCAACACGATGATCCCATCAACATGCGGCGGCAGATCCGGTACCGGGAAATAATCCTCCAGCGGTCGCAGCAGCCAGTCCTGTAATGGTAACGCGCCAAGCACCAGAATACCGGTCAGCAACAGGCCACCCAGTCCGATACCGAACCGCCGGCTGCGGCTCCACCACGATAACGGCAGCGCCAGCAGCAAGAGGCCGAACAGCAGACTGCCCAGATTGGCGAATACGGAAAGAACCTGCATCATGGAGGCATTCGATGGGGAGCGGAAACGAGGGTGGGATTCTGCCTGCCCAGTGATAAATTTGGGTTAAACCCTTTCCGCACAGCCCGCCACAGTCCCGGACATGACCGCCATTCCACCGCTTTCCCTCACCGGCCACCTTGCCGCCCTGATCGCCGCCAAGCCGATCGCGGTCGAGGATTATCGCAGCGCTGCGCTGTTCACGCTGGACGCCCTGGCCAATGCCCTGGCCGGACGCAACACCGAGCCGGGCCGTATTCTGCTGGAATGGGCGGCCGCCGAAGCGCTCACTTCGGGACGCGAGGCCCTGCTGCTGGGTGGCCTGACGCATATTCTGGAAGTCGACGACCTGCATCGGGCATCGGTTGTGCACCCCGGCTGCGTTGTGGTGCCTGCCGCCTATGCCCTGGCGCATCGCCGCGGCATCGGCGGTCGCGCCTTTCTTGCTGCCGTTCTGCGCGGCTTCGAAGCCTGCTGTCGTATCGGCATGGCGGTCGGCCCCGCGCATTACCGGATCTGGCACAACACCGCCACCTGCGGCCCCTTTGGCTCCGCCTATGCCGCCGGTGATCTGCTCGGTCTCGATCACGCCGCCATGACGGATGCGCTGGGCAATGCCGGCACGCAGTCATCGGGCTTGTGGCAGTTCCTCGATACCGGCGCGATGAGCAAGCATCTGCATGCCGGGCGTGCCGCCGAAGCCGGATTGCTGGCTGCCGATCTGGCGGCGCGCGGTTTTTCCGGCCCGCCGCGCATCCTGGAAGGCGAAAAGGGGTTTTTCAAAGCCACCTGCACCGATGCACAGCCCGAGCGCGTGCTGGCCGAAGCCGGCGCGCCATGGCAACTGCGCCAGACCTCGATCAAGCCCTGGCCCTGCTGCCGCCACACCCACCCGACCATCGACGCCGCCATCGAACTGGCCGGCCAGGTCGGCAACCGGCAGGTCGAGCATATCCATGTCGCCACCTATCAGGCGGCGCTGGATGTCTGCGACCGCCCGGCACCAGACAGCGAGTATGCGGCCAAGTTTTCGCTGCAGCATACGGCAGCCGCAGCCGTGCAGGATGGCAAGGTGGATTTCAGCAGCTTCGATCCCACGGCCCGGGCACGCCTGGCGCCATATACGGCCGCAGTCACCATTGAGGCGACGGCGCCGTTCGTCGACCGCTACCCGCGCGCCTGGGGCGCCCGGGTCAGCATCCGTCTTGACGATGGCAGCCTGTTGGCCGCCGAGCGGGTCGATGCCTTCGGGGATCCGGAAAATCCGCTGGATGATGCCGCCATGCAGGATAAAGCCACAATGCTGCTGCAATTCGGCGGCATCGAGAACCCTGGCGCCTTTATCGCCGCTGTCCTGGCCATGGCCGATGATGGTCCACTGCCTGTCCTGCCCGAACGGATGGTATGAGTATTGTGATGATGACGCGCTTTCTGTTGCTGTTCGCCCTGCTGATCGTTGCCATGCCGGCCTGGTCGCAAGGCCAGAACAACACCCGCGCCGGCGCCAGCAATGCCGCCTGCTTCACCAAGAAGGAAGCTGAGGCGGAAGCGGAAGTCCGCACCGGCATTCAGCTGCGCGAAATCCTGCGCCGCTGCGCCCAGGTCGACCCCGCGGGACAGGCCTATCTTGATGACTGGTACACCTTCGACCGCGACAATACCGACCGCCTGAAAGCCGCCGTCGACCTGCGGCGCCAGGCCCTGTCCCGCATCTATCCGAATCGCGTTCAGTCCCAGCAATGGGAGACCGACGCCGCCGTTGCGACCATGAAGCCGCTGCAGACCAATGAAGGCGTCTGCAAAAGTACCTATGACATCATCGATCGCATCAAGAAGGAAAAGTGGCCGGGCTTTAAATATTACTCCAAGCTCCAGGGCAACCTGCTGACGAACGAGCTGCCGCTCTGCCGCCGCTGATGGCAATCCTAAATTGGGCTATACGCATTGCCACGGCCTGTTTAAAATCACCCAGTAGTTTGGGTCGGGGGCCGCAGGGTGTCGTTAAGTTACGAGAAGCTGAAAATCCTGCTGGTCGAAGATCATGACGCCCATGCTCTGGCGTTGATCGCCATGCTGCAAGCCATCGGCGTGCGCCATATCGACCGTGCCGATGACGTTGCCGCGGCCGTGCGCCATCTCAAGACCGGCATTTTGTATGATGTGATGCTGTGTGATTTCAATCTCGGCGAAATCAACGGGCTGTCGCTGGTCAAGATCGTACGCAACAACAACCAGCTGACCAACCGCTACATGCCGATTATCATGATCACCGGCGACACCAAACCCGAGCGCATCATTGCCGCGCGCGAAGCCGGCGTGAACAATTTCCTCGGGAAGCCGATCGATCCGCCAACCCTGCTGCGCGCCATCGAGACCATCCTCAAGAACCCGCGGGCCTTTATCGAAACCAGGGCCTATTTCGGACCTGACCGCCGGCGGCGCAATGAGCCGGGACTGCAGGGGCGCCGCGAGGGCGATCGTGGCAAAAGCGATACCGATCCGTCGGATCAGTGGGAGTGATGCCGGCCCCGATTCCGGGTCGACATGCGGATTGCAGCTTCCGGCACCGCCGCCGCATGGCTAATATCAGGGTCGACATGACCTGATCTCAAGGCAACCCGTGGCACTCGACTTTCGCAGACTTAAGATTCTGATCGTGGAAAGCGATCCGGCCCAGACCGAGATCCTGAGCGGCATCCTGCAAGGCTTTGGAGTCTTGCGGATCGACCACGTGTCCGATGCGCCCGGCGCGGTCAAACTGCTCAAGACCGGTCGGCTTTACGATCTAATGCTCTGCGCCTTCAGTCTCGGCACCATCAACGGTCTGTCCCTGGTGAAAGCCGTGCGACGCGATAACCGCCTGACCAACCGCTACACTCCGATCATCATGATCGCCGGCAGAATGCCACCCGAGCGCTATGCCATGATCCGGGCGGCCGGTATCAATGAGCTTCTGTCCAGACCGGTCAGCGCCCATATGCTGTACGGCACCATTCAGTCTGTCCTCGGGCGCGCCCGCCCCTTCGTTGATACCAAAAGCTATTTCGGGCCTGACCGCAGGCAGCAGCAACGCGAGGGCATCCTGGCGCGCCGGCGCGGCGATTCGAGACTTGCGCCCTCGCCACCGGAAGAGCCGTGGTTCCTGTAATGCGAACGGAACCATGAAAACAGAATACCTGCGCGCCCGCATCCTGCTGATCGAGGATCATCCGCCCGCTGCGGCAACGCTCAATGCCATCCTGCAGGCGCTTGGCTTCAGCAAGATCACGCTTGCCCCGAACATGTCGCTCGCAATCGAAGCCCTGAAACAGAGCGCCTTCGACCTGATCCTGTGCGATTTCCAGCTTGGCATCGTCAATGGCCTGATGCTGGTGCGGATGATCCGGCAACCTGACGGACTGGGCAATCCGAATGTCCCCATCGTGATGATCACGGCCCATGCCGAACCCGACCGGGTGGCCGAAGCGCATAATGCCGGTGTCGATGACTTTCTGGTGAAGCCGGTCCAGCCCGAAGTCATGTTACGCTGTCTGGCTTCGTTGCTGGAGCGTCCCCGGCGCTTCATCAAATCGAAGGATTATGCCGGACCGGACCGACGCCGCAGGAACAATCCCGATCACCCTGGCCGGCGCCAGGACGATCGTGAAGATCGCCGCAACAACGTGCCAAAAAACAAATGGATCGTGCCCCCCAGATCATGAGGTAAGCGTCATGCTCAGCCGCCCCGCCCTGCTCCTTGCCTTCGCAAGCCTGGCAACCACCCTGCTGCCCGCCCTGTCCTGGGCGGCCTGCCTGGGAGCAGTGTCGGAACGGCGGCCACAAATCATGCCGGCCAGCATGCGGCTGGCAGCGGCTCCCGCCAGCAGCACGCGCATCACTTTTGTCGGCCACGCCACCTTCCTGATCGAGACGCCCATGGGTGTGACGGCCGCGACCGACTACAACGACTATATCCGCCCTGCCGTACGGCCCGACATCGTGACGATGAATTATGCTCATACCACGCATTTCACCGATCACCCGGAACCGGGCATAACCCATGTCCTGCGCGGCTGGACTTACCAGGACAAGCCGGCACGTCACAATATTCAGTACAAGGATATGCGCGTGCGCAACGTGCCGACCAACATCCGCAATTTCAACGGCACCGAATACGATGGGAATTCTATTTTCGTGTTCGACGTCGCCGATCTTTGCATCGCGCATCTTGGCCATCTGCATCACAAGCTGACCCCGGGCCATCTGTCCGATCTGGGCCGTATCGATGTGGTTTTCGTACCCGTCGATGGCGGCCTGACGCTCAACATTTTCGATATGCAGGAAGTCATCACCCAGCTCGCCGCACCGCTGGTGATCCCGATGCATTACTTCAGCGAGAGCACCCTTGAGCGCTTCCTGGCCCGGCTGCGCGCCACCCATGAGATCAAGCTCAATGCCGGTCCGAGCACGGTGGTGTCTCGCACCACTCTGCCACAGAAACCGGTTGCCCTGGTGCTGCCCGGCCCGCACTGAAGCCATAGCGCGATCCGGCTTTATACTATTTACGGTTGCTATTTTTCGCGCCAAATCCAATCAAAATTCCCGATTTGCAGCGAAGTCCCGGCCTTCGACCGATGCAGTATTGCCAAAACCTGCATCCGCCGCCTATTGATGAGGTCCGCGTTCAGCACAGGGCCGGAGCCGCGTCATGATGACCTTTATCCTGATTGTTTCCTTCTGCCTGATCGGCATTCCCGGCATTGCTTTCGTGCTGCTGCAGGTTCTGGCCGCGCATAAACGCCACAATCTCGCCTATGGCTGGAATGCCGCAGAATTGCAGCGTCGTGGCCGCAGAATTACTGACCTTGAGCAGCAATCCATTGCCGAGCGCAAAACCATCGCGGAACTAACGCTCAAGATTTCGGCCCAGCGCATGGCTGTCGAACGCCTGGAAAAGCTGATCGGCCAAAACGACAGTGCCGTCGCAACGAAGGGCTGATCGCGATCAGCTACGCATTCTGGCGCACATTGCACCCATACAATCCATCTGGAATCGCCATAATCCTTTGAACGATTCCAGATTATGCAGCGGGATCGCGCCGCTGAAATAACTGTTACATGTGCAGGGCGTGAAAAGCCTTGGTCGCGTAACCCAATCCGACTATACAGCCGCCAGCATGCGCCGATGGGGAATAAAGCCGCATGCACAATGCGGCCTGCGTCGGGATCAGGCAGCGTCATCAATCGCGAACATGCAGATCGATCAGGACTCTGTTCGCTGAGCGTTGGACGGAGTTCTGGTTATGGGGCATATCTCAACGGATGAGCAGTCGCGCCTGCTGGCTCACCTATATTCAGGCGCGATCGAATACGGGCACTGGGCCGATTTCCTGCGCATTCTGAACGCCACCTTCGACGGCGTGAACTGCTCGCTGGCCACGGTCAACGCCAAGACTGGCAAACCGGTTGTGCAACACACCAGTCGCGCCTTTGATCGCAGTTGGTACGACCGCTATACCTCACATTTCAGCCGGGTCAGCCCGCTGCGGCCGATCCTGTTCAGGCGCGAAAATATCGGGCGGGCCCTGAGCTGCAATCGCATGATTGCTGCCAGCGAATTCGAGAAGAGCGAATTCTGTAACGACTATCTCGCCGACTACGACATCCGCTATCTGCTTGGCTCAGTGTTCAAGGTCAGCGCGGGAACCGCAGCCTATATCGCCGTGCATCGGTCCCGACGCGTCGGCGCCTTCGAAACGGCAGAGATCGATGCGATGCAGGGACTGCTGCCGCATCTGGCACTGGCCTATCGTATCCGCGAGCATCTGATCGGCATGGGACGCCACGAAGATGTCAGCCAGCAATACCTCGACGCCAAAGGCAAAGGCCTGATCTGTGTCGATCAGCATGGCCGCATCGTATCCATGAACCGCGAAGCCGAGCGCATCCTCGCCCTCAACGACGGCCTGAGCAGTGCACATAACCGCCTTCTGGTGCCCGATCACGCAGACGATCAACGCCTGAGGCAACTGATTGCCCGCAGTTGCCAGAGCGAGACCACGATGGCCAGCGATCCGCGCGCCCTACCCGCCAGCAGCACCATGACCATACGGCGCCAAAACGGTAACCTGCCATACAGCCTCTGGATTTTTCCGGTGACCGGCCGCGATGCGCATTTCGAGGGCAACCAGATCGCCGCCGCAATCGAAATCACCGACCCCATGGTGCGACCGGTGGCCTCCGCCCAGGCCGCACTCGCCGGCTACAATCTGACCAGGGCAGAATTGCGTCTGGCCGAGGCCCTGATTATTGGCGGACAGCTGAAAGACATCGCCACGCGCTTTGACGTCAGCGTCAACACGCTGAAGGTTCAGCGCCGCTCGCTGTATCGCAAGATCGGTGCGGCGAGACATTTCGACCTGCTGCGGCTGGTTCGTCAGGACGCCTGAACCCGCCGGGATCGGCTGGCCCGGACCGGGCCGGCTATCTCCACCCACCCCGTCGCTCCGGGTTGACGAGCCCGCCGCCCAGCCGTATGACCGGCCCGCCGGACAGGTGGCCGAGTGGTTTAAGGCAGCGGTCTTGAAAACAGAACGAACCCTAATGTTTTCAATGACCTGTCCAACTTCACTACCCACAAATCCTATCTGGTTTTAGCCCCGAGTTGGACGCGGGCCGACTGTGTCAGGCGGTCCCTATGCGTTCCATGCAGCCCCACCATGTAGTCGGGTGTATTGCTATTCCGGGATAGTGCTACTAAATTGACCCCCGGTAGATACGACTAAAGCTGTCTCCGAAATTGGAGAGAGTAGAATTTCAAGAACTCCATATAGACCCCTCAGCATTGCCCTGCTGGGGGGTCTTCCTTTTTGGAGAGGTCGGCCGGGCCTGGACCCGGCCTTCCCCCGCCTAAGCTACGCTCAGATCAGCAGTGCCGCGACCGCGACAACCAACTGCGCCAAGGCAACTGCCAAGGCAACTTTCTGGTAGATACTCAACTTAGCCGTCTCCTTTCTTTTGCCACCCGTGATTTCGGTTTAGCGGTTTGCCCTCCGCTGCCCCGATCAGTCCATATTCCCCCCGGCGGCCAGGTCCGGTCGCTCAGTGGCAGCGCTACCAATGAGCCGAGGTGTTACCTACTGGTTGATGGCCTCAGCAATATAATCCATCTGCGTGTGATTCTGATCGCACAAGGTGTCCAAAAGCCCCGTAATCCACATCTTTTATGCAGGGGCGTAAGTTCTTCACACAAATCAATAACTTAGAAAACGCAATCCACAGGGGTCGTTCATTCGACTGAGTAAACGGAGATTCCGCTTGCGAACAATTACGGAACATGGAATCTCTGCCGCATGCCCATCCACCTTTTCACCCTTCAAGCATATCGACGGATCGGCGCGGAGATCGGGTTCCGCTGCCGCTGCGGCGTCAGCGCCACGGTGCAGGCCCGCGACATGCTTAAGACCTATCCCGGCCACACCAACCCAGCCGAGGTCGCACGGCGCATGCGCTGCCGATCCTGCAAGCAGAAAGACGTCACTGCCTATGCCGTGCTGCCTGACGGCATCGTGCAAGAGCGGTTGCCGTTTAAGGCGGTCTGGGGGTTCGGGGCTGGGGAGAAAGATTAGCCGGGCCGCCCGTTGACCGGGCCAGGCCGAATCATCTATCCGGCCCTTCCTCCGCCGGCTTAGGCCGGGGTTGGGTTAACCTTGAGGCGGTCGCGCAAGCGGCCGCCTCTTGGCTATTCGGCGGGCCTGGTCAGGCCGCGCAGCATATCTTGGCAGGCAGACAGCATCACCTCGCGGCGCTCTATCCCGGCCCGGAGATCGAAATAAGCCTGTTCAGCGTCGGCTGTAAGCTGGGCTGCGGCGACAGGAGCCAGGCCGGCGCGCTCGGCTTCTCCGGGCACACAGGCGACGGCGGCAGGCTTTGTTGCGAGGCGCAGGCGGCGAGAGCCGTCAGCGACAGCAGCGCGCAGGCGGTCGATTTCCTGATTGGCATTGTCCAGTTCCTTGCTCTTGGCGTGGTCGATTTCAGCGATGCGGCCCTGCTCGGCGACCGTGGCCGCCAGCGCAGCCTTTACCGCCTTGGTAGTCGCCTCGGCCGCCGACGCCTTCATGCCGGCAATCTCGGCGCTGTAGCGCCAGGCCGTGACCTTGTAGACCCCGACACCGACGAGCAGCGCCGTCAGTGCATAAGGCAGCGCCGCGCGGATCAGAGCATGCATAGCTGATACTCCTGTTGCCGCCGGCCGACGATGCCACGGCAGGACGTGTTGCCCGGAGCCGCGCAGTTCTGCCCGCCGACATAGGTCCACTTGAGAATTTCGCGGCACGCGCCCGACTTGTCGCCGGCATTCAGCTTACGCAGGAACGTCGAGGTGGCGCATTTGGTCGAACCGATATTGAACGCACAGAACGATGCCACGGCGGCGCGCTGCGGCTCAGACATGGGAACCGTCACCAGCCGGTCAACCTCGGCGAAAGCGCGGCCGAGGTCTGTCTTGAAATAGGCGTGACATTCCTCGGTGGTCGCAGTCATGCCAGGCCGGACGCCCTTGGTGTGGCCGCCGCAGATCGTCCAGACTTTTGCGCCATCCTGATACGCAACGAGGGAATTGCCCTCTTGCTCGCCGATGAATTGCGAGGCAATCAGCAGCGCCGATGCGCCAGCGGCGACCAGCGTAAGCACTTTGGGGCTAGGCTTTTTCACGGGCCGACCGCCTCTTGCTCGGGCGGATCAGGCGATAGACGCCATGCAGACCGATGATGGCACCGCAGACGACGGTAACGACGCCGGCAATGGTGCTGACTGTATCCAGCAGCGAAGCAACCGGCGGGGTAAGCCCCAGCACAACGCCGGTTGCCATCTGCGTTTTGGCAGCCGCATTCTCGATCATGTCCTTGACTTCCCCCTGCATGTCACGCCGCCACCACTTCGGGCGGCGTGATAACCGCGATGCGCTCGACCTGACCACCGCGCCGCGCCGGCCCCTCGATTTCGACCAGCAGATAGCGCGTGATCCAGTAGAGGGCCGCCGCAAGGACGGCGAGGTTGTGCCAGTAAGAGTTGTCGCAAGCCTGCTTCCAGATATCGCCCTCAAGGAACAGGCATGCGCCCTGACAGAGTTGCAGGACCGGGCAGTTGCGGCATTCCTCGCGCACCGACCAGTGATAAGCCGTATCGAGGCTGATGGCGTCGAATTGATCCACATGGCCGATCCGGTGCTTGGTGTCGCTGCTCATGTTCTGGCAGGTCAGCGCGAAGCCCTTCAGATCGACCGCGAGTTTCTTGGGATCATCCATGCCGCATTTCTGGCCAAGCGCGGACGCTGGCCGGCGCTCGCCGAGCGAACGGAAAAAGCCGAGCAGCTTTTCGCGGATCGTGGTGCAGCCAAGAGCCGGCGCCCCACCTTTCACGGTTTCCCAGAACACGGTGTCCATGTAGCTGCGCGCCTCGCGCTCGTTGCGCAGCGAGAGCCGCATGCCGCTGTCGTCATACGGCAGCATGATTTCCTCGGTGTTCAGCGGCAGCGTGTCCGCAGGCACCATAAGCTTGTCGGCGATATACTTGCGGATTTCGCCGAGAGAGGTATTGCGGCGATGCAGAACGGCGTTAAACCCGATCATGCCCTTGGGCCGCAGGCGCGCATACAGCGCGCGAAGCTGCTCCGCCTTGTCGGGATCGTTGAACGGGTCGGGGCCGCGGTACTTCATGGCAGGTCCGTCGTGGCTGACGGCAACGCCGAAGTTGAGGCGGTCGAGCCATTCGATTTTGTCGGCGTCGATCAGCGAGCCGTTGGTAACGACATTCAGATGCGCATTCGGGAAACGGACGCGCAACGCCTCGGCCAGCGGCTTGAAAATCTTCCAGTAGACGAAAGGTTCGCCACCCCAGAATTCAATCTGTTTCGGCGAGCCTTCCAGCCAGTTGTTCATGTTGGCGAGGAAGGTTTCGACATCATCGAAATCACCCTGCGTATCGTGCGGCTGGTGCGCCTGGCTGCAATACTGGCAGGAATAGTTGCACTTGAGGCCCATCTGGATTTTCAGCAAACGCACGTCGTGCGCTTTGCCTGCCGGCGTGTCGGGGCTGACAGGGAATGCAACGTCCCATTCGCGGCCTGCCATGCCGTTCGCCCCGACAAGGTCGAGGTCTACCGGCTCGTTCGTGTCGGCCCAGAACAGATTGGAGGTGTGGGGTTGATAGACGGCGACGCGACGGGAACCGTCAGCACGCGCCAGAGTCAGTCGATAGTCCATTAGGCTGCCGCTCCGATGGGAATTGTTTTTTCGATAACGCCGCTGTAGTGCCGCCAGCCGGCCTTGAGTTTGATCGCCTCGCCGGGGAGAAGGCCGAGGGCACTCAGACGGAAGGACGCCAGGCCGCCGACGGCCTGCACGCGATTGATGGGCAGATAACCGCCCGTAGTTTCGAGATAGACCCACGGCTGCGCATCGGCGACGAGCGCGCCAGCCTCGCCAGGCTGGCGGACCTCGATTGTGTATTCGCCGGTCGCGCCGGCCGCGAGGGTTTCCGGGCCGGTGACTGTGATCGTCGGCCAGCAGTCCGGCACGCCGCAATGCTCGCCGCAGTCCGCGCCAGGCCCCGCCTCGATGCAGCCGGGGTTGTCGATCACCAGCGCCTCGGGGCCGAGATTGTGCAACAGGCCCTGCGCGGCGTTGTACTTGAGGTAGATCGTGGACTTGTCGAAACCGTATTCCATAAACGGTACAGCAATGACCATCGGGCCGAATTCCTGCCGGTCGCGATAGACCATTTCGGCGACCGCCTTGGTGTAGACGGTATGCAGGGTGCGATTGAACGGCGCGCGCAGCCGGCCGCCGGCCCATGTCATATTGAACAACCAGACGCCACGATCAGACCACGCGCCCGAGCCGAGCGCGACGGGATCAATCTTGAAGCCCATCTGCTCGACTTCGCGTAGCAGTGTGCCCGGCGCGAGGTCGCCAACCATTGCGCGGTTCGTCGCCGAAGCGCGGAACCAGTGACCATGCGGCGTGGCGCGGGTGACGACATTCGGCGGCGCATGCACGGCAAGCATGTCAGCCGCCGAAACGTCGTTCAGTATCCAGACGGGCGGGATTTCTCCGGTCGCCTTCTCCAGCAGGCGAATAGTGGCCTGCTGATCGCTGACATAGATATCGACCACATACGGGATTGTGAGGATGGGAAAGAGATAGCGGCCGGGCATGTCACACCTTGGGCGTCCACGTCGCATAGTCGAAATCGCCGCGCGGCCAGGCCGAGGCCACATAACCGTTGACGCGAACGGTATGGCTGCCGCTGACAGCGAGGTTGTAGAGCGGCGTCAGCGGCGGCAGCCAGATCGGGTCCAGCCGGTCAACGCGCACGAATTCGCCATCGCGCCACAACGTCGAGCCGACCGACAGCTTGTCGATACCGCAGTCCTGCATGGCGTAGTCACGCACCACCTGGCCGGTGATCGGATCGCCGAACCCGCCGGCCTCGATCACATCATGCACTGCGCCCATGCCCTGACCGAGTTCGCCCGGTTCGACCGCGTGCCAGCGGTTGCCAGGCCCCAGCAGCGGGTGGTCAGACGTGGTCGGCAGGGCGTCGTTGATTTGCCACAGCGCACGGTTGCCAACAGTGGTCGGCATGAGCGCCAGAACCTCGTTGACCTCGCCGAACGCGCCAAGCACTTTGTCGCCGACGCGGACATGCTCGATACCCCGCAGCGTGCCATCGGCCATAGTGACCTGCGTTCCCTCCAGCCAGCAGCACATGCTCGACCCGCCGCAGTTGCAGTCACACGCGCAGTTGCATTGACAGTTGCAGTTGGAATAGCAGTTCGTCGGGCCGCAATTGCAGTTGTTGCCATTGCGCCGCTGCACGTCGAAACCAACCTCGACATGATGCAGCGCATACGCGCCGAAAATCTTGGAATTGACCGTCGGCACCGGATCGTTGCGGGTCTGCACGCCGCCGACGAAATCCCAGCCTTGCGGGTTGCCGCGCGTGATCGCCAACCCCCACGTCCACCAGTTGGCGTCGGGCATCGCCCAGTTCGGATTGGAAAAGCAGTTGCCGGTCGGGATGATGCCGGCGCAGTTGGCGATAATCGCATCTTCCTGCACCGTCGTCCGCGTGGTGTGCAGGATCGCGTAACCAACGTCGGTGTTGTCGGCCAGCTTGACGCCGGTCGCCAGCGCGGTCGTGCCAGCGGTCTTAACCGAGGGAACGTTCAACGCGCCCGTCATCGTGTCGCCAGCCTTGGCGACCCAAGGCGGAGCCTGCCACTCCGTCGCGCCGTCGGCGGGACCGGACTTGGCGAGGACCTGGCCGGCAACGCCACCGGCCGGCACGCCTACACCAGTCGCACCGACGGGGCCTTGAACGCCCTGCGGGCCTTGGTCGCCCTGATCGCCCTTGAGGCCCTGCACGCCCTGCGCACCAACCGGCCCCTGCGGGCCTTGGTCGCCCTTGGCGGCCAGTACATGCCACTTGGAACCGTCGCCAGGCGGCGCGACACCGACGCTCGGAGCGACCGCGATATAGGAATGCCCGTTGTGCTGCACGGCGTCGTCAACGACATAGGCCGTCGCGCCCGCCCACGCGCCGCGCCAGGTCAGGCCACGGACGCCCTGCACACCCTGCGGCCCGTCCACGCCTTGCGGCCCCTGCACGCCCTGCGGGCCTTGGATACCCACCGGACCCTGAATGCCCTGCGGACCCTGTTCGCCGCGACCGAAATAGACGCCGTCGGACCAGTCGGCAGCAGTGGCCGACAGCTTGAAAAACAGCAGGCCGGCATCGGCCGCCAGATAGGCGAAGCCGGCCGGCTCTGCATCGTGTGCCGCACGAGCGGCGAGCGTGCCGACTGCGTCGGGCACGAAAGACTGACCGGCAACGCCTTCCGGTCCCTGCGGGCCTTGCGCGCCCTGCTGGCCCTGCGGACCCTGCAAGCCCTGCTGACCCTGCGGGCCAGGCTGCCCCTGCGGGCCTGGCGGCCCCAGCGGGCCGGCAACGCCCTGCTGGCCCTGCGGACCTTGGATGCCCTGCGCGCCCTGCGGACCCTGCACGCCCTGCGCGCCGACCTGGCCGGGCGGACCCTGCGGGCCTGGCGCTTGCGAGCCGGCCTGCAACTCATCGAGCGTGAGATCGCTCGGGATGGCCTTGCCCTGCGCGTCAAAGGCCAGCACGCGACCGGCGCGCTGCTCGGCGGCAGGGATCGTCATAGGCGCAGTGGGGTCGTCATACGGCGGCGACGACACCGCACGGCTGGCAGCGTCGGCGACCTCTTGAACCATCATCGTCAGGGCGTTCAGATCGCCCTCGACAACGCGGTCCTGCTGGGCGGCGTTACGCTCGAATTCCATCATGCGGGCAATCGTAACCCGCGCATTGAGGGCCGGCGCTTCCGCGAACCGCACCTTGCCGGAGCCGGCCGCGCCGCTGCCCTCGACCACGATTTCAGGGGACGCCAGATTGCCGACCCAAACCTTGACATGCGCCGCGTCCAGCCAGGCGAACGGGAAATCGAATTCCTTTTTGACGCCGTCGCCCAGAAGCTGGATGCGCGGCGGGATCGCCGCAACCGGGTTCTCTGAGGTCATTTCGCCGGCACCCCAAAGGCGTCGTTGATATTGGCCTCCGCGCCGTCAATCAGCCGGCGCAGGTAAAACAGGTTCTGGTAGGGCAGCAGGCGTCGCACGGCTCGCGTCTCGTCCTCGGTCCATTCTCGCGCAGCCGCGCCACCCAAGACCTGCACCACGTCAGAGACGGTTCCGGCGCTAGGACCGAGAAGCGCCCCGATCACGTTGCGGCTGGCATAACGGGAGATCGGCGGCCCGCCTGTAATGGCATGAACGCCGATGCGGCCCCGTGTCGTTTTCTCAATTATGTTGTTCACGTCGTACAGCCAGCCGGTCCAGCCGGCCTTGTCGATACCCTCAGAAATCCAGATACGGGGATCGTCACTCAGTTCACGCCCGGCAAGCGTGCCCTGCACGCCATAGGTGAGCATGCCGAGACCCGTCATAAGCAGGACGCCGTTAAGAGCGGCGGCGTCACGCTGCTGCAACCCGGCCACGGCAACGCGCTGCGACGAGGCGAAGGCAAAGGACTTGAATTGGCCGAGCAGCTTGCCGAGTTCGGTAGACATCCACAGCGGCTTGTCGCCGATACCTGGCGAGACAATCACCCGGTCAACATCCTTGGCGATGGCAGCGCGGAAGCCCTCGACCGCTGCCGCGTCGGTCCAGCGTTCGGTATTCGGCAACACCAGCCCGGAGCGGTCCTCTGCATGCTTGGCGAGTTGGCGGCCGATCATGCGGGCGCGGCCCTCGTCAATACCGGCCATCGCCAGACGCTCGATCATCGCCGCATCGGCCGCGCCTTTCTCCACAGCCCGGATGCCGTCAATGAACGCCTGACTGGCGACAGCGCCGGCAAACTGTTTCATGGCCGCATTCCACGGAGCCATGAGCGTGACAGCGCCAAAGCTGTCTGCCATCGCTTTCAGACCGCGCTCGAATTTCGACAGGCGGCCGTAGTCGTCGCCTATGTCAGCCAGGCTCAAAGCGCGGCTGTCGAGAACCATGTCCAGCGCAACGCCGGCAAGCTTCGCCTCGTTGCCCAGCAGCTTGAACGCGGCGGGGTCCTTGAGCAGCGGGGCCAGGCCATCGCCCAACACGCGCTGCACGCCGTAGACCATCACCGGCCGCGCCATGTCCGGGATTGCGCTGGTCGCCATCATGCCGAGCATGCGCAGATAGTTCCAATCGCGCACAATGCGCGAAGTCCGAACAGCCCAGTGGTCGGGATCGGCAGGCGCAGCGTATGTTCCGCGCAAACGCTGTATAAGCGCCTCGGCGTCACGCACCGCGCGCGCCGATTGCTTTTCCAGCGCCGCGCGCTCTTTCTCGCTGCCGGCGTCGCGGATCATCTGGTTGTAGTCGTCGCGGATACTGCCCAGCCATTCCACGCCGTCGATGCTGCCGAGGGCGCGCTTGAGTTCAACGTCCGGGGCCATCGTGCGGGTATAGTGGCGGGCAATCACGTCAACGTCGCTGACAAGAAAGTCCTCGATCAGCGCGTCCGGGATATTGAAGGTTCGCGCCTTCATGGGACCGCGCGCCGACGGATCACCGACGCGGGCAACAACAGGCACAGCCTCATAGGGCGCCCGGCCGCCAGGCGCGCGCAGAATGTGGTCGTAAATCTGCTCGGCCACGTCATCGAGTTCCATGCGCTCGCGGCCCGTGTCGGCCTTAAGGATGGCCTCGGGTGTGTCGGACTTGCCGGGCCACTTCTCGACAATGCCGTCCATAGCCTTGCCATTGTCGGTCAGGCGCGCGGCAACATCGTCGCGCAACAGGCGCAATGCCTCGGCGTCATGCGTGATACCGTTCAACCGATCATGCAAAGCCTGCGTCCGCTCGGACAGCCGGCGGTTCTGATAGGACGCCTCATTGGCACGGATGCGCAGACGGCGGCTTTCCAGATCGGCAGATGCGGCAGCCTTGCCGGCATCGGTTGCCGCGAAACGCTGCGCCTCGGCTTCGCCGACAGCGGCTGAGTAACGCGGAGTTTCGCGCGCCGCGGGCTTCACCGCTGCGTCGCGGCGGTCGGCCAGATCGAAAAGACGCTCGACATTCGACTTGAGGGCGCGGCCGGCCTCCTCGGCCTTGGCGGTCACGCGGCCGAGCGCGCTTTCACGGCGGGCAATCTTGGCCTCGGTGCGGTCCAGCAGCAGCACAAGGTCGTCGCGCTCGGCGTCCAGCGTCTTGAGTTGGGATTGCAGCGCCGACTTGTCTGCCTGCTCGCGCTCCAGCCAGCCGCCGACGACGCGCACGAAATCGGGCTTACGGGCCTTAAGGCGCTCGATATCGTACACGCGGCTAAGGTAGCTGACCGCCGTATCGACAGACACGTCCTCCGGCAGCAGGCCCTCGCGGATCGCGTCATTCTTGAGCGGGTCGAAAATCTGCTTGCGCAGGCTGCGGGCAGCGGCGGCAACCTCTGGGATTTGGTGATCGTCACCGCGCCGCATGGCGCGGCCGACTTCCTCAAGGAACGCCTTGCGGGTGAGCTGACCCTGCTCGGGCGCGTGGATCATGTCGGCGATTTCGCGCCGTCGCCGGCCACCCTCGATACCGCGATGCTTGAGCCAGGCGTTGTCCAGATCGGCCAGCGCGGCAGCCAACGGAGCCTGGCGCAACTTGACCCGCGTTTCGGCCGAGATCGGCGAGGCTATGCCGAGCGCGTTCTTGTCGTAATAGAACGGCGTTTCGGCCACCAGTTGGAGGACCTGGCGGGCCTTAACCGAGGCAGAGGTAGCCAGGCGCATCATAGGCGACTGAAAGGCAACGGCCTTTTCCACGCCTAGGGCGGATTTCAGCCGCTCATGCAACACGTTTTCGCGGGGATCAGCGGCGGACAGGCTGCCAGAACCGGCCTTGTTCCCGGCCGGCGGAGCGCCTATATTAGGTTCTGCCGGCCCCTGCTGGCGCTGCGGCTGTTGAGCAAAAGACGCCGCAGAGGTATCCCCGTCCGGGCCTTGAACAGTTCGGCCGGGAGAACCAGCGGGGCCGGTGTCCAGCTTGGGCGACAGCGCCTTGCTATCCGGCTTTTCGAGGACGTGAATAGTCACCGTCCGGCGCTGCCCATCCTCCACGAATTTCCGATCCGCATAGACGACCCGCTCGCCATCGGCGCGCTGCACGACCCACTCGCGGGTGTCACCGCGCACGCTCGGCTCGTATTCACGAATGATGTTCGGGAAGCCAAGCACGTCGGCCTCTGCGACCTGCTTGGCCTTGTTGGATTTCTCGCCATGCCGCCAGATGAATTTGACCAGGCCCCAGCCGGAGCCTGTGACCTCCGCCGCGCCGTGCTTGTCGAAACCGCCGCGAGAGATAATCGTGCCCTCGATATCCTTGGGCTGGATCAGCACAAGCGGGTCATCGGCGGGACCATCGGGCCGCGCCTTCACCTCGTCATAGGCAGCCTTGAGCGCCGCACGCTCGGCCGCAATGCTTGCCTCGGCGTCGGCAGCAGAAATGCGCACGCCGTGCGTTTCGACTAGCGGGTCCGGCGTGCCGGCCGGCATCGGCGAAAGATCGCGGGCGGCCTCACGCTCGGCAATCTCGACGGCCTGCGTCAGGCTGGCCGGCGCATGACCGCGAGCGCGGGACAGCGACGACATGGCAAGCGGCGCGACGCCGCCCAGCGTACCGAGCAGAACAGCGGACAGCGCGACGGTTTCGGCGCTTTCCTCCGGGGTGCGGGTAAGCTGCGTCGCATGCAGGGCCGTTTCGCTGACAGCGGCACCGACAGCACCGGCAGTTCCGAGCGAGAGCGCCGACCTGGCGGCCGACATGCCGAGACGACCACTGCGGTAAATCTGTCCGCCGACTGGAATAAAGTTGATCGGGTCGAGTGCGCCGGCTGCAAGCGACGCCGCGATGCCGGAGACACCGGCCGACGAGATCAGGCGGCGGTCCTCGTCCTCGGCGTCGATACGCCGCTTGAGCGCGGCGACATCATCGGGACTGTTGGCCTCGGCGAACACGGCTGCGTGGCGGAGATACTTGTCCTCCAGCATCGGCAGCGCGTCGAATTCGGGATTGAGGGGCGCGGCGACGCCGGGCCGACCGGCAGCAGCGACAGCCGAGCCGATAAAGTTGTCCTGCCGGAAAGCCGCGCCGATCACGTCGCCGAACCCAAGGTCCGGCTCGCGCTGCTCGGGCATGCGAAAAGGTGTGGCTGCAATGACCGGCTGCTGATCGGCCGGCAGATCGTTCAGGAAAGGCATGGGTTAGTCCTGCTGGTTTGGTGCAACAGCACGGTTGCGCGCTGCAAGCGCGTCCATGTTCTCGACGGCATCGCGCTTGTTGGCGCTGCTCGCGCCGAGCGTCTTGGCCGCAGCGGATTTCAGGCGGCCACGCGCCGGGCTGCTTTCCCAGTCGGGCCGCCAGCGCAGATACTCGCCCTTATCGTCCAGCATCGGCCGCCAGGCGTTGTCCGCGCCTTTCAGCATGACGCGGTAGAACGGCTGCGGCCGACCAGACTGCGTCGCCTGATAGGCAGCCATCGGCTCCGGCTCCAGCCGGACGCGGCCCTTGGCGTCGCCGTCAAACATCGAGACCCGCGCAAGATCGGCGTGCAACTGCTCGCCGATCCAGCCGGGGTCCTGCCCGTTGGCGTAAACCGCCTCAGGGGCATAGCGCATCCACCGCTTGCCGCTACCGTCGGCGCTCGTTTCTGCCCATACCGACTTGACCCGCTTCCATGCAAGTTCCTTGGCAACGTCTGCGTTGCCCTGCGCCATGAATTCCTGCTCATAGGCAGCCGTGAAATCGCCGACTAGGGCGTCCTCGACATTGCCAGGCAGCGGCGAGAACAGCCCGCCCGTGGTCTTGCCCTTGATCCACTTCCGGGCGACCTCGGGCTTTTCTTCCTTGAACACGTCCTGACGGGCCTTGCGGTCGCTCGGGCTGACAGACATGGCGGCAAGGGCTGCTTGTGCGGCCTGCTGCGGCGCTTCGCCCAGCCGCATGCGGACGGCGGTCGCGTCCGCAACATGCTGCTCGTTGTCGCTGAAATCGGTTCGGAAAGCCGGGTTGATGGCAAACAGCCGATCCATGAAGGATGCAGCAGACGCAATACGCGCTGGATCAGTCTGCCGCAGATCAGTACGCAGCCGGGAGTGCAAGGTTTCCGGCACGACGCCGACCTTGCCGACATAATCCAGTTCCGCGCTCGCGCGCTTGCCCTCGTCAAGTTCACCCCACAGTGCGGTGCGGCGCTTGTAATGCGCATCCACGGCGCGGCGGTCGTCGCCTTCCTTGGGGTCGAGCGCGCGCCCGCCGGCAAGGGCCGCCTCGACACGGCCAAAATCGCCCTCGCGCTTGGTCAGCTTTTGACGGAATTCCGTGCGCTCGTTCGGCTTGAGCAGGCCGTTTTGATAGGCCGTCTCGATTTCGCTTTCGCGCACCTTACCGGAGTCAAAGTTGAGGGTGAAATCACTGAGCCACCGCTGCCGGGCGTCGTCGGCCTTCACCTTGTTGTCGTGTTCCGTCTCGCGCTGTTCGCGTCGCAGGTCGGACAGATGGGCAGTCATCCAATCGGAGACGCTGTTGCGCAGGCCAGGCTCGACGGCCGGGTTGTCGCGGACAACCTTGATATACTGCTCGGCAGCATCGAGGCCGCGCGACTTGGCGCGGTCGAAACCGCCCAGCAGGAATTGCTTGCGGCCATCGGTTTCCAGATCGAGGAACGCCTTGGTTTTCTGCTGGGGCGTCAGGTCAGAACGGTTCTCGATAGCAGAGCGGGCAGCGAGGTCTTGCTGTTCGGCTTCCTTGACATTGCCAGAGCGCCACGCAGCGGCGGCGCGGTCATTGGCTCGGGAGAATGTCTCAAGGTGGACGGCGTTCGCCTTGCCCTCGGCGTCCTGCTTGACCGCAGAGGCGACCCGCAGACGGAAATCGGAAATCTGCTTGTCGGCGTACAACTCGAAATCCGGCCGGACCTCGGGCGGCACGCTGGCAAGTATCTGCGGCCGAAGCTGCGAAACCGCATCGTTGTATCCGTCAAGGTTTTTCGAGTGTTTCTGCGCAGCGCCGGCAACAGCATCGTCAATCGCAATCTGACCGCGCGCAAAGAACGAGGTCGCCAGCGCGCGAGAATACGCCACATCACCAGCCGAGGTCCCGCGCCGCATGTTCGGCGCGCGGCCGGCAGCAGCCGCAGCCAGGCCCTCACGGGTGCCCTCGGCAGACGCCACCTCGACAATCTGCTGCTCCCGTTCACCAGCGCCGGAACGGATAAACCCGTCGGCAAGCTGGCCGAGGACATTGCCGACATTGTCAACGCTGCCAAGATTGCCGAGCGCCGCATACGGCGAGCCGATCCGGCGCGGAACGCTGGAGCCGCGATAGGACAAAGGAAGCGCCATGATTACACCCGCCCGAGATAGGTCTTGCCGAAGTCACCACCGAATTGCAGCAGGCCACTAAGCGGGGCCATTTGGCGCGAACGGCGGACAGACCGACGCTCAAGCAGCGCGACGGCGTTGGCATTGTCATACTGCGCACCCGTCGCAAGCTGACCCTGCTCGGCCTGGCGCTGCGTCGCCAAGGCGACAGAGAGCGGCGAACCGGAACCGGCCTCAACGCCGGCAGCGCCATACAACGCGTTCTGCGCCGCCAGCCCGCGCGCAAGTTCCTGCTCGCCCGCAATGTCATCCAGCAATTCGGCGCGGTCGCGGTAGGACTGCTCCGCCTCCGCAGAGGCTTCCAGCATGGACGCCTGGCGCGACTGACTGACAGCATTAAAGGCGCTGCCGGTGCCGGACAGACCGAGGCCAATGGCCTCTTTCGTGGTCAGGCCGGTAGTGGCGAGGAATTGCGACCAGAGGCTAGTGGAAGCCGTAGCAGCGCCGGAGCCGAACGCCTGCGTAGCGCCGACAGCCGCCGCCTGGCCGAGCGCGTCGGCCGCTGCCATGCTGCCGACCGTGGCCGCGCCCTCGGCCGCAGCGACAGTTCCAGCAGTGGCGGCAGCCGTTCCAGCGGCAGTTGCACCGACAGCGCCGGCCTCCGCAGCGGCAAGCGCGCCAGCCCCAACGAGGGCTTCCCCGGCGGCGACGCCTCCCGCTGCGGCCCCGGCACCGGCTGCGCCTGCGGCAGCAGGCGCAGCGGCCAGACCGAAACCGCCCGTCATCACCGCAAGAGCGGCGATACCAACAAGCGGCAGAACAGTCTTAGCACCCATGACAGCAACTCCTATGCGGCAATGTGACGAACAACAGATTGGATAAGCGCGGGCAGACAGTTGATGCCCGAGAATTCAACGCAGCCGTTCGGATCGCCGCCGAGCGTGCGGCCGAGCAGCGTTTGCTCAATGTGTCCCGTGTAGGTCGGGATCGGCGCGTCGGTTGTCGGCAACTTGGCGAAGTTGACGGGCCTGCCGTTGATGTACATTTCGGCTGTGTCGCGCACCTTCACGTTGACGCTGACGACGCGATAAAGACGACCGACCATCGTCCCTTCCGAGTCCTTCGCCTCATCGGCCAGCAGCTTAAGCCGCCAAGTGAAAGGCACGCCGACGTGCAGTTCCGAGACAGGACGAGAGAGGTTCAGAACGCCATCGTTGCCGACGGTGTAGCGGCCCATCGGCTTGCCATCACCAAAGGCAACAACCACCTTGCCGGCCAGATACTCAAGGCCGGTCCATGCAGTCTTAGGCGCATCGGCGAACAGCGTCTTGGAAGCATCGGAGCGCATAGTCTTGTCGAAACGCTCAAGATACAGGCGACCGAAACGAGCGACCGTGACATAGACCCTAGAGCCGACAACAGCGACACCGCGGAATTTCCCGTCAGTGGTATAGAGCGTCCACGCACCAATATTTTCGTCACGCCTCGTATTGAACACGGCAAGCGTGCCGTCGCCGTTCACGACGAATAGCTGATTGGCTGCGTTGCTGTCGGTGCCGGAGGCGTATGAAATCTGCACGACCGGCGTCCGAATGATCGAAGCGGAATGCAGCGCGATATTGGTTGCCTTATACTTGGCGTTGCCGTTGGTGTCGTCGCTCGACAGAACCAGTTCATAAAGCTGGCTGTCGGCGTCTCCGTCATTGGCACGCACGAATACAGGCGCGTTCTCGACCTCCAGCGGCGTGATAGGCGCGCAAGGAATGGAGGTCTGCTTTGCCGGCGCAAAGTCCTTGGGCGTGACCGGGAAGGAATTGACCGAGTAGACGCCGGCCGACGTGAACGAGAACAACGGGCCGAGACTTTGCAGCCGGCGGATTGTCGGGTTCTGCTCGGTCAGCGTGGCCTCGACCGCCTCGTCATCGAGCGCCTTGTCCGTCGTCGCAAAGTTATAATATGCATCGACCTTGGACCCCCACTGAGTGCTGGGCCGCGACGCTGACGCGGCATAATAGCCGCGCCCGTCATGCAGGCAGACAAGGCCGGGCCAGCCGCGACGCTCGGACCATACCGGCTCGTTCTTGGTGCCGGCAGTGGACTTGTCGAAAGACCAGTTGCCAGGCCCGAAGTTCACGCCGGCAAAGCCGGTCGAGGCAAACAACGTGACCTGCGTCGGCGACAGGTAGGCCGTAATCGAGGCCGTACCGAGGCCCGACTGAATGGTGCTGCCCACGTCGGCAGCCTCAAACCACGGGCCGCTGGCCGTCGCAGTCGGGTTGCCGATATTGCTTGTGAGCGACAGGGACAGCGGCGGGAACACACGGCCGAATTCAAAGTTGGGGATATTCTCGAAAGGCGCGTCATCCAGCTTCCAAGCGTCGTGTTTACCCTGACGGATAATCCGCTTGGTCCGCACGCTGCGATGCGTGCAGATCATGGTGTCCAACGCCTGCGCGAAATCCAATTCCTTGATAGTGGTCGCACCCCAAGGGGTATCAATCTCGGCGACCTGTTCGTCACCGTGGAAAATGCGGTCCTTGTTGGCGATGAAGATATGCAAATAGGCTTGGGTAGACCCGAGCGTTGCGTCAAACGTGAACGGCTGGAGACGATGTTCCAGCGTGTCGGGGCCGAGGTCGGCTACAGTGCGCAGGCCAGGCCGGTTGCAGACGCCACCGAGTGGCAGGCTCGCCATGTTCTCGATGCGCTGCGCGGCCTTGTAGTAAATCTCCAGATCGTTGCGCACCCACAGGTCGGGGTCGAGCGCACCGCGCGAGAATACATTTGTAGCGATGCGCGTCACGCGCGCACCTCGATAAGTTCGCCCTGATCGTCAAGCTTCTCCGGCGTGTTCTGCTGGCTGTCGGCCAGGCGGGCGCGCGCGAGTTCCTTTTCCAGATCACCGGCCAAGGTACGGCGGCGGGTATCGTTCTCGGTCAACGGGAGGCAGAAGCGGTGCGACAACGCCGTGATGCAGAGATTATCGAAAAACGGCGGCACCAATGCCTCGTCAACGCGGCTGATAAACACCAGCTCGTCGGCCTCAGTATCAGCACGGATGCGGAGCGGCTTTTCGAGCCGATACGGAACCTTGCTCTTGCCATTGCGCAAGGCGACGATGCGCAGGCAGTCGTTGGGAAACTGGTAGTAGACAATCTCGTTGCTTACCGGCAGCCGCGTCGGCGTAATGATTTCAGTTGCGAACGACCAGCGATGAACCGACAGCAGGCCGTTGCGGACAATCGGATAGAGCCGACGGGCAACCTTTGCCTCGGATGCGGGATTGTCCGCGTTCAGGTCGTCGATTGGGTCTAGGCCCAGATCGAGCAGCGCGGCGTTGACCTGCTCAAGCTGACTAAGCATTGCAGGCCGAGAACCACGACAGCTTGGCAGTCTTGAACCGACGAATGCGCGGCTTGGTCTGCGGCAGTTCCGTTTCGGCTTCCGGCGCGCAAAGCGACGCGGCCTGCTGCTGTTCGGGCGGTTGCGGGGTCTGTTGCTGTTCGGGCTGGGCAGGCTTGCGGCGGCTCATGGCATCCTCGGAAAGCGTTACGGGATGAGGACTGGGGCGGCCGAAGCCGCCCCAGTTTCGTCAGTCGGTATCGGCAGCGCCGACAGCGGTCAGGTCCGACACGTCCACGACGCCGCCGGCATTGGTCGCCACGGCGAAAATGCCCTGCGCAGGGGCAACACCGACGCCCACGTTGGCGAGGATGAAGTCACCCGGACGCAGGCACTCGGCGGCCTGGTTGAAATAGCCCTGCGTATCGACCACAGCGGCGAGGTCCGGCGTAGCGTAGTGCCACAGCGTAAAGCCGTTGGCATAAGCCAGCACCGCGAGGTTCTTGCGAACGAACATGCTCAGGTTTCCTTTCGAGATTGAGCAGCGGAGAGGAACAAGGAAGCCCTTAGGCTTCCTTGCAGCGCAGCGTCACCACGCCGGCACCGTCGATCAGACCGGCGCCCTGACTCATCATGTTGTTGATGAAGTGCGCCGCACGATCGCCGTGCCAGGTGATGTCGGATTTCACGTCGAGGCCGGAGGCATGGCCCACGGCGGTCTTGTGATACCAGTGACAGTTACGAACCGTGCCGTTCAGCGTCAGGCCCGAATGCGCCATCCACATCGTGCCCAGCCAGTGCTTGGCCTGCGCGCCCTTCCACGGCAGATCGTCGTCGCCGATATAGTCGGCGTCGGCGAATTCCGGGATTTCCAGAAGCTGCGACCACTGACGCCAGCCCACGACGGCATAACGCTCGCCATCGTCGGGAATGTCGGCATTGCCGAGCATTTCATACGCGGTAAGGATTTTAGCCTTGGTCAGGCCGTCGGTATCCAGACCGGCAAAGTTGGCCGACTGGTCCAGCGAACGGATGATCAGATCGTCGGTCTTGCGGCCGAGCGCGTAAGCGCCGGCATTCACGATCACGTCGCGCTCGTTGTGGCCGACCTTGAGTTCGTCCAGCGAGTCGAGCCATTCGCCCGCATAGTAGTCCTGCAGAAGGACCTCGACCGAACCATGATCGACGTTCATCACCGGCACTTTGCCGTGACGGGCCTTGGTGCTGGCAGTGCCCTTACCGACTTTCTGGAAAGTGGTCGAGGCACCCTTAACCTTGTTCTTGGATCGCACCGTCGGGCGCAGCTTCGCGCCCAGACGCTGATACGCCTGGTGTACGTCAGTCTCAAACTGACGGACAAAGGACTGTTCGATAGTCGGCTGCATTTGGTTATCTCCGGTTTGCAGACAGTTGATGCTTGCGCCCGTCTATCGCGCCGAGCAGCGAGCGGTACTGCCGGGGTCTTGCCAAAGAGAAAGCCCGGAGGCGCAGCCGGCAAAGCCGCTGCGCACGGGCCGCATAACGCTGCGGCCAGGCGGGCTTTTCAGAGCGTTGTGCGCCGGTCCAGCCACGGAGGGCAGCGCCGCTTACTCGTTACGCGGATTTCTTGGTGAGCCGTTCCCAGCCTTCAGTGACTTTCGCCATGAAGGTCGGGTCTTTCTGTTTCCAGTAGCGGGGATCGGCTTGCATCGCTTTCAGATCGTCCTCGGTCAGCGGCTCGGGAATGTCGTTGCCGCCACCACCACCGCCGGCCGCGTTGGCGTTCATCAGCTTCTCGCGGACCGCCATAAGCAGCATGGTCCCGTCGCGCGAGGCGCGCGTGATCTTGATTTCCTCGGCGAAGCCGGGAATATGGCCGAAGGTTGCGCCGAGCCAGGTATCCAGTTCCTTGATCCGCACCGGAGCATTCGCGCCGAGTTCCTGCGCAAGCTTGGTATTCTCGCCACGGATCAGTTCAACGTCGGCCGCCATTTCGGCCTGCTTTTTCGCCTCGGGCGTTTCGCGTCCGGCTTCCATCGTCGCAAAGGCGTTGACCATGTCGTCAACGAATTTCTGCGTAATGACGCCGCCGCTTTCCTTGATGCCTTTATCAAAGGCGACCGCGAGCGGGTGCTTGTCGTCAGCGGTAAACTGATCCTTGAGGCCGTCGGCGACATTGAGGACGAGGCCCTTTGGAGCCTGGCCCAGCAATCCCAGCTTGCCGCGCAGGTCCGCGCCGCGTTTCAGCGCAGCCTCGACGTTCACGCCGCCCTTGCCGTCGTTCGCGTTTACATCCCACAGTTCAAGCGGGACCTCGATATCCGAACCGTCCGCAGCCTTGAAGGTGCGAGCGCCGGCAACCGGCTTGTCGCCGGCGGGCTTGTCGCCTGCCGGCTTGCCCGCATCGGGCGCACCGCCCGCGTTGTCAGCAGCATCACTGCCGGGATTGAAACTGGTCAGGTCCGGCACGTCGCCAGTGCCAGCGTCATCGTTCTGATTGGTGTTCGGGTCCATGCTCATGCCTCCGGGGGTGACGGCGGGTTGTTGCCTTGCTTGATTTGGTTCTCGATGATCCGCACCAAGCGACGCTGCCCCTCAAGGTCACGCAACTCTGCCTCGCTGACGCCGGGGGGCAGCTCGCGCTCAATCGTGCGCTTGCGGAGATCAGCGAGGTAAATGGCACCGGGGCCGCTGCTGAACAGCATGGCGGCAATGCGCGGAATGTCGGCGGCGGCACTCATGGCTGCATCGCCCCAACTACGTTCTCGGCTGCGGCTTCGCCCAGCACCTTGCCAGCAGCGTTGGCGGCAGGAGCAGCAACAGCGCCGGCAATTTCTTCCAGCGGCGACGGCGGCGGCGGCTCGGGCTGCGGCTCTGGGATCAGTTCAGCCGGGAAGCCTTCCCAATCGAGATACCAACGGCCGAAGCCGTCAGCATCGACAATCTTGGCAGCGAGTTCCGGGTTGATCGCGGCGAGGTTCGCATATGCCGAAAGCATGCTGCGGGCCTTGGCCTGGTTGCGCATGCGCACCATTGGCGATACCGGCCAGATGGTCGGCACGGACTCGCGCTCCACGAAATACCGCGAGCCGGCCATTGCAGGATCACCGAGGACATACAGCACGGCGCGCACCAGCGGCTCATGCAGTTCCGAGTTGACCTGCAAGGTTTTCGGCATGTCGATGCGCGAATGACGGCGCTCGTCGGTCGCCACTTCCTCGGCAGTCCGACGCGAGGACTTGGCGCTTTCAGGCGGCAGCGGGCCGGCAATACCCTGCTCGACGCGGGCGTGCAGATCATTGAGGACGATGGCCGACACGTCGAAACTGCCAGCCGGCTTGAGCGGCTGGAGGCCAGACGAACCGACGGCCTTGGGGATGATTGCGCCCGGCTTAAGCTGTATGTTGGCCGGGTTCAGCACGCCGTCGTCGTCGGCCTGCCAAATGCCGGTAACGGCAATGCTCGCGTTCTTGAGCGTGAGTTCCTTGACCTTGTTCGCGGTCAGTGCATCCGGGAGGATGCGCAGGCCGGGACCGAAGCCGAGGCAGGAACCGAGCGAGCGGCCCATGCGGAAGGCCAGACGCAGATTGACTGGGTGACGCTGCAACAGCAGCGGCGCGGCGTCCTCATCATCGGCCAGGCAGACCCGGTGTTCCCAGTCCTGCTTGGACTGATCGTAAACGAAACCGTCTACCACGCTGATCAGCTTGTACGGGTCCTTGCGCAGGTCCTCTTGCAGCTTCGCGGTCAGCTTGATGCCAGGCCAGCGCCATTGCATCGAGCAGACCTGCACCTTGCGCGTCCGCCAGGTCGAGGTAATCGAGCCGTCGGGGCCGTCCTCGCCGCAAAGTTCACCGAGCGGCACCGTCTCGAAACGCAACGGCTTGTCGAGCGTAGGCCCTCGGCAGACCTGTACGCAGCCCAGCGAGACAACGCATTCCTGCAACGAGGTCTGAATTTCGGTGTGGAAGTTGGACCCTTCGATTGCCGCGTGAAACGTCTCGCGCAACAGCTTGGCCCGCGCTTTCATCGGCGGCGTATCCTGCGCGCCGGCAAAATCTGCCCATTCCTCAAACATCGGGAACAGCTTGTCGTGCAGATCGCCCGCCCGGCGCTCGACGGCGTCAGCGCCGACGGCGTCATAGACCTGCGCGTTGTCGGGAATTTGCCCCTCGTTGAACGTGGGGTAATGCGCCGGCAACAGAAGTTCATACGCCTTTTTCAGACGCGGGTGCCATCGCCTCGCGTCCTCAAGCGCCGCCTTGTAGCGGCGGCGGAAATTCTTGCTGTCGTCGTCAGCGCCGGTCATGGGTTAGCCGATGGTTTTTCCACCGCCGGCCGACGGATCGTAGCGCATGAGTGCAAGCGCCGACTGATCAATGCCGGCCTCACTGCCGAAGCGGAAGGCCGACAGACCGGCACCACGGCGCTTACGCGCGCGCAGCGTGGCGTCGTTCTTTTCCTTCTCCTCGGCTTTCTGTCGCTCCAGTTCGGAGTTGTCAGCCTGCTGCGGTTTCGGACTCTTGCCGCCCATCGCAAATCCCCATCTGTAGGAGATCGACGTATAGGCGATGCGGTGTACGCCAGCCGTGTCGTTTTCTCGGCAGACGCAGGAGATTTTCGATAAAGCCGACGCAGGTCCGATAACCGAACCGCATTCCTCGATCCTCGCACCGCTCGGTTATCACGATCCGCAGCTTGCCGCAGTCGGCAAGGAATTGCAGATCATCGAGATAGGCATGCGCCGCGCGCACAACCCGCAACCCGTCAGAGCGTGGGTCCAGCACGATCAGGCCCGCAGGATCAGGCAGGACCGCGAAGCAATGCCGAAACCCCGGCTTAAGTGTCCACAACAGCACACGGTGCAGCGCGCGCCAGGCGAAGCCGTCGGACGGCTCCGGGTCGGCGTGATCCGTGAACACGATAAGGCAACGATCAGACGGTGAAGTCATGGGGGGCCATCACTGGAACGCACGCCGTGCGCTGGTCATTCTGCCGACCGCGCAAGGTTGCCAGGTCGGAAGCGCCGACCGCCGCATACTGGTCTGCATCGGCCGGGTGGCTGGATGCATTCTTTTTCGGCTTGCCGTCCTCGTCGGCGACATACTTGCCGCTATAGGCCGAGATCAGCGGCTTGCACCAATCGGGGTCCAGCAGATATCCGGGCATGCCGTCGATGTTCTGCCGCATCGGGAAGCGGATCGCCTCAAGCCGGGTGTCGAGGTCGTTGCCGCATTTCGACGGATGCACCGAGAACCCCAGTTCCGCGCCGACCTTTTGCAGCCAGGTCTTTTCGCCGGTCTGCTTGTCAGCCCCATACCCGGCGGAGGGATCGCCATAGGCCCGGATCAGGCGGCGCGGCCATTGCGGATACCTGATCGCCATATGCTGCTTGACCATTTCGGCGAAGCGCACAGGCCCGCAGAATTCGCCCTGCGGCGCTGCCAGCACCGACATTCCGCGGTGCTGGCCGTCGGGCATAACCTGCCGCACAGACAGCGCGGGCGTGCCGCCAGCATCGAAACCGAAATAAAGCGGCAAATGCGGGATCGGCGCGAAAGTTTCCGAGGCGACCATGAACGACGCCCGGAATTCGCGGGTGATCGCCATACCCTCGGGGCTGGCGCCGAATTCGCCGTCAATGAACCGCTTGATTTTATCGGGGTCGTTGGCCCACGTCCGGGCTAGGCCCTCGTAATACGACAGCGGCGACCGGAGCCGGTTTTCCGCATAGGGCGAGCGACCGCCTGGCTGCTGGTACAGCTTGTAGCCCTCGACGGGCTTCTCCACGAATTGCTCATGTATCCAGTGCGCGACCGACGGCGGGTTGAACGCACCGAGGACCGCGCCGGCCGCCGGCTCGGCTTCGCCGTTCGGCAGCGTCGGCCGGTGATGCGGAGCAGGATAGCGACCCGCGAGAACGCGGCCGACGGCATGGCTGATCGCGTCGGGCTGCATCTGGTCGGCCTCGTCAAAAATGACAAGGTTGCCCTCCCAGCCCTTGAACACGTCCTCGGGTGTTTCCGCGTCGGGACCGATGGCGCGGAATTCAACGAGAATGTTCACCTTGCCCAGCTTGTGCCAGACGCCGGCTGCGTCGCGCAGCGCCAGGTCTAGGCGCACGTCGTGATGCGGCGGCGGGCCGTTGGTGAATTTCGAGCCAGGCAGGTTTTTGGAAATCCACTGGCTGTAGCTGGGGATCGTCTTGTCCTTGAGGTTCGGATAGGTGTTCCGAACGATCATCACTTTCATGTAGCGCACGCCGTCGAGCGGCGACGGCTTGATGCGGAACACATGCAGCAGCATCGCTTGCAGCAGACCGATGGTCTTGCCCGAGCCGTAAGGCCCCATGATGAACCGGCAGATGTTCACGCGGTCATAAATGAATTGGCGCGATACCGGACCGACCGGAGTAAGGTTGATGCCTGTTGCGGTCATCGCATCCCCTCCCCCCCGGTGAAAGGGCATCCTAAATTCGCGCGCGGTTGCTTTTTCCAGATCGAGGAAAAATACGCGCGCGACCCGGCCACTGGGGGCTGGCAGGCGTGGGGGGGCGACCGGCGCGGGCTGGCGTGCGGTCGGCGCGTGCGATGCGCGAGAGCAGCGGCCAGGCGGCGCGCGGCGCGGCGCTGGGAGTCGAGCGGCAGCAGCCCGACGGTTATCCGAACCGGCGTAATCATTCCGATTTCTCCCCGTTTTCCGCCACATCTTGCGGCGCGTCCAACTGCGGCGCGTCCAACTGCGGGAAGCCTCCGCCGATAAAGTCTTGAATTTCCTCGATAATCTCAATGTCCTCTGCGGACACTTCGCTATCGCCCTGATTGAGGATCAGCGCCGCTCGGTTGTCCTCGACCTCGACCACCAGCGGCAGTTTCTGGTGCATGAAGGGCAGCGCCGCGATATCGCAGTGCCGTTGCAGCTTGAACACGTCGGCCTTGTCCATCTGCAACTCTGCGGCCAGGCGCACCGTGTCGGCCGTGGCCGTCTTAAGCACGCGCTCCAGCGGCAGGCCGTACATGCGGCCAAGGGCCTCGACAATCGCCGTCGTGCGCTTGTTCTTCGCACCAGGCGGCCGACCTCGACCGCGAGGCGAAGCCTCGGGATTTTCCAAATCGGCCGCGCTCGCGCCGCCTATGGCCCCGAGCAAGGTTAGCTGCTGCGCCTGCGGCTGATCAGCCGGCATCGGAGCGTCCTCAAGATGCGTCTTGAGGCCGACGCGTTCGGTCATGGCGAATATAACCCCCATATTTTATTGGTCGCGGAAGGAGATCGCGGCGCTGTAGCGCGCCTGCTGCTCGCTGCTACGCGAGCGTTACGCCGTGCGTTACGGCTTAAGCCCTTGGGCCGACTCTCTTTATTGACATCTGTAACGCTGTAACGATGAAAAGAGAGAGAGACATATGCATAGGTGTGCGCGCGCGCATGTGGATGCGGCTGCAACTGCGTTGCAGCGTTACACCGACCACCAAGCCTATGATTTCTGGAAGATATGCGCGTAACGCAAACCGCTACGCTGCTGTAACTCCCCAGACCCAACGGCAACACATGGTTGCGTGCAGCGTCCCCGTTCATTCTGCTTTCACCGTCGGGGTCGGGGTCTGGATGATGAGTGAAAGCGGGAGCAACGTAGCACGAATTACTGCGCCGTCAAACCTCACTGCGCCGTGCGCTTGGCTGCCGCTGACGCGGCGCAAGGATTGGACCCAAGCGCCCATGCTGCCGGCCGGCGTGCGCCACGGCGAGCCGGGATAGTCGAATAGCCGCGCAAGCTGGCTGTGTCTGTTCGCCACGGCGAGCCAATAGACCTGGCCGGGCTTTGGCCCCTTATCAACGACCTTAAGGCCGAACATGCCGAGCGCCTTGTTGCACAAGGCCATAGGGTCCTCGACGCTTTCCTTGTTCTCGAATGCTTTCTCGACCCAACCCGCAACGGTGCGGCGCTCGCTGCCCTTGCCGAGGTCGATAAGGCATGTCTTGAGGTGCGACACGCAATTCATTGCGTCGCCGCCATCCTCGTCGTCTACAAAGTGCAGATCCTCTCGGCTGTATCCTTTCAGCGCCTCGGCCCATGCCTCGTCGCCCTGCGGCAACTCGTCGTTCAACATGAGATCGGCCGCCGCCAGCAAGGTTCCATATTGCGACGCGCTGCGCGCGCTGTGTCCTCCTAAGCGCCGCATTGCGGCCTTAAAGGCCGCAATGCGGTCGAGTAGATCGGGCCACCGGCTAACAAGCCGGTGGCGCAGTGTTTCTCCGATGCTGTTCAACCGCTCAAAATCAATCGGCGGCTCCGGCGCGTCCTTTGGCAGCGGGTCCAGTTCCAGCACCGCAATTCTGCTTCGATCCTGCGGGGTCAGGGGCGGAACAAGGATCGAGGAAAAGGCGAAGCACGACCGCGCGACGAATTCGACCGCTTCATGATCCGCGCCGCCGCGCCACATGCGGCCACCACTGGCAGCCAGGCGCGCGAATTGCACCAGCGCGTCAATCTTGCTGTTATCGGCGCTGCCCTCGTTCTCGTCCAGCAGCACCGACAGCGTGTCGAGTTTCAGGATTTGGCGAACGCCGGCCGCCGACGTGTCGGCAGATCGCAGCACGCCGCCCTTGCCGAACACGGCGTCCATGCAGTCTTGCAGCGTGCTTTTGCCGGAACCGAACGGCGCTGTAATCCAGATCATCGGCCGCCAGTCGAGCGCGCCGCCGATCATGGCGCACATAACCCAGCCGAACAGCAGCTTGGAAAACCGCTCGGGCTGTTCTGCCTCGCGGCGTTTCCACGACCACATACCGAACAGCCGCAGCAACTCGGCCGCGTCCTCGCGCGCGCTGCCTTCCTTCGCAGCGGGTCCGGGTAATGCGGGGCCGGATGGATACACATACCAGCCGATAAGACCTGGCCGCGTGACGGTGTGCGCATCGGCGCTGCGCACGATCACCGTTTCGCCCAGATGCAACACCAGCTCGTTCTTGTCGCCGCGCCAGGCTCCGCGACCGCGCAGGCGCGCGCGAGGGTCCCAGATCGCCTTTTTGCCGCAGGCGTTCATCAGGTTCTCGGCAAACTCGTCGGAGTGCCAGCCGGTGCGGCGGTTGCCTTTGCCGAGGCGTTCGTAATGCTTGTAAACCCATTCCTCGTCTTCCGACGAGGTCAGGTCATAGAGGTTCAGCTTGTTGTGGTCGCGCGCCTTGAGGCTGCGATACTGGCAGGCGGAGTCGAGGTAGTAGTAAATCCCCTCGCTCTTGCCGAGCGGCACCACCGGACAGTCAGGCGGCAGGCCCTTGCCATCCCATTCCTGATCGCTCTTGGGCTGCTGTTGCTGCTGGCGCGGGTCGGGCTTAACCGGCGCGGCATCATCGAGGGCAGATGCGGCGGCGTGCAGCGCGTCTTGCGGAACTTCACTCACGGATTTTCCCCACTGGTACTTGCTGGTTTTTATGCGGCGATGTTCAGAGCGAGCGTGTCAGGCGTCGGCCGGGTCAGATTGAAGCCCCGACGGCGCAGGCGCGCGACGGCACTGCGCATGCTGCCGTTCACGCACCAAGGCCCGCCGTCTGGATCGTCGCCCCATATGGCCTCGATCAGGTCGGACTTGGTGCGCGGCCCGTTGAGCAGCAGCACGATTAGATGTTTCTCGATGTAACCGATTTTCGGATTGCGCCGGGTCTTGGCGCAGAATTCCCCCGCCTGCTGCATGCAGCCCCCCTATGTCATCGGCTTGTTGCGGATAAGATCGTTCCAGTCCTTGAAGGCGGCGGGCGGCTTGGCGACGCGGACGGCATACTTGCGGTCTGCAAGGGCCTGCACCTGCGGAGGGAACAGGCGCGCGGCGTCGCTGCCGTCCGCGTCATTCTGCCCAGCGATAACGATTTCGCCGGCAGCGTCGGGGTCTGGCAGCAACAGCTTTCCGAAGTTGCCGACCGACATGGCGGAGACTGTGCGCCATTCAGGTTTGACCATCGCCACGCTAAGCGCGTCCTCGATACCCTCGGCCGCAACGATCACGCCGTCAGGCTGCGGCGACAGGAACGGCTTGCCGCTGGTGCCACGCCACAGCGGAATGAAGCCGCCGGAAGTGCCGCCATAGAACAGCTTGTCGCCGCCTTGCAGATCGCGGAAACGGTCGCTGCCATCCGGTAGCAGAAAGGTTCGGTGAATACCCATGCGCGTGACCTTGCCGTTGATCACGCCGACAACGAGGCAAACTAGTGCCGGGTATCTGTCGTCGGTCGGGCCGTGGTAGCACTTAGGCTCAAAACGCAATGCGCTCGGCTGCGGCGACAACTTGTCGAGGTCGATGCCGCGCGCCTGGCTCAGATAGACCCAAGCCAGATCGCCGCGCGAAATCGGACTGGCATGGTCAAAGACGTAGAGCGCGCGAGCGCGCATGCGCGCGGCCTCTTGAGCGGCTTCCTCGGCACGCTTGCGCTGCTTTTCCGGGTCGGGTTTGGGTATCGACGTTGTGCCGTCGGTGTAACCGAGATACGCCAATGCCCATTTCCATGCCTCTTTCCAGTCGCCGTCGCAGGCGGCCAGGCAGATCAGTTTCAACGGCTTGTCGCCGCCGACCTTGCTTGGGAAGTGGCAGAAATATCCTCGCTTCGCGCCGCCGCCGACGTTGATCCGCAGGTTGTTGCCCGCAGCGCCGGAGAAATCGTGGACCTCGAATTCGTTGCGGACCCTAATGCCGTGCGGGAACAGCCGCTCGCATAGATCGTCTATACGCTCGATCAGAGCGGCGTTGACTTGATCCATTGTCGGCTTGGTCGTCATACGGCGCGCGCCTCGCGTTTCGCAATCAGGGCGTCAGCGGTGCGCTCGAAAAAGATTTCGACGGTGTCGAGCCTGTAATCAGGATACAGGGTCAGGGTGACGACCTCGCCGCCAAGGTCGCGGTGAACCACCAGACGCCAGCCGTGCGCATCGTCGCGCACCAGCCAGCCCGTATAGCCCTGCTTGTGGAACTGCGCGGGGTTGCCAGGCGTGGTCATCGGTCACTCTCCCGAAAGTCCGGCCGGCGCGGCATCGCTGCCGCCGCCGGCCGTAGTCAGGGAGGAAAAGCCGGCTTGGCCCCCGGCAGGGATCGGATCGGCGTCGAAATCGTCAGCGGTGACGCCGCATAGGTCTTTCAGCTTGGCCCGGTAGCTGCGGCCCGGCTGACATTCGCCGCTTTCCCAGCGTGACCAAGTCTGCTGGATGGTGCCGACAGCGGCAGCGGCGGCGTCCTGTGAAATGTTTTTCTCGGTTCTCCAAGAAAAAAGCTTTTGACTACCCCGGTTCATCACGCATGCCTCGCGTATTTAGTGGTCCGAACTAGGAACACCGCTATATGTCGTGGCTGGTGAATACGCAATTTCCGCGTTATTGTCTATTTGAAATGGACGGGCTAACGCGAATTGAGTGTTATACTTCACGCGAGCGACGCGTAAGCATCGCGCGCATGAGCACGCCTGCCCCGACTCCCAAGCATTTCCTCCGCTACTGGCGCGAATTGCGCGGCCACAGTCAGGGCGCGCTCGGCGATTTAGCCGGCGTGACGCAGGACGCCATATCGCGCCTTGAACTGGGCAAGACCGACCTGGCTTACGACGAGCAGGCCGAGCGGCTGGCCGGCGCGCTGGAGGTTTCGCTGCTGGAACTCATGTTCGGGCCGCAGAATACCGACCTGCCCGAGGACGAGCGCGCAATGCTGTCGCTGTATCGCCGCCTCAATCCCGAGGAACAGGAGCGCGTGCGAAAGATCGCTGCCGCGCTCGCACCCGAGGACGCGGTGATCACCAGCGCACCCCCGGAATTGCTGCGCTTGGCGCGGGAAGACGGGCAAGAACTGCGCGAATTCGACACCGATCTATGGGCCGAAATCGACGGCTTCACGGCCAAGGAACTCGCCAACTACAAGGAACTTGGCAAGACCAGCCAGGCGCAGCGCGTCAACCTGACGGCCAGCCTCTACCTGATCGCGCTGCAAGACCGTGACGCCGGCCTGAAGCCGGACTATGGCCGCATGCGCCTGTTCATTCGAGGCCAGGCGCACAGTCAGCGCGCCATCAAGGGGAAGCGCCCCCAAGCCTGACGGCACACCATCCGTAGAAGTGGTGCAATTTTCTTAATTTCGGCGTTGACTACCACCCATGCGGGAGGGTTAATTACCTGCCCGCGCCGAAATATTATTTTCGTCAACCATAGGACGGCGGGGGTTGGCGATATCCCCTCGCCAGAGCCGCAGGAATCTCCACTCCTGCCACGCAACAGTGATCAAGTGTGCATGCCCGCCGCCGCGCGACCGCGCGCGGGCACAATGGGGAGTTTGCGTCTTGTTTTCCAGCAACAGACGGCTTTGGGCTAACGTCAGCGACGCGATTGCCAAGCTTTGGCGCGATGTTGATGACGATGGCGGGCCGCAGCTTGAGGCAGAAAGCCTTATGAATACGGTAGTATATCCAGACACGTCAGAGGTGATTTGTCCGCCGGAAAAATCGGGCAGCAAATTGGCCGCCTGGCTATTGGTCTGTGCCCTGTATAGCGCGAATTTTGCCGAGCATGGGCTAAGGATCGGGTAATTGGCGTATACTGATTATATTTAGTACGCGTTTTCTGCGTTGACTGGTTACGCGGTTTCTGCGTATTCCTACTCGCGTCGGTTTGACGACGAGAGAGGAATACCACCTTGCACACTTTCGGCTTTACAGCCCATCGCGGCGCACGCCGTGCGCGGCAGCCCAAGCGGCACCAGCTCACCAAAGCAGAAATCGCGGCGCGTGGCCATGAAGCCCTCGCCGTAGAAGCCAGCGCGCAAGCCAAGGCTTGCGCCATACAAGGCGACACCGAAGCCCGCGACCGCTGGAACACCACCAGCAGCGACCATCGCGTTGCCAGCCATGCGCTGGCGCAGGGCGTGCGCGCCTACAGCAAGCGCGCCGACGAGGCCGCCTACATCAAGGGCCAGGCAGTGCTGGCTCGGGCCGGCCGCGCATGAGTCCCGCGAACGCTCAAGCCCTGCTGGCCGTTGTGCGCGGCCTGCAAGCCGGCGTCCAGTTGCTGCGTACCATCGAGCAGCACGAACCCGAAGAAGCCGACACACTCAGCGCCATTGCCGAGGAATTGGAAGCCACGGCAGGCGACCTCGACAACATCGCGCATGGCCGCGTAGACGACGAACCCTTGCCCAACGTCACCTTTGGGGGCGAGGCATGATCGCCGTTGACCTGTTCGCAGGCTTAGGCGGCCTTAGCGAGGGCGCCAGGCTTGCAGGCATCAAGGTCGTCTGGGCGGCGAACCATTGGCAGGCAGCGGTTAAGACGCACGCCGCGAACCATCCCGACACCGAACACGCATGCCAAGACCTGCACCAGGCCGACTGGCGGCAGGTTCCGCGGCACAACTTCCTGCTCGCCGCACCTGCCTGCCAAGGGCATGCGTATGCGCGCGGCAAAGAAAGACCACACCACGACGCGACGCGCTCGACTGCATGGGCTGTCGTGTCGGCGCTTGAATATCACCGGCCGGAAGGCGCGGCGGTCGAGAACGTACCTGAGTTTCTAAAATGGGCACTGTTCCCGGCCTGGCGCTCTGCCGTCGAGGCGCTGGGCTATTCGCTCTGCATCGTGATCCGCAACACCGCCGACCACGGCGTGCCGCAGGACCGCGAACGCATGTTCATTATCCTGACCCGCAGCCGGAAGCCTATCAGCTTGAAGCTGGAGGACAGACCGCATGTCGGTTTCGACACCATCGCCGAGTGGGATTTCCCTAAGTGGTCGCCAGTTGAAAAGAAGGGCCGCGCCGCCGCGACACTCGCGCGCGTGGCCGACGGCCGGCGCAGGTTCGGCGAGCGGTTCATCATGCCTTACTACGGCAGCGGGTCGGGGCTGACTGGCCGCTGCCTGTCGCGGCCCATCGGCACGATCACCACGCGCGAACGCTGGGCGCTCGTTGACGGTGACCGTATGCGCATGATCCACGCGCGCGAATGTCTCGCCGCTATGGGCTTTCGTCCCGACTACCTGCTGCCCAACGAGCCGCACCTGACGCCAAGCAAGAACAACAAGCTGGGCATTTTCATGCTGGGCAACGCGGTCAGCCCACAGCAGGCCGAGGACATTCTGACCGCTGTACAGCGCGCAATCTGAGGGCAGCACATGACCGAGAAAATCGACATTGACCAGATCAAGAAGCAAGCCCGCGACCTCAAGGTGCTGACTGACTGCACCCACAGCCAAGCTATTGAGGCCATCGCCCGCGCGCGCGGCTTTCGCACCTACGCCGCCTTGCGCGCAGCTTGGAAGAAACAGGAGGCCGTGCAGTGAGCAACCTTCCACCGCCCCTCGATCACAACCGCGACAAGACCATGCTGGCCGATGGCCGCAAGGGTGACTTGATCGTCCGAATTCCTCTGCACGCAACGCTCGTCCGGGTGGACGGCGTGCGCCAGTGGGTAGCCGCCGGCCATGCCGGCATGACACCGGCCGAACGGCGGGCCTTTGACGCCGAAACATTCCAACTGTGAGGACACGATGAACGAGACTGCACCCCGGCAGCCCAACCCGCACGACAAGGCTATTGGTAGCCGGCTCTATGCCGCGCGCCGCCTGGCCGGCATGAGCCAGAGCCTACTTGGCGAAAAGGTCGGCCTTAGCTTCCAGCAAATCCAGAAATACGAGAAGGGTCTGAACCGCATCGGCGGAAGCCGCATGCAGCAGTTTTCGGAAATCCTGAACGTGCCACCCAGCTACTTTTTCGAGGGCATCGACGCGCCGCAGCCGGGCGATACCGGCAAGCTGACCAAGAAAGAACTCGACGTGTTGCACGACTTCCGGCGCTGCCCGGATGCGATGCAGACCGCCGTCGCCCATCTGCTCGCCGCAGCCGGCAACGCGCACGCGGGCACAATGCCGGAGGCCGTGCTTTGACAGCCGTACAGGAAAACATTCTCGACCGTCTGTCGCGGATCATCAAAGCCACAGGTCGCACGGAAACCGAATTCCTCCGGGAGGCCGGGCAGTCGGAAAACACGATCCGCAACGCGAGGCTGGCGGGTAACGACCCGTCTAGCCTGACCATTCAGAACGCCGCGCGCATCTGCGGCGTGCCGACCGATTATATTTACGGCTTTATCACCGAAGCCGACGGCATACCGATGCACATTCATTGGAGCAAAGTGCATCCGTCGCCGCTCAACCCGCGCAAGACGTTCGGCCTGCTGGACATTCAGGAGTTGGCAGAGAGCATCCGGTATCGCGGGCTGCTGCAACCGATCCTCGTCCGCCAGGTCGGCGGGGAATATCACATCGTGGCAGGCGAGCGGCGCTACCGCGCTTACCGCCATCTGCTCGACAACAACGACCTAAATAAAGACTCGACGCATATCCGCTGTGTTTTGGTGACGACAGACGACCTCGGGCACTTGCTGGCCGCGCTGACCGAAAACCTACAACGCGCGGAAATGAACGTACTGGATGAGGGCGAAGCCTTCGCCAAGATCAAGGCGCTGGGCTTTGATGGCGTGCAGATCGCCCAGCAGGTCGGCCTTAAAAAGCGGTATGTGCAGCAGCGCATCGCCTTGGTTGAAAAGCTGATCGGACCTGTAAAGGACGCCATGCGCGAGGGAGTGATTGACTTCACGCGCGCCCGCGCGCTGACCGAGGCAGACGCGGAACTGCAAGACCTGCTGGTAAAGAACCTCGCCAGCTATCCGACAGCCGAGGCGCTGGAGCGTGCCGTCCGCGCTGCGAACGCCGCACGCGAGGCCACCCTTGCCAACACGGCGCAGCCGCCAGAGAACGAGCCGGCTACGCTGTTCCAGCGATTGTCGGAGCAGGCCGAGGCGCGAGAGGCCGAGGAAGCGGCCAGGCCGAAGCCCCGGCCGCTGGTGCCGGCGCGGATCGTCCAGCCGCCGACGCCGCCGGCAGAATCCGAGACACCGGAAGCAGTCACCGTGACCTGCGAACTGTCCGACGGCCAGGCGTTCGCCTTGGCCCAGATGGCGAAACGGTTTTCGTGGAACCACGCGAACCAGTTGGCCGACGGCGACACCGAGCGCAACGACATGATTGCCGGCATGATCAACCTGCGGGACGCGCTGCGTACCGCAGGCTATGCCCCGAGGTAACAGCATGGCCGACAACTGGAACCCTGTCGCCCGTGGCGTGGTGTACTGCTCGCCAGCATGCGGCGGCAAATGCACCCGGAAAGCCTACGATCAGGCCATGAAGGAAGCCGCAGCACTCGCCGAAAAACTCGGCGACGGCTGGGCACCGCGTGTCTGGGAAAACCTCGGCTGGCACTACAGCGTGCGGAAAGGCAAAGCTGAAATCCACGCCTATATTCGGGGCAGCAGCCTTGAGGGCGGCTGGGAAATCCTCGACTACTCGGCCTTTTTCAATACGCACCCGCAGGTCGTGGCCTCGGCGAAGGACGCAGCCGACGCGCTCGGCTTCGCCATTCAGGACGCACGATCGCTCGTCGCCCAGATCGAGGCCGACTGCGCGGCGCTGCTCGCATGAACGCGCCCGGCAATCCCCTTGCGCAGATCGCGCCCGAGGATTTGCCGGGCGTTCCCCTTTCGCGCGCCGTGCCGATCCTGTTCAAGATCGCCTGCATGGCGGCCGACATGGTCGAGTCCAACGAGGCCATGACCGCCTGGCTGCATGACAACCGGCGCACGCTAAACCTGATCCGCAGCGAGCGGCCCGACTTGTTCGCCGAATTCGGCGAGCATGTGAAGGCGCGGCGCGCGGCAATCCCCAGCATCGAAACGCTATGACCGCGCCGGCCGACTCGCTCTATTGGACATGGGCACAGACCGCTGCTCAGTTTGGCGGCCGGTCGGCGCAGTGGCTGCGGAAGCAGATTGCGAACAACCCGGAATTTTCCTCTTTCCCGAAGCCGCGCCTTGGAGGTAATTTCTTCCTCGTTAGCGAGGTCAAGGCGTGGACCGGCCGCGACGATCAGAGCGCAGCGCCAGCACCCAAGACCATGAAGGATTACACAGACCTATTGTTGGGCAGGTTGAGCGCATGAGCCGCTTAAAAAAAATCCGCCATCTAGTTTGCAAGGGCAAGCCCGGCCAAGAACGATACTACTGGCAGCCGGCGGCTGCTCTGCGCGCTGCTGGCTTCGCGCCGCGCACACTATCCAAGGACCTCGCGGAGGCCATGCGCCAGGCCGAGGAATTGAACAAGACCGTTGACGAGTTTTACGCCGGCACGCCACCCAAGGCCGCGCCACAGGCCGACAGCGTCGCGGCGCTGATCAAGGCATTTCAGACCAGCAAGAAGTACCTCGCGCTCAAGCCGCGCACGAAAGAGGATTACGATTACTACCTGCCTTTTCTGGAGACATGGGCTGGCGACGTTCCCGCCGCGATGGTCGGCCGCAAGGCTGCCAAGAAATGGCTGGAGGAAATCGAGACGAAGCACGGCCCGGCCTTTGTGTTCCACGTCTACAGTTGCGCCCGCCGCGTTTTCAACTATGCGCGCGACGAGGAATGGCGCGCAGATAATCCCTTTGAAAAGCACGGTATCGCCACACCGGCCGAGCGCGAGGTTGTTTGGACCGCCGAGGAATTTGAAATCTTCCGGGCCAAGGCCGTCGAGATGGGCCGGCGCTCGATGGCGCTGGCGCTGACCCTTGCCTACTACCTGGCCCAGCGCGAGGGTGACGTGATCGCCCTGAAATGGACAGCCTATGATGGTCAGCGCATCACACTAAAGCAGGCCAAGACCGACCGGCAGAAAGGCGCTAAGACGCTTTCCATTCCTTGCCTGCCTGACCTCAAGGAATGGCTCGACGGCACGCAGCGGCCGGAGCCGACCGACACCGTGCAGGACTTGGCGGCATGGCCCATCGTCGTCAGCGAGGGCAACAAACGCGCCTATGGCGAGGACAATTTCCAACACCTGTTTGCAGAGATACGCCAGGCCGCCGGGCTGCGGAAGGAACTGCAATTCAACGACTGCCGTCGCAGCGGCGCGACCATGCTGGGCAAGGCCGGCTGCACCGACGATGAAATCCGCTCGATCACCGGCCACCGCACGCGCAACGTGGTCGCGCGATATGTGCGGCCGGACAACGACTTTGCAGACAACGCTATCGTGAAGCTGGAGCGGATCACACATAGGAAGGCTGTCGCATCCGACCCGACTAAGTAGCAGCGCCACTCGGAAAAGTTGGACGTTTTTCCAACTCGTTCCGGTTTTTCAGTTGGACGCGCGACTTGAAAATCAGTGCTAAGTGCTTATAACGACAGGCAACGGACGGGTGGCCGAGTGGTTTAAGGCAGCGGTCTTGAAAACCGCCGTACCTTCACGGGTACCGTGAGTTCGAATCTCACCCTGTCCGCCAACCTGCCGGCAGGCAGCGCTCAGCCCGCGGCCTGGACCGCGTCTTCAACCTTCACCTTGTTGCGGCCGGCCTGCTTGGCCAGATAGAGAGCCGCGTCGGCCCGGGCGACAAAAGCGGTCGCATCATCGTCATGCTGCAATGGCGCGACACCGATGCTCACCGTCGCCTGGATGCTGTGGCCATCCAGTGTAAAACTGGCGCCCTCCACCGTCTGGCGAATAGCCTCAGCCAGTCTTTCGGCATTGAAGAGATCGCAGTTGCGCAACGCCACCAGGAACTCGTCGCCGCCCCAGCGGCAAATGATGTCCGAAGAACGCAGGGCCGCACGGATGGCATTCGCCACGCCGCTGAGCACACGGTCACCGGCCGTGTGGCCGAGATCGTCATTGATCGATTTAAAGCGATCCACATCGATCATGATCGCTGACAGCGGTTGCGAGAACCGCCGGGCATCGCGGATCGCCTGATCGATCAGGATGTCATAAGCATGACGGCTGGCCACACCGGTCAGGCGGTCGGTGGTGGCCATCGCTTCCAGCCGTTTCTGGAAATGCGTTACGGTCAGCCAGGTCCCGGCCAGTACCAGCGCGGTGATGACGATGCAGATGAGGATGTTGATATAAAGCGCGCGCCGGATCTGGGCGAGATCGCGGTCGGCTTCCTTTTCGACCAGCAGATACCAGCCCAGTTCCGGAATGAACCGGACATTGAGAAAGCGGGTTTGGCCGCCATACTCATATTCAAAAGTCTTTACGTCGCGCCGCGACCATTGCGGCATCAGTTGCCCTAGCGGGCCGCGCATACGGACATCGTTCTCGGGAACAGCATTATCCTCGCCCACCAGAACGATCTGTCCATGCTCATCGGCAAAATACACCGTGCGGCCGTACCGGCGCTCGTATTCGGTGATCAGGTTGCGCACGGCATTCACCGTCAGGCCGATCCCGGTGGCGCCGATGAAGTTGCCCTGATAGTCGAGGACACGGTAATTGATGAAGATGGTCATCGTATCCTGATTGGCAAGATCGGGATCGACATTGATCTCGTAGGGCAGAATCATGTCGCGGACACGGAAATACCAAGCGTCGCGCGGCTCGGCTTCGTCCACCCGCTTCAGCAGGCTGTCGGCGTGATAATAATTCCGCGTCTTCTCCGAAACGAAGAAACTGGTGAAAGCGCTGTAGCGCCCCTTGATGTCATGCAGATACTGGATCAGGCGGTCGGGCTGCTGCTCGCCGGTCAATACCCAGTCACGCACGAAGGTGTCGGTTGCCATCACCGAAGAGATCAGGATCGGCTGCAGCAGATCCTTCTGGATTTCCGAATAGATATTGTCCGAGGTGAGCGGCAGTTCGGTCTGCACCACCGCATCGCGCAGCGACTGGCGCGATACGAAGTAGCTCGCCAGCGATGTGGCAAGAAACCCGGTCACCAGCAATGCCGTGACCAACCCCACCAGGGCCCGCCTGTCGTTCAGGACCTGTTGCATCATCCCCTTACCCCAGCAGAATAGTCAAAAAGGAATACCCGCAATCCGGGCGTTCCGATAGAGCCGGCCGGTCAGAAGAAGCTGATCACGAAGCGCAGGCAGACCGCCGCCAGGAACAGGCCGAACAGCACTTCCAGTTTCCGCTTGGGAAGGGCATGGGCGAGCCGGGCACCAAGCGGCGCAGTCCAGATGCTGGTCGGCACGAACAGCACGAAACCCAGCAGCGAAACGTAGCCCAGTGCGAGCGGCGGCTGCAGAGCGGTGATGTCGGGAAACTCCGCAGCTTTCGGCCAGCCGGCATAGATGTAGCTGAGCGCGCCGGGGATGGAGATGATGACCCCGAGGCCCGAGGAGGTGGCGATGGCCTGGTGGATGGGCCGGCCGTAGAAGGTCATGAACAGGCTGGACAGCTGCCCGCCGCCGATCCCCATCAGCGCCGACAGGATACCGATCAGTACGCCATAGGCCCGCATGATCGGATTGGACGGAATGTCGTCGGCGATTTTCCAGCTTTCCTTGCCGAACAGCAGACGCAGCGCCGAAGCGCCGGCCACCACCACGAACACCGCCTTGAAGAGATCGGCCGGTGCATAACGGGCGATCACGCCGCCGATCACCACACCCAGAACAACCGGAACAGCCCAGATTTTCACGATCGACATATCGACCATGCCCTTGCGCCGATGCGCATTGAAGGAGCGGATCGAGGTCGGGATGATCACCGCCAGCGAGGTGCCGACGCAGAGCGGCATGCGCACGTCTTCCGGTATCCCGATGACAATGAACAGCTCGTAGAGCACCGGGACGATGACAGCGCCGCCGCCGACACCGAATACGCCGGCCAGCACGCCGGTCACCGCGCCAGCCGCCAGCAGCGCCACAGCAAGCCAGGCGAGTTCGCTCAGGGGAATACCAAGGATCATGGAAAAACTCAGGGCCAGAAAATGAACGGTCAGCCGCCCCCGGAGTCGGTTGCGTATACAGATTGTCGGTCGATGTTTCTGCCACGGCAACCATCGGCCCGGAACTGGCGCATAAAAGATGCATACAATTCTCAATTATTGGCTATTTTTTATACAATCACTCCAGGCATGTATACGAATGGGCCGGGCGTTCTATGCCAAGCTCTTGGATACAAAGAATTTTCTACAACGCACAAGAAGCGGCACAACTCTTGCTGCCCGTATAAAGCGAAGATGACTTCTGCCACGGGACAAGGGGGAATTTGCCATGACATCAGAATTCAAGCTCAGCCGCCGCTCCATGCTGCAGGGAAGCGCCGCGCTCGGCGCCGCCGCCCTCACCGCTGGTCTGCCGCTCGGATCGGCCCACGCCAAGGATGTCGCGATCGGCTTCATCTATGTCGGGCCCCGTGACGACTTCGGCTACAATCAGGCCCATGCCCAGGGCGCGGCCGCACTGAAGAAGCTCGGCGGCTTCAAGGTGCTGGAAGAAGAGAACGTGCCCGAGACCGTCGCGGTCGAGAAGACCATGGAGTCGATGATCAACCTCGACGGCGCCGCCTTGGTCTTCCCGACTTCGTTCGGTTACTACAACCCGCATATGATCAAGCTGGCCAAAAAGTACGACAAGGTCCGCTTCCTGCATTGCGGCGGCATGTGGTCGGACAAGGACCCGGTCAATGCGGGCAGCTATTTCGGTTATATCGACGAAGCGCAATATCTCAACGGCATCGTCGCCGGCTACACCAGCAAGACCGGCAAGCTTGGCTTCATCGCCGCCAAGCCGATCCCGCAGGTGCTGCGAAACATCAACGCCTTCACGCTGGGAGCCAAGCTCGCCAATCCGAATGTCACCACCCAGGTGATCTTCACCGGCGACTGGTCGCTGCCGGTCAAGGAAGCCGAAGCCACCAACGGCCTGATCAACCAGGGAGTCGATGTCGTCACCTGCCATGTCGACAGCCCGAAGGTGATTGTCGAGACCGCCGAGAAGCGCGGCATCATGGTCTGCGGCTACCACGTCGACCAGTCCAAGCTCGCGCCCAAGGGCTATCTCACCGGCGCCGAATGGAACTGGGAAGCGCTTTATCCCAAGCTCGCCAAGTCGGTTCAGGGCGGCGAGAAGCTGCCGAACCTGGTGCGCGGCGGCCTCAAGGAAGGCATCGTCAAGACCTCGGCCTATGGTCCGCTGGTCGAGGAAAAGGCCCGCAAGCATGCCGACGACATCAAGGCCAAGCTGACCGCCGGCTCCTATGTGATCTTCAAGGGTCCGATCAAGGACAACAAGGGCGCCACGGTGATCGCCGCCGGTACCGAGCGCGGCCAGACCGATATCGAACTGGAGAAGATGAACTATCTGGTCGAAGGCGTGCTCGGCGCCCTCGCGTAAACCGCCGTGGAGGCCAGTCCGCTTAAACTCGACGATGGCACGGCCCGCTGGCAGGACATCCTGCGCAGCGGTGCCGAGGCCGTTGCCGTACCATTGCTGGCGGTGCTGGCCGCCCTCGTCCTGTTCGGCATCTTCGTCGCGCTGGCCGGCGTCAATCCCTTCGACACTTACAGCCTCATGTATGCCGGCGCCTTCGGCTCCTGGTTCTCCTGGCAGAACACCCTGACCCGCGCCGCGCCACTGATCCTCACGGCCTTATGCTGCGCCCTGCCCGCCCAGCTTGGCATGGTGGTGATCGGCGGCGAAGGTGCACTGGTAATCGGTGGTCTTGCGGCCGCCGCGATCAGCCAGGCCCTACCCAACGCGGCGCCGCTGGTCGTCCAGCTTGCCATGGCGATGGCCGCGATGGCGGGCGGTGCGGTATGGATCGCGCTTGCCGGCGGTTTGCGGCACTGGCGCGGCGTCAACGAGACGATCTCCAGCCTGCTGCTGGTCTATATCGCTATCGCCATATTTAACCAGTTGGTCGAAGGCCTGCTGCGCGATCCGGCCAGCCTGAACAAGCCATCCACGCCGAATATCGGCGACGCCAATATGCTGAGCACCATACCCGGCACCGATATCCACTGGGGCCTGGCTTATGGTGTCATCGCCTGCGTGCTCGCCTATATCCTGATCTATCGCACCACGTTCGGCTTCGCCATGCGCGTGGCCGGCGGCAATGTGAAGGCTGCCCGCATGGTCGGGTTGCCGGTCGGCAAGCTGGTGCTGGTCGCCTGCGGCCTCGCCGGTGCTGCGGCCGGCCTGGCCGGCATGGTGGAAGTGGCTGCCGTGCATGGCAAGGCCAATGCCTCGCTGATCGTCGGCTATGGCTATACCGGCATTCTCGTCGCCTTCCTCGCCCGCCATAATCCGCTGGCCATCATCCCGGTCGCCATCCTGCTCGGCGGTATCGGCGCCAGCGGCGGCCTGTTGCAGCGTCGTCTGGGCCTGCCTGACGCCACCGTTCTGGTGCTGCAGGGCCTGATCTTCATCTCGATTCTGACCAGCGAAGTGCTGTACGGCCGGCTGCCGTGGCTGTCGCGAAAGATGAAGCCATGAGCGCCGATCTGCTTGGCTGGTGGGGCGTACCGCTGGCGGTGCTGGCCGGCGCCATTCGCGTCAGCACGCCATTCCTGTTCGTCAGCCTTGGCGAATGCATCACCGAGAAAAGCGGCCGCATCAACCTCGGCCTGGAAGGTACCCTGGTGATGGGCGCCATGAGCGGCTACGCGGTGTCCTACCTCACCGGCTCGCCCTGGCTCGGTGTACTGGCTGCCGGTTGCGCCGGTGCCGTGTTCGGCATCGTGCATGCCCTGATCTGCAGCCTGCCGCGCGTCAATGACATTGCCGTGGGCATCGCGCTGATGCTGTTCGGCATCGGCCTTGCCTTCTTCCTCGGCAAGCCTTTCATCCAGCCACAGGCCCCGAACCTGCCCTCGATCCCGTTCGGCAACTGGAGCGACAATGCCCAGGTGCGCGACTCCCTGCGCATCAACGCGCTGTTCCTGATCGGCGTGGTGCTCGCACCCGTGTTGCTCTGGGCTTTCCGCAACACCCGCTGGGGCCTGATCGTGCGCACTGTCGGCGACAGCGCCGATGCCGCCCGTGCGCTGGGCTATGCCGTCAACCAGGTGCGGATGTTTGCCACCGCCAGTGGCGGCTTTCTGGCCGGCATCGGCGGTTCGTTCCTCTCGCTGTCCTATCCCGGCAGCTGGAGCGAGGGCCTGTCCAGCGGACAGGGCATTACGGCCGTCGCCCTGGTGATCTTCGCGCGCTGGAATCCGATGCTGTGCTTCTGGGCGTCGCTGCTGTTCGGCGGAGCTGCGGCCCTCGGGCCCGCCTTACAATCCGTCGGCATCACACAGGGTTATTACCTGTTCAACGCCATGCCGTATTTCCTCACCCTTGTGATCATGATCCTGACCTGCTCACGCGACCGCACGATTGCCGGCGCGCCAGGTGAACTGGGAGTGACCCGATGACCTACCAGACCGCCACAGCCAATGCCGGCCGTCATGTCGCCGCCGATCCCTATCCCTGGCCGTGGAATGGCGACCTGCGGCCGGAGAATACGGCGCTCATCATCATCGATATGCAGACCGATTTCTGCGGCAAAGGCGGCTATGTCGACGCCATGGGCTACGATCTCTCTCTGACCCGCGCGCCGATCGAACCGATCCAGCGTCTGCTCTCCGCCATGCGCACCAAGGGCTATCACATAATCCATACCCGCGAAGGCCATCGCCCCGATCTGGCCGACCTGCCGGCCAACAAACGCTGGCGTTCGCAGCGTATCGGTGCCGGCATCGGCGATCCCGGCCCCTGTGGCCGCATTCTGGTCCGCGGCGAACCGGGCTGGGACATCATCCCCGAATTGGCGCCGAAAGCCGGCGAAGTCATCATCGACAAACCCGGCAAAGGCTCCTTCTGCGCCACCGATCTGGAACTGATCCTGAACCTGCGTGGCATCCGCAATATCGTGCTGACCGGCATCACCACCGATGTCTGCGTCCATACCACGATGCGCGAAGGCAACGATCGCGGCTTTGAATGCATCCTGCTGGAGGACTGCTGCGGTGCCACCGACAAGGGCAACCACGACGCCGCGCTGAAGATGATCAAGATGCAGGGCGGCGTGTTCGGTGCGGTCGCCACCTCGGCTGCCTTCCTGGAGGGCATCGCCTGATGGTGATGTTCGTCCCTGATCCGGCCGCTCCGCCCGCCACCGGCGCCGTGTCGCTGGAAGCGCTGGGGATGAGCAAGCAGTTCGGGGCCCTCAAGGCGCTGGACGATGTGACGCTGAAGGTGGAAGCCGGCAGCTTCCATGCCCTGCTGGGCGAGAACGGCGCCGGCAAGAGCACATTGGTCAAATGTGTGATGGGCTATTACACGCCCGATACCGGCCAGGTGATGGTCAGCAATCATGAACAGCCGATTTCCAGTCCGCGCATGGCGCATACGCTCGGCCTTGGCATGGTCTATCAGCATTTCACGCTGGTCCCCGATATGACAGTTGCCGAGAATCTGGTGCTGGCGCGGACCGACCTGCCACGCGTCATTGACTGGAAGGCGGAGCAGGCCGATCTGGAGTCTTTCTTCGCCACCATGCCCTTCCGCGTGCCGCTGGATCGCAAGGTCGCGGCACTGGCGGCCGGCGAGAAGCAGAAGACCGAAATCCTCAAGCAGCTGTATCTCAAGCGCCGCTTCCTTATTCTCGATGAGCCGACCTCGGTGCTGACACCGGGAGAGGCCGACGAGGTGCTGGGTCTGCTGCGCGATATGACAAAGTCGCAGCAGCTCACCGTTCTGACCATCACGCATAAATTCCGTGAGGTGTTTGCCTTTGCCGACAGCGTCACCGTTTTACGCCGCGGCAAATTCGCCGGCAGCGGCAAGGTCTCCGATCTGACCGCCGACGATATGGCGAAGATGATGATGGGCGAACAGAAGCTGCCCGATCCCGCCCCTCGCAGTGGCGAAGCCGGCAGCGAAACCCGCCTTGCCATCAAGACCCTGAACGTGACCGACGATGCCGGCCAGCCCGCGGTGAAAGGCGTCAGCCTGCGCGTGCGCGCCGGCGAGATTCTGGGCATCGCCGGCGTCTCCGGCAACGGCCAGCGCGAACTGGTCGAGGCCATCGCCGGCCAGCGCAAGATCGTGGATGGCAGCATTGCCTTGCATGGCGAGACATTTGACTGCAGCCGTGCGGCGATGAAGCGGCACAAGCTGTCCTGCCTGCCGGAAGAGCCCCTGCGCAATGCCTGTGTCGCCGGCATGAGTGTGGCCGAGAACCTGGCCTTCCGCCGCTTTGACGAGGCGCCGTTCGCGGCTGGCGGCTGGTGGCTGAAGCCCGGCGCCTTCCGCGAGGCCGCAAAGCAGATTATCGCCCGCTATCGCGTCAAGACTCCAGGGCCGGATGCCGCCATCGGCCAGCTTTCGGGCGGCAATGTGCAGCGCGCCGTGCTGGGCCGCGAGATCGGTGGCGAGGTGAATGTGCTGGTTGCCGCCAACCCCTGCTTCGGCCTCGATTTCGCCGCCGTCGCCGATATCCACGGCCAGATCATGGCAGCCCGCAACCGTGGCGCTGCCGTACTCCTGGTCAGCGAGGATCTCGACGAGCTGTTCGAACTGTCGGATCGCATCGCCGTGATGTTCTCCGGCCGCATTGTCTATGAGGACGCCATCGCCGCCGCCGACCTGACCGTCATCGGCCGCCATATGGCAGGGCACTGACCATGCCCAGCATCGCCGCCGCCAAACCTTATCCTTACGAATTTCCCTTGCAGAAGACCGCACTGGTCATGATCGACATGCAGCGCGATTTCATCGAACCCGGTGGCTTTGGCGATGCACTTGGCAATGATGTCAGTCGGCTCGGCGTGATCGTGCCCACCGTGGCGCGGCTGCTGTCTGTCTGGCGCAAGGCCGGATTGCCATTGATCCACACGCGTGAAAGCCACAAGTCCGATCTGTCGGATTGCCCGCCGGCTAAGCTGACGCGCGGCAATGCCAGCCTGCGCATCGGCGATGCCGGCCCGATGGGCCGCATCCTGGTGCGCGGCGAACCGGGGAACGATCTGGTACCGGAGCTGGCCGCCCTGACCGGCGAACTGGTGATCGACAAGCCCGGCAAGGGCGCTTTCTATGCCACCAGCCTGCAGGATGACCTTAAGCAGCGCGGCATCACGCATCTTCTCTTTGGCGGCGTCACCACCGAAGTCTGCGTGCAGACCTCGATGCGCGAAGCCAATGATCGCGGCTATGAATGCCTGCTGGTGGAAGACGCCACCGAAAGCTATTTCCCGGAATTCAAGGCCGCTGCAATCGAGATGATCCGTGCCCAGGGCGCCATCGTCGGCTGGACCGCAACCACCGATCAGGTGGCCGCGGCACTGGTTTAAGGGCGCGGCGGCTGGATTTCACCATAGGCCATGCAGACCATGAACTGGTCGATATGGTCCGGCTTGCTGGCCGCCAGCGGCACCACGGCTGCTTCCAGCGCGATATAGCTGCGGTCAACAAATCCCAGCGTGCCGAAAACCCGCACTGGCCTGCCGGTGGCGATGATGCCCTGATGGACGGTGTGATGCGCTGCCATATCGGCGGGCGAATAAAGTTCGTCCAGCCATTTGCCGGTACCGTCGCGGCCATTCATAGCCACCACCTCGGTGCCGACGAGACGGAAACGATAGCGCTGGCGGGTCTCATCCATACCGATGATGACAAGATAGGGCAGATAGTCGCGCAGCAGCTCCGGCGTGAAAGCCTCCCGCGAGGGCACCTTGCGGCCGGGCTCGATCGCGCTAGACCACAGGGCGACAAAGCCAAGCAGGCGTTCATGATGGAATTTGGCCGTGAGATCGGCCGCCAGGGCCTGACCATCGCGTGCGAGCAGGCGCCGCGTGGTCGATGTCGTATTATACACCATAGGCGTCCCCTCGCCCGGGCAGTCGAATTGCCCAACTGTCGCGATCCTGCCATACGGCGATGTGAACGCACCAATACAATCCGCAGCGGATGCCGGGATTGCAGAGCGTTCAGATTGTCAGGGAGGGGGAAGGTAAGGTGATGATACGCCGGCGGGTCACTGCATCCCACTTTACGGTCGGCGATCATCGTTGGTCTTGACGACCAGGACTGAAGATAAGCACATCCGGCGTTAATTCAAGGTTACTTTCCGCATATGGGCAAAAAAGCCAAAGAATTCACAATATTGCCTCAATTGGCCCCCAGCCTGCCCAGACAACCGGCCGATGCGTTGACAAGCAGGCACCTTGCCTTCTTTATGAACACCGCAATCGGTATTTTGGCCTGCTGATGCAGGTCGTCGCGATGGATTTCATCCCCGCGACAGCCGCCAGGCTCTCCAGAATTCAGGTTGTCCGGCCCTGCCCGCAAGGCATGGTCGTCTGCAGACCCGGGCATGCCGACGGCATGCCTTCCTTGACTATGCCTATCAGGAGTTTCCTATGGCGAACGGTACCGTGAAGTGGTTCAACAACACCAAGGGCTTCGGCTTTATCCAGCCGGCTGCCGGCGGCGCAGATGTCTTCGTGCATATCAGTGCCGTTGAACGCGCTGGCCTGTCGACCCTGAACGAGGGCCAGAACCTCGAATACGAACTGGCCACCCAGAAGGGCAAGACCTCGGCGGTGAACCTCAAGGTTCTCTGATCGCCCGCGATCATCCGCGAATGGAAACGGCGCCGAAAGGCGCCGTTTTTTTGTCTGCCATGACTCCGCCTGTTCAGGGCAGGCCGAAGACTTCCCGGGGTTCCGCCACGCCGCGCAGCACATGGCGGCCCAGCGAGACCAGCCCCGTCCCCGGCCCGGCCGCCTGCACAAAAGATTCAGACGCCAGCAGGTTGCGGTCCAGCGCCGTGCAGAGATTCTCCAGCCGCGACGCCTCGTTCACCGTCGGACCGATCAAAGTAAAATCGAGCCGCGCTCCGGTACCGACATTGCCATACATCACCAGTCCTTCATGCAGGGCGATGTCGAGCGCCAGCACCGGCAGCCCGGTGGCGGCGCGCGCCGCGTTCAGCTCATCTACGGCATCGAGCGCCGCCCGCGCCGCCTGCAGGGCCGCGGCGCAGACCTGTGCCGGCGCATTCTGATGGTCGGGCTGGAAGCTCGCCAGCAACCCGTCGCCGAGGAATTTCAGCACCTGGCCACCACCGGCCTCGATGGCAGGTCCCAGACAATCGAAATACGCGTTCAGCGTCTCGACCAGCGGTTCGATGGCCAGACGGTCGGCCAGGGCGGTAAAGCCGCGCAGATCGGCGTAGAGGATGACCGCCTCCACCTTCTCCGCCTGGCCGCGGCGGATCGCACCATTCAGCACACGCTGGGCCGCGTCGCCGCCGATATAGGCCGCCGTGACGTCGCGGCTGAGCTGGGTCAGGATCGCTGCCTTGACCGCCAGTGCCAGCAGCGGAATCAGGCGGCGCATGCGGGTCAGATGATCCTCGTCGAAACCGCCCGGCTCTGCGGTGGCGAAGGAGCAGATCATGCCGATGCCGGCATAGCGGTCGGTAATGTGGTGCGAATTCTTGAAGGCCCATCCGAAACTGTGGGCCTGGGCGAACCAGTCGGTCAGGCCCTGCTCGGCGAATTCGGACAGGACGGGAAAATCGAAGGTGGCGTCAGGCCCGGTCAGCGCGCGCCGCATCTCGCCCACTTCGTTGGCCAGCATGTGACGGAGCGGGCTCGCCGTCCAGGCCGCCGGCTCGTCGTCGGGATCGCGATGCGGCATGGCATCGTTGCCGATCAGGCCGCCGCTTTCCGTCCAGGTATACCCACGCGCCCGCACCAGCGGATGCAATGTGGCCATGCCAATGAAAACCCGCTGCAGCGGAATCCCCACGCCGACAAGCCGGTCGCAGAATTCGGTGATCAGGTCTGCCGGCACGCCATCGTCGAGCCCGGCTTTGACCAGCCACATCGCCACGGGGATATCGCTGGCAGGCATATGTTCTGTATTCGGAATCGTCATGGCTGCAGCCTACACGACGGGCCGGCAGATTTCCTGCCGCCAGCGCGGTTTTTTGTGACCGTTGCCAGACCTAAGCCGCCTTCGCGGCCTGGTTGGCCACCTCATCGGCGCGCGGATCCAGATCCGCCCGTACCGGCGCGGTGGAGGGCATCGGCACGAAATCGGCTTTCTGGTCCTGTGGCGGAGCCGCACGCTGGCCCATGCGGTGCACGGCGAAGGCCGCCATCGCCGTATGAACCACCGCAGTGAAGCCAAAAAGCCCCACGGGACCGAGGCGGTCCATCGCCACACCGGCCATCAATGGACCGATCACCGAGCCCGCTCCGTTGATCAGCAGCAGCCCGCCAGCCACGGCGACGAAATCGACATCCTTGGCCATGTCGTTGGTATGGGCGACGCTGATCGCATAGAGGGGGAACGAGAAAACCCCGAACAGGAAACCGGCGCCGATCATCAGCGCCGGCAGAGTCAGATACGTGACAATCATCAGGGCGCCGGCCCCGGCCGCCAGCCCGCAGGCCAGCAGGATGGTCTTGCGGCGATCCATGCGGTCGGACAGCCGGCCGAACGGCCATTGGGCCAGCGCGCCGCCGATTACGGTCGCGCTCATGAACCAGGCAACCTGGGGAATGCTGAGACCGGCCTGGGATGCAAAGGCCGGCGCCATCCCCCAGAAGGCACCATTGGCAAGACCGACGGTCAGCACGCCGGCCACGCCGACAGGCGAAACGCGATACAGGCCGCGCAGGCTGAGACGGGCCGAGGAAATCGGCGCAGGTTGCGGTGAACGGGTCAGCGCCACCGGCACGGCCGCCAGCGACACCAGGATCGAAGCCAGGCTGAACAGATGGAAGCGGATCGGGTCATCGGCCAGCAACAGCAGCTGGCCCAGGGTAATCACCGAGAAATTCACGGTGGTATAGGTGGTGAAGATCGTGCCGCGGTTTTCTGGCGTCGCACGTTCGTTCAGCCAGCTTTCGATAATCAGATACAGGCCGGCCAGACACATGCCGGTCATGGCACGCAGCAGCCACCATGGCAGTGGCCCCACCAGCATGGCATGAGCCAGCGGAATCACCGAAGCAACCGAAACCATCGCCGTGAACAGCCTGATATGCCCCACGCGTCGGATCAGCTTCGGCGTGGCGATGCAGCCGGCGACAAAGCCGATGTAATAGGCCGACCCGAGAATGCCGATCGAAAGCGCGCCGAAACTTTCCAGGCTGGCGCGGATCGGCAACAACGTGCCCTGCAACCCGTTTCCGGTCAGCAGCAAGGCAACGCTCAGCAGCAGGGCGCCAACCGGGGCAATGGTAGCAAGCATGTCGTTTCCCGCTTCCGTCCGGCGGCCACGACCGCCATCGAACACAATTACAATATTTCAACCTGCAACAATCAGAGCCGCACAAGGGTCCGGCAGGGCCGTGACCCTCGCCTGTTTTACCCGCGCGAGTAGATATATCGAAAGTCGGCCGCCAGGACACCGCTTTCAGATTGCAATGCGGTAAGTCATTCATTCCCGATGTAAATCTTCCACTAACCATAAGGTTTCCGAGACAGAAAACTACTTACGGTATTTTAATGCCGGAAGTTGAGAAGCCTCACGCTATGACTCCGTCCAGTTCGCTGGAAACCCGCAAACCGCCATGTATATGTCCAAAATCAAAACCAAGCCTGCCATTCCCGGCCGCATCCTTCGCATCGGCCTTGGACTGCTCCTGCTGGCCGTCTTCGGTTACGCAATCGTGCCGGGCGTGTTCTATGCCCAGGTCCCGGTCGGGCGGGTGAATGCCGATCTCATCACACTGCGTGCGCCCATCGATGGCCAGATCAGCTATGGCGAGACGCAGATCGGCGAACGGGTGAAGCGCGGCCAGACCCTGGCCATATTGCGCGACTCTCCGGATCGCGACGTGCGTCTGGCCAATCTGCAGGCCCACAATGATGCACTGGTGGAACGCATTACCGGCATCGACCAGCAGATCGCCGCGCTGGAACCCTTTCTGCAGCGGCTTGGGGGCGACAGCCAGAACTTCCGCACTGCCGTTGTATCGAACCTGAATGCCCAGCTCGCCGAAGCCGAAGCGCGTATCCGCCGGGCCGAAGCCAGCACTCGCCTGCTCGATGCCCAGTTCAAGCGGATCGAACCGCTGGCCGCAAAGGGCTATGCCAGCACTGCCGATCTCGACAAGCGCCGTTCGGAGGCCGAAGTGGCACAGGCCGAACTGGCGACGCTGCGCCGCAGCTTCGACCGGCTGCGCCAGGAACGTAATGCCGCCGACCAGGGCATTTATCTGTCCGACTCTTACAATAACGCCCCCTATTCCCAGCAGCGCCGCGACGAGATCGAACTCCAGCGCGTGGGCCTGACCAGCCGCAAGGCCGACCTGGTCGCCGAACAGACCCAGGTCGAACGCCAGCTCCAGGCCGAACAGCGCCGGCGCCAGCAGATGGGCGAAGCCGCCATCGTTGCCCCAGCCGATGGTGTGCTCTGGCGCATGCTGGAAAGCGATGGCGCCACCATCGGGACCAGTGTGCCGCTGCTGCAGGTCGCCGATTGCTCGCGCATCTTCTTCGAAGTGGCCCGCGACCGCCGTACCGACGAGACCCTGTCGATCGGCGACAGCGCTATGGTGGAATTCGAACGCAACGGCCGCATGGTCAGTCACAAGGCCCGCCTCGTCGGTCTGCGTGGCGATCAGGATGCCGACCGCCGCGAATTCGCCATCACCACGACGCCGGGTGTCGACCAGTTGCGCTGGATCTTCGCCGTCGACTTCGCCACGGGCACCAGTGCGGAAAACCCGCAGGTTCTGGTCAGTCAGCCCGAAGCATGCCCGGTCGGCCGCGTCGGTCGTCTGCATATCAAGAATACCGTGCTCGACAATATCACCCGCCGCCTCAGCAGCCTCCTCACCCTCGGCTGATCCGTGAACAACCTGCTCGCCGCCGTTCCCGGCATCGCCCTGCTGGCCGGCGCGATCCTGCTGCTGCCGCTGGTCAGGCCCAGCAACCTGCTGGTGCGGCGCGGCTTCATTGTAGCGGTCCTTCTGCTCAGCCTGCGCTACATGTACTGGCGCATCACCGAGACCATCCCGCCGATGGCGCAGCCGGCCGACTTTATCTTCGGTATGCTGTTCCTGACCCTGGAACTGATGCTGGCCTTCAGCACCTATGTCTGCCTGCTGACGTTCTGGCGTCACCGCGACAACACGCCGGCTGCCGAACTGAACGAACAGAACAGCCGTAGCCGGATCGACATGCCGGCGGTCGATGTCTTCATCCCCACCTATAACGAATCCTGGGAGGTGCTGGAGCGCAGCATCCTCGGCGCCCGGGCCCTCGACTATCCGAACTTTAACGTCTGGGTACTCGACGATACCCGGCGCGACTGGCTGCGCGATAAATGTGCTGCCATGGGCGTGCGCTATCTGCGGCGTGACGATAACAAGGGCGCCAAGGCTGGCAATATGAACCACGCCTTGAACATCTCGAAAACCGAAACCAATGCGCCGTTCATCATGGTGCTGGATGCCGATTTCGTGCCGAAGCGGAAATTCCTGCGCCGCGTGGTTGGATTTTTCGAAGACCCCCGCGTCGCCCTGGTGCAGACGCCGCAGTTCTTCTTCAATCCGAACATGCTGCAGCATAACTTCATGCTGTCGGAATCCTGGGTCGACGAGCAGCGCTTTTTCTTCGACACCCTGCAGCCGGCCAAGGATGGCTGGGACGTGTCATACTGCTGCGGCACATCCTTTGTCGCCCGCCGCGCCGCCATCGAGGATATCGGCGGTTATCCTATGGAAACCATCACCGAGGATATTCTGCTCAGCTTCAAGCTGATCGATGCCGGCTACGTCACCCGCTACCTGAACGAAAAGCTGTCCAACGGCCTGGCGCCGGAAACCATCGGTGAATATATCAAGCAGCGCAGCCGGTGGGGCATCGGCGCCATCCAGTCGCTGTTCGTCAAGGTTGGCCCCTTCGGCCGCAACAACCTCGACCTCATGCACCGTTTCCTGTTCCTGGAAACAGCGAATTACTGGCTCAGCCTGCCGGCCTTCTGCCTGTTCGGCCTGCTTGCGCCCCTGCTCTACTGGTATGGCGGCATCTCAATCCTGCGCGCTGACGTGGGCGACTACGCCTATCATTTCATGCCGGCCTTCTTCTCCTCCACCGCACTGTTCGTCTGGGTATCCAGCGGCCGTATCATGCCGATCCTGACCGACCTGACGGAGTTCGTCTGCGCCTCGCGCGTTGCCCCGGCGGTCTGGACCGCGCTGATCTTCCGCAAGGCCCAGGTGTTCCGCGTCACCAGCAAGGGGGTGATGACCGACCGCATCCAGATCAACTGGCCGGTCTTCCTTGAGGCCGGCACGGTCTTCGCGCTCACGGTCTTCGCCATCCTCGCCTTCCGCAGCAGCCTGGTCGAAGGCCGGCTGGCCGACGGCGGCGACCCGACGCTCTATACCTTCTGGAGCTGCTGGAATCTCCTGATCCTCGCACTGGTCATGCTGCTGGCTGTCGAGCGGCCGCGCATGCGCCGCGAGGAGCGTTTCGATATCGAAGAGGCTGTCACTCTTTCCTGCCGCGGGCAGACCTATCCGGTCTGGCTGCTCGACATGTCGGTCTCGGGCGCCCGGCTTGAAGTGCCGCCGGCACTGGCGCCGCAGTTGCGCGATGCCGAGATCGTCGTCGATATCCCTGAAATCGGGCCGACCACCGCTCATGTCACCGATGCAGGGCGCAGTCACGTACATTTGCGCTTCGGGGAAACCTCGCCGCGCGAGGCGATCATCACCAAGCTGTATACCGGCAATTACGAGAGCGTGGCGCAGAACGCCAATATCGGCACGGCTATCGGCGACATTTTCAAACGCGCCTTCGGCATCAAATAAACCGGCCTATCCCGGTTTCTTCGGTGTCACCAGATCGGTCGCCGTGAATATGCCCAGATCGTAGCCCGTCTTCCCGGCGATCTTTTCGCAATCCTCGTATTTCTTCTCTTCATGGCCCTGACACAGGAAAACCGACATCCCGTCCTTCCGTTTCAGGCGATTGGAATCGAAAAAATAGATATAGCCCTTGGTCTGCGCGATGGTGGTCCAGCGCTCGATCAGGGCCATGTCGGCTTTGCCATCGCTGTGCCTGACGATGTACTGGCGCAGCTCATTGACATTGGCGAGGTTGAGCCGGCCGCTATCGTCATAATTGCCATGCAAGGCGACATAGGTCTGCCCGACCGGCGTATCATCGGCAAAGCGGCGTTCGACGCCGCCCAGGAAAATGCGCGAACAGGCCGACCGGCAGTAGCCCGAAACCACGGTGTTCAGTCCGCGGCTGCGGATCAGCGAGCCGATGCTGTAGCCGCTCGGCGCGTGACCGCCCGGTGAATCGCGCACCACCACCGTATCGACCTGCGGATTGCGGATCAGCAGTGTGTTGAATTTATAGTAATCGCCGCTGGCAACCGAGCCCGACAGGATGACATGCGTGTCAGCCACCTCCATCACCAGTGCTGTCGCCGGTCTCCCCGCAAGCAGCAGCACCGCCGCCGCGGCATAAATCCAAATCTTCACCCCCACCCCCGCTTTTCCCGTCAGCCCAGTGTAAACGCCTCATGCACGGCCGACTGCACCATGCCGCCGGTGACCGCGCCGCCGCCGGCCACATAGATCGCATCGTTCAACACGGTAGCGCCCACCGCATGACGTGGCGTCGGCATCGCGGCGTGACTCTGCCAGCGGTCGGTTGCCGGATCGTAGCTTTCCATCTGGCCGAAGACTTTTGCCTGCGTGATCTGGCCGCCGGCGATCACGCCGGACTCGCCGCCCATGGCGAACAGGCGGTCGCGATAGATCACGAGGCCATGGCCCGAACGCGACACCGGCAGCGGCGCGCGGGTCTCCCAGGTATCCTGCTGCGGCAGATACACATGATGCAGATCGGTGTTGTACTCGAACGTGTTGAAACGCCCGGCGATGATATGGATGTTGCCGTTGAAGGCCACGGCGCCGACATGGTCGCGCGCACCGGGCAGCGGTTTGCGCGCCTGCCAGCTGTCGGACTGCGGATCGTAGACTTCATGCCAGCCGACGCTGGCGCGTTCGCGCGCCGGCTCGGAAGCGCCGCCGATCAGATGGATGCGGCCATGCAGCACCACGGCTGCCGCGGCGCCACGCGGACGTGGCATCGGCGCGATGCTGCGCCAGTTGTTGGCGGCAATGTCATAGACATAGGCATTGGCATCCGACAGGCGATTCTGCTCGGTGAAACCGCCGAAGGCATAGACCTTGCCGGCATCGGCGCAGACCGCCACATGGTTGGCGCCGCGCGGCAGCGGTGCGCCGTCGAACCAGCGGTCCTGCGCCGGATCGTAGATATGGTTGTAGCTGCGGTTGACCTTGCCCTCGCCATAGCCGCCGACGATGTACATACGATTGTCCCAGGCGGTGGCCCAGGCCATTTCGCTGCGCGGGATCGGCAGGGCGGCGCGGGTGAACCAGCGGCCGGGCGCGCCGGGCGGGGCCGGTGAAGCCGTGACGCGCTGGGCTTCCTGCTCGCCGGTCATGTGATGCGGCGCGCCGCCCTGGCCCAGATTGGCATAAGGCGCGACAGAAGGCTTCGCTTCCGGCAGATGCAGGTGATGCTGGGCCACAGCCGCGCCGGCACCGGCGACGACAGCGGCGGCAGACCCGAGAAACACACGACGATCCATGACCGGCCTCCCTGCGATTTATTCGACGCAGTCTAGCCGCGCCGTTATGCGTCGTCTTTCAGAAATGCTTGCAGCGCCGGCTGCGACACCGCCGCCAGTGCGGCCAGTCGTCCGGCCAGCTGAGCCGCGGCGGGCCGCAGCTGCCCCTGCGGCCGGTCAAGCCAGTATGAAACGGAGTTCAGCGCCGTGCGATGATCCACCGCGGCAATGCGGCCCTGCTCGATATCGATATGAGCCAGCGGCGGCCGCGCCAGCGCGATCCCCAGTCCGCAGGCCGCCGCATCCAGCACAAGATTGTAATCTTCGAAGCGGCGGTCTTGGGCGCGCGGGCGATAGTCCAGCCCCTGGGCATTCAGCCAGGCGCGCCAACCGGTGGCGCTGGAATCATGGATCAGCGGATAATCCAGCAGGCGCTCGGGCCTGCCCTTGCCGATCTTTGCCGCCAGCGCGGGCGAAGCGACCGGGAAGCAATGTTCTTCGAACAGCTGCAGCGATATGCGGCCCGGCACCGAACCGCGACCGCAGCGGATGGCAAGGTCGACGCCCTCGTCTGCCAGATCGACATGGCGATGATCGATCAACAGCTGCACGCGCAGCTGCGGCGGCCCGGCTTCCAGCCCGGCCAGACGCGGCATCAGCCAGCGGCCGGTGACCGACGGAATGGAGTTGAGCCGCACCACGGCTGAGCCGCGCGGATCGGTCCAGCGGTCGCCATAATCGGCAATCAGGGAAAAGGCCTCGCGCGTGCGCTGGTAGAGGCGCTGGCCATCCGGCGTCAGGCCGACCCCGCGCGCCTGCCGGTCGAACAGCCGCACATTGAGCCAGCGCTCCAGCTTGGCGACCTGCCGGCTGATGGCGCCATGAGTCAGGTTCAGGGTCTCGGCCGCGGCCGAAAAGCTGCCCAGCCGGGCGGCGGCCTCGAAGGCGCGGAGCGTATCGAGCGGGGGGAGCTGGGCTGGCAAGCTGTGATCCATACGCACAGCTGATCCTCGATCTGTTCGATTGTCAATCAGCTGGTTCCGCCCGATGTCTAGGGGACTGGAACCACTGGAGTTTTGCCATGTCCGCCGCCTGCGACGCCCTGCCCGCCACCCCTGTCCGGCCCCGCCTGGATACCGTCACCATCGCCGCGGTCGCCATCACGGTGATCGCCTGGTCCTCGGCCTTCCCCGCCATCCGCGCCGGCCTGGCTGGTTTCGGCCCGCTGGAACTGGGCGCAGCCCGTTTCGTCATCGCGGCCCTGCCGGCGGCCCTGTTCCTGGCCATCACCCGGCCGGCGCTGCCAAAGCTGGCCGAGGCCTGGCGCTTCGTCTCGGGCGGCCTGCTGTTCGTCGCGCTCTATACGGCCCTGCTCAACATGGGCGAGATGACCGTCACTGCCGGCGCTGCCAGCTTCATCATCAACGTCAATCCGATCATCACCGCGGCATTGGCCATGGCGCTGCTGGGCGAGCGCTTCAACATCTATGGCTGGATCGGCACGGCGCTGTCCTTTGCCGGCATCGGGCTAATCGCGCTCGGTGATTTCGATACCCTGCAACTAGATACCGGCGCGCTGCTGATCCTCGGCGCAGCACTATGCACCGCCGTGAACATCATCGTGCAGAAGCCGCTATTCGCCCGCCACAAGCCGCTGACCGTCTCGGCCTGGAATATGGTGATCGGTGCGTTGTTCCTGCTGCCTTGGCTGCCCAGCGCCGCAGTCGAGGCGCAGGCAGCTTCCACCGGCATCCTGCTGTGGGTGCTGTATCTCGGCGTGGTGCCCAGCCTGATCGCCTATGGCAGCTGGACGGTGGCGCTGTCGCGTCTGCCGGCCGCACGCGCCGCCAACTTCATGTATTGCGTACCGCCGACGGCGACGCTGATGGGCTGGCTCTGGCTTGGCGAAGTGCCGACCACGCTCGGCCTGATCGGCGGTGCATTGGCGCTGGGCGGCGTGGTGATCGTGAATGTGAAGAAGTAGGCAACAAAAAAGCCGGACGCCTTCGCAAGGCGTCCGGCTTTCTCATGGTCGTATCTTAGCGATCGCTGTGATGCGCCTTGGCCTTCACCGCCGCTTCGCGAATCTGGGTGAGCGTCATGCGCGGAGTGAGCGCTTCCGGATCCAGCTTGATCTCGATGATCGATGGCTTGCCCGAGGCCTTGGCGCGTTCGAAAGCCGGTGCGAAGTCTTCGGTCTTCAGCACGGTTTCGCCATGGCCGCCGAAGGCACGCGCATAAGCCGCGAAATCCGGGTTCTTCAGTTCCGTCCCGCTCACACGCGCCGGGTATTCGCGCTCCTGATGCATGCGGATGGTGCCGTACATGCCGTTGTTGACCACCACCACGATGATGGCGGCGTCATACTGCATGGCGGTGGCGAATTCCTGCCCGGTCATCAGGAAGCAGCCGTCGCCGGCAAAGGCCACCACCGTGCGCTGCGGATTGGCGATCTTGGCCGCCACTGCTGCTGGCACGCCATAGCCCATTGAACCCGAAGTCGGCGCCAGCTGGTTGGTATGACGGCGATAGCGGTGGAAGCGATGCAGCCAGGTGGCGTAATTGCCGGCGCCGTTGCACAGCACCAGGTCCGCGCCCTGCGTTTTGGTCAGCCACTTCACGATATCCATCATCTGCACATCGCCGGGCGACGGCGGCACGGTCTGCCAGGCTTCGTAATCAGCGCGCAGCTGTCGGGTATCGGCGGCCCAGGCCTTGCCATCCACCGGTCCCATCTTCTGCAGCGCACCGGCAAAGCCGGCCGCGGTCGCATTGATCGGCAGCTCGGCGGTATAGACGCGGTTAAGCTCCTCGGCGCCGGCATGCACATGCACCAGCGTCTGACCCGGCAGCGGGATATCGATCATGGTGTAGCCGCCGGTGGTCATCTCGCCCAGCTTGGCGCCCATCACCAGCAGCAGATCGGCGTCCTTGATGCGTGCCTGCAGCTTTGGATTGATGCCGATGCCGACATCGCCGACATAGTTCGGCCAGTCGTTGTCCAGGTAATCCTGGCGCCGGAAGGATGCACCGACCGGAATACCGGAGGTACCGGCCCAGGTCTGCACCTGCTCGCGCACGCTCTCGCTCCAGCCCGAACCACCGACGATCATCATCGGCTTCTTCGCCGCCTGCAGCAGGCTTTTCAATTTCGCCATCTGCGCATCGGATGGATGTGCCTCCACCGGCTGCGCAGCCTTGCCGTCCGGTGTTTCAACCACATCGGTCAGCATGTCTTCCGGCAGCGCCAGCACGACCGGGCCGCGGCGGCCCGACATCGCCACGCTGAAGGCACGGCTGATGAATTCCGGGATGCGGGCGGCATCGTCGATCTGCGCCACCCACTTGGCCATCTGGCCGAACATTCGGCGATAGTCGATTTCCTGGAAGGCTTCGCGCTCGATCATGTCGCGGCCGACCTGACCGATGAGAAGGATCATCGGCGTCGAATCCTGATAGGCCACATGTACGCCGGCCGAGGCGTTCGTCGCACCGGGCCCGCGTGTCACCATGCAGATGCCGGGCTTGCCGGTGGTCTTGCCATAGGCATCGGCCATCATCGCCGCGCCGCCTTCCTGGCGGCAGATCACGAAACGCATGTGGTTGGTATGGTCATGCAGACCATCGAGCACGTTGAGGAAGCTCTCGCCCGGCACGCCGAAAATGGTATCGACGCCCTGGATGCGAAGCTGCTCGACGAGGATATGACCGCCACTGCGTTTCATCACGCGTACTCTCTGCTGGTATGGATTAACGCTTGATCGGCGCGAAGGCCGCCGGGGTCATCAGCTGGTTCACCTGGTTGATCAGATACCCTGCCTCGCCGCTCGCCTTGATGAAGGCCTGCCACTCCGGATCAGCCTGCATGCCGGCGCGCTTGGTCTCGCGATCGCCGGCATTCTCATAGGCCCAGATATGGATATAGGTGTTGATCGGGCCGGTCTCGGTGACCATGAAGGCGACCGGCTGGCCCAGATGGCGGGTCTGCGGCTTGAAGCCAAGCTTTTCGTAGAGTTCGAGCTGCAGCTTGATGGTGCCGGGACGGCAGGTATAGGTGCGGACATCGAGCAGCATGGGGATTTCCTTGCAGGGTGTTATGAGGCTGAGAACACTAGGCAAGCCCGCCTGCCCTCGCAAGGCGCCGGCCTGCATTTGTGAGGTCGCCCTGCCTTGTTTGCCCGCCGGAATCCCGGCATAAGCAGACGGGTTACAGCGGGAGGAAAAGCATGCAGATTGCCGCGCGGATGTCGCGTCTGGGCTCGGAGAGCGCCTTCGAGGTTCTCGCACGTGCGAAAGCCCTGGAGGCCCAGGGTAAGAGCATCATCAACCTCGGCATCGGCCAGCCCGATTTTCCCACCCCGCCGCATGTGGTCGAAGCCGCCATCAAGGCGCTGCGCGACGGCCATCACGGCTATACGCCGGCGAATGGCATTCTCCCGCTGCGCGAAGCTGTCTGCGCCGAGATCGCGGCACGTTACAAAGTCAGCGTCTCGCCCGACCGCATCGTCGTGGTGCCCGGCGGCAAGGTGACAATGGCCACCGCCATCGAGATGTTCGGCGAACCCGGCGCCGAGATCATGTATCCCGATCCCGGCTTCCCGATCTATGAATCGCTGGTCAACTACACCGGCGCCAAACTCGCCGGTTACCCGCTGCTGGAGAAAGACGGCTTCGCCTTCCGCGCCGACGATCTGCTCGCGCGCATCACGCCGGCCACGCGGCTGCTCATTGTCAACTCGCCGGCCAATCCGACCGGCGGCGTCGCGCCCGCATCGGAAGTGAAGAAACTGGTCGAAGGCCTGCAGCGCTTCCCCCATGTCACCATCATGGCCGACGAGATCTACTCGCGCCTGGTGCTGGATGGCGACGGCGCTTACGCCAGCTTCATCCCGTATCTCGATCAGTTGCAGGATCGCCTCATCATTCTCGAAGGCTGGTCGAAGACCTATGCCATGACCGGCTGGCGTCTGGGCTGGGGCTTGTGGCCGGCGCGGCTGGCCGAACTGGCCACCAAGCTCGCCATCAACACCCATTCCTGCATCAACGCGCCGACGCAGTTCGCCGGCATCGCCGCACTGACCGGACCGCAGGATGCCGTGGAGGAAATGCGGCTGGCCTTCCGCCGCCGCCGCGATCTCTGCGTCGCCGGGCTGAACAAAATCCCCGGCATCAGCTGCATCAAGCCCGAAGGGGCGTTCTACGCCTTCCCCAACATCACCGAAACGGGGTTGAACGCGCGCCAGATGCAGGATGGGCTGCTGGAACAGGCCGGTGTCGCCACCATCGCCGGCACCAGCTTCGGCAGCCATGGCGAAGGCTATATCCGGCTGTCGTTTGCTGCCTCGGATCAGGCCATCAGCGAGGCCCTCGGTCGCATCGCCGACTTCCTTAGCCAGCAAAAGCCGAAACATTAGGCTATTTTCAGCCTATATATTGATCAAATAGGGTATTTTATATGCAAAAAAGCCCGAAGACTTACCCACACCCCCCACCATAGTGGGGAATCCTGCAGGTTAAACCCGGGTTAATGCTGGCATAGAGTGTGCATTGCAAACCCCGTCATTTCCATTCCGGCCAAAGTGTTGTCGCACCCATGAAAAAGATCGAAGCCATCATCAAGCCGTTCAAGCTCGACGAAGTGAAGGAAGCCCTCCACGAAATCGGTCTGCAGGGCCTCACGGTCACTGAAGCCAAGGGTTTCGGCCGCCAGAAAGGCCATACCGAGCTGTATCGCGGCGCCGAATACGTCGTCGATTTCCTGCCCAAGGTGAAGATCGAGGTCGTGCTGGACGAGAGCATGGTCGAGAAGGCCGTCGAGGCCATCACCCAGGCGGCCCGCACCGGCCGCATCGGCGACGGCAAGATTTTCATTTCCACTGTCGAAGAGGTCATTCGCATCCGCACCGGTGAAAAGGGCGCGGAAGCGGTCTGACGGCGGAGCAGGAACTCTCCGCCTCTACCACCAAATCTCATCGAGTATCGCCCGCCACGGGCAGCCCTCCGTGAGTCGTTTTAAACCAGGGAAGAACGAGCAGGAAAAACAGCCATGGCTGATGCAAAATCCATTGTGAAGCAGTTGAAGGAAAAGGAAGTCAAGTACGTTGACTTCCGGTTCACCGATCCGCGTGGCAAGTGGCAGCATGTCGCCTTCGACATCACCATGATCGACGAAGCCACCCTGAAGGAAGGCATCATGTTCGACGGTTCGTCGATCGCCGGCTGGAAGGCGATCAACGAGTCCGACATGCTGCTGAAGCCGGACTTCGACAGCCTCACCTACGATCCCTTCTCCGCCCAGACCACCGCCGTGCTGTTCTGCGACGTGCTGGAGCCGCATGAGGGCACCCCGTACAACCGTTGCCCGCGCTCGATCGCCAAGGCGGCCGAAGCCTACATCAAGACCAGCAAGACCGGCGACGTGGCCTATTTCGGCCCGGAAGCCGAGTTCTTCGTCTTCGATGACGTGCGCTTCAAGACCTCGATGAACGAAACCTTCGTCTACCTCGACGACATCGAAGGAGACTACAACTCGGGCAAGAGCTACGAAGGTGGCAACATGGCCCACCGCGCCCCGATCAAGGGCGGCTACTTCCCGGTCGCCCCGCTCGACCAGGGCGGCGATCTGCGCTCGGAAATGCTGTCGACCATCGCCGGCATGGGCGTGACCGTCGAAAAGCACCATCATGAAGTCGCGAACAGCCAGCACGAGCTGGGCATCAAGTTCGCCACCCTGCTGAAGTCCGCAGACAGCATGCAGATCTACAAGTACTGCGTGCACAACGTGGCCCATGCCTGGGGCAAGACCGCGACCTTCATGCCGAAGCCGATCAAGGGCGACAACGGCTCGGGCATGCACGTTCACCAGTCGATCTGGAAGGGTGGCAAGCCGCTGTTCGCCGGCAACAAGTATGCTGGCCTCAGCGAGATGGCGCTGTTCTACATCGGCGGCATCATCAAGCATGCCAAGGCGCTGAACGCCTTCACCAACCCGCTGACCAACAGCTACAAGCGCCTGATCCCCGGCTTCGAAGCTCCGGTGCTGCTCGCCTACTCGGCGCGCAACCGTTCGGCTTCCTGCCGCATCCCGTTCGGCGCCGGCGAGAAGGCCAAGCGCGTCGAGGTCCGCTTCCCCGATCCGGGCGCGAACCCCTACCTGGCTTACTCGGCCATGCTGATGGCCGGTCTCGATGGCATCAAGAACAAGATCCATCCCGGCCCGGCCATGGACAAGAACCTGTACGACCTGCCGCCGGAGGAACTGAGCAAGGTTCCGCAGGTCTGCGGCTCGCTGCGTGAAGCCCTGGAAGCCCTGGACAAGGACCGCGCCTTCCTGAAGGCCGGTGGCGTGTTCAACGACGACTTCATCGACGCCTACATGGAACTGAAGTGGGAAGAGGTGTACGCCTTCGAGCACACCCCGCACCCGATCGAGTTCTCGATGTACTACTCGGTCTAAGAACGACCTTCCCTGGGCTCACGGCTTTCAGCAGCCGGGTGTCCAACGAGCCCCGCCGGTTCCTGCCGGCGGGGCTTTCTTTTTGCCCTTCCGTTCGCCCCGTTCAGCCCATAGACTCAGGTCGTCGCCATTTGCGATGGGGGAAGACAACAATGCGGGCATCGCTCGCCCTTCTGGTGCTGACCGTGCTGACCGCCGGCTGCGCCAGGGATTTCGGGACCACCAACATGGCGCGCTACCATGATGCCGGCATGCGCGCCGAGCAGAGCCGCGACTATTCTGCGGCCGAAGAGAATTACGAACGCGCACTGGTCTGGGCCGGCACCGAAAAGGTGCCGCCGGCCCTGCTGTCGCTCAACCTCTACAATCTCGGCCGCATGAAGGGCCATGGCTGCAAATTCGAGGAAGCGCGCGAACTGCTGCTCACCTCGCTGGCGCTGGAGGAAAAAACCAGCGGCCCGGCCAGCGTGCAGATCTCGCGCCGCCTGTTCGAGCTGGCACGCCTGTTCTACGACCGCCGGCACTACGCCCAGGCCTTGCCCTATTACGCCGAAGCCGTACCGATGGTGCGCCGGCTCGGGCTGGAAGGCGACGATCCGGCCAACCTCGCCGATGCCATGCAGGAATATGCCGCTGCCCTGCGCCAGACCGGCGACCTGCGCACCGCAGCCGGCATGCAGGCGGATGCCGAGGCCCTGCGCACACGCTTCCCCGACCGCCCGCGCAGCCACCTCATCACGCGCTACACCCTGGCCTGCCGGGGCACCGCCGTGGCGCAGAAGGGGCGCGCCTGAGCCTTCATCCAGTGACCGTCGTCACTGTGCTCTGCATGTGGCATTGCCCTGCCGGGAGATCGGTCTAGCGTCAGGACGACCATGCACCGCCTTGCCGCCCTCCTCCTGACCGCGATGGTCATCAGCAACTGCGCTCCGCGCACTGAGACCCAGATGCCCGACAAGCCCTATCACCATCTGAGCGATGGCCGCTTCCGCAACCCGCAGGACTCGATCCCCGTCGAGCCACCGGGCTTTGGCGATCTGGTGCCCTTCTGGTGGAGCATGGTGCTGGCTGGCTTCAGCACGGAAACGATCCCCGACGGCCACGTGCTGCCGGCCGCCGAGGTGCAGGCCGGCATGGCCCGGCATCACAATGCCGACAGCCTCACCTGGCTCGGTCATGCCGCCTTCCTGATCCGCATCGGCGGCGCCACGCTGCTCACCGATCCCTATCTCTCCGACCATGCCGGGCCGTTCAACCGCTTCGGCCCGAAACGCTATGTGCCGCCGGCGCTCAATCCGCAGACCCTGCCGCCGATCGACATCCTTACCGTCAGCCACAATCACTACGACCATCTCGATCTTGCCGCCCTCGATGCGATGCCGAACAAGACCAGGATCAGCGTCGTCGTGCCGCTCGGCCTGGGCCGCTATTTCACCGACCTGGGCTATACCGACGTCACCGAACTCGACTGGTATCAGAGCGTCGAGCGTAAAGGCGTCACCGTCACGGCAACACCGGCGATCCATTTCTCGCGCCGCGGCCTGTTCGATGGCAACCGCACGCTCTGGGCCGGCTTCGTTTATCGCGCCGGCGACAAGCGCCTGTTCTTCTCGGGCGACACCACCATCGGTCCGGTCTTCCGCGAGATCGGCGAGAAACTCGGGCCCTTCGATCTCGGCCTGGTCGGGATCGGCGCCTATGAACCGCAGAGCATCATGCGCGGCAGCCATACGACGCCGGAACAGGCGGTGGAAATCGCGCGCCGCGTTGGCGCACGGCGCATGATCGGCATGCACTGGGGCACGGTACGGCTGAGCGAGGAACCGCAGTTCGAAGCACCGGATCGCCTGGCGAAGGAAGCCGCCATCATGGGCTATCACCCGGATGAGGCCGGGGTGATGAAGATCGGTGAGACCCGGGCCTTCTGACTCTTGGCCTTCTGAGGATTATTCTCAGAAGGAACTTTGCGGGATTCCGGCCATTTCTAAAGGGACCTTCAGCCTCAGGAGTCCCCATGTCCAGCGAAGACCTGCATGTCCCCCGCGAACGCCTCAGCAAGGAGGCGCTGCACCTGCATTACGCCATCACCTCGCTGATGGAGGAGATGGAGGCGGTCGACTGGTATCGCCAGCGTGCCGATGACTGCGACGACCAGGCCCTGAAAGCCATCCTGCTGCACAACATGCGCGAGGAAATGGAGCATGCCGCCATGGTGATCGAATGGCTGCGCCGCAACAGCAAGGACTTCGAAAAGCAGCTGAAGGACTACCTGTTCACCGACAAGGATATCACCAAGCAGGAAGCGGAAGCGACCGGCAAGGCCTAGGCCGCCGCCACGATCTCCAGTTCGACCAGCCATTCCGGCAGCAGGGTCTGCACCACGATGGCGGTGGTTGGCACGACACGTCCCTTCAGAGCGGCTACGCGCGCATTCTGGTTCGCTTCCGCATAGGACGCATCGCGCAGGTAGCTGGTGATCCGCACGATGCTGTCCACCGTCATGTCGGCGCTGGCCAGGATCGTGCGCAGGTTCGACCAGATCAGCACCAGCTGCTCGTCCAGCGTCTTGCCCGCCGCGCCACTCTCGTCCAGCCCCATGGTGCCGGCGACGTAAAGGAAGCGCGTCGGATTGCGCACCTCCAGGGCGTGGATGTAATCCGGCGTCGCGGCATAGACGCCCTTGGTCGGGTTGCGCTGAATCGTTTCCATGGTTTCTCCTCTCAAGGCTTTAGCCGCGCCAGCGCGCGGGCATCGGTCTCCGCCATCGCCGCGGCATAACCGCCCAGCCGTCCGCGCAAAGTGGCCACCGTTTCCGGCGCCGCAGTCTGCAGGCTGCCGCCATAAGGCGGCTGCGGCTCGTATTCGATCTGCAACTGGATCTCGCGCGCTGTCTGTTCGCCGGCCAGCACCGCCACCAGCGCCAGGCCGAAATCGATACCGGCCGTGACGCCGCCGCCGGTGACACGGTTGCGGTCGGTCACCACGCGCTCCGCCACCGGTATGGCGCCGAAAGCACCCAGCCGTTGCAGCGACATCCAGTGCGTGGTGGCGCGATAGCCCTGCAGCAGGCCAGCCGCGCCCAGAACCAGCGCACCGGTGCAGACCGCCGTGACATACCGGCAGGTCTTCTCCTTTATGCGCAGGAAATTCAGCAGCGCCGCATCTTCCATCGCCTGCAGATGCCCCGGCCCGCCCGGCACGCAGATCACGTCCAGCGGCGGACAATCGGCATAGCGGGTGGTTGGCAGGATGGTCAGTCCGGCGCTGGCGCTGCGCACCGGCTGCAGGTCATGGGCCAGCAGATGGCACTGCGCATCCGGCAGCTTGGAGAACACCTCCCACGGCCCGGTCAGGTCGAGCTGGGTCAGATTGGGAAACAGCGCGAAACCGATATGCAGCGCAGACATGAGCACCTCCATGGCAGAACGGATTGTCAGAGCGATGCCCAGGCGAGCGGCAGACCGGCATCCGCGTTCCCCGGTGGTGGTCCACCTTGTCTCGCCAGTCGCGCGGATGTTGCCAGTCTGGCGCAGCCGTCGCAGCCCGGCAACCGTGGAATTGTCAGCATTCATTCCGTCATCCCCCCGGAAGCGGACATCCCGAGCAACGGCAGTCTGGGTTCCCGCTTTCGCGGGAACGACGAAAGTGAGAAACTGGATCTCATATCAGTTCAGAAGAACGGACCGCCCATGGCCCACGCCCTTTCCTCCGACGCCCGGCCGCTCAGCGGCCATAACCGTCCCGACCTGCAGACCGATGCGATCCGCCAGGCCCGCATTGATCTCGCCGCCTGCTTCCGCATGGCGGCAAAGCTCGGCCTGCATGAGGGCATCTGCAACCACTTCTCGGCCGTGCTGCCCGGCCATGACGACCTGTTCCTGGTCAATCCCTATGGCCGGGCCTTCAGCGAAGTGACCGCCTCGAACCTGGTGATCTGCGATTTCCACGGCAATGTCGTCGAGGGCGACGGCGTGCCGGAAGCCACCGCCTTTTTCATCCATGCCCGCATGCATCTGAACGTGCCGCGCGCCCGCGTCGCCTTCCACACTCATATGCCCTATGCCACGGCGCTGTGCATGACCGAAGGCAAGCCGCTGCTGTTTGCCGGCCAGTCGTCGCTGAAATTCTATGGCCGCACCAAGGTCGACGGCCATTACAACGGCCTGGCGCTGGATACCTCGGAGGGCGACCGTATCGCCGCCGCCGTCGGCGATGCCGATATCGTCTTCATGAAGCAGCACGGCGTCATGGTGCTGGGCAAGACCATCGCCGAGGCCTGGGACGACCTCTACTACCTGGAACGCGCCTGCCAGGTGCAGGTGATCGCGCAATCGACCGGCCGTCGCCTGGTGCCGGTCGATCCCGACATCGCCGAAGCCACCTACCGGCAGATGCGCGACGGCGATGGCGAATCCGCGCGCCTGCATCTGGAGAGCATCAAGCGCGAACTCGATCGCGAGCAGGCGGATTATCGCGCCTGATTCTACAGCCATTGCGAGCGGGAAAAGCCGGCTTTGTCCAGATTTATCAATGGATGGAATGGCGGATTTTTACCCTTTATGAGTGCATATTTCCCTTGAAACGCGAGAATTGTTTTCGATACTTCTCAGACCCTGTCATTCAACACCGACCCCGCCGGCGCATCCTGCAACCTGATGCGGAACGGCTTGCCGATCGGCAAAGTTGTAACGCCGGGCGCCGTGCGGATCGACCGCACCAAGCATGGCATCGAGGTCACCTGTGAGCTCGATGGGTATGACAAAAGCACCACCTTCCTGAAATCGCATGCCTCGGCTGCAACCTTCGGCAACATCATTGCTGGCGGCGGCATTGGCTGGGCGATTGATTCCGCGGCCGGCGCCGACAACAAGTACGACGATGCGACCTTCATCACGATGAAGAAAAAGCTGGCGGGCCTCTAAGCCGTCACGGTCGGGCGCAACCGCCCGACCGACACGTTGCGGGCAGCAGGAGCAGGTTATGATCTGCGTCTCTGCTGCCCGCTTTTTTTTGTGCCGCGCACGGCGAGCGCGGCCGACCTGAGCGTCAGCTCTTGCTCAGCAGTTCCTTCAGCTTCAGCCGTTCGATAATGACTTTCTCTTCCTCGTAATTCTGGGCAACGAATTTGCGGTAATCCTCGCCGTCCAGATACATCACCACCATATCGAGACGGTTGCAGGTTTCAGTATGCTCTACACTTAAAGCCGCATTGCGGAACACCTGCCGCAGCTTCGCCGTGATCGCCGGATCGAGGCCTTTGGGCGCGCCGACGCCGTTCGGCGCCTGCATCACCACGTTGTAGCCGCTTTCCTTCAGGGTCGGCACATCGGGAAAGCCGGCCAGCCGCTGCTCGCTCCAGGTGGCCAGCAGGCGGAAGCGGCCGTCGCGCACCAGCGGCGCCCAGCTGCTGGAATCCGCCAGCACCTCCACATGGCCGCCCAGAACGCCCTGCAGGGCATCGGCGCCGCCCTTGAAGGGCACATGGCTCATCTTGATCCTGGCGGCATGGCAGAATTCCTCCATGCCGATATGGGTCTGCCCCGCCACGCCTGACGTGGCATAGGTCACGGTGTCGGGCTTGGCCTTCGCCGCCGCCACCACATCCTGGATGGTCTTGAAGCGCGAGTCCGCACGCACGGCGATGCCGAAGGTCTGACCGGCGGTGCGGGCAATGAAGGTGAAGTCGCTGCGCGGATCGTGCTGGAAACTGCCTAGCTGCGAGAAGCGCGTCACGCTCAGAGGAATCTGCCCGATGGTGTAGCCATCGGGTTGCGCCGTGGCGATGCCGGCGGCACCGATCATGCCGGCCGCACCGGCACGGTTCTCCACCGTGATCGGTTGACCCAGTTCGGTCGCCGCCACGCGGCAAAGCGCGCGCATGGTGGCATCGGCGGTGCCGCCGGCCGGCCAGGGACAGATAAAACGGATCGGACGGTTGGGATAAGCGCCTTGTCCGAAAGCTGGCCTGGCCAGACTGCCGGCTGCCAGCACGGCCGCGGACGCAAGCGTTCCCGTGAGGACCTGACGCCTGTCAGGTCCCTGCATGACTTTTTTCATTGTCGTTTCCTCCGGTTTTTAGTTTTTCAGCGGTTGGTTTTCGCTACCCCACGATACCGATCTGCCAGGGGACGAATTCGTGGTCGCCGACACCGAGCAGCTCGCTCTTGCTCTTCTCGCCGGATGCCGTGCGCAGGATATGCTCGAAAATCTCCTGCCCCATTTCCTGCATCGACTTGGTGCCGTCGAGGATCTGGCCGCAGTTGATGTCCATGTCCTCTTCCAGGCGGCGGTACATCGGTGAATTGGTGGCGAGTTTCAGCGATGGCACCGGCTTGGCGCCGAAGGCCGAACCACGGCCGGTGGTGAAGGCAATGATATTGGCGCCGCCGGCAATCTGGCCGGTGGCGGAGCACGGGTCGTAGCCGGGCGTATCCATGATGACGAGGCCCTTGGTCTTCACCGGCTCGGCGTATTTGTAGACATCCATCAGCGGCCCGGTGCCGCCCTTCATGGAAGAGCCGAGCGACTTCTCGAAGATATTGGCGAGGCCGCCGGCCTGGTTGCCCGGGCTGACCACGCCGTTGATCTGCACGTCGCGGCCGACGGCATAGACGTCCTTCCACCAGCGGATACGCTCCACCAGCTTCTCGCCCACTTCCTTCGTCACGGCACGCCGGGTCAGCGTGTGCTCCACGCCATAGAGCTCTGGCGTTTCCGACAGGATCGCCGTGCCGCCATGACGCACCAGGATATCCATGGCCGCGCCCAAAGCCGGATTGGCGGTGATCGACGAGAAGCCGTCCGAACCGCCGCACTGCAGCCCGACGCTGATATGGCTGGCCGACACGGTGGTGCGCTTCACATCGTTGGCGGCCGGCAGAATGCGCTTCACGGCCTCGACGCCCGCCTCGATGGTCTTGCGGGTGCCGCCGGTCTCCTGCATCACGAAAGTGACCAGGTTGGCGCTGCGCTCCAGTCCCTGCTCTTCCATCATGCCGCCGAGCTGGTTGCGCTCGCAGCCGAGCCCGATCACCACGACGGCGGCGAGGTTGGCATGACGGATATAACCGCCCAGCGTCCGGCGCAGCAGCGCCATCGCCTCACCCGTCATCTCCATGCCGCAGCCCAGCGCATGGCTGAAGGCCACCACGCCGTCCACATTGGGGAAATCGGCCAGCCGTTCTTCGGTGAAATGCCGGGCGACCGCATGCACCACGGTGGCCGAACAGTTCACAGTGGAGACGATACCGATGAAGTTGCGTGTGCCGACGCGACCATCGGGACGTACGATACCCTGGAAGGTGGCGCGTTCGGCCTCGGGGATCATCTCCACCGGCCTGTAGCCCTGGGCATGGGCATAGTCGCGGTCGAACTCACGGAATTCGGTGTTGTGGCCATGCAGCATGCTGCCGACGCGGATATCTTCCGCAGCGAAGCCGACGGTGACGTTGTATTTCAGGATCGGCTCGCCCTTGGCAATGTCACGGGCGGCGATCTTGTAACCCGCCAGGGTTTTGTCGCGGATCAGGAAGCCGGGATGGCGATTGTCGCCCTCCACCGGAATACCGGGCACCACGTCGATGCGGGCGACAACCACGTTGTCGTCGGGATGCAGGCGGATCACAGGGCCGATCAGGCGTTTGGCATGCAGGTCGATCTGGTTCATGGGGCTTGGGCTGTTCTGCTGGCTGGAAAATGTTACCGGTAACATATTGGCCGAGCCTACCCCGGAATCATTCCGCTGGCTATACTGGAAATGTGAAGACCGCGCCCAAAAGCCGTACCGCAACTGCGAAAACGCCGACGCTTGCCGATATCGCGGCCGAGGTCGGCGTCACCAAAATCACGGTTTCCCGCGCTCTCAATACGCCAGACCAGGTCTCGCCCAAGACGCTGGAGAAAGTGCGCGCTGCCATCCGGCGCCAGGGCTATACCCCCAACCTGCTGGCCGGCTCGCTATCGTCGAACCGCAGCAAGCTGATCGTTGCCCTGGTGCCCAGCATTGCCGGCGCCATGTTCACCGCCACGATGGAAAGCGTCGCCGCACATCTGCAGGCGCAGGGCTATCAGCTGCTGATCGGCCAGGCCGGCTATGATGATGCGCGCGAGGACGAATTGCTGGCTGCCGTGATCGGCCGCCGCCCCGATGGCATCATCCTCACCGGTATCGTTCATTCCGCCGATGTAAGGCGCAAGCTGCGCGCCGCCCGTATTCCGGTCGTCGAAACCTGGGACCTGACCGACAAGCCGATCGACATGCTGGTCGGCTTCTCGCATCCGGCCATTGGCAAGGCGGCAGCCGAATACCTGTACAAACGCGGCTGCCGCCGGCCGGCAATTATTTCGCCCGATGATCGCCGCGCGCGCCTGCGTGCCGGCGCTTTCAGCGAAACCTTCCGCAAGCTCGGCAGCAAGAGCCGCCCGATTCCGGTGATCGAGGCGCCGGCCCCCACGCCGATGGGCGACGGCCGCAGCGGCCTTGCCGCCCTGCTGCGCGATCACCCCGATATCGATGGCGTCTTTTGCGGCTCGGATAACCTGGCGCTCGGCGCATTGATCGAAGCCAAGGCGCGTGGCCTCAGGGTGCCGCAGCAGTTGAAGGTGATTGGCTATGGCGATCTCTCGTTTGCCAAGGACACCGATCCACCGCTGACCAGCGTGCGCACCGATGGCGCCGGCATCGGGCGCATCGCCGCGGAAATGCTGGTCGCCCGCGCGGCCGGGCACAACCCGAAGCACAAGCTGGTCGATATCGGCTTCACGATCGTGGAGCGCGACAGCGCCTGAGTCGCCGCGCCGGCAATATGGCCACGGCGACCCTGCCCACTCCCATGCAAATGAGTGGCGCTCATTACTGCAACCTCAACTCAAAGTAATGGGTTCAACCAATACTGTAAAACTCCGGCTTGTTCACTGCGTTTTACACCACCTTAGGTAATACTGCTAATAACAAAGTATTTATTTAGTAATTCTACCGATCCTTTCTTATAAATCGTCCGTATAAGCATGAGACCGGCGAAAAAGAGACCGGCATAACCCGGCGTAAATTCACAAAAAGGACTCCCCCAGATGTTCCAGTTTTCCGCAAGTTCCGCTGCGAGCGATTTGCGTGCGCAGTTTGACGCGATCAACAAGGCGCAGGCCATCATCGAATTCACCCTCGACGGCACCATCCTGCATGCCAACGAGAATTTCCTGAATGCCGTGGGCTATCGCCTCGATGAGGTGAAGGGCAAGCATCACCGCATCTTCGTTGATCCGGCTTATGCGCAAAGCGCCGAATACAAGGCCTTCTGGGCCAAGCTGGGCCGCGGCGAATACGAAGCCGCGCAGTACAAGCGCATCGCCAATGGCGGCAAGGACATCTGGATTCAGGCCAGCTACAACCCGATCTTCGACAAGCGCGGGCGGCCATACAAGGTGGTGAAATTCGCCACCGACATCACGGCGCAGAAGGCTGTCATGGCCGATTACCAGGGCCAGATCGCCGCCATCGGCAAGTCGCAGGCGGTGATCGAGTTCACGCTGGATGGCGTGATCCTCAATGCCAACGAGAATTTTCTCGGCGCCATGGGCTACACGCTGGCCGAGGTGAAAGGCCAGCATCATCGCATTTTCGTCGAACCCGCTTATCGCGACAGCGCCGCGTACAAGGCCTTCTGGGACAAGCTCGGCCGCGGTGAATTCGAAGCCGCGCAGTACAAGCGTGTCGGCAAAGGTGGCCGCGAGGTCTGGATCCAGGCCAGCTACAATCCGATCATGGATGCCAATGGCCGCCCCTTCAAGGTGGTGAAATACGCTACCGACATCACGGCGCAGATCCTGGCCGCGCGCATGACCGAACTGGCGGTGCAGCAGGTCAAGGTCGTGGTCGATGCGACCCGCAACAATGACCTGACCCAGCGGATCGCCATGCAGGGCAAAAGCGGCGAGATCGCCACGCTGTGCAGTGGGGTCAACGATCTGGTCGATGCCATGAGCGGCATCATCGGCAATCTACGCGATACCTCCGTCACCATCGCGGAAGCCTCGGGCGAGATTTCCACCGGCAGCCAGGACCTGGCCCAGCGCACCGAAAGCCAGGCCGCTTCCATCGAGGAAACCGCGGCATCCATGCACGAGATCACGGCGACCGTGAAGCAGAATGCGGATAACGCCCAGGCCGCCAGCCAGCTCGCCACCGTGGCGCGCGATACGGCCGAAAAAGGCGGCACCGTGGTGTCGGACGCCGTCACCGCCGTCACGCAGATCGAGCAGAGCGCGCAGAAGATTTCCGACATCATCGGCCTGATCGACGAAATCGCCTTCCAGACCAACCTGCTGGCGCTCAATGCCAGTGTGGAAGCCGCCCGTGCCGGCGAAGCCGGCAAGGGTTTTGCGGTGGTGGCGCAGGAAGTGCGTGCGCTCGCGCAGCGCTCGGCCAATGCGTCGAAGGACATCAAGGCGCTGATCTCGACCTCGAATGCCCAGGTCAAGACCGGCGCCGCCCTGGTCAACCAGGCTGGCGTCTCGCTCGCCGAGATCGTCGGTGCGATCAAGAAAGTCTCCGACATCGTGGCTGAGATCGCGGCGGCATCGAAGGAACAGGCCGCCGGCCTGGAACAGGTCAACACGGCCGTCGCCAGCATGGATGAAATGACCCAGCGCAATGGCGCCCTGGTCGAGGAAACCTCCGCTTCCGCCCAGGCGCTGTCGGGCCAGGCCCAGGAGCTGGCGCAGCTGGTGCAGCGCTACCGTCTCGACGAGGCCGCCGCGCCGCGTCCGGCCGCCAGGCCGGTCGTCACGCAGGTGATCACGGTGAAGCCGCCGGCGGCGCCGGCCGCGAAACGCCCGGCCCTGAAAATCGTGCCGAAGCCGGCCGCGAAGGCGCCGGCCGATGACGACGGCGCCTGGGAAGAATTCTAAGCTGGCGGCGAAGGGTCGTCGCCGGGACGGGCCACGGCGATCTGCCAGTTGCGGCGGATCGCCAGCACCCGCACGGCAAAGCAGAACAGGCCGCCGGCGATGATGCCGACATGATGCGGCAGGCCGAGCGCTGACACCGCCACCACCACGGCCGCACCGGCGAGCGCGGCCACCGCATAGACCTCGGCACGCAGCACGGTGGGAATTTCCGCCAGCATGATATCGCGCGCCATGCCGCCGCCGATGCCGCTGAGCACGCCCAGCATCATCGCGGCCAGTGGATTGAGGCCGTAATCCAGCGCCTTCTGCGCGCCCAGCACGGCGAACAGCGCCAGGCCGGCGGCGTCGAACAGCTGCACCGGATGCTTCAGTTTTTCCACCAGGGCGTAGCGCCAGAACACCAGCAGCGCGGCCACCGCGGCAATCAGCGGATAGGCCCAGTCGCGCAGGGCGACCGGCGGCAGCGCGCCGATCAGCACATCGCGCAGGATGCCGCCGGCACTGGCAGCCGCAAAGCTGAGCACCAGCACGCCGAACAGATCGAGCCTACGGCGCACGCCGGCCGTCGCGCCCGAGAGCGCGAACACGAAAGTCCCGGCGAAGTCGAACAGGGTGAGCAGCATGGCAGCCTCATGGAGACCGCCCGGCTTCACGCGGCCGGGTCAGTCCTACTTGTGGTCCGGCTTTTTCTTCCAGGCCGGCTTGCCCGATCCTGCCGGAGCGGCACCGCCCTCGGCAACCGGCTTCTTGAAATCGGGCTTGTAGGGACGGCTGGTATTGCCGTCCCAGCTCTTCTTCTCGCCTGGCTTGCCGCCGAACTCTTTCTTGCCGAAGCCCGGCTTCTTGCCGGCCCAGTCCTTCTTTTCGCCGAAGGTGGCGGCATTCTTCTCGCCGAATTCCTTGCGGGTGAAGCCGCCGGCCTTCTTGCCGGTCCAGGGCTTCTTGCCGCCATCGCCGTCCGGCGCGCCGGTCTCGCCGGCCATGCCGGGCGGACCGTCAAGGCGGGCAATGGTGATCTGCTTCTCGCCGGTGCCTTCGCGGGCGATCTGGTCGGCGAAGCGCTGGGCGACGCCGGCGGCAATCTCGAACTGGCTTTCGGTATGGAAAATCTTGATCGAGCCGACATCCTTGCGGGTGACATGGCCGACGCGGCAGATTAGCGGCAGCAGCCAGCGCGGCTCGGCATTCTGCTTGTGGCCGGCGGTGATGCGGAACCACACGCCATTGCCGGTGAAGTCGTCGCGGCCCTTGCGCGGACGTGCATCGTCGCGCCCCCCGAAAGCGGCCGGCGCTTCCGAGCCCACGTCCAGCAGCTCTTCCGGCGCCGGCTGGCGCGCCATCTGCAGACGCAGGAAACCGGCGGCCACCTTCTCGGCGCCATGCTTGGCCAGCAGCTCGGTCACGAACGGCAGTTCCTCGGCACTCGGCGCCGCCTGCAGGGTTTCGTCGTTCAGGATGCGCTTGCGGTCGGCGGCCTGGATTTCGGCAGCACTCGGCGGCTGCGCCCATTTCGCCTCGATATTGGCTTCGGCCAGCAGGCGCTGCAGGCCACGGCGGCGGTTATGCGGCACCAGCAGGGCGCAGATGCCCTTGTTGCCGGCGCGACCGGTACGACCTGATCTGTGAAGAAGCGCTTCGCGGTTGGTCGGCAGATCGGCATGCACGACCAGTTCCAGGCCCGGCAGGTCGATGCCGCGCGCGGCCACGTCGGTGGCAACGCAGATGCGGGCGCGGCCATCGCGCATCGACTGCAGCGCATGGGTACGTTCGTTCTGGCTCAGCTCGCCCGACAGGGCCACGACAGCGAAGCCGCGATTGGATAACCGCGCCGACAGGTGGTTCACCGCCATGCGGGTGCCGCAGAAGACGATGGCGCTTTTCGCGTCATGGAAACGCAGCACGTTGATGATGGCGTTCTCGCGCTCGTTCGGGGCCACCATCAGGGCGCGGTATTCGATGTCGTGATGCTGCTCGCGTTCGGCCGCCGTCGAGATGCGGATCGCATCCTTCTGGAAGCGCTTGGCCAGCTGGGCGATCGGCTTCGACACGGTGGCCGAGAACAGCAGCGTACGGCGCTCGGGCGACGCGGCATCGAGAATGAATTCCAGATCCTCGCGGAAGCCCAGGTCCAGCATCTCGTCGGCTTCGTCCAGCACCACGGCGCGCAGACCGCTGATATCCAGGGCACCGCGTTCGATATGGTCGCGCAGGCGGCCGGGCGTACCGACCACGATATGGGCACCGGCATTCAGCGCCTGGCGTTCGGTGCGCATGTCCATGCCGCCGACACAGGAGACGACGCGGGCATTGGTCGGCTCGTACAGCCATTCCAGCTCGCGGCAGACCTGCAGCGCCAGTTCGCGCGTCGGCGCGATCACCAGCGCCAGCGGCGGCTGCCAGCCGCCCCCGCGGGCATTGCCGCCGCGGAACGGCTCGAAGCCGTCCGAACCCTGCAGCAGGGTCGGCGCGATATTGAGGCCGAAGGCCACGGTCTTGCCCGAGCCAGTCTGCGCCGAGACCAGCAGGTCGGCTTCGGCATGCTGCGGTTCCAGCACGGCGGCCTGCACGGGGGTGAGCGTGGTGTAGCCGCGCTGCGTCAACGCAAGCGACAGCGGCGCAATAACGCCGGCAAAATCAGTCATGGAATAAACGTCTTTCGGGAGATCAGGGACGGCAATATCAGCAGCGGCCCACCCATCATCGTCAGGGCCGATCAGGGAATGGCGATCATCCTGCGCCGGCCCTGCTGCGGCGGGTTTTAAGCGGTGGCGGCGCAGGCGTCAACTGCGGCGCTTTTGCCGCAGTCTATTCAGGGGGTTAATGGCTCAGGCGGCCTTGCGCATGCTGCTCGAGACCGTGCGCAGCAGATGGGCGGCGTCGATCGGCTTGGCGACATGGCCATTCATGCCGGCAGCGCGGCAGCGCAGGACTTCCTCGGCCATGGCGCTGGCGGTCAGTGCGATCACCGGGACGCTGGCGGCCGGCTCGGGCAGCATGCGGATGCGGGTGGTGGCTTCCAGCCCGCTCATCACCGGCATGTTCAGGTCCATCAGTACGATGTCGAAATCTTCTTCCGACAGCCGGTGCAGGGCTTCCTCGCCGCTGGCGGCCGTAATCACCGTATTGCCCGCCGGGGTGAGCAGCGCCGAGACCAGGCGGCGGTTGGTCAGGTTGTCATCCACCACCAGAACCCGGCCGGTGCGCAGATCATCCGCCGCCGGCTGCGTCATCCCGGATACAGCATCCTCCCGGACCACATCGGTGAAGATCAGGGTGAACCAGAAGGTGCTGCCGACTTCGAGTTCCGAGGCCACGCCGATGGTGCCGCCCATCAGGTCGACCAGACGCTTGCAGATCGCCAGGCCAAGGCCGGTGCCGCCGAAGCGGCGGCCGACGGTGGAATCCACCTGCGTGAAACTTTGAAACAACAGGGGCATATCGGCCTCGCGAATGCCAACACCGGTATCGCTCACGGCGAAGCGCACGCTGCTGCGTCCCTGGCCCGCCGCTTCCAGACTGACCGATAGTGCGACGCTGCCTTCTGTGGTGAATTTCACCGCGTTGCCCAGCAGGTTGACCAGAATCTGCCTCAGACGGGTGGGATCGGCGACCACATGGCCGGGCACCTGCGGGTCGAATTTCAGGCGCAGGTCAAGCTGTTTGGCCGTCGCAGCCGGCCGGTTCAGCGCCATGACGTCGTCGATCAGACGATGCAGATCGATCGGCATGCTCTCCAGCGTCACCCTGCCCGCCTCGATCTTGGAATAGTCGAGGATATCGTTGACGATAGTCAGCAGGCTGGTGGAGGATTCGCGGATGATAGAGACATAACCACGGCCGCGCTCATCGAGGTCCAACTCCGACAGCAGGTTCGTATAGCCGAGCACGCCGTTCATCGGCGTCCGCAGCTCATGGCTCATGATGGCGAGGAATTCCGATTTGGCATGGCTCGCCGCTTCGGCTTCCTGCTTGGCGATATCGAGCTGCCGTTCGCGCTGTTCGCCGCGATACAGGCTGCGCGCCAGCAGCACGCCGCCGACCAGGATGGACAGCGCGGTCAGCAGGATGACGGAGGCGGCGATGATCGAGTTGCGCCGCCAGACGCTCAGGATCTCATCCTTCGAGAAGCTGACGCCGATCACCAGCGGATTATAGGGTACGCGGCGATAGCTCATCACGCGCTTCTGCCCGTCGATAGGGCTGCGCATATGCACGGTGCCGGCCCGGCCATGCGCCATCACTCCCGCGAACACATCGGGCGGCGCAATCGGCTTGCCGACCAGCCGGTCGTCGACCGGCGTGCGGATCAGGGTGGTGGCGTCATCCAGCGTGACGAACACCGATCCGCTGTCGCCCAGGGCCAGCGACATATAGAGCTTGGTGAAATGGTCGAGATCCAGACGCGCGGTGACGACGCCGAGGAAGCCGCCATCGACGCTATTGACCCGCCGCGAGGCCAGCACGGACTTGCGCTGGGTCACCTTGGAGACGAAGGGGTGACTGATATGCATGCGGAGGTCGACGACCGCCGCATGCGACTGGAACGCCTCCTGCTCCGACACGTTCAGGCCACGCGCGCCGGCACGGCTGGACCCGAGAACGCGCACGCCGTCGCTGCTGTGAATGGAAATCCAGGTGATCGCCGTGGCACTGCCGAAAATCCGCTCGATGTCGATCGCGGCGCTGTCGTCGACATCGCGATGGCCGTCCAGCAGCGGGGTGGCCAGGCGCGCGGTTTCCTGCAGGGTGCGGTCGATGGCTTCCAGGCTGCGGGCCAGATGTTCGGCGGCCAGCGCCGACAGATCCTGGGTGCGGTATTCGGCCGTGGCGATGGCGGTATCGTGGCGGCGCTTGATCTCGAAGGCGACCATGGCGACGAGAAAGCCGGCCAGCAGCGCGGTGAAGACGACCACCAGGCCGGCACGGCCGCGCCAGAAACCGGAGGCGCGCCAGAAAGCCGGTGCGCCGGTGAACAGGCTGATGGACTGTTGCGCGATCTGTCGATAGGGGGCCATGACTGCCGGTCTCCGGCAACGGCCAGGCCAGAGGGTGCATGACGGCGTTGCGGCTCGCAGCTTGTGCGGATTCGGCCGGCAAATCAGGTTTAAAGCCGATAACGGCGTCGCTTTGCGTGCAGCAAACCGCCAAAGACGGCAACCACAGGCCGAAGGTGTCTGAAAATTTAGGCGCCCCGAATACCCTTGCATCACCCGCCCATAGGGCAGAGGCTGGTACGGCGATTCCCCTACACCCTGCTTTTCGTTGCGCAAATGGCGCAGCGGCCGCCGCTGGTGGCCTGCAAATGGCTGCAGATATCCGCCCAGGAAGGACAGCCATGACGACCCGCAGCACGGAGACCACCCTCACCTTCAGTCGTCCCTTCCGCCTGAGCGCGCTGGATGAAGCGCAGCCGGCTGGCACCTATTTGCTGGTGAATGAAGAAGAGCGGATCGACAGCCTGTCCTTCCCGGCCTACCAGCGCACCGCCACCCTGCTGCAGCTGCCCGCCATCGCCACAGCCAGCGCCATGCGCCAGATGGTGCCGGTCACGCCCGACGAACTGGCGGTGCTGCTGCGCGCCGATGCGGCGCCGGCCTGACATGCTGCTGCGCATCCACCATCGCACCACCTATCTCTACGCCCAGCCGGTCGGCCTGGGTGGCCATCGGCTGATGCTGCGGCCGCGTGAAAGCGCCGCCAACCGGCTGCTGTCCTTCCATATCGAAACCGATCCGCCCAGCCTGGTGACCTGGAGCGAGGATGTCTATGGCAATGCCGTGGCCATCGCCGCGCCGCTCTGGGCGTCGGACCGCCTCACCATCGACAGCCATATCCGCATCGATCACGGCAATGTTCCCTGGGCCGAGCCCGCGCCGCTGATCCCGATTGCCACTGCAGCGATGCGCTATCCCTTCCGCTACAGCGATGCCGACTGGAACGCGCTCGGCCCGCTGGCGCAGCCGCTCTATGCCGATCCGCAGGGCAAGTTGCGCGACTGGGTGCGCGGCTTCATCGCCAAGGACGCGACCGACACGCTGGCGCTGCTGCGCGATCTCAATGCCGGCATTTCCGGCTGGGTGTCCTATCAGAGCCGCGACGCCCAGGGCACCCAGGCGCCGCTGGAAACGCTGCAGCGCGGCTGGGGCTCCTGCCGCGATCTCGCGGTACTGATGGCCGATGCGGTGCGCTGGCTCGGCTTCGGCGCGCGCCTGGTCTCGGGCTATCTTTACAATCCGCTGCGCGACGGGCTGGATGACGCCGTCTATGGCGAGGGCTCGACCCATGGCTGGCTGGAGATTTATCTGCCCGGTGCGGGCTGGATCGCCTTCGACCCGACGCACAAGACCTATGGCAGCTACGGCCTGATCCCGGTGGCGGTGGCGCGCGGCATGGCCGAACTGACGCCGGTGGCCGGCAGCTTCACCGGTCGCCCCGGCGATTACCTGGGCATGAGCGTCGGCGTCTCGATCTCCAGCGCCGGCCGGGACGCGCTGGCGCCAGCCGCACCGACGGTGCCGTATACCGGCGTGAGTGCAGAGTAGCCGCGCCACGCATCGGCACAGCGACATCGCACCGTTTCTCGCCCCGCCTCATCGCGGCCTCGCCACTCACCCCCACCTCATCCGTCATGCCACGCTTGCGTGGCATCCACGACTTTGGCGCATACCTCCGTGTGCCTGCGAGTATTCGCACTTGCCTCCCACTCGCCATCGCGACAATCATCTCTCATGGCAGGCGGCTGGGTCTATATCGTTTCCAACAGGCGCAATGGCACGATCTATGTCGGCGTCACCTCCGACCTCCCACGCCGTGCCCATGAGCATCGCGAAGGCCTGATCGATGGTTTCAGCAAAAAATACGGCCTGACGCGACTGGTCTGGGCCGAGGAACATGGGGCCATCATCGACGCGATCCGCCGCGAGAAAATGCTCAAGCGGCTGCCGCGGGCCGACAAGGTGCGGCTGATCCATGCGATCAATCCCGATTGGGATGATCTTTATGAAACGCTTTGAAAGGATACTCGCGGATGCCACGGCAAGCCGTGGCATGACGGAAAAGATCGCTCACTTCATCCGCGTCCAGGTCTTGGTCTTGCCGAACAGCGGCAGCAGCGCATAGGCGCGCACCCGCAGCGTCGTGTCGTCGGCAATCGACATTTTCGCGCGATAATCGATACCGTCTTCCGGATTGTAGATCGCGCCACCCTCCCAGCTGTTATCCGCCGTGCGATACAGATCGCGCAGGATGGTCAGGCCGAGCAGCGGGCGGCTGCGCAGCGCTGCATCGCTGTTCTGCAGATCGACCAGCGGCCGGCCATCGTCGCCATCGGGCCATTTGAACCAGACCAGCCGGCCGCAGAGCCGCTCGCCGCAGGGCGCGATCTCCACCCAGACACGACCGCTGTCATCCTGCCAGATGCCGACCGGCGTCGGCATCGGCACGCCGATGATCGCCGCATAGGGAATATCGGGGAGCGCAGGATTGGGCGCGCTGGCCGACTGGATTTCGTCGTCCTGCGTCGACGGGCTTTGCGCCCCGGCCGGCAGCGCCAGTCCCAGTGCCAGCAGCCCTGCGACCGCCAGGCTGTGAAGTCCGATCACCGCCGTCCGATACCCTGCTGCAGCACCCATGCCCTAGCTTGTATCAGCTGCATCCGCGGGTATCGCCTCGACTATTTGTGACTATTCGCGTCGCTGTGGTATTTGCGGCCCCGGCTTGAAATCAGCCCATGTTCATTGTATGTTCCAGTATGAGACAGGGCCTATATTAAAACGGGTAAAATTTGGGCCATTATTCTGGCGTAACTAGAAACGAAGCAAAACGAAGCGTTGCGAGACGTCAGGACGGGTCAAAAGCGCCGGATCAGCCCGGCTTGGCCACGCGCAGGAAGACCTCACCCACCAGCAGATGGGTGATGCCGCCCTGCCCGTCGTCCAGCGGCAGGATCAGGCGATCGTATTGCAGGATCTTCGGCCCATCCCAGCGGGTGACGCTGACATGGAAGCTGCCGGCCTGGCGGATTGTCAGGTCGAAATGCTGGCGGATCACCGGCCGGGTTTCCTGCACCACGCCATCGGCGCCGGCCGTCAGGCCACTGCCGCCCACCGCCGCCGTGCGGCGATAGCCCTCGCCCAGCGCGAGATAGGGATAGCGGCCGTCGCCGCTGATCTCGACCAGCGCGAGGTCGGTCACACCGGGCAGGGTCTGCAGGTCGGGCAGATCGGCAAACGCCGCCATGGCGCGGCTGCCTTTCGCGTCGTCATACCAGGCCTTCAACGCGATCAGTGCGGGGGCGACGATCTCGTCGGCGGCGTAATGCGTCCGGCCATTGGTCATGGTTTTTCAGGGACCGGGCGCGGCCGGCCATGTTCGTCGATGGCGACATAGGTGTAGACGCCCTCGGTCACCTTGATCTCGGTGGGATCGAGCCGCCGCGCCACGATGGTTTCCATCTTCACCGCCATCGAGCTGCGGCCGACGCGGATCACGCGGCCATAGATCGAGACGATGTCGCCCACCTTGATCGGCTGGTGGAAGGTCATCGCATCCACCGCCACGGTGACGACGCGGCCCTGGGCGCGGCGCGCAGCGATGATGCCGCCGGCGATATCCATCTGGCTGAGCACCCAGCCGCCGAAAATATCGCCGTTGCCGTTCATGTCGGCCGGCATCGGCGCGCTGCGGATCACCGGTTCGCCGCGCGACTCAGGCGTCGTGTTTTGTGCCGATTCGCTCATCGTCACCCCTGACTTTGTCACTGCATGTTGGTTGTTTCACCCGTGGGGCCTACTATACTGCGGCCCAACAGCGAGTCACCCCTTAAAGCGAATCTGTGAATAGAATGAACGACTTGTTTCAACAGGGAAGCAAGGGCGGCAACGATTACACCGCCAAGGACATCGAGGTACTCGAGGGTCTGGAGCCGGTGCGGCGCCGACCCGGCATGTATATCGGCGGCACCGACGAGCGCGCCCTGCACCATCTGTTCGCCGAAGTGCTCGACAATTCTATGGATGAGGCCGTCGCCGGCCATGCCGACCGTATCGAGGTGGCATTACAGCTGGATGGCAGCCTGCAGGTCAGCGACAACGGCCGCGGCATCCCGATCGACCGCCACCCGAAGTTCAAGGACAAGTCGGCGCTGGAGGTGATCCTCACCACGCTGCACTCCGGCGGCAAGTTCTCGTCCAAGGTCTATTCCACCGCCGGCGGCCTGCATGGCGTCGGCATCTCGGTGGTGAACGCGCTCTCCGACAAGCTGGTCGTGGAAGTGGCGCGCGAGAAGGAACTCTGGCGCCAGGAATATTCGCGCGGCACACCGCAGGGCAAGCTGGTGAAAGTGGGCGCCGCCCCCAATCGCCGCGGCACCATGGTCACCTTCCATCCCGACGAGCAGATCTTCGGCAAGGGCGCGCATTTCCGCCCGGCCCGTCTGTTCAAGATGGCGCGCTCCAAGGCCTATCTGTATCCGGGCGTGAAGATCCTGTGGAAATGCGATCCCGAACTGCTGAAAGGCGACGAGATCACGCCGGCCGAGGCCGTGCTGCATTTCCCCGGCGGCCTGCAGGACTATCTGAACGAACAGCTCGAAGGCCAGCAGACCGTGACGCCGACACCGTTCGCCGGCCGCGCCGCGCTGGCCGGCGAACGCGGCCAGGTCGAATGGGCGATCCACTGGCCGCAGGATATCGACGAAGGCTGGCTGCAGTCCTACTGCAACACGGTGACCACGCCCGATGGCGGCACCCATGAACTGGGCTTCCGTTCGGCGCTGATGCGCGGCCTGAAGGAATATGCCGAGCTGAGCAACAACAAGAAGGCGGCGCAGATCACGGCGGACGACATTCTGCTCGCCGGCACCGCGATGCTGTCGCTGTTCATCAAGGATCCGCAGTTCCAGGGCCAGACCAAAGACAAGCTGGTCACGGTGGAAGCGCAGAAGCTGGTCGAAGTCGCGATCAAGGATCACTTCGACCACTGGCTTGCCGGCGCGCCGCAGCATGCCAATGCCCTGCTCGCCCGCCTGATCGAACGTGCCGAAGACCGCCTGCGCCGCCGCGCCGAAAAGGATGTCAGCCGCAAATCGGCGACCCGCAAGCTGCGCCTGCCGGGCAAACTGGCGGATTGCTCCGACGAAGCCGCCAACGGTTCAGAAATCTTCATCGTCGAGGGCGACTCGGCGGGCGGCTCGGCCAAGCAGGCGCGCGACCGCCGCACCCAGGCCGTGCTGCCGCTGCGTGGCAAGATCCTGAACGTGGCATCGGCAGGTTCGGGCAAGCTGGCCGCCAACCAGGAACTCGCCGACCTGACCCAGGCGCTGGGCTGCGGCACCGGCGGCCGCTATCGCAATGAAGACCTGCGCTATGACAAGGTCATCATCATGACCGACGCCGATGTCGATGGCGCGCATATCGCTTCGCTGCTGATGACATTCTTCTTCCGCGAGATGCCCAAGCTGATCGAGCATGGCCATCTCTATCTGGCGCAGCCGCCGCTGTATCGTCTCAGCGCCGGCGGCAAGACCTTTTACGCCATGGACGACGCCGACAAGGACAAGCTGATCAAGCAGCATTTCGGCAGCCGCAAGGTAGAGATCAGCCGCTTCAAGGGCCTGGGCGAAATGCCGCCCGCGCAGCTGAAGGAAACCACCATGAACCGCAAGAACCGCGTGCTGCTGCGCGTGCAGGTTCCGGTGGAAGAAGTGAAAGAGTCGGAAGACCTGGTCGAGCGCCTGATGGGCCGCAAGCCGGAGCTGCGCTTCCAGTTCATCCAGGAACGCGCCGCCTTCGCCACCGATATCGACGTCTAGGCAGCGAGCCACTCTTTAAGGGCGGCCGCTGTCTCGTCGGGCTTTTCCATCGGCGGCAGATGGCCGCTATGCTCGATCACCACCTGCTTGGCATTGGGTATCAGCGACGCCATCTCGTCATGCAGCTCCAGCGGCGTCAGCGCATCCTGACGGCCGCACATCACCAGCGCCGGCACCTTGTAGTTTTTCAGGTCGGCGCGGCCATCGGGCCGGTTGATGATCGCGGTCTGCTGCCGGGTGAAACCCTCGCGGCCGATATCTTCCGCCATCGCCATCAGCCGGCCGACAAGCGCCGCGTTCTTCTGGTTGTCCGGATGCAGCAGCAGCGGCACCAGTTGCGGCGTGATGCCCTTGAAGCGGCCAATCTGACTGAGGTGGATCAGGCCACGGCGTCGCTCGGTCTGCTCCGGCGTGTCGGCGCGTGAAGACGTATCCATCAAGCAGATACGCGTCACCCGCTGCGGCGCCTGGCGCATGATCTCTTGCGCGACGTAGCCGCCCATCGAGAGGCCGCAGAGCGCGAATGTTTCCGGCGCCTCGGCCAGCACCAGCCGCGCCATATCGCCGAAATTGTCCTGGTGGAAATGGCTCGTGGGTATAATGCACTGAGCAACTTCAGATAGACGCGCCACCTGTTCGCGCCAGAAATCGGCGGTCAGCAGCAGGCCGGGAACAAGCACCAAAGACTGACGCATACGGAAACCCTTCTTACCGGATCAGGCGCGACAGCGCCTTGAACTGCGGATGCGACGCCGTACCGAGCCATTCGAACAGGCACATCTCGGTGCTGGCCAGTATCACGTCGGCGTTACTCATACGCTGTTGCGCCAGATGCACGCTTTCTACCTGGCGCGAGGAAATCGCATCGGCCACCACTGTCACGCGATACCCGTGTTCCACGAGACCGATTGCCGTCTGCAGCACACAGACATGGGCCTCAATGCCGGCGATGACGATCTGCGGCCGCCCCGCTTCCGCGATATGGGCGCGAATGCCTGGATCGGCCCAGGCGGAAAAATGCATCTTTTCCAGGATCGCGGCGGCGCCCGCAGCCGTCCTGATTTCGGGGACCGTGGCGCCAAGGCCCTTGGGATATTGCTCGGTGATGGCAACCGGAATCTGCAACGCCTGTGCCGCCTGCAGCAGGATACCGGTGTTGCGCAACACGCGCGCGCCATCCTGCATTGCCGGCAGCAGGCGTTCCTGAATATCAACGACGAGCAGCTGGGTTTCGTTTGCGGAAAGCAGCATGGCCAATATCTAAAGTGGTAGCTCGACGATATAGCGCTCTACCTATAAATGCCACCGCACGTACTATCCCTTAGTTGATTTTTTTAATGCCCCCTGCGCACAATCGGTTGTCCCGCCCAAGCCGATTTCATGCATCTCGATACATCCACCGTCAGCTTTGTCACCGTCCTCGTGGTGTGTCTTGAATGCGGCATCCTCACCGCCTTGTGGATGATTCATCGCAACATGAAGGGCGTGGCCTACTGGGCTGTGGGCGCCATGGCCATCTCCATCGGCATCTTCGGCATTTTCCTGCGCGGCAACATTCCGCCCTACGTTTCGATTGTCGTCGCCAACATCTTCATCATCAGCGGCTATATCTTCACCTGGTGGGGGATCGAGGCGTTCTTCGATCGCCGCCTGCCATACCGCCTTGGCCTGGCAATCCTGGGGTTATCGGTGGTCGGCCTGGTGTATTTCGGCCTGATCGATCCCAACGCCCGCATCCGCAGCACCCTGCTGCTTTCCGTTTTCGCGCTTTTCTCCGCATTGCGGATGTACAGCCTGATCTGCAAAATCCGGCCGGGCACCCGGTTCACCCAGACCATCTGCGCCGCAGTCTATGGCTGTCAGGTGATCGTCAACCTGACGCTGGCCGCCGCGGTCTTTCTTTCGCCGCCGACAGATCGTCCGTTCATGCAGTTGCCTCTGTCGGGCTGGATCCTCCTGGTTCTCATGCTGCTGTCCCTCGCCGCCGTCTTCGCCGCGGTCCTGCTGGTCAACGAAACCATTGCGGCCCGACTGCAGGAGGCCGCGCGGCGCGATGCCCTGACCGATGCGCTGAACCGGCGCGCCCTTGATGAGGCGGCCGATATCGAAATCAGCCGCAGCCAGCGGCACAACCTGCCGCTCAGCCTGCTGATCCTGGATATCGATCACTTCAAGTCGATCAACGACCGTCACGGCCATCCGACCGGCGATGCGGTCCTGCGCCGCTTTGTCGCCGCGACACGGCTCTGCCTGCGCCGGGAAGACCTGCTGGGCCGGATCGGCGGGGAAGAATTCTGCGCCTTGCTGCCGAACACCGCCGCCGCCGGCGCGGCACTGCTGGCCGAACGTATCCGCACCGCCATATCGGAACTGGCCATGGATATCGATGGCCAGAACCTGTCCCTGCAGGTGAGCATCGGCGTCGCCACGCTGGGCGAGAACGGCACTGAATGGCCAGAGCTCATGCGCCAGGCCGATGATGCGCTCTACGCGGCAAAGCGGGCCGGCCGGAATAGCGTCGCGATTGCCGGCCCTGCCCGCTCCTAGCTGCGCGACAGACTAGTTGCTCAGCAGTACCGGCAGACTCATATTCGCCAGCACGGTTTCGGTGACGCCGCCGAACACCATTTCGCGCAGGCGCGAATGACCGAAAGCGCCCATCACCATCAGGTCGCAGCCGCGGCCCTTGGCTTCCGCCAGCAGGGCCAGGCCCACCTTCTGGCCATTGCCGTTGATGATCGCGGTTTCGAGCCGCAGGCCGTGGCGCTGCATATGCCCGGCAACCTCGCTGAGCGGCGTGCGGCCTTTCCGCTCGGCCCCGATGGTGACGATATGCACGGCTTCCGCGCCGCGTAAGAGCGGCATGGCATCATGCAGGGCCCGCGCCGCCTCGCGCTTGCCGTTCCAAGCCACCAGCACGCGGCGACCCACCTCCGCCACATCGCCGGAATGCGGCACGGCCAGGATCGGCCGGCCGGCCTGCAGCGCCAGTTCATGCGGCAGCACGTCTGTCCCATAAGGGATCGCGGCAGGATCGGACGGATTGGGATCGGGCTGGCCGACCAGCGCGATGTCGCAGGCCCGGCTGGCAAGACGCAGCGCCTCGACCGGCGCCAGATCGCTGCTGAGCCAGCGATGCTCGATGCCGGCATTGGTGCAGGTGGCGAGGAATTCCTCCTTGGCGCCGACCGAGGATTTCTGCGCCTCGTCCATCTGCTTCTGGATCAGTTCGGTCGGGATATATTCGCCCATGTAATAGGGCACATTCGGCGGCGGCACCGTATACAGGCCGCTGACCCGGGCGCCGAAACGACGCGCCATGGCAATGGCAAGCTGCGTGCGCGCCGTGTTGCGCGGATCGAGTGTCAGATGCACCGTGATATCGCGGTAACTCATCGCCCGGCCTCCTTGTTATGGCCGTGCCGCCTTTCCCCCTGCGGCTTCGACCGTTGTTATCGGAAGTGCTGGTGATTTACGCCACAAACGGGACTCATCGTCCCTGCCCGCAAATGTAGGCAGGCGCGAGCGGCAAGACAAGCGCGCTGCAGTCTCGAAGGTTAATGCCAGGGAGTCGCTACGAGGCTGCGGCAGCCTTTAGGCAGCAGCCTGGGCTTTCCAGGGCGGCAGACGGTTTTCCTCAACCGCATGACAGGCCACAGCACCGCCCTCGACCGTCAGGGCCTTGGGCACCTCACGCTTGCAGCGTTCGTTGGCCAGCGGACAGCGCGGATGGAAGCTACAGCCCGACGGCGGATTGAGCGGGCTGGGCACTTCGCCGGCCACCGGCGTGCGCGAACGGCCGGTCATGTCGAGATCGGGAATCGCGTCGAGCAGCATGCGGGTATAGGGATGCAGCGGGCGCGCAAACAGCGTCTTGGTATCGGCCCACTCCACCAGCCGACCGAGATACATCACACCCACCTTGTCGGAGACATGATACACCACGGCCAGATTGTGGCTGATGAACAGATAGGTCAGGCCGAGCTTACGCTGCAGGTCCTTCATCAGATTGAGAATCTGGGCCTGCACCGAAACGTCGAGCGCCGAGGTCGGCTCGTCGCAGACCAGGAATTCCGGCTCGCCGGCGAGCGCGCGCGCGATCGAAATGCGCTGGCGCTGGCCACCGGAGAATTCATGTGGATATTTGCGGGCATCCAGCGGCGACAGGCCGACCTGCGCCAACAGCTCGCCCACACGTTTGTCGACTGCCGTCTTCTCGCTCAGCAGTTTGCGGAAGCGCAGCGGCTCGGCCACGATATCGCCCACACGCCAGCGCGGATTGAGCGAGGCGTAAGGGTCCTGGAAGATCATCTGCATGCGGCCCTGGATATCCGGGTGCTTCGCACGCTCGGGCGCCGGACCGACTTCGACGCCTTCGAAATTGATCGAGCCGTCGCTGGGCTCATAAAGGCCGACGATCAGCCGCGCCACGGTCGACTTGCCGCAGCCGGACTCGCCCACCAGGCTGAAGGTCTCGCCTTTGTTGATCGAGAAGTTCACGCCGTCCACGGCGCGCACGATGCTCTTGCCCTTGCGCTCCAGCACGCGGTTGAGCCAGGGCGCGGAAACATCGAAGACCCGCTTGAGGTTGGTGACAGTCAGCATCGGGACGGTGACCTTAGACATGGGCCGGCTCCTTCTGCACCAACCAGCAGGCGGCATGGCTGTTGCCGGCTGGCATCGGTTCGGGTCGCTCGACATAGCAGCGGTCGAACGCCTTGGGGCAGCGCGGATTGAAGGCGCAGCCCTTCGGGATCGCCGTCAGGCGCGGCATCGAACCATCGATCTGGGTCAGGCGGTCGACCTTGCCGGCCATGGACGGAATCGCCCCCATCAGGCCGACAGTATAGGGATGGTGCGGACGCTTGATGACATCCTGCACCGGGCCGATCTCGGCGATGCGGCCGGCATACATCACGGCAACGCGGTCGGCCGTTTCGGCGATCACACCCATATCATGGGTCACCAGCATCACGGCGGTGCCGTGCTCGCGGCAGAGCCGCTTGAGCAGCTGGATGATCTGCGCCTGGATCGAAACATCCAGCGCCGTGGTCGGCTCGTCGGCAATAATCAGTTTGGGTTCGGCGGCGAGCGCGAGCGCGATCACCACGCGCTGCCGCATGCCGCCGGAGAACTGGTGCGGATAACTGTTGATGCGTTCCGACGCCGAGGGAATGCCGACATCTTCCAGCAGCTTGATGGCACGGTCGCGCGCCTGGGCCTGGGTCAGCGGCAGATGCGTCAGGATGGTTTCCACCAGCTGGTCGCCGATCCGGTAGAGCGGATTGAGGCTGGTCAGCGGGTCCTGGAAGATCGCGCCGATCTGGCGGCCACGGATCTTGCGCATCTCGTGATAGGGCAGATTGTCGATCCGGCGGCCATCCAGGCGAATCTCGCCCGCCGCAATACGGCCTGGCGGCTCAAGGAGCCCGATGATGGCGGCACCGGTCATCGATTTGCCGGCGCCGGACTCGCCCACCACGCCCAGCACTTCGCCGGCGGAGATTTCGAGCGAGACGTCGTCGACGGCGACAAGCGTACCGCGCCGGGTGGGGAATTCGACGCGCAGGTTCTGGACTTCAAGCAGCTTCGGGCTGGTCATGGGGATTACCGGAGCTTCGGGTTGAGGGCATCGCGCAGCCAGTCACCCAGCAGGTTGACTGCAAGCACGAGGATGGCCAGCGCTGCGCCCGGGAAGATGGCAATCCACCATTCACCGGAGAACAGGAACCGCTGGCCGATATTGATCAGGGTGCCCAGCGAGGGCTGGGTCTGCGGCAGGCCGACACCGAGGAAGCTGAGCGTGGCTTCCGTGATGATGGCGAGCGCCAGGTTGATGGTGGCGATCACCAGCACCGGCCCCAGCACATTGGGCAGCACATGGCGCAGCGCGATCAGCGCGCCGGGCAGACCGATCACGCGCGCGGCCTGCACATATTCCTTGTTCTTTTCCACCAGAACGGAGCCGCGCACGGTGCGCGCATACTGCACCCAGTAGCTGAGGCCGATGGCGATGATCAGCACGATGAGCGCCGAATTGTCGCGCTTGTCGCTGCCGAGCAGGCCGCGGCTGATGCCGTCGACCAGCATGGCGATCAGAATTGCAGGAAAGGACAATTGAACATCGGCCACGCGCATGATCAGCGCATCCACCGCGCCGCCGAGATACCCGGCGATCAGGCCAAGTGCGATGCCCAGCACCATGGCGAAGATGACCGCGAGAACGCCCACCAGCAGCGAGGTCCGCGTGCCATACATGATGGCCGACAGCACATCGCGCCCCTGGTCGTCGGTGCCGAGCAGGTATTTCACCGTGCCGCTGGCGGAATCCCAGACCGGCGGCAGGAAGGCATCGGAGAGTTCGAGCGATGCCAGGTTGAATGGGTTATGCGGCGCAATCAGCGGCGCGCCGACGGCGGCGACGAAGAACAGCACCGTGACCGCACCCGACAGCATGATGAGCTTGGAACGGGTGAAGCTCCAGTACAGGTCGCTGTCGACGATCTTGGCCCAGGTGGCAGACAGGCGCGACATCACTTGCCCCCCTTGCCGGTCTGGCTGCGCAGGCGCGGATCGACCACGAAATACAGGCTGTCGACGATCAGGTTGATGACCACGAACAGGAAGCCGATCAGCACCAGATACGAGGCCATGACCGGAATATCGACCGCGATCACCGACTGCAGGAACAGCAGACCCATGCCGGGCCAGGAGAATACCGTTTCGGTGATGATGGCAAAGGCGATGATGGCGCCGAGCTGAAGCCCGGTGATGGTGATGACCGGCACCAGGGTGTTCTTCAGCGCATGGCCGAAATTGATGGCCCGGTTGGCCAGCCCGCGGGCGCGGGCGAATTTGATGTAATCGGTACGCAGCACTTCCAGCATCTCCGAGCGCACCAGGCGCATGATCAGCGTCATCTGGAACAGGCCGAGCGTGATGGCCGGCAGGATCACGGCGCGCCAGCCGCTGGCGGTGAGGAAACCGGTGGTCCAGAAGCCGACCTTGACGGTATCTCCGCGGCCGAAGCTCGGCAGCCAGCCAAGCAGAACCGCAAAGACCCAGATCAGCAGGATGCCGATCAGGAAGGTGGGCAGCGAAATACCGATCAGCGACACCGTCATCATGGTGCGGCTGATCCAGTGGCTGGGATAGAGGCCGGAGAACACACCCATCGGAATGCCGGCCGCCAGCGCAAAGATCGCGGCGATCAGGCTCAGCTCCAGGGTGGCTGGCAGGCGGTCGATAATCATGCGGCCGACCGGCTCGGTGGTGCGGTAGCTCAGGCCGAAATTGCCCTGCACGGCATTGGCCACATAGCGGGCGAAGCGCACGGGCGTGGGATCATCGAGGCCGAGCGTCTTGCGCAGTTCGATGCGCTGCTCTGCCGGCAGATCCGTACCGGCGATCAGTGCCACCGGGTCGCCGACGAAGTTGAACATGATGAAGGCAATAAAGGCGACCGCCAACATGACGAGGGCGGACTGCACGATACGGCGGATAATGAACGCAATCATGGGGCTGGTCTGGAAAATAGTATGGGCGGCCCGGAGAGACCCGGGCCGCCCATGTGTGTCAGCTTACTTGACCTTGACGAAGCGCAGCGGGAAGTAGTTATCCGCCAGCTGCACCAGATCGACCGAATCCTTCGCCGCCCATACCACGAACTGCTGATGCAGCGGGATGACGCCGTAGTCGTCGAGATAGATCTTGGTGGCTTCCTTGATCATCGCATTGCGCTTGGCAACGTCGGTTTCCTGCTCGATCTTGTCGGCCAGCGCATCGAACGCCTTGTTCGAATAGCCACCGGCGTTGAACAGGCCCTTGCCGCTCGCCTTCGACGGGGTCTGCAGCAGCGACTCAAAGACGTTGTGCACGTCGTAGGTGGCGCCCGGCGACCAGCCCAGCATGTAGAAGCTGGTGTTCGGGGCCTTCTCGATGTCGGCCGAGGTGCGCAGGATCTTGGCGAAGTACTTGCCGCGGGTCTGGGCAAGCAGGTTCACCTTGATGCCCACCTTCGCCAGCATGGCGACGGTCGCACGGCAGATGCCTTCGTCGTTGACGTAACGGTCGTTCGGGCAATCCAGGCCGGTCTCGAAGCCGTTCGGATAGCCGGCTTCCGTCAGCAGCTTCTTCGACAGTTCCGGATCGAACTTCGGACGCACGTCCATGGACTTGTCATAGCCGTTCAGACCGGTGCCGATCATCAGGCCGCTGGGACGCGACTGGCCGCGCATGACGGTGCGCTTGATCGCTTCCACGTCGATGGCGTGGTAGAAGGCCTGACGAACCTTGACGTCCTTGAAGGGGTTCTTGCCCTTGATGTTGGACTCCGGCAGTTCGTCAACCTGCTGGTTGAAGCCGAAGAAGACGATGCGGGTTTCCGGGCCTTCGATGACACGGCGGCCGGCGGTCTTCTTGATCCGGTCGATGTCCTGCGGCGGCACGGTGTAGATCATGTCCACTTCGCCCGACAGCAGCGCAGCCACGCGGGTGGCTTCGTTGCCGATGCGCTGGAAGACGATCTCGGTGAGGTTATGCTCGGGCTTGTCCCACCAGGTCGGGTTCGGCTCGAGAATGGTGCGCACGTCCGGCTCGCGCAGCTTGAGCTTAAACGGGCCGGTGCCGTTGGAATTGCGGGTGGCGAAGTTCTCTTCGTTCTTCGTCATGTCCGCGCATTCGACGGCGTTGTTCTTCTCCGCCCACACCTTCGACATGATGCCGATCTGCGACAGCTTGTCGTTCAGCAGCGGGTCAGGATACTTGGTCTCGATCTCGACCACGTCCTTGCCGACGGCGCGCACTTCCTTCACCGAGGTGAAGTTGCCCGCGACGTTGGAGCCGCGACCGGCAGCGCGCTTCATCGAGAACACGACGTCTTCGGCCGAGAACTCCTCGCCGCCCTGGAACTTCACGCCCTGGCGCAGCGTCCAGCGCCACACCGTGCTGCTCGGCTGCTCCACCTTGGTGGCCAGCGCGGGCTCGAGCTTCAGGTTCTTGTCGCGCCGGAACAGCCCCTCATACATATTGAGGTTGAAGCTGAGCAGGAAAGTTTCGTTGCGGGCGTAAGGATCCATCGAATTGACGTCGCCGTCATTCGCCCATTTGAACGTCTTGGCCGAGCCCGGCTGTGCGCCGAGCAGTGCGATCGTGGCCACCGCCGCGATCAACGCGGCCTTGATAAACTTGCCTCGCTGCATAGTCCCCTTATCCTTCTCCCAACGAAGAGATGAAGCCCGTGTTTGCGCGGGCTGTTGTTCCACCTGAAGCCCCCCTGTGGGCCTGGCGTTGCCCGGATCATAGGGGGGCAGGTGTATATACGTCTACACCTGACTGTAAAAACATCATGGCGGAAAAACAGCCCGCATGCCTGCCGTTAAGGCATCACACGGGTCTGTGATGCGAACCAATCCGGGCCTGATTGGTTCGCGGAAATGACCCGTCTACGAATGACCTCGTCTACTGCAGGCGGCGCGCCAGCGACACCACATCCCTGCCCTTGACGATGCGGCGCGCCGGCATGATGACGGTGCAGCCCTCGGCCGGCGCCCGGATCGTCTCGTCGCCATCGGTGGCGATCAGCGTGCCGCCGGGCAGATCCTCGAAGCCGACCAGCGGCATGGCAAAGCGGAACTGATCGGTCTTTGCCACCTTAACGTCGGTGATCTCGTAGACCATGGGCGTGCCCGGCTCGGGCTTATATTGCGCCGCAAGATCGGCCGGAATCTGGCCGAAAAAATCGAGAAAGCGCATCGTGATCGAAATCGCGAGCTCGCCGGCGCTGCGCGCGAAATGCTGGCCGCACTCGACCACGAAGGCGAGCGGCGCCTTGTCGGGTTGGCCGAAAGCGCCGTACTGCAGCAGCGGGCGGCCAGGATGCTTCACGCCGGGCAGGATCACATGATGCAGCGGCGACTGCAGATGGCGCATCAGCGGCGCGACCTTGGCATGGCCTTCATGGATCAGCATCGGCGGCACGGCATAGGAGGTCGAATGGATGTCGATCAGCGCATCGGCTTCCGCGTAGATGTGCCGCAGCGCGCGGGCGCGCTGCACGTCGACTGTCTCGTCCGGCCCTTCCAGCGTGTCGACATCCCAGACGCGGTTGAAATCGCGCTCGACATAGCGGGATTCGAACGGCTTCGCCGCATCGAAGCGGTGATAGGCGTCGACATTGGCGAAGGCGAGCGTGAGCTTGCCGCGCAGCGGACGGATATTGTTCTCCAGCAGATGCGTCACTGCCACCATGCCGCAGAATTCGTTGCCATGGGTCAGCGCGTTGACGATCACATGCGGACCGGGCCGGCCGGAATCGAAGGTATGCACATAATCGACGCCGCGGTTGCCGGTGCGATAGCGGCCGATATCCTTCGGCGTGATTTCAATCGGCGGCAAAACCGCATGCTGATCCGTCATGCTACCCTCTGAACCATAATGCACTCACGATACCATACAGGCCGAAACACAGGATCAGCAGGCCCGAGAGGCCGTTGATCCAGCGCAGGCCGCCATTGTTGAGGCGCTGGCGAAAGGCGCCGGCCAGGCCGGCCAGCGACAGCCACCAGACCGACGAGCCGGCGAAGACGCCCAGCACCAGCCAGGCGGCCATCTCGTTCGACAGGCCGAAAGAGCCGATGCCGAAAAAGGCGAAGATCCCGAGAAAAGCGACGATGGTGATCGGGTTCGTCGCCGTCAGCACGAAGGTGGAGATGAAGCCGGCGATCAGGCCGTCGCTGCGCAGGGGCGCGGCGGGCGCGGCTTCGGCCGGCGGCCGGATGGCCGCGCGCAGCATACGCCAGGCCATGAACAGCAGGAACAGGCCGCCGCCGATGCGGAAGGCCAGCTGATGCGCTTCGAGCCAGCTTGAGATCAGGCTGAGGCCAAAGGCGGCGATGCAGCCATACAGCGCGTCGGCCATGGCGGCCCCCAGGCCGGCCGACAGCCCGGCCATGCGGCCCTGCATCAGGGTTTTCTGCACGCAGAGCACACCCACCGGGCCGACCGGCGCGGCGATGATAAAACCCGCCAGGGCGCCCTTGCCCAGCATCATCAGCAGGTCCCACACCGTCTTTGCGCTCCGAAATCCTGGCGGCTCAATGCACTGCCTGCGGCTGTAGCATGGGTCCCGGACAAGGTAAACCGACCGGCCCGCTTAACCGGCTCCATATAATTTATGAAAACTGGCGCTTTTTCAGGAACCAGTTTGGCGATAATCGCTGCAGGACAAGGAGCCAGCATGACCCAGTCCCCCGCCCCCAGTCCCAATGCCGCCAAGCCGCCCAGCGCCCGCACCCGCGTCAAACGCCTGCCCGCCCGCGGCCATTACGATACCGAAACCCTGCATGCCGTGCTGGATGCCGGCTATGTCTGCCATATCGCCTTCACCGACAACGACAAGCAGATCGTGATCCCCACCGCTTACTGGCGCGAGGGCGACCACCTTTACATCCATGGCTCGAGCAAGAGCCGCATGGCCCTGGCGCTGGCGACCGGGATTCCGGCCTGCGTCGCCATCACCCTGCTCGATGGCCTGGTCTTCGCCCGCACCTCGTTCAACCATTCCATGAACTACCGTTCGGTGGTCGCCTTCGGCAGCTTCGAGAAGGTGCCCGACGATCACAAGCTGGCATCGCTGGAAGCCTTCACCCAGCGCATCGCGCCGGGCCGCTGGGCCGAAATCCGCGGTCCCAACAAGCAGGAATTCAAGGCCACCATGGTGCTGCGCATGCCGCTGACCGAAGCCGGCGTGAAGATTCGCAGCGGCCCGAACAAGGACGATCCGGAAGACATGGACATTCCGGTCTGGACCGGCGTGCTGCCGTTCAGGCAGGGCTTCGGCGCGCCGCTGCCGGATCCGATGATGAAGGACGGGATTGCCCTGCCGGGTTACCTCAAGACGCTGACCAAACGCTGAACCGCCTTCTCCAGTTCGGCTTCGTCATGGGCGGCGAAGCCGAGCAGCAGGCCGCTGGCCGGGCGCGTGAGAGCATAGCGCGACAGCGGCGCCACCCGCAGGCCGACGGCCTGGGCCGCCAGCGCGGCGGCCCGGTCGTCGCGACCGTCGCGGAATTCGGCCACCACATGCAGGCCGGCGGCGGAGGCGCGGATGGTGAAGAGATCGGCCGCCTGCCGCTCTAGCGCCGCCAGCAGCGCCAGCCGGCGTTTGCGGTAGAGCGTGCGCATGCGGCGCACATGCTGGGCCAGATGACCTTCGGCGATGAAGGCGGCCAGCGTCGCCTGCGGCCAGGGCGGCGCGAAACCGTCGGCCGCCGCCTTGGCGCGCAGGAAGCCGTCCACCAGCCCCGGCGGCAGCACCACATAGCCAAGCCGCAGACCGGGGAACAGCACCTTGCTGAAGGTGCCGGCATAGAGCACGCGCTCGCCGCCATCGAGGCCCTGCAGGGCCTGCAGCGGCGGACTGCCATAGCGGTATTCGCAATCATAATCGTCCTCGACGATCCACAGCCCGCGCGCCCGCGCCTCGGCCAGTAGGGCCAGCCGGCGGCCCAGCGGCAGCGTCATGCCGAGCGGGAACTGGTGCGAAGGCGTCAGCATCACCAGCTTCGGCGCCGGCTTCAGCCGGGCCAGCGCCGCCGGATCGAACCCCTGGTCATCCACCGGCACCGGCAGCAGCCGGGCGCCCACCCCGGCCAGGGCCTCGCGGGCACCGATATAGCCGGGGTCTTCCACCGCCACGGCATCGCCGGGATCGAGTAGCACCCGGCCGATCAGGTCGAGCGCCTGCTGGGCACCGGAAACGATCACGATGGTCTCCGGACTGCAGACCACGCCGCGGGTGTCGGCCAGGTAGGTGGCGAGCGCCCGCCGCAGGCCGGGCAGGCCCCGGGGATCGCCGCCGCTCAGCAGCGCCTGCCGCTCGCGCCGCAGCACCTGCACCGCCAGACGCCGCCACAGATCGAGGGGAAAATCCGCCAGCGCCGGCTGGCCGGGCTGCAGCAGGTGCTGGGGCGAGGGTTCGCGCTCTGCGTGCAGTTCGGCAAAATGGCCGGCGCGACGGGACAGGGTCGGCGCCGCCGGCCGGGCCGCCGGTTCGAAGCCTTCGGCGGGCAGGTCGGCCGCCACATAGAGGCCGGCGCCGGGACGCGGCACCAGATAGCCCTCGGCCACCAGGCGCTCCATGGCGGCAACCACGGTATTGCGGCCCAGTTCGAGATCGGCGGCCAGCGCCCGGCTGGAGGGCAGCCGCTCGCCCGGCCCCAGTTCACCGGTCAGGACCGCCTGGCGGATGGCGGCAAACAGCTGCGCCTGCAGGCTGTCGCCGCCGGCCTTCCGGGCCGGCCGGAACCAGCCGACGAAACGTCCTGCCGCCCGGCGCGCCATTACACCTTATTCATAAGATGAATAATATTATCTAAATATATAAAATTATTATATTTAATTGATTTCATAGAATCATAAATTCTACATGGCCGCAGCATCAGGGGTGATAGACCGGCACGCCGAATAAAGCTGCGTGCCACCACATGAATCCGACGTAAATAATTACAGAGATTAGTATATTCAAGATTCCAATATCCGACATGCGCAGGCGGGTGCGCCCCCGCATCACCGCTGCCAGCGGAATGATTGAGGTTTTGTCAGCAAACCGTTGCCATCTATCCGAAAATTCCACGGCCCGCTTGCGGTCGATCGAGCGCATGCCGTTGACCGCTGTGACGAGGATCGCCCCCGCCATCAGCCAGGTGGCGATATCGCCATTGGCCACCATATGGGTGGCGGCCCAAAGGGTGAAAGACCAGAGCATGGGATGCCGTGTCACCTTGGTGAAGCCGGTCACCGGCAATTCACCCTTCATGGTCAGCTCCGATCCGGCCATGGTCGGATTGCTCGGCCGCAGGCTGGCGACCAGAAACAGGAAGGCCAGCGGCATAACCAGGATCGGGATCAGCGCCAGGGTCGATGTGGTCTCCCAGATCTCCACATAGGGTGCCGTACGATAGGTCCAGATCAGGGCCGCCAGGGACAGCGCGCTCAGGACCGAGAACAACCCAAGATAGCGGGTCAACCCCAAGCGGCCGACCAGGGCCGGACGCAGCGGACCGGCCACCACCAGATGCAGCAGCAACCAGGCCAGGGCGGCACAGACCAGCGGAATCATTCCTCCTCCTTTTCCCGGCCGCGAGCGGCGAGCAGACGGTTGATGGCGGCGACGGCCCGGTCGCGTCCGGCCGCGTCCAGTTCGGCCTCGACATGGCGGCGGTTGGGGCCAGCCTCGGCGACCCCGGCATTTTCGGCAAGCCGCAAATAGGCCCAGGCCAGGGGCCGGTCCGCCGGCCGGCCCTCGCCGCGATAGAGCAGATCGCCCAGCACGAACAGGGCTTCCGGATTGGCCTGGTTGGCCGAGCGTTCGAGCCAGCCCATGGCTGCCGCCGGATCGGCCGGGCCGCCCTCGCCGCCGAGCTGCATGCGGGCGAGCTGGAACTGGGCCAGCGGATTGCCGCGCTCGGCGCCGATGCCATACCAGCGCCGGGCCGCGACCGGATCGGCCGGCACGCCCTCGCCTGCTTCGAGGTAGCTGGCGTATTTGAAGGCGGCGGCGGCATGGCCGCCCTCGGCGGCACGGGCGAACCAGCGGATCGCCCCGGGGATATCCTTCGGTGTGCCCTGCCAGCCCTGTTCCTGCCAGAGCGCCCAGCGGAACTGCGAGGGGCCATAGCCCTGCTCGGCCTGGGCGACGATCATCCGCCGCGCCCGCGCCGGATCGGCGGCACGGCCGCGACCGCTGGCCAGATAGGTGGCGAAATTGTTGACCGCGGCGCTGTTACCCTGCTCTGCGGCGCGTTCCCACCAGTCCATGCCTGCCGCCGGATCGGCCGGTCCGCCGGCTTCCCCACGGAACAGCAGGCCCGCCAGCAGATTCTGGGCATCGGCCAGGCCGGCCTCGGCGGCAACCCGCAGATAGGGCAAGGCCGCGGCCGGATCGCGGGCGCCGCCGCGACCGCGATACAGCATGCGCCCCGCCATGCCGGCGGCGTCCACATGGCCCAGATCGGCGGCGCGCAGACTCAGGCGCCGCGCTTCCGCTTCGTTGATCCCGCCCAGCAGGCCCTCGTCCTGGATCAGCGCCAGATTGAACCAGCCATTGGCATCCCCCAACTCGCCGGCCTGCAGGAACAGGCGCGCGGCTTCGGGCACATTGCGCGCCGTGCCGACACCGCTGAGATGATAGCGCCCGAGTTCGTTCAGACCTTCGGCCATGCCGACCGCGGCCGCCTGCCGCGCCAGTTGTAAGCCGCGCGCCGGCTCGGCCTTGTCGAGACGTTGCTCCAGGATCAGATAGGCCAGATAGGTCTGCGCATAGGGACTGCCGCGCTGCGCCGCCTCTTCCAGCAGGGCCAGGCCGCGCGCGGTATCGGCGGCCACAAACGTCCCTTCATAGAGAAACCGCCCGAGCCGGTAGCGCGCATTGACGGCACCATCGGCGATCGCGCGTTCCAGCAGAGCGATGGCGGCATCTTTCTCGGTCGGACGATGGGCAAGGATCAGTTCGGCGAGATTGGCCCAGGCCGAAGCCTCGCCGCGTTCGCCGGCCGCACGCAACGCCTGTTCGGCGCCCGGCAGATCGACCGGCCCGCCAAGCCCGAGCAGACGCATGAACCCGAGTCCGGCCAGCGCACCGGCATGGTTTTTGGCGGCGGCGCGCTCGAACCACTGCCGCGCCACACCGTCATTGCGCGGCGTGCCGACGCCGAGCTGATAGGCGACGCCCATGGCATATTGCGCCGCTGCATCGCCCGCTTCGGCCCGCTGCAACAGGCTGGGCATGCTGTCGACCGGCGCCGGCGTCGTGAAGGGCGTGGAGAACTGGTCGCTGGGCCGCGCCAGCATGGGCGATGGTACGAACAGGACGGCGGATATCGACAGGGCGAGCAGACCGGCCCGCATGGCAAAACTGGAACGCATTCTCACTATCCACGAATATCGAATAAGGCCCGCCCCTGCGGGGTCAGTTTGCAGACCAGCCAGTCGGGCTTGATCGGATTCTCGAACCAGGGCTCGGCCCAGCCGGCCGTGATGCAGGACTGGATCGTGTGGGTGCTGATCTGCTGGCCATGCTCGTCGAACAGCGGCAGCTTGCCGCCGGCCTGCCGCAGCCCACGGCGCAGGTAACGCAGCTGTGCATCGCTCGGTCTGTTCTGGCCATTGCGGGCGAACCGTGCCGTCTCCGCCATTGCCTGCCCTCCTGCCTGGATAACCAGCATAGGTAAGCTGCGGCAAACCGGCAATCGCGTGATGACAGGCCGCGTCGGAATGCCTCGCGCCGGAGGCCGAAAACGACCTCCGGATATTTGCGAATAGCTTGCAAATGCCGTAAGCAGAGGCATCCGTTTCCGCCTCCTTCAACCCGCCGTTGCGAGCATCGTGACCGATACCGCCGCTCCCCTGCCGTCTCCCCCCGTCGCGCCGGCCATGCGCCTGCGCGGCCGGCATGGCGGCGGCTGGACCGTGTTCGCCATGCTGGTCGCCGTGGTGATCGCGGCCCCCATCTTCGCCATCCTGCTGAACCTCAGTCAGCCCGCCGCCGAGGTCTGGCGCCATCTGGTCGCCACTGTGCTGCCCGAGATGCTGGTCAACACCACGGTGCTGATGGTCGGTGTCGGCTTTGGCGCCATGGTGATCGGCACCGGCTGCGCCTGGCTGGTGACCATGACGGAATTCCCCGGCCGGCGCTGGCTGTCCTGGGGGCTGTTCCTGCCGCTGGCCATGCCGGCCTATGTCAGCGCCTTCGTCTACAGCGACCTGCTGCAATTCGCCGGCCCGGTACAGACCGGCCTCCGTCATCTGTTCGGCTGGCAGCGCGGCGATTACTGGTTTCCCGATTTCCTGTCGCTGCAGGGCGCGGTGACGCTGTTCATCTTCGCCTTCTATCCTTACGTCTTCATGCTGGCGCGCGCCGCTTTCCTCGACCAGTCGATCTGCGTGCTGGAAGTCGGCCGCACGCTGGGCCTCGGTCCCTGGCAGCGCTTTTTCCGCATCGCGCTGCCGCTGGCGCGGCCGATGATCGCCGGTGGCGTGGCGCTGGTGCTGATGGAGACGCTGGCCGAGTTCGGCGCTGTCAGCTGGCTTGGCGTACCCACCTTCACCACCGCGATCTATCGCACCTGGTTCGGCATGGGCGACGTCACGGCTGCGGCGCAGCTTTCCGGCGTGCTGCTGATCTTCGTGCTGGCCGCCGTGATGCTGGAACGCGCCAGCCGCAACGCCAAACGCTTCCATCACACCTCGGCCCGCACGCGGCCGCTGCCGCTGCGCCCGCTGACACCGGTTGCCGCAACGGCTGCGATCCTCGCCTGCCTGCTGCCGATCGTCATCGGCTTCGTGCTGCCCGGCGGCTGGCTGCTGCATCTGGCCATCGGCGAAGGCGACCAGTTCGGCATCGGCCGCCTCGCCGGCTTCACACTGAACAGCTTCGTGCTGGCCGGCCTCGCCGCCGTGGTGCTGATCGTGGTGGCGCTGGCGCTGGCCTATGCCAACCGGCTGGCACCCAATCGCGCCATGAACTGGCTGATCCAGCTCGCCACCATGGGCTATGCGGTGCCGGGCTCGGTGATCGCCATCGGCGTACTGCTGCCGCTCGCTATGTTCGACCACCAGATCAACCGCTGGTCCGAGGCCGCCTTCGGCAAAGGCCCCGGCCTGCTGCTCACCGGCACGGTGGTGGCGCTGCTCTATGCCTATCTGGTGCGCTTCCTCGCCGTCGCCTTCAACACGGTGGATGGCGGCCTGCACCGGATTCGCCCCAGCCTGGACCAGGCCGCCCGCGTGCTGGGCCAGACGCCGCTGGGCGTGGTGCGGCGGATTCACGCCCCGCTGCTGCGCGGCAGCCTGATGACGGCGGCGATGCTGATTTTCGTGGATGTCCTGAAAGAATTGCCTGCCACGCTGATCGTGCGGCCCTTCGATTTTGACACTTTGGCCGTGCGGGTTTACCAACTGGCCAGTGACGAGCGTCTCAGCGAGGCCTCCACCGGGGCGCTGATCATTGTGGCAGTCAGCCTGGTTCCCGTAATCTGGCTGCATGCCGCCGTGGCCCGGTCACGACCCGGCGAAGAGTGACCTGTCCGTTGCAAGGCTTTTAAAAATGGCAAATTCGGTAAGTGACGCGCTCATGCCCCAGGGCGGGCAGCCCGGCGATCCGCTGATGGTGGCGAATGCGCTGCTGTCGCAGGGCCAGACTGAGGGTGCGCTGGCGCTGCTGCAGGATCTGGTCAAGACGGCTCCCGGCCGTCCCGATGCCTGGTATGGCCTGGGCCAGCTGCATGCCGCCATGGGCAACTTCAAGCCGGCGGTGCAGGCCTTCAAGCGGGTGATCCAGCTGGCGCCGCTGGGCCTGGAAGCCCATGTGCATCTCGGCAATACCTATCTGCGCAACGGCCGCATCAACCAGGCGCTGGAAGCCTATCGCACCGGCCTGAAGCATATCCCCGACAGCGCGCTGCTGCATTTCAATCTCGGCGTCGCCCTGCGGCAGAACGGCGATATGGACGGCGCCATCGCCAGCTATCGCACCGCCATCGCCATGCACCCGACCTATGCGCAGGCCAATTTCAGCCTGGGCAACGCGCTCCGCGACACCGATCGTCCCGATGAGGCCGAAGCCGCCTATCGCCGCGCCGTCGAGCTGGAGCCGGCCTATGCCGATGCCCATGCCAACCTCGCCGGCCTGCTGCTGGCGCGCAACAACTTCGCCGGCGCCATCGAAACCAGCCTGACCGTGGTGGGCCTGGTGCCCGAGCATCCGCAGGCGCTGAAGAACCTGTCGCTGGCGCTGTACAAGGTCGGCCGCTATGTCGAGGGCGCCGAAGTCACCTTCCGCGCGCTGGCGGCAGCGCCGAAGGACACCATGCTGCAGTATCACATGGGCGAGATGCTCTACGGCCTGATCCGCGAAGGCAACCGCGACAAGGCCCGCGACTTCGCGCTGCGCTGGCAGCAGGTGAGCCCGAACGATCCGGTGGCGCAGCATATGGCCGCGGCAGCGCTCGGCGAACAGGCGCCCGAGCGCGCCGGCGACGACTATGTGCGCGAAACCTTCGACCGCTTCTCCGGCGATTTCGAGACCACGCTGGGCAATCTGGGCTATCGCGTGCCGGAAATGATCTGCGGCCATGTCAAGAATGCGCTGGATGGCCGCAGCAGCCTGACCATTCTCGATGCCGGCTGCGGCACCGGCCTGTGCGCGCCCTTCCTCAAGCCGCTGGCGAAAAAGCTGGTGGGCGTCGATCTCAGTGGCGGCATGCTGGCCAAGGCGCAGGCGCGCGGGCTGTACAGCGATCTGCGCCAGGAAGAACTGGGCGCCTTCCTCGCCAGGGGCAACGAGCGCTACGACGTCACCGTGGCTGCCGACGTGTTCTGCTATTTCGGCGCACTGGAACCCAGCTTCCAGGCCATCGCCGCACGCAGCAATCCGCAGGGCCTGCTTGCCTTCACGGTGGAAGCCGCCACCGGCGAGATGCCGGCCGCCGGCTACCGTCTCGGTCCCACTGGCCGTTACCAGCATGACGCCGCCTATGTGCGCCGGACGCTGGAACAGGCCGGCTTCACCATCCTGCGCTTCGAAGACACCCATGGCCGCGAGGAAATGGGCCAGCCGGTACCCTGTTTCATGGTGCTGTCACAGCGGGCCTGATATCCTTCGGCAAACGCGGGATCGATCGACATGAAGCGCCGCCTTACCATTGCCGCCGCCATCGGCTGCGCGTTGCTGATCGGCGGCGCCATGGTCACCGTGGTGCGGCCGGAATGGAGCGTGGCGCAGCCCTCGCCGCTGGTCAGCCGGCCGACGCCGATCCATTACCGCTTTGTGCCCAACTATATTCCGACCTCGCCGTTCAAGCGCGAGATGAACGGCCGCTTCGGTCCGGAATTCCGCCAGCTGCGCGATGAGATCGTCGCCCGCGGTCATGCCGGTCACGAACCGCTCTGCTCGACGCAGATCCTGAGCGAAGCCCGCGACCTCATCAATTACACCAACGACACCGCCGCGATCCGCCGCCGCCTCGACGCGTTGCGCGCCAGCCTGGGCAACCCGGCCCAGGACGATGCCTTCCAGCAGTCGGCCGAGGACGGGTCCTGGGGCGGCTGTTTCACGGCCTGGTATCTGCGCATGCATGCCAGCGTCGATCCGCTGAAGGAACTGGCCCATGCCGGAAAGATGCCGCAGCATGCGCTCGGCTTCCTGGCGCCGGTGGATACGCCGCAGAAACTGCGCGACCGGCTGGAAAGCCTGCTGATCTCCGACGTGGCGCGGAACGGCATCGACAACCGCAAGGAACTCAACCTCACCATCACCGGCTTGGCGCAGCTGTTCTTCATGCCGGAGGTAGCGGCGCTGCTGCCCAAGACGATTCCGGTGAAGGCGCTGGCCGACACGCTGCTCGATTTCCTCGACAACCGCGCCCAGAATCCGGAAACCGGATTCTGGGGCGCCTGGTATCTGGTCGATGGCGAGGTGCGCAAGACCAACGATCTCAGCATCACCTTCCATGCGATCAGCTACCGCCCCAACGATCCACCGCATATGAAGGAACTGGCCGACACGCTGTTTGCCATCCGCACCGCGCGCTACCCCTATGGCTGGCGCGACCAGGGCACCCAGAACAACCACCATGCCTATGACGTGGCGCGCCTGCTGCGCCGCGCCTGGCCGCATATGACTGCGGAACAGCGGGCCCGCTGCGCCGCCGAACTGACTATCATGCTGGCGCGCTCGCTCAGCGTTTCGGTCAATGCCGATGGCAGCTTCGACGAGATGCCCTATGACAGCGCGCCGGAAGCCTATTACTTCGGCGTCTCGTTCCTGGATGAAGTGGGCTTTTTCCGTGCCAGCCGACGCTTCTGGACGCCGATGGAAGTGAGCAACCCGGAATCGCTGCGCCAAGTGCTGCATGGCAGCCTGAGCAGGCTGGATACGCGCAATCCCATGGTCACCGCAGCGATGCGCAAGCTGGAAGCCAACGACTGAGTCGCGGCGTCAGCGCCGGGCGGCGGCGGCATCCATGCTTTCGCTCATGTCGCTGGCCTTGACCTCCAGCGCATCCAGCCGGTTGCTCAGCTCCACGATGTCGGCCGCGACGATTTCCGTATCCGTCGCCAGCGAGGTGATGGCGTTGACGGTGGCGCTCGACACGCGATCGATGCTGTCCTGCAGCCGGGCATTCTCGGCCCTCTGGCCGCGCAGCACCTGCTGGCTGCCGAAATAGCCGCCGATCAGGCCGCCGCCGAAGGAAAAGACCAGCATCGCCGCCAGCATCATCAAGGTCCGGTTTCGCGCCTGGGTCATGGCAGCCTGTCCTGTTGCAGCGGATTGTCGTCGCCTGCATGTAGCAACGAAAAAGGGCGGGGAAAACCCCGCCCTTCATCCATTGTGACCGATGACCGGATATTTCCGGCCGGCCCGGTTACTTCCAGCCGGCCCGGTTACTTCCAGCCGGCCCGGTCCATCAGCTTGAGGGCCGCCTCGTTGTTGCGGCCGAACACCGCGGCGTTGATCTGGTCTTCCTTGAATTCCGCCCAGGAGGCGATCACCGGGTGCAGCGGCACATTGGCGATCACCGGGAACTCGTAGTTGCCCTTGGCGAAATAGGTCTGCGCCTGCGCCGAGGCGAGGTATTCGAGGAACTTGATGGCATTCGCCTTGTTCGGCGAATACTTGGCAATGCCGGCGCCGCTGATGTTGATATGGGTGCCGCGATCGCCCTGGTTGGGGAAGATCACCGCCAGATTGGCCACCACCGCCCTGTCTTCCGCCTTCGACGAATTCAGCAGGCGGGCGAAGTAATAGGTGTTGGAGAGCGCCACATCGCCCTCGCCGGCCGCCACCGCCTTGATCTGGTCGGTGTCGCCGCCCTTGGGCGCGCGGGCGAAATTCTGCACCACATGTTTGGCCCAGATTTCGGTGGCCGGTTCGCCCAGCGTGGCGATCATCGAGCCGACAATCGACTGGTTGTAGACATTGGTCGACGAGCGGATCAGCAGGCGGCCCTTCCACTTCGGATCGGCCAGATCCTCATAACGGGTCAGCTCGCCCGGCTTCACCTTGTCCTTGTTGACCACGAAGATTCGGGCGCGCTTGGAGAAGCCGAACCAGTGGCCCTCGGCCTCGCGCAGATGCGCCGGGATCGCCTTTTCCAGGGCGGCGTTCTTCAGCGGCTGCAGCAGGCCCTGTTCCTGGGCGCGCCAGAGGCGGCCGGCATCGACAGTGATCAGCACGTCGGCCGGGCTCTTGTCGCCCTCGGCCTTCAGGCGCTGCAGCAACTGGTCCTCGCCGGCTTCCAGACGGTTGATCTTGATGCCGGTCGCCTTGGTGAAATTCTCGTATAGCGCCTCATCGGTGTCGTAATGGCGCGAGGAATACAGGTTCAGCACCTTGTCCTGCGCGACGGCCAGGCCCGGCAGGGCGACCAGAACGGCGCCAGCCAGCGCACCCAGCAGGGCGGCGCGGCGCGCAACAGCGAAGGGAGTCGGAATCTTGAGCATGATGGCTCCTGGACGGTTTTGTTTGTGTTTATGCGAATGACTTGCAGTGCCAGACGCTACCACCGCGCTCGCGGGCCTGCAAGTGAGAGTAAAAATCACATAAACTTGTTCAGGGAATCGCCCTCCGGCCGGCCGCCGGCACAGCAAAAAAATCTTCGGCGGCTCCGCGAGTTGCTGTATCACCGCGATAGGATCATCCGGACCAGCCATGCCAGCCGCCAATCCGCAATACCTGTCGATCCCGCTGCAGGAGGCCTACCAGCTCGAACTGGTCCTGCTGTCCCTGGCGGTCATCTTTTTCGCCGGCTTCACCGCCCTCAGTCTCGCCGGGCGCCTGAAAGTCAGCAGCGGCCCGGCCCGTTACGGCTGGCTCGCCGCTACCGCCATTGCGCTCGGCGGTGGCATCTGGAGCATGCATTTCGTCGCCATGCTGGCCTTCGATTTGGGCATGCCGGTGCGCTATCACGCCGGCCTGACCATCCTGTCGATGCTGGTCGCGATCGCCGTCGTCGGCTTCGGTATGGGCTTCGTCGCCTTTCGCGATACCCGCCTGCCGGGACTGCTGCTGGCCGGCTGCATCACCGGCCTGGGCGTCAACGCCATGCATTATACCGGCATGGCGGCAATGCAGATGGGCGCCGAGCTGCAATGGCATTCCGGCCTGGTGGTGCTGTCGATCCTGATCGCCATCGTGGCCGCCACCGCTGCGCTCTGGCTGTCGCAGCAGTCGAAATCCCTGCCCTTCAAGCTGGTGGCCGCCGTGCTGATGACCGTGGCGGTCGCCGGCATGCATTACACCGGCATGGCTGCCGCCAGCTTCATACCCCGCCATGGCGCGCTGGATGCGCCTGAGGGCATTCCGCCCGAACTGCTGGCCATCTCGGTCGCCGCCGCCTCCTTCGTCATCCTGTCGCTCGGCCTGCTGGCGGCCATGGTGGATGAAACGCTGGCCAACCGCGCCCAGGCTGAAGCCGTACGGCTGCGGCAGCAGAACGAAAACCTGGAGATGATGGTCGCCGAGCGCACCGTGGAACTGCTGAAAGCCAAGCACCGCGCCGAGCGCGCCAGCAACGCCAAGACCGAATTCCTCGCCAGCATGAGCCATGAATTGCGCACGCCGCTGAATGCCGTGATCGGCTACAGCGAAATCCTGATCGAGGAAGCCCGTGAAGCGGGCAATGATGACGGTACCGGCGACCTGGAAAAGATCCACACCGCCGGCAAGCATATCCTCGCCCTCATCAACGACATCCTCGATCTGTCGAAAATCGAGGCGGGCAAGATGGAAATCGCCATCGAGCGCGCCCAGCTCGGCGACCTGCTGGACGACTCGATCACCGTCTGCCGCCGCATACTGGAGCAGAACGGCAACACCTGGATCGTCGAGCACCAGGGCGGCATCACCCAGCTTGATACCGACGTCACCAAGCTGCGACAGGCGATCATCAACCTGCTCAGCAATGCCGGCAAGTTCACCAAAAACGGCACGGTGACCATCGCCACCCGTTCCTTCCGCCGCGACGATACCGACTGGATCGAGATTGCCGTGCGCGATTCCGGTATCGGCATTGCTGCCGAGCATCACGAAGCGATCTTCGAGGATTTCAACCGCGGCGACAGCAATGTCTCGCGCCATCACGGCGGCACCGGTCTGGGCCTGGCCCTGAGCCGCCGGCTGATCCGCCTGCTCGGCGGCGACATCACCCTGCAGTCGGCCCAGGGCGCCGGCGCCGTTTTCACCATTGTCCTGCCGGCGCGGGTCGACATGACCGCGGCCATGGTCTGACCATGACCCGGGTGCTGATTGTCGAGGACAATGCCCTCAACCGCGACATGCTGGGCCGCCGGCTGCTCAAGCGCGGCTTCAGCGTGGATTACGCCATCACCGGCGAGGAAGCCCTGGAACTGACACCCTTCATGCAACCCGACCTGATCCTGATGGATATCGGTCTGGGCAGCGGCATCGACGGACTGGAGACGACCCGGCGCCTGAAGGCGGACCCGGCCACTGCCGTCATTCCGGTGATCGCACTGACCGCCCATGCCCTGGCCACCGACCGCGAACGCAGTCTGGCCGCCGGTTGTATCGATTACGATACCAAGCCTGTCGATATGGCGCGCCTGCTGGTCAAGATCGCAGCGGCGCTCAAGGCATCCTGATTTTACGGATCAGTCGGCGGCGAGCCGGCCGGCATCGGCGCGTGTCGCCTGCAGGATATCGCGCAGGGTGGAGAGCGATACCGGCTTCTGCAGCACGCCGGCGATATTGAGGCCGCGGCTGCGACCGATCTCCACGGCCGCCCGCGCAAAGGACGGATCATGGCCGGTGATGATGAAAATTGCCGCCGCGGCGCGCTCGCGCGCCAGCCAGGTGATCAGCTCGATGCCATCTTCCATCGGCATCACGATATCGAGGCAGACAATGGCCGGCAGGACCTGCGGATAGAGTTCGCGGAAGGCCTCGGCCGTATCGACCACGGTGACGGCAAAGCCCGCCTTTTCAGCCACGCGCTGCACGAACTCGCCGAATTCGCGATGGTCATCGACCACCAGAATACGGTCGGCATGCGGCTTGGCGCTGGGCTGGGGAATGCTCTCGCTCATAAAACCTATTTAGTTAAAAATCATTCGCATGCAACTAGAATTAGACAAAAAGCGACGACCAGCACAAGCATATATCCCCGACTGCAGCCAGACGTCGCAGTGGGCCCACTGCACTCGTCTGTAAGGATAGTCAGGCCGCGATGATTCGCCGGCAGAATGCGCTAATCGCACGCAGGCTGGCGTCGGGCTGATCGCGCTGCGGGCTGTGGCCGCAGGCCGGCAGCATCAGGGCTTCCGCCCCGCCGGTGACGCGCCGGGCGATGCTCTCCACCTGGGCAGCCGTGCCGTATTCGTCGTCCTCGCCCTGGATCACCAGCACCGGCACGCCGATGCGGTCGACATAGCCCTCGATATTCCAGCGCATGAAGGCCGGATCGAGCCAGGCATCGCACCAGCCGCGGAAGGCATTGTCGACATTCACGCCGTGATACTTCACCAGCCGCGCCCGCAGGTCGCCCTCGGCATAGGCCTTGCCGGCGGCGCGGATCGAGGTGACGGAAATCTCTTCGCAGAAGACATGCGGCGCCATGGCGACAACGCCGAGCAGGCCGGGACGTTCACCGGAACCGGCGTTGATCAGCGCAATCGATGCGCCATCGGAATGACCGACCAGGATATGACGCTGCACGCCGAGCGCCGACAGCAGTTCGGGCAGCACTGCCTCGCCTTCTGCATGCATGTAGGTCAGCGGGCGCGGCAGTGTGCAGGCATCCGAGCCGCCATAGCCGATGCGGCTGTAGACCAGCGCCGGCAGGCCGGTGGCCTGCGCCATCTGGTCGGGAAAGTCCTTCCACAGCGCGACGCAGCCCAGGCCTTCATGCAGGAAGACCAGCACCGGCAAAGATGCATCATGCAGGGCGGAGCCACGATGCCCGACCCAGCGATACTCGATACGACCGGCTGAGGTCTCGACCGTCTGCAGGCCCGCCGGCATGAGCGGTCAGCGCCGCAGCTTGAAACGCTGGATCTTGCCGGTCGCCGTCTTCGGCAACTCGGGCACGAACTCGATCCAGCGCGGATATTTGTAGGGCGCGAGGCGATCCTTGACGAACATCTGCAGCTCGCCGACCAGCGCCTCTCCCGCCACGAATTCCGCCTTCAGCACCACATAGGCCTTCGGCTTCACCAGCTCGTCGGTATCGGCATGGGCGACGACCGCGGCTTCCAGCACCTTCGGATTGGCCAGCAGCGCGGACTCGACCTCGAACGGCGAGACCCAGATGCCGCTGACCTTCAGCATGTCGTCGCTGCGGCCGGCATAGGTGTAATAGCCGTCCTTGTCGCAGACATACTTGTCGCCGGTGCGCGTCCACGGACCCTGGAAGGTGTTCAGGCTCTTGGCGCGGTTGTTCCAGTAGGCCACCGCGCAGGACGGCCCGCTGACCAGCAGTTCGCCGATCTCACCGGGCGCGGACTCCTTGCCGTCCTCGCCCACCACGCGCAGGTCATAGCCCGGCACGGCCTTGCCGGTGGTGCCATAGCGCACTTCGCCGGGCCGGTTGGAGAGGAAGATATGCAGCATCTCAGTCGAGCCGATACCGTCGAGAATCTCCACGCCGAACAGCTTTTCCCAGCGCTTGCCGATATCCTCGGGCAGCGCCTCGCCGGCCGAGACGCAGCGCCGCAGCTTCGCCGAACCGCTGTCCTTGTTGATGCCGCTGTCGGCCAGGATACCCGCATACAGCGTCGGCACGCCGTAGAAGATCGTCGCCTGGTGCTCCTTCAGCCGCTTCATCACCGCAGCCGGCGTCGGCCGTTCGGCCATCAGCACGCCGGTGGCGCCGACCTGCAGCGGAAAGGTCATGGCATTACCCATGCCATAGGCGAAGAACAGTTTCGCCGCCGAGAAGACCACATCGTCTTCCCGGATGCCCAGCACATCCTCGCCGTACAGCACGGCGGTATGCACCAGATCGCCATGCAGATGGATGGTGCCCTTGGGCGAACCGGTCGAGCCCGAGGAATAGAGCCAGAAGCCGATATCGTCCGGCGTGGTGGCTGCCGCTTCAAGCTGATCGGACTGTTCCTCCATCAGTTTGGTCAGCGGCGTCACCGTCGGCGGCACCTGCCCCGAGATCAGCACCTTCTGCAGATAGGGCTGATCGGAAATGATCGGACGGAAGCGCTCCATCAGTGCGTCGGATACCACCAGCACCACGGCGCGGCTGTCGCGCAGCATGAAGTCGTAGTCCGGCGTGGTGAGCAGCGTGTTGACCGGTACCGGCACGGCGCCGATCTTCATCGCGCCGAAGAACATCGCCGGGAAATCGATGCCGTCCAGCAGCGCGATCAGCACGCGTTGCTCCGGCTGCACGCCCTGGGCCCTGAGAAGATTGCCGGCGCGGTTCACCCGGGCCAGCAGCTCGGCATAGGTATAGCGGCCCTTGTCGTCGATGAAGGCGGTTTTCGCCCCGCGGCCCTCGGCGATATGGCGGTCGACAAAATGGGTCGCGGCGTTATACCGCCGCGGCAGCTCGAGAAAGCGCGGCATGATTTCCTCCCGGGGAATATCTTTGTTTTTTTGCCGCCCGCTTGATGCGGACGTTTATGCGGCCTTGGCCAGCGGTGCGACCTGATCGGCCCATTCCACCGCCCAGGCCATGCCGTCGTCTTCCGGCAGCGTGCCGCCCGAAGCGTTATGCTGCATGCGCTCGCCCACCACAGAGGCATTGAGGCTGCGCACCGCGTCTTCGAACTGCTTGCCGCCGTGGTTGAAGGTGTCCTGATAGGTCGTGTCGCCCAGGCCGATGATGCCGACATACTTGCCGGTCAGATCGGGCCGTACCGCCAGCAGGTCGGCGAGGAAATCGCGGGCATTGTCGGGCACGTCGCCCTGGCCGTAGGTCGAGGTGACGATCAGGAAGGCGCCCGGACGCTGGAACACGTCGGCTTTCAGATTGTCCATCAGCAGGATGTCGACGCCGTGGCCCTTGCCCTCCAGCGTCTTCTTGATGTCGCCAGCCACCAGCTCGGCGGTGCCGGTCATGGTGCCGACCAGAATCGAAACCTGCATGGACTACCCTTCCTCAACACGATCCAGCCCGAACTATAACGCATCAATCTCTGGCGCTCCAGTGCAAATTGCACTATAGTGCATCTCATGAGTGAAACGCGGGACAAAACCACCCCCGAAGACACCGCCTTCCTGCAGGTGGTGGGGGAACGCGTTCGCAATGCCCGCGCCCGGCGCGGCATGAGCCGCAAGATTCTGGCAAAGGATTCCGGCGTTTCCGAGCGCTACCTGGCCCAGCTCGAAGGCGGCGCCGGCAATATCTCCATCCTGCTGCTGCGCCAGATCGCCCGCGCCATGGATCTGCCGATCACCGATTTCCTCGGCGACCGCGCCCAGATCGGCATCGACCAGGCCCTGCTGCTGCGCCAGATCGAAGACCTCTCCACCGAACAGCTGCAGGAACTGCAAAGCTTCGTGCGTGACCGCTTCGGCGTGTCGCCGGGGATCAAGCGCCATATTGCGCTGACCGGCCTGCGCGGCGCCGGTAAGACCACGCTGGGAAAGCAACTCGCCGAAGCATTCGGACTCCACTTTGTCGAAATGGCCAAGGAAATCGAGATCGAAGCCGGGCTGTCGCTGAACGAGATTTTCGATCTCTACGGTCAGTCGGCCTATCGCCGCTTCGAGCGTCGCGCGCTGGAACGCGTCACCGCCGATCCCGCGCCGAAGGTGATCGCCACCGGCGGCAGCCTGCCGTCCGAACCCGGCACCTATGCGCATCTGCTCACCCACTGCTTCACCATCTGGCTGAAGGCCGCACCCGAGGAGCATATGGGCCGTGTGGTTGCGCAAGGCGACATGCGGCCGATCGCCGGCCAGTCGGAAGCCATGGCCGACCTGCGCCGCATCCTGACCCAGCGCGAAGCCCTCTATGCCCGCGCCGACATGGCCTTCGACACCGCCGGCAAATCCGTGGTGCAGGCCGGGGCCGACCTCGCAGCCGCCCTGAAGGCCCATCCGGCCTGGCTGGCCCGGGAGGCGGCCGAATAACTGCAAGATAGTTCTTGCGGCCTCCCGATTATGCATTATAATGCAGAAACAGTTCAGGGAGGATTGCCCCAATGGCCGAACAACGCAACGGCACCCATGCTCCGGTGGATTTCCGCACCGCGCCCGCCCAGTACAAGCATTGGAAGCTGACCTTCGACGGTCCGGTCGCCACGCTGGCGATGGATGTGAAGGAAGATGGCGGTCTCCGCCCCGGCTACGAACTGAAGCTCAATTCCTACGATCTCGGCGTCGATATCGAGCTGCATGACGCGATCCAGCGCCTGCGCTTCGAGCATCCCGAAATCCGCTCGGTGATCCTGACCTCCGGCAAGGAGCGCATCTTCTGCGCCGGCGCCAATATCCGCATGCTCAACCAGTCGGCCCATGGCTGGAAGGTCAACTTCTGCAAATTCACCAACGAGACCCGCAACGGCATCGAAGACGCCACCGCGGAATCGAAGCAGACCTATATCGCCGCCGTGAACGGCCCCTGCGCCGGTGGCGGCTACGAACTGGCGCTCGCCGCCGACTACATCCTGATGGCCGATGACGGCAACACCTCGGTCTCGCTGCCGGAAGTGCCGCTGCTGGCCGTGCTGCCGGGCACCGGTGGCCTCACCCGCCTGGTCGACAAGCGCATGGTGCGCCGCGACCGCGCCGATTTCTTCTGCACCATCGAGGAAGGCATCAAGGGCAAGCGCGCCGTCGACTGGCGCCTGGTCGATGAAGTCGTGCCACGCACCAAGCTGAATGACGCCATGCGCGAACGCGCGCTGGAGATGGCGGCGAAGTCCGACCGCCCGGTTGACGCGAAAGGGATTGCGCTCACCCCGCTGAACCGCAAGATCGATGGCGACCGCATCAGCTACAGCCATGTCGAGGCCAAGATCGACCGTGCCAAAGGCATCGCGGAGATCACCGTGCAGGGCCCCAAGGCCGCACCGCCAGCCACCGCCGAGGCGATCCAGGCCCAGGGCGACCAGTTCTGGTCGCTGGCCTTCGCCCGCGAGATGGACGACCTGATCCTGCATCTGCGCACCAACGAAGAGACCGTGGGCATGTGGGTGTTCCGCAGCCAGGGCGATGCCGACCTGGTCGCGGCTTATGATGACGTCCTCGAGCGCTATAAAACCAACTGGCTGGTGCGCGAGACCCGCCTGTTCCTCAAGCGCGTGTTCAAGCGCGTCGATGTCTCCTCGCGCTCGATCTTCACGCTGGTCGAACCGGGCTCCTGCTTCACCGGCACGCTGTTCGAACTGGTGGCGGCCGCGGACCGCTCCTACATGCTGGACGGCCAGATGGAAGGCGACAACCGCCCGCCGGCCACACTGCGCCTGACCGGCCTGAACTTCGGCGCCTATCCGATGGGCAACGGCCTCAGCCGCATCGCCAGCCGCAACCTGGATGATCTCAGCCGCGTCGACAGCATCAAGAAGCAGATCGGCGAAGACCTGGATGCCGAAGCGGCCGACGAAGCCGGCCTCGTCACCTTCACGCCCGACGACATCGACTGGGACGACGAGGTGCGCATCGCCATTGAGGAACGCGCCGCCTTCTCGCCCGATGCTTTGACAGGCATGGAAGCCTCGCTTCGCTTCGGCGGCCCGGAGACCATGGAGACCAAGATCTTCGGTCGCCTCACCGCCTGGCAGAACTGGATTTTCCAGCGTCCCAACGCTGTTGGCGAACAGGGCGCGCTCAAGCAGTACGGCACCGGCCAGCGCGCCGCCTACGACCGCAAACGCGTGTAAGGGAGATCGACCATGGCTATCGACTACACGTCCCGCATTCCGAACAACGTCAATCTCTCGGACAACCGCCGCCTGCAGCGCGCGCTGGAAGACTGGCAGCCGAAATTCCTCGACTGGTGGGGCGACATGGGCCCCGCCGGCTTCCAGGCCCGCGAGGCTTACCTGCGCACCGCCACCAGCGTCGACAGCCAGGGCTGGGCGCAGTTCGGCTATGTGAAGATGCCCGATTACCGCTGGGGCATTTTCCTCGCCGAGCCGGAAGCCGGCCGCAAGATCAACTTCGGCGACCACAAGGGCGAAGACGCCTGGCAGGAAGTGCCCGGCGAATATCGCGGCGTGCTGCGCCGCCTGATCGTCACCCAGGGCGATACCGAGCCGGCCTCGGTGGAACAGCAGCGTCTGCTCGGCCAGACCTGCCCCTCGCTCTACGACATGCGCAACCTGTTCCAGGTCAACGTGGAGGAAGGCCGCCATCTCTGGGCCATGGTCTACCTGCTGGACGCCCATTTCGGCCGCGACGGCCGCGAGGAAGCCGAAGCCCTGCTGCAGCGCCGCTCGGGCGATGACGACAAGCCGCGCATCCTCGGCGCCTTCAACGAGGCGACGCCGGACTGGCTCAGCTTCTTCATGTTCACCTTCTTCACCGACCGCGATGGCAAGTTCCAGCTCGCCTCGCTGGCGGAGAGCGGCTTCGATCCGCTGTCACGCACCTGCCGCTTCATGCTTACGGAAGAAGCCCACCACATGTTCGTGGGCGAGACCGGCATCAGCCGCGTGATCCAGCGCACCTGCGAAGTCATGCGCGACTTCAAGACCGACGACGTGCGCAAGTATGGCGTGATCGACCTGCCGACCCTGCAGAAGTATCTGAACTTCCACTTCTCGGTCTCGGTCGATCTCTTCGGCTCGGAAATCTCCACCAACGCCGCCAACTACTACACCATGGGCATCAAGGGCCGCTTCGATGAAATGCGCATCGAGGATGACCACAAGCTGACCGATGCCAGCTACAAGGTGCTGGAAGCCCATGGCGACGGCTTCCGCGACAAGGAAGAGGCCGCCCTGGTCTCGCTCAACGAGCGCCTGCGCGACGATTACGTGGCCGACTGCGCCCGCGGCGTGATGCGCTGGAACCAGGTGATCAAGCGCCATGGCATCGACTTCGAGCTGAAGATTCCGCACCGCGCCTTCCACCGCCAGATCGGCCAGTTCGCCGAGCTGCGCGTCGATCCGCAGGGCCGCATCGTCAGCCAGGCCGAATGGGACGCCAAGCATCATGACTGGCTGCCCACCGAGGACGACCGCCTCTATGTCATCAGCCTGATGAAGCCGGTGACCGAGATCGGCAAATTCGCCGGCTGGATCGCGCCGCCGGCCCGCGGCATCAACAACCAGGCGGTCGATTTCGAGTACGTCCGCGCGTAAGGGTTCCCTCCCAGACAAGTCTCCCAGACCAACCGGGCGTCCGAATCCCCAGCGGACGCCCTTTTTTTTGCCCGGCGGCCTCCGTATCATCCGCCCCCATGAGCGATTCAAAACCCGCCTATACCCCTGACCGGCCCTTCGCCGTCCCGCGCATCGTGCAGTGGGGCGAATGCGACCCGGCCGGCATGGTCTACACCACGCAGTTCCTCGACTATGTGATGGAGACGCTGGAGGCCTTCTGGCGCGAAGTGGTGGGCGTCTGGTTCCTGCGCCTGCACAAGGAATTCGGCCTCGGCGCCCCCACGGTCAGCACCAGGCTGGACTTCCAGCGCGCCCTCAAAGGCGGCGATCCCTTCACGGTCGAGCTGCGCATCGAGAAGATCAGTCGCTCCACCATCACCTTCGATATCAAGGGACGGAACGCCGCCGGCGAGGTCTGCTTCACCGCGACCCATGTCTCCTGCATCGTCGACGAGAAAATTCTGAAATCCGTGGAGATCCCGGACATGGTCCGCACTCCCATGGAAGCCTACCGCCAGGCCACAACGGCGCCGGGAGCCTGAGATGACCGAGACCCATGGCTACACCAAATTCTTCCCCGTCTCCTGGGAAGAGCTGCATCGTCACTGCAAGGCGCTGGCCTGGCGCCTGCTCGATGCGGCGCAGGCCAATGGCGGCAAGTACAAGGGCATCGTCGCCATCACCCGTGGCGGCCTGGTGCCGGCGGCCATCGTGGCGCGCGAACTGAACGTGCGCGTGATCGAGACCATCTCCTGCTCCACCTATAACGAGCTGGAGCGCGGCTCCAAGGTCAACATCCTGAAGGACGCCACCGCCGCACTCCCCGATCAGGGCGAAGGCTGGCTGATCGTCGACGACCTGGTGGATACCGGCGTCACGGCCAAGGCCGTGCGCCAGCTGCTGCCCAAGGCGCATTTCGCCACCATCTATGCCAAGCCGTCGGGCCGGCCGATGGTCGACAGCTACATCACCGAAGTGAGCCAGGATACCTGGATCCTGTTTCCCTGGGACACCGAAGCCGTGATGTCCAAGCCGATCGTCGAACTGCGCAGCGGGCTGTAAGGTCCGTTACAGCACATCCTTGCGCATGTTGGTCAGCGACCACTGCACGGTCTCGCGCAGCACGTAGCCCAGCGCCTCGTCGAAGGCTTCCACCACAGCCGGCAGGCCCGCACCTTTTGCCTTCACCCGACGGTCGAAATTGGCCGAGGCGACGATCTGGTGCCGCGTCTGGCTGACCAGCTTGGCATTCAGCCCCACCAGCACCTCCGGCACGGTGCCTTCCTTCAGCTCGGCCTGGAATTCGCGCAGCTCGCTCTTCAGGTTGAAGTCCGAGCGCAGGCCGACCGACTGGCGGCCAACCGAAACGATCCTGCCGGTATTCTCGAAGCTTTCGACCAGCAGGGTCTGCACCATGCGTGGCACCCGCTCGGCCCAGCGCGCCTCGGCGTAATACTTCACCTCGAACGGCGTGGTGTAGATTGCGATGCGATGGTTATCCAGCCCGCCGGCGGCATAGGGCTCCTCCACCACCAGCTGGAAATCCACCTTCGGCAGGTCGCCGCGGAAGGTGGTCTTGGGCGACAGGGTGTAGAGGTTGGACGGCGGCGCCTGCGGGATCAGGCCGCCGCAGGCGGCCAGCGGCAGGCTGGCGCCGGCCAGCACCAGGCCGCGTCGTGTCAGTGTCGCCTTCATCGGCGGCCTCCCTCGGTTCGGTATTCGGCGTCGCGGTTGCCAAACAGCACCGCGCTCGGATCGTCTTCCAGGCGCTGCGCCACGCGCGACAGGCTCATCACCAGATTGCGCGCCTCGGCCACGAAGCGTCGGAACTCGCCGAAGCCATCGGTGGTGATCGCATTCAGCGGCGCCCGGTTCTCTTCCGCCATGGCGCGCAGTTCGGCCAGCGTGGCGTTCAGGTTCTTCATGGCGCCGCGCGCATCGGCCAGCGCCGCCGTCGCATCGCCATCCAGCATCCTGTTGGTCTGCTGGAAGGTGCGTTCGGCCTCGCGGATCAGGCCGTCCAGCTTGCCGGCGATGTCGCCGGCGGCAGCCGCCACCTTGGCGATGTCGGTGCTGGTGCGCTCGAAGCTGTCGATGGCGCGGCCGATCGAATCCTGGCGCGAGGCCAGCGAACCGGTCACCGTCTTCAGGTCGGCGATCACGCCGCTCAGGTTGGCCAGGTTCTCGTCGCTCAGCACCTGGGCGGCGCGACGGAACAGCTCGGGCGCCGCTTCCACCAGCGCTTCGATGGCCGAGGATTTCGAGTTGATCACCGGATAGTCCTTCGGATCGCTGCTGCTGACCACCGGCAGGATGGCCGCGCCGCGGCTGCCCGGCGAAATCTGCACGAAGGACACGCCGGTGATGCCCTGCAGCTGCAGGGTGGCGATCGAATCCTGGCGCACCGGCGTGTCGGCGCCGATCTCGGCGATCACGCGCACGCGGCTGGTATCCTCGCGGTCGATCACGATCTGGGTGACGCTGCCGACCTTGATGCCATTGAACCGCACGTCGCCGCCGACGCCGAGGCCGGCAACCGAGCCGGTGAAGAAGATATTGTAGCGGGCGACATCGCGGTCGCTCTGGGTCTTGGCCAGCCACAGCACGAAGGTGACGATGGCGACCAGGAAGACCAGCATGAAGCTGCCGATCAGCAGGTGATTGGCACGCGTTTCCATTGTCTTTTACCTTTCGTCCTGCGCCGCGGTCACGGCGGCGGCGCGGGCCCGCGGCCCATGGAAATACTCGACCACCCAAGGATGCGTCTCGGCCAGCATGACATCCATCGGGCCGGTCAGCAGCACCTTCTTCTCGGCCAGAACGGCGATGCGGTCGCAGATGGCATAGAGGGAATCCAGATCGTGGGTCACCATGAACACGGTGAGCCCCAGCGCCTTCTGCAGGTCGCGCACCAGTTGGTCGAAGGCAGCCGCGCCGATGGGATCGAGGCCGGCGGTCGGCTCGTCGAAGAACACGACTTCCGGATCGAGCGCCAGCGCCCGCGCCAGACCGGCGCGTTTGCGCATGCCGCCCGACAGCTCGGCGGGAAACTTGCCCGCCGCATCGGCCGGCAGGCCGACCATATGGACTTTCGCCGCCGCGATCTCGTCCAGCAGGTCCTGCGGCAGGTCGTAGAATTCCTTCAGCGGCACCTGGATATTCTGCGCCACCGTCAGCGACGAGAACAGCGCGCCATCCTGGAACAGCACGCCAAACCGCTGGCGCACGGCGCGCAGGTCATCGGGCTTGCCGGCGATCATATCGGTGTCCAGCAGCCGGATGCTGCCGCCACGCGTGTGGTTGAGCCCGATGATGCTGCGCAACAGCACCGACTTGCCGGTGCCCGAGCCGCCGACCACCCCCAGCACCTCGCCACGATAGACATCGAGATCGAGGCCATCGTGTACCGCAGGGCCGTCGAAGCGGTTGACCAGGCCACGCACCGAAATGACGACATCCTTTTCTTCAGTCTTGGCTGTTTCTGGCATCACAGACCCAGCAGGCTGAAGACGATGGAGAACAGGGCATCGAAGACGATGACCAGGAAGATCGACTGCACCACCGAGCGCGTGGTCAGCCGGCCGACGCTCTCGGCGTCATGCTTGACGCGCAGGCCCTCGTAGCAGCCGACCAGGGCGATCAGCACGGCAAATACCGGCGCCTTGACGATGCCGAGCGTGAAATGGCGCAGCGCGTTGCCCTCGTGCAGGCGGTTGAAGAACAGGAACGGATCGATACCCAGCGTGTTCCACGCCATCAGCGCGCCGCCCAGCAGGCCCATGATATCGGCGAAGAAGCCCAGCACTGGCAGGGTCAACAGCAGGGCGAAGACACGCGGCAGCACCAGCACCTCGATGGGGTCGAGGCCCAGGGTGCGCATGGCCGAGATTTCCTCGTTCACCTTCATGCTGCCGATCTGCGCGGTGAAGGCGCTGCCCGAACGGCCGGCGATCAGGATGGCGGTGAGCAGCACGCCGAGTTCGCGCAGCACCGAGATGCTGATGAGGTCGACCACGAAGATCTGCGCGCCGAAGCGCTGCAGCTGGCTGGCGCCCTGGTAGGCCATCACCATGCCGATCAGGAAGGACAGCAGCCCGACGATAGGGATCGCCTTCAGCCCTACCTGCTCCATGTGATGCACCACGGATGTGAAGCGCAGGCGCTGCGGCTGCCAGCCGAGCCGCGTCATGGTCAGGGTGACCTGACCGATGAAGGCGATGAAGCGCAGCGCCTCGCGCCCGAAGAACACCGTGAGCCAGCCGAGATAGGCGATCAGGGCGAGCGCACCGCTGCCGGCCTGCGGCCGCATCGGCACCGTGGCGTCGCAGGCACGCACATAGTCGACCAGGGTCTTGTGCTCGGGCTTCAGGCCGCTCCAGTCGAGCTGCACGCCCTGGCGGGCCAGCGCCGCCTCCACCCGGTGCAGCAGCACCGCGCCGGCGGTGTCCAGCCGCCTGATGCCGCCGGCCTCCAGCACCGCCTGCCGCAGGCCGCCGGCCTGGAGGCCCTCGATGCTGGCCAGCAGGGCGCCGGCGCTCGGCAGGGTCCAGGCGCCGCTGGCGCTGAGCCGCAACCGGCCGCCGTCACGTTCCGCCTGCAGGATGCCGTCGGGCATGGGGGTCCTTGGACTGGGACAGGGAAAAGAAGAAGACTTGCTCAACAGTTAGCAGAAATGACAGTCTCGGAAAACCAACGCCCGGTGACAGATCGGGTTCAACGGGCCGGGGGGCCGAGAGATGCCGCGTTTCGCCGCGAACCTGAGTTTCCTGTTCCAGGACGAGCCCTTCCTCGACCGCTTCGCGGCCGCGGCTGCCCAGGGCTTCCAGGCCGTGGAATTCATGTTCCCCTACGACCACAGCGCCGCCGCCGTGGCCGCTGCCGTCCGCGATGCCGGTTTACAGGTCGCGCTGTTCAACGCGCCCCCGGGCGACTGGCCGGCCGGCGAACGCGGGCTGGCCTCCCTGCCCGATCGCCGCCAGGACTTCCGCGCCAGCATGGCGCGCGCCTTCGAATATGCCGAGGCGCTGCGCTGCCGGCAGATCCATGTGGTGGCCGGACTGCAGACGCCCAAGGCCGACCGCCGGGCCATGGAAGCCTGCTACATGGACAACCTGGCCTGGGCGGCACAGCAGGCCGGTGGTGCCGGCATCACCCTGATGATCGAACCGATCAACCAGCGCGACGTGCCGGGTTTCTTCCTGAGCGATTTCGATTTCGCCGAGCGGGTGATCCAGGAGGTGGGGGCTTCCAACCTGCGCCTGCAGTTCGATGTCTATCATGCGCAGATCATTCACGGCGATCTGGCAAAGCGCATCGCCCGCCAGATGCCGGTGATCGGCCATGTGCAGATCGCCAATCCGCCCGACCGCCGCGAGCCCGGCAACGGCGAGATCGACTACGGCTTCATTTTCCGCCAGCTCGACGCCCTGGGCTACGACGGCTGGATCGGCTGCGAATACCGTCCCGCGGGGGCGACCGCCGACAGCCTGTCCTGGATCCGCGACTACGGCGTGGTGCCGCCAAAGCCCCGGCCGGCTCCGTAGGGCGGCTGCCGGCTGCGCGCCCGGTTTTGCCTCTTCAGACGGTTATTTGTTATCAACTCTCAACCTGACGTGTGGGTGGTTTCCGGTAAAACTGGGCTCTGACAGGCCCTTGAGCAGCGGCGTATGCATAGACGGCTGCTCGGCTTGCCGCCTATTGTGACACCGGCCCGGTGACAGTGCCTGGGCCGCAGCGTTGGTGGGACCTTACGCTGACCGAGGAAAAGGGTATTGCTGACATGGCGCGCCTGGTCACGGTTGCCGGCCTGGCATTGGTATTGGGCATTCTGATCGGTATCGGCACCGTCTCGTTGCAGCGGTCTGCCAATACCCCGGAAGCGCGTGCCATCAAGGACCCCGACGCCGGCCAACTCGCCACGCCGCCGGCCGTCACCGAAGCCCCCGGCCGCCCCGTCGTCATCAAGCTGGCCAGCGCCGCCCCCACATCGGCGCCGCAGATCGGCACCATGGCCGTGAGCATGGTGGAGAAGCTCTCCACCGCCTCGGACGGCAATATCGACGTCAAGCTGTTCGAGCCCAACATGCTGGCGCCCAATGCCGAGCTGTTCGAGAAAGTCTCCAACGGCAGCATCGACGCCGTATGGTCGTCGCCGAATTTCTTCGCCGAACGCGACTCTGTCTTCTGGCTGTTCTCCACCGTGCCCTTCGGCCCCTCCGCCAGCGAGTATCTCGCCTGGCTGTCCTATGGCGGCGGCCAGGATCTGATGGACGAGAGCTTCTCGCGCTTCAACATCAAGCCGGTGGTCTGCACCGTGCTGCCGCCGGAATCCGGCGGCTGGTTCCGCCGCGAGATCAACACGGTGAAGGACCTGCAGGGCCTGCGCATGCGCTTCATGGGCATCGGCGCCAAGGTGATCCGGCGCCTGGGCGTCGAGACGGTCGCGCTGAACGGCGGCGACACCTTCTATGCGCTGCAGACCGGCAGCATCGATGCCGCCGAATTCTCGCTGCCCTTTGTCGATGTGCGCTATGGCTTCGAGAAAGCCGCGCAGCATTATTACTTCCCCGGCTGGCACCAGCAGAGTTCGCTGATCACCCTGCTGATCAACATGAAGGTCTGGGACGGCCTGACCGATGCCCAGCGCAGCCTGATCACCAGCGTCTGCGGCGACAACATCCGCGAGAGCCTGGCGGAAGGCGAAGTGCAGCAGGTGAAAGCCCTGCAGGAAATCCGCCAGCGCGGCGTGCAGGTGCATACCCTGCCGCCGGCGGTGATGGATGCGCTCAAATCATCCTGGATCCAGGTGGTGAAGGAAGAAAGCGCCGCCAACCCGGAATTCAAGAAGGTGTGGGATTCCTTCCACACCTTCCGCAAGGCCTATGCGGAATGGCGCAATCTGGGCTACCTGCCGTAAAGCCTCAGGCCGCGAGCGAGCGGCGCAGCTGACGCACCCGGCGTTCCACCGAAATATCCAGTGACGCGGTGACTTCCAGGCTGCGGTCTTCCAGCGCGTCGCCGCGCGGATTGGCGCGGCCGCGCGCTTCCACGGCGGCATCGCGACGGCGGATCAGTTCGACGATCTCGGGCTGGAACAGATGCAGCAGACCGTTGAGCCAGCGGTTCACTTCGGCCGATGGCCAGGCGTGGCGCAGCTCGAAGCGATCCAGCATGGCGATCACGTCGCGGGCCGGGAACCAGGTTTCGTCGGTGACCCAGCGGTTGGTGGTGAACAGCCGGATCGGCTGGCCGTAATGGTCCATGGCGACGCCGACGATATGGGCCAGCGCCTGCTCGCCGCGCGGCCAGTGCTGGCCGATCGCGTCCTGCGGGCCGCAGCGGCCGACACCGGGCTTCACATAGCGCGCCGGCTCGAATTTTTCGGGGATGAAATTGGGCCGCTGGAAGACATGGAAGTGACCGTGCTCACGGTCTTCATTGCGATGGGCATGGTAGTAGTACTGCGCACCTGTCGCCGGATCGAAGACATCGCCGGCCGGATAATGCTGCTGCTCGAAGAAATCCTCTTCGCCACGCAGCAGTTCGGCAACCAGATTGCTGCGCTTCGTCGCCAGGGCCTGCTGAACCTGCAGCACGTCATTGCCTGCCTGCAACATCGCCTGCACCCGCGCCTGCCCCAGATTCGCCATCATATTCATGCTACGCGTCTCTCCACCACTCAGGCGGGGCATCTAAGCAGCCGCTTCTTAAGCACCGGTAAATGCGGCAATGCGCCGCTGTTGCCGATGCGAGTCGCTGTGTTATTTTTTTGCCAGATCGGACTATTTTCCTCAGAAAGCTTGGCCGACCAGCCGCTTCCCCTCGTCCCCAGGAGCCCCCCGATGTCCCGAGTCCTGCTCACCGCCCTAACCGCCGTCGGCCTGCTGGCCGGCATTTCTGCAGCCCAGGCTGCCGGCAATCCCGAAGAAGGCCGCAAGGCCTTCGCCAAATGCCGCGCCTGCCATCAGCTCGAAGCCGGCAAGAACACGGTCGGCCCGAGCCTGGCCGGCCTGTTCGGCCGCAAGTCGGGCACCAGCGCCGGCTTCAAATACTCGGATCCGATGAAGGCCAAGGCCATCACCTGGGACGAAACCACCGTCGCCGCCTATATCGCCGACCCCAAGGGCTATATTCCGGGCAACAAGATGGTCTTCCCCGGCATCAAGAAGGAAAGCGAGATCGCCGACCTGATCGCCTATCTGAAGGACGCCACCAAGTAAGGCACCATTCGCATACTGCCATGCACGGGCCCCCCCTGGGTGCGATCCTAGGAGAGGCCCGTTTCGTTTTGGCCGGGCCGGGCACCTTTTGCGCCCTCGCACCGTTGGTTAAGCTGGGACCAACGGATGGAGGAATGCGATGCCCGTGTACGGCCCCGACGTGGTCCTGAACAATCCCGCCTATATCCACGACACCGCCCAGATCTACGGCAAGGTCCGGCTGGAGGAAGGCTCCTCCATCTGGATCAATGTGGCCGCGCGTGCCGAGAATTACGAGATCGTCGTTGGCCAGCACACCAACATCCAGGATTTCTCGATGCTGCATGTGGGCAGCCAGACCGGCACTTACATCGGCGCCCATTGCTCGATCACCCATCACTGCACCATCCATGGCTGCACCATCGGCGACAACTGCCTGATCGGCATCGGCTCGACCATCATGGACGGCTGCGAGATCGGCGATAACTGCATCATCGGCGGCCACACCTTCCTGAAGGAAGGCACCGTCATCCCCAGCAATTCGGTGGTGGTGGGCAGTCCGGGCAAAGTGATCAAGACCCAGAACAACTATGTGCGCTGCCGCCTGAATGCCTGGCTCTATTACCGCAATGCCCTGGCCTATCGGCAGCAGCAGTACCGCGACTGGGACGCCCCGGACATCGCCGCCGCCGTGGGCGCGGAAATCGCCCGCCTGACCAAGGAGTTGAAGGATCTGGAAGCCGCCGGTCAGGCCTGATTTTCCTGCGCAGGAAAGCCGCCATGCCGCCGTGTAACCCTCCAGAACCCAACGGCATGAGCAGGACCGTCCCCCATGTTCGCTTCCCTCGCCCTGCCCCGGCTGGACACTGGTCCGGCCGAGCGCATGAGTGATATCGACGCCACCCTGATGCAGCGGGTCGCGCGCGGCGACCACGCGGCCTATCGCCTGCTGGTCGACAAATACCTGCGCCACGCGACCACCATGGCCTACCGCGTGCTGTATGACCGCGCCGATGCCGAAGAGGTGGCGCAGGAGGCTTTCCTGCGGGTCTGGCAGCATGCGGCGCGCTGGCGTCCCGATGGCGGCGCCAGCTTCAAGACCTGGCTCAACCGCGTGGTGGTCAACCTGAGCATCGACCGCAAGCGCAAACCGAAGATGGCGGTGCTGGACGACCAGCCCGAGCCGATCGACGAGGATGGCGCCACGCCCTATGAGGCGCGCCTGGCCCATGAGACCGGCGACCGCGTCGCCGCCGCTTTGCAGAAGCTGCCCGAACGGCAGCGCGCCGCCATCCTGCTCTGCTTCTGGGAAGGCGAAAGCAACATCGATGCGGCGAAGGCGCTGGATATCAGCGTCGGCGCCCTGGAATCCCTGCTGATCCGCGCCAAGCGCACGTTGCGCGACGATCTGGCCCCTGCGCTGGGCTAAGGAGGCACCCCATGAATATCGCCCGCTTCACCGACCTGCTGGATGCCTATGGAGCTGACCCGGCGCTGTGGCCCGAAGCCGAGCGCGCTGCCGCGGCAGCCTTCCTCGCCGCCTCGCCCGCCGCGCAGGACCTGCAGCGCCAGGCGGCCGCCTTCGACCGCCTGCTGCAGGGCGCCGCATTGCCCGATCTGGAACCGAGCGCGGCGCTGCGCCAGCGCGTGCTGGACCAGATCGCCCCACGTCCCGCTGCGGCGCCGCACTGGCGCGTGCAGGTGATCGAGGCCCTGGCCCTGCTGTTCCCCAGCGGCCGCGCCATGCCGCAATTCGCAGCCCTGGCGCTCGCGCTGGCCATCGGCGTCAGCGCCGGCTTTGTCAATTTCGGCCTGATCGATGCGCAGGAAACCGACATGGTCGGCGTGCAGATCGCCAGTGCCACACCATTCCTCACCGAGGACTGAGCCATCATGTCTGATCCTGTCGCCTCCGCCCCCAAGTCGAAGATGAACCGCTGGCTGGCCATCGGCCTGATCGCCTCGGTGGCGCTCAATATCGGCTTCGCCAGTTTCGGCGCCGTGCGGTTCTTCAAATACCGCGAGATGGCCGAGCGCCGTGGCGCGCAGATCGAGGACCAGTATGCCCGCCGGCTGCCCGACAATGCCGCGCAGGCCTTCCGCCAGGCATTCGAGGAAGGCCGCAAGGGCGGCGCGCTGTCGCAGCATCAGATGCGCCGCGACCTCGGCAGCGCCCTGACCGCCGAACCCTATGACCATAACCGCCTGGCCGCCGTGCTGGCCGAACATCGCCAGCGCCTGGACCAGCTGCAGCAGGGTCTGCAGGCCGGCCTGCTGGCCGCCGCCGACGCCATGACGCCGGAGCAGCGCCGCGAATTCGGCGAACGCATGTTGCGGCGCGGTCCCCCGCCCGGCGGGCCGATGGGCGGACCGCCGCATATGCGCGGCGACGGGCCGCCGCCGGGACGATAACCGCCGCACGCCTTGTCTGGCTGAACAAGGCTGGTTAGCGTGGGCGCTTTCGGGAAAGGGGCGCCCATGCTCAATGTCGTCATCACCGGCGGCGCCGGTTTCATCGGCCAGAAACTGGTCAGCGAACTGCTGCGTCGCGGCACGCTGGCCGGAGCCGACGGCAAGCCGCAGCCGATCGCCCATATCACCCTGTTCGATACAGTGAAGGCCGCAGGTCCGATTGACCCGAAGGTCACCATCGTGGCCGGCGACATCAGCGATGCGGCGCAGGTGAAATCCCTGATCGGCGACGCGACTCACTCCATCTTCCATCTCGCCGCCATCGTCTCCTCGGGCGCGGAGGCCGATTTCGAGGGCGGCTACCGCGTCAACCTTGAGGGCACCAAGAATGTGCTGGAAGCCTGCCGCGCCATGGCCCACACGCCGCGCGTGGTCTTCGCCTCGTCCGTGGCCGTCTATGGCGGCAAGCTGCCGCAGGCGGTGGGCGACGACACGCCGCAGCGGCCGACCACCTCCTACGGCGCGCAGAAGCTGAGCGGCGAACTGCTGGTCAACGACTACAGCCGCAAGGGCTTCCTCGACGGCCGCAGCATCCGCCTGCCCACCATCATGGTACGGCCGGGCAAGCCAAACAAAGCCGCCAGCACCTGGGCCAGCTCGATCATCCGTGAACCCTTGAGCGGCGTCGACGCCACCTGCCCGGTGCGGCCCGACAGCCCGATGGCCTGTCTCTCTCCCCGCCGCGTGGTGGATGCCTTCATCCGCGCCCATGACCTGCCGGCGGAGAAATTCGGCACCGACCGTGCGCTGCTGCTGAGCGGCATCCGCGTTACCGCCGGCGAAATGGCGGCCGCCGTCGAGCGCGCCACCCCCGCCCTGAGGGGCGCCAACCGCAAGATCGGCACCATCCACTGGACGCCCGATGCCCATATCCAGAAGATCGTCGACGGCTGGCCCGGCGAGACCACGTCGCAGCGCGCCAAGAATCTGGGCTTCACCGTGGATGCCAGCATCGACGAGATCGTGCAGGCCTTCATCGCCGACGACCTGGACGCGCAGATCAAGAGCCTGCAGTCGTCGTAACCCCTCGTCGTCCCCGCCCAGGAGATCTTCTTGGCGGGGACCCAGGGCCGCCGCTCTGGACACTGGATTCCCGCGTTCGCGGGAATGACGAATAATAGTTGTACATAGAGAGACAAAAAATATGACCACCCCCAAGCCCTCCCCCGAAGCGCTCGCGATGATCAAGCAGCTGATCGAGATGCCGACCGTCAGCCGCGATTCCAACCTCGACCTGATCCACTGGGTGCGCGACCACCTGAAAGGCCTCGGCGTCGACTCCACGCTGGTGCATGACGCCACCGGCAAGAAGGCCAATCTCTATGCCACCATCGGCCCGCAGGACAAACCCGGCATCGTGCTGTCGGGCCATACCGATGTCGTACCCATCGATGGCCAGGAATGGGACACCGACCCCTTCACGCTGACCGAGAAGGACGGCCTGCTCTATGGCCGGGGCACCTCGGACATGAAGAGCTTCGTCGCCATCGCGCTCTCGTATGCGCCGAAATTCCTGGCGCAGACGCTGGAGACGCCGATCCATTATGCCTTCACCTATGACGAGGAAGTCGGCTGCCTGGGCGCCAAGCGCCTGATCGAGGCGCTGAAGGAGATGCCGGTGCGCCCGAAGGCCTGCATCGTCGGCGAGCCGACCGAGATGCAGGTGATCGCACAGCACAAGGGCAAGAAAAGCTGGCGCGTCGATGTGCGCGGCTTTGAATGCCATTCCTCGCTGACCCACCAGGGCGCCAATGCGGTGGAAGCGGCGGCCGAGCTGATCGCCTTCATCAAGTCGCTGGCGCGCAACAAGCGCGACAACGGGCCGTTCGATCCGGAATTCGCGCCACCCTATACCTCGCTGCATACCGGCGTGGTGAATGGCGGCACGGCGCTGAACATCGTGCCGAAGGACTGCCACTTCCTGTGGGAGATCCGCTACCTGCCGCAGGACGATGTGGATGCGCTGTTTGCTGAAGTTGTCGCCTATGCGAGGACCAAGCTGGAGCCGGAGCTGAAGGCGATTGATCCCGCTGCGGGCTTCACCTTCACGCAGATTTCGGAATTCCCCGGACTCTCAACGGATGACCGCGCCGGCGTGATCGAGCTGGCGAAGGCCCTAACCGGCGCCAACCGCGTGCAGAAGGTGGCCTTCGGCACGGAAGCCGGCCTGTTCTCCGAACTGGGGATTCCCACCATCGTCTGCGGCCCGGGCTCGATCGAGCAGGCCCACAAGCCCAACGAGTTCATCGCACTCAGCCAGATCGGCCTGTGCGAGGCCTTCATGGACCGGCTGCTGGAGCGCGTGCGCACCGGCAGCGGCATTCCGGCCTGAGTCTGGCCCGCCTGAGTCAGACCGGCCTGAGTCCTGTGTAACTGGCGCCGCGAGCGGAAACGGTCGCGGCGTTTCGCTTCTTTGGGTTTCGTTTTGCTTCGTTTCTAGTGCTGGTGAAATCGGCGCGGCAGATTGCACAACCTGCGCGTCGTCTTTCACCTTGCGCCCCGAGGCACAGGCCGCACGCAACTGCGCCGTCAGTTCCTCGGAGCTGAATTGATCCTGTGCCTTCATCTGCGCGCTCAGCCAGACCAGCACATCGGCGGGCAACAGCCGCTCTGCGGTCAGCCCCTGCCGCAGGATGCTGGCAGCCAGCGCCGGGAACTGCGCCCGGGTCAGCAGGCGCTGGCGCTCCAGCGCCTGGCGGATGTAGAGGGCGAAGCGGCTGCTCTTGTTCAGATGCGACCAGATGCGCTGTTCGGGGATGCCGAGCGCAGCGGCAATGACGGGAATGCCCTCGCCGTCGGCCATGCGCCGGGCGACGCCGCGCCAGTCGATCAGCTGCGGCCGGCGCCGCGGCGCTTTGGGCCTGGGGAGCGAAGGCCCAGGCTCCAGCGGCGGCCAGGCGCTTTCATGGCCGGTCCCCAGAGTCTCATCCTTGAAGGGATCGTAAGCAGTGCGACGGGTCATGGCGGGTCTCCGCGGCTGGGGGGTGCCAAGAGATTAGGGCCAGATCGGTCAAATAAAAAGAACAAAATAAGAATTAATAGGATTAATTATATTTAATCTGTCCGCTGTCATACCGCAGAGCAGCTTTGCAGTCCCTGCAATGGTGCGCCGCAGCACAAGCTGGTAGTCAGCGCGCTCCCGCGACCAGGAAAGGGCGGCGCATGCCCCTCTTCACCACGGCCCAGTCATTTCCCGCCGTTCACCCCAACCTTGAGGCTGTCATCGCCGCCCAGGGCGTGGCGCGGCATGGGACCACCGCGCAGTTCCTGACCTATTACCGCAGCATCCACCCGGTGGACGCCCTGCCGGCGCGCAGCCGCTTCAATCCGATGGCCATCCCGCGCCTGCTGCCGTATCTGGTCCTGACCGAGGTGGAGTATGGCGGCGAACGGCCGCGCTTCCGCGTCAAGGTCGCCGGCGAGGAAGTCACCGCCGCCATCGGCATGAAGCTGCATGGCCGCTATATGGACGAGATCGCCAATACCTCTGAATCCACCGTGCGCTTCCCGATCGAAAGCCGCCATACGGTGATCGATACCGGCCGCATGCTGTATCGCCACGGCAAGCCGCGGGTGCGCTTCTCGCTGGATTACGCCAGCATCGAACTGGTGCATTGCCCGCTGGCCGAAGACGGCCGCACCATCGACCAGATCGTCTCGATCTTCCATTACGAAGGTCTGGCCGCGCTCGACCCGCAGCCGTGACCCATCCCAACCTTGTCGCCATCGACGCCACGCTGCCGCGCGTCCGCAGCCGCAAGGTTGCCGCCTTCCTGACCTACATGCGGCGCATCCACCCGGCCGACCGCCTGCCCGGCCGCCGCGATATCGATCCGCTGCATATCCCCGAGCTGCTGGGCCATGTGGTGCTGACCGAGGTGCACCGCCAGCCGGCCCCGGCCCCGGCGCGGTTTTTCGTGCGCGTCGCCGGCGAGGTGATGCTGGCCGCGGCGCCGGCGCCGATGATGAACCGCTATCTGGACGAGTTCAGCCGCCTGGCCGAGCCGCATCGCACCGAGCGCAGCACCGACATCATCGCCGATGTGCGCCAGGAGGTGCTGGCGACCGGCCGGCTGTATTACTGGCACGGCAAGCCGCGCATGAAATTCCGCCTCGATTACGACGACGTCGAATACGTGCATTGCCCGCTGGCCGATGACGGCGTTACCATCGACCGCATCTTTTCGGCTCTCTATTACAGCGGCAGCGAATAACCATGACCCATCCCAATCTGGCCGCACTCGACGCTGGATTGGCCGCTGCCGACAGCCGGGTCGTCGCCGATTTCCTGCGCTACATGCAGCGCATCCATCCGGCCGACCGGCTGCCGGCGCGCGCCGCCTTCGATCCGATGGCGATTGCCGCCCTGCTGGGGCATGTGGTGCTGGTCGAGGTGCGCCGCGACGCCGGCGATGCCATGCGGTTCTTCGTGCGGGTGGCGGGCGAAATCGTGCTGGCGGCGGCGCCGGTGCCGCTGATGAACCGCTATATCGAAACCAGCGTCAATCTGCACAGGGCGCCCGATGAGAGCCAGGCGCGCATCGTCGACATCCGCCGCCAGGTGGCGGAAAGCGGCCGCATGATCCATTGGCGCGGGCGGCTCAACATTCCCTTCCGCTTCAGCTTTGCCGATGTGGAACTGGCGCATTGCCCGCTGTCGGAAGACGGCGTCACGGTGGACCGCATCCTCTCCATCTTCTTCTATCACGGCGCCCAGGACGCCTGAGAAGGGACAGCTCTCCCCGTCGTTCCCGCGAAGGCGGGAACCCAGAGGCCAATGCCTGAGCCTTGCGGCTCTGGATCCCCGCTTTCGCGGGGATGACGAAAGCGTGGACTGAATTCACGCCACCGGATCGAGCGCGAGTTGCGCGGCCACGGCGATCAGCGCCGCGGTCTGCGGCGTCACTGGCTCGTCGGCCGGGCCTTCGGGCAGCGGCGCGGGCGGCGTGGCCGGTTCGACGGTGATGGGCACCGCCTGCGGCTGGCTCGCCTGCAGCGGCATGCCGACCGGCTGGGCCGACAGGCGCGGCGTGATCTGCGGCAGGCCCTCGCGCGCATGGCGGCAGAGCGCATGGATGAAGCCGAGCTTCTCGATGGCGCGCGGGCTGAGCACGAAGGGATAGAGATCGGGCTGGCCCATCGAACGGTTCAGGCTGTTGACCGCGAAGGTGATCGGCAGGAAGGCCTCGATCAGCTGGTCGATGCTCTCGGCCTGGTAGCTGTCGAAATCGATGCGGGTGCCGATCTCCTCGCCGCGGCTGATGCGCGGCTTGACCCGCAGGCCGAAGGCGCCGGCGGTTTCCAGCGTATCGACGATATGCATGTAATGCGCCCAGGTCTCGGCGAAATCCTCCCAGGGATGCACGGCGGCATAGGCGCTGACGAAACCGTCCTGCCAGCTCGCCGCCGGACCATCGGCATAATGCCGCTTGAGCGCCTCGCCGTAATCGGTGCGCTCGTCGCCGAACAGGGCGCGGAAGCCGCTCATGGCTTCCGAGTTGTCGCCGGCGCGGCGCACCAGCCGCTCCCAGTAGTAATGCCCGACCTCGTGGCGAAAGTGGCCGAGCAGCGTGCGATAGGGTTCGTGCATGGCGACGCGGATCTTTTCGCGCTTGGCGTCGTCGGCTTCCATCAGGTTGATGGTGATGAGGCCGTTGTCATGGCCGGTGACGATGCGCGGCGCTTTTGGGTCCGGCGGATCGGCGAGGAAATCGAAGGCCAGGCCTTCATCGGGATCCTGATCGCGGGTCTCATGCGGCAGGTCGAGCCGCTGGATGCCGTGGAACAGGCGATGCTTGGCGCTTTCGATGCGGCGCCAGTTGTTCAGATGCTGTGGATCGCCCAGATCGGGCACCGTGCGGTTATGGGCGCAGGCGCTGCAATAGGCTTCGGGGTTGGGGGCTGCGCCTTCGGGCTCGGCTTCGACCAGCCAGTTGCAGGCATCGTGCTGGGCATTGATGCAGAAGCGCCAGCGCGCCTCGGGCGCGGCCAGCGCGCGCCAGACGCCATTGGTGGCATTCGGGTTGACGGCATTGAGATCGGCGGGCGGATCGGCCGAAACGGGCGCGGCCGGTTCCAGGGCGCTGAGCACGCCGGCCTGCGGCAGGTAGCCGAGACGACGGCCGCAGCTTTCGCAGGAGGTATTCTCGAAATAAACCGGCTGGCCGCAGCCGAGGCATTCGAACAGTTTCATGGCAGCCGTGGCCCTCTCTGGCCCCGTCCCGCTGCGGGCCCGGGCGACAGGAACAGGACGACCGGGAGGCCGGAAGGTTCCTTAAAAAACCGGGCTTCCGGCTACCAGCGCGTCGCCTTCACCAGCAGGCCGGTGGAAACGCCGTATACGACCATCGCCGCGCCGGCCAGCGCGAACAGCGTCCACACTTCCGCCCCGCTCACCGTCAGCCACCAGCCGCCGAGGGCGACCATGACCAGACGGATGGTGCCACCCACCACGGGGCCGAGCACCTTGCCCGAGCCCTGGCTGGCGAAATACAGGCAGAGACCGAAGCCGAAGAAGGGGAAGCCGGCGCCGGCGGCGATCAGATACTGGCGCGCCGCCGCCACCACATCCGGGTTGGTGGTGAACAGCGTGGTCCAGGCATCGGGCACGATCAGCACGATGATGCCGATCACGGCGAGTGCTGCGGCCGCCAAGCTGGCGGCGGTCCAGGCGACATGGCGGGCGCGCGCGATATTCTGCGCGCCAAAGGCCATGCCGACCATCGGCACGCTGGCGACGCCGACCGAGAAGGCAATCGGGATCAGCAGGAATTCCAGCCGGGCGCCGATGCCGTAGCCGGCGAGCGCCACCGTGCCGAAGCGCGCCACCAGGCCGGTGAAGATCAGGATGGTCAGCACGGTCTGCAGCGACGAGACGCAGGCGAGCGCGCCGACTTTCAGGATGTCGAGATATAGCGCGCGTTCGGATCGGAAGCCGGCAAACGTCAGCCGCAGGCGAGCGCGGCCCGAGCGCAGATGCCAGAAGAGATAGAGCGCGCCGAGCGCAAAGGCGATCACCTGGCCGAGGCCGACGCCGATCATGCCGAAACGCGGCACCGGACCGAGCCCCAGACCGAGCGTGCCGCCGATGACGATCTGCGCCACCGCCACCAGCAGGCTGATGACAGAAGGCACCATCATGCGGCCGGTGCCGCGCAGCACCGAGGCCAGCGTGTTGAACAGCCAGACGGCGATGCTGCCGGTGAACACCGTATGGGAATAGAGGATCGCCTGGTGCAGCGCTTCGCCGCGACCGCCGAGCAGGCTGTAGATCGCCGGGCCGAGCAGCCAGAAGAAGGCCGTGAAGAACAATCCGGCCGACACCGCGATGACGATGGCATGGATGGCCAGCGTGTTGGCGCGCGGCAGGTCGGCGGCGCCGAGCGCGCGGGCAATCGCCGAGGACACGCCGCCGCCCATGGCGCCGGCCGACATCATCTGCATCAGCATGATCATCGGGAAGGCCAGCGCCATCGCCGCCAGCGGCTCGATGCCGAGCACGCCCACATAAGCCGTCTCGGCAATCGCCGCCAGCGCGGTGGCGGTCATCGCCACGGCATTGGGCACCGATAGTTTAAGCAGCGTGGGCAGGATCGGCGCGGTGAGCAAAGCCTCACGGTTGCCTGCCGCGGCGGGCATCGCCGGTGTCACGGGGGCCTGCTGGTTCATGCGGCGCTCATCTCATCGATGCGCGCCTTCAGGGCGGCGCGCGACTGTTTCAGGATGCGGTCGGAGAGCTGCGGATCGGCGACGGCGCGCGACAGCGCCACCGCGCCGGCCATCTCGGCCAGCAGGGTCAGAACCTGAGGCTCGGCCTGCGCCTGCGGCCCCGACAGATAACGGCTGAGCCGGGCGGCGATGCCGCGCATGCCGTCGTCGAAGGCCGCCCGCGCCGCCACATCCAGCCGCGGCATGTCGGACATCAGCGTCGACAGCGCGCAGCCGCCGCCGGGATTGTCGCGATGGCTGCGCGACACGTAACTGTCGATCCAGGTCTTCAGCGCCTCCGGGCCGGTGCGGCTGCCGATGCGGGCGATGAAGCGGTCGCGGCCGCCGGCGAACATGCTGGCGATGGCTTCCGCCACCAGCGCTTCCTTGGACTCGAAATGCGCGTAGAAGCCGCCATGGCTGAGGCCGGCGGCGCGCATCACCGCCACCACGCTGATGCGATCGGGCCCCTGCTCGCGGATCGCGGTCGCGGCGGCGGCGAGGATGGCCTGGCGGGTGGCATAGCCCTTGGAGCGAGCCGGTGCCTGAGCCCGGGCCTGGGCTCTGGCCGGATTGTCGGAAGGATCTGGGGCTGCTGCGGATTTCATGGCGCCAGACTGCCATGGAATATTATGATCGTCATCATATTTTATCGAGCCCGCCTAACCTGCTAGGCTGGCTGGACTTTTTCCGGAGTCCCGCCATGGCCGCCAAGCCCCGCATCCGCATCACCTACTGCACGCAATGCCACTGGCTGCTGCGCGCCGCCTGGATGGCGCAGGAGCTGCTCTCCACCTTTGTCGACGATGTGGAAGACGTGGCGCTCAAGCCCGGCACCGGCGGCATTTTCGAGATCCATTACGACGATGCGCTGATCTGGGAGCGCAAGCGCGATGGCGGCTTCCCCGATGTGAAGACGCTCAAACAGCTGGTGCGCGACCGCCTCGATCCGGACCGCGACCTCGGGCATGTGGATCGGTAGAAATGTCCCGGCAAATCGCGCCGCGTGGTTCGTGCTGACCGGCAAAACTTTCCGGTTAACGCGCATTCACCATAGCGCGTAGCATTGTGATTTCGCGGTAATCCGCGACACATCCTTGCAACCGCAACACTTCTACCGCTGGCATATGCCTTGCTTCCTCCGTGTCCAGAACACCACGGAGAATAGCCATGTCCATTTCCGGAATCGGCGGCGGCCTCGATGCTCTCGCCACCCTGTTCGCACCGCGACAGATCAGCAGCACCTCGGCGGCCGACTTCTTCGCGCCCGACGACCAGGGCACCGTCCAGGAAGTCGACAAGATCAAGAAGGGTCCCGAACAGGACTTCCTCGATTACGCGAAAATGTCCGATGCCGAGAAGCTCCGCCTGCAGGAGCTGAAGGAGAAGGACGTCACCCAGGAGAAACTGAACGAGATGGACGCGCAACAGCGCGAAGCCATCGAGGAAGGCATCCGCCAGAAGGTGGAAGAGATGGTGCGACAGCAGACCGGCAAAACCGCCGGTGGGCTCGCCAACCTGCTGGTGTAAGGACCGCTCCATGAGCACGATTGCCTCGAATTATTTCACCAATCCCTATTACGGCATCAACCAGGCCGGCGGCGTGAAGCCGACCGATGCCGCGGCGAAAGCCAACGACGACGCCACCTCTGCCACCACCGCCGCGCTGACCGGCGAGACCGGCGTGAAGCCGGATGCGACGCAGGAATTCCTCGATTACGCCAAGCTTTCGGTGCCCGAACGCATCCGCAAGCAGTTCCTCGAAAGCAAGGGCCTGGACGAGAAGTCGCTGGCCGCCATGGACGAGGAATCGCGCAAGAAAATCGAGGACGAGTTCCGCGAACTGCTGGAAAAGAAGATGAAGGAAGGTCTGTCCAAGGAGCTGGACCAGAAGAAGACCGGCCTGATCGCCAATATCGTGGTCTGACCCCAGCCTTCCGCTAACCCCGACCCTCTGCTGAATCCAGCCCATTTGACTCTTGCCGGGCCGCGAACGATCTGCACTGAATAGGCCATGCAGACGTTCGCAACCACGCCGCGCGTCAGTGTTGAAATCAGGCGGGGCAGCATCGGGAGCATACCCGATGAACGGCTGCGGCAGCTTGCGCAATACTGGTTTGCCCGCCGCGAGAACGGCGAGGCGCCGCCACGCAGCGCCATCGATCCGCTGCATTTCCCCGCCCTGCTGCCCAATATCATGCTGCTCGAACGCAGCGGCGCGCCGCCCGACGAGCGCTACCGCTTTCGTCTGGCCGGCACCGATGTGGTCCAGCATGCCGGCCGCGAACCGACCGGCCGTCATATCGATGAACTGCTGCCCGCCAGCTATCACGACTATGTGCGGCTGCTGAACCGCACCGCCATCGCCGAAGCGCGGCCGGTCTATTCCTCCAGCCTCTATCACGACGAAGGCAACTTCGTGAACGGCATCACCTACCGTCTGGTGACGCCGCTGCGCGGCAGCGATCAGGTCATGCTGATCTTCGTCTGCCAGTTCTGGCAGCGCCGCGAGGATCGCGGCTGGTGGAGTGGCGACTGGCGCAGCGTGACGCCGGAAATCACGGTGATTGCCGGCCCGGACTGAGGGTGAGCAGCGCCGCCAGCGCACCGAGCCCCGCCGCAACCGCCGCCAGCGCGAAGGCCGGCGCGAAAGCCGTGCCGCCGGTGGATACCGCGCCGAGCAGGGCGATGCCGATGGCGAAGCCGGCCTGGCGCAGCGTGGTCGCCATCGCCGAGGCCATGCCGGCGCGTTCCGGCGGCGCCAGCGCCACCAGCGCGCCCGAGACCTGCGAATTGCTCAAGCCCGCGCCGCTGGCCATCAGCAGCATCGCACCCAGCACGACCCAGAGCGCGGCGCCGGTGAACACCGCCCAGGCCAGCAGCGCCAGACCGGCACCCAGCAGCAGCATGCCGCCGGTGAAATTCACCCGCCAGCCATAGCGCTGCGTCGCCCAGACGCCGACCGGCGGCAGCACCAGCATCGGCACCGTGGCGGCCAGCATGGCCAGCCCGCCCTGTTCGATGCCGAGGCCGAAGGTTGCCAGCAGACAGAGCGGCAGGTAGATCAGCGTCGCCCAGTAGCTGACCGACAGGGAGAGCAGAAGGCAGCCGATGCCGATGGCCTCGCGCCGTCGGAACAGCAGCGGGTCCAGCATCGGTTTGGCGCGCCGCTTCTGCTGCACGACCAGCATAACGCCCAGCGCCAGCCCCGCGATCACGGCCGCCCAGCGCCAGAGCACCGGTCCGTCGGCATGCAGCAGGGCCTGCACCGGCAGCGCGATGGCCAGCGTGAGCAGCGCCACGCCCGGAAGATCCAGCGCGCGGCCCGCCTCGTCGCGCGATTCCGCGGTGACGCGGCGCACGGCCCATTCGCAGACGGCGCAGATCGGCAGGTTGACCAGGAAGATCCAGCGCCAGCCGAAGCCGGCCGCGATGAAGCCGCCGAGCGTCGGGCCCAGCGCCATCGCCGCGCCGCTCGTGACGCCGATGATTCCGAAGGCGCGAGCGCGGGCGGCCGTATTCGATGTGGGGTAGGCCAGCGAGACCGCGGCGAGGCCACCGGTGATGAAGAAGGCCGCGCACAGGCCCTGCAGCGCGCGCGCCATCCACAGCGATGGCCCATCCCAGGCCAGGCCGCAGAGCAGCGAGGCCAGCGCGAAACCGACATTGCCGAGCAGCAGGATGCGGCGGCGGCCAAAACGATCGGCCAGCGCCCCGGCCGCGAACAGCGTGCCGGCAAAGGCCAGGCTGTAGGCATCCATCACCCAGGCGGTGGCGCTGATCGAGAAGCCGAGTTCGTCGCGGATCGCCGGCAGCACCACGGCGATGGCGGTGACATCGAAGTTGGCCAGGCTGACCGACAGCGCCAGCACCCAGGCGACGGCCATCGGATGCGCCAGCAGGCCGGCGCGCGGAGCGGATGTGAGATCGGTCATGCCCCTGCATGCCACGGCCGGCGGTTGCGCGTGCGCGACAAGGCTTCACAGCATCATGAATCTAATTCATACTACTCTGCATGTCTGTCCAGCACCCGCTGCCGCCTTTCGACTCCCTCGTCGCTTTCGACGCCGCGTTGCGCCATGGCAGCATGACGGCGGCGGCGGCTGAGCTGGGCGTGACCCAGAGCGCGATCAGCCATCGCCTGCGCCGGCTGGAGGCTTTCATCGGCACGCCGCTGCTGCTGCGTCGCCGCGCCGGCCTGGCGCCAACCCCGGCCGGCACCGCGCTGGCGGAGGGTCTGGGCGATGTGTTCGACGGCATGGCCGGGCTGCGCGCCCGCTGCCGCCTGGCCGCGGCGCCGGCGCGCCTGCGGGTCGGCATCGGCGCGGCGCTGGCACATCACTGGCTGCTGCGCCGCCTGCCCGCCTTTGCCCGGCGCCATCCCGGCATCGATGTGGAGCTGGTGATTTTCACCACCCGCGCCCAGGCCGAGGCGCGCGGCGGCGATCTCGATCTGCGCGTCGGCTGGGTCAAGCCCGACGAGGGCCGCAACACCAGCACCCAGCGCCTGCTGTTCCATGAACAGGTGTTTCCGGTCTGCGCGCCCACGGTGCTGGACTCGCCGCTGAAAAAACCGGCGCAGATCGCCGGCCTGCCGCTGCTGTTCAAGAGCGCGGAAGGCGGCCAGGGCCAGGAATGGGAATGGAGCACCTGGTTCAAGCGGCTGGGCGTGACCACCCGGCCGCGCGCCAGCCTGCGCTTCGACGAGATCGGCACGGCGGTGAGCGCTGCCCTCGAAGGCGCCGGGGTGGCGCTGGGGCGGTCGCTGCTGGTGCATGACGCGCTGGCCGAGGGCCGGCTGGTGCGGGTGCTGCCGCGACACTGGGACATGACCTCGCAGAAGGCCCATATCGCCGTCTGGCCGGCGCGGCTGTCGAACGACACCCGCGTGCGATCTTTTGTGACCTGGCTGGCGGCCCAGGCGACCGAAACTGTGGCCCAGGTTTCAGCCGGCCAGACCGCCCCGGCCGCCCCCGCTCCGGTGCGCCAGATCCGGCGTGCCCGCTGAGACGAATCGTTCTGCCTTAACCCTTTGAACGGTGTTAGGTTTTTCCCGATATCCGCCGGGCATACCAGCCCTGCGCCGCCGTCATTGCGGCGCAACAAATCTGGCCTTGTCACAAAGGGTCCGGACCCGTATAAACCCCGCAACTTAAGCCCGAACCCAAAGGAATCGCGCCTGGCCACCTGCCCTCAGGATGGACCGGGCCTTTCGTGTAAGCCGCATGGACATTCGCAATATCGCCATCATCGCCCACGTTGACCATGGCAAGACCACGCTGGTCGACGCCCTGCTGCGCCAGTCCGGCTCGTTCCGCGAGAACCAGCAGGTCGCCGAGCGCGTCATGGACAGCAACGATCTGGAGCGTGAGCGCGGCATCACCATCCTGGCCAAGTGCACCTCGGTCGAGTGGCACGGCACCCGCGTCAATATCGTCGACACCCCCGGCCACGCCGATTTCGGCGGCGAAGTCGAGCGCATCCTGAGCATGGTCGACGGTGTCGTCCTGCTGGTGGACGCCGCCGAAGGCCCGCTGCCGCAGACCAAGTTCGTGCTGGGCAAGGCGCTCGGCCTCGGCATGCGTCCGATCGTGGTCATCAACAAGGTCGACCGCCAGGACGCCCGTCCGGTGGAAGTGCATTCGGAAGTCTTCGACCTGTTCGCGGCGCTGGATGCCAGCGAAGAGCAGCTCGACTTCCCCTGCATGTTCGCCTCGGGCCGCAGCGGCTGGGCCGATGACAGCCTGGAAGGCGCGCGCAAGGACCTTGCCCCGCTGTTCGACCTCGTCGTCCGCCATGTGCCGGCGCCGACCGCCGAACAGGATGCGCCGTTCAAGATGCTGGTCACGACGCTGGAGGCCGACAACTTCCTCGGCCGCATCCTCACCGGCCGCATCTACTCGGGCAAGCTGAAGGTCAACATGCCGATCCATTCGCTGCGCGCGGATGGCACCGAGATCGAGACCGGCCGCGTCACCAAGCTGCTGGCCTTCCGCGGCATCGAGCGCGTGCCGGTGGAAGAAGCCGATGCGGGCGATATCGTCGCCATCGCCGGCCTGACCACCACCACCGTGGCCGACACCATCTGCGATCCCGCCGTCACCGAGCCGGTGCCGGCCAATCCGATCGATCCGCCGACGCTGGCCATGACTTTCTCGGTGAACAATTCACCCTTCGCCGGCAAGGAAGGCAGCAAGGTGCAGAGCCGCGTCATTCGCGACCGCCTGATGCGCGAGTCCGAAGGCAACGTCGCGATTCACATTCGCGAGACCGAGGAGAAGGACGCCTTCCAGGTCGCCGGCCGTGGCGAACTGCAGCTCGGCGTGCTGGTCGAAGTGATGCGCCGCGAAGGCTTCGAGCTGTCGATCAGCCGCCCGCGCGTGCTGTTCCAGAAGGACGAGAACGGCGACCTGCTGGAGCCGATCGAGGAAGTGCATGTCGATGTCGACGACGCCTATACCGGCGTGGTCGTGGAAAAGATGTCGCTGCGCAAGGCCGAGCTGCGCGACATGCGCCCGTCGGGCGGCGGCAAGACCCGCATCACCTTCCATGCACCCTCGCGCGGCCTGATCGGCTATCACGGCGAGTTCCTGACCGACACGCGCGGCACCGGCATCATGAACAAGCTGTTCCATGGTTACGGCCCGCATCGCGGCGTCATCCCGGGCCGCCGCAACGGCGTTCTGATTGCCAACGGCACCGGCGAAACCGTGGCCTATGCGCTGTGGTATATCGAGGAGCGCGGCACCCTGTTCGTCGATCCCGGCACGCCGGTCTATGAGGGCATGATCATCGGCGAGAACAGCCGCGACAACGACCTCGAAGTCAATCCGATGAAGGCCAAGCAGCTGACCAACATGCGCGCCTCGGGCAAGGATGAGGCCGTGCGCCTCACCCCGCCGCGCAAGATGACGCTGGAACAGGCGATCAGCTACATCGGCGACGACGAGCTGGTGGAAGTGACGCCGAAGTCGATCCGCATCCGCAAGAAGCTGCTGGACCCGAACGACCGCAAGCGCGCGTCACGGTCTGCTGACGCCGCCTAAAGCAGGCAGCCGATATCAAGACGACAAAGGCCGGGGGAAACCCCGGCCTTTTTGATTCCGGGCCTGCCGGGCCGATGCCGGAACCGGACGCTGCTCCGTGGACGGATATATTTGACTTTTCAAACACTTCCTGCAAATTAACGTTTATTACAGCGACCGCAATACAACTCTAGCCAGATATTCTCTTGATGATTGTTTTTCTTTCTGGATAAATACTATCCCAGATAGCCACCCCGAGTCAGACGTAACCGCGTCCGCTGCAAAACACAGAAAGCGACTGCGATGGCGAAACCGGCCCTGAATCTGAACAGCCTCCGCTTCCTGGTGGCGGACGGCAATGCCTACTTCCAGACCCTGCTCTACGGCATCCTGCATGCGCTGGGCGCGCAGCATATCGCTGTTACCGGTACCGGCGATGACGCGCTGGCGCGCAGCCGCGCCGAGATTACCGACCTGCTGGTCTGCGACTGCAACCTGCCGCAGCTCGACGGCTTCGACCTGGTGCGCCGCATCCGCGCCGACCATAACAACCCCAACCGCTATACCCCGGTGATCGTCCTGACCAGCCATGCGCAGGCGCAGACCGTGGAGCGCGCGCGCGACTGCGGCGCCAATTTCGTGCTAGCCAAGCCGATCTCGCCCAAGCTGCTGTATGACCGCCTGCTGTGGATCGCCGAAGACCCGCGCCCCTTCGTGATGGCGTCGGTCTATAACGGGCCGGATCGCCGCTTCAAGGGCGATGCCGGGCCGGCGCTGGCGCCTGACCGCCGCAGCGGCAGCGCCGCCCTGCCAGTGCTGGCCGCCGACGAAGCGCGGATGGCGCTGCACTGACGGATACGCCTGTCATGAGCGACACCAAAACCGATCTGCAGGTCATCCAGCCCGAACCCGCCAAGGCCGAGGTGAAGATCGTGCAGATCAAGTCGCGCTTCGCCATGCTGGCGCTGCGCGAGGGTGGCAAGTCGGCCGCCGCCCTGCTGGGTGCCGCCGATGCCTTTGTGCGCGCCGAGCGCGGGCGCTATCTGACCTGGGTGAGCGATGCGCTGCAGTCGCTGGACACCACCCTCGACCAGTTGCCCGGCAGCATCCCCGAAGCCCTGCAGGCGGCGTATGGCCAGGCCATGCAGATCCGCGATCTCGGCGGCACCTTCGGCGCGCCGCTGGTGACCGAAGCCGCCGACAGCCTGTGCGAGCTGCTCTACCGTCTGCATGCCGCCGGCCTGTACAGTCCGGAAGCCATCGCCATGCACCAGTCGGTGCTGCGGCTGCTCTGCGCCGCCGACCAGAGCCGCAAGACGCCGGATGACAGCGCCGAACTGCTGGCCGGCCTGCGCAAGATCGTGGCGAAATATCCGCGCCCGCTGCCGCCGCCCAGGCCGAAAAAGCCCGACGCCGCAGCCGATCAGCCGCACTGAAAACCGATCAGTCCTTGATGCTCGCGCAGTAGCGCGTGGACGAGCGCAGCCTGGCGCAGGCGGCATCCGCATCCTTGCGCTCGGCGAAGCCGACCAGCACCAGGCGCGCAAAGGCACCGCGCGGCGTGTCGGTCCATTCCACCAGCGGATCGTACTGGCCGTAGAGCGCGGCATTGGCCTTCAGCAGCTCCTGCCATTCGTTGATGGCGGCGGATTCCGTGCGGTGGGAAGCAAGATGCGCCTTCCAGCCGCCGGCCATGGCCGAGGCTGAGTCTTTCATGCTGCCCGACAGCATCGGCGGGGTCGGCATCGCACCGGCGGTGGCGGCGATCTGCTGCTGCTCCTGGGCGGCGCCCGGCTGGTCGACGACAGACGGCGACGGTTTGTAGCCGGCCGGCAGGGCCGGCGACGGCGTCACGGACAGCGCTGCCGGATTGGAGGTCGAGGGCGGTATCGCGGGTGCGGGACGCGCGGCTGGCGCACTGGCGGGTGCGCTGGCCATGCGCGGCGGGGCGGACGACCCAGACTGGGCCGGGACCGGCGCGGCAGCCATCGGCGTTGCGCCTGCCGGTGCTGCGGCTGCGGCTGGCTGGGCCGGCTTGTCCGGCTCCTTGTAGCCCACCGGCGTGGTGTTGCTCTGGTCGCTCTTCGCCATGCTGGCGGTGCGCTGGGCGGTCCAGCTTGCCTGGGAAATGGTGCCGGGCGGCGGCAGCTGCACCTCCGGCCGCGGCGGATCCTGCGGATCGAGCCCGAGTTCGCGCCGCGCCTGGTAATAGCCTTCGCAGCCGCTGAGCAGCAGGGCCGCGAGCAGGACGGGCATGACGTTACGGCAATAGATCGGCAGACGGCTCATCTGGACGGCACTCTGAAGCAGCACGGGGCATTTTAGGCTGACGAGCAAAGCATGACCAAGGTATTAAGATGGTTAAGACAGGAGGAACAATGCCCAGTATCGTCAAGGGCGTCGATTGGCCTCAAGTCTCAGTCACTTACGCACCCCCTGAATCCCATGTAACCAGCCTTGTACGCAATGGCCCCTTGTCGGGGTGCCTACCGTCACATCCCTGTTTGGAACGATGAAGATGTCTACATGGAGCCCAGCCCGTGTGAGTTCTACCGGGTCGAGAAGCAGCCTTGATCACGCTCGCCAATGATGGACCAGCACTGGCTCACCCTCGATCCGGCTCCTGACGGCGTACTCGCACAGGAATACCGAGTTGGCGATGTGCGTGAGCGTGTCGTGCCACTCAATCAGGGTGGCGATCTCGGCCTTGATGTCCTTGTGATGCTGGTCGTCCATGGCTTTGGAGCTTGCCCGTGCTTGTTCAAGCGTGGGCATGACTAGCTCCTCCCCGTCCGTCGTGGGTATCCAGTTGTCGATGAACCGCTGCTCGTTCTTGCCCAATCGCGTGGCAATGCCGTGGATGGTCTCGTTCCTTACCCGCTGAATCTCAACCACCTTCAAACACAGGGCTTCGAGCTTGTTCAACTCGTCATGCCAACCCGGAACTTGATTGGCGTGAACCGTGCGGGCCTCCAAGATGGGCGCGCAATAGTCGTTACGGCCTTTCTCGTTTGGCTTGAAGTCTTGCCGGCGCATCTTGAGCACACCCCCGATGAACACCTCCCGGATACGCTCCGAGGCCGCGCCCAAGTGGGCCAGCGTGTTCATGCGATGGAGACTGTAGAACGTATCCTCCCCGAAAACGTTGTTCAGGACCACGTCCGAGTGCTTGAGGGTCATGCCGATGCTCAGGCGCGATGCCACCATGAGGCCTTCAAAGTCCGAGCATGCGATGGCGAGTGCCTTCTGCCATTCCGTGGCCCGGTCTGGGTTGATCGTGGGCCCACCACGAAGCATGAACCCATAGTCCCATTCCACCGGGGGAGATTGGGACCACATGTTCAAGCCCATATACTCGGGGTCTGGCGTATCCTCGTCCTGCCAGCCCATGGACGTGATCGAGTAGACGTTGTGCTCATGGAGCAGGTCATTGAGTTCCTGAAGCAGGGCGTCGTCTCGCTTCTGACCCTCGCTCCGCTCGTACATCACTGCTCGCCCGAGAAATCGACGTAGACCTGACCGACCTTCTTCCCCGTGTTGTCCGGTAGGTCGTGCCAACCGGACTCGAACTCGTCCCTGTCAAGCTGGTCAGCGAGACGACGGAGAATCGCAGAGGTCCACTGCGTGACAGTCTTGTCGTTTGGGCCCGTGAGGTGCAGTTCCAAGTCGAATTGCAGGTGATGGATCACCACGTCATCATCGTCGTCCACTTGTACCTCCTTCAGAGCAGATCGGTCGTGGCCTGCGGATTGCCACCAGCCATGATACCCACACTGAAGTGACAGTTGTAGACCTCGTCCGGGCCACCGCCTGCGACCCTTAGTTCCGTGAAGCCCACATGCACGTCCCGCCATGCCTTGAGCGGGGCAATATGCCTGTGGGTGTTCGCCATGGTCTTGAGCATGGGCATGTCTGCAGCGTCGGTCGTGTGGACATCAATGAGATGTGTGTTCTTTATTGGCTCCGGCAGGTTGCGGAATGCCGTCGCGTAGAAAGTCCCTCTCCCGGCCACGTGCACGAAGATGTCCACGAGGATGTCAACGAGATGGCGCGGGACCCTGCCATGGATAGTCTGGGCCAGCTCGATAATCCCGGGCTCATCCATGTAGAAGCCCAGAATGTGCTCGGCATTCGGTGCCGCATTCTGCCCGTCAGTGAAATTGATCAGCATCGACTCCCCCTAGTTCAGAACCATCTTGATCAATGAGCCTTGCCCTCGGGAACATCGATCATGCTCGCGGTCGCCCAGATGTCGCGCTCGTTCATGGCTTGGTGTCCGCCTTGGCGATCACGAGAATGGCCTCGATGGTCTCTATGGCCTTCTGCATGTCACTCTTATGGGCCTCTTCGAAATCGAGGGCGTCCACTATGTAAGCTTGGCGATTGTTCTCTTAGTGCTTGTCCATGTCCCGGATCAGGGTCGTGATCTGACCAGGCAGGAGCAAGCGCGCATGCGCGGCGGCACTATCCAGTTTCCGACGTGCAGTCCTGTAACGCTCGGTCAGTTCCTTCTCGTACTCGGGATTGTCCCGCGCACCTTCTCGGTCGCGTTCAAGCCAGACATCGTTGACGAAGTTCATCTCGGTCAGTGCCTCGATAAGGTCCGCGTAGATGGCGAGCCGCCTCTCCCAAATCTTCTCGTTCTTGTACCGGGTCAGGGCCAGACGCACCGTGATGTACGCGATGACCGCAGCGCCACCGAGTTGGCCTACCAGCTTGATGCCTTCGAGGACCCAGTTGGTTTCGCTCACTTCACGATCCTCTTCGCGATCAGTAGCACAGCGGTGATCGCAATGGTGATCATGGCGAGCACGCGATACGGCAGGTATGCGCCGCACGTCCACAGGCTCGGAGGATCGTCAGGTATGATTGCGAATCTCGGCTTCGGACATTCCTTGTTGAACCGGATGTCCGTGTTCAGGAGGTTCCAGATCAGGCTGCCCCTGTGGTGGTACTCGTCACCCATAGCGAAGAAGCCCGCCAGCAGGATCGCCCCTGCTCCGATCAGGACCGCCCATGTGTCAACGCGCCTGATCGCGCCCTTCAGCTTATCCATGCCATGCCCCTATCGTTCCCCCGGAGCGAACCCTAGCCGTGCCCAGTCGGGCCGTGAATGGGCCAGATTCTAGTGGATACCCCCGTATGCGAGCCCGGACTGATATTGACTCACGTTCTTTTCATGTTCTAATTAAGAATAAAGTGCTATTTCGCTATTTCCTGACAAAATATCGGAAAAGCTTTATTCTACAGGAAGCGTAGAAGTTATGCCCAGCATATCCATCAAGGCCGACGTGACCGGCAAGGTCTGGAAGCTCGAAGCGGCCATCGGCGCCAGCCTGGCGGCCGGCGACGTCGTCATGATCCTGGAATCGATGAAGATGGAAATCCCGGTCGAGGCGCCCAAGGCCGGCCGGCTCGCGTCCGTGACGGTCGCCGAGGGCGACAGCGTCAAGGAAGGCCAGGTGCTGGCGGTGATCGAAGCCTAGCTCTGCCGTTCGATCCGGTGCCGCGCGATCAGCGGCATCTGCAGCAGCATGAACCCGACCGTGAGGCCGATCAGGCCGAAGACCTTGAACGCCACCCAGAGATCGGTGCTCTGGGTCCGCCAGACGATCTCGTTCAGCACCGCCATGGCGGCAAAGAACAGGCCGCAGCGCAAGGTCAGCTGACGCCAGCCCGCCTCGGTCAGCGCCAGGGACGCGCCCAGCACCAGCTTCACCGGATAACGGTTCAGCAGCGCGCCGCCGAGCAGCAGGACGGCGATGATGGCGTTGACGATGGTCGGCTTCATCTTGATGAAGGTTTCGTCCTGCAGCCACAGGGTCAGGCCACCGAACACGGCAACCACGCCGGCGGTGACCAGCGGCAGCAGCGGCAGGCGCCGCAGGTAATACAGCGACAGGCTGAGGCCGATAGCAGTGGCCGCCAGCAGCGCCGCGGTCGCCGGCAGCAGGCCCTCGGCGCTGTAGACGCCGAAGAAGACAACCAGCGGCCCGTATTCGGTGACCGGCTTCAGCCAGCGCGGCGCAGATACCTCCGCGCTCACCGCAGTGCCGCCGCGATATTGCCGCCATCCACGGTGGCCACCGCCGCCGTGGTCTTGGATGCCACCGCGAGCTGCACGAAGGCCTGGGCCACATCGGTCGCCTTCACTTCGCGCAGCAGCAGGTTGCCCGACATGTAATCCTTCTCGCTCAGGCCCCGCGCCTTCGAGCGCTTGGCCACCATCTCGTCGGTGAGCAGCCCCGAGCGGATGCGGTCGGCATTCACGGCAGACGAACGGATGCCCGCTGCGCCGTAATCCAGCGCATACTGGCGCGACAGGAACAGCGTCGCGGCTTTCGGCAGACCATACGGCCCGAAATCGGGACCCGGGTTGACCGCCTGCTTGGAGGCGTTGAACAGCAGGCAGCCGCCGGTCTTCTGCTGCAGCATCACCTTCACGGCAGCCTGGGCGACAGACTGGTGGCTGAAGAAGTTCAGCTCGAACGACTTGCGCAGCAGGTCGTCGGAGACCTCGCCGATCCTGCCGCCCCAGGCATTGCCGGCATTGGAGACGACGATATCGACACCGCCGAAATGCTGTACGACCTTGGCAAAGGCTGCCTGCACCGCTTTCGGATCGGTGACGTCGCAGGCGATGCCGATGCCGCCGAGCTTCTTCGCCACTTCGGCGGCCCGGGCGCCATCGAGATCGAAGACGGCGACTTCGGCGCCCTCGGCAGCAAAGGCTTTCGCGGTCGCGGCGCCAATGGCCCCGGCCCCGCCGGTGATCACGGCCACCTGGCGCGACAGCGGCTTCTCGCCGCCCTTGCCGAGTTTCGCCTGTTCCAGCGACCAGTATTCGACATCGAAGATGTCGCGCTCCTTGATGCTGGTGAATTTACCAATGGCCTCGGCCTTGGTGATGATGCTGACCGCCATCTCGGCCACGTCGCCGGCGATCACGGCATCCTTGCGCGTCTTGCCGACGCCGACCAGGCCGAGGCCGGGAATGAGCAGCGCGCGCGGCATCGGATCGAGCATGATCTTCTTCGGCTGCGCCTTGGCATTGTGGCGCTCGAAATAGGCCTTGTACTTCCTGATATAGATATCGACCGCCTTCTGCGCGTCCGCCTTGAAGGCATCGAGCCTGCCGGCTTCCGGCGCCGGCAGCACCAGCGGCCAGGGCTTGGTGCGGATCACATGATCGGGCGTCACCGTGCCGGCCTGGCTGTAGCGCATCACATCCTTGCCGCGCGCGAAGGCCTGGATATCGGCGCTGTCGCGCAGGTTGAAGACCCAGCGCGTGACGGCACCATCGGCATCGACCGGGATGCTGAGCAGGCCGCGCAGGATCGGCAGCACGTCTTCGGCGGCGGCAACCTTTTTCGGCAGGGCCTTGCCCGGCGTGAAGACGGTCTTTTTGCCCTTGGCGAGATGCGCCTCGGCCTTGCTGACGAATTCGATCATCAGGTCATAGGCCTCCTTCGCCGTCTCGGCGAAGGTGAAGATGCCATGCTTGAGCAGGATCAGGCCCTGGCATTGCGGATTGGCCTTGAAAGCGGCGGCGGCCTTCTTGGCAAGGCCGAAGCCCGGCATCTCGTATTCGACCAGCGCGACGCGGTTCCCGTACAGCTTTTTGCAAATGGCGTCGCCATCGGGCTGGTCGGTGATCGCCAGCACGGCGCTGGCATGGGTATGGTCGATGAACTTGTGCGGCAGGAAGGCGTGGAACAGCGTCTCCACCGAGGGATTGGGCGAGGTCGAGTCCAGCAGGTTGCAGCGCTGGATATTGACCATGTCCTCGTCGGTCAGGCTTTTCAGCGCGATCAGCTCCTGCAGCGGCTTAAGCTTCACAGCCGGCAGGCCCGGCGGCTCGATCACCGCCATATCCCAGCCCGAACCCTTGACGCAGAGCACATCCACCGGCTTGCCGAGCGGATCGGGCATCTGGGTCTTCACCGAGGTGTTGCCGCCGCCATGCTGCACCAGATCGGGCACGCCGCCGAGCAGGCGCGTCGTATAGGTGCGGATCGCCAGATCGGCATTCACGCCCTGCTTGGCGTAATGGGCAATGGCGGCCTTGGCGTCACGGTCGGACCAGAGATTCTTCATGGGGCAGTTCCTGTTTAAATCGTCACTCCCGCGAAAGCGGGAGTCTAGTTCTTCTGTCGTCTGGATTCCCGCTTTCGCGGGAATGACGGGTGATGGCTTACGCAAACTCGGGATACAGTTTCGTCAGGCCAGCTTCCGAGGCGGCACAGACGCCGCGCTCGGTGACCAGACCGGTGACGAGGCGTGCCGGCGTGACGTCGAAGCCGAAATTGGCGGCCCTGCTGCCTTCGGGCGTGATCGTCACCGGCACGATCTCGCCGCTGGCCGTGCGGCCACTCATCACGGTGACTTCTTCCTGGGCGCGCTCCTCGATGGGGATTTCCTTCACGCCATCGCGGATGGTCCAGTCGATGGTGGAATGCGGCAGCGCCACATAGAACGGCACGCCGTTATCATGCGCCGCCAGCGCCTTCAGATAGGTGCCGATCTTGTTGCAGACATCGCCCTCGCGGGTCGTGCGATCGGTGCCGACGATGCACATGTCGACGCTGCCATGCTGCATCAGATGGCCACCGGCATTGTCGACGATCACCGTATGCGGCACACCATGGCTGTTCAGTTCCCAGGCGGTCAAGGATGCACCCTGGTTGCGCGGCCGCGTCTCGTCGACCCAGACATGCACCGGAATGCCCTTGTCATGGGCCTTGTAGATCGGCGCAATCGCCGTGCCCCAGTCCACCGTCGCCAGCCAGCCGGCATTGCAATGGGTCAGGATGTTGATGGTGCGTTTGCGGCCGGCCTTCTCGTAGAGGTCTTCGATGATCTTGAGGCCATGGTCGCCAATGGATGAACAGGTGGCGGCGTCATCGTCGGTGATCTCGGCCGCGACCTTATAGGCTGTCGCGGCGCGCCGTTCGGCCGGTTGGTTGTGCAGCGCGTTGCGCACGCGGTCCAGCGCCCATTTCAGGTTGATGGCGGTCGGCCGCGTCTCGTTGATGACGGCATAGGCTTTATCCAGCATGGCGTCGGAAGGATCGACGCGCATGGCCAGCGCCAGACCGTAGGCGCCGGTGGCGCCGATCAGCGGCGCGCCGCGCACGATCATCGCCTTGATCGCATGGGCGGCCTCTTCCCAGGTGGTCAGGCTGGTGGTGACAAAGGCATGCGGCAGCTTGGTCTGGTCGATGATGCCCACCGACCAGCCGTCGCCGTTGACCCAGATCGTACGGTAGGCTACGCCCTTAACCTTCATGTCCCGTCCTTCGCCAGTACAGCGGAAACCGCGCGGCAGAAAATTGCGCGGAAAGTAGCGGAGCGGGCTCCACCGGGCAATGCCGGGAGCCGCAAATCCGCTTTGTTTCCCGCCTGTTTCGCGCTTTTTCACGAGATTGTCGCCTCAATGCTGGTCGCGATTTTCTTCACCACGGTGGTCGACCTGATCGGCTTCGGCCTGATCCTGCCGCTGCTGCCGTTTTACGCGATCCATTACGGCGCCTCGCCCTTCACGGTGGCCCTGCTGGCGGTGGTGTTTTCCATCGCCCAGTTTGCCGCCTCGCCGGTGCTGGGCGGCCTGTCAGACCGCTATGGCCGCAAGCCGGTCTACCTGCTGTGCACGGCGGTGAGCGCGCTCGGCTATATCTGGCTCGCCTTCGCCGACACCCTGCTGGTGATCTTCCTGGCCCGCATCCTGGCCGGCATCGGCAGCGGCAAGATCGGCATCGCGCAGGCGATCATCGCCGATGCCACCACGCCGGAAACGCGCGCCCGGGGCATGGGCATGATCGGCGCGGCCTTCGGGCTGGGCATGATCCTGGGCCCGGTGCTGGGCGGCCTGCTGATCGGACCGGACGAAGCCCATCCGCGCTATGCCTGGCCGGCCTTCGCCGCCGCCGCGGCCTCCACCACGGCCCTGCTGCTGGCGCTGCTCACCTTGCGCGAAACCCATGCGCGGCCGACCGAACCCGGACGCCTGTTCCGCAATCCGCTGGCCGGTATCGGCGACCTCAACCGCCAGGCGCTGGCGCTGATCCTGGTCAACTTCGCCATCAACTTCGTCTTCGCCCAGATCGAGACGCTGTTCCCGCTGTTCACCGCCACGCGGCTGGACTGGCATGCCTATGACGTCGGCCTCGCCTTCACCTTCATCGGCTGCATCGTGCTGACCATGCAGGGCGTGCTGATCGGCCCGCTGACCCGCTGGATGGGCGAGGCCTGGGTGCTGAGCATCGGCCTGGTGATCCTCGCCATCGGCACGGCGATGACCTATGGCGTGTTCAGCATCCCGCTGATGGCGATCTCGATGCTGTGCACCGCCGGCGGTTTCGGCATGGTCAACCCGAGCATCAACAGCCTGATCTCACGCAGCGCCGACGACGGCCGCCAGGGCCTGACCATGGGCGTCAACCAGGCGGTGGGGGCGCTCGGCCGCGTCGCCGGGCCGATCTGGGGCGGCCTGCTGTTTGACGAGGTGGGTATCACCTTGCCCTATCTGATCGGCGGCGTCCTGCTGCTGCTGACGCTCGGCTTCGGCTGGCGCATCATCCACCGGAAGCCATGAACGGCACCTACCGCGCCATGCTCTGCCGCCGGCTCGGCCTGCCCGATGTGCTGGAGATGGCGACGCTGGCGCGTGAACCGCTGAAGCCCGGCGAAGTTCGCATCGCCATCCGCGCCGCCGGCGTGAACTTCCCCGATCTGCTGCAGGTGGCCGGCGATTACCAGCACAAGCCGCCGCTGCCCTTCGTGCCGGGCTTCGAGGCAGCCGGCGATGTGATTGAAACGGCGTCCGATCTCTGCCGCGTGGGTGAGGCCGTGCTGCTGCGTGGCCAAGGCTGCTATGCCGAAGAGATCGTCGCGCCGGCCGAGACCCTGCTGCCCAAGCCGGCGGGTTGGAGCTGGGAGGAAGCCGCCGCCTTCCCGGTCGCAGCAGCCACCGCCTGGGTGGCGCTGCTGTGGCGCGGCCGGCTGACGCGCGGCGAAACCCTGCTGGTGCTGGGTGCTGGCGGCGGCACCGGGCTGGCGGCCGTGACTTTGGGCGCGCGGATCGGGGCGCAGGTGATTGCGGTGGCCTCCTCGGCGGAAAAGCGCGCGGCAGCACAAGCCGCTGGCGCCAGTCTCTGCATCGATCCCGCCAGCGAAGGCTGGGAAAAGACCGTGCAGGCCGATGCGGTGTTCGATCCGGTCGGCGGCGAGATATTCAGCACGGCCTGGCGCGCGCTGAAACCCGGCGGGCGCTGGCTGGTGGTGGGCTTTGCGGGCGGTGGCATCCCGAGGCTGCCAGCCAATCGCCTGCTGCTGAAGGAAGCCGAACTGATCGGCGTGCGTGCGGGAGAGCAAGCCCGGCGCGATCCGGCCGCCGCCCGGGCGCTGGATCAGGGATTGCGCGACTGGCTAGTCGGCGGCCAGCACGGGGCCGTCGGTCGGCCGCACATCGGCGGCGTCTACCGGCTTGAGGAAGCTGCTGCCGCCCTGCGCTGCCTGGGCGAACGCAAAGCCGTTGGCAAACTGGTCCTGCGCACCGGCCAGCTGAACGCCGGCTAGCGGCCCCGGCCGGCAGCGTTCGGCCGGCAGCGTCACCGTCACGCAGGTGCCCTCGCCGACCCGGCTTTCGATATACAGCTCGCCGCCATGCAGCTCGACCAGGCTGCGGCACAGCGACAGGCCGAGCCCGGTGCCCTCATGGCTGCGCGACAGCGCATTGGCCACCTGGCTGAAGGGCTGCTGCACACGTTCGATATCCTCTTCGGCGATGCCGATGCCGGTATCGGTGACGGCGATTTCCAGCCGGCCGTCAGCCTGCAGCTCGCAGCGGATATCGACGCTGCCGCCCTGCGGGGTGAATTTCACCGCGTTGCTGAACAGGTTGATCCAGACCTGGCGCAGGCGGCGCATGTCGCCCCAGATGGCCGGCGGCGGATTGGCGAACTGCTTGCGGATCTGGATGCGATTGTTGACGGCGCGCTCGCGCACCAGCAGCAGCGCCGCGTCCAGGCTTTCGCTGGCATCCAGCCATTCCTCGTCCAGCGCCATCTTGCCGGACTCGACCTTGGCCATATCGAGGATGTCGCCGATCAGCGCCAGCAGATGCTCGCCGCTTTGCACGATGTCGCGGCAGTATTCGCGATACTTGGCATTGCCCAGCGGCCCCATCATCTCGTCCATCAGCACCTGGCTGAAACCGAGGATGGCGTTGAGCGGCGTGCGCAGCTCGTGACTCATATTGGCGAGGAAGTCGGATTTCGCGCGGCTGGCGGCTTCGGCCTCTTCCTTGGCCATCATCAGCTGCTGCTCGTTGCGGCGCTGGGTGCTGACGTCGCGGAACATGCCCTCGATCATCACGACGTTGCCACTCTCGTCGGTGACCCGGCGCATGGTCTTGGAAATCCAGATCGTGCTGCCGTCGTTGCGGCGCATCTCGGAGCGGAAATCGCGCGCCAGGCCATGGCGTTCCAGATGCCGGAACAACTCCCGGCGCCGTTCCGGATTCACATAGAGCTGGTCGCCGGCGCGGGTGACATTGGCCAGCATCTGCTCGGGCGAGGCGAAGCCAAAGATGGCGGCACCGGCGCGGTTGACCGACAGCACGCGGCCTTCCGGCGTCACCTGGATGATGCCTTCATGCACGTTGTCGAAGATCTGGCGGTATTTGGCTTCCGCCTGGCGCAGGCGGATCTGGGCACGCTTGCGCACCGTGATATCGGTGAAGACCGAGACATAGCCGCCCGGCTTGCCGTTGCTGGGCGGCAAACGGCGCCAGTCGAAGTTCAGCCAGGTGCCGTCGGTGAGGCGCACTTCCTGCTTGCGGTCGGCGCGCGTGGAGGCGGCGATATAGGCCTCGATCCAGGCGGTCGCCTCCTCGGCGCGAATGGTCAGCACCCCGCGCGAGACCAGCAGGCCGAGGAATTCCTGTGCCGGCAGACCGGGCTGCAACAAGGTTTCGGGGATGCCGAACAGATCGGGCAGGCGGCGGTTGACCTGCACCAGGTTGGGGCCGCTGTCCCAGACGGCAAAGCCCTCGCCCATGGTGTCGAGGGCGGCATGCAGCAGGGCGGCCTCGGTTTCGGCCGGCGCTGGGGAAATTTCATCCGCAGATTCGCGATGGCGCGCAAGCGCGGCCATGAAGCGGTCTTCGCCGAAGGGTGGTTCCTTCACCGCATTCCCCTTGCCGTCCCTTCGGCTGCCCGTGGCCGCAGGACGGAAGCCGGGTTCAGATCCTCTGCAACCGGCCAAATCCCCTGTTTCTCGACCCATTTCATTGAGTCGCAGCTTTTTACGCGTTTTTCGGGCAGGAATTTGTCACACAGGCCAGCCTTAACCGCAACAGGAAACGGCAATTTGCCAGTTATACATATGGGTTAGGCAAATTAGGGTTGGGTTGTGGCCAGAGGCCATCCGTCTCCCGGTTGCAGGTGCCGCCATGAAAAAAGGCCGGCCGCTTGCGCGGCCGGCCCTTTCGGAACCCACTCGGTACGCTGGAAACCGCTAATGCTTAGATGCAGTAGCTCTTCAACGGCGGAAAGCCATTGAAGCCAACCGACGAATAGGTCGTCGTGTAAGCACCGGTGGACAGGATCTGGATCTTGTCACCCACTTCGAGCGCCAGCGGCATCTGGTATTCCGCCTTCTCGTACAGGATATCGGCGCTGTCGCAGCTCGGACCGGCGAGCGACACGCGCCCGGTCGGGCCGCCATCGCGGGGGGTCACGATGCGATACTTGATCGCCTCGTCCATGGTTTCGGCCAGGCCGGAGAACTTGCCGATATCCAGGTACACCCAGCGGCGGTCGTCGTCGTAATCCTTCTCCGAGATCAGCACGACCTCGGCCTGGATCACGCCCGCATCGCCCACCAGGCCGCGGCCCGGCTCGATAATCATATCGGGCAGATTGTTGCCGAAATGCGCGGTCATCGCGTCGCTGATCGCCTTGGCATAGGCCTCCAGCATCGGGATATCCGTGCGGTACTTCGCCGGGAAACCGCCGCCGAGATTGACCATGCGCAGATCGACATCGTGCTGCTGCAGCACGGTGAACATCTGCGAGACCTGGGCCACAGCCTTGTCCCACTGGTTCAGATCGGTCTGCTGCGAGCCGACATGGAAGGAAATGCCATAGGGGTCCAGACCCAGCTCACGCGCCTTGACCAGCAGGTCGGCGGCCATGCGCGGGGCGCAGCCGAATTTCTTCGACAGCGGCCATTCGGCGCCTTCGCATTCCATCAGCACGCGGCAGAAGACCTGCGAGCCCGGCGCGAGCTCGGCCAGCTTCTCCAGCTCGCAGAGCGAGTCGAAGGCATAGAGGCGCACGCCCTTCTCGAAGGCCCAGGCGATGTCGCGCTTCTTCTTGATGGTGTTGCCGAACGAGATGCGGTCGGGCGTCACGCCCTGCAGCATGCACTGCTCGATCTCGTTGGCCGAAGCCGTGTCGAAATTCGAACCGAGCGTGCGCAGGCGGCGCAGGATTTCCGGGGCCGGGTTCGCCTTGATCGCGTAGTAGACCTTGGCGATCGGCAGCAGGCGGCGCAGCTCGCGGTAGTTCTGCTCGACGATATCGACATCGACGACCAGGAACGGCTCGGTGTCCCGCGCTTCGGCGAGAAACTTCTGCATCTTGGGGGTAATTTGACCCAACTCGATACGCTTCTGCGAATTACGTCGCAGACGGGTATTGGTGCGGCCAGCGCTGGCTGCAAGCATCGAAACCTCCCTCTCGGACCGGCTTTAAACCGGCACAGCTATCAGGCTGTGCGACCAAAAAGGACGCGTTCGTCGTTGCATAACCTGCCAGGGGCCATCGGCACGTGCGGGTGCGTCGTTGAAGCGGTATTTACAACATCTCCCCCCCATTGCAATAGGAAATTGCCCTGTGGGGAAAATTTTTTACCGGCAGCGTGTTCTGTGCGTCACAGCCGCGCTGCGCCATCATCTCGCCGCAATACAAAAAAGCCGCATGGATTGCGGCTTTTTCTGATCTTCGGGTCGCGAGCGAGCGGCGTGCGGCGGCGCAGGATAAAATTTCGGTAAGCGCCGCCGCGGCGGTCCGGAGACGCTGCGGCAGCCTCGCGCAGCGCGACTCGCGAGACCGAGTCCGCGCCTCAGCGGGCCGCGATCTGGCTGGTGAGGCCGATGAAATCCTGCAGCCGCTGCGGCGACAGAACCTGCGGCTGGCTCGGGCTGCCGAGGCCGGTCAGGCGCGTGGCGGCGCCGATCTTGTCCAGTTTGACGCTGTGGCCGCCGAAGCTGGTCACCTCGGCGCGGCCGACGCTGAGCAGCGCGATTTCGGTGCAATCGGGCAGGATGCGGCCACCGATGGTGGCAGATTTCACCGTCACGGTGCCGCCCGGCATCACAACGTACACATTGCCGGGATTGGCGCTGTCGAGGTGGAAGCTGCCGCGTTCGAGCCGCAGCACCACCCGGTCGGCGGCGAACTCGTCGACGCTGATGACGCTGTTGGGGCCGATGATGACGCTGGTGCGGTCGTCCAGGGTGAACTTCACGCCCGAACCGGGGCCGCTGGCGATGCGGCCGCCCAGCACCACCGGCAGGCCGCGCCGGCTCTCCTCGCCCACCACGCGGGGGGCCGGGCTGGTGACGGCGGCGGGCTGGATGCCGAAACCGGCCGGCTGATCAGGCGCCGCCCAGGCATTGGCGGCGACGCCGGCGACAGCCGCGGCGGCAAGGGTCAGTGACACGCGCAGAGCGCGGCGAAGAAGAATGGCAGCCATGACGCGGCTCCTCGGGGAGAATTTCTAGTGTGGCGTCACTATGCGCCCGCATCTGTGCCGGCGCTGTGATGGTGGATACGAAGGGGACTGGCCGCCGATGACCGGCGAGGCCGGCGGACCCGAACCGTCGTCAGGCCTGTGCCGCCACGCCCTAATGCCGCCCGCCGGTCGCCTATGGGCACCCCTGGGCTTCCCAGACGCCAGATCGGGCGATCAAGCCGTTGTTTTACGGGTTCAAATTTTTACACTTAATAATGACTCGTAGTTGCAAAAGGCGAAGCTTCGTAATAAGACGCTGTACACCGACAGCCAGCCACCCAGCGTACGCCCCGCGCAAGGCAGCCAGCCAGATCAGAAATGACCGGCTAACCAAGGCATGGGGACCTACGTGACCACTATATCCAATCGACATCCGATTCTTCGCGGCGTTGCCGTGGCAGGCGCCCTGCTCGGCGGCGCGGGCGTCCAGGACGCCATGGCCCAGCAGGTGGCCGACGCGGTGAACCTCAACCCGGTCACCATCACGGCGACCAAGACCGCCCACACCCTTGATGAGGTGCCGGCAAATGTCTCGGTCATCGACAGCGAGCAGATCGACAGCCGCAGCCCGTCGAAGATCGACGACCTGCTGCGTGACCTGCCGGGCGTCGACATGAGCGGCGGTCCCCGCCGCATCGGCCAGGACGTCAACATCCGCGGCATGGGCGGCCAGCGCGTGGTCACCACGCTGGACGGCGCCCGCCAGAACTTCAATGCCGGCCACAAGGGCCGCTTCTTCCTCGACCCCGACCTGTTGAAACAGGTGGAGGTCGTGCGCGGCAGCAACTCTGCCCTGCATGGTTCCGGCGCCATCGGCGGCGTCGTCGCGATGGAAACCAAGGATGCCTCCGACCTGCTCGACAGCGGAGAGACCATGGGCTTCCGCACCAAGTATGGCTACAGCTCGGTCGCGCGCGAAAACTACTACAGCGCCGGCGTGTTCGGTCGTTACCAGGACAAGGTCGACCTGCTGGGTAATTTCTCCTATCGCGATGCCGGTACCCTGAAGCAGGGCGGCGGCACCGAACTGGTCCCGTCATCGGAAGACCTGCGCGACATGCTGCTGAAGGCAACGATCCGACCGGCCGAGGGCCACAAGCTCAGCTTCAGCGCGATCCGCTTCAAGCAGGATGGCGACACCCTGTCGAACCCGGATGCCGTGCAGAGCGTCAACGAGGCCTATCCGGTGTATCGCGACACCGAGATGCGGACCTATACCACCGCCTACTCCTTCACCAATCCCGATATGCCATTGCTGAACCCGACGGTGAAGCTGTATCGCAACGAGCTGGCCACCAACGAGAACCGGTCGCGCCCCGCTGCCGCCCGTTATGACCGGACCCTGCTGACCACCGACGGCTACGACATCTACAACACGTCGCGTTTCGAAACCGGCAGCTACAAGCATGCCGTAACCTTCGGCACCGAATACTACCAGGACCATCAGAGCTCATATCGCAACAACAGCTTCCGTGCCGGTTATCCCAATGCCGAAATGGATGTCTATGGCTACTACATCCAGGACGAGATCGAGCTGTTCCGCGGCTTCACCCTGACGCCATCGGGCCGGTTCGATACCTATGAAAGCCAGGCGAATATCTCGACGCCGAAGGATGAAAGCCAGTTCTCGCCGAAACTCGCAGCCAACTGGCAGCCGATGACCTGGCTCAGCCTCTACAGCTCCTACGGCTACGGCTTCCGCGCCCCCAGCCTGCTGGAAATGTATGTGGCCGGCGCGCATCTGGGCCCGGGCAACCTGTTCGTCCCCAACCCGAACCTGAAGCCGGAGACCACCGAGACGGCGGAAGGCGGCGTCAAGCTGAAGTTCGACAATGTAATGACCGCGAAGGACAGCCTTCGCGTCAACGCCACCTACTTCCACACCAAGGCGGAAGACTTCATTGAGACGATCGTCACCGGCAATGCCGGCGCCGGCAGCACCACCAACCAGAACATCCCCGAAGCCACGATCCAGGGTGCCGAGCTTTCGACCGCCTATGATACGAGCTTTGCCTTTGGCTCGATGGGATATTCACGCATCCGCGGCGAGAACGACCGCACCAGCCGCCCGCTGGATTCGATCCCCGCCGACAAGTTCACCGCGGTGCTCGGCGGCAAGCTGCCGCAATACGGCCTGAAGTTCGGCTGGCGCGGCGAATTCGTCGCCGAGCAGGACCGCGTGAGCAACGTGCCCTTCGTAACAGGTACCCCGACCTCGGCCACGCCGACGACCAGCGGCTATGCGGTGCACAGCCTGTTCGTATCGTGGCTGCCGATGCCGGATTATCTGCAGGGCTTCCGCGTCGATGCCGGTGTCGAGAACGTCTTCGACAATACCTATCGCCGTCATCTGGCCAGCCTCTACGAAGAAGGCCGCGATTACCGAATCTCTGTCAGTTACACCAAAGGATTCTGATTAAACCCGGCCGTCCCGAGCCCCATCGGGACGGCCGGTATCTGCCACGACACAGCCTGGAGCTTTCCGATGACCAGCCAACCGAACTCATCCCTCGCCGACCGCTGGGCCGCGCTGCGCGCTGCCGAGCCCAACCTGCGCATCCGCGATGCCGCCGCCCGCCTCGACGTCTCCGAGGCCGAGCTGCTGGCCACCCGCCTGGGCCAAGGAACCGACCGGGGCGCCACCCGCCTGCAGGGTCCGTGGTCCGACATCATCAGCGCTGTCAGCGGCGTTGGCGAAGTGATGGCCCTGACCCGCAACAACGCCATCGTGCATGAGCGCCATGGTGTCTATGGCGCGCTGTCGCTGGAAGGCCATGTCGGCCTGATCCTCGGCGACGACATCGACCTGCGCATCTTCTTCGGTCCCTGGGCCCATGGCTTCGCGGTTGCCGAGGACACCAAGGCCGGCCCGCGCATCAGCCTGCAGTTCTTCGATGGCGCCGGCCAGGCGATCCACAAGATCTACGCCACCGAGAAAACCGACACCGCCGCTTTCAAGGCCATCGCCGAGGCATTCCGTGCGCCCGAGCAGTCGGCCGAACTGGCAATCAAGCCGGCCGCGGCCAGGCCTGCGCCGCGCCCGGATGCCGAGATCGATGCTGCCGGCCTGCGCAGCGAATGGGCCGCGCTGAAGGATACCCACGACTTCTTCCCGCTGTTGCGCAAGCACAAGGTGGCGCGCGAACAGGCCTTCCGCCTCGCCGGCCAGGACTTCGCCGTGCCGGTCAGCAACGACAGCGCGCGGCGCATGATGGAAGCCGCTTCGGCAGCCGACCTGCCGATCATGGTCTTTGTCGGCAATCCCGGCATGATCCAGATCCACACCGGCACGGTGAAGCGGCTGGTGCCGACCGGCCCGTGGCTCAATGTGCTGGATCCGATGTTCAACCTGCATCTGCGCGAGGATGCCATCGTGTCGAGCTGGCTGGTGCGCAAGCCCAGCGTGGACGGCACGGTCACCTCGCTGGAGCTGTTCGACAAGGACGGCGAGCTGATCGTCTCCTTCTTCGGCAAGCGCAAGCCGGGCAATCCGGAACTGCAGGACTGGCGCACGCTGGCGGAATCGCTGGTGTCGCGCGCCGCGGCCTGATCTCACGGCCGGTCCGGATACCGATCCGGGCCGGCACCTTCCCTGTACGCACAGGAGCATCGCCATGACACTCACGCGCCGCTTCCTTCTGGGCGCCCTCGCCGCCACCGCCCTGCCGCGCCCCGGCCATGCCGCCGCGCCGCCGCGTCTGGTGGTGGCCGGCGGTGCCCTGACCGAGATCGTGGTGGCGCTCGGTGCCGGCGACCAGCTGGCCGGCGTCGACACCACCAGCCTGTATCCACACAGCCTGACCAGCAAGCTGCCACAGATCGGCTATGTGCGCACGCTGAGCGCCGAGGGTATCCTGTCGCTCTCGCCCACCCTGCTGATCGCCACCGACCATGCCGGCCCGCCGGCGACGATCGCGCAGTTGCGGGCCGCCGGCCTGCCGCTGCTGGTGGTGCCGGAAAGCTATATCGATCCGGCCGTGCCGAAAAAGATTCTGGCTGTCGCAGAGGCGGTCGGCCGCCAGGCCCAGGGCAAGGCCATGGCCGATGCCGTGGAGGCCGACCTGCAGGCCCTGCAGCGGATGGTCGCGCCACTGAAAAAAACCCGCGTGCTGTTCGTGCTCAGCACCAGCAACGGCAATATCCTGGCCGCGGGTCAGGAAACCTCGGCCGATGCCATGCTGAAGCTGGCCGGCGCCGAGAATGTCGTCTCCGACTACAAGAACTTCAAACCGCTGAATGCGGAAGCAGCCCTTGCGGCCGATCCCGATGTCGTCCTGCTGCCCGGCCATTCCTTCGAGGCGCTGGGCGGCGCGGCCGGCGTGTCGAAACTGCCGGCGCTGGCGCCCACCAAGGCCATCCGCACCGGCCGCGTGCATGCCATGGATACGCTCTACATGCTCGGCCTCGGCCCGCGCATCGCCCATGCCGCCCATGACCTGGCCGAACTGCTGCATCCCGGCGCGGCCCTGCCGGCCCTGCCGGCCCGTCCCTGGCTATGAGCGTGATCGAAGCCCCTGCCGGTGTCGCGCCGCTGCGCCTGCGTCTGCCGCTGCTGCTGGGCGGTGCGCTGGTCCTGCTGCTGATCGCCGCCATCGCCGGGCTGGCGATCGGCGCCGTGCGGCTGTCGCCATCGGAGGTGCTGGCCGCCCTGTTCGGCCAGGCTGCCGAAAGCCGTCATGAATCCATCGTGCTCTACCTGCGCCTGCCGCGCGTGCTGCTGGCCGGCCTGGTCGGCGCCGCGCTCGGCATCTCCGGCGGCATCATGCAGGGCCTGTTCCGCAATCCGCTGGCCGATCCCAGCCTGATCGGCGTGTCGGCCGGCGCCACGGTCGCCGCCGCCACGATCATCGTGCTGACCGGCACGGCCTTCCCGGCCGTCTGGCAGCCGGTGCTGCTGCCGCTGGGCGCCTTTGCCGGCGGCCTGGCCGTGATCGCCATGATCTACCGCGTCGCCCTGGTGAACGGCACGACGGTGGTGCCGATGCTGCTGCTGGCCGGCATCGCCTTCAACGCCATCGCGCTGTCGCTGACCGGCTTCCTGATCTTCCTCGCCAACGACGTCCAGTTGCGCGACATCTCGTTCTGGACCTTCGGCAGTGTCGGCGGCGCGCGCTGGCAGAGCGTGGCCATCCTGGCGCCCTTTGCCGCCGCGCCGATCATCGCCCTGCCCTGGTTCTCGCGCGCGCTGGATGCGCTGAACCTGGGCGAGCGCGAAGCCGGCCATCTGGGCTTCCGCATCGAACGGGTCAAGCGCCTGGCCTGCCTGTGCACGGCGCTGGCCGTCGGCGGCGCTGTCGCGGTCAGCGGCACCGTCGGCTTCGTCGGTCTGCTGGTGCCGCATGTGGTCCGCCTGGTCGCCGGGCCACAGCATGGTCGCCTGCTGCCGCTCTGCGCCATCCTGGGCGCGGCCCTGCTGATCGGTGCGGACCTGATCGCGCGCATCATCGTCGCCCCGGCCGAGCTGCCGCTCGGCCTGCTCACCTGCCTGATCGGCGCGCCGGTCTTCCTCAGCCTGCTGTGGCGGGCCCGCGGGGAGTTCGCCGCATGAGCCTGCAGGTGGACACCGTCACCGTCGAAAAACCGACCCGCCGCCTGCTGGACGGCGTGTCTTTCGATCTCGCGGCCGGCGAACTGCTGGCCATCGTCGGTCCCAACGGCGCCGGCAAGACCACGCTGCTCTCGGCCATGGCGGGCGATCTGGCACCGAGCGCCGGCACCATCCGCCTGGACGGCACGCCGCTCTCCGGCTGGACGCCTTTGGCGCTGGCCTGTCGTCGCGCCGTGATGCCGCAAGCCTCCAAATTGGCCTTTGCTCTGCCGGTGCGCGCCGTGGTGGCGCTGGGCCGCATGCCGTTCCGCGAGACCAGCACGGCCGCCGCCGATGCGGCTGCCGTCGAACAGGCGCTGCGCGCCGCCGACATCCTGCATCTGGCCGACCGCTCCTATGGCACGCTGTCAGGCGGCGAACAGCAGCGCGTGCAGCTGGCCCGCGTGATCGCGCAGCTGGATTTCAGCGGGGCTGCGCCCGTGCTGCTGCTGGACGAACCCACCGCCAGCCTGGACCTTGCCCATGCCCATGCGGTGCTGGCGCTGGCGCGCGACCTGGCCGCCCGCGGCGTGGCCGTCGTCACCGTGCTGCACGATCTGGGGCTGGCCTATCGCTACAGCGACCGCGTGCTGGTGCTGAACCGCGGCCGCATAGAGGCGCTGGACCGGCCGCAAGCTGTGCTGAACAGCGAGCTGCTGCGCCGCGTCTTCGCCGTCGATGCGCAGGTCTATGACGGCTGTCTGGTCATCCGCGGGCCGGCGACGCCGGCGGCGGCGTAACCCTATTTGGTGCCGTAGATCCGGTCGCCGGCATCGCCCAGGCCCGGGCGGATATAGCCGTGTTCGTCGAGCTGGCGGTCGATGGCGCAGGTGAAGACCGGCACATCAGGATGATTGTCCTGCATCACCCGCAGGCCTTCCGGCACGGTGAGCAGGCAGACGAACTTGATCTGGCTGGCGCCGGCCTCTTTCAGGCGGGTGACAGCGGCGGCAGCCGAATGACCCGTTGCCAGCATCGGATCAACCACGATCACCAGGCGCTCGCGCACGTCTTCCGGCAGCTTCAGGTAATACTCCACCGGCACCAGGGTCTCCGGGTCGCGGTAGAGGCCGACATGGCCGACGCGGGCCGACGGCACCAGATCCAGCATGCCGTCGAGGATGCCGTTGCCAGCGCGCAGGATCGGCACAAAGCACAGCTTCTTGCCCGAGAGCAGCGGCGCCTTCATATGCTCCAGCGGCGTCTCGATATCGACCTTCTCCATGGGCAGGTCGCGGGTGACCTCGTAGCAGAGCAGCAGGCTCAGCTCGCGCACCAGGCGGCGGAACTCGGCCGTCGAGACCTCCTTGCGGCGCAGGAGCGTGAGCTTGTGCTGCACCAGCGGATGCTGGACGACCGTGGCATTGGGAAACGCATTCATCGTCTACTCTCCCCCGAAAAATGAAATCCTAGAAAACCGTGCCGTCGCTGGCCACTGTCAGCGGCGGGCCGCCATCGGGTCGCTTCTCCCTGGCGATCTTGCGCCCGGCCGCCCAGGTGCCGCCTTCCAGGATGCGGGCCAGCGGCATCTCGGCCGCCGTCTTGCCCAGACGGGCGCGCACCGGATCGGCGATCTGGTCGAGCAGCGCCAGCGTCAACGCGCGCCATTCCACCACCGCCTCGTCCTCGACCGGGATCGGATATTTCTTCAGCGCGTCGTGGCGCACGCTGAGCACGCCCAGATCGATGAACAGGCCACCGTTGCGGTATTCCGGCAGGCCGGTGAGATCGTCCAGCCCGCTGACCACGATGCCGGCATCCTCGAAGATTTCTACCAGCGAGTAGGTCAGCCATTGCGACAGCTTGTGGAACGGGATCAGGCCGGAGGTGAGATCGCCGCTCATCAGGCCGCGATGACGCCAGACATCGCCCAGATTGGCGCCGTCGATGGTCATGCGCGAGGGCCAGATCGGGCCCAGACCTTCCAGCACGGCGGCCAGGATGGCGGCTGCCGGCAGCTTGCCGTCTGTCACCGCATGGGCTTTCAGGTAATCGTAGAGCCCGCCGATGCGGGCCTGCGGGCCGAACAGGTCGGGCCGGCTTTTCAGCGCCTGGCCGAGATTGCGCATCAGCGCCGCACGGCCTTCCACGCCGACCAGCGGGTTGGCATCCGAGACCTGGAAGGCATGGGCGATGGCATTCGGGGCCAAGGGAGAAAGCCCGGCGGCGTCGGCGCGCAACGGCTGCGCCTTGTCGCCGGAGAACAGCCCGGCGCGGAAGGCATGCAGGCTGGCCACTGCCAGGCCTTCGGAGCGCGCGACCTTGCCATGGCCGGTCTCGTCATAGGACCAGCCCGGCCCGGCGCCGGCATCGAGCAGCACGCTGGTGACGCAGAGATCGAAACGGATGCGGGCGATCTCGTCGGTATCGGCGCCCTTCAACGTCGCCTCCAGATCACGCCAGCGATTGACGCCCCCGGCGGCGAAATGCCGCCAGCGCGCATGATAGGGAATGGCCAGCGTCGGATAATTCTCGCGGATCACCTGCGCCACGTAATCGGCGGCGGGCTCCAGCTTATCCAGATGCAGGCTGAAATTCGGCAGGGCCTCGCGTTCGGCCAGGTTGAACAGGGCATGGCAGCGTTCACGGATCGCCTTCGGCGTCCGCAGCCAGGCCACCGCCTGTGCCGGATCGTTCAGGTTACTCACCAGGTTTACTCCTCGAGACCGCGGCCTTTGGCCTTTTTCAGTTCGTCTTCGTCCGGCACCTTGTCGGTGAAATAGCCGGCCGCCTTCTTGGCATCCATCTCGACCCGGGCATCGGCGGGAATCAACTCGTCCGGGATCGGCACGCGCTCCACCACCTGGATGCCGCTGGCGACAATGGGGTCGTATTTCATATTGCTCATCGACACCAGTCGGTCGATGCGGCTGATGCCCAGCCAATGCAGCACATCGGGCATCAGCTCCTGGAAGCGCATGTCCTGCACCCCGGCGACGCATTCGGTGCGCTGGAAATAGGTCTCGGCACGGTCGCCGGATTCCTGGCGCTTGCGCGCGTTGTAGACCAGGAACTTGGTGACTTCGCCCAGCGCGCGGCCTTCCTTGCGGTTATAGACGATGACGCCGACGCCGCCCTGCTGGGCCTCTTCGATGCAGACTTCGATGCCATGCGCGAGGTAGGGCCTGCAAGTGCAGATATCCGAGCCGAAGACATCCGAGCCGTTGCATTCGTCATGGATGCGGCAGGCGATCTTGGTGGCCGGCTTGCCCAGCTTCGACACATCGCCGAACAGATAGATGGTCATGCCGCCGATGGGCGGCAGGAAGACCTTGAGATCGGAACGCGTCACCAGCTCGGGGAACATGCCGCCGGTCTGCTCGAATAGGCCTCGGCGCAATTCGGTTTCGCTGATGTTGAAGCGCTTGGCCACGCCGGGCAGATACCAGACCGGCTCGACCGCCACCTTGGTCACCTTCACATCGCCGTTGCTGGCGAGGATATGACCGTCAGGCTTGATACGGCCGGCGCGCACGGCATCGTGCAACTCAGGCATGTTGATATGCGCCTTGGTCACCGCGATGGTCGGGCGGATATCCCAGCCGGCCTTGATCTGCTCGGCAAAGACCTGGCTGGTGATATGGCCCCAGGGATCGAGCGAGACGATCTTTTCCGGATCGGCCCATTGCGGGAACGGGCCAAGCGGCTCGGCCGGTGCGGTGTTGGTGAGATCGGGCTTGTGCTCGGCCTTGAGCTGGCCCGATGCCACGGCCAGCGCACGATAGAGCGAATAGGCGCCCGAATGGGTGCCGACGGCATTCTTGCCACCCGGATTCTTCAAGGTCGCCACGATGGGCCCGCGCTGTTGCGGATCGGCGGCGCCCCATTCCACCGACAGCGGCTTGCTGCCGGCCGAGCTGTTGGGATGCGAGGTCAGCACGATGGATTTCGGTGCCGGCTTCTTCTCGTTGGGGATATTCGGAATCTCGGTGGTGCTCATGGTCTGTACCCGAAGGTGGATGGTCCGGTTTTGCGCAAAGGTGCGGCGAGGTTGGCGAATTCACAGAGCAGCGGCCGCGTGTCGCGCGGATCGATGATCTCTTCCACCAGGAAGGCCTCCGCCGTGCGGAACGGCGAACGCACCTGATTGAGGCGCTCTTCGATGTCTTTCAGCAGTGCGGCCGGATCCTCGGCCTTTTCCAGGTCGGCGCGATAGGCCGCCTCGATGCCGCCTTCCAGCGGCAGGCTGCCCCAGTCGCCGGACGGCCAGGCATAACGGTAGCGCAGGCGCGTGTGATTGGAATGGCCGGCGCCGGCAACACCGAAGGCCTTGCGCAGGATGATCGAACACCAGGGCACGCTGGCCTGATAGACGGCGGCGAGCGCACGGGCGCCATGGCGGATGGTGCCGCTCTGCTCGGCTTCCGGGCCGATCAGGAAGCCCGGGATATCGACAAAATGCACCACCGGCAGATGGAAGGTCTCGGCCAGATCGACAAAGCGCGTGATCTTGTGGGCGGCATCGGCGGTCCAGCCGCCGCCATAATGGTAGGGATCGCTGGCGAGAATGGCGACCGGCCAGCCATCGAGACGCGCCAGACCCGTCACCACCGAGCGGCCGTACATGCGGCCCATCTCGAAGAAGCTGCCATCGTCGACGACGGAGTCGAGGATTTCGCGGATCTTGTAGACGCGGCGGCGGTCGCGCGGAATGGTGGCGATCAGTTTCTCTTCGCGACGGTTCACATCGTCGGTCGGCGTCACGCGCGCCGGCAACTCATGGACCGACGGCGGCAGGTAGGACAGGAAGCGCCGCGCCGCCTCGAAAGCTTCGGCCTCACTGGCCACGGCCAGATCGACCGCTCCGGCGCGGGTGTGGATGTCGACGCCGCCGAGTTCTTCCTTGGTCATGATCACGCCGGTGCGCGCCACAACAGGAGGCCCGGCGATGAACATCTGCGAGATGCCCTCGACCATCACCGAGAAATGGCTGCTGACGGCACGGGCGGCACCCAGGCCGGCGACCGAACCCAGCGCCAGGGCGACCACCGGCACGGTCGAGAGATTGGCGACCAGATGTTCCCAGCCCGGCATCAGCGGCACGTAGGTGCGGCCTTCCATCTCCAGCGACTTGACCGAACCGCCGCCGCCGGTGCCATCCACCAGGCGCACCATCGGGATGCGCAGCTCGAGCGCCATCTGCTCGGCATGCACCTGCTTCTGCCAGATCGAGGCATCGGCTGCACCGCCACGCACGGTGAAATCGTCGCCGCCCACGACCACGGGCCGGCTGTCGATCCTGCCGCGCCCGAAAACGAAATTGGTCGGGCTGAACTCCTGGAGCTGGCCGGTGGCGTCATAGCGCGCGCGGCCGGCAATGGCGCCAACCTCATGGAAGGAACCGGGGTCGAGCAGCTGGTCGATGCGCTCGCGCACCGTCAGCTTGCCACCGTCATGCTGGCGCTTGATCTTGTCGGCCCCGCCCATCTGGCGGGCCATCTCTTCGCGTCGCCGTAGCTCGGCGATCTCGGCTTCCCAGCTCATAAATTCAGGCCTCTTGGCACTGGAAAGCGATGGAGTGTAACGCCGCTCGCAGAGGGGCACAACGGCTTTGGGAGGGCCATAACCCCTTCCACGAAACCGTCATTTCCGGCCTGCCCCGGCGGAAACGGGACAACCGGCCGATCATGGCGGAGAATATCCGCGTGGCCTGTCACAGCGGCTGGGCCTGTCCCGTCTATGGGAGTGAAGCGTGCATGGTGCACGCCACGGAGAAACGACAATGACACCCCGCCTGAACTCCCCCTTCAAATCCATCCCCGAAGGCCTCAAGGCCATGATGGCCCTGGAGGCCAGCTTCAACAGCAGCAGCCTGGAACAGGGCCTGCGCGAACTGGTGAAGCTGCGCGCCTCGCAGATCAACGGCTGCGCCTTCTGCATCCACATGCACGCCACCGATGCCCGCAAGCATGGCGAGACCGAGATGCGGCTCTATATGCTGAACGCCTGGCGGGAATCGCCGCTGTACAACGACCGCGAACGGGCGGCGCTGGCCTGGACGGAATCCCTCACCCGGGTCGCCGAGACCGGCGCGCCGGATTCAGATTACGCTCTGGTCAAGGCCGCCTTCACCGAAGCCGAACAGGTGCAGCTCACGCTGCTGATCGGCGCGATCAATGTGTGGAACCGGCTGCAGGTCGGTTTCCGCGCCGCGCATCCGGTGGAGAAGGCGTAAAGCCTAAACCCGGGCAATCGTGGCCAGGGCGGTGCCGACGATCTTCTCGACACCGTCCGCCACGATGAAGACATCGGCGCGCGTCACCGCCTGGCGCTTGCCGGCCTTCACCACCGTGCCGATGGCGGTGAGCTTGTCGCCCAGCGCCGGCGCCAGCAGGTTGAGTTTGTATTCCGACGTCACCACATCGCCGACCACCGAGGCGGCGGCCCAGGCGCAGACCGTATCGGCCATATAGCCGATGATGGCGCCATGGACGAAGCCATGATGCTGCTTCATCTCCTTGCGCACATCGACCTCCACCTTGACCCGGCCGGGCTCCAGCTCCAGCACCCGGGTGCCGACCCAGCTGGTGAAGGTGCTGATGGCAATCACATGCTCCAGTCGCTCGCGCGTCAGCAGCAGCTTCGGGGTGTCGTCTTCGCTCATCTGAAACTCCGGTGCAGCAGTTTGCCGATGCGGCGCAGCGGTTCGGCGGAATGCTGGGTGCGCGCCAGCACGATGGCGCCTTCCAGCGAGGCCACGGCCCAGAGCGCCAGGTCGCTGGCCTCTTTCGCCGGCTTGCCGTCGCGGCGCAACTGGTCGGCCAGCAGGTCGGCCCAGGCCTGGTAACCGGTCTGGCAGGCCAGCCGCAGCGGCTCGACAAAGGCGCCGGTCTCGACCGCGACGATGGTGAGCGGCGAGCCGTCCTTGAAGCCGGACTCTTCCATCCAGCCGGCAATCTTGACGCTGAGCGCCAGGATCGCGGCGGCGGCCGAACCGGCCTGTTCGATCTCGGCCGTCAGGGTGGCGAGGAAGCAGTCGGAGGCCCAGGTGACGGCGGCGGCGGCAAGCTGTTCCTTGCCTTCGGGGAAGTAATGGTAGAGCGACCCCTTCGGAGCACCGCTTTTCTCGACGATCTCGTTCAGCCCCACTCCGGCATAGCCACGCCGCGACATCAGTTTCGCCGTCATCACGACAAAGCGGTCGCGGGTGGTGGCGGGGCGCTTGCGGGCAAGGGTAGCGGCTTTGGGCATGACGTAATTATATAGACTGGTCTAATTATGACAAGAACAAAAGAAAGGGGGCCGAAGCCCCCTGCTCGCTGACGTCATCCCCGCGAAAGCGGGGATCCCATTTGTTTTCGTGCCGTTGGGAATGGGACCCCGGGTCAAGCCCGGGGTGACGATGAGTGCGTCAGAAACTGCCGGGATAATTGCCACCGTCGAGCAGCACATTTTGGCCGGTCATGTAGGCCGCCGGCACCGAGCAGAGGAAGGCGCAGACCTGGCCGAATTCCTCCGCCGTGCCGAAGCGGCCGGCCGGTACGGTGGTGGCCTGCTTGGCGATCTCGGCGTCCAGCGCCTCGCCCTGCAGCGCGCCGCCCTTGTTCATAGTCACGCGCAGGCGGTCGGTCAGGAAGCGGCCAGGCAGCAGGTTGTTGATGGTGATGCCGTCCTTCGCCACCTGGCGCGACAAGCCGGCAATGAAGCCATGCAGGCCCGAGCGCGCGCCGTTGGAGAGGCCGAGGATCGGGATCGGCGCCTTCACCGAACTGGAGGTGATGTTGACGATGCGGCCGAACTGGCGCGCCGCCATCTTGTCGATCACCGCCTTGGCCAGCAGGATCGGGGTAATCATGTTGGCATCCAGCGCCTTGATCCAGTGCTCGCGGTCCCAGTCGCGGAAATCGCCCGGCGGCGGCCCGCCGGCATTGTTGACCAGGATGTCGATCTCGCCGGCTGTGGCCAGCGCCTGCTCGCGGCCTTCAACCGTGGTGATGTCGCCGGCCACCGTCTTCACGCTGACATCCGGCGCGGCCTCGCGGATTTTCTTCGCGGCCGCTTCCAGGGTCTCGGCGCCACGGGCGGTGATGGTGACATGCACGCCCTCCTTGGCCAGCGCCAGCGCCGAACCGAAGCCCAGCCCCTTGCTGGCAGCGCAGACCAGCGCGTTACGCCCCTTGATACCGAAATCCATGCGATACTCCTGTTCGCTTGCTCAATCAAAAAGAAGAAAAGGCTACTGCGCGGTGAGGCCACCGTCGACCATCAGTTCCGAACCGGTAACGAAGCTCGCCTCATCGCTGGCAAGATACAGGATGGCATGCGCCACCTCTTCCACCGTGCCCATGCGGCCGACCGGCTGCAGGCGTTCGAGGAAGCGGCGCGCCTTCACCGGATCCTCGGCCTGGGCGATATGCGCCTCCACCAGCGCGGTGGCGACATAGGCTGGGTGCACGGAATTGACGCGGATATTCCAGCGGCCATAGGCCGCCTCCATCGCTAGCGCCTTGGTGAACAGTGTCACCGCGCCCTTCGAGGCGCAGTAGGCGGTCATGTCCGGCGCGCCGGTCTTGCCGGCAACCGATGCGACATTGACAATCGAGCCGCCGCCACTTTTGTCGCGCATTAGCGGCACGGCATGCTTGCAGCCTAGGAAAACCCCGTCGGAATTCACCGCCTGCACCAGGCGCCATTCCGCCAGCGTCATCTCCGTCACGTTGCGGAACAGGCCGATGCCGGCATTGTTGACCAGGATATCGAGCCGGCCTTCCTGCACCGCCACATCGGCAATCGCCGCCTGCCACTGGTCTTCCTGCGTGACATCGAGGCTGCGGAAGCGCGCAGCAGGGCCCAGTGCTGCTGCTGCTGCTGCACCTTCGGCGTTACGGTCGGTGAGGATGACGCGCGCGCCTTCGGCAACAAACAGTTTCGCCGTCGCCAGACCGAAACCGGATGCCGCGCCGGTGATCAGCGCCACCTTGTTCGCCAGACGCGGCATCAGGCGACGCCCCAGTCTTTCAGCGCCGTCTCCCCACCCTCGCCGCGCGACGGCGGCTTGGCGCGGATGGCGCCCGGCGTGCGCGAGAAGCGGGGCGCCGGCGCCGGCTGCACCACGTCATCGGGCGACACGAAGGTCTGGCGCGCCGCCATATGGGCATGACGCGGCGCTTCCTCCAGACTCAGCACCGGGGCGAAGCAGATATCGCTGCCCTCCATCAGCGCGCACCATTCGTCCCGCGTTTTGGTGCGGAAGGTGGCGGCGAAGGCGGCGCGTAAAGACGACCAGCGTTTGCGGTCATGCTGTTTCGGCAGCGTCGCCGGATCGAGCCCCAGCACCTTGACCAGATCTGCATAGAACTTGCCCTCGATGGAGCCGATGGCGACAAAGCCGCCGTCGCGGCATTCGTAGGTGTCGTACCAGGGCGCGCCGGTATCCAGCATGTTGGCGCCGCGCACATCGCTCCACAGGCCGCCGCCCTTCATGCCGAAGAACATGGTCATCAGCGAGGCCGCGCCATCCACCATGGCAGCATCCACCACCTGGCCTTTGCCGGACTGGTGGCGCTCGAACAGCGCCGCGAGCACGCCCATGGCCAGATAGAGCGAACCACCGCCGAAATCGCCGACCAGATTGAGCGGCGGCACCGGCTTGCCATCCTTATGCCCGATGGCATGGAGGGCGCCGGTGAGCGCGATGTAGTTGATGTCATGGCCGGCGGCCATGGCCAGCGGCCCATCCTGGCCCCAGCCGGTCATGCGGCCATAGACCAGCTTCGGATTGCGCTGCTGCGCCACATCGGGCCCGAGCCCGAGGCGTTCCATCACACCAGGGCGAAAACCCTCGATCACCACATCGGCCTTGCCGAAGAGATCGAGCACCAGCGCGATGGCTTTCGGGTCTTTCAGGTCGAGCGCCAGCGAGCGTTTGCCACGGCCGAGCAGTTCGTATTTCGGCTCGATCGGCAGGCCGAGATCGACATCGCCGGTGCGGTCGATGCGCAGCACATCGGCGCCCAGATCGGCCAGCAGCATGCCGCAGAACGGCACCGGGCCGATGGCCGGCATCTCGATCACCTTCAGACCCGAGAGAGGACCGCCGCTCATGCCTTGCTCCTCGGCTTCCATTCGATGGTGGGCAGGCCGGCTTTTTTCCAGGCGCTGAAGCCGCCATCGATATGAGCGATCTTCTGCAGCCCCATATCCTTCGCCGTCTTGGTCGCCAGCGCCGAACGCAGGCCGCCGGCGCAGAAGAAGATGAAGCGCTTGTCTTCTGCGAAGACCGGCTTGTGATACGGGCTTTCCGGATCGATCCAGAATTCCAGCATGCCGCGCGTGGCATGCAGCGCATCGGGAATGGCGCCATCGCGCTCCAGCTCGCGCGGATCGCGAATATCGACAAAGACGACATCGGGCCTGGTCCGCTCGGCCGCCGCCTGTTCCGGCGTCAGCGTGACGATCTCGGCCAGTGCTTCATCGAGCATGGCCTTGTAGCCTTTGGGCATGGCTTCCTCCGTATACGTGGAGGCAACTATAAGTCAGCCGTCGGAACGAGGCCATGCCCACTGCAGCCAGCCCGGACGCAACCGGGGCAGGCTTGGCCACAACACCGGCTGCCAGTCCCAGCCGGCCGCCACGACCGCATCGCGCACGGCCAGCAGCAGCGGATCGTTGTCGTCGAGCAGCAGGCCGTTGTTGCGCCAGCGCTCGGGTGGCGACGGCGCCTCGCCCAGGCGTTCGGGCGGCGGACTGCGGCCGACCAGCGGCAACACCTTGACGACGCTGCGTTCGAGATCGATGACGAGATCGACGCCGGTGATCCAGTCGCGGCCGGCCAACAGGCCAAGATCCTGCTGCCGCAGGTCGTCGCTGCGGCCGGCAATGGTCAGGCCGTCCGGTTTGCGGATCGTGCTGAGACGCAGGTTGCGGTTATCCAGCCCGATCAGGCGCAGACGCAGTTCGCTGGCCGGCACCGGCGCGCCCTCGCCGACGCGCAGCGCGCTGTGCTCCAGCCACTGACCGGCCACCAGCACATGCAGCAAAATCCATAAACCCGCCAGCGCGCTATGACCGCCGCGGCTGTGCAGCATGCGCAGCGGTCCGGGAAAGCGGCGGGCGCGCAGGGCCGGGATCGCCTGACGCCGCCGCGCCAGCGCCGGACTGTCGGGGCCATAGAAGGCAAACAGCGTATCGCCGATCACCAGCCACTGGCCCTTGGCATAGCCGCGTTTCTTCTCGCCGGCGCCGCCGGTCTGGAACGAGACGCCGGCATCGGCATATTCCACCCCGGCGGCGGCAAAGCTGGCGAAGCGCTGCTCGGCCGCAGACTGGGCTGCCGTCTCGGTGCGGAACCGCGCGGCGATGCAGGCGGTGCCGTCATGGAAGCGCGCCAGTTCGGCCGCCTGCGCCTCAGGGAACAGCGGCCGCAGATCGCGGTATTCGCCGGCATGGCGGCCGAACACCGCCCAGGAATTCATGAAGCCGCCATAGCGGGTGGCCAGTGCGATGGTATCGATGCGCAGGCGGCGCGCCGCCCAGCGGTCAAACAGGGCATAACCGGCCGCCGGCAGGCCGATGCCACTGAGCAGAATCAGCAGCAGGGCCAGCCAGGGTCCGTTGGCCGCCCAGTCCACAGTCGCCATATTGGCCGACAGCTGCTCGATCATGCGTTCTGTTTGCCTGAAAACCCGAATTGTAACAAGGGGATACCTTATGACGCGGTTGTTAACGGAATCTTTGCCGCGCGCCGGCTAAAGGAAACACTGCTCTTATCAGGTTCAGCGCATGCCTCCTGTCACGCCCTTCCCGCCCGCCGCCACCGCCGATAGCTATCGCATCGGCGGCCATAAGGTGAGCTACGAGCTGCTCAACACCATGAAGCAGGCCAGCAGCCGCACCGGCGTCGACTTCGCCTATCTGGTGGCGCAGGCCGGACAGGAAAGCGGCTTCAAGGCCGATGCCCAGGCCAAGACCAGTTCGGCGCGCGGCCTGTTCCAGTTCATCGAAAGCACCTGGCTGGAAACCGTGCGCGACCACGGCGCCAAACACGGCCTCGCCAGCGAAGCGCAGCAGATTTCCACCGGCAGCGATGGCCGCCCGCGTGTCAGCGATGCCGAGGCCCGCCGCGACATCCTGTCTTTACGTGACGATCCGCGCGTCGCCTCGGTGATGGCGGCGGAATATGCCCGCAGCAACCAGCAGATCCTGTCGCGCGAATTCGGCGTCGATGTGAAGAAGGTCGATCTCTATCTCGGCCATTTCCTCGGCGCCAGCGGCGCCACCAAATTCCTCTCTGGCCTGAAGGACAATCCGGCGCAGAGCGGCGCCGCCCTGCTGCCGGAAGCCGCGTCTGCCAACCAGGGGGTGTTCTACACGCCCGATGGCAAGGCGCGCTCGCTGGGCGATATCTATGCCTTTTTCACCCGCAAGCTGGAAAACAATGCCACCGGCCTGGAGACCGTGCCGCTGGACAGCGCCGAGACCGTGGCGCGTAGCGGCAAGGGCGGCTCGGCCGTGCAGACCCATCTGGACGAACAGCGCCGCATTGTCGATCACGGCGTCAAGATGATGGCGATGGAACTGCTGCACAAGATCATGAGCGGCAAGACCCGCCTGACCAGCGGCAGCAAAACCGATACCGACATCTAGCGCCTGAAACGCAAACAGCCCCGGTCTGCACCGGGGCTGCCGCAAACGGCTATCCTTCGAAAATTCAGACCACGCGCGCGATCACCGGCTTGCCGGCGAAATGCGCGGCCAGATTCTTCAGCACCAGATCGCCCATGGCCTGACGCGTCTGATGCGTGGCCGAACCGATATGCGGCGCCAGTGCCACATTATCCAGCTTCCACAGCGCCGACGGCACATTCGGCTCGTCGACAAAGACATCGAGGCCGGCGCCCGCCAGCTTGCCGTCGACCAGCGCCTTCACCAGCGCCGGCTCGTCCACCACGCTGCCACGCGCGATATTGACGACATAGCTTTTCGGTCCCAGCACATCGATCACCGCCTGGTTCACGATGCCATGGGTTTCCTTGCCGCCCGGGCAGGCGATCATCAGGATATCGACCTCCTTCGCCATGGCGACGAGGTTGTCGTAATACTTGTACGCAATATCGGCCTTCTTGCGCGGGCCGAAATAGGCGATCTCGACGCCGAAAGCCTCGGCGCGCCTTGCAATCGCCTGGCCGATCCGGCCCAGCCCCAGAACGCCCATCACCTTGCCGCCCAGCTTCTCGGTGAGCGGGAATTTGTCGGTCGGCCATTTGCCCTGGCGCACGAACTGATCGGCCTGCGGGATACGGCGCATCATCGCCAGCGTCAGCGACATCGCGGTATCGGCCACGCATTCGGTCAGCACATCAGGCGTGTTGGCGACGATGATGCCGCGCTCTTTCGCGGCGCCGATATCGATCGGATCATAGCCGACGCCGAAACTGGAAATCACTTCAACCTTGGGCAGGGCTTCCATCAGTGCCCTGTTCACGCCCGAGCTTGCCGAGGTGACGATGCCGCGCACAGTGGGCGCCACCTGCTTGAGCAGCGCGTCACGATCCTTGGCTTCCCACAGCTTGTGCACGACATAGTCGCGATCCAGCACCTGCTGCACGGCCGGCATCATGGCGATGGTCTGGACGATTTCGACGGCCATATGGCCCCTCCCTCATACTGATATATGAGTGAAGCCTAACGAAGCCCGCGGGGCGTATTCAAGGCGCAGCGGCGATTATTCCGCCGGCCCGGCGCTCAGGGCTTGCCGCCGAACAAGCGCACGAGATCGAAATGCCGGCTGACACCCAGCTTCCTGTAGAGGTTCCGCCGATGCACCTTGATGGTGTTTATGCTGTTTCCCAGCATATCGGCGATCCGCTTCGGCGGCACGCCGGCGGCCAGATGGGTGGCGACGCGGATTTCGGCGCGGCTGAGACCGAACTGCTCGGCCATGGTCTCGTCCACCGTTGTCACCGTTGCTGGCGGCCCGACAATCTGCACCGCCAGATCGACTTCATCGCCAGCGAAGAGGAATTTGCGCAGCGCCAGCGGCATGACATGCACCCGCCAGGCCTGCGCGCCGGACGGGCGACGCACCGCCAGCGATACAGCAGGCTCCATCTCGCCCGCTGCAACCGATTGCAGCAGACGGTGAATGGCCTGCTGCAGCAGGCCGTCATCCTCGGGCAGCGCTGCCCGCAGCAGGCTATCCGTCAGGCTCAGGCCATCCGCATCGCCCAGCAGGGCCTCGGCCTGCGCATTCATCACCTGCACCTTGCCGCGGCGATCCAGCAGCACCAGACCGTCGCCGCGCTGGTCCGCGGACATGCGGATGACATCGATGTGGCGGTCACGCGCGATCATGCGGTTGCGAATGCGCAGCATGGTACGGAAATGCGGCACCAGGTCTTCCAGGCCGGCGACCGCATCGGTGTCGAACTCGCCATGGCTGCCGCCGCGATTGAGCACGAAATAATTATGCCGCCCCTCGCCCTCGCCGAAGATGCCAGTGACCAGGTATTCATGGCCGTCCGGCTTGAGGAATTCATTGATGAAGGCGTCACGCGCGCGCCGCTCGGGATCGACGATCTGGCTCGAGGTCATGACGCGGCCGTAATTCTGCTTCTGCAGCATCACCGGACGGAAGGGGCTGAGCGCCGCGTAATAGCCGGGCACCGTGCTGGCGCCCTGCTGCGGATCGACGGCGCTGGAGATGCGGAGGTGATCGTGGCGGGAGTGGCCGTCCATGGTCGCGACCGTGGCCAGGCTGGCGTCATAGGCCAGCGCCAACTCGCTGAGAAACGGTTTCAGCGCGCCGTCGTCGACGACGGTCATGTACAGCTTCTCAAGCAGGGCTGAAGAATTCCGGGCGGTCAGATGCGGCATGACATCCCCCTGGGCTCGCGCGCGGCTAACCCATAGGGGCGGAGGCGTTTCCGATCAAGGCCGTTTTTGCGAGAGACTCGCCGAAACACCGCATGAAATCTGCGTGAACAGCAGACTCTTGTATGCAATGCACGCAAACTAATCCCGCAGGATTAGCGCCGCATGCTGACGGTCTCTCTATCTGGAATATTTCCAAAAAAGAGAGACGGACCCTCAGGCGGCCCGGCTGGCCGCCGTCGTGGTCGCCTGCTGGTCCGGCAGGGGCTTGCGCAGCGGCGCCAGGTTTTTCAGGAACTGGTCGGTGCAGGCATCCCAGGAATACTGCAGCGCCAGCGCGCGGCAGGCCTCGGGCGACTTGCCCAGCGCCCCCTTGATCGCCACCGCCAAATCCTCGTCGAGGCAGCCGACCTCCGGATGCGGACCGACGATGTCGATCGGCCCGGTGACCGGATAGGCCGCCACCGGCACGCCCGATGCCATGGCTTCCAGCAGCACCAGACCGAAGGTGTCGGTCAGGCTGGGGAAGACGAAGACATCGGCGGCCGAAAAATAGCTGGCCAGATGGCCGTTCTCCAGATAACCGGCGAAGACCGCTTCCGGATACTTGGCGCGATAGCCTTCCAGGTCGGGGCCGATGCCGACCACCAGCTTGGTGCCGTCGAGCTTCAGTTTCAGGAAGGCCTCGATATTCTTGTCGACCACGACGCGGCCGGCATAGAGATAGATCGGTCGGGGCAGATCGAGGATGTCCTTCGGCCGCGGCTTGAAGCGTTCGACATCCACGCCGCGCGACCAGGTGCGCAGGTTCTTGAAGCCATGCTCGGTCAGGCTCTGGGCCAGACTGTCGGTCGCCACCATCACGCCGGCGCCGCCATTGTGGAACCAGCGCATGAAGGCATAGCTCCAGCTGAGCGGCAGGCCGCTGCGCTCATGGACGTATTCGGGGAATTTGGTGTGATAGGCGGTGGTGAAGATTAGGTCGTTGCGCTTGCAGTATTTGCGCGCCGCCATGCCCAGCGGACCCTCGGTGGCGATATGGATGGCGTCCGGGGCAAAGACCTCGATCAGCCGCACCAGCTTGCGGTATGGCAGGATAGCCAGCTCGATCTCCGGGTAGGTCGGGCACGGGATGCGGCGGAATTGCTCCGGCCCGATCACCTCGACCAGATAGCCGCGCTTTTCCAGGATCTCACGGGTCTTGGTCAGCGTGCGCACCACGCCATTGACCTGGGGGTGCCATGCATCGGAAACGATCAGAATGCGCATTGCGTGATCTCTCTCCCTAAACCGGCCCTTCCGGCCGAATCACCGATTCCCTATTCCATCGCGATTCGATGACAGGGCGATGAAAGCCTGGGGATAAGTCGGAGACAGTCGTGACAGGTCGATGACAATCCACAGTCCGGGACAGCTTGCCCCGGGATTGCCGCTGCGGGGACGGATTGTCATAATCCGGTCACTGACTCCGGGGGACTTCCATCATGCGCCTTGCCGCCATTCTGGCCTTTTCCGTGCTTGCCCTTGCCCTGCCCGCCCAGAACATCGCCTGGGCCCAGGACAAGGTGGTCAACGTCTATAACTGGTCGGATTACGTGGATCCGCAGGTACTGAAGGATTTCGAGGCCGCGACCGGCATCAAGGTCCGTTACGACGTCTATGACAGCAACGACACGCTGGAGAGCAAACTGCTGGCCGGCAAGACCGGCTACGACATCGTGGTGCCGACGCAATACTACATGGCGCGCCAGGTGCAGGCGAAGCTGCTGCGCCCGCTCGACAAGGCGAAGATCCCGAACCTGAAAAACCTCGATCCCGCCCTGATGGAGCGGCTGGCGAAATTCGATCCCGGCAACGCACACGCTGCCATCTATCTCTGGGGCACCAGCGGCATCGGCCTGAACCCCGACAAGATCAAGCAGCGCATGGCCAATCCGCCGGCCTATTCGCTGAAGATGCTGTTCGATCCGGAGATCGTGTCGAAATTCGCCGATTGCGGCGTGATGGTGCTGGATGCGCCGGACGAGCTGATGACCGCCGCGCTGAAATATCTCGGCCTCGATCCCAATGCGAAAGACGCCGCCAGCCTCGCCAAGGCCGAAGCGGCGCTGCTGAAGGTCCGGCCTTTCATCCGCAAGTTCCACTCCTCGCAATACATCAACGACCTCGCCAACGGCGATGCCTGCCTGGTCTACGGATTCTCCGGCGACATCCTGCAGGCGCGGACACGCGCGGAAGAAGCCAAGAAGGGTGTGAAGGTCCAGTACCTGTTGCCGCGCGAAGGTGCGCAGCAGTGGTTCGACGTGATGGTGATGCCGGCCGATGCGCCCAACCCCGACAACGCCCATGCCTTCATCAATTACATCCTGCAGCCCAAGGTGATCGCGAAGATCACCAATGCCGTGCAGTATCCCAATGCCGTGCCCGCCTCGCTCTCGCTGGTCGACAAGGAAGCCATGGCCGACAAGGATGTCTTCCCGCCGGCCGATGTCATCAAGTCGCTTTATACCGTGCAGCCCTTCAACCAGGCCGAACAGCGCCTGCTGACCCGCATCTGGACCCGCATCAAGGGCGGCAACTGACCGCATGAGTCTGTTGCAGGTCGAGGGCGTCAGTAAATCCTATGGCGACGAAACGGCAGTCGATGCCCTCGACCTGAGCGTTGCGCCGGGAGAGTCCCTGGTGCTGCTTGGCCCCAGCGGCTGTGGCAAGTCGACCCTGCTGCGCATGATCGCCGGACTGGAAGTGCCCGATGCCGGCCGCATCCTGCTGGATGGCGCCGACATCACGGCGCTGCCGCCGCACAGGCGGCCGGTGAACATGATGTTCCAGTCCTATGCGCTGTTTCCGCATCTGAGCGTCGCCGACAATGTCGCCTTCGGCCTGCGCCGCGACGGCCTGCCGAAGTCCGAGATCGAAACCCGCGTCAGCGAGGCCATGGCGATGCTCGAAATCGCCGGCTTTGCGAAACGCAAGCCGCATCAGCTGTCCGGTGGCCAGCAGCAGCGCGTGGCCCTGGCGCGCGCGCTGGTGAAGCGGCCGCGCCTGCTGCTGCTGGATGAACCGCTCGGCGCACTGGACAAGCGCCTGCGCCAGCAGACCCAGGCCGAGCTGCGCAAGCTGAACCGCCAGACCGGCATCGCCTTCGTCTTCGTCACCCATGACAATGACGAAGCCATGGCGCTGGCCGACCGTATCGCCGTGATGGATCATGGCCGCATCCGTCAGATCGACCAGCCGCGCACCATCTACGACCGCCCGGTGGACCGCTTCGTCGCCAGCCTGATGGCCGAGACCAACCTGTTCGAGGCCGAGATCGTCTCGGCCGATGGCGCGGCGAAGAGCGGCAGCCTCGACCTGCGCTTCCGCCCCGAAGGCCGCACCGGCGGCCGGCAGCTGCTGGCGCTGCGCCTGGAGCAGATCGAGATTGCCCGCGAAGCATTGCCCGCCGGGCCGAATACCGCGACCGGCACGATCACCGATATCGACTATATCGGCGACATGACCACGGTGGACGTGACGCTGGCCGATGGTCGGATCATCAAGGCCTCGCAGCTCAATGCCATTCACGAGCCGTTGCTGGAACTGGACCAGAGCGTGTGGCTGAGCTGGGATGCCGATGCGTTGATCCCGTTGCGGGACAGCCTGTGAGCCGGCGCCGCCTCGCCCTGCTTGCCCTGCCCGGCCTGTGGCTGCTGGCGCTGGTCGCCATCCCGCTGCTGCTGGTACTGAAGATCAGCTTCGCCGAACCTCTGCTGGCCCAGCCGCCCTATACGCCGCTGATCGAGGATGGCGTCTGGAACGCACAATTGGGCAATTACGCCCTGATCTTCAAGGATGCACTTTATCTGCGCGCCTTCGGCAACAGCCTGCTCTATGCCGGCCTGTCGACCGTCTTCTGCCTGGTGCTGGGCCTGGGCATCGCCCGTGCCGTCGATCGCGCGGCAGAGCGCTGGCAGCCGCCGCTGCTCACCCTCATCGTGCTGCCCTTCTGGACCTCGCTGCTGATCCGCGTCTATGCCTGGATCGCGCTGCTGAAACCTGAAGGCCTGATCAATGCCGCCCTGCTCTGGCTCGGGCTGATCGACCAGCCGCTGGTGATGATCAATACCGGCTTCGGCATCATCATCGGCATGACCTACAGCTACCTGCCCTTTGCCATCCTGCCGATCTATGCCAGCCTGCATGGTCAGCCGCGCCAGCTGGCCGAAGCCGCCATCGATCTCGGCGCTTCGCCCCTGAAGGCCTTCTGGCTGGTCACCGTGCCGCTGGCCCGCCCCGGCCTGATCGCGGCGGGGCTGCTTGTCTTCATTCCCACCATGGGCGAGTTCGTCATCCCCGACCTGTTGGGCGGATCGGGCACCATCATGCTGGGCCAGACCATCTGGACCGAATTCTTCTCCAACCGCGACTGGACCATGGCCTCGGCGATCGCCGTGCTGCTCACCGCCCTGCTGCTGGCGCCAGCCCTGTGGCTGCAGAAGGTGGAACTCGCCGACGACAAGGGGGCGGCACACTGATGCAGCGCTTTGGCGGCATCCATCTCACGGCGCTCGGCCTCGGCCTGGCTTTCCTCTACCTGCCGATCCTGCTGGTGGTGATCTTTTCCTTCAACGCCTCGCGGCTGGTCACGGTCTGGGGCGGCTGGTCGCTGCACTGGTACGAGACGCTGTTTTCCAATCCCGCCTATCTGGACGCGGCGCTGTTCAGCTTGCGCATCGGCGCGCTGTCAGCGACGCTCGCCACCATCATTGGCACGGCCGGCGCGCTGGCGCTGACCCGGCTTGGCCGCTTCCCCGGCCGCGGTCTGTTTGGCGCCATGATGCTGGCGCCGATGGTGCTGCCGGAGGTCATCCTCGGCGTCAGCCTGCTGCTGCTGTTCGTGGCGCTGGATGTCGAGCGCGGCCTGCTCACGGTGACGATTGCTCATGCCACCTTCGGCGCCGCCTTCGTGCTGGTGATCGTGCAGTCGCGGCTGGTGACGCTGAATCCCGACCTGGAAGCGGCCGCCCGCGATCTCGGCGCCGGTCCCGTGCAGGCTTTCCTGCTGGTCACCGTACCTGGCATCGCGCCGGCCCTGGCCGCTGGCTGGCTGCTGGCGTTCACGCTGTCGGTCGACGATGTGGTGATCGCCTCTTTCGTGAACGGGCCGGGGGCCACGACGCTGCCGATCAAGGTTTACAGCGCCGTGCGTTTAGGCATCTCGCCCGAGATCAACGCGATCTCCACCATCATGATCGCCGCGGTGACCCTGCTGGTCATTGCCGCCAGCCTGCTGCACAAGCGCAGCCTCGCCAGGGACTGAACAGGGACCGGAGCGGCCCAGGCGCTGGCAGAGACGCTTCCGCCAGCACCCGGCCCTCCGCTCGCCCGCCTCAGATGAGCTGGCCACCAGAGACTTCGATCCGCTGCGCGTTGATCCAGCGATTGTCCTCCGACAGCAGATTGGCGATCATCGGACCGATATCATCGGGCAGGCCGGCGCGGCCGAGCGCCGTCATGCCGGCGAAGACCTTGTTGATCTCCGGGTTGTCGCGCACGGCGCCGCCACCGAAATCGGTTTCGATCGCACCCGGCGCCACGGTATTCACCGCGATGCCGCGTGCCCCCAGCTCCTTGGCCAGATACACGCTCAGCACTTCGATGGCGCCTTTCACGGCTGCATAGGCGGCATAACCGGGATAGGACATGCGCGTCAGGCCCGAGGAGAGATTGACGATGCGGCCACCATCGGCGATCAGCGGCAGCAACGCCTGGGTCAGGAAGAAGACACCCTTGAAATGCACATTCAGCAGGCCATCAAACTGCGCCTCTGTGGTGTCGGCGATCAGGGCGTAGTCGCCATGGCCGGCATTGTTCACCAGATGGTCAAAGCTCTCGCGGCCCCAGATCGTGCGCAGGGCCGTGCGCAGCTTTTCGACGAAGGGCGTAAAGGCGGCGACATTGCCGCTGTCGAGCTGAAAGGCGACAGCCTTGCGGCCCAGCGCCTTGATTTCGGCAACGACGGCTTCGGCATCGGCGCTGCGGCTCTGATAGGTGAGGATGACGTCGCCGCCGCGGCGGGCGATGCTCAGCGCGGTATTTCGGCCGAGGCCGCGGCTGGCGCCGGTAACGAGAGCGATCTTGGTCATGGTTGCCTCCTGGGTTGGGGGGAAAGTGCTTGGGACGCCCCGAATATCGGCCCGGAAAACTGGGCTTTGTTGCCGGAAGCTCGCGGTTCTTTGCCTAATCCTCCAAAACCTCGTGCGCCCTGGGCCGCAAGCGGCTAGGCTTTCCCCATGACCGCCTTGTTCGATCTCGCCCGCCGCTATGCCGAAGCCCATGCCGATGCGCAGGGCATCGCACGGACGCCGATCCCGAACCTGTTCCTGGTGCGCGCCGCCGGGCCCAGCGCGCTCGACTACGCGATCTCGCGTCCGCTGGTCTGTCTCGTCCTGCAGGGCAGCAAGCATGTCACCATGGGCAAACAGGGCTTCGCTTTCAGCGCCGGCGATTCATTGCTGATCACCGCCGATGTCCCGACCGTCAGCCAGATCACCCGCGCCAGCATCGCCACGCCCTATCTGTCGCTGGTGCTGGATCTCGATCTGCCGGTGATCGCCGAGCTGGCCGTGGAAATGAAGGCCGCCACAGGCGACGCCGATCATGCGCCCGTGCGCGTGGAGCCAACCGATACGGAAGTGGCCGATGCGGCGCTGCGGCTGCTGAAGCTGCTGGAGCGACCCGCATCCGTGCCGGTGCTGCAGACCCAACTCGTGCGCGAGATGCATTACTGGCTGCTGGCCGGCAAGCATGGCTCCGCGATCCGCCGACTGGGCTGGCCCGATGGCCATGTGCAGCGCGTAGCCCGCGCTGTGGCGATCATGCGTGCGGAATACAGCCAACGTCTGCCGGTCGAGCGGCTGGCGGATGTCGCAGGCATGAGCCCCTCGTCTTTCCACCAGCATTTCCGCGCGGTGACTTCGCTCTCGCCGCTGCAATTTCAGAAGCAGCTCCGCCTGATCGAGGCGCGACGGCTGATGCTGTCGGAAGGCATCAGCGCCAGCCATGCGGCCTTCACGGTCGGCTATGAAAGCGTGTCGCAGTTCACTCGCGAATACGGCCGGCTGTTCGGTCTGCCCCCGGTGCGCGAGACTTCTGCCGCGAAGGACAAGGCCCGAGTGGCTTAAGTCAGCGGAAAATCCTTCAGCGCCAGATCAAGCCGGCGCCAGAATTCACTCTCATCGCCGGGCAGGCCAAACCGCACCCAGTGCGCCTGGTAGTCGAACAGGCGCACATGGATGCCCTGGCCCTGCAGGGCCACGGCAAAGGCGGCGGCATCCTGCAGCTTGGCCAGGCGATAGAGGGAAATGCCGCCCAGCACATGAATGCCGCGGTCGCGCATGCCCTGGTCGAAGCGGCGGCTGCGCGCCCGCAATTCGTCGCGCATCGCGGCTTGCCATTGCGTATCGCGGAGCGCCGCAGCGCCGATTTCCAGGGCCGGCCCGCTGACCGCCCAGGGACCGATGGCGGCATCAAGTACGGCCAGCACCTCGGGATCGCCCAGCACGAAACCGAGCCTGAGTCCGGCCAGGCCGAAGAATTTGCCGAACGAGCGCAGGATCAGCAGGTTCGGGATGCCGGCCAGTGGCGCCAGCGAGAGCTCCGGCACCACATCGGCAAAGGCTTCATCCACGATCAGCCAGCCGCCGCGCGCGCTCAGTTCGGTATGCCAGCGCTGCAGCATCTGCGCGCCGATGGCGCGACCGTCGGGATTGTTCGGGTTCACCACGACCAGAATATCGGTGCCGCTCAGCGTACCGGGGATGCCGTCGATCTCGGTGACCGCATGGCCGTTCTGCTGCCAGGCATGGGCATGTTCGCCATAAGTCGGCCCCAGCACGCTGACCCGCGCCGGTGCGAACAGTCGCGGCAGCCACTGGATTGCCGCCTGGGTGCCGGGCACGGCGACAATGCCGGCACGTTCGGTATTGCAGCCATAGGCCTGACGCGCCGCCTCCAGCAGATCGGCCAGCGCCGCGCGGGCCGGCAGCCGCGTCCAGGCATCGGGCGACAATGCCGGCAGGGGATACGGCACCGGATTGATACCGGTGCTGAGATCGAGCCAGTCGCCGGCGAAGGCATCCGGTGTGGCGCGCAGCGCACTGAGGTCGCCGCCATGGACAGGCCCGGAAACGACAGGCGCGGCAGGTTGACGGCTCGGCGGGACCTCGCCCATGGTGACCTCATCTGAAACGCCTGATCTCATCAACGAAGGGCGATTGTACGGTGCAGCCTGCAGCAATCAACCTCTGGCTCCTGGTCGTTGCGCTCGGTCTGGAAGCCCTGATCGGCTGGCCGGCCGCGTTCCATCGCGTCATTGGCCATCCGGTCAGCTGGATCGGCGGCCTGATCGGCCTGCTGGAGCGCAACCTGAACAGTCCGCTGCGCAGCGATGGCTGGCGGCGGCTGGCCGGTGCTGCCGCCCTGCTTCTGGTGCTGCTGGCGACCGCCGTAATTGCCATGGCAGTCAGCGCCGCCCTGCGCAGCCTGCCCTGGGGCTGGCTGCTGGAAGCCGCGCTCTGCGCCAGCCTGCTGGCGGCGCGCAACCTGCACGACCATGTGGCCGCCGTGCGACGCGGCCTGGAGCTCGACGGCCTTGCCGGCGGCCGCAAGGCGGTGGCGATGATCGTCGGCCGCGACCCCGACAGCCTGGACGAACACGGCGTCAGTCGCGCCGCGCTGGAAAGTCTGGCCGAGAATTTTTCCGATGGCGTGGTGGCGCCGGCCTTCTGGCTGCTGGTCGGCGGCCTGCCCGGCATCGCGCTCTACAAGGCGCTCAACACCGCCGACAGCATGATCGGCCACAAGAGCGAACGGTATCGCGCCTTCGGCTGGGCGGCGGCCCGGCTGGACGATCTGGTCAACCTGCCCGCCTCGCGGCTCAGCGCCCTGCTGCTGATTGTGGCTGCCGCGCTGCTGCCGAACGCCAGCGCCGCCGGGGCCTTCAAGGCCGTGGAACGCGATGCGGGCCGGCACCGCTCGCCCAATGCCGGCTGGCCGGAAGCCGCCATGGCCGGCGCACTCGGCCTGAAACTGGCCGGGCCGCGCCGCTATGGCGAAACCTGGGTCGAGGATCACTGGATGGGTGATGGCCGCGCCGAGGCCGTGGCCGGCGATATCCGCCGTGGCCTGCATCTGTATCGCATCGCCGTGGCGCTGCTGTTCGGCGCAGCCCTGGTCAGCGCGCTGCTTTGATCAGCGCATCCATGTCGAGATGCCGCTCGACAGCTTCGGCCAGCGCATCCAGCGCCGCATCCACGCCGGCCTCGTAATCGCCCGTCGCCACAGAGCGCCCGGTAAGCTGCGACAGATAGGCGGCACGGAAGGCATCGCTGCCGAACAGGCCATGCAGGTAACAGCCGGCGATGCGGCCATCCAGCGCGGCGGCGCCGTCATGACGGCCCTGCAGGCGCAGCAACGGCCGTGCGGTGTCCGGACCCGCTGTATTGCCCACATGCATCTCGTAACCCTGCACGGCTTCGCCGGTGAAGCGTTCGAAGCCGCGGGTCTCGATCAAGGTCTTGGCATCGGTCAGCACGGTATCGACCTGCAGCAGGCCGAGGCCCTCGATCGCTTCCGGCGCACCCTCGATGCCGGATGGATCGCTGATGCTGCGGCCCAGCATCTGGTAGCCGCCGCAGATGCCCAGCACGCGGCCGCCGCGCCGCAGATGTGCGGTCAGATCGCCATCCCAGCCCTGTTCGCGCAGATATTTCAGATCGGCGATGGTGGCCTTCGAGCCGGGCAGGATGACCAGCGCCGCATCGGCCGGCAGCGGCTGGCCCGGCGGCACGAAGACCAGGCGCACGCCCGGCTCCTGTCGCAGCGGATCGAAGTCGTCGAAATTGGCGATATGCTTCAGCCGCGGCACGGCGATCACGGTATCCCCGGCGCCGGCCTCGGCGTTATCCAGCCCCAGCGCGTCTTCCGCCGGCAGGCGACTGACTTCGGCCAGATGCGGCAGCACGCCGAAACTGCGCCAGCCCGTACGCTGCGTGATGACCTGCAGGCCCTCGTCGAACAGGCTGGCATCGCCGCGGAACTTGTTGATCACATAGCCGGCAACCAGCGCCTTCTCTTCCGGCTCCAGCAGCGCCGCCGTGCCGACCAGCGAGGCGATCACGCCGCCACGGTCGATATCGCCCACCAGCACCACGGGCACACCGGCCCGCGTGGCGAATCCCATATTGGCGATATCGTTGGCGCGCAGATTCACCTCAGCCGGCGAGCCGGCGCCCTCGACGATGACGAAATCGACCTCGGCCTGCAGCCTAGCGAAGCTTTCGGCGACGAAGGGCCAGAGTTCGGCCTTGCGGCTTAAATAGCCGCGCGCATCGCTCTGCGCATAGATCCTGCCCTGCACGATAATCTGGCTGGTGCGGTCGCCCTGGGGTTTGAGCAGCACGGGATTCATATGCACGCTGGTCGGCACATTGGCGGCGCGCGCCTGCAGCGCCTGCGCCCGGCCGATCTCGCCGCCATCGGCGGTGACGGCGGCATTGTTCGACATGTTCTGCGGCTTGAACGGCAGCACGCGATGGCCGCGCCGGACCAGCGCCCGGATCACGCCGGCGCAGAGCACCGACTTGCCCACATCGGAGCCGGTGCCCTGGAACATGAGCGCGCGTGCCGTCATTTCAGGACCAGCGGCAGGCCGGCGGCGGTGAAGATCACATGATCCGCCGCCGCAGCGATGGCCTGGTTGAGCCGGCCCTGATGGTCGCGGAAGTCACGTGCGAGTTTATTCTCCGGCACGATGCCGAGGCCGACCTCGTTGGAGACCAGCAGCACCGGACAGCGCGCCGCCTTCAGTGCCCCGATCAGCCGCTCGGTCTCGGCCGCTATATCGCGGCCGGCATGCATCAGGTTTGACAACCACAGGGTCAGGCAGTCGACCAGCACGGCGCCGGCATCCACAGGCAGGCCGATCTCCAGCGGCGCTTCCACGGTCTGCCAGCGCGGCCCGCGCCGCGCGACATGCTCGGCGATGCGCTGGCGCATCTCGTCATCCCAGGCATCGGCTGTGGCGATATAGACCAGCGGCCCCTGGCGTTCGGCGGCCAGCTGCTCGGCCAGCCGCGACTTGCCCGAGCGCGCACCGCCGAGGATCAGGGTGATCTTCGCATCGGTGCGCGGCCCGGCTGCCATCTCAGGCTTTCACCTTCTCGCGCATGGTGACAAATTCTTCCGCCGCCGTCGGGTGGATGCCGATGGTGGCGTCGAAATCGGCCTTGGTCGCCTTCGCCTTGATGGCAATGGCAATGCCCTGCAGGATCTCGCCGGCGCTCTCGCCCACCATATGGGCACCGATCACGCGGTCGGATTTCGCATCCACCACCAGCTTCATCATCACGCGCTCCTGGCCACCCGAGACGGTGGCGCGCAGCGGCTTGAAACTGGTGCGGTAGATATCGACGTCGCCATACTGCTTGCGGGCGTCGGCCTCGCTCAAACCGACCGTGCCCACCGGCGGCTGGCTGAACACGGCGGCCGGCACATCGGCATGATCGGGCGAACGCGGCTTGTTGCCGAACACTGTATCGGCAAAGCAATGACCCTCGCGGATCGCCACCGGCGTCAGGTTGATGCGGTTGGTGACGTCACCCACGGCATAGATATTCTCCACGCTGGTGCGCGAATATTCGTTCACCACCACGGCGCCATCGGCATCGGTCTTCACGCCGATGGCCTCCAGGCCGAGGCCGTCGGTATTGGGCTTGCGGCCGGTGGCGGCCATCACGGCATCGACCTCCAGCGTGCTGCCATCGGTCAGATGCACCAGCAGGGCGGCGCCCGCCTTCTCAACCTTCGTCACGTCGGTTTTCAGCTTCAGGTCGATACCGCTCTTGACCAGCTCGCCGGCCAGATGGTTGCGGATATCGTCGTCGAAGCCGCGCAGGATCTGGTCGCCGCGATAGAGCACGGTGACGGCCGAGCCAAAGCCGTTGAAGATGCCGGCGAATTCCAGCGCGATATAGCCGCCGCCGACCACCGCGATGCGCTTCGGCTGGTCTTTCAGATGGAAAGCCTCGTTCGAGCTGATCATCAGCTCGGCGCCCGGGATCGCCGGCCTGACCGGATGGCCGCCGGTGGCGATCAGTATCTTGTCGGCCGTCACTGTCTTGTCGCCGATCACCACGGTATGGGCGTCTTTGAGCGTGGCGCGGCCGTCGAAGGTTTTTGCGCCGGCATTCTCGAACAGCTTACGGTAGATGCCTTCGAGCCGGGCGATTTCCTTGTCCTTGTTGGCGATCATCGTCGCCCAGTCGAAGCTCGGCTCCGGCACCGTCCAGCCGAAGCCGGCGGCATCCGCGAAGGCATGGGCATATTCCGAACCGTAGACCAGCAGCTTCTTCGGCACGCAGCCGCGGATCACGCAGGTGCCGCCATAGCGGTATTCCTCGGCCACGCCAACACGCGCGCCATAGCCGCCGGAGATACGCCCGGCGCGCACACCGCCGGAACCGCCGCCGATCACAAAGAGGTCGAAATCATACTGGGTCATGCGGGTCCGGTCCTTCGGCAGCGTATTCGGCAGGCAGTTCATGCCCACGGCCGACGCTGGAGATCAGGGTGCGGACCTCAGGATAGCGGTGAGCCACCGCAATGTGGTGCAGGCGGAGCGCTTCGACAAGCGTGCCGCCCAGTCCGAGCAGGCGGTCGGCATGACCGATCATCACCGTATTGGGCCAGGCCTTGGGACGGATATCGCCCAGGGCGGCAAAGATATCGGCCGCGCGGCCCGGATTGCGCTGGGCCATCAGGGCGACGGCCGAAGCGGTCGAACGCGAGACGCCGGCATAGCAATGCACCAGCAGATGCTTCACCGGCTGCGCCGCCAGCTTCTCGCCCACCTTCAGGATGGCGGCCACGTCATGCTCGGTCGGCAGGGTGCGGCCGGCCGCCTCGGTGACGATATCGTAGAAGCGGAATTCATCGCGCAGCGCCTGCGGGTGATGCACATAGCCGTCCGGCTGCGGCGTGCCGGGATCGAGGATACCGAGGATATGCGTCACGTTGCCGGCAAACTGTTCCAGCTCGGCAACGCCACAGATGCTCAGGTCATAGGGCAGCAGGCCCCGGTCGCGGACACTCATTCAGCTCACTCTACGGTTACGGATTTGGCCAGGTTGCGCGGCTGATCGACATCGGTGCCTTTCAGCACGGCGACATGATAGGCCAGCAGCTGCACCGGAATGGCATAGAGGATCGGCGCCACAAAGGGATCGACCTCGGGCAGTTCGACGGTGGCGAAGGTGCGCTCGTCGATATGGGCGAAGCCCTTCCTGTCCGACATGAAAATTACCTTGCCGCCGCGCGCCATCACCTCCTGCATGTTGGAGATAGTTTTCTCGAACAGGCTGTCGCTCGGCGCGATCACGATCACCGGCACCACTTCGTCGATCAGCGCGATCGGACCATGCTTCAGCTCGCCCGCCGCATAGCCTTCGGCATGGATATAGGAAATTTCCTTGAGCTTCAGCGCGCCTTCCATGGCCAGCGGATAGCAGGGACCGCGGCCAATATACAGCACGTCGCGCGCATCCATGATCTTCTCGGCCAGGGCATGCAGGGCATCGTCGTGGTTGAGCACCTCGGCCGCCTGGGCCGGCACCTCCATCAGCGCCGCCATCATGCGGGCGAGATCGGCAGCCGGCAGGGATTTGCGGGCCTGCGCCATGGCCAGGGTGAAGGCGGCCAGCGTCACCAGCTGGCAGGTAAAGGCCTTGGTCGAGGCGACGCCGATTTCCGGGCCGGCCTTGGTCGGCAGCACGCCGTCGGCTTCGCGCGCCATGCTGCTTTCCGGCACATTGACGATCACCAGCGTACGGCCGCCATTCTGCTTCACATAACGCAGCGCGGCCAGCGTATCGGCGGTCTCGCCCGACTGCGAGATAAAGATCGCCAGCCCGGCAGGATCGACCGGGGCTTCGCGGTAGCGGAATTCCGAAGCCACATCGACCTCGACATTGATTTTCGCATAGCGCTCCAGCCAGTATTTCGCCACCAGGCCGGAGTAATATGACGTGCCGCAGGCAACGATGGTGATGCGGGTGATCTTGGCCAGATCGAGGCCGAGATCGGGCAGATGCACCAGGCGGTCGGTCGGGCTGACCACGGTATTGATGGTGTCGCCCATCACCGCCGGCTGCTCGTAGATTTCCTTCTGCATGTAGTGGCGGTAGTTGCCCTTGCCGATCATGGCGCCGCTGATCGCGGTCGGCTTCACCACGCGCTCCACCTTCGCATTGGCGGCATCGTAGAACTGCGCGCCAGCCCGGGTCAGCACCACGCTGTCGCCTTCTTCCAGATAGGCGATCCTGTCGGTCAGCGGCGCCAGCGCCAGGGCATCGGAGCCCAGATACATCTCGCCATTGCCAAAGCCCACGGCCAGCGGCGCGCCGCGACGGGCGCCGATCAGCAGGTCTTCCTTGCCATGGAACAGGATGCCGAGCGCAAAGGCGCCGCGTAGGCGGCTCAGCGCAGCCTGCACCGCGGCAACCGGATCGTTGCCTTCGGCCAGATACTGGTCGATCAGGTGCAGGGCCACTTCGGTATCGGTCTGGCTGGTGAAGCTGTGGCCCTTGGCCACCAGTTCCTCGCCCAGTTCGCGGTAATTCTCGATGATGCCGTTATGCACCAGCGCCACGCGCGCCGTGGCATGCGGATGCGCATTGGCCTCGTTGGGTGCGCCATGGGTGGCCCAGCGCGTATGGGCGATGCCGATGAACCCCTGCAGCGGCTGCTGGGTCAGACGCTCTTCCAGATTGACGATCTTGCCCTCGGCACGGCGCCGTTCGATGGCGCCGCTCTGCACCAGAGTGGCGATGCCGGCGGAATCGTAGCCGCGATATTCTAGGCGCTTCAGCCCGTCGATCAGCAGCGGCACGACATTGCGCGTCCCCACCACTCCCACAATGCCACACATACTGCTGCTCCTACTTTTTAGTCTTGAGGGCCGACTTCATGGCGCGGAACTTCGCGGCCAGGCCGGGCTTGTCTTCCTGCCGCGCGCGCGCGACGCTCATCGCATCGGCCGGCACATCGCGGGTGATCACACTGCCGGCCGCCACCATGGCGCCGTCGCCGATCTTCACCGGTGCCACCAGTGCCGAGTTCGAGCCGATGAAGGCGCCGGCCCCGATATCGGTATGCGCCTTGGTGAAGCCGTCGTAATTGCAGGTGATGGTGCCGGCGCCGATATTGGCTTTCGCACCGATGCGGGCGTCGCCGATATAGGTCAGGTGATTGACCTTGGCGCCGGCCTCGATGCTGGCATTCTTGATCTCGACGAAATTGCCGATATGGGCCCCGGCCGCGATCCTGGTCCCGGGCCGCAGGCGCGCGAATGGGCCGATCGTCGCACCCGACGCAATGCTGGCGCCCTCGATATGGCTGTGGCTGCGGATCAGCACGCTGTCGGCGATGTTGACGCTCGGGCCGAAGACGACATAGGGCTCGATCACCACATCCTGTCCCAGCACGGTGTCGGTGCGCAGGAACACCGTCTCCGGCGCGGTCATGGTCACGCCGCCGGCCATCGCGGCCTGGCGCAGGCGCTGCTGCATCGCGGCTTCGGCGATACTCAGCTCGGCGCGATTGTTGATGCCCATCACCTCGACCGGATCGGCCTCCACCACGCCGCAGGTCCAGCCCGCCGCATTGGCATGCTCGACCACATCGGTCAGCAGGAATTCGCCCTGCGCATTCTTGTCGCTCAGCTTCGCCAGCAGGGCCGGCAGGCGCTTACCGTCCAGTGCCAGCAGGCCGGCATTGCACAGCGTCACCGCGCGCTCGGCCGCATCTGCATTCTTGTATTCGACGATCTTTTCCAGCAGGCCGTCGGCATTGACGATCAGCCGGCCATAGGCGGCCGGATCGGCGGGGCGAAAGCCGGTGATCACAGCAGCGGGATCATGGGCCGCGCGCCGCGCCGCCAGCAGGTTCTGCAGCAGCGCCGGCGTCAGCAGCGGCGTATCGCCATAGAGCACGATCACGTCGCCGGCAAAGCCCTCCAGCGCCGGCATTGCGGCCATCACCGCATGGCCGGTGCCGCGCGGCGGATCCTGCACAGCAACACTGGCCGGCGCGGCCGCCGCGGCCACCGCGTCATGTCCCTTGCCGATCACCACGACGACACGCTCGGGCTGCAGCGTGGCCGCCGTATCCAGCACATGCCGCAGCATCGCCTGCCCGGCCACCGGATGCAGCACCTTGGGCAGCGTCGACTTCATGCGGGTGCCCTGGCCTGCGGCCAGAACGACAACGGCGGTGGCCAGTTTCGCCATGCTTGGGTTCCGTGTAAAAGGTCGGTGATTCGCCGGCTTTTTTGCCGCGCGGACTGTCTCACAGTCCAGTCGGAAAGCGGAAATAAATTCCAATTTCGGTCTGTTTCAAGGTCTTACCAATTGTAACGCCTCCCGAACCGCGGAAAAACCATGACCCGGAAAGCCATTCTGTTCGACCTTGACGGCACACTGGTGGATACCGCGCCTGACCTGGTGGCGGCAACCGACTATGCGCTGGACCGCGCCGGGCGGGCGATGATCGGGCTGGACGCGGTGCGCAGCATGGTGGGCGATGGTGCACGCGCCCTGCTGGAAAAAGGCTTCAAGGCCAGCGGCGGCATGCCGGAGCCTGCGGCCTTCGAGATGGCGTTCAAGGATTTCATGATCTATTACGAGCGCCATCTGGCCGATACCAGCCGTCCCTTCCCCGGTGTCACCACCTGCCTGGCCCAGCTGTCCGAACAGGGCTATGCGCTGGGCGTGTGCACCAACAAGCCCGAAGGCTTTTCCCGCAGCCTGCTCGACCAGCTCGGCCTGATCGGGTTCTTCGGCACCATCGTCGGCGGCGACAGCCTGCTGGTGCGCAAACCCGATCCCGGCCATATCCGCGGCACGCTGGACAGGCTCGGCGAGGATTTCGCCTGGGCCGCGATGGTGGGCGACTCCGCCAACGATGTGAATGCCGCCAAAGCCGCCGGCCTGCCCTGCGTGGTGGTCAGCTTCGGCTATACCACCATCCCGCCGGCCGAGCTGGGCGGCGACCGCCTGATCGACCATTTCTCGGATCTGCCCGACGCGCTTACCGCCCTGGGTGGCTGACGACCGGCACTTACACGCTGCCGATCTGGAAGCCGTCGTGCACGCGGGCCGGCGGCAGATGCACCGTCACCTTCGTACCCACGCCCGGCGTGCTCTGGATATCGAGCCAGCCGTCATGCATCTGCACCAGGCGTTCGCTGAGCGGCAGCCCCAGGCCGGTGCCGGACTGGCCGCGGGTGAGGGAATTCTGGATCTGGCCGAACGGCTGCCGCGCGATCTTGATCTGCGCTGCCGTCATGCCGACGCCGGTATCGGTCACCACATAGGCAAAGCCGCCGCCTTCGACGCATTCGCCGGTCAGCGTCACCTGGCCGGATTCGGTGAACTTGATCGCGTTGGCCAGCAGGTTGATGAGCACCTGCAACAACGCGCGGCGGTCGGCATGCAGCTGGATCAGCCGTTGCGGCGGCACGACTTTCAGCTCCACGCGACCGCGCTCGATCTTGTCGCGCACCAGGCGCGTCGCCGCCGTCATGATCTCGTCGGCATCGAAATCTTCTTCGGCCAGCTCGAACTTGCCGGCCTCCACCTTCGACAGGTCGAGGATATCGTTGATGATCGCCAGCAGCAGCTCGCCGCTGGCATGGATGTCGCCGGCATATTCGCGATAGCGCGGCACATTCACCGCTCCCAGCATCTCGTTGCGGATGATCGACGAGAAGCCGATGATGGCATTGAGCGGCGTGCGCAGTTCATGGCTCATATTGGCGAGGAATTCCGACTTGGCGCGGTTGGCCTCTTCCGCTGCCCGTTTCGCTGACAGCGCCGCCAGTTCGGCCTGCTCCTTCAGTTCCACCACCCGGCGCTCGCGGAACAGCAGCAGCACCAGCCCGATCACCAGCAGCACTGCAAAACCGGTCAGGATGCCGACGCCGTCGGCAAAGCGGTCGAGCCGGCGCTCCTGCGTCAGCAGCATGTCGCGCGCCGTGCTGCGCGACTGTTCCAGCAGACCCAGCAGCCGGTTGGCGGCATCCTGCGCCCGGCCATGAATCAGCGCCATCACGGCGGGCGAATTGGGTTCCTGCCCCGGTACGCCGCGCTCGAACCAGCGCGCGATATCCTGCAGCGCCGGATTGGCCACGGCATGCATGCCGGCCGCTCCCACCATATTGTCGAGATTGTAGTTGGCGCGCAGCGCATCGGCACGGGCGCGGGTGGAATAGAGATACACCGCCACGCGGTTGCGCGATGCATCGCTCGGATCACGCCGCCAGGCCTCCACCGCCCAGACCAGGTTGCCGATCTCGCGGATCATGGTTTCGGCATCGCGCTCCTGGTCCAGCAGCGTCAGCGGCAGGTCGCGCGCCACCGTGGTGAGCGTATTCTGGATATAGAAGGCAATGCCGAGGACGCCGGCCACCACCAGGATCATAACCGCCGCAATCTGCTGCCGACCGAAGACGAATTTCATCATCAACCCGTCGGCAGGCCACGCGCCCGGTAAAACCGCTCGGCGCCCGGATGCAGCGGGATACTGCGTCCGGTGGTGGCGGCCGGGAAACGGATATCCTGCCCGCGCGGATGGCCGCTGCGCAGGATCGCCTGGCCGCGCTCGCTCCACAGCGCCTCCAGGAACCCGGCGATCAGCTCGTCGGGCAGATCGGCGCGGGCAATCAGCTGCGCGCCGACCATCAGGGTCGGAATCTCCGGCTGGCCCGCATAGGTGCCGGCCGGGATGCTGCCGAAGCTGAGGAACGGATTGCGCTGCATCACGCCGCGCACCTGGGCTGCATCCAGCGGCAACAGCCGGGCGCCTGCGGTCGCCAGCGCATCCTCCACCGACTTCACCGGCCAACCGGCAACGATGAAAAAGGCGTCAAGCAGGCCGCCGGCCATCTGCGGGATGGCCAGGTCGGGCTTGATGTAGAAGGCGCGCAGGTCGCTTTCGGTCAGGGCGTAAGCGCCAAGCAGGTTGCGCACATGGATCAGCGAGCCCGAGCCCGGTTCGTCCAGCGCCACGGCGCGGCCGCGCAGATCGTTGATGCGGCCGATATTGGCCTGGCGGCGCACCACCACATGCATGGCTTCCGAATACAGATGCGCAACGAAGCGCAGCCGGTCCTGCGAGGGCCGGTTGGCATAAATCTCCTTCGAGCCATAAGCCCAGGTGGCGACATCGGCCTGCACCAGCGCCATCTCGATCTCGCCGTTCTGCAGGGCCGTCGCATTGGCGACCGAGCCATTCGAGGTCTGCGCCACCGCCACCAGGCCGGTCACGCCACACCGGCCGTCACGCTCCTGCCCGGCCGCACAGCCCGGGCCGAGCGGCGTCTCGCTGACCGCACGGGCGATCAGACTGCCGACCGGAAAATACGTGCCGCTTTCACCGCCGGTGCCGATCCGCACCACGGCCGGCGCCTGCTGGGCCGCGGCCGGCAGGACCTGCGCCGCCAGGCCGGCCAGCCCCAGCACCGCCAGGACCAGCCGGGTCGTGACGCGGGGGCGCAGCGGGGCGGGCGCGCTCATCTATTCGGCATCCGGCTGCTGCGCCGGCGCGGCCCTGGCAAAGGCCTCCAGCGTCTGGCAGGCCGCCTCGATCCGCATCACGGTCGGGCAGCCCGAGAAATCGCATTTGAAGCGGCGGCCGTTGGCCACCTGCGGCACCAGGCAGATATCGGCCATGGTCGGCGTGTCGCCATGGCAGAAGCGGCCGGTGGCCGGGCTGGCCGCCAGCAGCTTTTCCACCGCCTGCAGACCATCTTCCACCCAGTGGCGATACCAGGCGTCCTTTTGCTCTTCCGAGACGCCGAGCGTGCCGGTCAGGTAGCGCAGCACGCGGGGGTTGTTGATCGGATGGATTTCGCAGGCCACCGCCAGCGCCAGGGCCCGCACCCGGGCGCGGGCAGCCGGATCCTTCGGCAGCAGCGCCGGTTCGGGATGGGTTTCCTCCAGATATTCCATGATCGCCAGCGACTGGGTCATCTGGGTGCCGTCATCGCCGACCAGCACCGGCAGCAGCTTCTGCGGATTGATCGCAGCAAAGCTGTCCTTCAGCTGCTCCAGCTTGGCCAGATGGATAAAGGTCTGGTCGTAGGCCAGGCCTTTCAGATTGAGCGCGATCCGGACCCGATAGGCGGCCGAGGACCGGAAATACCCATATAGCAGCATAGCCCCCCTCCAATGCGCCGGATTCTACCGCAGTCTCGTTATGTTACAAAGCCTTGTCGGGATTATTGGACCATCGAAAGGGTTGCCGCGCCGTCAGCGCCCGCTCTATTGTCGGCGCGCCCTGCGGACCCCATCTGTCCGGCATGGGCCAATGGATGGCACAGGCTGGCAGGGTAGCCTTAGAACATGCGTCTGACGATTAACGGCGAAATGCGCGACATGGCGGCAGCGGCAACCGTGGCACAGCTGCTGGGTGCCCTGGAGCTGGATGCGCGCAAGATCGCCATCGAGCTGAACCGCGAGATCGTACCGCGCTCGGCCTATGACGCGACCGCGCTCAACGACGGCGACAAGATCGAGATCGTGCATTTCATCGGTGGCGGCAATGCGCCGCTGGAGCAGGACGATTATTTCGAGGTGGCGGGCAAGCGTTTCCGCTCGCGCCTGCTGGTCGGCACTGGCAAATACAAGGATTTCGAGCAGACCAAGCTGGCCATCGAGGCCTCGGGCGCCGAGATCGTCACCGTGGCCGTGCGCCGCGTGAATGTCACCGACCGCAACCAGCCGATGCTGGTCGATTACGTCGATCCCAAGATCTACACCTACCTGCCCAACACCGCCGGCTGTTTCACCGCCGACGACGCCGTCCGCACGCTGCGCCTGGCGCGCGAGGCCGGCGGCTGGAAACTGGTGAAGCTGGAAGTGCTGGGCGACCAGAAGACCCTCTACCCCGACATGGAAGCCACACTGGCCGCGACGAAGCTGCTCGTGAAAGAGGGCTTCGACGTCATGGTTTACTGCGCCGACGACCCGATCGCGGCGAAGAAGCTGGAAGAGCTGGGCGCCTGCGCCATCATGCCGCTGGCCGCGCCGATCGGCTCGGGCCTGGGCGTACAGAACCCGGTCGGCATTCGCGTCATCATCGAGAATGCGAAAGTACCGGTGCTGGTGGATGCCGGCGTCGGCACCGCGTCGGACGCCGCCATCGCCATGGAACTGGGCTGCGACGGCGTGCTGATGAACACCGCGATTGCCGAAGCCAAGGACCCGATCCGCATGGCCCGGGCGATGAAGCTGGCCATCGAAGCCGGCCGCCTCGCCTATCAGGCCGGCCGCATGCCGAAGAAACTGTATGCTGATCCTTCGTCGCCGCTTGCCGGCCTGATTTAAACCTTGTCGGGGCGGTCGTGAACGAACTCATCCAGCTCTTTGCCGAATTCCGCGTCTGGTTTTCATCGCTCCTTGATATCGACCGCCTGATCACGGATTACCGTGAGTGGTTCTATATCATCACCTTCGTCTGGACCTTCCTGGAAGGCGAGACCTTTGTGATCTTCGCCGGTGCCGCTGCCAGCCAGGGCATGCTGCACATGTACTGGCTGATTGCCGCCGCCTGGCTCGGCAGCTTCTGCGGCGACCAGCTTTATTTCTGGGTCGGCCGCCAGTATGGCCACCGCCTGCTCAAGCGCTTCCCCAAGCTGCAGGGCGGCGTCAACGTCGCCCTCGACATGCTGCACAAATACCATGTCGGCTTCATCCTCAGCTTCCGCTTCATCTATGGCGTGCGCAATTTTTCGTCGCTGGCCATGGGCATGAGCATGATCTCCTGGCCGCGCTTCGCCGCGCTCAACTTTGTCGCGGCCGGCCTCTGGGCCAATGCCTTCAGCTGGGCGGGCTACCTGCTCGGCGTGATGTTCGAGGCGGCGCTGGGCAATATCGCCAAGGATTTCGGCCTGATCATGCTGGGCATCTTTGCCGTCGTCGGCATCGTGCTGTTCTTCGTGCATCGCCGCGGCAAGAAGAACTTCGAGGCCAAGGTCGCCGCGCAGCAGAAGCAGCAGGTCGCCCCGCCGACCAGCGTGGACTAGGCGACGTCCACCTTATCCATCTTCGCATTCAGCTTGTCGATGATGCGGTCGAGCTGAGCCGCCTCGTCCGCCGTCAGGGCCGTCAGCAGGTCGCGCTCGAAGCCCAGCGCCAGCGGCGCGATCTCGCTGTACACCGTGAGGCCCTTTTTAGACAAAGTGAGTCGCGACTTGCGCTTGTCGCCATCGTCGCGCACCCGCTCCAGCAGGCCCTTGCTTTCCAGCGCCGCCACCGCGCGGCTGACCGTCACCTTGTCCATCGCCGAGCGCTCGACCACGTCGTTGGCGGTCAGGCCCGGATAACGGCCGAGATTCGCCACCACCCGCCATTCCGGAATGCTGATGCCGAAACGCTCCGCATAATGACGGGACAGGGCGCCGCTGATGCGGTTGGTCACCACCGACAGCCGGTAAGGCAGGAAGCGCTCCAGCGCGAGCGGGCTTTTGGGCATTTCGGGTCCTCGGGACCTTGAATATAGTTTCAATTGTAACTAATATTGTGACTAATCGCAATTCAGTCCTCTGGGAGGAGTTACCCCATGGCCGACCTGTTCGACAACCCGATGAATACCGACGGTTTCGAGTTCATCGAATATGCCGCCCCCGAGCCCGAGAAGCTGGCCGCGCTGTTCGAGCGCATGGGCTTCCAGGCGGTGGCGAAGCACCGTTCAAAGAACGTGACCCTTTATCGCCAGGGGGATGTCAACTTCATCCTCAATGCCGAGCCCGCCAGCTTCGCCCAGAGCTTTGCCCGCATCCACGGCCCGTCCATCTGCGCCATGGCTTTCCGCGTGAAGGATGCGCCGAAAGCCTACAAGCGCGCCGTCGAACTCGGTGCCTGGGGCGTCGAGGCCCATGCTGGCCCGATGGAGCTGAACATCCCCGCCATCAAGGGCATCGGCGACAGCCTGATCTACCTGGTCGACCGCTACGGCGAGCGCGGCACCATCTACGACGTCGACTTCGTGCCGATCCCGGGCGTCGACCGCAACCCGAAAGGCGTCGGCCTCACCTATGTCGATCACCTGACCCATAACGTGCATCGCGGCCGCATGGGCGAATGGGCCGGCTTCTACGAACGCCTCTTCAATTTCCGCGAGATCAAGTATTTCGACATCGAGGGCAAGCTGACCGGCCTGAAGTCGAAAGCGATGACCAGCCCCTGCGGCAAGATCCGCATCCCGATCAACGAAAGCTCCGACGACAAGTCGCAGATCGCCGAATACCTGACGGCCTATCACGGCGAAGGCATCCAGCATGTGGCGATGGGCACCGATGATATCTACAGCACCGTCAGTGCGCTGCGCGGCCGCGACCTGCCCTTCCAGTCGACGAATGACACCTATTTCGACCAGATCAACGAGCGTCTGCCCGGCCATGGCGAGGATGTCGCCCGCCTGAAGGAGCTGCAAATCCTGATCGATGGCGCGCCGACCAAGGGTCAGGGTCTGCTGCTGCAGATTTTCACCGAGAACGCCATCGGGCCCATTTTCTACGAAATCATCCAGCGCAAGGGCAATGACGGCTTCGGCGAAGGCAACTTCAAGGCGCTGTTCGAGTCCATCGAACTCGACCAGATCCGCCGCGGCGTGCTGAAGGCCAATTAAGAAAAAACAGGTCCAGGAGGAAACGCCCATGGGTAAGAACTGGATACCGATGAGCCACAGCGAGGGCACGGCCGCGAAGCAGGCCCATGTCGCCCTCCCCGACGGCACCTTTGAGCGCGAGATGAGCAAGGAGGGCTTCTTCGGCCCGGCGGCGCATCTCTATCACCAGAATCCGCCGACCGGCTGGATCGACTGGGAAGGCCCGCTCAAACCCCGCGCCTTCGATACGGCGAAATTCGCTGATACCGTCGATTGTGTATGGAAGGCCAAAACACTGCTTTCCAACGCCCATGTGCAGTATCGCCATATGACGATGACGGCACCGATGGACCATCTGGTGCGCAACGGCGACGGCGACGAGCTGCTGTTCGTGCATGACGGCGACGGCGATCTCTACTGCGACTTCGGCCGGCTGTCCTACAGCGAAGGCGATTACATCATGCTGCCGCGCGGCACCATGTGGCGCCTGGAGCCGAAGAGCCTGAGCAAGTTCCTGCTCATTGAAGCCACCAACGACAGCTACCGCCTGCCCGACAAGGGTCTGGTCGGGCCGCATGCGATCTTCGATCCCGGCGTGCTGCAGATTCCCAAACTGGACACACCGTTCCTCGCCCAGCAGCAGGTGAAAAAGCCCTGGCGCATCGTCATCAAGCGGCGCAGCCAGCTTTCCACCGTCACCTATCCGTTCAACCCGCTGGATGTGGTGGGCTGGAAGGGCGATCTCACCGCGGTGAAGCTCAACTGGCGCGACATCCGTCCGCTGATGAGCCACCGCTATCACCTGCCGCCCAGCGCGCACACCACCTTCCTGGCCAGCCGGTTTGTGGTCTGCACCTTCGTGCCGCGCCCGATTGAATCCGACCCCGAAGCGCTGAAGGTGCCGTTCTTCCACAACAACGACGACTATGACGAGGTGATCTTCTATCACCGCGGCAGCTTCTTCAGCCGCGACAACATCCATCCCGGCATGATCAGCCTGCATCCCTGCGGCTTCACCCATGGCCCGCATCCGAAGGCCTTCGCCGCCGGTGCGAAAGCCGCCAAGAAAGAGACCGACGAGGTCGCCGTGATGCTGGATACCCGCGACGCGCTGGATGTCGGCGCTGCGGCCGACAGCATCGAATTCACCGGCTATGCGGCGAGCTGGAATCCGGACGGATTCAGGCAGGCGGCGGAGTAGTTTTCTCGTCGCTCCCGCGAAAGCGGGAGCCCAGTCTTTCCACCGCCTGGATTCCCGCTTTCGCGGGAATGACGATGTAAAATTCATATAGGGAGACACCCACCCATGAAACTTGCCTCGCTGCGGCATGGCCGCGACGGCCGCCTCACCGTCGTCAGCCGCGACCTGAAAACCATGCTGCCGGTGGATGGGCTCTGCCCCACACTGCAGATGGCGCTCGACTCATGGGCGGTGATGGCACCGAAGCTGCAGGAGCGGTACGAGGCCCTGAACAACGGCACGGCCACCGGCGCGATTGCTTACGATCCGCAGAAGCTGCATGCGCCGCTCCCGCGCGCCTATCAGTGGTGCGACGGCTCGGCCTATCTCAATCATGTCGAACTGGTGCGCAAGGCGCGCAATGCGGTGATGCCGCCGGAATTCCTGCATGACCCGTTGATGTACCAGGGCGGCTCGGACGACTTCCTGGCCCCCACCGCCGATATCGAAGTGGCCGATGAATCTTACGGCATCGATTTCGAGGGCGAGGTCGCCGCCATCACCGGCGACGTGCCGATGGGTGCTTTATCCACCGAGGCCGCAAAGCATATCCGCCTGCTGATGCTGGTGAACGATGTCAGTCTGCGCAACCTGATCCCCGGCGAACTGGCCAAGGGCTTCGGCTTCTTCCACGGCAAGCCGTCCACGGCTTTCGCGCCGGTCGCCGTCACGCCCGATGAACTGGGCAGCGACTGGAAAGACAACAAGGTGATGCGCCCGCTGGTGACGCATCTGAACGGCAAGCAGTTCGGCGCACCCGACGCCGGCACCGACATGCAGTTCAGCCTCGCCGATCTGGTCGCGCACGCAGCGAAGACGCGGCGTCTGCGCGCCGGCTGCATCGTCGGCAGCGGCACGGTATCGAACCGCGATGCCAGCAAGGGCTTCTCCTGCCTGGCCGAGATCCGCATGATCGAGACCATTGCCGACGGCAAGCCGAAGACCCCATTCATGTCGTTTGGCGATCATGTCCGTATGGAAATGACAGACAGCAAGGGCCAGTCGATCTTCGGCGCGATTGACCAGACCGTGGTGAAGTACAACACCTAGCTCAACGCACAGCCCGCACTGGTGCATCCACCAACTCGGGTTTGCCGCCAGCGAGCGGTCCGGCCGTGCCCGCCACCACATCGAAGGGGAAACCCAGCGTGATGGCACTGGCTTCGTCCAGCCGGGCGATCTGCGCCGGCGTCAGCGTCACATTAAAGGCTGCCAGATTGTCGTCGAGCTGCGCCAGCGTGCGTGGACCGAGGATCGGCAGCGTACCCTTCCCCAGCACCCAAGCAATCGCCACCTGCCCAGCCGAATGACCGGTTTCCTGCGCCACCGCCAGCACCGCATCCACCGTCGCGGTCTTGCGTGCATCGCTTTCGGCATGGATCACAGCCCCCAGTCCCTGCGCGCGACCGGTCTCGCCCTTGCGGTATTTGCCGGTCAGTAGCCCGCCCCCCAGCGGCGACCAGCCGACCACGCCGAGATTGAAAGCCGCGGCCATCGGCAGCAATTCGCGCTCCGCCGTACGCTCGACCAGGCTGTATTCCAGCTGAACGGCGGAAACCGGCGTCCAGCCGCGCAGTTCCGCCAGCGTCACTGCCGTAGCCACGCGCCAGGCCGGAAAATCCGACAACCCGGCGTAAAGAATCTTGCCCGCACGGATCAGGTCATCCAGGCTGCGTGCAATTTCATCGACCGGCGTGACGCCATCGGGCATATGCACCCAGAGCAGATCCAAACGGTCGGTCTTCAGCCTCTTCAGGCTGGCCTCCACCGACTGCACCATCGCCTTGCGGCTGTTGCCGCTGCGTTGCAAACCTGCCGCCGGGCTGTCACCGAGTGAGTATTTCGTCGTCAGTACGACATCGTCGCGCTCGGCAGCAATGAATTCGCCAACCATCGTTTCCGACTGGCCGAACTGGTACTGGTCCGCTGTATCGATGAAATTGCCGCCGGCTTCACGGTAGCGCGCGTAGATCGCCTGCGCCTCGGCGCGGTCGGAACCATAGCCCCAGCCCTTGCCGAAATTGCCCGTACCGAGGGCAAAGCTGGAAACTCGCAGGCCGGTCTGGCCGAAAATCCGGTAACGCATGGCAGTTCCTTTCGATATGCACACGAAAGGTAGGGTGCTGCGCTGCGCATCTCCATCGGACCTGCATATGGCGGGACCAAACCTAGGTATAATGGACTAGCCGGCGATCCCCAGCGCGCGATCCGACACATACGGATTGCTGCTGCGCTCCTGCCCGAAGGTCGAGAACGGCCCGTGGCCCGGCACGAAGGTGATGTCGTCGCCGAGCGGGAACAGCCGCTCGCGGATCGAGCGCACCAGATCGGCCGCATTACCCTTGGGAAAATCGGTGCGGCCGACCGAGCCCTGGAAGATCACGTCGCCCACCAGCGCCGCCTTCGATGGCCCGTGATAGAACACCACATGGCCCGGCGTATGGCCCGGACAGTGGATGACGTCGAGCACCAGGTTGCCCACGGTCACCGCATCGCCATGCTGCAGCCAGCGCGTCGGCGTGAAGCTGCGGCTGGGCGGGAAGCCATACTGCTTGGCCGCCGCCGGCATGCCGTCGATCCAGAACTTGTCATCCTCATGCGGCCCCTCGATGGGCAGGCCGAGCTGCTCGGCGATCTCCATCACCGCGCCGGCATGATCCAGATGGCCATGGGTGACCAGCAGCTTTTCCAGGGTCACGCCCTGGCGCGCGACCGCGGCCAGCAGCATCTCGGGCTCGCCGCCAGCATCGACCAGCGCGCCGCGCATGGTCTGCGGGCACCAGATCAGCGAGCAGTTCTGCTGGAACGGCGTGACGGGATTGATCTCGACATGCAGCACGGGCTGGTCGGCGGGGTCTGGGACGGTCATGGCTCCGGATTAACCGGCCGGCGCCGCCAAGGCAATTGTCACCGCATAATACCCTCATAAAGGGGCGGTATTTATTTCATAATCTACTGTAACCAGAAACGAAGCGAAATGAAGCGTTGCGATGCCCGACGGCCGCCCATCGTACCGGCCTGCGTGCGGCGGTTTTCCGCCATCCGGCCAGAGAAAAGACCGCTGCGCAAAACCCTGTTTCACGTGAAACATCCCGCGAACATGGGAGCCGGCCGAAAGCTGTCCACAGGCCACCGGCTCCCAGCGCGATCAACGGGTTGCCCCCTGCTGTGCGATGGTGTACGGCAGGCGGTCTGGTCAACGAACGGCGATGGAATCGCATGGCAACGCCACGGAAATCCGCAGCAAAAACGACGGCGAAGCGGCCGCGCGTCATCTATGTGCTGAACGGTCCGAACCTGAACATGCTGGGCCTGCGCCAGCCCGAGATTTACGGCCGCGACACGCTGGCCGATGTGGAAAAGCTCTGCCAGGCCGCCGGCAAGCGGCTGGGCCTGCCCATCGTGTTCCGCCAGAGCAATTACGAGGGCGAGCTGGTCACCTGGATCCAGGAGACCCGCACCAAGGCTGCTGGCATCGTCTTGAATGCCGGCGCCTATACCCATACCTCCGTCGCCATCCTGGATGCGATCAATGCCGCCGAGACGCCCTGCGTCGAGGTGCATCTGTCCAACATCCACCGCCGTGAAAACTTCCGCCATCATTCCTATGTGTCGCTCGCGGCCAGGGGCATGATCTGCGGCTTCGGCCCCAAGGGTTACGTGCTGGCGCTCGAAGCGCTGGCCGATATCGTCTGAACCGTTTTCTTCGTCTCGCGAATACAGGAGTAGCGCATGGCCGCGCCCAAGGATAAAGCCAAGGACAGCCGCATCGACCAGCAGATGATCCGCGATCTCGCCGACCTGCTGAACGAAACCGGCCTGACCGAGATCGAGTGGGGCGAAGGCCCGTTGAAGGTGCGCGTCACCAAGGCCGGCGCGCCGGTCTATGCCGCCGCCCCCGCGCCCACGATTGCCGCTGCGGCCGCGGCAGCAGCCGTTGCTGCCACCGGCGCTGCGCCGGCAGCAAGCGATGATGCCAGCCATCCGGGTGCCGTGAAGTCGCCGATGGTCGGCACCGTCTATACCTCGCCCGAGCCGGGTGCGGCGCCCTTCGTCAAGGTGGGCGACAGCGTGGCTGCCGGCCAGACCGTGCTGATCGTCGAAGCCATGAAGACCATGAACCCGATCACCGCCACCAAGGGCGGGCGCGTCGCGCGCATCCTGATCGAGAACCAGCAGCCGGTCGAATTCGGCCAGCCGCTGCTGGTCATCGAGTAACGGGACAGGGCCGCGTATCATGTTCGACAAGGTGCTGATCGCCAACCGCGGCGAGATCGCGCTCCGCATCCATCGCGCCTGCCGCGAGATGGGTATCCGCACCGTCGCCGTGCATTCCACCGCCGATGCCGATGCGATGCATGTGCGCATCGCCGACGAGTCCGTCTGCATCGGCCCGCCGCCGTCCAGCCAGAGCTACCTCAACATCCCCGCCATCATCTCGGCCGCCGAGATCACCGGCGCCGATGCGATCCATCCCGGCTACGGCTTCCTGTCGGAGAACGCCAAGTTCGCCGAGATCGTCGAAGCCCATGGCATCACCTTCATCGGCCCGACCTCCGAGCATATCAAGCTGATGGGCGACAAGATCACCGCCAAGGAAGCGGCGCGTGAACTCGGCATCCCGGTGGTGCCCGGCTCGAAGGGCGCGGTGGACGACGAGGCGCAGGGGCTCAAGCTTGCCGCCGACATGGGCTATCCGGTGCTGATCAAGGCCACCGCCGGCGGCGGCGGCCGCGGTATGAAGGTGGTGCGCTCCCCGGCCGAATTCGGTCCGGCGCTGCAGCAGGCCCGCTCGGAAGCACGCAATGCCTTCGGCAACGACCAGGTTTACGTTGAGAAATATCTCGCCCGTCCGCGCCATATCGAGATCCAGATCTTCGGCGACGGCCAGGGCAATGCCGTGCATCTGGGCGAACGCGACTGCTCGCTGCAGCGCCGCCACCAGAAGGTTCTCGAGGAAGCCCGCTCGCCGGCGCTGAACGACGACCAGCGCGTGCAGATCGGCGACATCGCCGCCAAGGCCATCGCCAAGCTGAACTACCGTGGCGCCGGCACCATCGAATTCCTGTTCGAGAATGGCGAATTCTACTTCATCGAGATGAACACCCGCCTGCAGGTGGAGCATCCGGTGACCGAAGCCATCACCGGCCTCGACCTGGTGCGCGAACAGCTCCGCATCGCCGATGGCGCGCCGCTGGGCTACAGCCAGGCCGACATCAAGTTCAGCGGCCATGCCATCGAATGCCGCATCAATGCCGAGAATCCGCGCACCTTCGCGCCCTCGCCCGGCCGCGTCACCGATTATCACGCGCCCGGTGGGCTCGGCGTTCGTGTCGACTCTGCGCTCTACACCGGCTACCAAATTCCGCCGCATTATGACTCGCTGATCGGCAAGCTGATCGTGCATGGCACCAGCCGCAACGAATGCCTGATGCGGCTGCGCCGCTCGCTGGAGGAATATGTGATCGGCGGCATCGAGACGACGATCCCGCTGCATCTGGCACTGATCAACGAGCCCGACTTCGTCAATGGCGCCTACGACATCCACTGGCTGGAAGAATTTATCGCCAGGCAGGGCTGATCTTGGCCGGGGCGCGTCCTAGCTCTTCCGCATGAGCACGCGCCCCGAACCGCTCACCCCCGAACTGCTGCTGCAGGCCTATGCCCGCGGCTATTTCCCGATGGCCGATGCGGCCGACGATCCCGGTTATTACTGGGTCTATCCGAAATATCGCGGCGTCATTCCGCTGGATGGCTTTCACCTGCCGCGCAAGCTGGCGCGCAAAGTGCGCAGTGAGACCTTCCGCGTCACTGTGGATACCGATTTCCCCGGCGTGATGGCGGCCTGCGCCGAACCGACAGAGCATATGCAGCGCCGCAACACCTGGATCAACACGCCGATCCGCGAGGCCTATACCCAGCTGCATCGTCTGGGCTTTGCCCACAGCGTCGAATGCTGGGACGACAGCGGCGCGATGGTCGGCGGCCTCTATGGCGTGCATCTGGGCGCCGCCTTCTTCGGCGAGAGCATGTTCAGCCGCGCGACCGATTCATCGAAGGTGGCGCTGGTGCATCTGATCGGCCGCCTGCTGGCCGGCGGCTTCACCCTGCTGGATACGCAGTTCGTCACGCCGCATCTGGCGCAGTTCGGCGCGGTGGAGATCAAACGCGAGCAGTATCTGGACCTGCTGTACGACGCGTTGCCGCGGCGTGCGGATTTCTACGGCCTACGCGGCGATGCGCCGGCGGCGCTGATCCTGCAGTCGATCACCCAGACGTCGTAGACCGGATGCTCCAGCGGGTTGAGGCCGGGGCTGGAGGCGAACATCCAGCCCTTGAACAGCGCATTGGCTTCCTGCTCGGGCCGCTGCTCGACGATTTCGAGGAAGGCCATGCTTTCGGGCGGATATTCCGGCGGGCGCTTGCGGCAGGTGCGCGGCGTCACCTTCAGCGTGCCGAAGCCGATGGTCTGGTCGACCGGCGCCTCGAAGGTGTAGATGCGCGCGGTGATCTTATCCAGGCCCTGCAGCACCACGACCGGCATCGGCGTGGACGGATACTGCGGCATGGGATCGGGCATCTGCGCATGCGCAGCAGGTGCGATCAGCAGCGCGACGGCCAGCAGAAGACGACGGAACGCGCGCACGAAAAACTCTCTGACGGTCAGTTGGCCTTGGGCGCGATGCCCTGCAGCGGGTTGAGCTCGGCATCGCCGCCGCTCTTCTCTTTGTCCTTGCCGCCACCAGCGCCAGTGGCGCTGAAGATGGCCTGGCCGATCAGATCCATCAGGTTGACGGAGCCCTGCGTGTACTTGATCTCGCTGCCCGGCTTCAGCGTGGTGTTGCTGCCGCCCGGCTCGACCGAGATGAAGTTGCCGCCCAGCAGGCCCTCGGACGCGATCTTCACAGCAGAGTCCTCGGGCAGCTGATAGCGGCTGTCGACGCTGAAGCTGACGATGGCGTCAAAGGTCTTGGGATCCAGCGCCTGCTTGGTCACGGTGCCGATCTTGATGCCGCTCATGCGCACATCGCCGCCCACCACCAGACCGTCGGCGCGGTTGAAGCGCGCCTGCAACTCATAGCCGGACATGCGGCTGCTGCCGACGCCGCCGGTGGTATAGGCGAAGGCCAGGAAAAAACCGGCGACGAGCAGCACCACAGCGCCGATCAGCGTCTCCACCAGATTGCCGTTCATCCCCTGCCCCTGCCTGTGACTGCGCTGTCGTCGTTATTCAGGCTGCCAGGCCTGGTAGTCGCCGGTCGCGGCGGGGCGGCGACCGCCCTTGGCGACGCTGCCCTGCGGCCGGTAGGCGTAAGGCGTGCCGCTCAGATTCGGCAGATGCTCTTTCTCCCACGGCTTGTGCTCGACGCCATGGATCGGCGCGTCGTCGACCGTGTAATGCAGCCAGGCATGCCATTCCGGCGGCACCTTGGAGGCTTCCGCCAGGCCGTTGTAAAGCACCCAGCGCTTGCGCTTGCCGTCCTTGAGACGGAAATAGCGGTTGCCAAAGCCGTCGGTGCCGACGTGCTCGCCCTTCCACCAGGTGAAAAGCTTGGTGCCGATCAGACTCATGAAACGCCCACCTCAGGCCGGGAATCCGGCTGGAAATACAGCCGGAATATGGCATTGCGGGCGGCTGGGGGCAAGTCCCGGTTGGGCCGGCAGAAGCCCGGTATCAGGCTGAAAGGCTTTGATTATCCGGCTTTTTTCTCCGCCAGATACCCGCGCCGCACGGCTTCCGCCAGCATCGCCTGCACATAGGCCCATAGACGCGGCGAGGCATCGGCCACCAGGCTCTTACGTGCCAGCACCTGGTCCAGCGTCACGCCGTATTCACGCCAGGTGCCACCTTCCGTGTGGAAGTTGTGCAGCATCGGCTGCACGCGGTCGATGGCACGGGCGAATTTCGCATCCTTGGTCTCGCGCGCCTCGAACTCGTCCCACAGCGCCCGGAAGGCCGTGCCCTGTTCCGCCGGCAGCATCCCGAACAGCCGGTCGGCGGCCTGCTGCTCGCGCGCGTCCTTGTCCTCGGTCGCCGCTACGTCATAGAGGAAGGTGTCGCCGGCATCGATCTCGACCAGATCGTGCCACAGCAGCATCTGGATCACGCGGCCGATATCGACGCCCGGTTCGGCATATTCGGCCAGCACCAGCGCCATGGTGGCCAGATGCCAGGAATGCTCGGCGTCATTCTCGCGCCGCGACGCATCCATGATCAGCGTGCGCCGCAGGATGGTCTTCAGCTTGTCGATCTCGACAATGAAGCCGATCTGCTGCTCCAGGCGATTGTCCATCACGCCGCGCTCAACGCGCCGTGATCAGCGCGATTTCCTGGGCGAATTCCTTCTGCAACTCGCCACGCGCCACGCTCTCGAAGGCCGGGTATTTCTTCGCCGCAGCCTGCAGCGCCGGATTGTCCAGCGGCAGTTCCTCTGGGCGCAGGATGTCGCCCGCCTTCACGCCGCCCTTCTGGCCGACGCCGAGCACGGCACGGGTCAGCACGGTGGTCAGCAGGCGCTGGCCCTCGCCGCTGGCAAAATAGCCGTCCAGCGCCTCGATCTCGCCGCGTGTGTAGCTCTGGCTGGCGGCATTGACCACGGCGCCGCGGAAGCGCGGCCCGGCACTGGGCGCGCGCTGGCGCAACTCGGCGGCGCGCTGCTGCTCGGCCGGGGTGCCGGCCGGCAAGAAGTTCAGATAGAGCTGGGTGATGGTCTCGACGCGCTTCTCCAGGCCGATGGTCGTCATCAGCTTTTCGGCCGCCGCCCGGGTGGCCTTGTCCTGAGCCAGACTCGGGCCCGCCACGAGAGCGGAAAAAATCATGGCGGCAGCAAGCAATAGAGGGCGCATGGGGCGAATCCTGAAGAACTCAACGAGTCATAGTCATAAGCCTAAATATGGCGAAATCCAGTCAAGAGAACGTAAAAAGAACCATCCTGAATTAATTAATATTCTCCATTTGCTCCGACTCACGAGAGGTCCCTAGATTTAGCGCCTGTTGCGGGGGTTTGGTAACCAGATATTGGGTTTTCCAACCGAAACAACGCTTTGATTTCATTAGGTTCGGCGGGAGAATCACGCAATGCGTATTCAGCGGCATTTTACGGTGGCCGGTCAGGATGCTTATGCCGGACTGGAGTGGAAAACCACCAGCAGCGAAATCCGCAATCCCGACGGCAGCAGCGTCTTCAAGCTCGATCGCCTGGAAGTGCCGGCCGGCTGGAGCCAGGTGGCCGCCGATGTGCTGGCGCAGAAGTATTTCCGTCGCGCCGGCGTGCCGGTGGCGATGCGCCCGGTCGAGGAAAGCGACGTGCCGGAATTCCTGTGGCGCCGCGAGGCCGACACGGATGCGCTCAGCAGTCTGCCCGAGAAAGATCGCTTCACCCAGGAGACCAGCGGCCGCGAAGTGTTCGACCGCCTCGCCGGCACCTGGGCCTACTGGGGCTGGAAGGGCGGCTATTTCGACAGTGAAGACGACGCCAGCGCCTTCTTCGACGAGATGCGCTTCATGCTGGCCGCGCAGATCGCCGCGCCCAACTCGCCGCAATGGTTCAACACCGGACTCCATTGGGCCTATGGCATCGACGGCCCGGCGCAGGGCCATCATTACGTGGACTTCAAGACCGGCCTGCTGACCAGTTCGGCCTCGGCCTACGAACATCCGCAGCCGCATGCCTGCTTCATCCAGTCGGTACAGGACGACCTCGTCAACGAGGGCGGCATCATGGACCTGTGGGTGCGCGAGGCACGCCTGTTCAAATACGGCTCGGGCACCGGCAGCAACTTCTCCAAGCTGCGCGGCGAGAACGAGCGGCTCTCGGGCGGCGGCAAGTCGTCGGGCCTGATGAGCTTCCTCAAGATCGGCGACCGTGCCGCCGGCGCCATCAAGTCGGGCGGCACCACGCGGCGTGCCGCGAAAATGGTGATCTGTGATATCGACCATCCCGATATCGAGCAGTTCATCGACTGGAAGGTGAAGGAAGAGCAGAAGGTGGCGGCGCTGGTCACCGGCTCGAAGCTGTCGCAGCAACATCTGGGCGCCATCATGGCCGCCTGCCAGCTCGGCAGCGGCGAGGCGCGTTTCGATGCGAAGAAGAATGCGCAGCTGCGCAAGGAGATCCTTGCCTCGCGCAAGGCGATGATCCCGGAAAACTACATCCAGCGCGTGGTGCAGTTCGCCAAGCAGGGCTACACCGCCATCGATTTCCCGGCTTACGACACCGACTGGGATTCGGAAGCCTATCTTTCGGTCTCGGGCCAGAATTCCAACAACTCGGTGCGCGTGTCGGATGGCTTCCTGCAGGCCGTGGAACAGGACGGCGACTGGAACCTGATCCGCCGCAACGACGGCAAGCCGGCGAAGACGCTGAAGGCGCGCCAGCTCTGGGAACAGGTCGGCTATGCCGCCTGGGCATCGGCCGATCCGGGCATCCAGTTCGATACCAGCATCAACGACTGGCATACCTGCCCGGCCGACGGCCGCATCAATGCGTCGAACCCGTGCTCGGAATACATGTTCCTCGACGACACGGCCTGCAATCTCGCCTCGATGAACCTGATGTGCTTCCGCCAGGCGGATGGCAAGTTCGACATCGCCGGCTTCGAACATGCGACGCGTCTGTGGACCGTGGTGCTGGAAATCAGCGTTCTCATGGCGCAGTTCCCCAGCAAGGAGATCGCCGAGCGCTCTTACAAGTTCCGCACGCTGGGCCTGGGCTACGCCAATCTCGGCGCCCTGCTGATGTCCTGCGGGTTCTCGTATGACTCCGAAGCCGGCCGCGCGCTCTGCGGCGCCATCACCTCGCTGATGACCGGCGTGTCCTATGCCACCTCGGCCGAGATGGCCGGCGAGCTGGGCCCCTTCCCCGGCTATGCGCCGAATGCCGAGAACATGCTGCGGGTGATCCGCAACCATCGCCGCGCCGCCCAGGGCGACCATTTCGGCTATGACGGCCTCACCACGCCGCCGGTGCCGCTGGATCATGCCAGCTGCCCCGATGCGGCCCTGCTGACCGCCGCGGAAACCGTGTGGACCCGCGCGCTGGAACTGGGCACCCAGCATGGCTATCGCAACGCACAGGTCAGCGTGATCGCACCGACCGGCACCATCGGCCTGGTGATGGATTGCGACACCACCGGCATCGAGCCGGACTTCGCGTTGGTGAAGTTCAAGAAGCTGGCCGGCGGCGGCTATTTCAAGATCATCAACCGCACCGTGCCGCTGGCGCTGAAGACGCTGGGTTACAACGACGGCCAGATCAAGGGCATCATCGACTATGCCGTCGGTCATGGCACGCTGGATGGCGCGCCCGGCATCAACCACGAGACCTTGGCGGCGCGCGGCCTTGGCGCTGCCGCCATCGCCAAGGTGGAGGCCGGCCTGCCCGGCGCCTTCGATATCAAGTTCGTGCTGAACCGCTGGACGCTCGGCACCGATACCTGCAAGGCACTCGGCTTCACCGACGCCCAGCTCGACGATCCGGCCTTCGACCTGCTGACGGCGCTGGGCTTCAGCAGCGTCGAAATCGCCGCCGCCAATCTCCATTGCTGCGGCGCCATGACGGTGGAAGGCGCGCCCTACCTGCAGGACAAGCACCTGTCGGTGTTCGACTGCGCCAATCCCTGCGGCAAGGACGGCGTGCGTTTCCTCTCGGCCGAAAGCCATATCCGCATGATGGCGGCGGCCCAGCCCTTCATCACCGGCGCGATCTCCAAGACCATCAACATGCCAAACCTCGCCACCGTCGAGGATTGCAAGCAGGCCTACATGCTGTCGTGGAAACTCGGCTGCAAGGCGATGGCGCTGTATCGCGACGGTTCCAAGCTGAGCCAGCCGCTGCAGGCGCAGATGCTGGACGATGATGTCGATGCCATGGAGACGATTGCCGAGCAGGTGGCGGAAGCCCCGGCAGCCGCGCGCGCCCAGATCATCGCCGAGCGCATCGTCGAGAAGCATATCGCCGGCCGCCTGAAACTGCCGCTGCGCCGCAAGGGCTATACCCAGAAGGCCATCGTCGGCGGGCACAAGGTGTATCTGCGCACCGGCGAATATGACGAGGGCAAGCTGGGCGAGATCTTCATCGACATGCACAAGGAAGGCGCCGCCTTCCGCAGCCTGATGAACAACTTCGCCATCGCCATCTCCATCGGCCTGCAGTATGGCGTGCCGCTGGAAGAGTTCGTCGATGCCTATACCTTCACCCGCTTCGAGCCTTCGGGCATGGTGGAAGGCAACGACGTCATCAAGATGTCGACCTCGATCCTCGACTATGTGTTCCGCGAGTTGGCGATCAGCTACCTCGGCCGCACCGACCTGGCCCATGTGCAGCCGGAAGACCTACGCCACGATGCGCTGGGCGCCAAGGAGCTGCCGGCCTCCGAGAAGGTGAAGGTCGAGCACGAGCAGATCAAGGTCGCCTCCACCGGCTATATCCGCTCCAACCTCTATGTGCTGAAGGGCGGCCAGAATCGCGCGCCGGCGCCGGAACTGCAGGCCACCGGCACGGATGGCCCGATGATGCATGTCACCACCGACACGCATATCCATGCCGAAATGGATGTGCCTGTCGCCGCAATGGGCGGTGGCAACGGCGCCCCCAGCATGGCGCAGCAGCGCTCGCTGGCGCGCATGAAAGGCTATGAGGGCGACAGCTGTCCCGAATGCGGCAACTTCACCCTGGTGCGCAATGGCACCTGCCTGAAATGCGACAGCTGCGGCGGCACCACCGGTTGCTCATAGGCGGCTGCCCGCAAGATACCCGCCGGTCTCTCCTCCGGCCCGCCCCGGCATCCCAAAGGATGCCGGGGCTTTTCTTTGTCCCGGCAGCTTTTGCCGGGCCGGCAGACCCTGCCGGGCCCCAGCAATAAATCGCAACGATATTTCAATAGCTTAAACAGGGATTTGGATGGCCTGCCGCTTGCAAGTCTGCCAGCAGCAAAGGATTCCGCCATGACCTCGATTACCTCGGCCTACGGCTATACCAGCACCATCCTGGCCGGTACCGCCAAACCGACGACCACGACGCCCGACACGGCTTCGGGCGAGACGGTGAAAAAGCCGGTCATGGTCGCCACCGACCTGCGCCAGGATCTGGGCGTGGAAGTGACGCTGTCGCCGGCCGCCCTGAAGGTGCTGGCCGAGCAGGCTGCGGCCACCGCCACGCCGGATGAGGAAGACCTGATCACTGGCAAGATGAAGCAGATTCTCTCGGCCATCTTCCTGACCAGCGCCCAGCAGGCCGAGGAAGCCGACAAGGCGCTGCCGCCGCTGACCGGCGAGACCGAGGCCGACACCGCGCGCAAGGCCGCCGCCCAGCAGGCCAGCGATTTCATCGACGGCAAGGCCGCCAATCCCTTCAAGGGCAAGTCGCCGGCCGAACTGGCCGCCGTGATCGTCGATAAGGATGGCAAATACACCACCAACGAACGCCGCGCCGCCTACAGCGAATTCGCCCGCCAGGATTTCGTGCTGATGAAGGACAGCCTGGTGCCGCAGAGCGAATTCGAGAAAAAGACCGCCGACGCGGAAGTGCCGAAATCCGGCACGCCGGAACGGCTGACCGCGGCCAAGAAGGCCACCGACTTCCTGAATGGCAAGGGCGCCAATCCCTTTGCCGCCCTCACCCGCGACGAACTCACCGCCGTGATCGCCAACGACGGTGGCGACTACACCATCAACGAGCGCCGCGCCGCCCTGACCAAACGCGACGAGCTGGAGAAATCCGTGCTGGCCAAGTCAGCCACGACGCTGACCATGGCCCAGAAGCTGGCCGCCAACAACGAGACCGTCACCGGCACGCCCGAACGCGTCGAGCGCGCCCGGCTGGCCACCCGCTTCGCCAATGGCTGGAGCACCGACAATCCCTTCAAGGGCCTGACCCGCGAAGAGCTGAACGCCATCGTCTATGATGAGACCAAGGCCTATACCACCAACGAACAGCGCGCGGCCTTTGCCGAACTGAAACAGTATCTGCCGAGCAGCGCCATTCCCGTCGACCCCAAGGATCCCAAGGTGGTGGCGGAAAAGGCCAAGGCGGAAGCCGCTGAAAAGGCCAAGAAGGAAAAGGAAGACCCCTACAACAGCGGCGGCGCCTACAACTACCGCCTGATGCAGCAGGTGATGCGTGCCAACAACACGTCCTTCCTGCTGAGCCTGTTCGGTGGCGGCGGCAGTATGGGCCAGGGCCTCTCCAGCTATCTCCGCGCCTGACGGCGCTTACGCCGCCTTGACCTCGGCCTGGGTGGCAATCACCTGACGGTCGAGATGCGCCACCAGATCGGGCGGCAGCTGCAGCTTCTGCACCAGCGCCGCCAGATGCGCCTGCTCGGCCGGATGATCCGGGTCGATGGCGATGCGCGAGGCCAGATACAGCTCGGCCGCCTGTTCTTCGTTGCTCGCCGCAGCGGCAATCGCATCGACGCTCACCGGTTTGGCCAGCAGGTCGAAGACCGCGGCTTTGCTTTCCGAATCCAGCGCCATGCGCTCGATCTCGCCAAACAGCCGGCCCTGCTCCACCGTATCGAAATGGCCATCGGATTTTGCCGCGGCGATCATCGCCTGGATCAGCGCCAGTTCGAAGGGCTGGCCATTGCTGGCCGGCGCCGCCGAGGGCAGGTATTTCGGATCGACATTGGCGATATCGGTCGGCTGCGCCACCGGCGCCGTGCCGGCCTTCTGCCCATCCTGGTAATTGCGGAAGGCGCGCCAGGCCAGCAGGCCCAGGGCCGCCGCGCCGCCATAGACCGCCACCGTGCCGGCGGTCTTGCGCGCGGTCTTGTTAGCGACCAGCAGGCCGAGCAGGCCGCCGACTGCCAGACCCTTGCCGCCGCCCAGCGTATCGAGGCCGCGTTTGGCGAGATCACCGAAATTTGCGCTGCCGCCCTGCGGTTTGCCACCAGAATTGACACTGTTGCCGCCGAGAAACTGGTCCAGCAGGGATTTCGCGTCGATCATCGCTCGTCTAGCCTCCGTGTATGAGTTGCAGGACGCTAGATCGGAAATATCCTTTGCGTATTCAAGATGCCACGCGCTTTCATCTCTGCGTGATCGTGCTGCTGCTGTCATGTTTTGGCCGCATTCCTTCGGCCGCAGCGATGGATGCGATCTGGCAGACCGAACTGCTGTTCCAGGTGAATGCGGTGCGCGCCGCCAACAGCCTTGCACCGCTCGGCTGGAATACGCGGCTGGCGACAGCGGCGGCGGCACATACCGCCGATTTACAGAGCTGCGGAAAACTGTCGCATGACGGCTGCGACGGCAGCGACCTGATCCTGCGCCTGCAGCGTGTGGCCTATCGCTATCGGGCCGGCGCGGAAAACATCGCGCTCTGCGGCTGCGATGCGGCGGAGGTCGTACGGCTGTGGATGCAGAGCGAGGGCCACCGCCGCAACCTACTGCATCCCGGCGTCACCGAGATGGGCGCCGAGACGCGGGTCGATCCGACCGAACTGCGGCGGAGCCTGTGGGTGCTGGTACTGGGTCGGGAGTAGCGCTCAGCTCACCCCAACCCAAAGGCCAGCTTGAGCGCCGTGCCCATTTCGGCAATCGCCTCGCCGGCCTGGGGCAGCACCTTGCCCAGCACCACGAAGCCGTGGATCTGGCCGGGGAACTCGCGGAACACCACCGGCACGCCGGCGGCCTTCAGCGCTTTCGCATAGGCCTCGCCCTCGTCGCGCAGCGGATCGTGGCCGGCGACCAGAACATAGGCCGGTGGCAGATGCGCCAGGCTCTTGGCGCGCAGCGGCGAGGCGCGCCAGTCGTCGCGGTCGGCGATGTCGCTCAGATACTGCTGCTGGAACCAGTCCATGCTGGCGCGCGTCAGCAGATGATCCTTGGCAAAGCGGTCATGCGAGCCGGTCTGCATATGCATGTCGGTGGCCGGATAGATCAGCAACTGGTAGGCGATCTTCGGCACATCGGCCTCGCCGGCCGCCGCCTTATCGCGCGCCAGCAGGCAGACCACGGCAGCGAGGTTGCCGCCGGCAGAATCGCCGCCGACCGCCAGTTTGCGCGGATCGATGCGCAGATGCTTGGCCTCGGTCGCCACCCAGGCAGCCACCGCATAGGCGTCGTCCACGGCAGCGGGGAATTTATGCTCCGGCCCCATGCGGTAATCGACCGAGACCACGGCGCAGCGCGTCTCGCTGGCCAGGCTGCGGCAGACCACGTCATGGGTGTCGAGATCGCCGATCACCCAGCCGCCGCCATGGTAGAAGACCAGCACCGGCAGCGCCTCTTTCTTGTCGGCGCCGGCCGGCCGGTAATAGCGCAGCGGGATCGGGCCATGCGGGCCGGGCGCGGCGATGTTGTCGACTTCCGACATCTCCGGCGGCTCGGGCGTCACCGCGGCGCGGGTCTCGCTGTACATCTTGCGCGCTTCCGGCGGCGTCAGCGTGGCCACATCGGGACGGCCGGCAAGCTTCACGGCATCGAGAAAATTCTTGGCTTCGGTATCGAGCATGGCGAGGCTGTTCTCTTTTGTTGTTCGTTAGACGCAACGCTGAATACGGCGGAAAACTCCCGCGCGGCGGATCAGCCCAGGGCCGGAAACAGGCCGCGCAGACCGCTGGCAAAGATTTGAACCGCTACTGCGGCGAGCAGCAAGCCGAAAATGCGGTTGAGGATGTTAATCCCGGTCTGGCCCAGGCGGTCGCCGATGGGACGGGCCAGCTGCAGCACCACCCAGATGCTGACACAGATCAGCGCCAGCACGGCCACGCTCAAGCTCTTGTGCTGCCAGCCGGCGCCGCGCTCCATATAGATGATGGTGGCCGACATCGAGCCCGGGCCAACCAGCAATGGCATGGCCAGCGGCACCACACCCACAGCCGCACGCTCGTCGCCAGACTTGCCCGTCGCCTCGGCATGCTCTTCCGGGGTCTGCTGCTGCGGGCTCATGCGCGCATTGATCATGCTGAGCGCCATCAGGAACAGCACGATGCCGCCGCCGACCTGGAAGGCCGGCAGGCTGGCGCCCAGAAGACGCAGGATCAGGTCGCCCGAGAAACCCGCCACCAACAGGATGACGAAGACCGCCAGCGCCGCCGTGCGCGCGGTGCTGCGCCGCTCTTCGCGCGAGCGGTCGCCGGTCAGCATCAGGAACAGCGGGATGGCCGCGAAAGGATCGAGGATCGAGAACAGCGTGACGGCAAAGCGGACATAGTCGAGAGGATCGAGCATGGCCGCTTTGCCTTACATCACGAAGGTTTCTTCTCGAGGTCGGGGGCGACCACGCGGATATGCAGCTCGCGCAACTGCTTCATCGTCGCTTCGCTCGGCGCCTGCATCATCAGATCCTGCGCCTGCTGGTTCATCGGGAACAGCACGATTTCGCGGATATTCGGCTCATCCGCCAGCAGCATGACGATGCGGTCGATGCCCGGCGCGATGCCGCCATGGGGCGGGGCGCCGTATTTGAACGCATTCAGCATGCCGCCGAACTTGTCCTCGACCACGTCGGGACCGTAACCAGCGATCTCGAAGGCCTTGTACATGATTTCGGGCTTGTGATTGCGGATCGCGCCCGACGACAGCTCCACGCCGTTGCAGACGATGTCGTACTGATAGGCGTTGATGGTCAGCGGGTCCTGCGTGTTCAGCGCCTCCAGGCCGCCCTGCGGCATCGAGAAGGGGTTGTGGCTGAAATCGACCTTCTTGTCGTCCTCGTTATACTCGAACATCGGGAAGTCGACGATCCAGCAGAACTTGAAGACGTTCTTCTCGCAGATATCCAGCTCGTCGCCGATGCGGATGCGGGCCTGGCCGGCCAGCTTGGCGGCCGGCAGTTCCTTGTCGCAGGCGAAGAAGATGGCATCGCCATCCTTCACGTTGCCGAGCTGCTTCAGCAGGGCGATGCGGTCGGCATCGAGGAACTTCGCGATCGGCCCCTTGGCCTCGCCGTTGTCGAGGATGATGTAACCCAGGCCGGCGGCGCCTTCCTGGCGCGCCCAGTCATTCATCTTGTCGAAGAAGCTGCGCGGACGGCCGGCCGCGCCCGGCGCCGGAATGGCGCGCACCACGGCGCCGTTCTCGATGTTGCGGGCAAAGACACCGAAGCCCGAACCGCGGAACACCTCGGTCACGTCGGCCAGGATGATCGGATTGCGCAGGTCCGGCTTGTCGGAGCCGTATTTCAGCATCGACTCCCGATACGGGATGCGCGGGAATTCCAGCGGACCGCAGTCGCGGCCGTTGGCGAATTCCTGGAACACGCCATGGATCACCGGGCCGACGGCGTTGAACACGTCATCCTGCTCGACGAAGCTCATCTCGACATCGAGCTGGTAGAACTCGCCCGGGCTGCGATCCTTGCGCGCATCTTCGTCGCGGAAGCAGGGCGCGATCTGGAAATAACGATCGAAGCCCGAGACCATGATGAGTTGCTTGAACTGCTGCGGCGCCTGCGGCAGGGCGTAGAACTTGCCCGGATGCATGCGGCTCGGCACCAGGAAGTCGCGCGCACCTTCCGGCGAACTGGCCGTCAGGATCGGGGTCTGGAACTCCATGAAGCCCTGATCGGTCATGCGGCGGCGGATCGAAGAGATTACCTTCGAGCGCAGGATGATGTTGTTGTGCAGCCGCTCGCGGCGCAGGTCGAGGAAGCGATACTTGAGGCGGATGTCTTCCGGATATTCCTGCTCGCCGAATACCGGCATCGGCAGGTCGGCCGCCTCGCCCAGGATTTCGATACTCGCCACCACCACTTCAACACTGCCGGTCGGCAGGTTCGGGTTCACGGTGTCACCGGTGCGGGCCACCACCTTGCCGGTGACGCTGACCACGTATTCCGAGCGCAGCGCTTCCATCTGCTTGAAGGCGTCCGAACCGCTCTGGGCGACGCACTGGGTAATGCCGTAATGGTCGCGCAGGTCGATGAACAGCAGGTTGCCGTGGTCGCGCTTGCGATGGACCCAGCCGGCAAGTTTCACTTCACTGCCGACCTGTTCGGGGCGGAGCTGACCACAGGTATGGGTACGGTAACGGGACATCGCCAAATCCGTCGAAAAGCTGAGGAAATCAAAGGGGGAACAGGCCCGGTTGGGGCCCGAAAGTCAAGACCGATCCGGCCGGAATTTCCGCATCCTGCCCGCAACCGGCCATTGGGCTGACGGCCCGGGCATGCTATCTGACCGGACATGCGTGCCGATCCCGCCCCGATTACCGCCACCGAAGACCTTGCCCGTTTCTGTGCCTCCCTGGCCACGACACCATACGTGACCGTGGACACCGAGTTCATGCGCGAGACCACCTACTGGCCCAAGGTCTGCCTGATCCAGCTGGCCGGACCCGACGAGGCGCGGGTGATCGACCCCCTGGCCGAGGGCCTGGACCTGGAGCCGCTGTTCGCGCTGCTGCGCAACAAGGCCGTGCTGAAGGTGTTTCACGCCGCCCGGCAGGATCTGGAAATCTTCACCAAGCTGATGGGCGAGGTCCCGGCCCCGCTGTTCGACAGCCAGGTCGCCGCCATGGTCTGCGGTTTCGGCGACCAGGTCAGCTATGAGCAACTGGTGGCCAAGCTGGCCGGCGCCCAGGTCGACAAGTCCTCGCGCTTCACCGACTGGGCGCGCCGGCCGCTGACCGAAAAGCAGGTCGTGTATGCCCTGGGCGACGTGACGCATCTGCGCAAGATCTACGAGAAGCTGAACGCCAAGCTGCAGAAATCCGGCCGGGTCGAATGGCTGGCCGACGAGATGGCGCTGCTGGCCGATCCCGCCACCTACGAGGTGGCGCCGGACAATGCCTGGAAGCGGCTCAAGCCACGCACCACCAAGAGTGAGTATCTCGCCGTGCTGCAGGCCGCCGCGGCCTGGCGCGAAGTGGAAGCGCGCAACCGCGATATCCCGCGCCAGCGCATCATCCGCGACGAAACCCTGATGGAAATCGCCGCCCATCCGCCGAAATCGGCCGACGACCTGGAGCGTATGCGCGGCCTGTCAAAGGGCTTTGCCGAGGGCAAGATGGGCACCGGCCTGCTGGCCGCGATTACCGCCAAACTGGCCAGCCCGAAGAACACCTGGCCGGTGCTGGAGCGCGAGCCGGAACTGCCGCGCGGCATCGGGCCCCTGGTCGAACTGCTGAAAGTGCTGCTCAAGCTGAAATGCGACGACCATGATGTCGCGCAGAAGCTGCTGGCCAATTCCTCCGACCTCGACAAGATCGCCGCCGATGACAATGCCGATGTTCCCGCCATGCGGGGCTGGCGCCGCGAGCTGTTCGGCAACGACGCCCTGCGGCTCAAGCATGGTGAGCTGGCGCTGGCGGCCGAAGGCACCCGCATCAAGCTGGTCGAACTGAAGTAATCGTCAGCGGGCTTTCAGGATCCGCACTTCGCCATTGCGGCCCAGCGCTTTCGCCAGGGCCTCCACGCGGCGCTGCACTGCCTCGCCATCCAGCACCGCATGCTGGGCCGGCAACTCCAGCACGATGCCGCTGCCGTTCGGACGCAGCTTGCACTCCGGCAGAATGCCCGGCACGCCGGCCGACAGGGTCTGCGCCAGACGCAGGGCGAGCCCGATGCGCTGGGCATATTCGATCTCTTCGGCATTCAGCAGCTGCCAGGCCGGCGCCGCCACCGGATCGCTGGCCGTGCCGGTGTAGCGCGTGAACACCGTCAGCGCCAGCAGGGCACGCTCGGCCTGGGTGATGGCGCCAAAGGGCGCATGCAGGATCACGCCCAGCGACTGCTCGCCGCGATAATCGGGATGCACGCGCCAGGCGGTGTCCGACAGCACGGCGGCAGCCATGCGGATGCGCTGGCGCGGCGGCTGGTCGCGGTCGAACAGCGGCGCGATGAAGCGGTCGAGTTCGGCGCCATGCTCGCCGAACCGGCCTTCACGGATCGCCATATGGGTGCAGAAGGCCAGCAGCGGGTCTTCGGCACGCTGGCGCTCGTTCAGCAAGGCGTAAGCAAGCCCCTCGCGCAGGCCGTTGGCCGAGAAGACCACATCCTTGGGTTCGAGGAATTTCAGCAGCCGGCGCATCACCAGCGCGGCCAGCGGCAGCACGTCCTGGCGCCGGCGCGGCACGCCTTCGACGCGGGCCAGCGATTCCTTGCTCTGCTTGGCGATCAGGCGGGTGAAGTCGGCGGCCTCGCTGCGGCCCAGCGTATACTGGTGGATGATATGCAGCGGGCTGTGCTTCTGCGCCATATGCACACGCGCGATAGCGCGCCACGAGCCGCCGACGGCATAGAGCGATTTGCCCTTCCACTTTTTCAGCCAGGGCACGCCGCCGATCTTCTCGTCGATATAGGCCTTCACGACGGGATAGGAATCCAGGTTGGCAATGCGCAGCGGGCCGAGCGGCAGGGTGATGCTGTCGCCCAGCCTGGTGCCGTCCAGCGCCACCAGTTCCAGGCTGCCGCCGCCCAGGTCGCCCATCACGCCGCAGGCATCGGGAATGCCCGACAGCACGCCGTAGGCCGAGAAGGTCGCCTCTTCCTGGCCGGTCAGCACGCTCACCGTCTCGCCGGTCTCGCGCTCGATCTGCTCGACGAAAGCGGCGCCATTGCTGGCATCGCGCACGGCCGCGGTGGCAACGATGCGCAAGGACCGCACATCCATGCGGCGCGCCAGCACGGCAAAGCGCCGGATCGCCAGCAGCGCCTGCTTGGCGCCCTCGCCGTCCAGCGCGCCGGTCTGGCTTAATCCACGGCCGAGGCCGCAGAGCACCTTTTCATTGAACATGGCGATCGGCGAGCGCAACGGCTCGCCGAACACCACCAGGCGTACGGAGTTGGAACCGACATCGATAACGCCGAAGGGCAGAGCCGACTGGGCGGAAACGGGTTTGGTCAGGGTCTGCGCAACGGCCACGCGGCTTTCCTACTGGTTTTTCCACTGCAGCCGCGGCAGGGCCCCGGCTTTCTTGAGCGCCTTGCCGCGACCGGACAGGCTGGGATTGGTCATGAAATAGGTATGGGCGCTGAACGCGTCCAAGTCGGACGACGCCCGCGAATAGGTGTCGTCGGCGCCCAGATACCAGCTCTGCGCCTGGTCCTTCAGGTTGGCGACCATGATCTGGTCCATGATCTGCTCATGCACGGTCGTGTTCTCGATCGGGATCAGCACTTCGACGCGACGGTCGAAATTGCGCGGCATCCAGTCGGCCGAGGAGATGAAGATTTTCGCTTCCGCCGACGGCAGGCCATGGCCGGCGCCGAAGCAGACGATACGCGAATGTTCGAGGAAGCGCCCGATCAGGCTTTTGACGCGGATATTCTCGCTCAGGCCCTTCACGCCCGGCCGCAGGCAGCAGATGCCGCGCACGATCAGGTCGATCTGCACGCCGGCCTGACTGGCCTGGTACAGCGCATCGATCACCACCGGATCGACCACGCTGTTCATCTTGGCCCAGATCGCCGCCGGCTTGCCGTTCTCGGCATGGCGGATTTCCTCGTTGATCAGCTCCAGCAGGCGCGGCCGCAGCGTATAGGGCGAGATCGCCACCTTCTTCAGGTTTTCCGGCGCCGCATAGCCGGTGAGGAAGTTGAACAGATAGGTGGCGTCATGCGCCAGGTCGCTGTCGTCGGTGAAATAGCTCAGATCGGTGTAAACGCGCGCCGTATAGGGGTGATAGTTGCCGGTGCCGAAATGCACATAGGTGTTGAGCTGGCCGCCCTCGCGGCGCACCACCAGCGAAATCTTGGCATGGGTCTTCAGCTCGATGAAGCCGTAGACCACCTGCACGCCGACACGTTCGAGATCGCGTGCCCATTTGATATTGGCCGCTTCGTCGAAGCGCGCCTTCAGCTCGACCAGCGCCGTCACCGACTTGCCGGCCTCGGCCGCCTCGATCAGCGCACGCACGATCGGGCTGTCGTCCGAGGTGCGGTACAGCGTCTGCTTGATCGCCACGACATTCGGATCAGCCGCCGCCTGGCGCAGGAACTGCACCACCACGTCGAAGCTTTCATAGGGATGGTGAACCACCAGATCCTTGTGGCGGATCGCGGCGAAGCAGTCGCCGCCGTAATCGCGGATGCGTTCGGGGAAGCGCGGATTGAAGGGCGGGAATTTCAGCTCCGGCAGATCGTCGACGATCAGCTTCTTGGTGTCGGCCAGACCCAGGATGCCATCGACGGCGATCACCGCCTCCGGATTGACTTCCAGTTCCTCGCAGACGAAACGGCGCAGGTCGTCGGGCATGCCGGCATTGATCTTCAGCCGGATCACGGTGCCGCGCCGGCGGCGCTTCAGCGCCGTTTCGAACAGGCGGACCAGATCTTCGGCTTCTTCCTCGATCTCGATATCGCTGTCACGCGTGATGCGGAACTGGCCGGCACCGAGGATTTCATAGCCGGGGAACAGCTTGTTGATGAACAGGCCGACCAGGTTTTCCAGCGACAGGAAGCGGATGCCATCGCCGGGCAACCGGGTGAAGCGGTCGACCTGGCTCGGCAGTGGCAGCAGCGCATTCAGGCTGCGACCGTCACGAACCCGTCGCATTTGCATCACCATCGCGAAACCGAGATTGGGGATAAACGGAAACGGATGAGCAGGATCGATGGCGAGCGGCGTGAGCACGGGGAAAACATGGCCGAGGAAATAATCCTCGAGCCAGCGCCGGTCTTCGGCTGTCAGCTGGTCGGGCTGCAGGACATGGATGCCGGCCTTGGCCAGTTCGTTGGTCAGCGACGACCAGCAGACCTGCTGCTTTTTCATCAGATCGGCGGCAGCCTCGTTGATCTGCGCCAGCTGCTGGGCCGGCGTCAGGCCTTCCTGGCTGGCATCCTCGATGCCGGCCTTGATCTGGCCGTGCAGGCCGGCGACGCGCACCATGAAGAATTCATCGAGATTGTTGGCCGAGATCGACAAAAAGCGCAGGCGTTCCAGCAACGGATAGCGCTTGTTGTTGGCCTCTTCCATGACGCGGAGATTGAAGGCCAGCCACGACAGCTCGCGGTTGATGAAGCGCTCGCGCGCGCTCAGCGTGATCGGCGGGCGGCCGGGCAGCGGCGCCGGGCCCGGATCAGGCGTCGGAACCGCCTCGATCACCGGTGCATCGGTCTTCAGAACCTTGAGATTGTCCGCCTTGCTGCGCATGTCGAATGCCTCTGTCGTTACCGGCGGCCTGCCCGGGGGATGAACCGGTCGACGCCTTCGGGTATAGGTCTAACCACCCTTTATGTCAAAGCAGCGACAGTCTGCCGCCCCGGCTTAAACAAAGGATAACTCCATGCTCCGCCTATGGCTTTTGCGCCACGCCAAGTCTGCCTGGGATGACCCGGACCTGGACGATTTCGCCCGGCCGCTCAGCCCCCGCGGCAAGAAGGCCTGCCGGGCGCTGGCCCGCCATATGGCCGAGCGGGCGATTCACCCGGACCTGGTGCTGTGTTCGCCGGCCACCCGCACCCGGCAGACCTGGGAGCGGCTGGAAAAGCGCCTGGCCGGCGACAAGCCGCCGAAGGTGCCGGGCGAAGCCCGGGTCCGCTTCGATGCCGGGCTGTACCTGGCCGAACCCCCGGCCCTGCTGGCCCTGGTGCGATCGACGCCGACGGCGGTGCATGAACTGATGCTGATCGGCCATAACCCGGGCCTGGAAGACTTCGCCCGCGACCTGACCGGCACCAGCGCCGGCGACGCCCTGGAGCGGCTGACCGACAAATACCCGACCGGCGGCCTGGCCGAACTGACCTTCAGCGCCAAAAGCTGGGGCCAGGTGGCGGGGAAAGGCGGATTCCTCGCCAGTTTCGTCGTGCCGGCCCAGCTTATGGATGACAGATCGAAGGATTAGCGGCGACGCCCCGGGCCGGATCGACCGGCGGGCCGGACCACCCGTCAATGAACGTGACGGGAACATTGGCCGTTTCGGGCCGGCCAGACATCTGGCATGCAACGGGGAGTTCGGACAGGATGCGCCGCCATGCTGCACCTGAACACCACCGTCCTGATTCTGACCGCCACCGTGATGCTGCAGGGTATGGTGTGGCTGCTGCTCTGGTTCACCCAGCGGCACATGTTCGAACTGCGCTTCGTCGCCGTCGGCTACCTGCTGTTCGCCATCGGCCTGCTGCTGCTGGCGATCCGCGGCAGCATCGATGTCCCCGTCGGCGTCTTCATCATCGCGCAGAACTACCTGACCCATATCGGCACCGTGCTGATCGCCCATGGCGTGGCGCGCTTCCTCGACCAGCGCGGCCAGCCATGGCTGATGTGGACCTGCGTGATCTTCGCCTTGGTGTTCTGGCCCGCCGCGCTGCTGATCGATCCGGCCAACATCGCCATCCGTGTCATCGTCAGCAACATCATCAGCAGCGCCATGCTGTTGTTCATGATCGCCACACTGGCGCGCGACCGCACACAGCCGCCCGTCTTGCGCTGGGCGCTGAGCCTGGTGTTCGTCAGCGACCTGATCGCGCTCGCGGTGCGCAGCGCCATTGCCTTCGAATACTGGTACAGCCCGGAGCAACTCGTCTCCGAGGTGACCCAGGCCTGGTATTTCTTCTTCCTGAACATCTTCATCACCAGCCTGTTCCTGATGCTGCTGCTGATGGTGGGTGTGCGGCTGTCGACCGGCATCCGGCAGAAGAACGAGGCGCTGCTGAAAGAGGTGACGCAGCGCCGCGAACTGCAGGACCAGCTTTCCTCCACCCTGGAAACCGAGAAAGCCCTGCGGCAGGAACAGCGCCAGCTGATGCGCATGGTGACCCATGAATTCCGCACACCGCTGGCGGTGGTGGATCGCGCCGCCGAAATGATCGGCGTGGTGCTGCCCGATCCACCGGAGCCGGTGACCAAGCGGCTGGGCAATATCCGTGAGGCCGTCAGCCGGCTGGTGCAGTTGATCGACCGCTTCCTGGATGCCGAGCGGCGGCAGCAGAATGTGGTGCAGCCGGAACGGATCGATATCCAGAACCTGATGGCCAGCGTGCAGCGCCATTTCGAGGGCATTGAAGCCGCCGGCCGGCTAAACTTCCGCATCGATGCGGGGCTGCCATTCTATCGCGGCGACCCGGATATGCTGACCACCGTGCTGATCAACCTGATCGACAACGCACTGAAATATGCGCCGGACGGCAGCCCGGTTGAAATCGCCGTGCGGAGCGAGAACAAGGCCATCATCCTGACGGTGAGCGACCAGGGCATCGGCATCCCCGAAGCCGAGATCGCCTCCATCGGGCGCCGCTTCTTCCGCGCCTCCAACACCATGCCGGCAACCGGCACCGGACTGGGCCTGCACAATGCCCGGCGCCTGCTGGACTATCATAACGGCCTGCTGTCCCTGCGCTCGGGACGCGGCGGCGGCACGGTTGCCACCATTCGACTGCCCCTGCCCGGCATGCCCGTGGACGGACTCAACGAGGAAGCATGACTGCGACACCCATCCTGGTCGTCGAAGACGAACCGTCGCTGCGCAACGATCTGGTCGAATATCTGGCCATGCGCGGCTTTGCTGTCCGTGGCGTCGGCACCGCGCAGGAACTGCGCCAGCAGCTCGACCTGCCGGAGCCGCCGGCCATCATCATCCTCGATATCGGCCTGCCCGATGGCAACGGCTTCGATCTTGCGGGCGAGATTCGCGGCAAGATCGACTGCGGCATCATCATGCTGACCGCGCTGGGCGAAAGCGAAGACCGCATCCGTGGCTTCGAGAGCGGCGCGGACATCTATCTGGTCAAGCATTCGTCGCTGCGCGAGATCGAGGCCACGGTGCAGAGCCTGCTGCGGCGCCTGCAGGATCCGCGCAGCAAGGCCGTCGGCCGCACGCCGGATCAGTGGCGGCTGCTGCGCTCGAACTGGCATCTGGTGGCGCCGAACCGCAGCGAGGTCAAACTGACTGCAACCGAACTGGCTTTCATCACGGCCTTGCTTGAAAAATCCGGCCAGCCCTGTTCGCGCGAAGATCTGGCGCAGATTCTGGCGCGGCCGAATGTGAACTGGGACAACCGGCACCTGGATGCGGTGGTCAACCGCCTGCGCCGCAAGATCAAGGACCACACCCAGATCGAAGCGCCGATCAAGATGATCTATGGCCGCGGCTATGCCTTCAGCGCGCCCGGCAGCATAGAGGCCTGAACCGCCCTACTTCGACTTTGAAGCCTGCGTGGCAGGCATCGCCTTGGCGATGCCGCTGGTGAAGCGATCCATGACGCTGCGATCGACCGCCTGCAGGAAATGGTGGTCGACATTCCAGGTCGGAAACCGTCGCATCAGGTCGGCATAGGCGGCTTCGGCTTCGGCCTGCCGCCCCAGTTGCGCCAGCGCCGCCACCCGCCAGGCAAAGACATCGGGGAGTTGCCCGTTGATGGCTGCCGCCCGCGCCAGATGCTGCTCGGCCTGCGCATAGTCGCCATTCAGCAGCCGCGCCATGCCGGCATAGAAATAGGCGCGGTCGAGTGCCCGCGAATAGGGGTTGAGGCGGATCGCCAGCTCGGCCTGCTGCATACCGCCCTGCACGTTGCCGGTCAGCAGATTGACATGGGCGATCTGCGCATGGGTGGCGCCGTCGCGCGGATCGATGGCCAGCGCCACCTGCCAGGCGGCCAGGGCGCGCGGATAGTCGCGGCGTGCCTTGTGTGCCAGGCCGACCGTGTAATGCAGCAGGATATGGCGGGGCAGCCGCGCCGCAGCCTGCTCCAGATAGGCGAGTGCCTGCCGCGTCTCCTCTTCCGGGCTTTGCGCGCGCGACCAACGATTGAGGATATTGATGGCCAGGCAATGGGCGAGACCCAGCTTGGCTGCCGCATCCTCGGGATTGGCGGCCAGCGCCTCGCCGAACAGACGCTGCGCTTCGGCCACATTCTCCCGCGTGACGCCGCCGCGAAAACTCTCCCAGCCCGCCTGCATCTGCGGCGACAGCGGCGGCAACGGACCAAGCCGCTGCTGCATCACGACCAGCAGCTCGGCATAAAGCCGTGTGGCGGCCTCGCCGGCCGCCGGTCCGTCGGCACGCGGCACCAGAATGCGGTCGGCCCACAGCGTCTGGCCGGCGACATTGTCGATCAGACGCAGGTTGATCGCCTGTCCTTCGGGCGCCGCATGCACGCCACCCTCCACCACGAAGGCCGCCATGCCGCGCTCGCGCGCCAGCGTCGTCACCGGCAGCATCGCCACCCGGGTTTTCAGATCGTCCCAGAAGGCTGCACTGTCGCCGGCCGCCGCGGCCACATGGAATGTGAATGGCGGCTTGGTCGATGGCACTGCTGCAACAACGGCCGCGGGTTCTGCCGGCGCACGCAGCAGCAGTATCCCGGCGCCCAGCACCATGACAGCCGCCGCCGCAGCCGCAATCCAGCGGTGCCGGCGCAACGGCACGGTCTCGGCCGTCACATCGATCGCCCGCGGCGTATCAGTCAGCATCGCCGTGGCGTCATCGCCCTCGCCGAGCCGACGGGCCAGCGCCTGGGTTTCGCTGGCCGGCGCCACCTGCAATTCCTGCTGCAGCAGTCCGGCGAACTGCTGATAGGCCTGCAGCGCCGCAGCCCGGCCGCGGAAGCGGGCGATCACATCCAGCTCCAGCCGTCTTGCGGCTTCGTTCAGCGGATCGAGGCCGACCAGCCGGTTCACCGCCAGCAGCGCCGCCGGTCCGTCGCCCGCTTGCAGCAACACATGCGCCTGCTGCATCAGCAGGGCCACCATGCGCAGCCGCCAGGTCTCGCGTAGGCCACGCAGCCAGTCTTCGTAATCGGGCGAGGGAATATCCAGGCCCGCCAGGAAGTCGCCGCGCCACAGGCCCGCCGCCTGTTCCAGCAGTGCGCGATCGGCCGTCGCCGCGGCGGCATCGAAGACGGCGATATCGGTGGTGAAGGCGCCGGGATCCAGACGCACCTCGGCGCGATCGACCACCAGCAGGCCGGGCGCGGCATCGCCGAGGCTGCGGCGCAGCGCCATCAGGGTCTGCCGCAGGCTCTGGCGCGCCTGCTCGTCGAAACGCTCGCCCCACAGCAGGCTGGCCAGTCTTTCGCGGGAGGCGCGATGGTCCGGTACGGCGGCCAGATAGGCCAGCAGGGCCTGGTTCTTGCGGCCCAATCCTTCCGCAATATTTTGGCCTTCCGCGATCAGGCGGAACGGACCCAGCAGCTCGATCCGGGCGGATCCGCCTTCCGGCCCGGCGCCTGCGCCGGCCTCCCTGATCGCGACATATGACACGACAGCCTCGACTCCCCGTTCCGGGTAGCGATTCTAGCCAAGGTCGAGCCCCCGGCAAAGCCGCTTACCCTGCGTGGCAACCCGGGGGCAGGATTTCACGATCATTTCACGATGGGAATGGCCGTTTTCTGACGCAGGCTTGACGGCTGGCCTGCTGCTCTGGGGCCATGACCCTGCGCCATGCCCTGCTCCTGCTGCTCGCCACCGTCTCTCTCGCCGGCTGTCCCGCCGGGGCCAGCCCGGACGATGTCCGCGATCATCTGCTGTGGTTCCTGCCCCCAGGGCATCAGCCAGCGCCGCTGGTGATCCTGCTGGAAGGCAATGGCGGCAGTTCGCTGACCCATCGCAATCCCTGGATCGGCTGGTTCCTGGAACGCGGCATCGCGGTGGCGCAGCCGCGCAGCGCCGCCCTGCGCGGCCGCCATGACTGGCTCAATGCCGGCTGCACGCTGTCTTATGCCATCGACGCCCGCGAAGCCCTCGATGCCGCGCGGCGCGAGCAGCCACGCATCGACACGACCCGTTTCGCCATCATGGGCTCGGGGCGCGGCGGCACCGAGGCACTGAACAGCGCCAGCTATTTCGGCCGCGAGGGAACGGCGATGCCGGCGGCGGTCTTCGCCTTCGCGCCCGGCTGCGCCGGCTGGTGCCCGGTGGATTACGCCACCGCCGGCCCGACCCAAGTGCATATCTTCTACGGGCTGCTGGATGCCTGGGGCCGGCACCGCGACACCTATGGCCGCTGCCGCCAGCAGGCCGGCGGCAGTATCAGCTTTCACAGCATGACCGAGGCCGGCTATGGCTTCGAGGGTCGCAGCAGCGCGGTCCATGTGATCGACGGCATTACCCTGCGCCAGCAGCCCAATGCCATCGCCACCGAGATCGCCCGCAGCATCGTCTGGCAGACCCTGGCGCTCGCCTGGCAGATCGACAATTGAATCCGGTCGCCTATACTGGCGGCATGGCCCCAGAGAAGCCAGGTAACGTGATCAACCTGAACAAGGCGCGCAAGGCGCTGACCCGCCAGCAGCAGAAGGCGCAGGCGGCGGCGAACCGCGTCACCTTCGGCACCAGCAAGCAGGCGCGCGGCGAGGCCCGCAAGGATGCCGAGCGCAGCGCCAAGAATCTCGACGCCAAGAAGATCGAAGACTAGGCCGCGCTCTCGTCGAGCAGCCGGCGCGCCAGCGCCACGGTGACCGGGCGGTTCTCGGCCAGCGCCGCCGCATCCAGCGCCGCGGCCCAGTGGCGGGCGGCATGGAACGAGCGCTCGATGCGCGGCACCAGATAGCTCACCAGCCCCTCGCCGACCTGAAGCTGTTTGTCCGCAAACAGCTTCACGAGCACGGCGGCCAGCAGCGCGTCGTCGGGCTCGTCGATGCCCTCCGACGGCATTGCCTTCAGTCGCGACATCAAATCAGGCAGAGTGAACGGCCACAGCGCCGGCGCACGCGCGCCGGTCAGCAGCAGGGCATGCCCGCGTTCGCGCATCAGGTTGATGAGGTGGAACAGCGCCGCCGGATCGGCCACGCGGTCGGCGTCATCCAGCGCCAGCGGCTGCTGCGCCAGCGCATCGACAGCCACCGTGGTGAGGTCGTCATGCTCGGCCAACCGCGCACCGGACAGGCTCGCCCAGACATGCGCCAGATGCGTCTTGCCGCTGCCGGGCGGACCATGCAGCACCAGGCTGGAGAACGGCCGCTCGATGGCGCCGAGCGCGGCTTCGTTGCCGGGCGCGACAAGGAAATCCTCGCGCGCCCATGAAGTCGGCAGGGCAAGACCGAGGGGAAGCTGCGGATGCGTCATCGGAAACTTACTCGTCGGCCGGCGTCTCCGGCGCACCGGGCCGGTAGAGATAGCTCTCGCGGTAGCGGTCGAGCGCGAAACGCACCAGCACGCCGATCACCGCGAAGATCGGCACTGCCAGCAGGATGCCGACGAAGCCGAACAGGCTGCCGCCGGCCAGCAGCGCGAAGATGATCCACACCGGATGCAGGCCGACGCGGTCGCCGATCAGCACCGGATGCAGGACATTGCCCTCGATCACCTGGCCGATGATGAAAATGCCGGCGACGATGCCGACCCAGAGGAAGTCGGGCGAGAACTGCGCCAGCGCCACGCCGACACTGACGACAAAGCCGAGCGTGGTGCCGACATAGGGGATGAAGGAGATCATGCCGGCGGTCACGCCGATGAACAGGCCGAACTGCAATCCGACGGCGGTAAGCCCGATGCCGTAGAAGGCGGCGAGGCTGAGGCAGACCAGCAGCTGGCCGCGCACGAAGCCGGCCAGCACGCGGTCGATCTCGCGCGCCTGCTGGCGGATGGTGTCGGCATGGTCGAGCGGCAGGTAGCTGTTGATGCGGGCGACCATCTCGTCCCAGTCGCGCAGCAGGTAGAAGCCGACCACCGGCGTGATGACCAGCAGCGAGATGATGTTGAAGATCGCCTGGCCACCGCCGAGCAGGCTGGTCAGCACACCGCCGACCACCTTCATCACCTGTTCGCTATGGCCGCCGAGCGCCTGTTTCGGATCGCCGTTCAGATCGAAGCCGAAGCGTTCGGCCAAGCCCTGCACATAGGGCAGCACGCGCTCCTGGAAATACAGGATGTATTCCGGCACATGGTCCATGAATTTGGCGAACTGCGTCGAGACCACCGGCACCAGCAGCACGATCACGATGATCGAGGCGACGAAGAACAGCCCGATGATCAGCAGGGTGGCGAGCCAGCGCTTCACCCCGCGGCGCTCCATCCAGTCGGCGGCCGGATCGAGGAAATAGGCCAGCGCCATGCCGGCCACGAACGGCAGCAGCATGTCGCGCAGGATGATCAGCAGCGCGATGGCGCCGACCAGCAGGCAAATCCAGGCGATGATCTGCTGGCGGCGGGTCACTTGCGGCTCTGCATCTGCCAGAAGCCGTCGCGCTGCTGCAGCGAGACGTCGCGCTGGGCCAGCGCGGTGGAGAGCTGTTCGGTCTCGCCATAATACTCCAGCAGCAGCTGGGCATCGCGATGCGACAGCCGCAGCACATCCACCTTGCGCACGATCGGCATGGCGCTGAGCGCGGTGCGCAGCTTGTTCCATTCGGCCAGGCTCTGGAAGCCGGCGGCGACGCTGATCTGGCCCTGCTTCTCCAGATCGATCACGCTGCCCTGCTTCCAGCGGCTTTCGATGCGGCGCGCCATCTCGATGGCGCCCGACAGCAGGGCTTCTTCCTGGGTGCCGCCGGTGGCGGTAAAGGGCTCCAGCCCGTCGAGGAACAGGCCCGGCCCCTGATGCTGCACGGCGATGTCGATGCGCACGGCGCCGGGATCGGCCTGCTGCAAGGTGGCGACCACGGCCAGCGCATCTTCCAGACCGGCGCGGCGCGCCATGGCTTTCAGGTCATCGGCATTGCCGAGCAGGCGTTCGAGCGACGGACCGCTGTCCGCAGCAGCCGCGATCTGCAGCGGCACCAGGCCGCCCTGCGGATCGGGACGCTGGAGCCACGCGGCGCGCCAGGGATTGTCGGCCTCCCACAGCTTTGCACCGCCCGCCGACTGCCAGGCCGGCACCAGCAGCACCGGCCGGCTCATCGTCTCTGCATAGGCCAGCTTGTTATCCTGCAGCAGCCGGCGGATCGCCTCGGCGCGGAAGGTGACGCTGATCTTGCCGATATAACGGGTGGCGGAAGCGCGTTCCTCGTCGATGCCGAAACCGGCGATCACATCGTTCAGCAAAGCCTCGGACGGGCGCGGAAGACGCCCGTGATCCTCGGGCTGGGTCAGGCGGCGCAGCAGCGTGGTGAAGGCGCGGCGCTCGCCGTCTGCGATGGCGAGCGGCCGGGCGGCGGCGGCGCTGTCGGCCGAGGCATCGACCGCCACATCTGACACCGTGAAGGGATCAGGGCGCGCGCCCCCCGGAGTCCGCGGCTGGGCCAGGCCCGGCAGGCTTGCAGCCAGAGCCAGAACGAAGGCGAATATCGCGTAAAAACAGGCTCTTAGCATGGGTGAGGCAAGCATTGCAAAGACAGGGGGAATAAGTATGGTGCCAGCATTATTCAGCGCCGCTCAATCTACCCGCCGTGGAGGCCATCATCAACACGTCGCCGCTTTATAAAGCCGCCGGTGTCGATATCGATGCCGGGGAAGCCCTGGTCGATGCGATCAAGCCGCTGGCCGCCTCCACCCGTCGCAAGGGCGCCGATGCCTCGCTCGGCGGCTTCGGCGCGCTGTTCGACCTCAAGGCCGCGGGTTTCACCGATCCGATCTTGGTCTCGTCCACGGACGGCGTCGGCACCAAGCTGAAGATCGCCATCGAGACCGGCCGCCATGACGGCGTCGGCATCGACCTGGTGGCCATGGTGGTCAACGACATCCTGGTCCAGGGCGCCGAGCCGCTGTTCTTCCTCGACTATTACGCCACCGGCAAGCTCGAAGTCGAGGTCGCCACCAAGGTGGTGGCCGGCATTGCCGAGGGCTGCCGCCAGGCCGGCTGCGCGCTCACCGGCGGCGAGACCGCCGAAATGCCCGGCATGTATGCCGCCAAGGATTACGACCTCGCCGGCTTCGCCGTCGGCGCCGCCGAGCGCGGCCGCCTGCTGCCACAGAATGTAAAGCCGGGCGACGTGCTGCTTGGCCTCGCGTCGTCGGGCGTGCATTCGAACGGCTTTTCGCTGGTCCGCAAGGTGATTGCCGATAACGGCCTCTCGTTCGAGAGCCCTGCCCCCTTCGAGCCGTCGAAGCCGCTGGCGGAAATCCTCATGGTCCCAACGCGCATCTATGTGAAAAGTTGCATGCCGCTGGTGCGCGAGGGCCTGATCAAGGCGATGGCGCATATCACCGGCGGCGGCCTGGTCGATAATATCCCGCGCGTGCTGCCCGATGGCACCGACGCCATCGTGGACGCCACCGGCTGGACCCTGCCGCCGGTGTTCAGGTGGCTGAAGGCCGCCGGCCAGATCGACGACGCCGAGATGGCGCGTGCCTTCAACTGCGGCATCGGCCTGGTCGTCGTCGTGGCCAAGGAAAAGGCCGAGACCGTGATCCAGAAGCTGAAGACGGCCGGCGAGACCGTCTCCCGCCTGGGCGTGATCGAGGCCCAGCAGGACAGCGCCGCCGAGCCGATGGTCAGCATGCGCAACTGCGACACGGCCTGGAACTGATCCTATGACGGCGGCGAAGCGCCCCGAGCGCAAGGCCGTCGCCGTGCTGATCTCCGGGCGCGGCAGCAACCTGCGCGCGCTTGCGGACGCCGCGAAAGATCCCGCCTATCCCGCCCGCATCGCCCTGGTACTGAGCAATCGCGCCGATGCCGAGGGGCTGACGGTGGCGCGCGACTTCGGCCTCGAGACCGCCGTCATCGAGAGCAAGGGCAAAACGCGCGAGGCCTTCGACGCCGAGATGGATGCGTTGCTGCGCAGCAAAAGCATCGAACTGATCTGCCTCGCCGGCTTCATGCGCATCCTGACCGATCAGTTCGTGCAGGGCTGGTTGGGCCGCATGATCAACATCCATCCCTCGCTGCTGCCGGCCTTCAAGGGCGTGCGCGTGCATGAACAGGCGCTGGCCGCCGGCGTGAAGATCAGCGGCTGCACCGTGCATTTCGTCATTCCGGCGCTGGATGACGGCCCGATCATTGCCCAGGCCGCCGTGCCGGTACCGCCGGATGCGACGCCGGAGGCTTTAGCCGAAGCCGTGCTGGCGCAGGAGCATGTGATCTATCCGCAGGCGCTGAAGCTGCTGGCGGAAGGGCGGCTAAAGATTGAGGGGGAGGTTGTTCGAGTGAATGATTAGGCGCGACAGACTGCGTCCAACCCAAACCTGTGTAACAAAAGCGAGTGCTATAGGATTTTGGGAGAATTAGCCTTATATGCCTCGTACAAAAACACTCCCAACGCAACAGCCATCCCCACCGCTAGTCGAGCCACTTCAGAACGCGGTGTTGGAGCTGTAGGCTCCGGGCCATGCCCGGTTCCAACTTGCCCTCGAAGTTCGGCTATTCCCTGCGTAATCGTAGCCAGACTACTTAGCGTGCGTTTTAGCGTGTCCTCGGTTTCACGGGCGATGTCCAATCCTAGTTTGGCCCGCGTCAGATGCACGAGTTTAGGGAGATCCTCTTTGCCCGTAACCTCTTCACCGCTCCTTCTGAGTATACCTTTACAAATTGTCTCAACGAACTCTTTTGCTGAGCCAATAGCTAGCGCGGGATCATTTTGAATCGCCGCCTCCATTCTCGTAATTTGCGAGGATATAATATGTGATCCAAAATCGTCCGCCACTTGCCGCGCGACATCTGTACGCCCACCAACCGCGTCGATTAGAGGGCGTCCGATAAAAACCGGCTTCCCGGACATGAACGTGCCGGGCACAACTTCGTACCCGTCCACCACTAGATGTTTATTAAAGATAGAAACGAGATGGTTAATCTCGACATCATCACTGCGAACTATCGGATGAACCATTTCGCAAAGAAACTGTAAGAAAATTTCATCTGGGCATCTCATTAAATTGAGGCGCACATCATCAAAAACCCAATCATGCGTCCAGTCACACTTGCCCCACGTCACTCGATGGCGATGAATATCATTCGCCATATTTTTACAGCGATGGTCGTTTGACGGCATTGATTCGAGGTCAAAAATACGTGACAGGAAATCATCCTCGTCGAGCCGTCCAGCCCACTCGACGCTCGACAGACGAAATTCATCAAAGAGATTTCGCCGAGTAAGAGTTGTGATCTGGTTCTGTACCATCGCCACTTTTTCTATACGTTTAGAGCGCTATCCGCCTCAACTTTCACAAGAGATGCGTTAAGTATTCCAACTCCCGGGCGTACTTGACCTGAGATTCATTCACCTGGAGCCGCGTGCCGTTGACCGTATGGAATTGGCCAACCTTCAGCTTCGGAATGGGGATCGACTTGGCACCGCTAATACGACCCGCCGATACAAAATCGTCGGTGAGTGCGAAGGCATCAGCGGGATCGTCAAAATCAAAGAGGTCGGGATATTTCGCAGCCTCTTCGTAAGCACGCTCAATATACGACTGAGACGCGCGATCCTTAACGCCAAGCTGATTGCTTCGCGCACCGACCATGGTCATGACGATAGCTGCCACCTTGGGCTTGTTGATTCCGCCGGCGCGGTCGGCCCAAATATTAAAATCACTGCTCGGATTGGCAATCATATCCAACGTGAGGGCGAGGGATTCGATGGAATGCTCATCGACCCGGACCGGGATAATGATTGCGTCGCTAGCGCACCACGCAAGATGGGTCGCGCCAGCATAGAACGGACTGCAGTCGAGAAGTGCGAGCCTGCACCCCTTTGCCTTTTTCTCATCATTGATGATGGATCGGAGGCTCAGCAAGATATTCTTAAGTGCGTTGGTGTTGTTCTGAGCCATAGCCTGCTGTAGCTGCTGATACAGCGATGAGGGAAAGGCAAACAGCCCTTTATCACCTGGAATAAAAAAGCTCTTTTTACCGCCAGCCTTGAATTCATCGTTCACGTGGCTGAGCTGGTAGGAAATATCGTCAGGGACGTCGCCAAACGCAGGGCCCAAGACTTTCGGCCCAAGTGCATCGCCGATGGTCACCTCCGCGTGGGAATTCTTCATGATCGATTCAGTCAGGTTCCTTTGCGGGCAAAGGTCCGCAATGAGCGTGTGCTCGTAGCGGGAGAACATGTAGGCGAGATTGAAGGAAATTGTGGACTTGCCGATCCCGCCACGCAGGTTCGACACACAATAGTTTTTATATGAGAACGCAATATTGAGCGCTTCGCTGTCCTCAATGGACTTGTTGTGGTTCTCAATGATCCGCTTCAAACCAGTGGACATATCGTGCCTCCGTGATTGCAGGTCGATCATAAATCTGCAGGTGCTGCAGGTCAACACAAAAACTGCAGGTTAATACGTTATGCGCAGGTTTTGCAACCTGATAGGAATTAATTGACTTTTTCTAATATTTTTGTATTTTCTTTGTACTTGTTTAACTCAGCAAACAAGCGACCCTTCTGTTTGACATCGTGAATATGTCGATATGCAACTGCGCCTGACCCAAGGCGCAGGCTTTTGTGTTGTCCGGGGCTCCGCCGGCCCGGAAGCCCGGGGAAGCATCGGGAAGCATCCGGAAGCGTTCGGAACAATCCGGAAGCATCGGGAAGCGTCCGCAGTCATCTGGAACCCGAACGAACCTGGCCGGAGCCGCCTTGCCGCATTGCCATCACTGATGACAATGCAATCGCTTTGTCTCGAATAAGACGGAATAAGACTCCAATAAGCGCGGATAAGAGTCGAATAAGGACGGATAAGCACCGATAGCGCTCCGCTCAGCCAGAATAACCGAGCCAGCCCCATCCTTACCCGTCATGCCCGCGAAGGCGGGCATCCAGACTCTGGGTCCCCGCCCGTCGCGCCTTGCGCGACAACTTAATATGGCGGCTACGCCGCCGGGCGGGGGCGACGATGGCATTCAGGCCAACAAAAAAAGCCCGGCATTGCTGCCGGGCCTTTCCGTAACCGCCTGAAGCGGAAAGTCTTACGCGGTGATTTCGATGCCGGCGAAGAAATAGGCGATCTCGACAGCGGCGGTCTCGGCGGCGTCCGAGCCGTGCACCGAGTTGGCTTCGATGCTCTCGGCGAATTCCTTGCGGATGGTGCCAGCCGCGGCATTGGCCGGGTTGGTGGCGCCCATCACGTCGCGGTACTTGGCAATGGCGCCTTCACCTTCCAGCACCTGCACAACGACGGGGCCGGAGATCATGAAGTCGACCAGGTCCTTGAAGAACGGACGGGCCTTGTGCACGCCGTAGAAGCTCTCGGCCTGGGCCTGGCTCATCTGCATGCGCTTCTGGGCCACGATGCGCAGGCCAGCGGCCTCGATCTTGGCATTGATCGCGCCGGTCAGGTTGCGGCGGGTCGCGTCCGGCTTGATGATCGAGAAAGTGCGTTCAATCGCCATGATCGGTGGTCCTTTGGGTCTTGGCTAAAAATCGGTGGCGGGTATATAGAGGCTCCGCTCGAGGGCCGCAACCATCCCGGCCCCGCGCCCCTGACACCGGCCCTCCCCGGCCCCGACCTTAAGTTGTTATAAATGCTGTCTTTTCGCGACCTGACCTACCGGATTGCCGGCCGTGTGCTGCTGGACCATGTCTCGGCCACGATCCCGGCCGGCCACAAGGTCGGCCTGGTCGGGCGCAACGGCACCGGAAAATCGACGCTGTTCAAGATCGTCACCGGCGACCTGCAGACCGAAACCGGCGGCGTCGAGCTGCCCAACGACTGCAAGATCGCCAAGCTGCCGCAGGAGCCGCCGGGCGGCGAGCAGAGTCCGATCGCCTATGTGCTGGCCGCCGATACCGAGCGCGAGGCCCTGCTGATCGAGGCCGACGAGTTGGAGCATTCCACCAGCATGGAGGATGCCGAGCGCATCGCCGCCGTGCATATGCGGCTGGCCGAGATCGATGCCCATGCGGCGCCGGCGCGCGCCGCGGTCATCCTGGCCGGCCTGGGCTTCGATGAAGCGGCGCAGAACCGCCCGCTGGAAAGTTTCTCCGGCGGCTGGCGCATGCGCGTGGCGCTGGCCGGCTGTTTATTTGCAGAGCCTGATCTCTTGCTGCTGGACGAGCCGACCAACCATCTCGACCTCGAAGCCTCCTTGTGGCTTGAAGGCTATCTGAAGACCTATCCGCGCACCTTCATGCTGATCAGCCATGATCGCCATTTCCTGAATTCGGCCATCGAGCACATCCTGCATATCGATAACGGCAAGCTGGTGCTCTATCGCGGCAACTACGACACGTTCGAGACCGAGCGCCGCCTGCGCATGGAGCAGCAGACCGCCTTCGCCACGCGCCAGGCCGAACAGCGCAAGCATATGGAAGAGTTTGTCGCCCGCTTCCGCGCCTCGGCCTCGAAAGCGCGCCAGGCGCAGAGCCGCCTGAAGATGCTGGCCAAGATGCAGCCGATCGCCGCCGCCGTCGAAGACCCGTCCGTGATCTTCCGCCTGCCCGATCCGGAAGAGCTGCCGCCGCCGCTCATCATGCTGGAGCATCTGACCGCCGGCTACACGACGGACAAGCCGATCCTGCGCCATCTCGATCTGCGCATCGACATGGAAGACCGCATCGCCATGCTCGGCGCCAACGGCAACGGCAAGAGCACGCTGGCCAAGATCCTCGCCGGCACGCTCAAGCCCCAGGCCGGCAAGATTCAGCGCTCGGGCAAGCTGCGCATCGGCTATTTCGCCCAGGACCAGGATGAAGTGCTGGATGAAAACCGCACGCCGGTCGAGCATCTGGCCGACCTGATGCCGAAATGGACCATCGAGCAGCTGCGCACGCGTCTGGGCAGCTTCGGCCTGACGCGCGAAAAGGCGCAGACGGCGGCCGGCAAGCTCTCGGGCGGCGAACGCGCGCGGCTGCTGTTTGCCATGGTGACCTACCATGCGCCGCATCTGCTGATCCTCGACGAACCGACCAACCATCTCGACATGGATACGCGCGATGCCCTCGTGCAGGCGGTGAACGAGTTCAAGGGCGCCGTGATTCTCGTCAGCCATGATCGCCATATGGCCGAAGCCTGCGCGGACCGCTTCTGGCTGGTCGGCGATGGCACCGTGCAGGATTTCGACGGCGATCTCGACGATTACGCCAAACTGCTGGCCGATCGCCGCCGTGCGCAGGCGACCGTGAAGCTGAAGGGCGGCGGCAACAGCACCGACGTCTCGTCCTCCGACCGCAAGGCCGACCGCAAGGCCGCCGCTGCCGCGCGTCAGGCGCTGGCGCCGTTGCGCATCGCCGTCACCAATGCGGAAAAGGCGATGGCCAAGCTGAATGCCGAGAAGATGCGGCTGGATGCGACGCTCGCCGATCCCGACACCTATACGAAAATGGCGCCGGCCAAGCAGACCGAGCTGCAGAAGCAGCATGGCGAGATCGTGAAGAAGCTGGAAGCGGCGGAAGAAACCTGGCTCGACGCCCAGGCCAAACTGGAAGAGGCGCAGGCCGAGGCGGCCTAGCCTTCCGCCTTTTTGACCCAGCCGCCGGTGTCCGACTGCTGCCAGTAGGTCAGCGTGTGGCCGGCCTCCTTGGCTTTTTTCCAGCGCGCCCGCGCGGCACCGACCGCCGCGTCGTCGTTGCCGTCGAACAGGTCGCAGACGCGGGTGTAGGCGGCGACATCATCGGCATCGGCGCCATCGACCAGGAACAGCACCTGCGCATCGTTGGGCCGCTCGTCCTCGATGGTCAGGTAGATCGGCTGTTGATCCGGGAAGCCGTCGGCCTTGATGCCATGCGGCAGGAAGCTGTTGCGTCCATAGGTCCACAGGTCGCTGTTGATCTGCTGGATGCGCTCGTCCGAACCGCCCTTCACCACGGCCCGCCAGCCCTTCTGCAGGGTCTTTTCCAGCAGCTCCGGCAGCACCTGGTCGAGGCGCCGCCGGGTCAGATGGTAGAACAGCAGTTCGGCCACTCAGCGATCTTCGTAGTTATCGGCGATCAGGCGGTTGAGCAGGCGGACGCCGAAACCGGTGGCGCCCTTCGGCACCGTGGCCTTGTCCTTCTTGCTCCAGGCCGTGCCGGCGATATCCAGATGCGCCCAGGGGGTCTTGTCGACCACAAAGCGCTGCAGGAACTGCGCCGCCGTGATCGAGCCGGCGCCAAAGCCGGGCCCCGCAATATTCTGCATATCGGCGATCGGCGAATTCAGGCCGGCATCGTAGGCTTCGCCCAGCGGCAGGCGCCACAGCGGCTCGTCCTCGGTCTTGCCGGCAGCGGTGAGCTGTTCCGACAGCCGGTCGTTGTTCGAGAACAGGCCGGCATGTTCATGGCCGAGCGCGATGATGATGGCGCCGGTCAGCGTGGCCAGATCCACCATGGCCTGCGGCTTGAAGCGCTGCTGCGCATACCACATGGCATCGCACAGGATCAGGCGGCCTTCGGCATCGGTGTTCAGCACCTCGATGGTCTGGCCAGACATCGACGTGACCACGTCGCCCGGCCGCTGCGCGGTGCCCGACGGCATGTTCTCCACCAGCGCCACCACGCCGACGACATTGGCTTTCGCCTTGCGGCCGGCCAGCGCCGCCATGGCGCCGATTACCGCGCCAGCGCCGCCCATGTCCCATTTCATCTCTTCCATGCCGGCGGCCGGCTTGATCGAAATGCCGCCGGTGTCGAAGCAGACGCCCTTGCCGATCAGCGAAACCGGCTTGACGCCCTTCTTGCCGCCATTCCACTGCATGACCACGAGCTGCGATTCGCGCGCCGAGCCCTGCCCGACGCCGAGCAGCGCGCCCATGCCGAGCCGCTTCATTTCACGCTCGCCCAGCACCTCGACCTTGACACCCAGCTTGGTCAGCTTGCGGCATTCGGCGGCCAGGCTGGCCGGGAAGATCACATTGGCGGGCTCGGTCACCAGGTTGCGGGTGATCTCGACGCCGGCGGCCAGCTTGTCGAGCGGCGCATGCAGCTTTTTCGCCGCCGCCGCGGTCTCGCTCAGCACGCTGACGGCCTTCAGACTGGGCTTGTCCTTGTCTTTCAATTTGGTGCGGTATTTGTCGAACCGGTAGCTACCCAGACGGGCGCCCAGAGCGGCGCGGGCCGCGGCCTCGGCAGCCGGCAGCACGGTGCCCTTCAGGACTTCGGCGGCCACGGCCAGATCGACCTCGCCCGAGGTGGCGAGCCGGCGCACGGCATCGCCGGCCAGCGCCTCATAGGTCGCGGCCTTGGTCTCGGCGGGCTTGCCCAGGCCGGCCAGCAGGATGCGGCTGAGGCCGGCGCCGGGCGCCAGAAGCTCAAGCCACTGGCCGCGAGCGCCGGTAAACCGCGGCGCTGCCGCCATCGCCTTGCCCAGGGCCCCGCCCAGGGCCTTGTCGGTCCGCTGGCCGAAGGCCCCCAGCTGCCGGCCTTCGCCGACGACCAGGACCAGGCTGCCGCGTTTGGGGGATTTGGCGTCGACGATTTCGATTTTCATGATGCTCCAACCGGATCAAAAAGGCTGTCGGGGACCGGTCGAGGACTATAGCGGCCCGGGGCTTGCCCGATCAATCGGCGCGCATGCCCGAATCGCCGATTCTGCGTTGTGGACCAAGTTCTTCTTTTCACTGCGAGGCGGTGGCGGCAAAGGGCGGATTGGCTATACTGCGCGCCATGCGCGGGGTCTCCGTTTACATCATGCGCCAGATCGCCTGGCCGCTCGGTTTTGCCACCCTCACCCTGACCGGGGTGATCTGGCTGACCCAGTCGTTGCGGTTCATCGACCGCATCGTGAACAACAACCTCGCGTTCGGTGATTTCCTCTATCTGACCATGCTGGTGCTGCCCAACATCATGGCCATCATCCTGCCGGTCGCCGCCTTCTGCGCCACACTCTATGCCTTCCACCGCCTGTCCAGCGACTCCGAGGTGATCGTGCTGTCGGCCGCCGGCTTCAGCCGCCTGGCGCTGGCCCGGCCCGCCCTCTACATCGCGATGGTCGTGATGGCGGTGATGTATGTGATCCTGCTGTTCCTGATGCCGCTGGGCTCCAGCACGCTGAAGGCGAGCCAGTACGAGTTCCGCAACGACCTCGCCGGCATGGCCATCCTGGAGGGCGTGTTCAACACGCCGACGCCGAACCTGACCGTCTATGTGCGCGAGCGCGACAGCAACGGCGACATGCTGGGCGTTCTGGTGCATGACAACCGCAACGCCACGCTGCCGATCACCATGATGGCCGAGAAGGCCACGCTGATCCGCACCCCGCAGGGTCCGCGTCTTTACATGGTGAAGGGCAACCGCCAGCAGATCGACGCCGAGCGCCGGTCGCTGTCGCTGCTGTATTTCGACAATTACAGCCTGGATCTCGAGACTTACGCGCAAAAGGAAGGCCAGGCCTGGCGCGAACCGTCAGAGCGGTTCCTGGGGGACCTGTTCTGGCCCGATATGAGCAACGCCGACGACCGTCAGCATTACGGCAAGCTGGTGGCCGAGGGACATCGCCGCCTGATCACCCCGATCTATGCACCGGCCCTGATCCTGATCGCCATCGCCAGCGTGATCGGCGGCGAATACAACCGGCGCGGCCATGGCCAGCGCCTGGCGATCGGCGCCACCGCAGCCATTGCATTGCAGGTGCTGAGCCTTGGCGTCACCCAGTTGGCCGCCAAGAGCATCGCCCTGGTGCCGCTGATGTATATTCTGCCGGCCCTGTTCATTGCCGCCACCGTGCTGCTGCTGCGCGAACCGATCACACGCGCCAAACTGCAGGCGGCTGGCTGATGCGGCAATCCACCACGCTCTCGATCTACTTCGGCCGCCAGTTCTTCGCCGGCATCCTAACCGTTCTGGTGGTGCTGGCCGTTCTGGCCTTCAGTTTCGACACCGTGGAAATGCTGCGCCGGGCCAGTGGCCGCACCGAGGCCGGTCTCGACCTGGTATTCGAGATGTCGCTGCTCAAGCTGCCCAGCCTGATGACCAAGCTGTTCCCGTTTGCCGTGCTGTTCGGCAGCATGCTGGCGCTGAGCCGCCTGACGCGCTCGCAGGAGCTGACGGTCAGCCGTGCCGCTGGCGTCTCCGTCTGGCAGTTCCTGTTCCCCGGCATTGCGATTGCCGCGATGCTCGGCGTGTTCCTGGTCACCGTCTACAACCCGCTCAGTGCCGCCATGCTGGGGCGTTACGAGAATATCGACGCCAAGGTGATGCGCGGCCGCACCAGCATGCTGGCGGTCTCTTCCAGCGGTCTGTGGATGCGCGAGGCCGATGCTTCCGGCCAGGTGGTGGTGCACGCCCTGCGCGTGGCCCAGCAGGGCGTGGAGCTGCGCGACGCGATCCTGTTCTATTACGATGGCCGCGACCAGTTCGTGAAGCGCATCGATGCGGCTGTTGCCCTGCTGGAGGATCGCCAGTGGCAGCTGGAGAATGCGATCGTCAGCTATCCGGACCGGCCGGCCGAACGCTTTGAAAAGCTGAGCGTGGCCACGACGCTCACCTTCGACCGCATCCAGGAAAGCTTTGCCTCACCCAGCACGATCTCGTTCTGGGAACTGCCCTCCTTCATCGCCACGCTGGAAACGGCGGGTTTCTCGGCCGTGCGTCATCGCCTGCATTTTTACAGCCTGCTCGCCTCGCCGGTGCTGCTCTGCGCCATGCTGCTGATTGCCGCCAGCTTCAGCCTGCGGCTGACCCGGCGCGGCGGCATCGGCTTGATGCTGGCGGGCGGCGTTGCCGCCGGCTTCCTGTTGTATTTCAGCGTCGAAGTGATCCAGCCCTTCGGCCTCAACGGCACCCTGCCCGTGCAAATGGCGGCCTGGGCACCCACGGCCATCTTCGCCATGCTCGGCATCTCGCTGCTCTTTCACCTGGAGGACGGATGACGGTCCGGCGCAGCGGCTTGCTATCGTCAGCAGCGCTCGGCCTGCTGCTGGCCATTGCCGCATCCACCACCATACAGATCGCCGCCAGCAGTCCGGCCTCGGCCCAGGCGCAGAACCAGCAGTCCCAGACTCAGTCGCAGGGCGGCCGGAACGAACCTGTGCTGGTGACCGCCAACAGCCTAAAATACGACCAGTCGCTCGGCCTCATCAGTGCCGAGGGCAAGGTGGAGCTCGCCCAGGGCGGCCGCACCCTGATGGCCGACCTGGTGAGCTACAGCGAGAAGGACGACAGGGCGATCGCCAGCGGCAATGTCACCCTGCTGGAAGAAAACGGCACGGTGCTGTTCGCGGATTACATGGAACTGACGTCGGGCATGCGGAACGGCTTCATCCGGGACGCCTCCTTCCTGCTGGCGGACAAGTCGCGCGGTGCCGCCGTGTCGGCCGAACGACGCGATGGCAACCGCACTGTGATGCGCAAGGCCGTCTACACCACCTGCTCGCTCTGCGAGGATGATCCCACCCGCGCGCCGCTATGGCAGCTGAAGGGCGAACGCGTCGAGCATAACGAGACCGAGCAGGAGATCACCTACCGCAACGCCGTCTTTGAAATGTTCGGCATCCCGGTGCTCTATACGCCGTATTTCAGTCATCCCGACCCGACGGTGAACCGGCGCAGCGGCATCCTGCCGCCCCGGTATGTCAACACATCGTATTTCGGGCAGATGCTCCAGCTCCCTTATTATCAGGTGATCGACGACAGCACCGATGTGACGATCTCGCCGCAGTATTCGAGCCGTCAGGGCGCGCATTTGACCGCCGAATACCGCCAACGCATGGCGCGCGGCGTAATCGAAACCGACGGCAGCATCACCGAAGAAGATGTCAGCGGCGACGTGCGCGGACATTTCCGCACCAACATGGCCTTCCGTGCCACGGACGACGTCACCATGGGCGCTAATATCCTGCGCGCGTCCGACGACACCTATCTGAGCCGCTATCGCATCAACGACCGGCCGAGCAGCAACACGCTGACCAGCCGCATCTATGCCGAAGCGATCAATAACCGGCATTTCGCGTCGGTGAATGCCTTCTCGTTCCAGAATCTGCGCACCAATGTGAGAAACGGCAACGTGCCGGTTGCCGTGCCGGTGATGGATTACTCGGCCGTCATGGAGCCGGGCGATTACGGCGGGCGCTGGGCGCTCGATGCCAACATGGTGTCGCTCATGCGCACCGAAGGCACCGACACGCGCCGCCTGAGCAGCACGGTGTCCTGGGCACAGCCCTATTATGCGCCCAGCGGCGAAGTCTTCACGGCCACCGCCATGGTGCGCGCCGACGGCTACTGGACCAACAACCTCAACCAGTCGGCACTCGCGACACCCGGCAGCACCAGTGAATCCGACATGGTCGGCCGCGTCCTGCCGCTGGTGGCGCTCGACTGGCGCTATCCCTTCGTGCGCGACGAAGGCAGCATGCGCCAGTTGATCGAACCCATCGCGATGGCTGTCGTCACGCCCTATGGCGGCAATAAGAAGGGCATCCCGAACGAGGATTCGCTCAGCTTCGAATTCGACGAAACCAATCTCTTCTCGCTCAGCCGGTTCAGCGGCTATGACCGCTGGGATGGTGGCCCCAAACTGAATTACGGGTTGCGCACGGCGGCTTACAGCGACCGCGGCGGCTATGTCGAATTCCTCGCCGGACAGTCGCTGCGCGCCAAGGCCGACGACACTTTCACGGAAACCTCCGGCCTGCGCGACGAGTTCTCCGATTATGTCGGCCGGCTGACGGTTTCGCCCGGCCGCTATATCACCCTGGTGGATCGCGTCCGCCTGGCCCAGAACAGCGAACTTTCGGTGCGCCGGCATGAACTCGGCACCACCATCGGCACCAGCACCAACTACGTCTCGCTCTCCTACGCCGACGTCACCAATACCGATTATCTGCAGAATACCGGCAACCAGGAGGCCGTCAGCGCCGCCGTCCGCATGCAGCTGACGAAATACTGGTCGACCGAATTCCGGCATACCCGCGACCTTAAGACCGAAGGCTCTTTGCTGAATTTCGGCGGTTTGCGCTATACTGACGAGTGCTTCGACATCATCCTGTTCGCCGAGCGGACATTCACGGTCAATCGCGATATCCAGCCGGCAACCACCATCGGCCTGCGTTTCAGGATTGCGACTTTCAGCTGAGCCAACCATGCATCGCATCTTCGCACTCATTCTGCTCCTGAGCGCCGCCTTTGCGGCTCCCCTGCATGCGCAGGACCAGCAACGCATCGTTGCCCTGGTGAACGACGAAGTCGTTTCCCTGCGCGACGTGAACGAACGCGCGCGCATCATCATGGCCACCACGCGCCTGCCGGATAACCCGGAAATCCGCCGGGCCGTGCGCGACCAGGCCCTGCGGTCCCTGATCGACGAGCGGCTGCAGCTGCAGGAAGCCAAGAAACGCGGCATCAGCCCGGTGCAGCAGGAGATCGACAACGCCATTGCCGCCATCGAGCGGCAGATGAATATTCCGGCGGGCCGCTTCGAGGAATTCGCCGAACGCGCCGGCGTCGATCCGGCGGCGGCGATCAGCCAGATCCGCAACGAACTGACCTGGAGCCGCATGGTGCGCGCCCGCGTCGGCGCCCAAGTCACCATCACCGAACAGGAAATCGACGAAGCGGTCGCCAAGCTGCGCGCCAATGTCGGCCAGACCGAAGACCTGATTTCGGAAATTCTCGTGCCGGTCGACAGCCCGGACCAAGAAGAGCCCCAGCGCCAACTTGCACTGCGCATCATCGAGCAGATCAAGGGCGGCAGCAGCTTCCCTGCCCTGGCCCGCCAGTTCAGCCGCGGCACGACAGCCGCCAGCGGCGGCGATGTGGGCTGGGTCCAGCGCGGCACCCTCGCCGAGGAGGTGGAAGCCGCCATCGCCAAACTGAACAAGGGCGATCTCTCCGAGCCGGTCCGCACCATCGGCGGCTGGGAAATCATCGCCCTGCGCGACCGCCGCCGCATCGCTATGCCCGGCGTGGAAGACACCCGGGTGACGCTGAAACAGCTCCTGCTACCCCTTGTACAGAATGCTCCGGCTGCCGATGTCCAGGCGGCCGTCGCCAAGGCCGGCGCCGCCCGCGGCAATATCCGCAGCTGCGACGATGTCGAGAAGGTGGCCGCCGACCTGCAGGCGACCGGCTCGGGCAGCCTGGGCACCCTGCGACTGGGCGATCTGCCCGAGAATTTCCGCCAGGCTGTCACGCCGCTGAAGGTGAACGAAACCTCCGAGCCGGTGCGGGCTTCGCGCGCCGTGCATCTGTTCACGCTCTGCGCCCGTGAAGAGGCCAGCGGTATCAATCGCCTCGATGTGCGTCAGAGCCTGCTGGTGCGGCGCGCCGAGCTGATGGCCCAGCGCTACATCCGCGAACTGCGCCGCGATGCCACCATCGAATTCAGATAACGGCGGCACCGCCGCCGGGCCGGCCCTGCCGCTTGTCGTGACGATGGGCGAACCGGCCGGTATCGGCGGCGAGATCGCCCTGCAGGCCTGGCTGCGGCGCGATACCGATCACCTGCCACCCTTCTTCCTGCTCGACGATCCTGCCCGCCTGCAGGCCATTGTCGCGCAGCAGGGCTGGCACGTGCCGGTCCGGGCGATCGAGGACGTCGCGGAAGCCGCCGATGTTTTCCGCCATGCCCTGCCGGTGCTGCCCGCGCCCTTGCCGGCCCTGCCGCAACCCGGAATCCCGGATCGCCGCAATGCGCCTGCCGTGCTGCATGCCATCGAACTGGCAACCACGCTGTGCCGCAACGGTACGGTCGCCGCCATGATCACCAACCCGATCCACAAGGCGGCGCTTTACGATGCCGGCTTCAGCCATCCGGGTCATACCGAATTCCTCGCCGCGCTCTGCGATGCACCCAAGCCGGTGATGATGCTGGCCTCGGAACGGCTGCGTGTCGTGCCGGTCAGCATCCATGTGGCCCTGCGCGAGGCCATTGCCATGCTGACGCCCGCGCTGATCGTCGAGACCGGGCGTATCGTGGCGCAGGACCTGCAGACGAAATTCGGCATTGCCCGGCCGCGACTGGCCGTTGCCGGCCTCAATCCCCATGCCGGCGAAAGCGGCAGCATGGGCAGCGAAGACGCCGCCATCGTCGCACCGGCCGTGGCGCAACTGCGCGCCGAAGGCATCGATGCGCGCGGCCCCCTGCCGCCCGACACCATGTTCCATGCGGCGGCGCGTGCGACCTATGACGTGGCGTTGTGCATGTATCACGATCAGGCTCTGATCCCGATCAAGACCCTGGATTTCGACCAGGGCGTCAATGTCACGCTCGGCCTGCCGGTGATCCGCACCTCGCCCGACCATGGCACGGCGTTCGACATCGCCGGCAAAGGTATCGCCCGGCCCGACAGCCTGATCGCCGCCATCCGCATGGCCGCGGCCATGGCCCGCCACAGGACGCATCCGGGGCGCAATGTCAGCAGCCATTGAGGCCCTGCCGCCACTGCGCGAGGTGATCGCGCAGCATGAGCTGGCCGCACGCAAATCGCTTGGGCAGAATTTTCTGCTCGACCTCAATCTCACCCGCAAGATCGCCCGCGCCGCCATGCCCTGGGCGGCCGGCGCAACAGTGATCGAGATCGGTCCCGGCCCCGGCGGCCTGACGCGCGCGTTGCTGCTGGAAGGCGCGCCGAACCTGGTCGCCATCGAGCGCGACGAGCGTTGCCTCGCCGCACTGGCCGATCTGGCGCAGGCTGCGGGCAGCCGCCTGCAGCTGCATCCGGGTGACGCGCTGGAGACCGCCTTTGCCGACCTGGCGCCGCCGCCCTGGCAGGTTGTCGCCAACCTGCCTTACAACATCGCCACGCCGCTGATCTTGAGCTGGGTGGCGCAGGCGCAGAATTTTTCCCGCATCACCGTGCTGGTGCAGAAGGAAGTGGCCGAACGGATGGCGGCCAGGCCCGGTGGCAAAACCTATGGCCGACTCAGTGTGGCCGCGCAATGGCGCTGCGAGGTCCGCATGCTGTTCGATATCGGGCCGAAAGCCTTCGTGCCCGCACCCAAGGTGACCTCGACGCTGGTGGAGTTGCAGCCGCGCAAACAGCCGCTGGCCGAGGCCGAACCGGCCAAGCTGGAGCGCGTGACCGCCGTCGCGTTCAACCAGCGTCGCAAGATGTTGCGCGCGGCGCTGAAACCGCTCTGGCCGGATGCCGATGCCAAGCTGAACGCCGCCGGCATCGATCCGACGCGGCGCGCCGAAACGCTGTCGGTCGAAGAATTCTGCGCGCTGGCTAGGCTGCTGTAAATCAGCGGCCTTCGCGCAGCTGCTTGACGAAATCGACCAGGCCGACGCCGCGATGGCGTTTCAGCCGTTCGGCCCGCAGGATCGCATGCACCTCGGCCAGGCAGCGCTCCACATCGTCATTGATCACGATGTAGTCGTATTCGGCCCAGTGGCTGATCTCATCCGCGGCCTTGGACATGCGCTTGGCCACCACCTCGGCGGAATCCTGCGCCCGGGTGTGCAGGCGCTTTTCCAGATCGCGGGTCGAAGGCGGCAGGATGAAGACGCTGACCAGGTCGTCGCGCGCCCGCTGGCGTAGCTGCTGCGTGCCCTGCCAGTCGATATCGAACAGGATATCCTGTCCGGCGGAGAGGCGCTTTTCCACCTGCTCCTTCGGCGTGCCGTAGTAGTAATCGAACACCTTGGCATGCTCGAGCAGTTCCTGGCGGTTCACCATCAGGCCGAAATCTTCCGAACTGATGAAGTGGTAATGCGTACCGTCCACTTCACCCGGCCGGCGTGCGCGCGTGGTGACCGAGATCGAGAGATGCAGGTCGTCGTCGGTTTCCAGCAGGCGACGCGAGATCGTGGTCTTGCCGGCGCCCGACGGCGAGGACAGCACCAGCATCAGGCCGCGGCGCGCCACCGAGATCGCCGGGGCTTTGGAGGACTTACTCGACATTCTGGGCCTGCTCGCGAAGACGGTCGATCACCAGTTTGAGTTCGAGGCCAACCGCGGTCAGCCCGGCATCGAAGGCTTTCGAACACAGGGTATTGGCTTCGCGGTTGAACTCCTGCGCCAGAAAATCCAGCTTGCGGCCAACGCCGCGGTCGGCGCCGCCGAGCAGGCTGCGCGTGGTCTCCACATGCGCCTTCAGGCGATCGAGCTCCTCGCGCACATCGAGCCGCGTGATCTGCATCGCCAGTTCCTGGGCCAGACGCTCTTCCGACACCGGCGGCTTCTGGGCCAGAATATCGTCCAGCTGTTGGCGCAGGCGGCGGCGCAGGGCATCGGGACGCACCGCCTCGATGCCGGCCGCCTGCCCGACCAGAGCCGTGATCTCGTCCAGCATGCTGCCCAGGATGCCGCCAAGCTTGGCGCCTTCGGCAGCCCGGCTGCTCACCAGCTGATCAAGGGCGGCCGCAAAGGTCTTTTTCATCGCGGCTTCGGTGGCCGCGCGTGCCGCTTCGTCTTCAACGGCACCAGCGACCGGTTCGACCACACCGCGCACCGCCAGCAGACCATCCAGCCGCGGCGCACCGATCCCGCGCGCCTCCAGCTTGCTGCCGACGGCCAGCAGCTGTTCCAGCAACGCCTCGTTCAGGCGATAGGCCGGCGGGGCCGCATCGGCGTTTTCCGCGAGCTGCAGATTGAGCGTGACATTGCCGCGGACCAGCCTGGTCTGCGCGAGGGTGCGAATCTCCGGTTCAATGGAATCGAAGCCCGGCGGCAGGCGGAAGCGTAGCTCCAACCCGCGGCCGTTGACCGATTTGAGTTCCCAGATCCAGGCCTTGCTGCCGGCGCGTCCATCGACGCGGGCAAAGCCGGTCATACTGACAAGCGACACGATTCCCCCGAAAATGCTACGGTGCGCGCACTATAGGGGGAATCAGCCGGAGGGTCGAGGCTAAGCCATGGCAGAACAACCGCTTTCCGGCATTGTCATTACCGGTGGATCGAGTGGAATCGGCCAGGCGCTGGCCGAACATTACGCCCGCCCCGGCGTGCTGCTGGCGCTGACCGGCCGCGACGAAGCGCGGTTGCAGGCCGTGGCCGAGGCCTGCCGCGCCAAGGGCGCCATGGTCGAGGCCCGCGCCGTGGCCGTCACTGATCGCGCGGCCATGCAGGATTTCATTGCCGGGATCGCAGCCCGGGCGCGACTGGACCTCGTGATCGCCAACGCCGGTGTCGGCGGCAGCTTCAAATCCTGGGACCAGTTCGATGGCCATGTCCGCGCGCTCACCGCGGTGAATATCGACGGCGTACTGAATACGGTGAATCCCGCCGTGCCGATCATGGTGCAGCAGCGCCAGGGACAGATCGCCATCGTGTCCTCGATTGCCGGCTTCGTCAGCATGCCGGGTGCCGCGCCCTATTCCGCCACCAAGCATTTCGCGCGCGCCTATGCCGAAGAACTGCGTGGCATGCTGGCGCCGCGCGGGGTGAAAGTCTCGGCCATCTGCCCGGGCTTCGTGGTCAGCCGCATGACCGCCCGCAACAAATTCCCGATGCCCTTCCTGATGGATACCGATAAGGCGGCGAAAATCATTATCCGCGGCCTGGCCGCCAATCAGGGCCGCATCGCCTTCCCCTGGCCGATGGTCGCCTTCGTGCGGTTGCTCGGCCTGCTGCCCTATGCGCTGGTCGACCGCATGATGCGGGCGGCGCCGGCCAAGGAATAATCAACGCCGCTGCGTCGCGCGATAGGCCGCCACATTGCGCAGATGCTGCTCATAGGTGGCGGCAAAGACATGGCCGCCTTTGCCATCGGCCACGAAATACAGGAAACCGTGGTTTTCCGGCTGCAGGGTTGCCGCCAGGCTGGCGCGGCCAGGATGATTGATCGGGGTCGGCGGCAGGCCGTCGATGGTATAGGTGTTCCACGGCGTGGCTTGCGCCAGATCGTTCAGCGTCAGCGGGCGTTCCAGCTCGCGCTCGCCCTTCGTGATCCCGTAGGCCACCGTCGGATCCGCCTGCAGCTTCATGCCGCGCTTCAGGCGGTTCAGGTACACGCCGGCCACCCGCGGCCGTTCAGCCGGCACCGGCGTCTCGGCTTCGACGATAGACGCCAGGATCACGGCCTGCTCCGGTGTGGCCAACGGCAGGCCGGCTGCGCGTTTGGGCCATAGTTCGGCCATCAGTTCCTCACGCGCCTTGCGCATGCGCGCCACCAGATCGTTGCGGCTGTCACCGTAAATATACTGGTAGGTCTCGGGCAGCAGGCTGCCTTCGGGCACCGGATCGGCAGGCCAGGTGCCGGCCAGCGCCTCGCCCGCTTCGATGATGCGGCGAATCTCCACCGTCATCTGCCCTTCGGGAATGGTCAGCCGGCGGGCGAGCACCTTGCCGGCCGCAATCCGCTCCAGCACGCTGCGCGGGCTGTCGCCGGCGGCGAACTGATACTCGCCAGCCTTCAGGCTCGCTGCTAGGCCGGTGTGCCAGGCCGCCACTTCAAGCAGACGCGCCTGACTGACCACGCCGGCTTCGGCCAGACGTTCGGCAATGCCGGAGACGCGGGTGCCGCGCGGAATCAGGACGATGGTCTCGCGCGCCAGCGGTCCGGCCCTGTCGAGCCAAGCGGCATACCACAGCCAGGCGGCGGACAGGCCGATGGCGACCGCCAGCAGGGTTGCCAGCAGCGCGCGCAGCATCCGCTTCATCGGAAGGCTTTAGGCGTCGTACTTCTTGAGGATCAGCGACGCGTTGGTGCCGCCGAAGCCGAAGGAATTCGACAGGGCCGCACGCACCTCGCGCTTTTTCGCCTTGTGCGGCACCAGATCCATGCCGACGGCGACGTCGCTGGGATTATCCAGGTTGAGCGTCGGCGGCACGATTCCGGTCTTGATCGCCAGCGTCGAGAAGATCGCCTCCACGGCACCGGCGGCGCCGAGCAGGTGACCAATCGACGACTTGGTCGACGACATCGACAGGTTGGCAACCGCATCGCCGAACAGGCGCTTGATCGCGCCCAGTTCGATCTCGTCGCCCAGCGGCGTGGACGTGCCATGAGCGTTGACGTAGTCGATATCGGAAGGCTGCATCCCGGCGCGCTTCAGCGCCATCTGCATGCAGCGGAACGCGCCATCGCCGCTTTCATGCGGTGCGGTGATGTGATGCGCGTCGCCCGAGAGGCCGTAACCGACCACTTCGGCGTAAATCTTGGCACCGCGACGCTTGGCATGCTCGAGTTCCTCGAGCACCACCACGCCGGCGCCTTCGCCCATGACGAAACCGTCACGACCCTTGTCCCAGGGACGCGAAGCCGCTTTCGGATTGTCATTGAAATCGGTCGAGAGCGCACGGGCGGCCGCAAAGCCGGCCACGCCGAGCGGGCCGATAGTGGCTTCGGCACCGCCGGCCACCATCACATCGGCATCGTCCCACATGATGAGACGGGCCGCATCGCCGATCGCATGCGCACCCGTCGAACAGGCCGTCACCACCGCGTGGTTCGGACCCTTGAAGCCGTATTCGATCGAAACATGGCCGGAGACCAGATTGATCAGACGGCCGGGCACGAAGAACGGGCTGATGCGGCGATGACCCTTGTCACGCAGGGTGATCGCCGCCTCTTCGATGCCGTTGAGGCCGCCGATGCCGGAGCCGATCAGCACGCCGGTGCGGCAGCGCTGCTCCTCATCGGCGGGGACCCAACCGGAATCCTTCACCGCCTGCTTTGCCGCACCCATGCCGTAGACGATGAAATCGTCGACGCGCTTGCGTTCCTTGGCTTCCATCCATTCGTCAGGATCGAAGGCGTCTGCCCTGTCCGGGAAGTCGGCCTTCAGCGGTACCTGAGCGGCGACACGCGCCGGCATCTCGGATGCATCGAAACGGGTGATCGGGCCGAGGCCGGATTCACCGTTGATCAACCGAGTCCAGGTCGCCTCGACGCCGCAGGCGAGCGGCGTGACCAGGCCGAGGCCGGTGACGACGACACGACGCATGGCGGAACCTTTCTGACGAAAACGGAAGCGAAAACGCTAGGGCAGCAGCGCTGGCGGATTACGACGCCGAACGCTCCTTGATGAAGTCGATGGCGTCCTTGACGGAGAGAATCTTCTCGGCCGCATCGTCCGGAATCTCGACGCCGAATTCTTCTTCGAACGCCATCACCAGCTCGACCGTGTCCAGGCTGTCGGCGCCCAGGTCGTCGATGAAGCTCGCACCCTCGACCACCTTCTCTTCTTCGACGCCCAGATGTTCGACGACGATCTTCTTCACGCGCTCAGCAATGTCGCTCATTTCTTAAATCCCTGTGGTTGTGACTGCCGGCGTCGGCCGTTTGCACGGCGACGGGCAGATGGGGGCCTCCCTTAGCATAGAAACCCCACGCTTCCAAGCCGTTCCAGACCATCCAAAACGGCTGATTCGACGCCAGATTTCCTTAGGAAATCATGGCCATACCGCCGTTCACATGCAAGGTCTGACCGGTGACATAAGCGGCTTCGTCCGAGGCCAGATAAACCACCGCAGCAGCGATTTCCGGGCCCTGGCCGAGTCGGCCGGCCGGAATCTTCTGGGAAATCATTTCCTTCTGCTGATCGGTCAGCACATCGGTCATCGCGGTCTGGATAAAACCGGGTGCGACGCAGTTCACGGTGATATTGCGCGAGGCCACTTCCTGGGCCAGCGCCTTGCTCATACCGGTCAGGCCGGCCTTCGCAGCTGCGTAATTGGCCTGGCCCGGATTGCCGGTGGCGCCCACAATAGAGGTGATGCTGACAATGCGGCCCCAGCGGCGCTTCATCATGCCCTTGAACGAGGCGCGCGCCAGCCGGAAGGCGGCGCTCAGATTGACGTCGAGAACGGTCTGCCAGTCCTCGTCCTTCATACGCATGGCCAGCGTATCACGGGTAATGCCGGCATTGTTGACCAGGATATCCACCTGGCCCATCGCGGCCTCAGTCTTGGCGATCAGGCCGTTCACGGCCTCCGCATCGGCCAGGTTGCAGGGCACGACATGCACACGGCTGCCCAGCTTGGCGGCAAGCTCCTGCAGCACGGCTTCGCGCGTGCCCGACAGGGCCACCGTGGCGCCTTGCGCATGCAGGGCCGTGGCGACCGCACTGCCGATGCCGCCGGTGGCGCCGGTGACCAGAGCGAATTTGCCGGTCAGATCGAACATCACGCTTTCTCCTTGATAATGATCACAGGCCCAGTATCAGAGACTCTTGGCCCAGGCTTCCAGCTCAGCCGGCAGGCCGACACTGACCGTCTCGATGTCCTTGTCGATCCGCTTCATCAGGCCAGCCAGAACCTTACCCGAGCCCAGTTCGAAGGCCTGCGCCACGCCCTGGGCCTTCAGCCACTGCATGCTTTCACGCCAGCGCACCAGCCCGGTCACCTGCTGCACCAGCAGCTTTTTGATGTCGTCGGGATTGGACACGCCCTTGGCCGTAACGTTCGAAACGACCGGCAGTTTCGGTGCATTGACTGTCGCACCGGCCAGCGCCTCGGCCATCGCATCGGCAGCCGGCTGCATCATCGCGCAATGGAACGGCGCGCTGACCGGCAGCAGCATGGCGCGCTTGATACCCTTGGTCTTCGAGATTTCGATGGCACGTTCGACAGCACTCTTCTGCCCCGAGATCACCACCTGGCCGCCGCCATTGTCATTGGCGCAGCCGACGATCTCGCCCTGGGCGGCCTCGGTCACCACCTCTTGGGCCTGCTCCAGTTCGGCACCCAGCAGCGCCGCCATGGCGCCCGTGCCGACCGGCACCGCCTTCTGCATCGACTGGCCACGCAGCTTGAGCAGGCGGGCCGTGTCGGCAACGCTGAGCGCACCCATGGCGCAGAGCGCGGAATATTCGCCCAGCGAATGGCCGGCAGCGAAAGCGCCCTTGGCCGCCAGGTCGATACCGAAATCCTTCTCGGCCACGCGCACCACCGCCAGGCTGACCGCCATCAGCGCCGGCTGCGCATTCTCGGTCAGGGTCAGGTCCGCTTCCGGGCCGGCGAACATCAGGCTGGACAGCTTCTGCGACAGGGCGTCGTCGACCTCCTGGAACAGCTCCCGCGCCGTGGCGAATGCATCGTTCAGATCCTTGCCCATGCCGACGGCCTGGCTGCCCTGGCCCGGGAACAAGAAAGCGCGGCTCATGATCGGAAGCTCCTGAAAGATGGTAAACGCCGGTCAGCGCTGAAAAATGTTGCGCCAGTCATAAGCCCCGGCCCCGCCCTGTCAAGCGTCCAGCGAACCGGCCGGCCCAAGAAAATCGACCCAACATATTGAAAATAAACAGCATTACAGGCTGAACAGTTCTCCCGCTTCGCCAGGTTTGTCCACAGCGCGGCCCAGCTACAGCCTGCGGAAATGCTTGGCGGCCCACTGAAGACAGGGTAAACTTCGCCTTAACGAATTTTGGAGGTTTCCAGAATGGAAATCAGCGGTGTTAAAGGAGAGCTGTACATGGTTGGCCTGAAGGCCGCCCGTGACAGTCAGCTTGCCGTCTTGAGCGCTGTCAGCGCCGGACTGGAAAACGTCAAGGCGATCACGGCTGCTTCGGCGGCTGGCGCACGCCCCAAGGCGCCTACTGCATCCGGCGTCGGCGCTCAGGTCGACATCTCGGTTTAAACTCACTGCCCAGCAGACATGAAAAAACCGGCCATTGGCCGGTTTTTTTGTTTCTCCGCGAGGTCTGCGGCTTATTTGCTGTCAAAGGCACCGGCACGGATCGTATCGGGCAGCTTCTCCAGACCATGCGCCGTTACGGCCTTGCCGAACAGCGAGGTGAGTTCTGCCAGCGCCATGCTCATGGCAATGGCCGCCACGACTTCGCGGCTGATACCGCCATTCACCAGGGCTTCCCAGGTTGCGACGAAGGACTCGCGCGTCACCTTGCTCTGCTCTTCTTCGTTCATCGCCATGGGTATTCCCCTCTGTTTTGCGAATCGGCGTTGTTCTTAGCCAACGCCTTCCTCGCATATTTTGGTTTATCGAACGTAAATGCGGCGTCCAGTGGCAAGCAGCTGGGGGCAATTCTAGCAGACAAGCCCCTTTCCGACCTATGGCATTCCGCGGCTGCGAAACGGGGCCAGCATGCCCTGCATCATCACCCGGCCCCGGGCCACCAGATCGGCAGCGGTGGCACCGCGCGGTACGCGGCAGAGCTGGACGGCGGGATACCACGGCGTCCGGACCCCGGCCTCGCCCCAGTACCAGAGCTGGCCCCAGTCCTGCCGCAGCAGGATCAGGGTCGGAACCCCCAGCGCCGCCGCCAGATGGGCGGTGGCCGTGCTGACCGTGACCACGAGGTCGAGGGCAGCAATCTGCGCGGCCTGGGCATCGATATCGGCCAGCGGATCGATTTCAGCATCCTGCAGCACCTGCAGACCCGCCTGCGCCTGCAACTCGGCGATGTCGCCGGCCGCCGCGCCATACTGTAGCGACACATAGGTTGCATCGGGCTCCTGGAGCAGCGGCTGCATGTCGAGCAGCGACAGCGACTTGTTGCGACCGGTGCGCGGATTGCGGCTGCTCCACGCCACACCGATCAGCAGCTTTTTCCCGGTCGCCTGATACCGGTCGCGCAGCAGCGTGCGCCGTTCGGGAGCCGCTTTCAGATAGGCGTTCGGATGCGCTGCGAAACTGGCCATGTCCGGCCGGCACAGGGCGGCCAGATCCGCCAGTGGCCGCTGGCAGGCGAGACCAAGGGCGGCGACATCCAGTCTGCCGTCATCCGCCACGACGCGAATATCGGGAAATGAACGGGCGAACAGCGGCACCAGACGCGGATCGGTGGCCTGCACGATCGGCACTCCACGCGCGGCCAGTTCTGGCAGCACGGAGGCATAGAGAATTTCGTCGCCGATGCCCTGCTCGCGCCAGGTCAGCAACGGACCGGGCGGCGGCATATGACCATCCCAGCGCGGCAGGCCCCGGCTGCCATCGGCGCTGCTCCAGTCGCGCGCTTTCGAACGCCAGGCATAATGCGCCCAGCCCTCGGCATAGCGGCCCTGCCGCAGCAGCAGCAGCGCCAGGTTGGTCTGCGTGACGGCATCCGCCGGATCGCGCGCGATCAGACGGCGATAGATCGCTTCGGCTTCTGCCGCATCGCCGCGCAGGTCGCGGATATTGGCCAGCGTGCCCAGCGTGGCAGCGGCATCGGGATCATGAGACAGCGCGATGGCCAGGGCATCCTCGGCCTGCTGCATGTTGCCGATATGCGCCTCGTAGCTGGCGAGATTTGCATAATTGGCTGCGTTGCCGGGATCGAGCGCAATCAGCTGGCGCAGGGCTGCAATCGCCTCCGGATACCGGGACAATTTCACGCAGGCGATCACAAGGTCGCTCCATGCACCGGTCAGTGCGGGATCATGCGCGACCACCTGCTGCAACACGGCAATGGCGCGCTCGTAAGCGCCGGTACGCATCAGCGCCGCGCCCAGCCCGGAGAAAACAGCAAAGTCGCCCGGCTGCAGCGCATGGGCGCGCTCAAGCAGCGGCAAGGCCGCAGCATAATCCTGACGCTCCAGCAGCAGATGGCTGAGCAGCCGCAGCGCATCGCGGTTGTCGGGCATCGCATCGAGGGCAGCGCGGTAGTGTTGCTCCGCCTGCGTCACATCGCCGGTTCCCGCCGCCAGATTGCCGCGCAGCACATGCAGTTCAGCCGCCGGCAGGCCGGAGGCCGCCAGCAGATCGATCAGGCGCGTGGCGGATGCGGCAGATCGCCCGGTCAGCGCCTTGCGCGCCAGCTGCACCACATGGGGCATGTAGGCGGGATGTGCCGCCAGCAGGGCCGAGAGCGCCGTCAGCGCGGCCTCGGTCTCGCCCGCAGACCATGCCGTCACAGCCAGATTGAGCTGTGCATCGGTATCGCCGGGGGCAACGGTCAGCGCGGCCTGGAAATGCTGGCGCGCCGCCGGCCAGTCCTGTCGCTGCTGGGCCAGCAGGCCGAGCCCGTTATGGGCATCGGCCATGGCCGGCATCAGCCGCAGCGCCTGCGCATAAGCCGCGGCGGCGCCATCGCCATCGCCCAGAGCCCGACAGGCATTGCCAAGCGAGACATGATAGGCGGGCGTGTCGGGCGACAGCCGGATTGCCAGCTCGATCGCAGGCCTGCCCTGCGCCGGAAGGCCCGCCTGATCGAGCGCCATGCCCAGCAGATGCAGGGCATCGGCATGGTCGGGCTGCTCGGTCGCAAGTTGCTGGTAAAGCGCGATGGCCTGGGCAAGCTGCCCGGACTGATGGTGCTGCATCGCAGCGGCAAGACGCTGCCGCCAGTCGGGGGAGAGACCGCCCATCTGCAGCCGGATATCAGCCTACTTGAGGCCGTCCATAATATTGCGGTTGATCTGGATCAACGCATCGACATCCTTGGAGATTCCCTGGGTGATCTTGTCGGTATGCTTGTTGACGAAGATGCAGATGTTGATCAGCGAGACCTTGAGGTCCTTGCTCATCCGGTTGGCTTCGTCCAGCACTTCCGGCATCAGATGATTCCAGACATCGCGGTTCCAGCCGATGGCATAGGCAATCTTGGCGACTTCGGCGGGGCTGCCGGTGCCCATCAGCGGGCGGACGTCCATCAGCGCTCGCGTCACCGCCGAAAACAGGCGGTACTCGAGCTGCCGCGGCGTCTCAAGGGTGTTTTGCGCTGTCTGGTAGGGGTTTGGTCCCGGCATCAAGCAATCTCCTCTCCACCTCGATCAGGCGGCGGGCCAGCTTCAGAAGATTGAAGTAATCCTTCTGGACCAGGGCCGCTCCGAGGGAGGCGATCACCGCATGAGTACTCGGCGCCGCCTTAACAAACTCCAAACTGGCCTCTTTAATCTGGGGGTAATACTCGTCGAACTTCTCTTCCCACAGATAAGCCAGCTGGCAGAGATAATAGATTTTCTTGGCCAGTGAATCGACATCCTCCAGCCGCATAATGTGCTTTTCGCGGAGGAAGGATGCTTTATTTTCGATAATGATGCTGGCTGATTTCGACAGGCTCAGCACCGCCCTGTTCAAAATGAACTTCTCACCGGCCTTGAGCGTGATGATAAGCGGCACGAGATCCGGAGGGGTCTGCGTCCCCTCCCTCCACTGTTGATGGGCCCTGAGAGAGGGCTATCCCGCTTCCGCAGCCCCGTCAAGGAATGCCGCCGGCAGGCCTTGGCCGAAAACCGAAAAGATAAAAAAAGGGGGCCATAAGGCCCCCTTTTCCGAAAGAGATCAGACTGCCGATTAACGGAACAGGCTGAGCAGGGTGTTCGGCTGCTGGTTGGCGATCGACAGCGCCTGGATGTTGAGCTGCTGGCGAACCTGCAGGGACTGCAGGGTGGCGCTCTCAGCGGCAACGTCGGCGTCAACCAGGGCACCAAGGCCCTTCTTGGTGGCGTCGACCAGGTCGTCAACGAAGCCCTTCTGCAGCGTGATCGAGCGCGACTGCGCGGCGATCTGCGCCGAGATGGAGTTGACCAGCGATTCGAAGGTGCCCAGGCCCGAGACAGCGGCCGAGTAGCCGCCAGCCGAGGTGTAAGCAGCCAGAGTGACCGACAGGCCGCCCGCTTCGCTCGTCGCGGTCGACAGGTTGCTCGAATTCTGCAGGGTCAGCGTGGTGCCCGTCACGTCGGCCACGAAGGTGACCGCCGAGGTGGTGTCGCTGTTCAGCAGGTTCTTGCCGTTGTAGGTCGCCTGATTGATGTAGTTGGTGATCTGACCGATCAGCTTGGTCACGTCGTTCTGGTAAACGGTGCGCTGGTCAGTGGTCAGCGAGCCGTCGGCGAGGTTGGCGAACTTCGCCTTGATGTCGCCAACGAGGTTCGAGATGCCGCTCAGCGCGGCAGCGGTCACCTGGCCAAGGCCTTCGCCGGCAGCCAGCGAGGACTGCACCGAGGCATAAGCCTTGATGTTGCCGCGGATGCCCTGCGCCACCGCGAAGACGGCGGCGTCATCGGACGCGTCGGCAACTTTGAAACCGGTCTGAACCCGCTTGGAAGTCTTGTCGAGGTCAGCGTTGAGGCCGCGCAGCGAGGACAGAGCAACGAGCGCGCCAACGTTGGTATTGACCGAATTAGCCATTGTGTTTCCCTTTCTAGGAAGTAGTTAGGCATGCCCTTTTTTAAGGACCGTGGCTTTTAAACCAGACCGGCGGCCATCTCGTCAACAGAAAAAATGGGTGACGGGCTGGAAAAATAGAGCATTACCAAATCTTTACCAATTATTCACCATACCGCTTCCGTTAGGGAAGCCTCTGCTCCGCAGGCGGATTATACTGCCTTAGCGGGTGGCAAATGACTGTTTTACTACAATAAAATCTACCTTTTGCAGTCCTCAAAAGCCCGCGTCACGACTTGGATCGGCCCGTACCAGCTGCCCGGACTGATCTGTCGGCAGAGTGTAACAGTCGGGTACCACCGGCTGTCAGCCCCTTCTGCCGGCCAATACCACAGCCGTCCCCGCCCTCTGGCCAGCAGCAGATGGCAGGCGATTCCAAGGGCTCCGGCCACGTGAACGGCGGTATTGCTGACCGTCACCACATGATCCAGTGCTGCGACCTGGGCGGCAAAGCCGTCCATATCACGCAGGCCATCAAGGGCCGGATCGTGATGCAGCGTCACGCCGCGCTCGCCCAGCCAGGCCAGATCACTGGCCACATCGCCATACTGCAGACTGACCCAGAAGATGTCGCGCCGTTGCAGCACCGGCAGCAGATCCGGCAGTGGAATGCTCTTATGGCCGCCGATACTGGTATTGCCGCTGCGCCACGAGATGCCTGCAATCACGCGATCAGCACCGGCCATATCATGATAGACCGCACGCAACTGCTGCTGCCGCAGGCCATCGGCCTGCAGATATCCGCGTGCCGGCAATGCGGCGAAATCGGTTTCCTGCAATCGCAGCCACTGTCCCATGCTGCCGAATGGCGCCTGCGCGACGGCATCAACGGGCGCGCCGCGTGCAACAACGCTGACTTGCGCGCCGGTCAGACTGCGCGTGAACAATGCAACCAGACGCGGATCCACAGCGACGATGACCCGCTGGCCACAGCGCCGCGCCGCATCGGCCAGCATGGTGCCATATAGAATCTGGTCGCCAACGCCCTGCTCGCCCCACAGCAGCAGAGGGCCATCCAGGCGCTGGCCGTTCCAACGCGGCAGACCGAGACTCCAGTCCCGTTCCGTATAGGCCGGATTGCGCCAGCGCCATTCATACTCGCGCCAGCCTTCGGCATAGCGGCCATTGCCGAGCAGAAACAGCCCATGATTCATGCGCGCCGCCGGCCAGTCCGGCGCAAGCGCCAGCAGCCGGTTGAACTGCGCCGCCGCACCCGCGCTGTCGCCGAGATCTTCCCACAGCAGCATCGCCAGGTTGTTACGCGCCGGCAGATGGTCAGGCTGCAACCTCAGCGCGGTTTCAAAAGCTTCGCGCGCGGCAGAAATCTCGCCACGGTCGCGCAGCAGATTGGCAAGATTGTAATGCCCTTCGATATAGGTCGCATCGAGGCGGATGGCATCGCGATAGGCCACTTCCGCTTCAGCCGCTCGGTGCAGGGCCAGCAGCGCGTTGCCAAGGTTACCGTGGAACATGGCAGCATCAGGCGCCTGCTGCAGAGCCTGCCGGATCAGGTCGACAGCAGCCTCATGCTGGCCTTGCTGGTCCCGCAGCACCCCGAGCAGATGCAGGGCATCGGCCTGCATCGGCATCTGCTGCAGTACCGACAGATAAGCCGTCTCGGCGCGCACCAGATCGCCGGCGGCATGATCGGTTGCAGCCTGCTGCAGCAACACCTGCCACGAGATACTCATGCCGCGCCTCCCCGCAACCGCTCATCGAGCGCTGCGCCGACCTGCGCGATGGTCGCAGCCCAGTCTTCGCTATGGCCCGGCGGCTGGCGGAACAGACGGACCTGCGGATACCAGGGACTGTCGCTGCGGTCGAGAAACCAGTACCACAGCCGACCGAGGCCGCCGGGCAGCACGATCCAGCAGGGCTGGCCCAGCGCGGCCGCCACATGCTGGCCGCTGCTGCTCACCCCGATCACCAGATCGACGGCGGCGCACTGGGCGGCGAAGCGGTCGATATCGTTCATGGCATCCACGCTGTCATCATGCAGGATATCGACGCCGAGCGTCTCCTGCACCTGACGGCGCTCCTCCGCCGTATCGCCATACTGCATGTCAACGAAGAGAATGTCCGGGCGCCGCAGTACCGGCGCCCAGTCGCGCAACGGCACACTCTTGTAGCCGCCCATGCGTACATTGCCGCTGCGCCAGATCAGGCCGACGGTGAGTTTCCGTCCATGGCTGCGATACCGATGGCGCAGTTCGGCAACCGCATCGGCATCGGCACGCAGATAAGCCGCCGGTGCCGGGAAATCTGCCAGGCTGGGCCGCAGCCACAGGCCGAGTTCGCCCAGGCCGATCTGTACATCGGCCTGCCCCCTGAATCGCTCCAGCTCGCCTTCCCGCGCCGCTTCCACCGCCATCTGCGGAAAGGACCGGCGGAACAATGGCACCAGCCGTGGATCGCAGACAAAGATGAAGGCAGCCCCGCGCGCCTGTAACGCGGGCAGCATCGCGGCATAGATGATCTGGTCGCCGATGCCCTGTTCTCCCCAGACCAGGATGCGTTGGCCGGCACGAACTTCGCCATCCCAGGCCGGCAGCATCGCCCGGAAGGCGGCGCCACGCGGATCCGGCAGCCGCACATCGGTCCGTGCGCGATAGCGCGGCCAGCCCTCGACAAACCGGCCAAGCGATAGTTGCAGCACCGCAAGCTTGAGTTCCACCTCGGCCAGCATCTCCGGCGTGCGGCGGCGCGTGGCCTGCAGCGCCGCACCATAATCGGCCAGGGCACGCTCATAGTCGCCGGCATATTCATGCACGGTGCCGCGATGGGCCAGCACGATGCAATCGTCGGGCGAAAGCAGATTAGCCTGTTCTGCCGTTGCCAGCGCCTCGGGGAAACGGCCGGCGAAGGACAGCGCGGCCGAATAGTTCACCAAAGCATCGAGACGGTCCGGTCGCTGCGCTAGGGCACGCTCCAGATAGGGCCGCGCATCATGGGGACGCTGCTGCTTCATCAGTACGGCGCCGAGCGTGATGAGCGCTTCCAGCCGGTCCGGCTCCTGCGCCAGTACGGCCATCAACTCGCGCTCGGCTTCGCTGCGCGCTCCGGGCGTGTCTTTTTTCAGCAGCGTGCTGGCATAGGATTCGCGATAGCGCAGATCGGCAGGCGCACGCGCCATGGCCTTGCGGTGATGCATGATCGCATCGGGATAGCGGCCAAGATTGCCGAGCGCACGCGCCACCAGATCACGCAGATCGGCGGCGTCGGGGCTGGCCTGGATGGCCGTGGCAAACTGTTCCAATGCGTCCTGGTCGCGCTTCAATGCTAGCAACGCCGTACCCAGACCGCGCCGCGCCGCCGGATCGGCCGGCGCCAGCGCCACGGCGGACTGGTAATGCGGCAATGCAGCCGCAGCATCGCCGTCATCCTGCAGCAGGTTGCCCAGATTGATATGACCCTGCGCATAGGCCGGGTCGAGGGCCAGGGCCTGACGATAGGCCGCCATCGCGGCCGGCCGGTCGCCGGTGCCGAGCAGCGCCGTGCCGAGGTTGCCGTGGAATTCGGCAGCCTGCGGCGATAACACGATGGCGCGGCGGATCAGGCCAACGGCATCGGCCGGGCGGCCTTCCTGGTCGGCGATCACGCCAAGCAGATGCAGCGCATCGGCCTGATCGGGCATCACCTGTAAGGCAGCCTCGTAGTTCTGCCGGGCTTGCGCCAGGTCGTTGCGGCCATGGGCAGCGACCCCGGCCATCAGCAGACGGGCGGCTTCGGATTTCGCTTCAGCCGTGGCCATCGAGCGCCCCGTTCACCGCATCGAGCACACCCGACCAGTCGCCGGGCGAGTGCTGACGCATCAGATGCAGGGAATCATACCATGGCGTGGTTTCGCCATGGCGCGGCCAGTACCACATACGACCACGCCCGTAAGGCAGCAGCACCCAGCAGGGCTTGCCCAGCCCACCAGCGAAATGAACGGTCGAGTTGCTGGTGCTGACCACGCCATCCAGCGCCGCGATCTGCGTTGCCAGACCCTCGAGGTCGTTGGTTGCGTCGATCTCCGGGTCCTGGTGCACCACGATGCCCTGACGCGCCGCCAGCTTGGCGATCTCTCTTGCCACATCGCCATATTGCAGACTGACCCAAACGATGCCGGGCCGCTTCAGGATCGGCAGCAGTGTCTTCAGGTCGAGGCTCTTATAGGCGCCGATATGCCAGTTGATGCTGCGCCAGGACAGGCCCATCAACCGGTCGCCCGGCTTGCCCAATGCTGCATAGCGCGCCCGCAATGTTGCCGCGCGCGCCTCGTCCACGTTCAGATAATGACCGCCATTGCGTTCTTCACCCTGCAACCACTGTCCCATGCTGCCGAACGGGCATTGCAGATCGGCCTGCATGGTCCCGTCGCGTTCGATCACACGCACCCGGTCCGATGCCAGCGCCCGCGCGAAAACCGGCACCAGCCGCTTCTCGACAGCAATGGTCACCAGTCCTGCGGCCCGTTTGATCGCAGCCGGCAGCATCGTGCCATAGAGGATATGGTCGCCGATGCCCTGCTCGCCCCATAGCAGCAGATGCTTCCCGGCCAGCGGCGCGCCGTCCCAGCGTGGCAGACCGGCACCCCAGTCGGGTTCGCGATAGCCATTGAAATCCCAGCGCCCCTCGAATTCGCGCCAGCCGCGGTCGTAGTCCCGGCTGGACAGCAGGAACAGGCCAAAATCCATCCGCGCCTCGGCATAGGTCGGATAGCGCGCCAGCAAATCCTCGAAACAGGCGCGCGCGGCGACCGTATCGTCGGTGAGGCTCAGTGTGTAGGCGAGGTTCTTGTGCGCCTTCATGAAGCCCGGCTGCAACTCCAGCGCCTTGCGGTAATAGGCCACGGCCTGATCGAACTGTTCGCGCTCCAGCAGATCGTTGCCGATGCCGTTCAGCGCCGCCACATCGCGCGGGTCGAGCGCGAGTGCGGCCTGAAAAGCGCTCAGCGCGCCCGGACGATCGCCGGCGCTGCGCCGCGCGATGCCCAGAAAGCTGTTGGCTGCCGCATGATCGGGCGCCAGGGCAACGGCGCGCTCGAGATAGGGCACGGCTTCAGTCGCCGCATCGCGGTCGATGCGGCAGCGCGCCTTTTCCAGCAACAGCTCGGCATCTTCGGGCAGTGCCGGCATCAGACGATCCAGCACATCCTCGGCCTGCTCCGGCCGGCCGGCCTGGCGCCAAGCCATGGCCAGCAGACGCACGGCATAGGCATCCTGCGGCATCTGCGCCACGGCTTCACCGAAATACCCAGCGGCCAGCTCGTAATGGCCTTCGGCATTCGCGATCAGGCCGAGGCGAATCTTCGCCCGCCGATTCTGCGGATCGACTTTCAGCACCAGACTGCAGGCATGGCGTGCGTCGTCGAAACGACGGCCGGCCTGGAACGCCTTGGCCGCGGCCAGCGCTTCATTGATTTTCCGGATAATATGATCGGGCTGCATGATAATATGCCGATGTTTATGCCATGACCGTTAAGGGATTCGTAAGCCCCCGACTGCGGTCAGGCCCGTCCCGGGAGAATGTCCTGAGCGTTCCCGAGTCCATGCCCGCCAGCGCAGCCCCGTCCAGCGCCCGCGCACCGGAACGGCTGGCCGGCCCGGCCGCCTTCACCGCCGCCCTGCTGCGCGATTATTCCGGCTATTTCCTGTCGCTTGGCATGCTCACCCTCGGCAATCTGCTGCTGCTGCCGCTGATCACCGCGTACCTGTCGCCATCGGAGCTGGGCCTCTACAGCCTGATCGAGGCGGCGCAGGTGCAAGCCGGCACGCTGGCCATGCTGGGTATGAAATTCGCCTATCTCTACTATTATGCACAGCACCCGCCCGAGCAGCGCCCCGTCCTGCTCGGCAACGCGCTGCTGCTCACCATCACCGCCAGTCTTCTGATCGGCCTGCTGCTGGTTTTGCTGTTTTCCAGCGCGTCGGTCATGGCCTATTTCGACGCGGCGCCGTTGCCGATGGCTTGGCTGTTGCTGCCACCGCCGCTGTTCGGCGCGGTACAATCCATGCTGCTGACCGAATTACGCGCCAGCCGCCATATCTGGCTCACCGGCGCCATTGCCATCGCCCAACTGGTGCTGCTGCTGCTGCTCAGCACCTGGCTGGTCGCCGGACTGGATTACGGATTGTCCGGCCTGCTGATCGCACAGGCCGTGTCGCTGGGATTATCCAGCCTGTTCGCGTTGTCCATGGTGGGACGCCGCCTGTCTCTGAAAATCCGTGGTGACGAAATGACGCAGCTGCTGCGGTATGGCGTGCCGTTGATGCTGGGACTGATGCTGCGTTACAGCCTCGATACGCTCTGCCGTTTTCTGCTCGCCGCCATGATCTCCATCGAAGCGGCTGGCCTGTTCCTAGTGGTCAATCGCATCACCCTGCTGTTCGAAGGCCTGCTGGCCCTGCCCTTTTTCATGGCCTGGGGCGGCCTTATGCACCACGCCCTACGCCGTCCCGAAGCCGCACAGATCGTCAGTCGGGTGACCAGCCTTGCCCTTGCGGCGGCGGCACTGCTTGCTCTCGCTGCATTGGTTGCACAACCGCTACTGTCGGGACTGCTGGCCCATGATCCCATGCCGCAGATGGCAGGGCTCTATGCGCTGCTGCTGCTGTCGCGCGTGGTCATTACCGTGAAATCGCCACTCACCAGCGGCATCCTGCGAACCGGTCGCACCGGCTGGTCGGTCAGCAACAACCTGCTGGCGCTCGGAATATTCCTTGCCACAGTCTGGCCGGCTGCACGTCTGGCCGGACTGGAAGGCGTGGCCGGCGCGATGCTGCTGGCCAATCTGGCAAGCACCGTTACTCTGACTGTCGCGGCCTGGCAGCATTGCCCACAACGCATAACAGCATCTGCACTCGCGCTGAGCGTGCTGCTAATTGGCGGTTGCGCAGCCATGATCCTCTGGGGACCGTTGCCGGACTGGCTGGCCGTTGCCCTGGTGCTGGCTGCCATTCCGCCGGCGATTCATATGGTGCGTCACGCCACCGTCACCGATCCGCTATAGTGCTGCCGCATGACGATTCGCAATCTCGACAAAATGTTCGCACCGCGCTCGGTCGCCGTCATCGGCGCCTCGGACCGCCCGGGCAAGGTCGGGACCGTCGTGCTCGACAATCTGGTGCAGGGCGGCTTTGCCGGCGCGGTCTGGCCGGTTAATCCGAAATACCGCAACCTGCAGGGACGGCCCTGTTATGGCAGCGTGACCGCCCTGCCCAGCGCACCGGATCTGGCCGTCATCGCCGTGCCGCCCGCACAGGTCCCGCCGCAGATCGAGGCGCTGGCGGCCATGGGCTGCCGCGCCGCAGTCGTGCTCACCGCCGGCCTCTCGGCCGAGACCACGGCCGATGGCCGCACGCTGCAGCAGGCGATGCTGGATGCCGCCAAGCCGCATCTACTGCGCATCCTGGGACCGAATGGCATCGGCCTGCTGGTGCCCGGCCTGCGCCTGAATGCCAGCTTCGCCCATACCAATGCCGAGGCCGGACAACTCGCCTTTGTCAGCCAGTCCGGTGCGCTATGCACCATCGTGCTCGACTGGGCCAAGCAGCATGGCATCGGCTTCAGCCATTTCCTTTCGGTAGGCGACAGCGCCGACGTGGATTTTGGCGACATCATCGATTATCTCGCCAGCGATCCGCAGACGCGTGCCATCCTGCTGTATATCGAGTCCGTCAAGAACGCGCGCAAATTCATGTCGGCTGCCCGCGCAGCCGCCCGCACCAAACCGATCGTCGCCGTAAAATCGGGACGCAACGCACGCGCTGCGCAGGCTGCAGCCTCGCATACCGGGGCGCTGGCCGGTGGCGACGATGTTTACACAGCCGCATTGCGACGCGCCGGTATCCTGCGGGTGGACGGCATCGAAGAACTGTTCGAGACCGTCGAAACCCTGGCGCGCAGCCGCCGCCTGCCGGGCGAGCGTCTGGCCATCGTGACCAATGGCGGCGGTCCGGGTGTGATGGCGGTCGACGCCCTGATCGAACATGGCGGCCTGCTGGCGGAACTGAACCCCATCACCGTGGCGGCGCTCGACCGGGTGTTGCCGACCACATGGTCGCATGCCAACCCGGTGGATATTATCGGCGATGCACAGCCCCAGCGGTATGCCGCAGCACTGCATGCGGTGATGACAGATCCCGGCGTCGATGCCGTTCTGGTCATGCACGCCCCGACCGCGATTGCGCCGCCGCTGGCGCCGGCTGAAGCGGTGATCGCAACCGCACGCGGCACCACGAAGAACATCCTCACCTGCTGGTCGGGCGGCGATTCCGTGCTGCCGGCACGCAAGGCCTTTGCCGAAGCGGGACTGGTCTCTTATGACACGCCCGACGCCGCGATCCGCGCCTTCACCCATATGGTGGACTATCGGCGCAACATGAAAAACCTCATGGAAACACCGGCAGAGATGCCGCAGGATTTCCAGCCCGATCATGCCGCCGTCCGCACCGTGATCCAGACGGCGCTGGCAGAGCAGCGCAGCATGCTCAACGAGATCGAGGCCAAGCGCATTCTCACCGCCTATGGCATTCCGACCGTGCCGACCGCGGCCGCTGCAACCCCCGCCGATGCGGTTGCAGCGGCGCAGCACATCGGCTATCCGGTCGCGCTGAAGATTCTATCGCCGGATATCACGCATAAATCCGATGTCGGCGGTGTGGCCCTCAATCTCAGCAGCGAAGCAGAACTGCTGGCCGCCGCCGTCGCCATGCTCGAACGCGTCCGCCAGCATCGGCCGCAGGCGCGCCTCGACGGCTTCACGGTTCAGGCCATGATCCGACGTCCGCGCGCCCACGAACTGATCGTTGGCGCCCTCACCGATCCGATTTTCGGACCTGCCATCATGTTCGGCCAGGGCGGTTTGGGGGTCGAAGTGATCGGCGACCGCGCCGTGGCCCTGCCGCCACTGAACATGCATCTGGCCCAGGATTTGATCGACCGTACCAAAGTCAGTCGCCTGATGGCCGGGTATCGCGACTTTCCACCGGTCGACCGCGATGCCCTGGCTGCCCTGATCATCCGCGTTGCCCAGATGATCGCCGACCACGCCGAGATCGCCGAACTCGATATCAATCCGCTTTACGCCGACGACCAGGGCATGATGGCGCTGGATGCCCGCATGGTGGTGCGGCACAGCACAGTGACGGGTCATGACCGTCTGGCGATCCGCCCCTATCCCAGCGGCCTGGAAGAAACCATTGAACTGCGAGACGGCGAAAAGGTCCTCCTGCGGCCGATCCGCCCCGAGGATGAGCCCGCCCACGCCGAATTCGTCAGCCAGGTTTCGGCCGAGGATTACCGCCTGCGCTTTTTCTCGCCAATGCGCAGCCTGCCGCATTCGGAAATGGCACGCTTCACCCAGATCGACTACGAGCGCGAGATGGCCTTCATCGCCACCCGCCTCAAGAGTGACGGACAGGCCGAGACCCTGGGTGTGGTGCGCGCGATCACCGACCCCGACAATCTGCGCGCCGAATTTGCCGTGCTGGTGCGGACCGACATGAAGGGGCAGGGTCTGGGCGAAATCCTGATGCGAAAGATTATCGACTATTGCCGGCAGCGCGGGACCCGCGAGATCATCGGCGACATCCTGCGCGAGAACCAGGCGATGCGGGCGCTGGCCACCGAACTGGGCTTCAAAAGTGCCGGCAGCCACGGGCATGATGTGGTCGAGGTCCGGCTGCCGCTGGCGTAAACCGCCGCAAAGCCCGGGATTGGCCGGGGTTGCCCGGACCCTGCCCCGCCACTATCTTAAGCGCCACCATGCAGGACCCCTTCGGCCGTTCGATTTCATATTTGCGCGTGTCGGTCACCGACCGCTGCGACTTCCGTTGTGTCTACTGCATGGCGGAAGACATGACCTTCCTGCCGAAAGCCGACGTCCTGAGCCTGGAAGAACTCGACCGGCTCTGCTCGGCCTTTGTGCGCATGGGGGTGCGCAAGCTGCGCCTGACCGGCGGCGAACCTCTGGTGCGCCGCGGCATCATGACCCTGATCGACAATCTTGGTCGCCACCTGAAAACCGGCGCGCTTGACGAACTGACGCTCACCACCAATGGCAGTCAGTTGGAAAAATACGCCGATGGCCTGGCGTCGGCCGGTGTGCGCCGCATCAACGTCTCGCTCGATACGCTGCATGCCGAAAAGTTTACCGAGCTCACCCGCTGGGGCAAGCTCGACAAGGTGATGGCCGGCCTGCAGGCCGCCAAGGCAGCCGGGCTGCAAGTGAAGATTAATGCCGTCGCCCTGCGCGACGTCAATGACATGGAATTCAACGACCTGATCGCCTGGTGCGGCGATGAAGGTTTCGACCTTGTGCTGATTGAAGTGATGCCGATGGGCGAGATCGGCGAAGCCGCACGGCTGGACCAGTATCTGCCGCTGTCGATGGCCCGCGGCCAGATCCAGCGCAAATGGACTCTCGAAGATACCGATTACCAGACCGGTGGTCCGGCTCGTTATTACACCGTGAAAGAAACCGGCCGACGGCTCGGCTTCATCACGCCGATGACGCATAATTTCTGCGAGAGCTGCAACCGCGTGCGCCTCACCTGCACAGGTACGTTATATATGTGCCTGGGCCAGAACGATGCCGCCGATCTGCGCGCACCGCTACGGATGTCGGAAAGCGACCTGCCCCTGGAAGCCGCCATCCGGGAAGCCATCGCCCGCAAGCCCAAGGGCCATGACTTCATCATCGATCGCCGCCAGGCCGCCGCCGCCGTACCGCGCCATATGAGCGTGACCGGAGGCTGACCAGACCGGCGGCTGATTAAGCGGCCGGCTGAGCCTCAGTCTTTCGACACTCCATCGGCCAGGGTGTACTGGTCGGCGCGGGCCTTGTAGCTGAAACCCTTGCGCAATCCCCAGGACGTCACCTCGATATGCAGCGGGATCAGCGCCTGGTCATCCAGCGCCATCTTCGAACCCTGCTGCAGCAGCGCCTCGCGTTTGGCGTTATCCACCGTGCCGATGGCCTGTTCGATGATCGCATCCAGCGCCGGGTTGGAGTAGCGGCTCTTGTTCGCCGTGCCGAACCCTTTCTCGCGGTTGACGGTGGCGACAATGGAACGCAGCGGGTTCGACATTTCGCCAGTACCGGCAGCCCAGCCGACTAGGCCGGCCGAATATTTGAATTCGTCACGGTTCTTGAAAAACACCGTGGCATTCACGGCATCCACCTTGGCCTTGACGCCGATGCGGGTCCATTGCGAGGCAATCGCCTGCGCCACTTCGGCATCGTTGATATAGCGGTTGTTCGGCGAACCGATGGTGATGGTGAAACCGTTCGGGTAACCCGCCTCGGCCAACAGCTTCTTGGCGCGGTCGGCGTCATATGGATCGGGCCTGGCATCCGGGCGGGTGCCGAACATCGGGCTGGGCAGGAAATCGCCCACCGGCTTGCCCAAGCCTTCCATGATGCGGCTGGCAATCGCCTCGCGGTTGATCGCCAGCGACAGCGCCTTGCGCACGCGCACGTCACGCAGCGGATTCTTGCCGTCGGTATCAGGGATGCCCGCGGTCGGCTCGCCCACATCCAGCGAAATATAGATCAGGCGGTTCGACACCACGTCGCTGATCTTCAGGTTGGGATTCTCGCGCAGCTTCTTCATGTCGGCCGGCGGCGGATTCTCGATCATGTCCACGTCGCCGGCGAGCAGCGCGGCAACGCGTGCGGCATCGTTCGACATCGGACGGTAGATGACCCGCTCCCATTTCGGCTGGCCGCCCCAGTAATCCGGATTGGCCGCCAGCACCAGCCGGTTGCCGCGTGTCCATTCGACGAACTTGTACGGTCCTGTGCCGGCCAGGCCCTCGCCGCGGTTAAGCGCTTCGGTGGCAAGCCCCTCGGCGAGATCGGCTTTGGCCGACTTGGACGACATGATGGCGACGCGGCTCAGGTCGTTGGGCAGCAGCGGTGTCGGCCCCTTGGTGATGAAATGAATCGTGTGATCGTCGACCACCTTCACATCGGAAAAAGCGCGGGCAAAGACCGTGAAGGGCGACGGGCTGTTCGGCACCTTCCCCGTGCGCGCCATCGAGAAGACGACATCGGCTGCCGTGAAAGCCGAACCGTCATGGAACTTCACGCCCTTGCGCAGCTTGAATTCCCAGATGGTATCGTTCAGCGCCGTCCAGCTTTCGGCAAGACCAGGCGTGAGCTTTTGCGTCTCGTCCTGCTGGATCAGAGTACTGAAAACCGAATAGGCAATCTGGTTATTGGCCGTCAGGTTGAAATAATGCGGGTCCATGGAATTGGGCTCGGTCGACAGGCCAATCCGCAGCTCCTGCGCCCCGGCCGAATGCGCCGCCATGGCGACGCCCAGCGACAGCACTGTCGCAACCGCCAGCCGCTTCCAAACCGATACCGTCATGGCCGCAATCCTCTATTTCAGATCGATGCGATGAGCGAAAGTCTGCCCATCGGAAATGGTCAATTCCTCAAAGCCCAGCATACGGGCCAGGTCGAGGAAGGTCAGCATATCCTGCAGGCCGTTGTCGCGAAACACCGGCGCGCCTCGCGCAATGCTGGTCATCTGCGCCAGCACCGCCCGCGCCTGATACAGGCCGCGGAACCCGTTCCCGATGGCGACGATAATCAGGCGCTCGAAGTCCTCGCCCTTGGCGAACATGACAAAGGTGGGCGGATAGGGCCGGGCATTCTGCTGGTAGGCCAGCCCGGTGACAAAACCCAGGCGCACATCGCCCGATGCCTCGGGCATTACCACGGCGCGCGCCTTGTAGACCTCGCGGGATGTGAGCGGCGGATAATAGTAACCCGCATGGCGATCCTTTTCCGCCGCGTCAGCCATACCGGCCAGCAACAGCACGGCCAGGGCCTGGATGATGAAAACCTGTCTGAACCGACGCATCAGCATCCCACACCCCTGTAGCTGGCAATCCCGCCTTCGACGGCCGCGCCGAGGGCTGTCCGCCCCCTGCCCGGCTGGTTATACTGACCGCAGTTGCAGGTCTGAAGTCGCTCCAACCAAGGCTGGCGGGCACGTATCCCATGACGCAGTTTAACAAGATCGCCTTTGTTGCCGCCAGAGGCGATGCCGCCGAGGCCGCGCGCGCACGGCTGGCCGCACGCTATGGCGATGTGGCGCCGGAAAAGGCCGATGTGATCGTGGCGCTCGGTGGCGACGGCTACATGCTGCAGACCCTGCACCAGTATATGACCGGCCAGACGCCGATCTATGGCATGAATCAGGGCACGCTGGGCTTCCTGATGAACGAATACAGCGAAGACAGCCTCGTCGAGCGGCTGAACGAAGCCCAGGCCGCCACTGTGCATCCGCTGCGCATGCGTGCCACCACCGCCTCGGGCAAAAGCCATGAAGCGCTGGCGATCAACGAGGTGGCGCTGCTGCGGCAGACGCGCCAGACCGCCAAGCTGCGCATCCTGATCGATGGCCGCGTGCGCGTGGAGGAACTGGTCTGCGACGGCACCCTGGTGGCGACGCCAGCCGGCTCCACCGCCTATAACCTGTCCGCCCACGGCCCGGTGCTGCCGCTTTCGGCCGGGGTGCTGGCACTGACGCCAATCAGCGCCTTCCGGCCGCGCCGCTGGCGCGGCGCCCTGCTCGGCCGCAATGCCATCGTGAAAATCGAAGTGCTGGAAACCGCCAAGCGTCCGGTCTCGGCGACCGCCGATTTCAACGAAGTGCGCGATGTGGTGAGCGTGGAAATCCGCGAGGCGCCGGATCTCAGCCTGACCCTGCTGTTCGATGCCGGCCACAGCCTGGAAGAGCGCATCCTCAACGAACAGTTCCTCTCATAAAAAAACGCCGCGGAATCGCTCCCGCGGCGTCTTTGTTTCCGGCTATGCCGCGGTCAGTCGCGGGCGACGCCGTTGGCGACCGTGTACTGGTCGGCCCGCGCCTTGTAGCTGAGGCCCTTGCGGGTCGCCCAGGGCGTGATCTCGATATGCAGCGGGATCAGCGCCTGGTCGTCCATCGCCATCTTCGAGCCCTGCTGCAGCAGCATTTCGCGCTTGCCATTGTCGACGGTGCCGAGCGCCTGTTCGATGATTGCATCGAGCTGCGGGTTCGAATACCGGCCCTTGTTGGTGCCGCCGAAGCCCTTTTCGCGGATCGGCGTGGCGACCAGCGAGCGCAGCGGATCCGACATTTCGCCGGTGCCGGCGCCCCAGCCAGCCAGATAGGCGGAATACTTGAACTCGTCGCGGTTCTTGAAGAACACGGTGGCCGTGGTGGCATCCACCTTGGTCTTCACACCGATACGGGTCCACTGCGACGCCACCGCCTGTGCCACTTCGGCATCATTGATATAGCGGTTGTTCGGCGTGCCCAGCGTGATGCTGAAGCCGTTCGGATAGCCGGCATCGGCGAGCAGCTTCTTGGCCGCGTCGGAATTGAAGGCTTCCGGCTTGGCATCCTTGCGGGTACCGAACATCGGCGACGGCAGGAAGTCGCCAGTCGGCTGGCCCAGGCCTTCCATGATGCGGCTGGTGATGGCGTCGCGGTTGATCGCCATTGACAGCGCCTTGCGGACCCGCACGTCCTTCAGCGGATTCTTGTCGGTCACGTCGGTGATGCCCAGCGTGGCCGGCGTGCTGAAGCTGTCGAGATGGATGTAGATCAGGCGGTTCGAAACGGCCTGGCTAATCTTCACATTCGGATTCTCGCGCAGCTTCTTCAGGTCGGCCGGCGGCGGATTCTCGATCATGTCGACATCGCCGGCAAGCAGGGCTGCCACACGGGCGGCGTCATTCGACATCGGGCGATAGATCACCCGTTCCCACTTCGGCTTGTCGCCCCAGTAATCCTTGTTAGCAGCAAAGACGATGCGGTTGCCGCGGGTCCACTCGACGAACTTGTAGGCGCCGGTGCCGACCAGGCCTTCGCCCTTGCCGAGCGCTTCGGTGGTCATGCCCTCGGCCACATCGGCCTTGGCGGCTTTGGACGACATGATGGCGACGCGGCTGACATCGGTCGGCAGCAGCGGCGCGGGCGCCTTGGTGATGAACTGCACGGTGAAGTCGTCGACCACCTTCACTTCGCTGAACGAGCGGGTGAACAGCGTGAACGGCGACGGGCTGTTCGGCACCTTGGCCGGGCGCGCCATGGAGAAGACGACGTCGGCCGCGGTAAACGGCGAACCGTCATGGAACTTCACGCCCTTGCGCAGCTTGAATTCCCAGGTGGTGTCGTTGAGCGCCGTCCAGCTTTCGGCCAGACCGGGCACCAGCTTCTGGGTCTCGTCCTGCAGGATCAGGGTGTCGAAAATGGTGAAAGCGAGTTGGTTGTTCGGACCGAGATTGTGATAGTGCGGGTCCATCGCGCTCGGCTCGGTCGAAATGCCGATTTTGAGTTCCTGGGCCGACAGCATCGGCGCGGCCAACACGCCAGTCGTCAGCAGCAGCGCCGCGCCCAACGTTTTCCATCGCATCATCATCACGGATATCTCCTTTAAATGGCGCCTCGTTGCGCCAAACTGGGGACGCAGCTTGCCGATTCAGCCCGGGGCTGACAAGGCTTGGCTAGAGCACGAGTGCGAGTGCGAACAGGATCAGCGCACTACCGGCAATACGATTGATCCAGACCCGCGCCGTGCGACCGATCCGCTGTCGTAATGCCGCCACGCCACCGCTCAAAACAGCCCACCAAAGCAGCGAACCGATGAAAACCCCGGCAACCGCCATGGCCGCTGCATCCAGCGTCGGATCGGCTGCCAGCCCCAGTCCGGCAAACAGGGCGGCAAAGGACAGAATGGTTGTCGGATTACTCATGGTCAGCACTAATGTGACAGCGAAAAGCCGCAGGGGCCGGCCAGCCTGCGGCAGGTCGGCGGCCGCATCGGTCACCGGACTGGTGATGGTTTTCCAGCCGAGCCAGAGCATAAAGGCTGCCCCCGCCCAATGCAGAACACCCTGTACCGGCCCGATACGGCCGGCCAGGGCGGCAAAGCCGGCTGCCGCCAGCGCGGCATACACGGCATCGGCCACGGCAGTGCCGATTCCGCCGCTGAATCCGGCCCAGAATCCGCCGGCCAGACTACGCTGGATGCACAACACGCCAATCGGTCCCACCGGCATGGCGACCGCCAGCCCGAGCAGGATGCCGCGCAGAAAAAGCTCTGAATCCGCCGTCACGTCCGGGGTACCGGGATCGCAATGGCCGCGGTTTCCTTGGCCGTGGACAGCACAATGATGCTCTGGCTGCGGGGAATGCCCGGCAACGCCTTGATGCGGCGGGCCACCAGGTCCTCCAGCGAGGCTAGGCTCGCCGTGCGCACCTTCAGCAGGTAGGACCAGTCACTAGCCACATGATGGCATTCCTGGATGGTGGGTTCTTCCCGCACCAGGGCCAGAAAAGCCGGCTCATGCTCCGGCCGTTCAATCAGGACATAGACGAAGGCGAGAACTTCGCAGCCGACGGCTACCGGGTCCAGGCGCGCTGTCCAACCAGCGATGGCGCCCTGCTTTTCCAGCTTTTTCAGCCGCTCGTTCACCGCCGAAACCGACAGGCCGATAACCGCCCCGATCTCTCCGTACGAACTACGCCCGAATACCTGAATATGCTCTAGTATTTTCCGATCAAAGTCGTCCATGCCGTGTTTTTATACGGCATGGACGCCAAAAGTAAGAAAAACTTACTGCACAACCTCGAGGCCGATGGGACAGGAGACCCCGGTTCCACCTAACCCACAGTAACCATTGGGATTCTTGGCCAGATACTGCTGATGGTAATCCTCGGCATAATAAAATGGCGGCGCATCAAGGATTTCGGTGGTGATCTTGCCCCGCCGAGCCTTGGTCAGCGCCACCTGATAAGCCGCGCGCGAGGCTTCCGCTACCCGCCGCTGTTCGGCCGAATGGACATAAATCCCGGAGCGATACTGGGTACCGGTGTCGTTGCCCTGACGCATGCCCTGGGTCGGATCGTGGCTTTCCCAGAAAATCTTCAGCAGGGCGGCATAGGAGATCACCTTCGGGTCGAAGGCCACCTGCACCACCTCGTTATGGCCGGTCAGGCCGCTGCAGACCTCTTCATAAGTCGGATTCGGCGTATAACCGGCGGCATAGCCCACCGCCGTGCTGTAGACGCCCGGTCCCGCCTGCCAGAATTTGCGCTCCGCACCCCAGAAGCAGCCCAGCCCGAACGTCGCCAGTTCGATCCCCTCGGGGAACGGGCCTTTGATCGCATGGCCGTTGACGAAATGCTTGGCCGGGACCGGCATGACGCTGCTGCGGCCGGGCAAGGCCTTGTCGCGCGCAGGCAATTCAATCTTATGACGCGGTGCAGTGAACCACATGGCAATCTCCAGGGTCGGCGGATCGGCTGTCAGTAATATAGTACGCAGCCCTGCATTCCGCACAGGACTGCCTTGCAGGCCGGCGGGTATCCGGCCGCAGGCAATATAGGTAGTGTGCCGTTTTACAGAATCAAAATCACAACAATGCGTCCCGTCCCGCCATCTCCCGCTGCCATACCTTTCTATGCCCGCCTGTTCGGCTACGGCACCCGTCGCGGCGTGGCCTCGATGATTCTGGGCATGGGCGCCTTCGTCACCAACGACACCCTGATCAAACTGGCCAGCACCACCACACCGACCGGCCAGCTGATCACACTGCGCAATATCATAGCCACCCTGCTTCTGCTGGCGCTGGTCTTCGCCACCGGCCAGGTGGCCCAGTTGCGCCGCGCCATCAACCCCGCAGTCATGGCGCGCAGCAGCCTGGATGTGATCGCCACGATTCTTTACCTGGTGGCGCTGTTCCACATGCCGATCGGCAATATCACGGCGATCAACATGAGCACGCCGCTGCTGATGACCGCCGTAGCAGCGATGTTTCTGCAGGTCCCGGTTGGCTGGCGGCGCTGGACCGCAGTGGTTGTCGGCTTCGGCGGTATTATGCTGATCGTTCAGCCCCGCGCTGAAGGCTTTAACGCCTATGCGCTGGTGGCAATGGCCTCCACTATTTTCATCGTGACGCGTGACCTGACCACGCGTCGGATCGACCAGAACATTCCCTCATTGGTCATCGCATTGACCAATTCGATCTTCGTACTGGGCGGCGCACTGATACTCTCGGTTTTTGAAGGCTGGGCCAGTATCACCTGGCGCGAATACCTCTTGCTGGCCAGCGCCGGCGTCTTCTTGATTATCGGTTATCTGCTGATCGTCGACGCCTTCCGTCATGGCGACCTCGCCACCGTCGGGCCCTTCCGCTACACCGGGCTGATCTTCGCTCTGGTCTCGGGTTTCGTGGTTTGGGGCGATATCCCCAATCTGCTGGCCTGGGGCGGAATCGTCATTGTCGTCGGCAGCGGCCTCTACGTGCTGCACCGCGAACGCATCCGCGCCCAGGACGAGGCAACACGCAGCATGCCGGTCAAGTAACGGCGATTATTTCGTGAATTCTTCCGAGGCGACGTCGACCGTGCCGATGTGATGCGCCATAGCCTGTTCGGCCGCACCGGCATCGCCCTGCAGGATCGCCCGCACCACGGCATCATGTTCGGCGAACGAACTGGCCAGACGGCCGACGAGACGAAACTGGGCCCGGCGGAACGGCGACAGGCGCTGACGCACCGTCATCGTATTCTCCACCAGCGCCGTATTATGCGTGCCTTCGTAGATCAGGGTGTGGAATGCGACATTCATCGCCGCATAGGCGTCGATCTCACCGTCGCGCACCATGAAGCGCGACCGCTCGTGCAGTTCTTCCAGCTTCTTGCGCTCGCCCGCGGTCATGCGCTGGGCGGCATAGCGTGCGCTGATCGCCTCCAGCTCGCGCATCACCTCGAACAGGTCATGCATATGCTGGCGACTGGGAATGGCGACCAGGGCGCCGCGATGGGGGCGGATTTCGACCAGACCGGTTTCGACCAGGGCTTTCAGGGCTTCGCGCACCGGAGTGCGCGACACGCCGAAACGGTCGGCCAGATCCTGTTCTTCCAGGCGGGCACCGGGCGGCAGGGCGCCGGACAGAATCTCATCGGCAATGCGCTGGCGCAGGGTTCCTGCGCGGGTGCGTTTGCCCGCGATGTCGAGATCGATCTCCGGTTTCAACTGGTTCATCTGGCTCTCCGGAACCGACTCACAGTCTACCAGCGGCCCGCGCCCCCCGCCAGCATGCCTCCGCCGCCTTGTGACCCTGCCTTGTGGCGGGCGCCATTCCGGGGCAGGGTGCGGCCATGAGCGAAGCAAGGCTGAAAACCCGGCTGCTGGTCCAGGCGGTGCTGCGACGATACGACCTGGAAGCGATTCCGGTGGCGATCCGCCGCAAGGGCGACCCGGATGCCGGCACCGTGCTGCTCAAAATCGCCTTCAGTGCTCAGGAGGCCATGGTGCTGGGCCAGGCCCGGGATGCCGAGGGGCGGGCCGGCTGGCTGAAGCTGGGCGGCGCCGACCGTCTGAGCGATGCCGAAGCCGAAGCCGCCATCGAAAAGGCGATCCGCCGCGACCCCGATCTGTATGTGATCGAGGTGGAAGACCCCAAGGGACGGGTCTTCGTCGAAGGACCGATCCTCTAGGCGATACGGGTGATCCGTTCGGTCGGCGCGGCGACAGCCTTTCGCTGCGCTGCGGCAAACACCTGGCCAATTCCCACCAGCACAGGGCTGTCGATCCCCATCTGCTGCAGGCCCTCGCCCAGCTGCGCCAGCGAACCATGCCAGCGCTGCTCCTCGGGCCGCGAAACGGCAGACACGACAACCACCGGCGTACCGGCCGGCAACCCCTGCCCGATCAGCCGCGCGGCAAAGTCACCACCGGTGCGACCGGCCATGTAGACCATCAGCGATGTCTCGGCATCGGCCAGTCCACGCCAGTCCAGATCATCAGGCAGGCCGCCGCGCCGTGAATGGCCGGTAACGAAGCGCACCGAATGCGCGGCATCGCGATGAGTGAGCGACACGCCGAGGCTGGAGGCTGCCGCCAGCGCCGCCGTGATGCCCGGCACCACCGTGACTGGGATACCCGCGGCATCCAGCGCCGCAATCTCCTCGCCGGCACGACCGAAGACCATCGGATCACCGGCCTTCAGCCGCACCACGCGCTTGCCCTGCGCCGCCAGCTTGATCATCAGGGCATTGATCTCTTCCTGTTTGCAGCTCGGCCGGCCGCCGCGCTTGCCCACCATCATGCGCCGGGCTTCGCGCCGGGCCAGTTCCAGCACATCGTCAGAAACCAGATCGTCGAACAGGATCACATCGGCCGACTGCAGAGCGCGCATGGCCTTCAGGGTCAACAGCTCGGCATCGCCGGGACCAGCGCCCACCAGCGTGACATGCCCGGTCACAGTGGCAGCCCGGCCCTGCAGCAGTTCACTGTCAGATGGCACCGTGGGTTCGAGGAAGGCGCGTTCTGCAAACCGCTCCCAGAAGCTGCGGCGCTGCGCCACCGTAGGCAGGCGTTCGGCCAGATGACGGCGAATGCTCTTCGCAGCCATGGCCCAGCGGCTGAGCGTGGCGGGCAGTACCGTCTCGATGCGGCGACGGATCGCCTGCGCCAGCACCGGCGCGGCGCCATCGGTGGAAATGCCGATCACCACGGGCGAACGGTTGACGATGGCGCCGAACTGCACGTCGCAATGAGCCGGCTTGTCTATCACTGAGCAGATCGCACCGGCGGTCCGGGCCGCCGCATGGAAAGCCGCACCTTCAACATCATCCGCGGCGTCGATAACGGCCAGGGTTACATTGCGGAGGTCATCCGGCTGCCAGCCGCGTTCGATCCGCAAGACATCCAGGGCCAGAATCTCGGCACTGAAGTCATTGGCATAAACTGTCACGCTGGCGCCCGCCGCCCCCAGCAGCTCGGCCTTCCAGGCCGCCGCCGCCGTACCGCCGGCGACGATAGCGGACTTGCCGTGCAGATCGAGGAATACCGGCAGTTTCGCCAGTTGCCCGATGCGCTGCGCCTGCACGGCTTCAGCCGGCTTTCTGGATACGGGCTGCATCGATGATCCTCCGGATTTCACTACGGCAGGAGCCGCAATTGGTGCCGGCCTGGGTCGCGACACCAACGGCTTCAACGGTCTGACAGCCGGCGCTGGCTGCGCCGGCAATCTGGTTGCTGCCGATGTCGAAACAGGCACAGACGATAGCGCCGCGATCGGGCTGATCCGCACCGGCACGGCCGGCTAGCAGACGCAATCGCGCGGCCGGATTGGCAACCACCAGCCCCAGCTGTTCCGCCGCCCAGGCGCGCGACACCGCCACCGGCTCCGGGCCGACAAACAATGCGCCGATCAGCTGCTGATCGCGAAAGGCAGCAAAGCGATGCTGGCGCGAAGCCGCATCGTGATAGGCCAGAACTTCGACCGTGGCATCTTCGGCAATGCCGAACAGCATGCGGGCAAAGACCGTCCAGTCCTGCGGCAGGGCCTCATCGGCGAGTTCCAGCCGCCAGCCATCCTTTGCACGCGCCAGAGTCCAGTAACCGGCTTCGATCTCTGCCGGCTTGTGCGCCATGACGGCAAAGCCGTACCAGGCCGCCTCATAAGACCGCAGCGATACGGCGGTGAATTTCAGTTCGGGCTGGCCGGAAACCGGATCGGTCGCCGGATTGACCAGCGTATCGACCCGGGCCTGCGCGCTCAGCTGGTCGGTCCAGTGCAACGGCGCGAAGATCGTGCCGCGCTTCTGGTCCGGTGTCACCAGTACGCGGGCCAGCATGCGTCCGCGGGAGTTCTCGATCACCGCCAGACCGGCGGCGGCAACGCCAAAACGCGTGGCATCGTCGGGATGCACTTCCACAAAAGGCTCGGCGATATGGCCCATCAGCCGCGGCGACAGCGCCGTGCGGGTCATGGTGTGCCACTGGTCACGTATCCGGCCGGTATTCAGCACCAGCGGCCATTCATCCGAGACCTGCTCCATGGGTGCCTTGAATGGCGTGGCGATAAAGCGCGCGCGGCGATCAGGCGTGTAAAAGCGCCCATCGGCAAAGAAACGGCGCTCGCTGCGGTCCGTGCCGGCGACATAGGGCCATTGAAAGGGCGACAGGCTCTCATATTCGGTGGCGGTGATCTCACCCAGAGCGGAAATGTCGAAGTCACGGCCGCCATCATTCTCGACACCGCTGAGTTGCGCATATTCGCGGAACACATCGGCCGGACGCTCATAGGCAAAGCTGTCGCTCCAGCCCATGCGCTTTGCCACCTCGGTGAAAATCCACCAGTCCGGCCTTGCTTCGCCTGGCATCGGCAGGAAGGGGCGCTGGCGCGAGATACGGCGTTCGGAGTTGGTTACCGTACCATCTTTTTCACCCCAGGCGGCGGCCGGCAGCAGCACATGGGCATGGCGCGCCGTATCGGTCACCGCCATGACATCGGATACCACAACGAAGGGGCAGGCTTTCAGCGCCGCCTGCACATCGTCGGCATCGGGCAGGCTGTCCACCGGATTGGTGCCGGCGATCCAGATGGCCTTCACCGCGCCATCCTTCACGGCACGAAACAGGTCGACGGCCTTCAGGCCCGACTTGTCGGCGATGCGCGGTGACTTCCAGAAACCTTGAACAATGCGGCGATGACCGGCATCGCTCAGCTCCATATGGCAGGCCAACTGGTTGGCCAGGCCGCCGACCTCACGACCGCCCATGGCATTGGGCTGGCCGGTGATCGAGAACGGGCCGGTACCCGGCTTGCCGATGCGGCCGGTGAAGAGGTGGCAATTGAGGATGCTGTTGACCTTGTCGCTGCCGCTGCTCGACTGGTTGACACCCTGCGAGAAGCCGGTGACGACGCGCTCGGTGCGGGCAAACAGATCGTAGAACCGTCGCAGCTCGACCTGGCTCAGGCCGGTGACTTCGGCCACCTCGGCCAGCGACAGGCCGCGCGACGCGGCCAGTGCCGCGGCGATGCCGGAGGTATGCGCATCGACAAAAGCAGCATCCGCCTTGCCGGCATCCATCAGATGCACCAGCAGCCCGTTGAACAGCGCGACATCGGAACCGGGATTGAGCGCCAGATGCAGGTCACCGGACCGTGCCGTCATGGTGCGGCGCGGATCGATGACGACAACGGTCATGTCCGGGCGCGCCGTCTTGGCGGCGGCCAGACGCTGGAACAGCACCGGATGGCACCAAGCGAGATTCGAGCCGACCAGCACGACCAGATCGGCCTGCTCGAAATCCTCATAGCTGCCCGGCACCGTATCGGTGCCGAAGGCGCGCTTGTGCCCCGCCACGGCCGAAGCCATGCAGAGCCGGGAATTGGTGTCGATATTGCCCGAGCCGATAAAACCCTTCATCAGCTTGTTGGCGACGTAATAATCCTCGGTGAGCAACTGGCCCGAGACATAAAAGGCCACCGAGTCCGGGCCATGCTGCGCAATGGTATCGGCAAACACGGAGGCCACGCGATCCAGGGCCGTATTCCAAGTCGTGCGAGCGCCCTCCACGACCGGATGCAGCAGCCGCTCGTCCAGGCCGAGTGTTTCGCCCAGCGCCGAGCCCTTGGAGCAGGTGCGGCCGAAATTGGCCGGATGGTCAGCGTCGCCTTTCACCGCCACGTTGCCGGCTTCATCCCGCGTCACCGTCAGGCCGCAGCCAACCCCGCAATAGGGGCAAGTCGTGCGAGTCTCGGTGACGCCCGTCATGATGTCAGGCCGCCTGTACTGCCATGCCAGAATCGATTCCCGGCCAGGACAGCAGAATACGCCCGTCTTTCAGCTGTACGGCGATGCTGCGCGTGCAGCCTTCGTCGGCGCCCTGGGCCTCGCCGGTCCGGAGGTCGATCAGCCAGTTATGCAGCGGGCAGCTCACGGCATCGCCCTGCACTATGCCCTGCGACAGCGGGCCGCCCTTATGCGGACATTTGTCGTCGAGGGCGAAAATCTTGTCATCCATGGTGCGGAACACCGCAATGTCGCCACGCGAGGTCTTCACCACACGGGCGCCGCGCTGCGGGATATCATCCAGCGTACCGATATCGAGCCAGTCGTTGCTCATTTTCATCACCGGTCTCTCCTACGCGCCTTACTCGGCCGCCTGCGCCACGCGCAGATCGGCCAGCGGCTTGTACTCATGGGCAAAGGCGCCCTCCACCCGCTGGGCCCAGGGATCGATCTGGGCGAAGACCTGCGAATACTCGAAACGGGCCGACAGCGCCTTGCGACGCTCAACATCCTCGATGAGCTGCTGCTTCACCGTGTCGAGACCAACGCGATGCAGCCATTTATGAATGCGGTCGAGGTAATGCGCCTGCTCGCGATAGAGCTGCATGATGGCGCCGGTGAATTCCAGAACCTCGGCCTCGGTTTCCACCTTGTGGAACAGGATGGTCTGCTTGACCTCGAGGCCGGCAGCACCGGCGATATGCAGTTCGTAACCGGAATCGACACAGATAATGCCGATATCCTTCACGGTCGCCTCGGCGCAATTGCGCGGGCAGCCCGAGACGCCGAGTTTGACCTTATGCGGCGTCCAGCTGCCCCAGGTGTATTTCTCCAGCCTGATGCCCAGGCCGGTGGAATCCTGGGTGCCGAAGCGACACCATTCTGTGCCGACGCAGGTCTTCACCGTGCGCAGCCCCTTGGCATAGGCATGACCCGAGACCATGCCGGCCGCATTGAGATCGGCCCAGACACCGGGCAGGTCTTCTTTTTTCACGCCCAGCAGGTCGATACGCTGGCCGCCCGTCACTTTCACGGTCGGGATATTGAACTTGTCGGCTACATCGGCGATGGCGCGCAGCTCCTTGGCGCTGGTGACACCGCCCCACATGCGCGGAACGACGGAGTATGTGCCATCCTTCTGGATATTGGCGTGCGCGCGTTCGTTGATGAAGCGCGACTGGTTGTCATCCACATATTCGCCGGGCCAGGTGGCGATCAGGTAGAAGTTCAACGCGGGACGGCATTTGCTGCAGCCGCAGGAGGTCTTCCACTCCAGCTCCTGCATCACCGCCGGGATCGATTTCAGTTCCTTGGCGACGATCAACCGGCGCACATCGTCATGGCTGAGGTCGGTGCAGCCGCACATGCCTTTCACTTCGGCCGGCTTGTAGCCGTCGCCGAGCGTGAAGCCGATCAGCTTTTCCACCAGGCCGGTACAGGAGCCGCAGGAGGCCGAAGCCTTGGTGGTGGCGCGCACCTCCTCCAGGCTGGTCAGGCCATTGCTGGTGATGGCGGAAACGATCTTGCCTTTGCACACGCCGTTGCAACCGCAGATCTCTGCCTCATCCGGCAAGGCTGCAACGGCCGCCATAGGGTCCAGGGGGGACCCTCCGGCGTAACCCTGACCGAAGATCAGGGTTTCACGCAGATCGCTGATATCCTTCTGCTCGCGCAGCAGCTGGAAGAACCAGGCGCCATCCTCGGTATCGCCATAGAGCACAGCGCCAATGATCTGCTGGTCCTTGATCACCAGCCGCTTGTAGACGCCGCGACTGGCATCGCGCAGCACGATCTCCTCGCGATCCTTGGCCTCGGCGAAATCGCCGGCCGAGTAGAGGTTGATGCCGGTGACCTTCAGCTTGGTGGCGGTGACCGAGCCGTTATAGGCGGCCGGCTCGCCGATCAGTGTTTTGGCCAGCACGCCGGCCATATCGTAAAGCGGCGCGACCAGGCCATAGGTGGCGCCACGATGTTCGGCGCATTCGCCCAGCGCGAAAATATCCGGGTCGGACGTGCGCATCTGGTCGTCGACCACAATGCCGCGGTTGACAGTCAGGCCCGCCTCCTTGCCCACCGTGGCATTGGGCTTGATGCCGACGGCCATCACCACCAGGTCGGCCGGGATCACCGTGCCGTCCTTCAGCTCGACGCCCTCGACCTTCTTCTCGCCCAGGATCGCCTTGGTATCGGCGCCGGTCAGCACCTTGATGCCGCGTTCCTCGATGGCCTTTTTCAGCAGATAGCCGGCCGCCGGATCGAGCTGGCGCTCCATCAGGGTCGGCATCAGATGCAGCACCGTCACCTGCATGCCCTGCTCCGCCAGGCCGGCCGCCGCCTCCAGGCCGAGCAGGCCGCCGCCGATCACCACGGCGTTGCCACGCGCTTTGGCGGCCAGGATCATGGCATCGACGTCATCGAGATCGCGGTAGGACAACACGCCGGGCAGCTTGTGGCCGGGCACCGGAATGATGAAGGGCACCGATCCGGTGGCAATCACCAGCTTGTCGTAAGGCTCGGTCAGGCCATTATCTGTGGAAATGGTCTTCGCTGCGCAGTCAATACCGGTTACGCGGGTGCCCTTGTGCAGGGTAATGCCGTTGTTGATGTACCAGCCATCGCCATGGATGACGATCTGCTCATAGGTCTTCTCGCCCGACAGCACCGGCGACAGCATGATGCGGTCGTAATTGACCCGCGGCTCAGCATTGAAGATTGTCACATCGTAACGGCCCGGAGCGGCCTCGAACAGTTTCTCCAGCATGCGGCCAGGCGCCATGCCGTTGCCGACGATGACCAGTTTCTCTTTCTCAGCCATGGCTCATACTCCGTCGCATAGACATATCGACGTCCTCTCTAACTGTTCAGGCGGCGTGCACGGCCGGGGCGCGATGGCGCGCATACAGGAATTCCATGATCTGCTGGCGGCAGCGCGCATATTCCGGATCGGTCGCGAGCGCCAGGCGGTTGCGCGGCCGCGCCAGCTTGACCTCGAGGATTTCACCGATGGTGGCGGCCGGCCCGTTGGTCATCATCACCACGCGGTCGGACAGCAGCACGGCCTCGTCCACATCATGGGTAATCATGATAACGGTGTTCTTCAGCTTGGCCTGCAGGTCCATCACCGTATCCTGCAGGGTCGCGCGGGTGAGCGCGTCCAGTGCGCCGAAGGGTTCGTCCAGCAGCAGAACCTTGGGCTCCATGGCGAGCGCGCGCGCAATCCCCACGCGCTGTTTCATGCCGCCGGAAATTTCCTGCGGGCGCTTGTCCAGCGCGTGATCCATGCCGACCAGCGCCAGGTTATGCCGGGTCCATTCGTCGCGCTCGGTCTTCGACTTGGTCTTGCTGTGCACCTTGTCCACGGCCAGACGTACATTGTCGTACACGGTCAGCCAGGGCAGCAGCGAGTGATTCTGGAACACCACGGCACGGTCGGGGCCGGGATCGGTCACTTCCTTCGCCTCCAGCAATACGCCACCGGTGGTGGCGCGCTGCAGGCCGGCAACGATGTTGAGCAGGGTCGACTTGCCGCAGCCGGAATGGCCGATCAGGGCGACATATTCACCACTGTTGATCTCCAGCTTGATATCGCGCAGCGCGATGAAGGGGCCATTGGCGCCCTTGAAGGTCATGCCGACGTCTTCGATGCTGAGATAGGCAGTCATGCTGGCACTCCTATTGATTCGCGCTGGGGCGTCGCTTGGCGACGGTGGTGGTCTGGGGTTCACGAGCGACGGCCGGCGCCGGCGGGCGCGCCGAAGACACATACGAGCCGTCAAAGAAGAGATCGGCGCCCATCTCGATCGGCGCGCTGGCCTGGGCCAGAGTCCAGGGACCGGCATGCAGGCCTTCCGGCTTGCGATCGATCAGCGGGAACGGGCGATCCAGAGCGGCGGCAGCTTCGCGATAGAGATCGGTGCGATAAACCGCATCGGCCACGGCGGCGATATCGGTGCCGGGATCGATCAGCTTCCAGCGCTGCATCTCGCTCAGGTACCATTCGGCCTGGCTGCGCCAGGGGAAGTTCGCCGCATAACGGCCGAAGACGATGAAATCGGGCATATGCTCGGGGCTGACATCGAGGCCGTAACGCACTACGCCCAGCATGCCGAGCCGGATCGCTTCCGCCGCTTCCGGACCGATATACTCGGGGCGCGCCATGATCTCGACGCCTTCCAGACGGTTCTCCGGCCGGTCGAGCCATTCGGCCGCTTCGATCAGGGCCATCAGCATCAGCTTGTGCGTGAGCGGATTCCGTTCCACCCACTCGCGATTGCAGCCGATCACCTTTTCGATACGATTGTTCCAGATTTCATAGCCCGAGATCAGGATGCGGCCGACGCCGCGGAGCACCGCCAGGGAATTCCACGGATCGCCAACGCAGAAGCCATCGATCTCGCCGGCCGCCAGGCGATCCGTCATCTGCGGCGGCGGCACCACCACCAGCTGCACATCGCGATCCGGATCGATGCCGGCCGAAGCCAGCCAGTACCGCAGCTGGATCTGATGCGAAGAATAATTGAACACGGTGGCGAAGGTGAGCTTGTCGCGGCCGGCCTTGCGGTCCGCGGCGATCAGACGGCGCAGCACATTGCCGGCCTCATGCCGGTCGTGCAGCAGGGCTGGCTCGGCCTCCAGCAGGCGATTCCACAATTTGGCCGAGATCGTCACGGCATTGCCGTTCAGGTTCAGCGCAAACGACGTGATCTGCGGCTTCTTCCAGCCACCGGCGCCCAATGTGGCGGCCAGCGGCATCGGCGCCAGCATATGGGCGGCGTCGAGTGCCCCCAGCGCCACCTTGTCGCGCATATTGGCCCAGGAGGGCTCGCGCTGTAGGGTGACATCCAGGCCATGGCGCTCGAAAAAGCCCTTCTCTTTGGCAACGATCAGCGGCGCGCAATCGGTCAGCGCGATGAAACCGATCCGCATGGCGGTCGGGGCCGCCGTACTGGCGGCCCTCACAGCCTTCTTCCTCGGATGGCGTGCCATACCTGCAGCTCCTACTGCGCCGAGGTGTAGCCGCCGATGCGGCTGCCGATGAAGCCGATCAGGCGGTCGAGCATGAAGCCGACCAGACCGACATAGATGAGCGCGAGGATGATCTCGCTGATCAGCGAGCTGTTCCAGGCATCCCAGATGAAGAAGCCGATCCCGACGCCGCCGATCAGCATTTCCGCGGCCACGATGGCGAGCCAGCTCAGGCCGATGCCGATCTTCAGGCCGGTGAACATGAACGGCACGGTGGCCGGCAGCATGATCTTGTAGAAGAATTCAAGACCGTTGAGCCGCAGCACCCGCGACACATTGCGGTAATCCTGCGGAATATTGCGGATGCCGACCGCGGTATTGAGGATGATCGGCCAGATCGCCGTGATGGTGATGACGAAGATGGCCGAAGGATCCGCATGGCGGAAGGCCGCCAGCGACAGCGGCAACCAAGCCAGCGGCGGCACGGTACGCAGAACCTGGAAGATCGGATCGAGGCCGCGGAAAGCCAGCGTCGACTGGCCGATCAGCACGCCCAGCGCAATACCGGCGACCGCCGCCAGCGAGAAGCCGATGGCGACGCGCTTCAGGCTGGAAGCCAGATGCCAGAACATGCCCTTGTTGAGGCCGCCCTTGTCGAAGAAGGGATCAATGATCAGCTCCCAGGTATCGGCCACCACTTTGGACGGCGGCGGCAGCGTGGCCTTCGGGCCGGAACAGGCGACTTCCCAGATGACGCCAAGCAGCGCAAGGAACAGCAGCGGCGGCAGAACGCGTGTGGCGATGAAATGCAGGCCGCTCAGCACACGCGGATACAGGGCGGCGAGAATACTCTCGCCGCCCCCCAGTTCCGCCTTGCTCAGCACATCGGTCTTGATGGCCATGGACAGCTCCTTGTCGTGAGCAGACATCAGATCACCCTGGAGTTCAGACGCGGGTGATGGCGAGGCTCTTCAGATACCCAGCCGGATCGGCCGGATCGAAGACCTTGCCGTCGAAGAAGGTTTCCTTGCCGCGCGAGGTCGAGGCCGGAATGTCGGCCGCGGCCACACCCAGTGTCTTGGCCGCATCGCGCCACAGGTCTTCGCGGTTGACCTGGCCGATCAGCGCCTTGGCATCCGTATCGCCGGGCAGGTAGCCCCAGCGGATATTCTCGGTGATGAACCAAAGCTCATGGCTCTGGAACGGATAGGACGCGAAGTCGCGCCAGAACTTCATCACCAGCGGGCTTTCCGGACCCACGGTGACCTTGCGGCCGTTGCCGTAATCGATCTTGCCGGTCTGGCGATCGAGGATGTCTTCCACCGGCACCTTGAACCAGTCGCGACCACCGACGATCTTGCACAGCTCGGCCTTGTTCTCGGTCTTGTCGCACCACTGCTGGGCTTCCAGTGTCGCCATCAGGATGGCCTTGGCCGCCTTCGGGTTCTTCTCCACCCAGTCGGCGCGCAGACTGAGCGACTTCTCCGGATGGTCCTTCCACAGTTCGCCGGTGGTGAGCGCGGTATAGCCGATATCCTGATTGACCAGCTGCGACGGCCAGGGCTCGCCGACGCAGAAGGCTTCCATGGTATTGACCTTCATATTCGCCACCATCTGCGGAGGTGGCACGGTGATGGTCGAGACATCCTTCTCCGGATCGATGCCGTTGGCGGCAAGCCAGTAACGGATCCACATGTCATGGGTGCCGCCCGGGAAGGTCATCGCACACTTGATGTCCTTGCCTTCGGCTTTGGCCTTGCGGAAGGCGACGCCGAGCGCCTTGGCGTCGGAGGTCACCTTGAGGTCGGCATAGGCCTTCGACACCGAGATCGCCTGGCCGTTGGTGTTCAGGCGCGCCAGCATCGCCATCGGAATCTTGGACTTGGTGATCTTGCCCGCGGCCATCAGATAGGGCATCGGCGTCAGGATATGCGCGCCGGTGATGCCGCCGCCGGCCTCGCCCAGCTCGATATTGTCGCGCGTCGCGCCCCAGGAAGCCTGCTTGTCGATCACCATGTCGGGCAGGCCATACTTGGCGAAGATGCCCTTCTCCTTGGCGATGATCAGCGGCGACGAGTCCGTCAGCGCGATATAGCCGAGCTTGGTGCCCTTCACTTCCGGACCGGCGGCCTGCGCAAACGCGCCGCCGGGGAACTGAATACGGGCCGCTGCCATCAATGCCGCAGCACCCGTGGCGCCCTTGAACAGCTGACGACGATTAAAACCTTTGGACTTCGCAACCATGTAGAACCCCTCCTTTTGTGTCCCGCGCCCTGTCCGCGGCCATAAAAAAAGCGCCCGACAATCGAGGCCCCTTGCGGGACCGCATTGCCGGACGCCATTGTCCGTTTCGCGACCGATCAGCGTTTGCCTGGGGAGGCCTTGGCTGGGAGGTCGGAACTATGGACCGACTGCGCCATTGCAGCCGGAAGTCACGTTTAACAAAGCATGAAGCATGCCAGTCCCGGTCTGCGCGGATTTTGTCAGCTTTTCAGCGACATAGAGCGAATGGCCGAGTCGGGCTGCGATTGCTGCACTGCACATAAATCGGGCGACTGCCCTGCAGTGCTGCGCAAAAGGGCAGCCGGACTGCCCTATTTGCTTTTCAGGAGATCGGCGAAAGCCAGCAGGGTTTCGGCCACGTCGGCCAGCCTTTGCTGGCGGTCCATGGCCAGCTTGCGCAGGGCCGCATAGGCGTCCTCTTCGCTCAGGCCGCGCTCCTTCATCAGCATGCCCTTGGCCCGTTCGATGGTCTTGCGCTCGTTGAGCGTCGCCTTGGTTTTTTTCAGCTCGTCGCGCAGCGCCTGGAATTCACGGAAGCGGGCAATCGCCACATCAAGGATGGGCTTCACCCGGTTCACGTTCAGGCCGTCGATGATGTAGGCCGAAACCCCGGCCTGCATAGCCTGATTGATCATGGTCTCGTCCGACTGGTCGACGAACATCACGATCGGCCGCGGCTGGTCGGCGTTGATCTGACGCATGCTTTCGATGGTGTCGCGGCTGGGCGATTCCATGTCGACGATGATCACGTCGGGCGCAATCTCCTGCACCCGTTTTGCGCTCAGGTCGCGCGGAGCCAGCTGCGCCACGAGATCATAGCCCTGGCCCTGCAGGGCCTCGGCCAGAACCACCGCGCGTTCCGGGTCCTCGTCGATCAGAAGAATGCGTATGCCAGCCACAAATCCATCCCACCGCGCGCCTTCCACGGCGCGCCCGCCCCAATACTAAGCAAGATGCATACCGTTTCGGCAGGTTGGAAAACGGCAACCTGCCAAGTGGCGATAAACCAAGGCAGAAAGCGAAAGGGCCGCGGTATTCCGCGGCCCTGCCTGTGAAATCCGTGCCGGCTGGTTCAGGCCAGTTCGAAGCGGATCGACTGGGCGCCCTTCCACAGCACCGACTTGCCGAGCGGCATCAGGTTCTCCAGCCCCTCGGTGATGGTGATGAAATGGTTGCCAGCCAGCTGGCCCATCTTGGAGGCGAAATGCACGCCGCCATAGGCCAGCAGAATCTCGGTCTCGCTGATCCCGCCCGGATACAGGATGATCTGGCCCGGCGCCGGATAGCTGGTGTGGTTTTCGTAGCCGAGGCCGAGGTCGAGATCGCCCAGCGGGATCCAGCAGCCCTCGCCGCTCCAGCGGACATGGATGATCTTCTCGTTATAGGGCAGCAGGCTGCGGAATTTCGCGCAGGTCTTGGGCGCGGCTTCTTCCTCGAACTTGGCGCCGAAGACGAAATCACCGGCCGTGATCCGAAGCTTGGTCATGCGGTTTCTCCCGGAATGGTAGGCAAGACGTTGGCTGCCTGCTTAGCCGGGAACCGGCGCACCGGCAAGAGCCGCAGGCTTCAGCGCGCCACCATATTCTTGTGCTCCAGCCGGCTGAGCCAGCGCACCAGCGGCCACAGGATCGCCAGGTAGATCAGCGCCGCCAGCACCACCGGCGACGGATTGAACAGCAGGGCCTGGGCATCGCGCGCCACCCGCAGCAATTCGGGCAGCGCCACCACGCTGGCGATGGTGGTCAGCTTCACCACCTCGATGCTGTTGCCGACCAGATCGGGCAGCACGTTGCGGGTCGCCTGCGGCACGATCACATAGGCCAGCGCCTGCATCCGGCTCAGGCCGGTGGAGCGCGCCGCTTCCATCTGGCCCTGCGGCACGCTGAGCAGGCCGGCGCGGAAGACCTCGCCGTAATAGCTCGAATTGTTGAGCAGGAAGCCGAGCGCCACCGCCAGCAGCTTGGGGATGTCGAGGCCGAGGAAGGGCGTGCCGAAATAGATGAAGATCAGCAGCACCAGCGGCGGCAGCGCGCGGAACACATCGACATAGGCGGCCACCAGGAACCGCACCAGCCGGCTTTCGCTCTGGGTGCCGATCAGCGCCACCGCCAGACCGCCGATCAGGCCGAGCGGAATCACCAGCGCCGACAGCCACAGCGTGGTGAACAGGCCCTGCAGCAGATAGGGAAAGACCTGGATGAAGACGTCGATATTGAAGAAGTTGCGCAGCAGTGCGTCCATGGTGCGTGCCTCAGACTTTCCACTGCCAGCGGGTTTCCAGCCGCCGCGCCGCATAGAGGATCGGAATGAACAGCAGCAGATAGGCCGCCGCCGCCATGGTCAGCGGCGTGGGATTGCCCGAATTGCTGCTGGCCGACTGCGCCTCGTTCAGTACCTCGTTCAGCGCCACCACCGAGCCGAGCGCCACATTCTTGCTGATCGCGATCACGCGGTTGGTCAGCGGCGGCACGGCGATGCGGAAGGCCTGCGGCAGGATCACCGCCGTCATGGTGTGCCACCAGGTGAGACCGGTGGAGCGCGCCGCTTCCGACTGGCCGCGCGGCAACGCCAGGATGCCGCCCCAGACGCTTTCCTCGGCATAGGCGGCCAGCACCAGCGACAGCGCCAGCCAGACCGTGGCAAAGGCGTTCATCGGCATGCCGATCAGCGGAAAGGCAAAGAAGAAGATGATCATCAGCACCAGCGGCGGCAGGGCCCGCATGATATCGGCAAAGGCGATGATCAGCAGCGACAGCGGCCGGATCTGCAGAGCGCGCAGCACCGCCAGTACCACGCCGAAGGCCAGGCCGCTGATGGCAACCAGCACGCCGACACCGGCGGTGACACCCAGACCTTTCAGCAGGTCGGGCCAGTATTTCGCCGCCACCTCCAGATTGAAGAAGGTATGGATGAACCGTTCGAGATCGGTCATGGCCGAAGGCTCATTCGGCGGCGCCGTTATAGCGCGACAGGAAAGCCTTGGTACGCTCGTGCTGCGGCGCGCCGAAAACCTCGGCCGGCGCCCCCTGCTCCACGATCACGCCGCCATCCATGAAGATGACGCGATCGGCCGCCGCGCGGGCAAAACCCATTTCGTGAGTGACCACCAACATGGTCATGCCGGCTTCGCGCAGCTGGCGCATCACTTTCAGAACCTCGCCCACGGTTTCCGGGTCGAGCGCGCTGGTCGGCTCGTCGAACAGGATCAGCTTGGGCTGCAGAACGATGGCGCGTGCAATGCCGACGCGCTGCTGCTGGCCGCCCGAAAGCTGCGCCGGATGCACCCTGGCCTTGTCGGCCAGGCCGACACGCTCCAGGGCTGCCATGGCCAGCGTCTCGGCCTCGGCCTTCGACTTGCCCTGTACCTTGCGCAGCGCCAGCGCGACATTGCCCAGCGCTGTCAGATGCGGATAGAGATTGAAGCTCTGGAACACCATGCCGATATGCTGGCGCACCTGGTTGATATCGACATCGGCGCGGGTGATGTCGATGCCATCGACCACCACCTGCCCGCCCGTCGACTCTTCCAGCCGGTTGCAGCAGCGCAGCATGCTGCTCTTGCCCGAACCGGACGGCCCGATGACGCAAACCATCTCACCGGGCCAGATCCGCAGATCGATCCCACGCAGGACATCGAGGGAGCCGTAAGCCTTGTGCAGGCCTACGAGCTCCAGGATCGGTGACGGACTCATTTACCTTGCCAGCAAATGCTTACGAGCACTTCAGCGGGGTTTCCGTCGGATCGTAGCCTTCCATGCCCGGCACACCGAAGCCGGCCGTGATGGTGGCGGCAGCCGAACCCGGCTTCGGCTTCTCGCCCAGCCACTTCTCGACGATCTTGGCCAGGCTGCCATCCTGCTTCATGCACTTGATGGCCATGGAGAGCTCGTTGCGCAGCGCCTTGTCATCCAGGCGGAAGGCCATCGCCCAGACCAGGCCGGTGGAGATCACCAGCGTGGCCTTTAGGTCGGGATTCTGCTTGGCCGACCAGGCGCTGGAGGTGTTGCCCGACATGTTGGCATCGGCGCGACCGGCCAGCACCGCCTGCACGGCATCGGCATTGGTACCGAAGACGTCATACTTGAAGCCAAGCTTCTCGGCATTGTCGCGCGCCCAGTTTTCGTAGGCCGAACCCTTGTTGACGGTGATGGTCTTGCCCTTGAGGTCTTCCACCGTCTTGATGTCGGGCGTGCTCTTCTTCTGCACGAAGCCATAATCGGTGTTGAGGTAGCCGTCGCTGAATAGCATGTTCTTAGAACGCTCGGGCGTCACCGTCACCGGCGCGATCACGAAGTCATACTTCTTGGCATTCAGGCCGGGGATCAGAGCGGAGAATTCCGTACCCTCGATATCGATCTTCTTGCCCAGCTTCTTGGCCAGCTCTTCGCCGAGATCGATGTTGAAGCCCTGCAGGCCGCCGCCCAGCTTGGCCATGGCATGCGGGGCGAAGGTGGCATCGATGCCGGTCTTCAGCGTCTGGGCCAGAGCCGGGAGGCTCAGGGTGGCAAAGGCCACGGCAACGGCGGCGACGAGCCCCCGGTTCAATATGCGATACGTCATGACAACCCCCTTGTTGGATGATGGATGGAAAGCGTGAACTGGTCCTTGCAAGTTTCAGTCCGGTGCCGTGCCGAGCGGCGCGCCGGCGCCGGTGCGCTCGATGATCAGGCTGTAATGCTCGGGCCGGCGGTGTTTGGCGAAGTTGAACACATGCTCGCGGAAGGTCTCGCCGATGCTGAGATCCGCATTGGTGAAGATCAGCTCGTCTTCCTCGCTCTGCGCGAGCGCCGTGATCTCGCCGGTGGGCGACACGATGGCCGAACCGCCGATCATGTGGAAACCGTCTTCCTTGCCGCATTTGGCCGCTGCCGCCACCCAGATGCCGTTCTGGTAGGCATTGCCCTGCAAGGAGAGCAGGTGATGGAACATGCGCAGATGCGGCGGCTCGGACCAGTGGATGTTCCAGCTCGGGGTGTTGTAACCCAGCGCCACGATCTCGGCGCTCTGCAGGCCCATCACGCGATAAGTCTCGGCCCAGCGGCGGTCGTTGCAGATGCACATGCCGATGCGGGCGCCCAGCGTTTCCCAGACCTTGAAGCCCTCGTTGCCGACCTCGAAGAACTTCTTCTCCAGATGCTGGAACGGCGCGGTCTCGATATGATGCGAATGCCCGGGCAGATGGATCTTGCGGTAGCGCCCGACGATCTTGGCGTTCTCGTCGGTCAGGATCGCGGTGTTGAAGCGGCGGCCGTCCGGCGTGATCTCGGCATAGCCGAGGTAGAAACCGATCTTGAATTCAGCGGCCAGATCGAACAGCGGTTTGGTTTCCGGGCCAGGCATGCTGCGTTCGAAGAAACGCTCGACCGCTTCGTCTTCGCTCATCCAGTAGCGCGGGAAGAACGTCGTGAGCGCCAGTTCGGGGAAGACCACGAATTTCGCGCCGCGGCCATGGGCTTCGCGCAGCAGCGCGATCAGGCGCTTGACCACGGCCGCCCGACTGTCGGCCAGATTGATCGGCCCGAGCTGGGCGACGGCAATGCCGTAAGGGCGTTTCAGGCCGCTCATGGCATGCCCACCAGGCTGCGCAGCATCTGGCGCGCGACAGCCGCCGAGATGCCGGTCGGGTTGGCCAACATGTCGGAGGGCTTGCGCTTCAGGAACTGGCCGGAGCCGCGCTCGGCATTCAGTGTGTTGTTCTCGACCACCACGCGGCCGCGGCTGATCACGATCTCGGGCCAGCCCTTCAACTGACGGCCCTCATAGGGCGTGTAGCCGACATTGTCGTGCAGCATTGATGCCGTCACGGTGATTTCGCGTTCCGGGTTCCAGATGCCGATATCCGCATCGGCGCCGACAGCGATCACGCCCTTGCGGCCCGTGAGGCCATACATGGCGGCATGGTTGGTGGCAGTCAGCGCCACGAATTCCTGAATGGTGATGCGGCCGGCCATGACGCCTTCCGAGAACAGCAGCGGCAGGCGCAGCTCGATGCCGGGCACACCATTGGCCATTTCCTTGAAGGTGGTGGCATCGCCCTTGGGTAGCTTGCCGCTCTTGTCAAAACGATAGGGCGCGTGATCCGAAGAATAGGTCAGCAGCGTCCCGTCCTTCATGCCGGCCCAGACCGCTTCCTGCGATTCCTTGTCGCGCGGCGGCGGCGAGCAGCAGAACATGGCGCCATCCAGGCCCTGACGATCCAGGTCCTCGGCGGTCAGGAACAGATATTGCGGGCAGGTTTCGGCATAGACGGCCGCGCCGCGCGTCTTGGCGCGCCGGATGGTATTGATCGCCTCCTGGGCGGAGACATGCACGATCAGCAGCGGTACGCCCAACAGGCGCGACAGCGCGATGGCGCGGTTGGTCGCCTCGCTCTCGGCAATCGGGTCATGGGCGACGGCATGGAATTTCGGCGCCGTGTGGCCCTGCTCCAGCAGGCGATGGGCCAGCCAGCGGATCATGTCGTGATTCTCGGCATGCACCATCACCAGTGCCTGCTCGCGCGCCGCCACCGACAGCACATCCAGCAGCTGGTGATCGTCCAGCCGCAGCTTGTCATAGGTCATATAGACCTTGAGCGAGGTGATGCCGTCGCGGATCGCCTGCGGCAGGTCGGTCTGCAGCGCCGTATCGTCGGGATTGGCCAGGATCAGATGGAAGCCGTAATCGATCACCGCCTTCTCGCGCGCCAGCCGGCCGTAATCGGCCACCACCTCGGGGATTTTCATCTCGCGGTGCTGGGCGGCGAAGGGAATGATGGTGGTGGTGCCGCCAAAGGCGGCCGAGACCGTGGCGGAATAGAAATCGTCGGCGCACATGACGCCCATGCCCGACAGCTGCTCCACATGGCAGTGACTGTCGATGCCACCGGGCAACACCCAGCGACCGGCGGCGTCGATCTCGCGCTTGCCGGGCCCGAGCCCTTTTCCCACGGCGGCAATCACGCCGTCGCGCACGCCAATATCAGCTTCGAATACATCGCTCGCGGTGGCGACGCGGCCATTGCGCACCACCAGATCGAAATCACTCATGCGCCCCACTCAAAAGCTGGATAGACGATTCAGCGCTCCGGAAGCGAAATTCTCGCAATGCAGCACCAGAATGTCTCATGCCGGTTTGTCATCCGCCCTTAACACGATGTTATGGGCCCAGAAGCGCACCCCGCGTCAGTGCCGGACGGCTCGTTCCGGCAGTTCGTCCTGCAGCGAAAATCCGTTCACGGCCATCAGCTTGCGCAGGATTTTGACAAAGGATTGCGCAAGCTGCGACATCGGCTCGAAGCGCAGGAAGGCCAGGTTCGCCATCATCACCGGCGCGTCGACCACCGGGCGCATCACCAGATGGCCGTTTGGCCAGTTGTGCAGCGAGAATTCGTCGATCAGCGCGATGCCCGCCCCCGCCTGCACCAGCGCGCAGGCGCTTTGCGGCGACCCGACCTCGATGGTGGTTTTCAGCGGCAAACCGGCGCGATGATACATCTGCGCCACCATGCGGCCATACGGCGTCTCGCGGTCATAGGCGACCAGCGGATAATCCTGCAGGTCGGCCAGAGTCAGCATGGCCTTCTGCGTCAGCGGATGATCTTCCGGGCAGACGCAGCAGACCGGGCTCTGGCCCAGCGGCTTGGTCTCCAGATTGGGATGCTCGATCGGCGTGCTGATCACGCCGATATCAGCCTGGTGGTTCAGCAGGCGATCCTGCAGCGGCGCGTAATTGAGGAAATTGAAGGTCACTTTCGCATCGGTGTATTGCGCGCAGAGCGTGGCGATTGCCTGTGGAATCAGCACATGGCCGATACTTGGGCTGGAGACGACATGCAGCACGCCCTGGCGCCGCTCGGCCAGCGAATGCGCGACTTCGTTCACCCGCTGCACGCCGAGGTAGACATGATCAACCTCGCGGAACAGGCGTTTCGCCTCAGGGGTTGCATAGAGCCGTCCCTTGATGCGTTCGAACAGCGGAAAACCGACCCGGGTCTCGGTATAGGACAGCAGACGGCTGACAGCGGGCTGCGACACATGCAGTACTTTGGAGGCCCCACTGATCGATCCGGTGCTCATCACCGCGCGAAACACCTCGATCTGACGAAGATTCAACGACATACCGACCTCCCGTGACCTGATTTTCTTATGGCCATCGCATGATGCCCTAAAATCAGCCCTGCCCATAACATTGCGTTAAGGGCGCGCGACAAATACGCAAGGACCATGCCACCCACAGGAGCCCCGGGCTGGCATAGACTGACGATGACTTCTGCGAGGACCTGCGATGACGCCCACCATCATTGTGATCAATCCCAACTCGAACGAAGCGGTCACCGCCGGCATCGATGCCGCGCTGGAACCACTCCGCATCAGCGGCGGTCCGGCCATCCGCAGCCTGACGCTGAAGGAAGGCCCCGCCGGCATCCAGACCCAGCATGATGTGGAGTCCGTGGCGCTGCCGCTGGCGCGCCTGGCCAAGTCGCTGGAAGCCGAAGCCAGCGCCTTCGTCATCGCCTGTTTCAGCGATCCCGGCATGCATGTGGTGCGCGAAACGGTCAGCAAGCCAGTGCTGGGCATCGCCGAAAGCGGCGCGCTCACCGCCATGACCATGGGCCATAAATTCGGCGTCATCGCCATTCTCGATGGTTCGATCTCGCGCCATCTGCGGCTTTGGGGCGCCATGGGCATCACCGATCGTCTGGCCGGCGAGATGGCCATCGGCCTGACCGTGGCCGAACTTTCGGATCGCGAACGCACGCTGAAACGCATGATCGATACCGGCAAGCGCCTGCGCGATGAACGCCAGGCCAATACCATCGTGATGGGCTGCGCCGGCATGGCGGTGTTCCGCGACCCGCTGCAGGATGCGCTCGGCATTCCGGTGATCGAGCCCACTCAGGCCGCCACCACCATGGCGCTCGGCCGCGTGCGTCTGGGCTGGTAAGCCGGCATGGACATCGCCGCCGCCGATCTCTCGCCCGACCGCATCTACAAGCTGCTGGTCAGTACGGTGATGCCGCGCCCGATCGCGCTGGTATCCACGCTGAATGCCGACGGCGGCACCAATGCCGCACCGTTCAGTTTCTTTAATGTCTTCAGCAATGCACCGCCGCTGCTGGTGATCGGTATCGAGGGCAGCAAGCGCGACGACGGCAAGCCGCACAAGGATACGGCGCGCAACATCATTGAACGCGGCGAATTCGTGGTGAACCTGGTCAGCCATGCCATCGCGGAAGCCATGGTGGCCAGTGCCATCGATTTTCCCGAAGGCGTCAGCGAATTCGAGGCTGCCGGCTTCACGCAGCGCGACTCCAAACAGATCGCCGTGCCGGGCATCGCAGAGTCACCGGTCAGCTTCGAATGCCGGCTCTTTGCCACGCAGGCGCTCCCCTATAACCGCAGCCTGGTGACGGGCGAGATCGTGCATCTGCATATCGCCGATGGCGCCATCGACGACAAGCTGCATGTCGATCCCGATGCTCTCGATCTGGTCGGCCGCATGCACGGCGCCGGCTGGTACACCCGCACCCGTGACCGCTTCGAGATTCCGCGCATGACCGTGGCCGAATGGCAGGCTCGCAAGACATGAGCGACGCGGCATTTCTGGCTCAACTGAAAGGTATCGTCGGTCCGGCCCATGTGCTGACCGCAGATGCCGATCAGGCGGCTTATGTTGTCGATTGGCTGAAGAAATATCGCGGCCGCGCCCTGGCGGTGGTGCGGCCGGCCGATACCGCGGAAGTCGCAGCCGTGCTGCGCTGCTGCAACGAGGCGCGCGTTTCCGTTATCCCGCAGGGCGGCAACACTGGCATGGCCGGCGGCGCCACGCCGGACGACAGCGGCCGGCAGGTGATCCTCAGTCTGGGCCGGCTCAACAGAATCCGTGAGATCGATCCGGTCGGCAACACCATCACGGTGGATGCCGGCTGCATCCTTGCCAATATCCAGGCCGCGGCGCGCGAAGCCGGACGGTTCTTCCCGTTGAGCCTGGGCGCCGAAGGCAGTTGCACCATCGGCGGCAACCTTGCCACCAATGCCGGCGGCATCGCCGTGCTGCGCTACGGCAACACCCGCGAACTGGCGCTGGGGCTGGAAGTGGTGCTGGCCGATGGCCGCATCTGGGACGGACTGCGCGGGTTGCGCAAGGACAACACCGGCTATGACCTGCGCGACCTGTTCATCGGTTCGGAAGGCACGCTGGGGGTTATCACGGCGGCTGTGCTGAAGCTCTATGCCGCCCCCGCGACGCGCGCCACCGCCATGGTCGCCCTGCCTGATCGCGATGCCGCACTCAAGCTCTTCGTGCGGCTGGGCGCACGCGCCGGCGACCGCCTGACAGCCTTTGAATTCATGACGCGCAACTGCCTGGAGTTGGTGCTGCGGCATGTAACCGGCACGGTGTCGCCCTTTGCAGCCGTGCCGCCGGCCGTGGTGCTGGCCGAGTTGAGCGATGCCGATGCATCCGCCGATCTTAGCGGCCTGCTGGAAAGCGTCCTGGCCGAGGCGATCGAAGCCGGCGAGGCCACGGATGCGGTAATCGCCCAAAGCCAGGAACAGGCCAAAACCCTGTGGCGCCTGCGCGAAGGCATCTCGGAAGCGCAGGTGCGGGCCGGCAAGACCATCAAGCATGATATCGCGCTGCCCATCGGAAGGCTTGCCGCCTTCATGGATGAGTGTGAAACCGCCGTAGAAGCCGCCTTCCCCGGTCTTAATTTTCTGGTCTTCGGCCATCTGGGCGACGGCAACCTGCATTACAACCTGCAGCGCGCACCGCATATGAACGACGACGACTTCTACGCCCTCACCGGACCGCTCAATGCCGTGGTGCATGATCTGGTCGAGCGCTATCGCGGCAGCATCAGCGCCGAGCATGGCGTCGGCCAGCTGCGCCGCGACGAGTTGCCGCGCTACAAGCCCGCCGTCGCGCTGCAGATGATGCATGACATCAAGGCGCTGTTCGACAGCCGCAATATTCTTAACCCGGGCAAACTGCTCCAAACATAACCGCTCGCCTAACGAGGACTTCATGGCCAAACTCGACGAAACCGCCAAGGGCGTCTACATCATCTCGGTCACGCCGTTCACCGACAGCGGCGCACTGGACCTGGACAGCACCGACCGCATGGTCGATTTCTACATGGAGCAGGGCGTCACCGGCTTCACCCTGCTGGGCATGATGGGCGAAGCGCCGAAACTGACGCTGACGGAATCGCGCAGCTTCGTCCAAAGAGTCCTGAAACGGCTCAATGGCAAGGTACCGGTGGTGGTGGGCGCGTCCAGCCCCGGCTTTGCCTCGATGGCCGAACTCACCAAGGCCGTGATGGACGATGGCGCCGCCGGCGTGATGATCGCCCCGCCGGGCACGCTGAAGACCGACGACCAGATCGTCACCTATTACGAGAATGCGGTCGAGGCCATCGGCAGCGCCGTGCCCTTCGTGGTGCAGGATTTCCCGCAGTCGACCAATGTGCATATGGCTGCGTCCGTGATCGCCCGCATCATCAAGGCGCTGCCGTCCTGCGTGATGCTGAAGCACGAGGACTGGCCGGGCCTGGCCAAGCTGAGCGCCCTGCGCGCCATGAAAGACCTGCGGCGCGTCAGCATCCTGGTCGGCAATGGCGGGCTGTTCCTGCCCGAGGAGATGGAGCGCGGCGCCGATGGCGCCATGACCGGCTTCGCCTATCCGGAAATGATGGTGGGCGTGGTGCGCGCCTACCAGCAGAACGATCCGGGCCGCGCGCGCGACATCTTCGACGCCTATCTGCCGCTGGCCCGCTACGAGCAGCAGCCCGGCCCTGGTCTTGCCATCAGGAAATACGTTTTGCAGAAGCGCGGCGTGATTGCCTCTGCCGCCCTGCGCAAGCCCGGCCCGAAGCTCTCGCCTGCGGACATCGCGGAGATCGAGACCATGATCGCGCGGCAAGCCAAGCGCCTGCAGGAGATCGGCTGATGGATCTGGGACTCACCGGCAAACGCGCCCTGGTGCTGGGTGCCAGCCGCGGCCTGGGCGCCGCCGTCGCCCGCGTGCTGGCCCGCGAAGGCGCCAGTGTCATCGCCGCCGCGCGCACGGTGGCCGATACCCAGGCCTGGATCGCGCAAGAGTCGCCCGAGGTCGCCGCACGGCTCTCGGCGAAACCGCTGGACCTCGCCGACCGCGCCTCGGTCGATGCGCTGGCGGACGCGATGCTGCCCGACGGCGTCGATATCCTGGTCAACAATTCCGGCGGGCCGCCGCCGGGTGGGGCCGCCGGCATGGCGCTGGAGCTGTGGCAGCAGCAGTTCACCGCCATGGCCGGGCATCTGTTTCACCTGAGCAACCGGCTGCTGCTGCCGATGCAGGCGCGCGGCTTCGGCCGCATCATCACGATTGCTTCCTCGGGCATCGAGCAGCCGATCCCGAATCTGGCGCTTTCCAACAGCCTGCGTATGGCGGTGCTGGGCTGGTCGAAGACGCTGGCGGCGGAAGTGGCGGCCAGCGGGGTGACGGTGAATCTGGTGCTGCCCGGCCGCATCCATACCGACCGCGTCGACCAGCTCGACGGCGCCGCCGCCGCCAAGCAGGGCAAGAGCCGCGAGGAGATCGCCAAGGCCTCGCAGGCGACGATTCCGATGGGCCGTTATGGCCGGCCCGACGAATTCGCCGATGCGGTGGCCTTCCTGGCCAGCGCGCGCGCCGGCTATATCACCGGCGTGAAACTGCGGGTCGATGGCGGCATGGTGCGGGGATTATAAGAGGCGGGATGGTGGCTGGAGGCGGATTTGAACCGCCGACCCAGGGCTTATGAGTCCCTTGCTCTACCAACTGAGCTATCCAGCCACATCCGGACCGCACCGGTAAAACCCGGCGCGGAGGCGCATGGAATACGGAACCGGCCCCGATCTGTCAAGCGCGCCGCAAGCCCCTGATTTCAGGCGGCTAATTCGCCGGCCGCGGCGCGTGCGATCCAGCCGCCGCCGAGCAGGCGGTCGCCGGCATAGACCACCCCGGCCTGGCCGGGCGCGACGCCGAATTCGGCCATGGCCAGCTCCAGCCGGGCTGTCCCTTCGCCGGCCGCGAAGATCGTCGCCGCCACCGCCGGCTGCGCCGAGCGCAGCTTCACGCTGACCTCCAGCCCCTCGGCCGGAATGGCGCCGCCGAGCCAGTTCAGTTCGCGCAGCATGACACTGCTGCGCGCCAGCGCCGCTTTCGGCCCGACGACGACGCGGCGCTTCGGCGCATCGATGCGCAGAACATAGAGCGGCTCCGGGCCGGCGATGCCGATGCCTTTGCGCTGGCCGACGGTGAAATGGATGATGCCCTCGTGACGGCCGAGCACGCGGCCCTCGGGATCGACGATCTCGCCCGGCTCGGCTGCTTCGGGGCGCAGCTTCGCCACGACGCTGGCGTAATCGCCATTGGGCACGAAGCAGATATCCTGGCTGTCCGGCTTGTCGGCCACGATCAGCCCGAACTCTTCCGCCAGCTTGCGCACGGCGGGCTTCTCCAGGTCACCCAGTGGAAAACGCAGATAGTCGAGCTGCGCCTGCGTCGTCGTGTAGAGGAAATAGCTCTGGTCGCGGCGCGGATCGCGGCCCCTGTGCAGTTCAGCCTGGCCTTCTGCACCAAGAGCACGCTTCACATAATGCCCGGTGGCCAGCGCCGCGGCGCCGAGGTCGCGCGCGGTCTCCAGCAGGTCGCGGAACTTGACGCGCTGGTTGCAGCGGATGCAGGGGATCGGCGTTTCGCCATTCACGTAACTGTCGGCGAATTCGTCCATCACCGACTGGCGGAAGCGGCTTTCGTAATCCAGCACGTAATGCGGAATGCCCAGTCGCTCGGCCACCTGGCGCGCATCGTGGATATCCTGGCCGGCGCAGCAGGCACCTTTCTTGGCCAGCGCCGCGCCATGGTCGTAGAGCTGCAGCGTGATGCCAATAACATCGTAGCCTTCGCGCTTGAGCAGGCCGGCGACCACGGAGGAATCCACCCCGCCCGACATGGCCACCACCACGCGGGTTTGCGACGGCGCGCCGGGCAGGCCCAAACTATTAAGAATGGGACTGTTCAGACCAGGGCTGTTCAGGCCGGATATGTTAACGGGGGCGATCATGGGGGCGGACTATAGCGCCCGGCTTCCGCCGGGCAAGCAAAGGTTGCCCCGGCGAACACCCCGGTTCGGCTGAAAATCAATGCGCCCTGCATGTCTGTTTCGCCTTATTCCGCCTTATCCGATCCTTATTCCGGCTTATCCGATGCTTATTCCGTCTTATTCGGTCTTATCCGGTGCTTATTCGGTCTTATTCCGGCTTATTCCGCTTCGCCCGGCTTCCCTCGGGCTCCTTTTGCTTCGTTTGCCTTCGCCCGACTTCGTTTCGCTTCGTTCGGCTTCGTTTGCGTTCGTTTGCATTCGCCGGGCTTCGTTTTGCTTCGTCCGGCTTCCCCGGGTCGCCCGGTCAGAAATCCGGACACGGACCATCATCCGGGTTTGACGACACCCGAAAAAGAACATATAATGAACATTCGTAAAAATCAAGGGAGCCGTTTATGACCCCGCCCACCCCCCTGCCTGGCCCGCCGCTATCGGGACCGACCCTGCCCTGCCGCCATCTCAGTATATCTATCGGCCGGCCGGTGGCGGCGGTCTATGCCTTCCTCGCCGATCCGGCGAACTGGCCCGCCTGGGCCAGCGGGCTCGGCACGCTGCGGCAGCTCGACGATGGCCGCTGGGTGGCGCAGCAGGAAGCCGGCCTGATGACGGTGGTATTCAGTCCGCGCAATCCCTTCGGCATCCTCGACCATACGGTGACGACACCGGCCGGCGCAGAGATCTATGTGCCGCTGCGCGTGATCGCCAATGGCAACGGCGCCGAGGTGATCTTCACACTGTTCAGATTGCCGGAGATGGACGACGCGACATTCGCGCGCGATGCGGATTGGGTGATGAAGGATTTGGAGAGGTTAGGAACTACTCTGTAAACCGAACATACCAAAGTATGCGAATTTGTTTTTTCTCCTTTGCCGATCGCAACTCCAATATAAAGCTCTGAGGTTGGGGAAGTTACAGGCAGGAAACAATGGACAACAAACTTGGCAACGCGCGCCGCTACAAGACGCTTTGCAATGTACTGGACGCACTCTGCAAAGAAGCGCCAACCACAACAAAAGAATACCATCCTCCGCCAGGCGATCAGGACAAAGTTATACAAGCCCGCTCACGGGCGCTGCTCCACCTCTTCCTAAAAGCCAGATTTGGAATCGTAAAATTTCCCGATCGAGAATCGCTCATTACCGATGGCAAATTTGATGGCGGTATCGACGCATTTTATATAGATCCAACGAATAAGATCATATTCGTACTACAATCAAAATTTAGAGCGACTGCAGGTAATTTCACAGCCAACAATATGTCGGCAGACGATTTATTAAAGATGGATGTAAAAAGAATCCTGAAAGGTCTTAAAAAGGATGAAAAAGGAAATTCATATAATGAAAGAATTACAAAAAGCCTGCAGAAGGCTGTCCAACAACTGCCCGATTCAGGCAGTTACACAGTAAAAGTTGTTTTGTTGGGAAATTCCAAAAACTTTAGTCAAGCGCAATTAAAGAAATTGATTGAAGGGTACTCACCAGAACAATTCTCGCATGAGCGAATATACCAAGAGTTACTATTTCCCGTTATTCACGGCACATATTTTTCAGACCCGAACCTTCGAATAGAAATTAATCTCGCAAATCTTCGAGGGGAGACTCACCTTGACTACGATGTTAAGGCAAATTCCCTAAAATCGAATGTCAAGATTCTATTCGTCCCCACTCGCGAAATAGGACGAATAATGGATACTTATAAAAATTCCATCCTTCACTTCAATCCAAGAAGCTTTCTCGAATTAAAATCAAACTCCGTCAATAAAGAGATCAGACACTCACTGCTGAACGAAGACAGCAATGAGTTCGCTCTTTTTAACAACGGCATCACCATAATATCCGACCAGACATCTATTAGTTCAGACACCGCCAAACAAGGAACAGCGCAAGTCGTTCTAAGAAATCCACAACTAGTTAATGGTGGGCAAACTGCATATACCTTGAGCCGAATTTATAAAGAATGCGCCAAGACGAAAGACTTCAGTGCATTTAAGGGAAAAGAAGTTCTTCTACGTGTCATCACATTTGTCGGTACACAAAATAAGAAGACCGACGGATTGCGCTTGGAGCTGATTGGGAAAGTCTCGAAGGCCAGTAATTCTCAAACGAAAATCGAAGAGTCCGATCGTCGCTCAAATGACGAGATTCAAATCAAACTGCAGAATCTATTCTTCGAAAAATACGGCCTCTATTATGAGCGCAAACGCGGCGAATTTGCAGATGGGCTCAACTCAAATTACATAGAACGCTTCATGCTCATTAATCGAGAAAAGTTGGTTAGAGTCGGGTTAGCCGCTGACTATAGAATTAATCAAGCAAAGACTAGTATTGCACAATTCTTCGAAAAGGCAGAACTCGCCACACTTCTCGACGCAAAAAAAGTCGACCAATATGCTTATGGTTATGAAACTCTTCGCCTTGTCGAGAAAGAGAGAAAGTCTCCGCCGAAAAAACCGAAAGACCGCTATCACACAACCCAATACGGCCAAGGCTTACGTTACGGTCAGTACGCAATTATTGCTGCCTGTGTGAATCTCGGAACGACCAAGGGTAAAGCCGAGAAAGAAGTCGTTAAAGCGATCTTGGGGCAATGGCTCAAATTTGAAAAATGGGCAGAAGGAAAATCCACCAATGCTGCTTACCAGCAGAAGGGCGGCTCATTCGATTATGTTAATTACTACAAGGGCTCTACAGTAAACGCCGACGTAAAGAGTTATAAGTTTACCATATAAAAAAAGGCCCGCGTGATCGCTCTCGCGGGGCTTTGTGTTTTAGTCGCAATGCAACCCTGTTTCGTGCAGCCTCAATCCGCCGCAGCCACCACGCCGCGCTCCTGCATCTGCACCAGGCGCAGCAGGTCTTCCGGCTGGAACGGTTTCTGCAGCGTGGCCGCCGCGCCGAATTCGCGGGCGATGCGCAGGTAATCGATGCCGCCGTTGTTGCCGCTGCCCGACACGGCGACGATCCGCACATCGGGCTGCCGCTGCACAAGCTGGCGGATGGTTTCCAGGCCTTCCTGGTCGGGCATGATGATGTCGGTGATCACCACATCGAAGCGTTCGGCCTCGAACTTCGCCACGCCGGAGCGCCCATCGCTGGCGCGTACCACTGTATGCCCCGCCGAGGTCAGGATGGCGGCGATGACATTGGCCATCGGATCGTGGTCTTCGATGATCAGGGCATGCATCGCACTCTCCCATCGGCAAAGGGGCAGATCGCACGGCCCCTGCAGATCGCGACCGGAAAAAACCCTACAGCCCCATTATTCAAAATCCGTCCGGCGCCGCCGTCAACACAAGCCAGCCCGGCCTTGGCAATTGTCACAGGTTTATGATGGCCCCGTTTACGATTTTATGATGACGTCCCGCGTCGCAGCATTCGCGCCTGCGGGATCATCGCCCCCGGCCGATCCCGCCGGACCGGGCTCCCCCCACGAAAGAAAGCCCCGCGCGATCGCGCGCGCGGGGCCTTGCCGTTTCCGCCGTGCCGTGGCGGCGACTGTGTCCGTTACTTGGCCGCGTTACGTCTACTTCGCCCGGGCGAACTGCTTCAGCAGTTGTGCCTTGCGGTCGGCCATCTGTTCGGCCATGGCATGCAGGTTGAGGTCATGCCCTTTCAGCTTGGGGAACATCTCCTCTTCCTCTTCCTTCACATGATGCTTGATGTATTCCTTCAGCACTTTCATCTTCGCATCATAGAGGTGATCGGCGGGATCGCCGGCCTCGATCTGCGCGATCAGGTCTTTCGCGCCGGCATGTTCCACCACCGCTTCATCCACCAGATCGTGCTCGATCTCCTTATGGGCCGGCGGATAGAGGATTTCCTCCTCCACCTGGGTATGCACGCGCAGCTCCAGGCAGATCTTGGCCGCCAGCTCGGCCTTCTCGGCCTTGTTCTGGGTATGCTCGAATTGCTCGAACAGGCCCTCCACCTTGCGGTGATCGGCCTTCAGCAGGGCAATGGCGTCATCGGGCGTGCCCTCCACGGCCAGGCTGGTCACCATCTCCTTCACCACCTTGGTCATCGCCGCCGAGGCGGTGAAGGGCAACTGCGAGGGCTTGCTGACATTCTGCGCCACGGTGGCACGTCCTGTGGCGCGGCCGGTGGTGACGGCGGACTTGCTGGCGCCAGACTGGCGCGCGACAGATTTCGGCGCGGCCTTGCGGGCGCCTGTCGTCTTGCGGGCGGCTGTCGTCTTGCGGGCGCTCGCCTTGCGCGTCGCGCTCTTGGCGCGCGACGCTGCTGACTTGGCGGACTTGGCAGTCTTGGCCGTTTTCCGCGCGGCGCCGCTGCGGGCCTTGGTGCTGGCGGTTTTGGTCTTGGTCGCTTGTCTGGCCATGGGGGCGTCTCCAGGTTGCTGGTGCGTCGCTGCCGGCGACAGTGGAGCCGTCTGCGGCTCGGGTATCCAACAACCATGCTGTCGCCGATTGGTTCCGCGCGGCGACGATCATGCGCGACCGCGGGCCGCGCGCCGACAGAATGAAGTCAGCGGCGGGTTGAAGCGGCGCGGCCCGAGGCGTACAACCGATTCAACGCCTGTTTCGCCCGGTTTTCTCTCGCTCCGCTTCTTTCTCTTTCTTTCTCTCGCCCCGCTTTCATTTCTTTCGCCTCCATGCGCCTGTTCCGCCCCCTGCGCGACCGCAACATGGCCCTGCTCTGGTTCGGCACCAGCATCGGCCAGGTGGGCCTGCAGGTGTATGATGCCTCGATTGCCTGGATCGCCGTCGACGCGGTGGGCGCCCATGCCTCCTGGGTCATCATGGGCACGGCGGCGCTGTCGCTGCTGCTCAGCCTGTTCGGCGGCCTGCTGGTCGACCGCTTCGAGGAATTCTCCAGCCTGACGGTGATCGACACGCTGCGCGCGGTGCTGGTACTGCTGCCGGCGCTGTGGCTGCTGGTGGCGCCCGATGCGACCTGGTTCTTCGTGCCCACCGTGCTGCTGATGGCACTGCTGCGGCCGCTGCCCTATCCGGTGATCTATGCGGCGCTGCCGCGGCTGACGCGCGAGGGCGCGCTGCTGAACGCGATGAATGCGCTGATCGATGCCGCCGCTCGGCTGTCGCGCGTGGTCGGGCCGCTGCTGATCGGCCTGCTGCAGACCGTGCTGTCGCAGATGGCGATCCTCACCGCGGCGGCGCTGGGCTTCTTCGCCTCGGCCGCCGCGACGTTTCTGCTGCACCGGCGCGTGCCGCCCGACGTGAAGCCGGCCGAGGCCCTGCCCACCGCCGCGGAAGCCGCGCGGCCGTTGCGCGAGGTGCTGGAGGCCCTGCAGGCGGCGCGGGCACGGCCGCCGGTGTGGTTCGCGCTGATCGCCAATGTGGTCAGCAACGGCGCCTGGCAGGTCGGCTATATCCTCGGCGTGGCGCTGATGATCCAGAGCGAGGCGATGGGCGACCTGGGCGGCTATGCCGCGGTGATGGCGGCCTATGGCGCCGGCAACATCGCCTGCAGCCTGGTGGCGGGCAACCTGGAAATCCGCCGCGCGCCCTGGTGGACGCGGGCCGGGCATATCGTGGCCGGCATCGGCTATTGCGCCATGGCGACGGCGCCCGATATCCGCTGGCTGATGCTGGCCGCCGCGCTCACCGCCTGCGGCGGGCCGCTGGCCGACCTGAGTTTCCTGAGCCAGATCCAGGCCGAGGCCAACCGCCGCATGGTGGCGCGGCTTTATCGGCTGAAGCTGGTCGGCGCCTGGACCGGCGCGCTGCTGGCCACGGCGGTCAGCGCCTGGCTGTTCGCCTGGTTCGGCGCGCGGCCGGTGATCGCCGCCTGCGGCGCCGCGCTTCTGCTCAGCGCCGTGCTCGGCTTCCGCTGGCAGAGCCGGCAGGCCGCCGTCTAGATCACATCACCTGCCAGACCAGGGTCAGCGCCACCAGCGCCGGCAGGGCCTGCACATAGAGGATGCGGCGGCTGACCGTCCAGGCGCCGTAGAGTCCGGCGACGATGACGCAGGCGAGGAAGAAGGTCAGCAGCTCGCGCGCCGCAATCGGATCGGGATGCAGCAGGCCCCAGATCAGGCCGGCGGCGAGGAAGCCGTTATAGAGGCCCTGGTTGGCCGCCAGCACGCGGGTGATCTCGGCTTTCTCCGGCGTGTTGCGGAAAACGCGCAGGCCGGTGGGTTTGGTCCACAGCACCATCTCCAGCACCAGGAAATACACATGCAGCAGCGCCACCAGCGCCACCATGATCGTTGCCGCGATTGCCATGGAGCCGTCTCCGCGTTTGGCGAGTCCCGGCATGGAGCATAGCATGGATAAGCCCCGCCTAAGCCCGCGCTTCGCCTGCTTTTTCGCGATTCGCCAGCGGGAACTGCCGTGGCTGCGGACCGTTAGTCCTGCGATCCCACAAAGGAGGCCCGTCATGGCCAGCAGCCGTCATCCTTCGGAACTGAAGACTGAGTCGAGCAAGCCCTCGAAAGAGCAGATGCAGGAAGCCAAGCGCGAGGACCGCGACGAGGACGTGGAACTGGATGCGGCGCTGCGCGACAGTTTCCCGGCCAGCGATCCAGCCTCGATCAGCCAGCCGACCGCCAGCACGCCCTCGCTGGCGAAAAACGGCGACCAGGCCGGCGCCGGCGACAAGACGCGCAAGCGCCTGCATGAGCGCGTCAATGTTGCCGACAAGAGCGAGATCGAATACTGGACCGACCGCTTCGGCGTGTCGGAAGCCAAGCTGAAGGAAGCCGTCAAAAGCGTCGGCTTCTTCCCGCAGGAAGTGGCGCATTACCTGAACAAGCCGCTCTGATTGCACGCGATCGTCGGGCGGGTCACAGGATGAACCGCCCGACGATATAAAGACCCAGCAGCAGCAGGGCGATATAGAAGGCGCGGCGGAAGGCGGCTTCCGACATGCGGCTGCGCAGCGCCTGCCCCGTCACCATCCCCAGCACCGCCGGCACCACGGCCAGCGCCGACAGCAGCAGCTGGTCGCCGTCCAGCATGGCGCGGCCGCCAAGGGCTGCGCCGAGCGCCAGCGTCGAGGCCATGAACAGCAGGCCCATCGCCTGCACCAGCTGGTCGCGCGTCAATCCCAATGCCTGCAGGTAGAGCACGCCGGGCACCACGAAGGAGCCGGTGAGCCCGGTCAGCACGCCGTTGACCGCGCCGACCAGCGGTCCGGCCCAGAATTCGTGGCAGGCGCTGAGCGCCACCGGCGGCCGCAGCAGCCCGAGCAGCGCATAGGCGATCAGCAGCAGGCCGAGCAACGCGTTCAGCCATTTCGGATCGATAATGCTGAGCGCTTCGACGCCGAACCAGATGGCCACCGTGGCAGCGAGCAGAAAAACCCAGAGCCGGCGCAGCAGCACACGGAAATGCCCGCCGACAAACGCCTGCCAGGCATTGGTGGCGAGATTGGGCACCAGCAGCACGATCATCGCCATGCGCAGGTCCATGGTGGCGGCGAGCAGGCCCAGGGTGATGCTGGGCAGGCCAAGGCCGATCACGCCCTTCACCGTGCCGGCAAGCAGGAAGACAAAGGCGATCCAGACCAGGGCGGATAGTTCAAAACCGGCAAACACACGACTCTCCTGTCACGATAACGACACCCCCTTATGACAGATTGCAGGGGTGCAATGTTTCGGTCGCGGCCGAAGTATTTTCGGCTACAGTCCCGGCGATTTTTTCCAAGCCGTTCCGAGAGCGCCATGCTGACCATCCTGGGCAAAGCCGGTTCCATCAATGTGCGCAAGGTGCTGTGGACCTGCGCCGAACTCGGCCTGAAGGATGGTCGGGACTATGTCCATGACGCGAGCTGGGGCGGCGATGGCCGCTCGACGCGCGACCCGGCCTTCCTCGCCCTCAATCCCCATGGCCTGGTGCCGGTGCTGCGCGACGGCGACGTGGTGCTCTGGGAATCGAATGCCATCGTACGCTACCTGATCGGCCGTCATGGCCGCCCCGACCTGCTGCCGACCGACAGCGCCAGCCGCGCCAAGGTGGAGATGTGGATGGACTGGCAGCTCGGCGATTTCAACAGCGCCTGGCGCTACGCCTACATGGCGCTGGTGCGCAATCCCGCCGCCTTCACCAACCAGGCCGAGATCGAACGCTCGATCACGGACTGGACCGCCAAGGTCGCAGTGCTGGAGCAGCAACTGCAGCGCACCGCGGCCTATGTGACGGGCGCCGCCTTCAATGCCGCCGATATCGTCATCGGCCTGTCGGTGAACCGCTGGTTCGGGACGCCCATGCCGCGACCGGACTTCCCGGCCGTCAGCGCCTATTACGAGCGGCTAAGCGAACGGCCGGGTTTCCTGCAGTTCGGCCGCAACGGCCAGCCGTAGCCGCCTCAGCGGCGCTTGCGCGCCTTTGTCTTTGTGACCTTCGGCTCGTATAGCGCGCTCATCGCCTGCGCCGCTTTGGCCTCGGTCTGCATGCGCCAGCCGGCGATCCAGACCTCGCTCACCTTGCCGCGCGCGTTCCGCTTGAGCATCGCCGGCTCGCCATAGCTGGCATAGCCGCCGCCCTGTGTGGTGCGCGCGCGGTCCCGGCCCTCGACGGTCAGTTCGCTGGCATCCATGAAGGGGTTCATGAAGACCGGATTGACCACCATGATCTTGTTGGCCATCGGCACCAGATCGGTGGCGCCCCAGTGGCCCCACCAGCGCCCGCGCCAGTCGGCAGTGCGCCGTGTCGGTGCGCCATGGCGGGCGAAACCGCGCAGGATATGCACGATGCCATCGAGCCATAGTCCGGCCAGACCGTCGCTGGAATTGCTCAGCACCGAAATCGTGATCTCCTGATCCGGCAGGTTGGCGGTGCGGGTGATGAAGCCCTGGAAGCCGCCGGAATGGCCGAACCAGCTCCAGTCGCCGATCTGGCCGCTGATGATGCCGAGGCCGTAATGGGTTTCCATGCTGCTGTAGGGATCGCGCCACAGCCGGCGGATCATCTCGCGCCGGCTGGCCACCGACAGCAGATGGCTTTTCGACGACGGCATCAGCTGGCTGTAAAAGCGCACCAGATCGGCCGCCGTGCTGACAAAGCCGGTGGCCGGCGCCAGCGCCTGCGTATCGTTGTCGCCGGGAATGATGACGCGGCGACCGAGCAGCAGCTTGCTGCTATGGCCGCTGGCCATCGGCGCACAGCGGCGCCGATGAAAATCGGGCTCGGTCTCGCGCAAACCGGCCGCAGCCACGATCTCGTGGCGCATCCAGTCGACATAAGGCTCGCCGGTGATGCTCTCGATCACCAGGCCGAGCAGGCCGTAGCCGTGATTGGAATATTTGAACCGCGTGTTGGGCTCGATGGTCGGCGGCAGCGCCAGGTCGGCGCGCAATTCCGCATCATTGCGGAAGGGCCGCGTGTCGGACCAGTGGCCGGTATCGCCGCCATCGCGCACCACGCCGGCGCCATGGGACAGCAACTGCTGCAGTGTGGCCGCGGCCAGCTTCGGATGCAGGCCATCGACATACTGGCCGATGGGGTCGTCCAGGCGCAGCTTGCGCCGCTCGCGCAGCTTCATGATGCCGGCGGCCGTGAAGGTCTTGGAATGGGAAGCGACGCGAAACCGGTGCTGCAGGGTCAGCGGCGTCTGCTTCAGGTCATTGGCATGACCGACGGCATGCTGGAACACCAGCTTGCCGCGATGGGCGATGGCGAGCACGCAGCCGGTACGACCCGAACCGCGAACCTGGAAATCAACCCAGTCGGGAATGTAATCGAGCGCCGCCCGAAACCATCTGTCCATCGAATCCTCCCGCCGGTCTATGCGGGGGATTCTAGATCAGTCTTCTTCGTCGACGAAGGGATTCTTGCCCTTGCGCAGGTGCATACGGATCGGCACGCCCTGCAGGTCGAAAATCTCGCGCAGGCTGCCGATCAGATAGCGCAGATAGGATTCCGGGATGTATTCGGCGCGCGGCGCGAACAGCGCAATCGTCGGCGGCCGCGCCTTCACCTGGGTGGCATAGCGGATGCGTACGGTGCGCCCACCGGCCAGCGGCGGCGCATTGCGCTGGGTCACTTCATCGAGCCAGCGGTTGAGCGGCGCCGTGCGGATACGGGTGTTCCAGCGTTCATACTGCTTCATCACCGCCGGCAGCAGGCGGTCGAGGTGACGGCCGGTCAGGGCCGAGAATGTGATAACGGGAACGCCGCGCGCCTGCGGCAGCGAGCGTTCCAGGCGATCCTCGATCTCCTTCAGCGTCAACGCGCGATCCTCGACGGCATCCCATTTGTTCACCGCCAGAACCAGTGCCCGGCCTTCGCTCAGCACATGATCGGCAATGGTGAGATCCTGCTTGTCGAAACCGAGCGCGCCGTCCAGCACCAGCACGACCACCTGGGCGAGCCGGATGGTGCGTAAAGAGTCGGCGACCGACAGCTTTTCCAGCTTCTGGTCGACGCGGGCCTTGCGCCGCATGCCGGCGGTATCGACCAGACGGATTTCACGGCCCTCGTATTCCCATTTGATGGCGATGGCATCGCGGGTCAGGCCCGGTTCCGGCCCGGTCAGCAGACGGTCGCTGCCGATCAGCTTGTTGATCAGGGTCGACTTGCCGGCATTCGGCCGGCCCACCACGGCGAGCTGGATTGGCCGCTTGTCTTCTTCCGGCGGCGCCTCGGCATCGGGGTCGATGTCGATATCGGCCATCACGTCGTCGAGCAAGTCGCTGTCTTCAGCCGGCACGCCATCGACATTGCCACCGATATGCTGCATCAGCGCGACGGCCAGATCGTACAGCCCCTCGCCATGCTCGGCCGATACCGGCAGCGGATCGCCAAAGCCCAGGCCATAGGCCTCGCCGACACCGGTCTTGCCGGCCCCGCCTTCACATTTGTTGGCCAGCAGCAGCACCGGCGTCTTCTGCTTGCGCAGCCAGTTGGCGAAATGCTTGTCGATCGGGGTGACGCCGGCACGGCCGTCAATCACGAACAGCACCACATCGGCTTCGGTTACCGCCGCCTCGGTCTGCACCCGCATGCGGCCGGTCATGCTCTCGACGTCGGAATCTTCCAGACCGGCGGTATCTACGGCGGTGAATTCCAGATCGCCCAGACGCGCAGCACCCTCGCGCCGGTCGCGGGTGACGCCCGGCGTGTCGTCGACAATCGCCAGCCGCTTGCCCACCAGACGGTTGAACAGCGTCGACTTGCCGACATTGGGTCGGCCGACAATGGCAATCTTGGCGGACATGGTTTTCCTTAACGCAGCGCGATCAGTCGCGCGTCGTCGGTTACGATATAAACGGTGCCATCGGCCACCACGGGCGGCTGCGAGGCCTTATCCGACAGCGAGACCTGGCCGATCAGGTCGCCGGTATAAGGCGACAGGGCCAGCACGCGCTCGTCAGTCGAGGCAACCAGCAGGCGGTCGCCGGCCAGGGCCGGGCCGTACCAGGTGATGATGCCCTTGTTGGTCTTGGCCTTGGGGTCTTCATAGCGGCGCAGCTGGCGGATCCACTTCACCTTGCCGTCGCGGCGCGACAGGCAGAGGATTTCCGCGTCGATGGTGATGGCATAGATGAAGTCGCCGGCGATCCAGGGCGTCTGGATGCTCGGGATGACGCGCTCCCAGATGCGCTCGCCGGTGCGCAGGTCGATGGCGATGAAGCGGCCCGACTGGCTGACGGCATAGACGACGCCGCGATCGATCACCGGGCGGCCGTTGATGTCGTTCAGCGCGCCGGCCTGGCTGATACGGCCGGCGGCACGCACCAGCTGTTCCGACCAGGCGACCACGCCGGTATCGGCACGCAGCGCCAGCAACTCGCCCGAGGAATAGGGCGTGATGACGATATTGCCTTCGATCGCCGGATTGGCGGCGCCGAGGAAACCGGCCGCTTCGCTGATGCCGGCATGGGACCAGATTTCTTCGCCGCGCTCGACATCGAGGGCATGCATCTGGTTGTCGTAAGTGATGACGAAGACGCGGCCGGCATCGGCCGACGGTGCGCCGCGGATTGGCTGCTTCAGGGCCGCGATCCAGAAGGCGCGGCCGGTGCCCGGCTCCAGTGCGAAGACATCGCCGTAGCCGGTGCTGACGAACAGCTTGCCGCCATGATAGGCGAGGCCACCGCCCATAGCGCCGTCATCCTCGCGCTTGGGCGTCAGCCGCACGCGCCAGAGACGACGGCCATTGGCCGTGTCGAAAGCGCTGACCTGGGCTTCGGCATCCATGGTGAAGACGCGGCCTTCAGCCACCACCGGCTGGGCCAGGATCTTCTGCTCGTCGCTCGCCGAGGCACCGATATCGGCCGCCCAGGCGCGGCGCAGCGTGTCGCCAAGTGCCAGATGCTGCATGGCATGGCCGGGATAGCCGCCGGCCTGCGGCCAGTCGGGGTTCTTCCACGGCCTGGGCAGGCTGACCGGGGTTTCCGCCAGTTGCGGATCGGGATCAAGCTGGCTGTCGAAGGCCAGCACGGAAATGCGTTCACCGGTCGCCACCGGCAGCTGCTTGCTGTCGGCAAACCAGTCACCAACCGTATCGCAGGCGGCGAGACTGGCGGCGGCGAGCAGCAGGACGGCGAAGCGCTTCATGAACGAGCCTTTGACGTTATGTTGGTTACTGCACGGGTCCGCCGAGCGCGGCGAGCAGCTCAGCAGCGCGGCCACGCAATCCTGCCGGCACCAGCGGATCGTCGGCCAGCGCGGTCAGCTGCTTGCGCGCCGCTTCGATATTGCCGCCCTTGAGTTCGACCAGCGCCTGCAATTCGCGCGCATTGGCCGACCACGGGCTGTCGGTCGCAATGGCGCCCAGACGCTGGCGCATCGGCTCGGGCTCCAGGGTGTCGAGGCCATGGAACACCGCAAGATAGCGGGCGAGATCGCGGAAACGGGTTTCGAAGCTGCTGTCGGCGGCGATGGCATCATAGGCGGCAATGGCGCCGGGCATATCCTTGGCTTCGATCAGCATGGCGGCCTGCTGGAACCGCGCCAGCTGCGCATAGCCGCGCGGCGCCGTCTTCGACAGTTCGCTCAGGGCCTGCGCGGCTTCCGCCGGCTTGCCGCCCTGCGCCTGGGTCAGGGCTGCGCTGAACGCCGTTCCGGCCGCGGCGGCCTTGTCGGCCTGCCAGCTCTTCCAGACCTGATGCCCGGCCACCGCCAGCAGCAGCAGGACAACAGCGCCGATGATGAACGGGCTGAACCGCTTCCACAGGATTTCCAGCCGGTCGCGGCGGACTTCCTCGTCGACTTCCTCGATAAAATTGGCCACGCGGCACTCCTCAAGCGACAACAGGCCGGCCCGTCATGACAAAGGGGTCGGCCTGAAAGCGGCCGTACATTACCCGGATCGCCAGACGATGGCAAAGCCCGGAAGACTCCCAAATTTGCCAGTAACCTTTTGATAACTCTTGGACTCTTGGCAAGAATCGGAAAAACGGCTAGTCTGCGCCCAACATTCGACAGACCAAAGGGCGAGTGGCGCCCATATCGCCGGTCAGGCGATCCGCTTCGAGGGGGGACCTTCATGCGTCGATTCTGGATTGTGGCAGCTGTTATGGCTGCCGGCATAAGCGTCGGATTCGTGCCGCAGATGGCGGCGGCCCAGAGCAAGGGCAAAGGCGCCAAACCAACCGCAATCGTGCCCTTCGAAGCAGAGCGCGCCAAGGATCGCGGCAATGACCGCGGCATCATCCGCCTGAACGAAGACGTCACCCGCCTGCCCTCGTATCGCGTGATCGAACTGCCGGTGGTGGATGGCCGTCTGGGCGAACATGCCCGCCTGGACGATGTCGAAATCTTCTTCCCCTATGGCAGCATCGTGCTGGCCACCGCCGAATTCCACAAATACCGCCCGGCCCTGATCGCCAGCAGCGTCAGCAGCGATGTGCCCGATGGCGTCGCCGATCCGAAATACGACCGCGTGAAGAGCTTCGACCGTCAGCTCGGCCGGGTCTGCGCCAGCGATAAGGCTGCCGATGGCGGCAAGATCGAAATGCGCATCAGCCCGGAGAATGTGCTGTCGGTCGTGCATACCCTGCCCGCCAAACATCAGGGCCCGACCGCCGAGGCCAATCCGTCCTACAAGGTGGTCAGCGGCCTGGAGATGCGCTTCCTCTCCTTCAAGGAACCGGAAGCCGACCGCCTGCACCGCACCTGCATGCGCGGCGGTGCCACCAAGGTCTCGGCGGCCGACTGATCCTCTGTGACCCAGCCTGACTGGCTGCAGCTTGCCGCCGTTCTTCTGGCGGTCCTGCTGATCCTGCCGGCGGCCCTGCGCCTGCCGTGGAAGAGCAGCCGCATCCTGATGTTCCTCGCCATCTGGCTGGCGATTTTCGCAGGCGTCGCCTTCGCCTACCGCCTGTTCGGATAATTCATCCGATATCTGCCGATTCTCACGGAATTTTTATCGACAGGATATGGGGCCTCCCCGCTATCCTGCCGCGTCTGTTTCGCCGGGGCCGTTCTGGATTCCCGGCCGGATTTCCATGGAGGACTATATGAACGCCGATCTGCTCGCCCTGATGCCGAAAGTCGATTTCAACCGCCGTGGCTTCATGGCCACCAGCCTGATCACCGGCTTCACCGTGGCCGCCGGTCCGGTGATGGGCCAGACCGCGATCAAGACCGATGAGACCGGCCTGACTGCCGGCGAAGTGAACATCCCGGTGCCGGGCGGCACCATGAAGGCCTATCGCGCCCAGCCGGCCGGCGCCGGCCCCTTCCCCACCATCCTGGTGGTGCAGGAAATCTTCGGCGTGCACGAATACATCAAGGACACCTGCCGTCGCTTCGCCAAGCAGGGCTTCCAGGCGATCGCCGGCGATCTCTATGCGCGCCAGGCCGACATGAGCAAGGTGACCGACATGGCCGGCGCGCAGGCCGCTGCCGCCAAGGTGCCGGATGCGCAGGTGATGGCCGATCTCGACGCCACCGCCGCCTGGGCCGCCAAGAACGGCGGCAACCCGAACAAGCTGGGCATCACCGGCTTCTGCTGGGGCGGCCGCATCACCTGGCTCTATGCCGCGCATAACCCGAAGGTGAAAGCCGGTGTGGCCTGGTACGGCCGCCTGGTCGGCCAGGCGAGCGAGCTGACGCCGAAGCATCCGATCGATGTGGTCAAGCAGCTGAAGGCGCCGGTGCTCGGCCTCTACGGCGGCGCCGACCAGGGCATCCCGAACGACACCGTCGACCGCATGAAGGCGGCGCTGGAAGCCGAGAAGAAGTTCGCCGTCTTCTACGTCTATCCCGACACGCCGCATGCCTTCCATGCCGACTACCGCCCGAGCTACCGCAAGGAGCAGGCCGAGGACGGCTTCGGCAAGGCCGTGGCCTTCTTCAAGATGCGCATGGGCTGATCATCTGAATGGGAGCATGCTAGGCTGACGCCGGTCACACGGAGTCAGCCGGCATGCTTCTGGTTCCCACCTACACCGCCGCCAGCACCATCGAGGGCGTCGGCCTGTTCGCAGCAGAGCCCATCAAGAAGGGCACGCTGATCTGGCGCTTCGAGCCCGCCTTCGACCGCATCATTCCGCAAAGCGATTTCGAAAATCTGCCCGAGGTGGTGCGCGCCTTCGTGGATCGCTACGGCTACACCACGCCGCAGATTGCCGGCGGCTGGGTGGTCAGCCTGGACAACACCCGCTTCATCAACCACAGCACCACGCCGAACACCGACAATACCACGCCGCTCACCTATGCGGCGCGCGACATCGCCAGGGGCGAGGAGATCACCTGCGATTACGGCGAGTTCTGCGACAGCTTTGCGCTGGAATAAACCGGAATAAAAAAAGGCCCGCTGCAGGAGCGGGCCTTTTGCATGCCGAAGGGCGCCGGGCTTACAGCCGGCTCTTCAAATTCGTCGACGCCTTGAAACGCACCGACTTCGAGGCTGCGATCTTGATCGTCTCGCCGGTCTGCGGGTTGCGGCCCTTGCGGGCGGCGCGCTTGGACACCTTGAAGGTGCCGAAGCCGACGATGGTGAAGCCGCCTTCCTTCTTCAGCGACTTCGCCATCGCCTCAAACAGCGCATCCACGGCCTCACCGGCCGCCGCCTTGGTGCTGCCGGCGGTCTCGCGGACGATCTCGATCAAATCAGCCTTGTTCATTGCCCTCTCCAAATTCTGCGGATTGCTCCCGCCAGACAGAATCGGACCATCCGCAGCGGGTGAACCGAGGTAGCATATCCCACGGCCCAGACAAGCCCGAGGCGGACCCTGACTCGCTGACAATCCGATTCGCCGCGAGCCGGATGCGAGTCGCCTTTTTCCGGGCCATCGGACGCTGCCTTGATCCAGATCAAACCGGCCGGCGCCGGGACGGCATAGCCTGTCTGCGTGGCATCGCAGAAGGAGTCTCCCCATGCCGTTTTTGGAACAGCTTTTCCTCGCCGGCGTCCTCGTCGCATTCGCCAGCTTCGCCGTGACGCTTGCCGTCTGCCGGCTGACCTCGAAGACCTGACGGCTCAGGCCGCGATCAGGTCCTGCGCCAGCAGCTGGCGCAGGCTGCCCGCGCGCACCAGCGCCTTGGCCGCCGCCAGATCGGGCGCCAGATAACGATCCTCGCCCATGAAGCTCACCTCGTCGCGCAGCAGCCGATGCGCAGCCTGCAGCCGCGGCGAGGTCTGCAATGGCTGGCGCAGATCGACGCCCTGGGCCGCCGAGAGCCATTCGATGGCGACGATGCCGGCAACATTCTCCGCCATCGCCAGCAGGCGGTAGCCGGCATGAGCCGCCATCGAGACATGGTCTTCCTGGTTGGCCGAGGTCGGGATGGTATCGACGCTGGCCGGATGGGCGCGCTGCTTGTTTTCCGACGCCAGCGCCGCCGCCGTCACCTGGGCGATCATGAAACCCGAGTTGATGCCGGGGTTCGGCGCGAGAAACGCCGGCAGGCCGCTCAGCACCGGATCGACCAGCAGGGAAATGCGGCGTTCGGAAATATTGCCGATCTCGGCCAGGGCGATGGCGATCATGTCAGCGGCAAAGGCCACCGGTTCGGCATGGAAGTTGCCGCCGGAGAGGATTTCACCCTCGCCAAACACCAGCGGATTATCGGAGACGCCATTGGCTTCGCAGGCGAGCGTGCCGGCGGCGTTGCGCAGCAGATCGAGGATCGCGCCCATCACCTGGGGCTGACAGCGCAAACAATACGGATCCTGTACGCGTTCGTCGCCGGTGCGGTGCGACGCGCGGATCTGCGAACCCTCCAGCAGATGCAGCAGCATATCGGCCACCGCGATCTGGCCCGGCTGGCCGCGGGCCGCATGAATGCGCGGATCGAACGGCGTGTCACTGCCGGCGGCGGCATCGGTGCTGAGCGCGCCGGTGACCAGCGCCGCCGCCGTCACGTCTTCGGTGGCGAACAGGCCGGCAAGCGCCAGCGCGGTGGACACCTGCGTGCCGTTGAGCAGCGCCAGGCCCTCCTTGGCGCCCAGCGTGAGCGGCGCCAGCCGCGCTTTGGCCAGGCCGGCTGCGGCGGGCAGCTCCACGCCATCGATCCGCACGGTCCCGACACCGATCAGCGGCAGCACCAGATGCGCGAGCGGCGCCAGATCGCCCGAGGCGCCGACCGAGCCCTGCGCGGGAATGCAGGGCAGCACATCGGCATTGAGCAGGGCCAGCAGGGCTTCGATGGTCTGCCAGCGCACGCCCGAGAGTCCCTGCGCGAGGCTGTTGATCTTGAGCAGCAGGATCAGCCGCACGATGGCATCGGGCAGCAGCGGGCCAGTTCCCACGGCATGGCTTAGCACGAGGCGACGCTGCAGCTCCGCCACCTGGTCGGGCGCGATGCGCACCTTCGCCAGCTTGCCGAACCCGGTGTTGATTCCATAGACCGGCGCTTCGCCAGCCGCCGCGGCGGCGACCAGGGCCGCCGTCTTTTCCACAGGACCGCGGGCGGTTTCATCGAGATCGACCGCCATCGGGCCCTCGCCGCGATACAGCCGGGCAAGGTCACGCAATGGCAGTTTTCCGGGCTGCAAACGATAGCGCATGACGAATCTCCCCTGCCGACGACCCGGTCAGCCTAAGGCCCGGTCCGTTCAGTTGTCTATACATGATTATTTGACTTGCCGAGTTTCGCGCCACGGTCTTAATCTGGGCAGCGTCGGGGGTGGTCGAAACGACCAGGACGCAAGCAGGCGGGGCGCGACAACAAGGCCCAAAACATGGGCAGGTTGCCGCTGAATACAGCCTTCTTCAGCATCCGGGCATCGCCCGCACCGCGCCCCGACAGGCACTAAGCCATGGCATGCTTTGTGCTTTCCAACCTGTATAGACCAATCTAGTGGGGTGGGGATGAGTGCCGTACAACAGTCGCCAGTCAGCCAAGAGGCGCTGGTGAGCCCGGACGATGTGACGGCCTACCAGCAGGACGGCGTGATTGTCCTGCGCGGTGTGTTCAAGCCCTGGGTCGAGCCGCTGCGCGCCGGCATCGAAACCCTGATGGCCAATCCAAGTCCGCTGGAGCGCACGGTGAAGCCCGAAGACGGTTCGGCGCCGTTCTTCCAGGATCTGTGCAACTGGCAGCGCATCCCTGAATTCGAACAATTCGTGCAGCAGTCCAATGCTGCCCGGGTTGCCGCCGCCCTGATGGGCTCGAAGACCGGCCGCTTTTTCCACGACCATGTGCTGGTCAAGCAGCCGGGCGGCAGCACCATCACGCCCTGGCACCAGGATCAGCCCTATTACTGCGTCGACGGCAAACAGAGCGTGAGCTTCTGGATTCCGCTCGATCCGGTGCCGCGCGATGTGGTGATGGAATGCGTGCGCGGCTCGCATCGCTGGGGCAAGGATTTCCGGCCGATGCGCTTCAACGGCACGCGGCTCTACGACAACGACGATTTCGAAGTGATGCCCGATATCGAGGGCATGCGCAGCGAGTTGGACATCGCCGGCTGGGACATGCAGCCGGGCGATGCCATCGCCTTCAACTTCCGTACCGTGCATGGCGCGCCGGCCAATCATTCGCCGCGCATGCGCCGGGTCTTTTCCGCCCGCTGGGTCGGCGACGATGCCGTCTACGCCCAGCGTGCCGGCAAGGGATCGCCGCCGTTCACCGGCCTGACCATGGCCGATGGCGATCCGTTCGATGCGCCGATCTTTCCCGTCATTTATTCCGCCGGCGCGTCCATCACCTGAGTTCACCCTGTCCCGGCCCAGTTGCAGCCGGGGCGTCCCGTTCATCTTTCACGCTTCACCTCTCACGGAGACCACGATGTCCACATCCACCAAACTTGCAGTCGGCACCCTGCTCGGCGCCGCCCTCGCCGTTTCCGCCTCGCTGGCCCAGGCGCAGGAAACCAAAGTCGGCATCGGCATCTCGGGCTGGACCGGTTTCGCGCCGATCACGCTGGCCAAGGAATCCGGCATCTACAAGAAGAACGGCCTCGATGTGACGATCGCCAAGATCCCGCAGAAGGACCGCCACCTGGCGCTCGCCTCGGGCGACATCCAGTGCGCCGCCACCACGGTGGAAACCTGGATTGTGTGGAACACCAACGGCATCGCCACCACGCAGCTGTTCAAGATGGACCAGGGCATGGGCTCGGACGGCATCGTCGCCAAGCCGGGCATCGAGAAGGTCGCCGACCTGAAGGGCAAGACGGTTGCCGCTTCGGCACCCGGCACCAACCCGCATTTCACCCTGTCGTGGATCCTGAAGAAGAACGGCATGAAGCTCAGCGACGTCACCCTGGTGACGTTGGAGCCGGCCCCGGCCGCCAATGCCTTCGTCGCCGGCACTGCCGGCCTCGACGCCGCCGTCACCTACGAGCCGTATCTGAGCCTCGTGCGCAACAAGCCGGAGTCGGGCAAGCTGATCGCTGACTCGCTGCAGTATCCGATGGTCTTCGACAGCTTCGGCTGCACGCCCAAGTTCATCAAGGAGAACCCGAAGGCCGTGAAGGCGCTGGTCGAAAGCTACTTCGAGTCGCTGGAAATGATCGCCAAGGACAAGGTGAAGGCCTTCACCATCATGGGCGCCGACGTCAAGCAGACGGCCGAGCAGTTCGAGAAGTCGCAGTCGATGATCAAATGGGCCGACCGCGAGGCCAACAAGAAGTTCTTCAATGGCGAAATCCAGGCCTTCAACAAGGAAGCCGCCGTGCTGCTGCAGGAAATCGGCGTGATCAAGACCGCGCCGACCAACATGGACAGCCTGTTTGACACCAGCTTCCTGAACTAAAAGCGTAAGATCAGTACAATGCCCACAGTCCCGCAGATACCGATGATGAACACCATGCCGAGGTCCGTATGAAACTGCTCGTCCCCGTGACGCGCGAGAGCCGTATCGTTCTTGGCATAGCGTTCTTCGTTGGTTTTGTGGGGCTGTGGGCCCTGATTACCGTCACCGGCCTGGTGCCGCCGCATTTCCTGGCGAACCCATGGCAGACACTGCAGTCCGGGATACATCTTTTTCTCGACCAGAAATTCAGCTTCGACGTGGCCATGACCATCTGGCGTGTGGTGGGCGGCTTCGCCATCGCCGCCATCATTGCCGTGCCGCTCGGTATCGCCATGGGCGCCTACAAGCCGATCGAGGCCTTCTTCGAGCCCTTCATTTCCTTTGCCCGCTACCTGCCGGCCTCGGCCTTCATTCCGCTGCTGATCCTGTGGGTTGGCATCGGCGAAAAGCAGAAACTGACCGTGATCTTCCTCGGCTGCTTCTTCCAGCTCACCCTGATGATCACCATGATTGTCGCCGCCACCCGCCGCGACCTGGTGGAAGCCGCCTATACGCTGGGCTGCACCGATACCGGCGTGATCCGCCGCGTGCTGCTGCCGGGCGCCGCGCCGGAAATCTGCGAGGCGCTGCGCCAGGTGCTGGGCCTGGGCTGGACCTACATCATCGTCGCCGAACTGATCGGTGCCTCCTCGGGCATCGGCCATATGATTACCGACAGCCAGGCGCTGATGGCGACCGACCATATCATCGCCGGCATCGTGGTGATCGGCCTGGTCGGCCTAATCTCCGATCTCGCTTTCAAGAAACTCAATCAACGCTTGTTCTCGTGGAGTCTGCTGCGGTGAGCCGTCTTTCGATCCGGAACGTCAGCAAGACCTTCCCCGGCGTGCGCCGCGATGCGCCGCCCACCCAGGCCCTGCTGCCCGTCAGCCTCGAAATCGGCGACAACGACTTCATCACCGTGCTGGGCCCATCGGGCTGCGGCAAGTCGACCCTGCTGCGCCTGGTGGCCGGCCTGGAGACGCCGACCAGCGGCGACATCCTGCTGGATGGCGAACCGGTGATCGGCCCGGGCGCCGACCGCGGCGTGGTGTTCCAAAGCTACACGTTGTTTCCCTGGCTGACCGTGCGGCAGAATATCTGCTTCGGCCTGCGCGAGAAGGGCATGCCTGCAAAACAGCAGCGCGAGATCAGCGAACGCTTCATCGCCCAGGTCGGCCTGCGCGGCTTCGAGGATCATTACCCCAAGCAATTATCGGGCGGCATGCAGCAGCGCGTGGCGATTGCCCGGGCGCTGGCGAATGACCCAAAGATCCTGCTGCTGGACGAGCCCTTCGGTGCGCTGGACAACCAGACCCGCGTGCTGATGCAGGAACTGCTGCTCGGCATCTGGGAGCAGGCGCAGAAGACCGTGCTGTTCGTCACCCACGACATCGACGAGGCGATCTTCATGGCCAGCCGCGTGGTGGTCTTTACCGCCCGCCCCGGCCGGATCAAGACGGAAGTGGAAACCGACTTCCCGCATCCGCGCCCCTACACGATCAAGACCTCGCCGGAATTCATGGCGATCAAGGCGCGGCTGACCGAGGAAATCCGCGCCGAAGCCATCGCTGCCGATCACTGATGCCATGACCACCGCCAGCGCCAGCAAACTTACCCGAACCGCGTCGGCCACCGCGCCGGCCATGGCGCTGTATGAGCAGGTGAAGGATTACATCCAGCGCAAGATCCAGGATGGCTCCTGGCCACCAGGCCATCGCCTGCCCTCGGAACATGAACTGCTCGTCGAGTTCGGCACCTCGCGCATGACCGTGAACCGGGCCCTGCGCGAACTGGTCGACCAGGGCCGCATCGTGCGCGTGGTCGGCGTCGGCAGCTTCGTCGCCGAGGACAAACCGCAGTCGACACTGCTGCAGATCGCCAATATCGCCAGTGAAATCCGCCAGCGCGGGCACGACTATCGCTGCGTGCTGCAGGTCGCCGAGCGTATCGCCGCGCCGCCGGAGATCGCCGCCTGGCTCAGCCTGACGCCGGGCGAGTCCGTCTATCACATCGTCTGCCTGCATCTGGAAAACGAAACCCCGGTGCAGTTGGAAGACCGCTACGTCAACCCGAAGATGGCGCCGGATTTCCTGGCGCAGGATTTCACCGAGATTCCGCCCAGTGAATACCTGGTGCGCCATGTGCCCTGCGACCAGATCGAGCATGTGGTGGATGCCGTGCTGCCGACGGCCGACCAGGCCAGCCGCCTGCATATGCCGGCGACCGAACCCTGCCTGCTGCTGACCCGGCGCACCTGGAACCGCGGCACGACGGTGACGCTGGTGCGTTTCCTGCACCCGTCGTCGCGCTACCGGCTCGGCAGCCGCTTCCGGCCCGACGGCAACCAGACATCGGGCTGAGTCATCATGGATATCCGTCCCTATCGCGGCGAAGATCGCGCCGCCGTCATCGCCCTGTGGGAAGCCTGCGGCCTGACCCGACCGTGGAACGATCCCGGCAGCGACATCGACACCTGCATCTCGAAAGCGGAATCGACCATCCTCATCGGCGATGAGGGTGGTAAGGTTATCGGCAGCGTCATGGTTGGCCATGACGGCCATCGCGGCTGGCTCTATTACCTGGCCGTCGATCCCGCCCTGCAGAAGGGCGGCCACGGCCGCCGGCTGGTGGCAGCGGCCGAAGACTGGGTGAAGGCGCGCGGCATCCCCAAGGTGATGCTGATGGTGCGGCCCGAGAACGACAGGGTGCGCGCCTTTTACCAGGCCCTCGGCTATATCGAAGAGCCGCGCGTGATCTTCAGCCGCCGTTTTGACGGCAAGTAGACCGCAGGCAAAACCCGTCATAGTCTTCCCGGCGCTATTGGGGAGAGACGACCATGACGGACAAGATCGCCCTGCTGGGCGGCAACGGCGTCTATGCGCGCCACCTGATCCCGCGCCTTGTCACCGCCGGTCATCCGGTGACCGCCATTGTCCGACGCCCCGAGGCCGCCGGGGTTGCCCGGGCCTGCGGCGCAACGGTGCGGGTTGCGGATATTTTCGATACGGCGGCGATGACGGCTGCCTTTGACGGCTGTTCCGTCGCCATTAATCTCGCCACCACCCTGCCCGGCCCCAGCGGCCGTGGAGACTTCGCCGCGAACGATAAGCTGCGCGTCGAGGGTGCGCCAAATTTCATCACGGCCTGCCGCGCGGCCGGCATCACACGCATCCTGCAGCAGAGCATCAGCTTCGTGAACGCATCGGGCAGCGACGCCTGGTCCGATGAAGATCACGTCTTTGCCGCGCCGACCGATACGATCGCGGGCAAGGCGATCCATGCCGCCCTGGCGATGGAAGCAACGATCAGGGCATCCGGACTGGACTGGATCATCCTGCGCGGCGGCCTGTTCTACGGGCCGGGCACTGGCTTCGACGAGCGCTGGTTCGCGGGCGCGGCCAGCGGCAAGCTGCGCATGCCCGGTGACGGCAGCGACTATGTCTCGCTGGTGCATATCGCCGACATGGCGGCGGCCACCGCCGCTGCCGTGGCAAGCTGGCCATCGCGGCAGACGCTGATCGTCTGCGACGATGCACCGGCGCCATGGCGCGATGTCTTCGGCTTCATCGCCGCCAGCCTCGGCCAGCCCGCGCCGGACACCGGTGGGGCCGCCGGCTTTCCGTCCTTCCGGCTCAGGAATACGCGGGCCAGGACCGCGCTCGGCTGGCGTCCGTTCTACGCCAGCTATCGCGAAGGCCTGGCGCGCTGATCAGCCCAGATTGAGGAAGTCGCGCTTGGCCAGGGCCACGCCCTTGTGGCGCAGGATGTCGTAGGCCGTAACCGCGTGGAAGAAGAAATTCGGCAGCGCGAAGGTGAGCAGATAGCTCTGGCCGGTGAACTTCAGTTCACCATTGGCGGTCTTGACCGCCACCGGGCGCGTCTCGGCGCCTTCGAAAGCCGCCTCGCCGATGCCGTTGATGAAATCGATCATCGCCTTCAGCCGCGCCTGCAGTTCGGCGAAGCTGGTCTCCGTATCCGGGTTGCTGGGCGGCGTGACGCCGGCCGGACGCGCGGCGCCGAACTTGGCGGCATCGGCGGCGGCCTGGATCTGGCGCGTCAGGGCATACATGTCCGGCGCCAGCCGGGCGTCCAGCAGGTCGGACGGCGTGAGGCCGTTGGCGGCGGCATGGGCCTCGGCCTTGGTCAGCAGGTTGGACAGCATGCCGAGGGCACGGGTAAAGACCGGCACGGAGGCCTGGTACATCGAAAGCGACATTGGTGATGATCTCCTGGTCGGATCGGCAGGCCCAGCCCCCACTGGCCGGTCTGCTGCCGGTTGACCCGCCACCAAGTAGGTAAGCCCGGCGGATTGGCAAGCCCGCCGGCGGTCTTTCAGGCCTGCGGCCGCACGGGGACGACGGTGCGGACGGCAAAGGTCTGCACGATCTCGTCCCGCTGGTTCTTCGTGGTGATCCGCATCATCGCCGAACCCCGGTCCGGCCGCGATTTCGAGCGGATGATCTCGACGATCTCCGCTTCCACATGCAGCACGTCGTCGGGCCGGGTCGGCTGTGGCCAGGAGAGCTCGCCGCCGGCGCCGAGGATACCGCCGGCCAGCGGTGCGGACGCCACCAGCAGCTTCATGGTGATGGCCGCCGTGTGCCAGCCGCTGGCGGCCAAGCCGCCGAACAGCGTGGCTTTTGCCTGTTCGTGATCGAGATGGAAGGGCTGCGGGTCGAACTGGCCGGCAAAGGCCTTGATCTGCCCCTCGTCCAGCGCATGGGTCCCGCTGATGAAGCGCTGCCCCACGCTCAGGTCGTCCAGATAGAGTTTGTCCATGCTGCGGTCCTGTCTCCGTATGGCCGGATTATGCCGCCACGGGAACCGATGCGCAGGTCTCTTTTGTGAACTCAGGCCTTCTTTTTGAAGGCCGCCGCATATGCCTCGGGCTTGAAGCCGATCAGCAGGCGGCCGTCACCGAGATCCAGCACTGGCCGCTTGATCATCGAGGGCTGCGCCAGCATCAGGGCAATCGCCTTGCCCTGGCTGAGACCCTCGCGGTCGGCATCGGGCAGCTTGCGGAAGGTGGTGCCGGCGCGGTTGAGCACGGTTTCCCAGCCGAGCGCCTTGCACCAGACATCCAGATTGCCCTTGGCAATGCCCTCTTTCTTGTAGTCGTGAAAATCATAGGCGATGCCATGATCGTCAAGCCAGGTGAAGGCCTTTTTCATGGTGTCGCAGTTCTTGATGCCGTAGATCGTGAGGCTCATCGCGTCGCTCCAGCAGCCGGAAGCTTGGGGGATCGGGGCTTTATGCCGGAACGACGCGACGATTCGCAAGTGGCCTATTTCTCGGCCAGCACTTTCAGGTCGGCCAGGCCCTGGGCAAAGGCGCCGCCCACCATCTTGTCCGGATTGATGAAGACATGGACGATCTTGAAGACATAAGGCGTGATGCCATGCATGGTCCAGGTGACCTCGGTGGCGTCCCCCTTCGGCTCGAAGGTGAATTCGACGAAATTGTTGCTCTTGAAGGGCCGCGTGAAATCGAGATTCATCCTGGTGCGCGCCGCCGTGATCTCGGTGATCTCCAGGCTGCCGGCGCCGACATCCTTCTTGCTGTCCCAGTCGTAATGCTGGCCCACGCCGGCCGGCGATCCGCTGTAGCTGCGGGTCATGCCCGGATCCATCTTCTCCCATGGCGACCATTCCACATGGCGGCGCAGGTCGTTGATATAGGGCGCGATCTTCTCCGGCGGCGCCTTGATGCTGGTGCTACGGGCGGTGCGGAACTCGTCGGGCCGCGTGGCGGCAACGATCATCACGGCAACAACGACGACGACCAGCACGCCGGCAACAATGGCAAGAATCTTCAACATCGCTTCTTCTCTCTGTTTCTTCTGGAGTGGGAAATCAGGACCGGGGACCGCCGCGCTGTCAGTCGTGACCATCTGCTTTCTGCATCGCGGTCAGATAGGCATCCAGCCGATCCAGGCTGGCATCCCAGAACTTGCGGTATTCCTCGAGCCAGCCGGCGACATCGCGTAAGGGTCCCGCCTCCAGCCGGCAGGGCCGCCACTGGGCCTCGCGACCCCGGGTGATCAGCCCGGCCCGCTCCAGCACCTTCAGATGCTTGGACACGGCCGGCATCGACATCTCGAAGGGTTCGGCCAGTTCACCGACTGAGGCCTCGCCCAGCGCCAGCCGCGCCAGGATCGCCCGGCGGGTCGGATCGGCAAGCGCGGACAGCGTGGTGCTGAGGTGATCGATGGTCATCTGAATTAAACCTGTTAGTTAAATAACCTTTTGGTTTAATACAGGAGACGCCCCGGTTGCGTCAAGCGCGGAAATAGCCCATTAAAATCAGGACTGTAGGATGAACCGCCCGGCAGCCGAGGGCCCATGCCACGCGAGACGAGCTTCCGCACAACGCTGCAGGCCCTGTATTTCGGCGACAGCCGCCGGGCGCGGCTGTTCCGCTACAGCCTGATCGGCTTCGACCTGCTCACCATCGCCGTCTTCATCGTTGCCTCGGCCGCGCAGGACCAGTGGTGGCTGCTGCCGCTCGATTTCACGCTTGGCGCCCTGCTCACGCTGGAATTCGCCGCCCGCCTCTATGCCGAGAAAGACCGCCGCCAGCATCTGCTGACCCTTGCGACCGCCACCGACATCGCGGTGATCGCCTCGCTGTTCCTGCCGGCGGTGCTGGAGAATCTGGGCTTCCTGCGCGTCTTCCGAGCCCTGCGGCTGCTGCGCTCCTACCGGCTGCTGAAGGACCTGCGCGCCACGTCGCAGCGCTTCCGCCTTTATGAAGACGTGATCCAGCGCAGCCTCAACCTCGCGGTCTTCGTCTTCATCGTCACGTCCTTCGTCTATGTGACGCAGCACAACATCAACAACGGCATCGCGACCTATATCGATGCGCTGTATTTCACCATCACCACGCTGACCACGACGGGCTTCGGCGACATCACCCTGGTGGGACCTGGCGGCCGGCTGCTGGCCGTGCTCATCATGATTGTGGGCGTCAGCCTGTTCCTGCGGCTGCTGCAGGCGATCTTCCGCCCGCACAAGGTACGCTTCGAATGCCCGGACTGCGCGCTCCGCATCCACGACCGCGACGCCGTGCATTGCAAGCATTGCGGCCGTGTGCTGCCGATCCCGGACGACGGCGCGGTCTAGACCGAGCTGCGGAAGGCCGCGGCCTACCCGAAGGTGAAGGCATAGGCGCGCACGCCCGGCTCCTGGAATTCGATCTCGAAGGTGCGATCGGTGACGGCACCGGTCTGGCGGACCAGTTGATACAGCCGGTCGTCCCGGATGGTGCCCCAGCCTTCAGCATCCGTATCGAAGCCATGATCGGCGCCGGGGGCGGCGCCATCGATGGTGACGCGGAAGCGGATCGGACGGCCCGGCGCAGGCGGCGCCAGCACGAGGTGCAGGTCGCGGGCATGAAAGCGGTACCGGATCCCGGCCGCCCCGCCATTCGTCGTGGCGTATTCGCTGCCGACCGTCCAGTTGCCGGCCAGGCTCCACTGGTTGAGCCGCAAGGCTGACGCGGGCTGGTAAACCGACGGCCGGTCTTCCTGCAGGCCGCCGGGCGAAGCGAAGTTCCGCGCCTGCTCATAGCCGATATAGGTTTCGCCCGAGCGCAGATTGCGCTCATCCGCTGCCGCCTGGGTGCTTTGCCCTTGCGCGCCGCCGAGTGGCATGGCGACAGGCGTGCCGCCGGTCTCGGACAGCAGTTGCTGGATCAGCCGCTCGGACTGCTCATACCGTCCCTCACCCACGACCTGATGCCGTACGCGGCCATCAGCCCCGATGACATACAGCGCCGGCCAGCCCTGGTTGCCGAAGGCGCGCCAGATGCCGAAGTCGTTGTCGATGGCCACGGGATAACCGACGCCGAGGTTGCCAAGCGCCGTGCGCACATTGCCGATATTCTTCTCGAAGGCGAATTCCGGCGTGTGCACGCCGATGACGACAAGGCCGCGGTCTTTGTACTTCTCGGCCCAGTTCCGCACATGCGGCAGGGCGCGCAGGCAGTTGATGCAGGAGTAGGTCCAGAAATTCACCAGCACGACCTTGCCCTGCAGGTCCTCGGCACGCAGCGGCGGCGTGTTCAGCCACTGCTGCGCCGTCAGCAGCGCCGCCTGCGGCCCGGTCAGGGCCGGCGCCGCGCGCGCTTCCGCCGCGCGGGCGTTGCCGAGAAAGGTGAGCAGGCATTCCTCGATCCGCGCGGTGCTGTCTGAGGAGAGCCGCGTGAACAGCCCGACATCGAGTCCGCTCCAGATCGCGGCCGTGCCGGCCACGACAGCGGCGCCGGAAAAGCGCCGCAGTCCCGCGCCCCACTGCACCCGACTCCTGACCGCCGACAGCAGACGCTGGCCGAACAGCAGGGCCGCGCCCAGCGCCGTCGCAGCACCCAGAGCATAGGTCAGCAGCAGCAGCGCGGTTTCCAGCGACGGCCCATGCAGCGCCGCGCCGGTCAGGATCAGTCCCAGCACCGGACCCGCACAGGGCGCCCAGAGCAGACCGGTGGCGATGCCAAGCAGCACCGACGACCCGGTCGTGCCGCGTGCTTCCGCCTTCTGCGCCAGCCCGGACCCGAGCAGCACCAGCGGCGCCATCAGCCGCGTGGCCAGGGCCGGAAACAGCATCGCAAGGCCGAACACGGTCATCACCACCAGGGCGACGGTACGACCATGACTGTTCGCATCCACCGCCCAGCCGCCGGCCACCGCCGCCAGGCTGGCCACCGCCGCGAAGGCGATGGCCAGGCCGAGCAGCATGGGCAGGCCGCCGCGCCGGAACGGCATGCCGGCACGCGCCAGCACGAAAGGCAGCACCGGCAGGATGCAGGGCGTGGCGATGGTGATGAGGCCAGCCAGATAGGCCAGGATGAAGAGAGTCATGATCGCACCTGTCGGTTAGAAGCGGTCGACGTCGATGATGGCCTGGGCGAAGGCCTGCGGCGCTTCCTGCGGCAGGTTGTGCCCGATGCCGCCGGTGATGTGACGATGCTGGTACCTGCCGGTGAACCGCTTCGCATAGGCGGCAGGATCGGGATGCGGCGCGCCGTTGGCGTCGCTTTCCATGGTGATGCTGGGCACGGCAAGCGCCGGCCCGGTGGCGAGCTGCCGCTCCAGGGCGTCATAGTGCGATTCACCTGCCGCCAGGCCAAGGCGCCAGCGGTAATTGTGGATCACGATGTCGACATGATCGGGATTGTCGAATGACGCGGCCGAACGCTCGAAGGTCGCGTCGTCGAAGTTCCACTTCGGCGAGGCCAGCTGCCAGATCAGCCGGTTGAACTCGCGACGATATTTCTTATAGCCCTCCTGACCGCGCTCGGTGGTGAAATAGAACTGGTACCACCATTCAAGCTCCGCCTTCGGCGGTAACGGATTCTTGTTCACTGCCTGACTGCCGATCAGATAGCCGCTGACCGAGACCATCGCCTTGACGCGTTCGGGCCACAGCGCCGCCATGATATTGGCGGTGCGCGCACCCCAGTCGAAACCGGCCACCACCGCCTTCGGGATATTCAGGGCATCCATCAGGGCGATGATGTCGACGGCCAGCGCCGCCTGCTGGCCATTGCGCGGCGTAGCATCCGACAGGAACCGCGTGTCGCCATAGCCGCGCAGATACGGCACGATCACACGGTAGCCCGCCGCCGCCAGCACCGGCACGACGTCGATGAAACTGTGGATGTCGTAGGGCCAGCCATGCAGCAGCAGGACGGGCGGACCGTCGGCCGGTCCAGCCTCGGCATAGCTGACTTTCAGCACGCCGGCATTCACCTGCTTCAGCGGGCCGAAGGATGCAGACGCACCGGCCTGCGCCGGTGCGGTCTGGGCGCGAGCCGAGACGATCAGGCCGAGCTGTACGGTGGCCATCGCCATGGCGGCCGCGCCGACGAAACGCCGGCGCGACGGATGGATGCTGTCGGAGTGACGGTCCATTGTCATCGTCCTCAGACCAGATTGATGGCGACGTCGATATTGCCGCGCGTCGCCCGCGAATACGGGCAGGTCTGGTGCGCGGCCTCGACCAGGCTACGGGCGGTTTCCGCATCCAGGCCCGGCAGGCTGACATTCAGACGCGCCGACAGGCCGTAATCGCCAGCCACCGTCTTGCCGAGATCGACTTCGGCATCGACCGACAGCCCGGCCGGCAACTTCACCCGCTGCGCGGCGGCCGCCAGGCCGATGGCGCCGATGAAGCAGGCCGACCAGCCGGCGGCGAACAGCTGCTCGGGGTTGGTGCCCGCGCCCTTGCTGCCTGGCTGGGAGAGCTGGATATCAAGCCGGCCGTCATCGCTGCGGGCAGCGCCATCGCGGCCGCCGGTGGTGCGGGTCCGGCCGGTGTAAAGCACGGTATTCAGCGTGGTGTGAAGCGTGGGGGAAAGCTGGGTCATGGGGGAGGTCCTTGGCTCTATATTAATGCTACCGATTAAATCGGATGCGATACATATTGCTGCGCCAGTCGGAACGTCAACCCCTTCCGATTTAATCGGAACCGATCTATATAGGAAATGTGATCACCTTCACGTGTCCCCGGATTCACGTGTTCCCGGAGCCCCGCCCATGAGCGCCAAAGCCGCAAAAACCCCTAAATCCTCACGCCAGCTGGGGGATTTCCTATGTTTCGCCATCTATTCGGCGAACCTGGCCTTCGGCCGCGCCTACAAGCCGATCCTGGAGACGCTCGGCCTCTCCTCCTACACCCAGTACATCGCCATCGTGGCGCTGTGGGAGGAAGATGCCGGGGTGACGGTGAGCAGCCTGGGCGAGAAGCTGTTCCTGGAATCCAACACGCTGACCCCGATCCTCAAGAAGCTGGAGGAACTGGGTTACGTGAAGCGCCAGCGCGACCCGAAGGACGAACGCCAGGTACTGGTCAGCCTGACGCCGGAAGGCCGGCGCCTGCGCGAGAAAGGCCAGACCATGTCGCTGCTGAAGGAAACTGGCCTCGAGCCCGAGGAATTCGCCCGGCTGCAGAAAAGCGTGTCGGTGCTGCGCGACAACCTGCTGAAGGCGACAGCGGTCCGCGACGCCGCCGAGTGAACCGTATCCGCAGCCTAAAAGGCTGCGGTAAGCGGATCGGGGCCGATGCGGCCGGCCTTGTCATCCAGTTTCGCAATCTGCGCCTTGTCTTCAGCATTGAGCGCGAAGCCGAAGACATCGAAATTTTCCACGATGCGGCTCGGCGTCACGGATTTCGGGATCGCGACCAGACCGCTGTCGAGATGCCAGCGGATCACCACCTGGGCCGGCGTGCGGCCATGCTTTTTCGCAATCGCGCCGATCACCGGATCGGACAGCAGCTGCCCCTGCCCGAGCGGACTCCAGGACTGGGTGACGATGCCATGTCTGGCATGGGCCTCGCGCAACGCCTTCTGCTGGAAACGCGGATGCAGCTCGATCTGGTTCAGCACCGGCGTCACGCCGGTCTCGCCAATGATGCGATCCAGGTGCTCGGGCATGAAATTCGATACACCGATGGATTTCGCCCGTCCCTCTTTCTGCAGGCGCAGCAGCGCCTTCCAGCTTTCGGCATAGAGATTTTTCCGCGGCGCCGGCCAGTGGATCAGATACAGGTCGACATAGTCGAGACCAAGGCGCTTCAGGCTCTGGTCGAAGGCCCTGAGCGCACTGTCCGCCCCCTGCGCGTCGTTCCACAGCTTGGTGGTGACGAAAACCTCCTGCCGCGCGACGCCGGCGCTGCGCAGGCCCGCACCGACGCCGCCTTCGTTGCCGTAGATGGCCGCGGTGTCGACATGGCGATAGCCGGCTTGCAGGGCGGCGCGCACGGCGACTTCGGCCTGCGCATCGGTAGCCTGCCAGACACCCAGCCCGAGCTGCGGAATGGAACGGCCGTCATTGAGGGAGATGGAAGGCTGGGCGGTCATGTCAGGTCCGTGGCTGGAGAAAACCGGAGCCACAGACATGGGGCAGCAGCTTGCGATTTTCCAGCCGCCGATTGTTGCCGTGAGGGAAAAACAGCTTGTTCCCGTACGCTCAGTCGAGCGCCGCGATGACCTCGATCTCAAGCAGGAAATCCGGATTGACCAAGGCCGTGACGCCGACCAGCGTGCTGGCCGGATAAGGTCCATCGCCAAACACCTTCGCCCGCATGGCGCGCACCGGTGGCAGCTTGTCGGGCGTCAGGTCCACCACATAGGTGACCATCTTGAACACCTTCGAAAAATCCGTGCCGGCCGCGGCCAGCGCCGTCTTCAGATTGGCGAAGACCTGCTCGGCCTGGGCGCCGATATCGTCCTTGCCCACCAGATTGCCAGCGGCGTCGAGCGCCACCTGGCCCGACACATGCACCTGCCGGCCGGCGGTGACAATGGCGACATGACTATAGCCGGTCGGCTTGGCGAGGCCCTGCGGATTGCTGCGGTCGATGGCCATGGTACCCTCTCCTCTTCTCAGCCCTTGTAGCTGATCTTCACCTTGTCGGCAGCAGCCTTTGCAGCCTTGCGCGCGACATCGGTATCGCCGTCCTGCACCAGCGCCAGCGTCACCCCCATGCGGCGATAGGGCCGCGTGGTCGGCTTGTTGAAGATGCGCACATCGATGTCGATACCCTGGCCCGGCGACTGCAGGGCATCGGCGACACCTTCCACCGAGAAATCGCTGGAATCGCGATCGGCCAGGATCACCGCCGAGGCGCTGGCGCCGTATTGCGTGATGGAGGGGATCGGCAGGCCGAGGATGGCGCGGGCATGCAGGTCGAACTCGGTCAGGTTCTGCGAGATCAGCGTCACCATGCCGGTATCGTGCGGGCGCGGCGACAGTTCGGAGAAAATCACGTCGTCATTCTTGATGAAGAACTCGACGCCGAACAGGCCATAGCCACCGAGATTGTCGACCACGGCTTTCGCCTGACGCTGCGCTTCGGCGATCGCCTTGTCTGACATCGGTGTCGGCTGCCAGCTTTCCTGATAATCGCCGCGCTCCTGCCGGTGCCCGATGGGCGGGCAGAAGACAACCCCGTCGCGGGTGCGGATGGTGAGCAGCGTGATCTCGTAATCGAAGGCGATGAATGCCTCGACAATCACGCAGACGCGGTCGCCGCGCATGCCGGCCACGGCATAATTCCAGGCCTTGTCGATATCGGCTTCGGCCTTCACCGTGCTCTGGCCTTTTCCCGAAGAAGACATCACCGGCTTGACCACGCAGGGAATCCCCACCTTGGCGACGGCGGCGCGCATCTCCTCCAGGCTTTCGGCATAGAGATATTTCGAGGTCGGCAAGCCGAGTTCGGTGGCGGCCACCTCGCGGATGCGGTCGCGGTTCATGGTCATGATGGTGGCGCGCGCCGAAGGCACCACATTCTGGCCACGGTCCTCGTAGTCCTTCAGCACCTCGGTGCGAATGGCTTCCACTTCCGGCACGATGAAATCGGGCTTGTGCCTGTCGATGGCGGCACCCAAAGCTGTGCCATCCAGCATCGAGAAGACCTCGAATTCATCGGCCACCTGCATCGCCGGCGCGCCGGCATAGCTGTCGCAGGCCACGACATGGGCACCCAGCCGCTTGGCGGAAATCACGAATTCGCGGCCCAGCTCGCCCGAGCCGAGCAACAGGATTTTTGCAGTGGCGGCCATGTCCCCATTCCTCTGGAATCAGCAGACCACGTTCTAGTGCATCTGCCCCGCCATGGCTAGGCGATCCGGCCGCCACCGCGCCCGTCCCGTTATCAGCCCGGCGGCATCTTGTCGAATTTCGGCAGCGCCGGATCCAGATGATCCCAGGCATGGCCGCGCATCGCATAGGTCACCACCTGGGGCGTGAAACGGCCGGGATCGTCCAGGCTGGCGGCATGAATGGTGAAGATGTCGGGCATCGCCGCAAAGGTGAGATAGACCGGCGAACCGCAGGTGGCGCAGAAGCCGCGGGTCTTCATGCTGCCGCTGTCGCCACGCAGATCCCAATGGGCCGCCTTGCCGGTCAACGTCACATCCTTGCGGCTCGGGAAGGTGATGTAGGAGCCATGGCCGGTGCCGCTCTCCTGCTGGCAGTGCCGGCACTGGCAATGATTGGAGAAGACCGGCTCGGCGGCGATCTCGTAGCGGATTGCACCGCAGGCGCAGCCGCCCGTGTAAGGCTTACTCATGGTCGTCTCTCCTGTTCAGTCCAGGTCGCCGGCGACGCCGTCGAGGTTGCGGGCGCATTTGACCCAGCCCTGACTCATATTCGTATAGGCCGTGTCGTTCTTCGGCAGGACGAAGCCGGAATGCTCCAGGCGAAGCCGCGTGCCGGTCTGCACCTTGGTCAGCGTGAAGGTCACCACCGTATCCAGCCGCGAGCCATAGCCGACATTGCCCTCATCGCCGCCGGTCCAGGCATAGGCGAAGCGCTCGTTCGGTTTCACCTCCAGAACCTGGCAGCGGATAATGCCGTCCCAGGCGCCGGCCGGCGCCGTCTTGAAGGTGAAACGCGTGCCCTCCACCGGCGCGAAACCGGTCGGCTCCATCATCCAGCGTCCGATCAGGGCGCCGGTGGTGATCGCTTTCCAGAGAATGTCCGGCGCATGGTGGAAGACCTCGTCGACCACGATGGACTGCGCCTGCGGCTTCACGGCGAGAGTGCTCATGGATCGATATCCTTCAGGAGGGTGCGGAGGTCGGCGAAGCGTTCGCGCCAGAAGACGCTGTAATGGCTCATCCAGTCGAAAAGCGGCTCCAGCCCTTGCGGCTGGGCGCGGTAATAAACGTTGCGGCCCTCGGGGCGTTCGATGACGAGCCCGGCCTGCTTCAGCGCCTTCAGGTGCTGCGAGACCGCGCCCTGCGTCACCCCGCTGCCGCGCGTCAGCTCGGCCACGGTGATCTCGCTGGTATTGGCGACCCGTTCGAAGACGGCGCGCCGGGTAGGATCGGCGAGCGCGCGCATGACGGCATTGATGGGGGCTGCTTCAATCATGAAATCATATTAGCAATCACTTATTGATTAGTCAATGCTAATTTATTACCGATATCGAACCGCAACGTTTTTTGCGCCGGCCTGTCGGAACGGGGCCGGCCGCACCGTCCTTGGATCACATGCCCTTGCGGGCCGGCCACACAGAAGGACACATCATGAAAGTCACGCAGCATCTCTGGTTCGAGAAAGACATGGAGGCGGCTATCCGCTTCTACACATCGCTGATCCCCGGCTCGTCGGTCGGCTGGGTTTCAACCTTGCCCGCCGAGACACCCAGCGGGCCGGCCGGCAGCGTGACATTGGCGGGCTTCACCTTGGGCGACCAGCGCTACATGGCCATCCAGGCGGGGCCGCTGGATCCGTTCAACCACAGCTTCTCGATCATTGTCGAATGCGAGACCCAGGCCGAGATCGACCGCCTGTGGGATGCCCTGAAGGATGGCGGTTCGACCGAACAATGCGGCTGGCTGCGCGACCGCTGGGGCCTGTGCTGGCAGATCACACCGAAACGCCTGGGCGAACTGATGGGCAGCCCGGATCCGGCGGTGGCCAAGCGCGTCACCGAGGCCATGCTGAAGATGGTGAAATTCGATATCGCCGGGCTGGAAGCGGCAGCAAAGGGCTAAATCGATGGCCAAGCCTTACCGGCCCCTGCCCACTTCCTTCACCACATCGAGGAACGCGCGCAGGGCCGGCGGCACGGCGCGATGCCCGGGATAATAGACGGCGATGGCTTCCTCCGCCTGCATCCAGGCAGACAGTACCGTGCGCAGTTGTTTCGCCTTGAGCGCTGCGGTGGCGGCGGCATTCGCCACATAGGCAACGCCTAAGCCTTTCACGGCGGCCTCCACCATCAGCTCCTCGTCATCAAGGATGACCGAGCCGGGCGCATCGATCACCAGCGCCTGTCCGGCACGCTCGAACTCCCAGCGATAAAGCTTGCCGCCCGGCAGGCGATGGCCGATGCAGCGATGGCGCATCAGCTCGTCGGGCGTTTTCGGCACACCCGCGCGTTTCAGATAGTCCGGCGAGGCGACACAGATGAATCCTATCGGCCCACCGAAGGGAACCGCGATCATGTCGCGCGGAATCGAGTCTGCCAGCCGCATGCCGGCATCGAAGCCGCCCGAGACGATATCGACCAGCCGGCCTTCCACCACCAGATCCACCGTCACATCGGGAAAGCGCTCCGCCATCCGCGGCAGGACATGGCGTACCAGCAGCACCGCGCCCAGACGCGGCGCGTTGATCCGCACCGTGCCCGCGACCTTGCCGCGGAAGCCCGCGACGCTGCCCAGCGCATCGTCGAGCGAGGCCAGCGCGGTTTGCAGACTGGCCAGCAGCCGAAACCCGGCCTCGGTCGGCGAGACGCTGCGCGTCGTGCGGTTCAGCAGGCGCACGCCCAGACGCTCTTCCAGGCCGCGCATGGCATGGCTCAGCGTGGACGGTGCGGTGCCGAGTTCGTCAGCGGCGCGCCGGAAACTGCGGTGGGTGGCGACCGCCACGAAAGCGGTCAGGTCGTGAAGCGACGGGCGGGACATTACTGGGGATTTTACATCAGCTCATACAGATTTCCACGCCTAATCCCATTAATCTCCCGCCCTTATGTTAGCCCTGCATTCACACCCAGGAGCCCGACATGACCAAACGCGACGCCGTTTTTCCCGCCAACCGCCATGCACTGTACGACCTGCACAAATATTCCCCTGCCATCCGCGCCGGCGACCTGCTCTTCGTCTCGGGCCAGGTCGGCAGCCGCGACGACGGCTCACCCGAACCGGTCTTCGAGGATCAGGTGCGGCGCGCCTTCGCCAATCTGAAGGCCGTGCTGGCGGCGGCGGGCGGCAGTTTCGACGACGTCATCGACGTCATCTCCTTCCACACCGATCCGCAAACACAGTTCGACACCGTGCTGAAGGTCCGCGACGCGGAAATCGGCGAACCACCCTATCCGACCTGGACCGCGGTGGGCGTCACCTGGCTGGCCGGCTTCGACTTCGAGCTCAAGGTAATCGCGCGGATTCCGGCGAAGGCGTGAGATGAGCGGACACCAGCTCATCCAGAAGAAAGGGAGGCCTTTGCCTCCCTTTCATACCGGCCACTCTGTATCGGCTACAGCGCATTCCCCCGCACCTGCATATGCGTGACGGTCACCCCGCCTTCGGCCAGCTCGGGCAGGCGGGCAAACCAGGCCTGGACATGCGGCGTGGCGTTATGCGCTACAAAGTCGGCCTCGGTGGCGAAGATTTCGTAGAACACGAAATGCCCGGGCGCGGCGCGATCCTCATGCAGGACGTAGACGATGTTGTTCGGCTCGTTCCGGACCTGCGCCACGAGCGGTAACGTCGCTTCACGCAGTTCGTTCTCCTTGCCGGCTTTTGCCCGAACCTCTGCAACGACCGCATAGGCACCAGCCGGAATGTTGCCATAGCGGACAGTGGCCTGCTTCGTCACACCTTGCGGTTCCGCATGACTGACCAGCGCCGGGACAGAGATCGCGCTTGCCGAGATCGCAATCGCGGCGGCGTATTTGAGTGATGTATAGGACATTGGGGTTTCTCCTTGTCTTTCTCAGATATTCCGGCGCGCGTCGCGCGCACGATCGAACAGGCGCTTGACCGGGCCCAGGGCCTGGACGAACTCGAGCTGCTCGCCCTCCGGGCCCTTGCAATAGATCAGGCGCCACCCGTTCGACTGGCCTTCCGTGATCCCGTTGCTGTTGGCCTCGATCGGCGTGGCCAGGCGCTCCGGCTCGGTGGCGACGGTGACCACCCGGTTGGCCCTGACCTGCGTCATCCCGCGTCGCGCGGATTCCGCTTCAAGATCGGCGATGAAGCGATTGAAATCGACATCGTCGCGGATATGGAAGCAGATATGCATCATGCGCGGAAACGCCGGACTCATATGGTCGAGCGGTTCGGCGAAAGCATTGCCGCTGCCCGTCGGCTGGGTCGCATCGCGGTACTGCAGGAGTTCGATCACGACATTGTCGAACTGGATGAAGCGCACATCCAGGCGCTGCGCGCCGCTCCGCAGGTCAGGCACACCGATCGTCTGCGGATTAACCCGGCGCACCCGAGCTTCGATTTCCTGGTCGGTCAGCAGCGTGTTGTGAATCCGCTCGCCGTAGAAATCTCCATCGCGCATCACCTCCGTGCCGCCCAGCACTTCCGTGTAGAAGGCATAGGCACGGTCCATGTTCTGCACCGTGAGGCCGAAATGCTGGACGCCCTGCAGGCGCGCCCCCAGCGGCGCGGCATCTCCCGCGCTCTGCCGGACGGTCTGGGCAGCGGCCGGCAGAGCCGTGAGCCCCAGACCGCCGATGAGGGCCGCCGCACCGGTAGCCCGGAGGACCAAGCGGCGGTCAACCGCCGTTTCGTGATTGGACTGAGTGGTCATGTGACATTCCTTTCCTTGTGTGGATGAAAATCAGCATCATTCCTGATGTGATAAGCAATCACATACACCCGGTTGACCGTGGATCAAGAAAAATGTTATTGCCTATCACATGAAAAAGCCGACGATCAAAAGCAAACGTGACGCCTATCACCATGGCGACTTGCGCCGGACCCTGCTGGAGGCGGCGCGGCACGAAATCGCTACCCATGGCGCGCAAACCCTGTCCCTGGCGTCGCTGGCGCGCAGGGCCGGCGTGGCGCAATCGGCGCCCTATCGCCATTTCGCGCACCGCGACGAGCTTCTCGCCGCGGTGGCAACCGATGCATTCGAGGCTTTCACGGGCGTGTTGCAGGCCGCTTCAGAAGCGGGCTCAAAGGTCGGCGCCATCAAGCGAATCTGCACCGCCTATCTCCGGTTCGGGGAGGAGCATACGCAGCTCTATCGCCTGATGTTCGCTTCCAGTCTCGCCGCCGAGGCGGCGGAAGGCAGCGACCTGAAGACCGCGGCCTGGGCAAGTTTCCAGCCGCTGCTGGACCGCGTAAGCGAGGGCGCGTCGAAACATACCCGTCTCGCCGCCTATGCGATCTGGGCCCAATTGCACGGATTCGTCATGCTGAAAGCCGACGGCCTGCTGACTGTGCCGTCCGAAGAGCTGCTCAAGGGCCTGATGCTCTAGCTGGCGCGCTTCGGGGCCTTCTTCGTGCGCGCCGAAGCGTTTAGCGCAGCGGCGGCGCGGATTAGCGCCTTGAAAGCCGTGGCATTAAGCTTGCCGCCCTCGGGGATATCGATGGCGCGCCGGGTATTGCCCTCAAGGCTGGCGTTGAACAGGCCCTTGGGATCGTCAAGCGATGCGCCCTTGGCGAAGGTCAGCTTCACGACTGCTTTGTAGGTCTCGCCGGTGCAGAGGATGCCGTTGCTCTCCCACACCGGCACGCCGCGCCACTTCACCGTCTCGACCACGTCCGGCAAAGCCGCCCTGATCAGCGCGCGGACATGGGCGAGCGTCTCACCACGCCAGTCGCCGAGCGCCTTGATCTTCGCGTCGATCAGCTTCGAGGGGGATGTAGCTTTGGCGGCGCTCATGCGGTTTTTTCCCTCTGCCGCAGCAGCAGCGGGTTTGGCTGCGGTTCCGCCACCTTCACCAGCCGGTTCACATCGCGATGCCGGAACAACTCGCTGCGCCCGCGCACCATCAGCATGGTGTCTGACACGTATTTCCAGCTGCCGTCCGCGTCGAAGGTGATTTCGAGGCGGTAGGAATCCGTGCGGAAGGCGTATTCGAGAAAATCGGTGGAACAGATGCCGTAATTGGTCTGGCCGCGCGTGGCGTTGACCACCAGGCTCAGGTCATCGGGCTTTGCCTGGCCGACCGCCAGCGCGGTCTGGCCGCGCGGGATGGCCAGCGTCTGCATCACCAGGCCGGTCGCCGGTTCCCACAGCCAGTAACCGGTCTGGTCGTGGAAGGTGATGTCTTCTTCCGGCGTGTTGACGTGCACGTGGTAGCGCAGGCCGTAGAGCAGCTGGGGCCCGTTGGCCTGCGGATCAATCGGCTGCATCTCGATGCGTTCGAGATACTGCCGGCGCTCCGGGCCATCGGCCTTCGGATTGAGGTCGATGCCCTTCTTGCCTTCCCACACACCGGCGAGCCGGCGCAGCGGGCCCAGATTCGCCAGGGTGTCGGGATCGACATCCTCCGGTTCGGTGAAAATGTCTTCTGGAAATGGATTCATGCCGCTCCCCCGTCTAACGCCTCAGAATGCCGCCTCACCTGCTGACTAGCCGCCAGGATGCAGCCCCGGTGCTTCCTGGCCGGTGCGCGCCACATATTCGGTATAGCCGCCAGTGAACTGGTGCACGCCTTCGGGCGTCAGTTCCAGCACGCGGTTTGACAGCGCCGCGAGGAAATGGCGGTCATGCGACACGAACAACATGGTGCCCTCGAAATCCGCCAGCGCCGCCACCAGCATTTCCTTGGTCGCCATGTCGAGATGGTTGGTCGGTTCGTCGAGCACCAGGAAGTTCGGCGGGTCGTACAGCATCTTGGCCATCACCAGACGCGCCTTCTCGCCGCCCGACAGCACGCGGCAGGTCTTCTCGATATCGTCGCCGGAGAAGCCGAAGCAGCCGGCCAGCGTGCGCAGCGCCGGTTGTCCGGCCTGCGGGAATGACTTGTCGAGCGTTTCGAAAATCGTGTCGTCGCCGTCCAGCAGGTCCATCGAATGCTGGGCGAAATAGCCCATCTTCACGCTGCTGCCCAGCGCCACCGTACCCTGGTCTGGCTTGGTATCGCCGGCGATTAGTTTCAGCAGGGTGGATTTGCCGGCGCCGTTGGCACCCAGGATGCACCAGCGTTCCTTGCGGCGCACCTGGAAATCCAGCCCTGTGTAGATCGACAGGCTGCCATAGCTCTTGTGCACGTCGCGGAAGTTGGCCACGTCCTCGCCCGAGCGCGGCGGCGTCCGGAATTCAAACTGCACCGCCTGACGCCGCCGCGGCGGCTCGACGCGTTCGATCTTGTCGAGCTTCTTCACCCGGCTCTGCACCTGCGCAGCATGCGAGGCGCGCGCCTTGAAACGCTCGATGAACTTGATCTCCTTGGCCAGCATGGCCTGCTGGCGCTCGAACTGCGCCTGGCGATGCTTTTCGTTCAGCGCCCGCTGCTGGTCGTAGAAATCGTAATTCCCCGAATAGGTGGTGAGCGAACCGCCGTCGATCTCGACGATCTTGCCGACGATACGATTCATGAACTCGCGATCATGCGAGGTCATCAGCAACGCGCCGTCATAATCCTTGAGGAAGGCTTCGAGCCAGATCAGGCTTTCAAGGTCGAGATGGTTGCTCGGTTCGTCGAGCAGCATCCCATCGGGCCGCATCAACAGAATACGAGCCAGCGCCACACGCATCTTCCAGCCGCCGGACAAGAGCCCGACATCGCCGTCCATGCGCTCCTGGCTGAAGCTCAGGCCCGCCAGCACCTCGCGCGCCTTCGCTTCCAGCGCATAGCCATCCAGTTCCTGGAAGCGCCCCTGCACCTCACCATAGCGCTCGATGATGGCGTCCATCTGGTCGGCCTGGTCCGGATCGACCATCGCGGCCTCGAGCTGCGCCATTTCGGCGGCCAGCGCGCTCACCGGGCCGACGCCATCCATCACGGCAGAAACAGCGCTCTGGCCGGACATCTCGCCGACATCCTGGTTGAAATAGCCAATGGTCATCCCGGTATCGATCGCCACCTGGCCATCGTCGGGTTTTTCCTCGCCGACGATCATGCGGAACAGGGTCGACTTGCCGGCGCCATTCGGCCCGACCAGCCCGGCCTTCTCCCCCTTCTGGAGGCCCATCGACGCATCGATGAACAGGATCTGATGGCCGTGCTGCTTGCTGACGTTATCGAGACGAATCATGGATCTGCACTAACTGAAATTTCCGAATCCGCCTTATTCCCACTCAATCGTGCCGGGCGGCTTGGAGGTGATGTCGTAGGTCACGCGGTTGATGCCGCGCACCTCGTTGATGATGCGGGTGGCGACGCGGCCGAGGAAGTCATGCGGGAATGGGTAGTAATCCGCCGTCATGCCGTCGGTGGAGGTCACCGCGCGCAGGGCGCAGGCCTGGTCGTAGGTGCGGCCGTCGCCCATCACGCCGACGGTGCGCACCGGCAGCAGCACGGCGAAGGCCTGCCAGATCTGGTCGTAAAGGCCGGACTTGCGGATCTCGTCGAGATAGACCGCATCCACCTCGCGCAGCAGGTCGAGCTTTTCCTTGGTGATGTCGCCCGGAATGCGGATCGCCAGGCCAGGTCCCGGGAAGGGATGCCGGCCGACGAGCGATTCCGGCAGGCCGAGCTCGCGGCCCAGCATGCGGACTTCGTCCTTGAACAGCTCGCGCAGCGGTTCGACCAGCTGCATGTTCATGCGCGCCGGCAGGCCGCCGACATTGTGATGCGACTTGATGGTGACGCTGGGGCCGCCGGAGAAGCTGATGCTCTCGATCACGTCCGGGTAGAGCGTGCCCTGGGCCAGGAACTGCGCGCCGCCGATCTTCTTGGCTTCCGCCTCGAAGACATCGATGAACAGGCCACCGATGGTCTTGCGCTTGGTTTCCGGATCGCTGATGCCGGCCAGCTTGCTCAGGAACAGCGCCGACGCATCGTTGTGGATCAGCGGGATGTTGTAATGGTCGCGGAACAGGCGGACGACCTCCTCGCCCTCGCCCTTGCGCAGCAGGCCGTGGTCGACGAAGACGCAGGTTAGCTGCTCGCCGATCGCCTCATGGATCAGCACGGCCGCGACGGAAGAATCCACGCCGCCGGAGAGGCCGCAGATCACGCGCCCTTTTCCGACCTGCTCGCGGATCTTGGCGATGGCCTCGTTGCGGAAGCCCTTCATGGTCCATTCGCCCGAGCAGCCGGCTACCTTGCGCACGAAATTGCGCAGCAGCTTGGCGCCGTCCAGCGTGTGCATCACTTCCGGGTGGAACTGCACGGCGTAGATCTTGCGCACATCGTCGGCGATGGCGGCAAAGGGCGAACCATCGCTGACGCCGACGGCGCGGAAGCCGGTCGGGATCTCGGTGATCTTGTCGCCATGGCTCATCCAGACCTGGTGCTTCTCGCCCTTGGCCCAGACGCCGTCGAACAGGTCGCAGTCGTCCTTGATCTCGAGGAAGGCGCGGCCGAATTCCCGATGATGGCCGGTCTCGACACTACCGCCCAACTGCATGCAGATGGTCTGTTCGCCATAGCAGATGCCGAAGATCGGCAGGCCGAGCTTGAAGGCGCCTTCCGGCGCGCGCGGCGAGAATTCTTCCGTGGTGGAGGCCGGCCCGCCGGAGAAGATGATGCCCTTCAGCGTGCCGTGATCGTTCACCAGGTCCAGGCACTTGTCCGCCTTCTGGAAGGGTACGATCTCGCAATAGACACCGGATTCACGAACGCGGCGCGCGATCAGCTGGGTGACCTGGGATCCGAAATCGATAATAAGAATGCGCTCCGCCATCGGCGTTTAAAGCTCCTCTGCTTGTCGTGGTGCGGGCTGGCGCGGGGACGTCAGCTCGGCTTGGCCGCCTTGTAGGCAGCGATCTTGGTTTTCAGTTCGGTCAGTTCGGCACAGCCGAAGGTGCAGAGCGCATCCAGCGTCTTGAGATGCTCTTCCGCCTTCGCCAGGTTGTTCACTTTCAGATAGGCCTCGCCGACATATTCATGCGCGCCGCGATGCTTGGGATCGAGTTCCAGCGCCTTGCCATAGGCGGCGAAGGCCTTGTCATAGTCGCCCTGGTTGCGCTGGGCATAGCCGAGCCAGTTGAAGGCGTCGGCATTCTTCGCGTCCTTGGCCACCACCTTCTGGAACAGGTCGATGGCGACCGTCCAGTTCTTGGCGTCGATGGCCTTCCTGCCTTCGGTGAAATTCGGATCGGCGGCCTTGGGCATGCCGGCTCCGGGATCGTTGTTGCCCATGGCGAACACCGGCGCGGCCGGCAGGGCCAGCGCCAGAACAGCAGCCAGGAAAATACGGGGGAAACGGTGACCGGAACGGATCATGGCACGGCTCCTTGATGGGGCCGCCAGTATATCCCGGCCGGCCCGACGGGGGCCACCCTCGCCGCGGCCGAAGCCGGGGTCCGGATGGCCCGGTTGGACGGGCGGACCGAGCCGGTCAGCTCGGCTTGGCAGCCTTGTAGGCGGTGATCTTGGCCTTCAGTTCGGTGTATTCGGCGCAGCCGAAGGTGCACAGGCTGTCGAGCCGCTTCAGATGCTCCTCGGCCTTTTCCAGATTGTTCACCTTCAGATAGGCCTCGCCCACATATTCGTGGGCGCCGCGATGCCGTGGATTGACCGCCAGCGCCTTGGCATAGAAGGCAAAGGACTGGTCGTAGTTGCCCTGGTTGCGCCAGGCATAGCCCAGCCAGTTGAAGGCGTCGGCATTCTGCGCATCCTTGGCCACCACCTGCTCGAACAGCGGAATGGCTTTCGCCCAGTCCTTGGCGTCGATGGCTTTCTTGCCCTCGGTGAAATTCGGATCGACCGACTTGGCGGCCGGTGCCGGATCGCTGCCGCCGGCGGCGAAGACCGGTGCCGCAATCAGCAGGCTCGCCAGCAGGGCCAGGGTGAAACGGGAGATCGAGAGACGGGACATGGACAGGCTCCTCGCAAAGATGCCGTTCCTGGCCGCTCATGCCTGCCTCCGGAATGCGGCGGCAAAGAAACCATCGGTGCCATGCCGGTACGGGGTGAGGCTGAGACGGTCGCCGGAACGTATGCGTTGATCGGTTACACCCGGCGGCCAGGCATCGGCCAGAGGCAGCGGCGTAAACTCACCGTGATGCTCCAGGAACCAGTCGGCCTGGTCGCCATTCTCGGCCGGCAGGATCGAACAGGTCGCATAGACCAGCCGGCCGCCCGGTTTCACCAGCCGCGCGCCATCGCTGAGAAGGCCGCGCTGACGCCGCAAAACCTCGTCCAGGCTGGCCGGATCGTAGCGCCAGCGCGCTTCCGGATTGCGCCGCCAGGTGCCGCTGCCCGAACAGGGCACATCCAGCAGCACGCGATCAGCCCGGCCCTCGAACGCGCCCAGCAGTTGCGGCAGCGCATCGGCATCATGGATCACGATATTGCGAGCGCCGGCGCGATCCAGCCGCGGCACCAGCCGCTCCAGCCGCCGCTGGTCGTTGTCGGCGGCCTGGATTTCACCCTGGTTGCGCATGGTTGCTGCCAGCAGCAGCGTCTTGCCGCCGGCGCCGGCGCAGAGATCGATCACCAGTTCATCGGGCCGCGCATCGACCAGCAGGCCGGCGAGCTGGGCCGCCTCGTCCTGCGGCTCGATCAGGCCGTCGCGATAGAGCGAATTCATGTCCAGGCGCACGCGCTCGGGGATGCGGATGCCGATCGGCGACAGCGGCGTGGCAGCCGCAGCGATGCCATCGGCGCGCAACTGTTCCAGCACCAGCTCGCGATTGCTCTTCAGCGTGTTGACGCGCAGGTCGAGCGGTGCGCGGCCATTCAGCGCCGCCAGCTCCATCTCGGTATCGCTGCCGAATGTGGCCTGCACCATATCGGCCACTGCCGGCGGCAGATTGGCGCGCGCCCAGAGCGGCGCGTCTTCATCGGACGGCAGGCGCAGGAGCGCCGCGGTTTCGGTCTCGTCCAGCGGCGGCGGGCCGTAGCCGCCATCGGCACAGAGCTGCCGCCAGACATGCGGCGGCGTGGACGCATCGGCAAAGACCAGGAGACGTGGTGTCAGCTCGGCGCCGGTCTGCTCGATACGCCAGCGCCGCATGCCCTGTTCGCGCAGCACGGCATAGACGGTTTCGCTCACCGCCCGGCGATCCTTCGAACCGGCAAAACGGCTGCGCCGCTGCCAGTCGGTGACCACACGGTCAGCGGCAGCGGCGCGCTGCAGGATTTCGCTGATGATCTCGATGCTGGCGGCGAGCCGCGCCGCAGGCGTCATGGAGACCTCAACCCTCCTGCCGGTAGTTGGGTGCCTCGCGGGTGATCGCCACATCATGCACATGGCTTTCGCGCAGGCCGGCCGAGGTGATGCGGACAAAGCGGCAGTTGGTGCGCATGGCCTCCAGCGTACCGTTGCCGGTATAGCCCATGGCGGCGCGCAGGCCGCCGACGAGCTGATGCAGGATGGCCCCGGCCTGGCCCTTGTAGGCGACGCGGCCCTCGATGCCTTCCGGCACCAGCTTCAGCTTGTCATTCACTTCCTGCTGGAAGTAGCGGTCGGCCGAGCCGCGGCCCATGGCGCCGATCGAGCCCATGCCGCGATAGGATTTGTAGGAGCGGCCCTGGTAGAGGAAGACCTCGCCCGGCGCCTCGTCGGTACCGGCCAGCAGCGATCCGATCATGCAGGCGCTGGCGCCGGCGGCGATCGCCTTGGCCACGTCGCCCGAGAACTTGATGCCGCCATCGGCGATCACCGGGACACCGGACTTCGCCGCCACCGCAACGGCATCCACCACAGCCGTCAGCTGCGGGATACCGACACCGGCGACGATGCGCGTGGTGCAGATCGAGCCCGGACCGATACCGACCTTGACGGCATCGACGCCGGCATCGATCAGCGCCTTGGTGCCTTCCGCGGTGGCGACATTGCCGCCGATCACCTGGGTGCGGTTCGACACCTTCTTGATCGCGGTGATGGTTTCCAGCACACGGCTGGAATGACCATGCGCCGTATCGACGATGATCACGTCAACACCGCTGTTCATCAGTTCCTGGGCGCGCTCCAGGCCATCAGCGCCAGTGGAGACGGCGGCGGCGCAGCGCAGGCGGCCCTGTTCGTCCTTCACGGCATTCGGATGCAGGCGGGCCTTTTCGATATCCTTCACGGTGATCAGGCCGACGCAGCGATAATCCTCGTCCACCACCAGCAGCTTCTCGATGCGATGCTGGTGCAGCAGCCTCTTGGCCTCGCCGCTGGATACGCCTTCGCGCACCGTGATCAGCGGACTCTTGGTCATCAGTTCGTGGACCGGCTGCAGCATGTTGGAGGCGAAACGCACATCGCGATTGGTCAGAATGCCGACCAGCTTGCCGCCATGGGTCTCGGTCACCGGAATGCCGTGGATGCCATAGCGCTCCATCAGCGCCAGCGCATCGGCCAGCGTCTCATTGGGGCGGATGGTCAGCGGATTGACCACCATGCCGCTCTCGAACTTCTTCACAGCCGTGACTTCGCGGGCCTGTTCCTCGATGGTCAGGTTCTTGTGGATCACGCCCATGCCGCCGGCCTGCGCCATGGCAATCGCCATCTTGCTTTCGGTCACTGTGTCCATCGCCGCCGAGAGCAGCGGAATACCGAGTTCGATGCTGCGGGTCAGGCGCGTACGCGTATCCACTTCGGTGGGCAGCACGCTGGATGCCGCCGGCTCGAGCAGCACGTCATCGAATGTATAGGCTTCACGGAACTGCATCGAAGGCTCCTTAACGCGATCTGGGCGAGGTTTTATTGTTGTTATCGGCTTCCACCGCGGCTTCCGCCGCGAAATCTCCACCAGCACGGTCGATGCGCCAGAGGTCGGGGTAATGGGTCAGCATGGCGTCGCGCCATTCATCGAAGGGCATGTCGGCATAACTACCGCGGTCGGCCACATATTCCATATGCCGCCGGTTGTCGGCGTCGAACGGATGGAACACCGAGTCCGTTTCGCCATCGAATTCCAGCGGCAGCACGCGGAATTTCTCACAGAGCGCTAGGTTGAAGGCCGGCGTCGCCTTCACCCACTTACCGTCCAGAAACAGCTCGGCAAAGCCATGATAGTAAAAGATATCGGTGCCCATCTGGGCGCGCAGGCGCGCCGTGGCCAGATGGTTCTTCACATCGGCCAGGCCGAGACGCGCCGGGATGCCCTCGGCCCGGGCGGCAGCGGCCAGCAGCAGTGCCTTGTTGACGCAGAAGCCATGGCCTTTGGCAATCACATTGGAGGCGCGCATGCCTTCGGGCGTCACGTCGACGGCATAGGGATCGTAGAGGAAGCGGTCGCGCACCGCGTAATACAGCCGGATCGCCTTTACCTTCGGATCCGTCTCATCCCCCACTGCTTCGCGCGCCAGGGCGCGCACGGCCGCATGATCGCTGTCGATGTAGGGGGTGGCGGCAAGGTATGCCGGGTCCACCGCGGGCTCGGAAAGCTCCGGCGCGGTCATTGGCAAGGCGGCTCCTGACTGGGAGTGGGTGTCTTGCCGCGGAGGATATAGACCGTCTTTGCCGCCCGGTCCAGCCTCGAAATAGGCAGGGATTATGGGCTGTTAGCCACGAAAACCGCTGGCGATGACGTAAGATTCCGCCGAATCCGCCCTTGAAGCCGGCGGTTTGACATGCCGCACGGTGCGGAAATCCCGCTTCATCATGGTGAGCAGGTCATTCTCGGTACCGCCGCGCAGCACCTTGGCCAGGAAGCCGCCGCCGGGATTGAGCACGCGGGTGGCAAAATCCAGCGCCACCTCGCATAGCATCATGATGCGGATATGGTCGGTCTGGCGATGACCGGTGGCCGGCGCCGCCATGTCCGACAGCACCAGATCGGCCTTGCCGCCCAGCGCATCGATCACCGCCTCTTCGGCGCCTTCGGCCAGGAAATCCTGCAGCAACAGGGACGCGCCCGGGATCGGATCGACCGGGTTGATATCCACGCCCAGGACGAAGCCGCCGCCCGCACCCGGGCCCTTGTCCTGCGACTTCACCCGCTTGACCGCCACCTGCGTCCAGCCGCCCGGCGCCGCCCCCAGATCGAGCACGCGCATGCCGGGCTTCAGCAGTTTGTACTTGTCATCCAGCTCGATCAGCTTGAAGGCCGCGCGGCTGCGCCAGCCATCCACCTTGGCGGCAGCAACATAGGGATCGTTGAGCTGACGCTGCAGCCATTTCGCCGAGCCGACAGTGCGGCCACGCGCGGTTTTCACTTTGACTTTGGGGCCGGCTTTGCGCGGCGGCATCAGTATCTCCTGCGCTGGCGCATCAGTTCGACCAGCACGCCCTCGCGCACGCCGCGATCGGCGACACGCAGGCGTTCGGTCGGCCAGAACTTGTACAGGGCTTCCAGAATGGCGCAACCCGCCACCACCAGATCGGCACGTTCCTCGCCGATGCAGGGATACAGCGCCCGTTCCGGCACGCTCTGCGAGGCCAGCAGCCGCGACTGCGCCATCACCTTGGCATAATCCAGCCAGCAGCCATCAACCAGGCGACGCTCGTAGCGCGGCAGGTTGAGCAGCAGGCCAGCCAACGTGGTGACGGTGCCCGAGGTCCCCAGCACCTGCATATTGTTGTCAGTCAGCTGCTGCGACAGTTTGTGCTTGTCCTCGAAGGGCTGCAGCGCCGTGGCCACTTCGTCGATCATCTGCTGATAGGTGCCGCTGTCGGTATGGCCGGCACCGAAGCGCTCGGTCAGGTTGACGACGCCGAAGGGTAGCGAAATCCAGTCGATCACCTCGGTGCGGCCGCCGCCATGCAGGCGGGCCCAGAGGATTTCCGTCGAGCCGCCGCCGATATCGAACACGATGGCCTGGCGATGCGGCGGCTCCAGCAGCGGCGCGCAGCCGGTCAGCGCCAGCCGTGCTTCTTCCTGGCTGGAGATGATGTCGAGCTTGATGCCGGTGGCGCTCTGCACTTCATGCAGGAATTCCGCGCCGTTGCCGGCACGGCGGCAGGCTTCGGTGGCAACGGCGCGCGCCACGTCCACATTGCGCCGCGCCATCTTCTCGGAACAGATTTTCAGGGCTTCGATGGTGCGCGCCATGGCGGCATCGGACAGCTGGCCGGAAATACTCAGGCCTTCGCCCAGACGGACGATGCGCGAAAACGCCTCGATGACCCGGAAGCCATCGCGCAGCGGCCGCGCAATCAGCAGCCGGCAATTGTTGGTGCCCAGGTCAATGGCCGCAAAGGTCGGCGGCGCGCCCCGGGCGGGGACGCCGTGGGGGGCACCCTGCCGTGCAACGGGGGCTTCCATGGTCACGAAACCAGGGTCCGGGGCAGCGGGGCCGCGCAGGGTATGGCAAATCCGATCATGCGATCAGTGTAGCGCGACGCCGCTCCCCCGTTAAGGCACGGAAGAAGCGGCGGCATTGCTGCATTTCCGCGGTCAGTTCGCCTTGGGCGGCGCCTGACGGCCCTCGCGCGGCAGGGCAAAGATCTGGCCCGGATAGATCATGTCCGGGTCGACGATGCTGCCCTGGTTGGCGCGGTAGATCTCGGTATAGAGCGGCCCCTGGCCATAAACCTGTCGGGCGATGCGCCACAGGCTGTTGCCGGGCTGGACCACCACGCTGCTGCCATCGGCGTTCAGCTGGATGTCCTCGGGCCGGGCCCGGCTGAACGGCAGCTCCAGGCGCGAAGCCACCTTGCCGCCGGCCTGTTCGACCTGGTCGACGCGCAGCGAATAGATGCCGGGATCGACGGCCTTGTCCGGCTTCAGGCTCCAGCGGCCCTTGTCGTCGGCATTGGCGACACCGATCGGCTCGTTGTTCAGATAGACCTGCACGGTGGAACCCGGCTGGGCGCGGCCCGACAGGATCAGGTTGCCGGCCTGATCGTATTCGATGGCATCCAGCGACAGGCCCTTGCGCGCCGGATCAATTGCGCCATCGGGACGCTGCAGCAGGCGGCTGGCGCCTTTCAGCGGCGTCAGCACGGCAATCGCCTGCTCGCCGCCCTCGCCCGGCTGGCATTCCGGCACGACGGCGACAACGCTGGCTTCAGCCTTGATCGGCTCCTGGCCCTGCATCTGCGATTCCAGCATGAATTCCTGGTTGCCGCGTTCCAGCGGCAGATCGGGCACCAGCACCCATTCGCCGCGGGTATCGGCGGTGACGCGGCCCAGTTCGCGCTGGCCGGCCTTCACCACCACCACTGAACCGGCCATGGCGCGGCCGGCGAAAACGGAGGTGCAGTTGCGGCTGATGCGCACCACATCGAAGCTTGGCGGGGCCTTGGCCACGCTGTCGGGCGACGGTGCAACGGGGGCTGCGGGAACCGGCGGCGGCGGGATATTCGCCGTCGGGGTCATGCCGCGCTTGTTGGGATCGGCGCCGAAGAAAATCACCGCCAGGATGCCCAGAACAGCGACGCCGAGAAGGATGAAGAAGAAACGACTGCCTCGCACTCGATTTTCCCGGCTAGCTTTATTGTGAACGACGGGTGAGATTAAGTCCTCGTCAGAGGACCCGCAACTCCTCTAACTTGCCCAAGATTTGCAAATCCTTACTGAATTTCACCAGCCCTGATCGTTGCCCCCATGAGCATTGAAACGTCTGCCGGCCCCGCCGGTTCACCCCAAACCGCCTCGATCCGGGTCTGGGACCTCCCCACCCGGCTGTTCCACTGGGCCCTGGTCGCCCTGGTGGTGGCCATGGTCTTCACCGGCTGGCAGGGCAAGCTCGACCTGCATATGACCCTGGGCCAGGTGGTGCTGGCGCTGGTGCTGTTCCGGCTGATCTGGGGCTTTGCCGGCAACCGGTATGCCCGGTTCAGCGATTTCGTCGCCGGGCCGATGGCGGGCCTGCGCTATCTGGGCACCCTCTTCGGCCGGCCGGGGCCGAAATATATCGGCCATAACCCGGTCGGCGGCTATGCCGTGCTGGCCATGCTGGCGCTTTTGCTGCTGCAGGCGGTGACCGGCCTGTTCACCAGCGACGACATCTTCACCGAGGGGCCGCTCTATTCCAAGGTGGCCACCAGCACCAGCGCCCTGCTCAGCACCACCCATCGGCTGGCGATCTGGGCCCTGCTCGCGGTGATCGCCGTGCATCTGCTGTCTACGATCTTTTACCTGACGGTAAAGAAGGAAAACCTGGTGACCCCGATGGTGACCGGCCGCAAGCAGGCTGTGGCCGCAGCCGATGCGCCGGGCGGCCATCCGCTGCTGGCCCTGGCGCTCTTCGCCCTCTGCCTGATCGTGGTTTTCGGCGGCCTGCGCCTGATCAAGTAAAGCCCGGTCAAATAAAAAAGGCGCGGCCTTTGAGCCGCGCCTTTTGCCATTCCCTGCGGAACGGTCAGTCCATGCGGAAGGCCTTGTGGCAGGTGCCGCAGGACGCGCCCATGGCGCCGAAGCCCGCCTTCACCGCATTCATGTCGCCAGCCTTGGCAGCGGTCGCCACCGCCGCAGCCTTGGATTCCAGATCCTTCATGTTGGCCTCGAACTGGGCCCAGTTGGTCCAGATGTCCGGCTTGGCCTTGGTCTCGCCCTTGTCGGAGCCGGCCGGGAAGTGCTGGAGCTGCTTGCCGGCCTGGGCGGCGATGGCTTCGGCCGGCGCGACGGCAGCCGAGGCCGGGCCGTTATCGTCCACCACCTTCTTGATCGCCCCCGCCGAAACGCGGAAGACCTGGAAACCGTCCTTGCGGGCCTTGATCGCGTCCGCCTGGGCCCAGGCGTAGCCGCCTGCGGATGCCACTGCCAGACCGAGCGCTGCCGCCAGGATGGCCTTATGCCACATTGCCATGTTTAGTCCCCTCGATTGAGACCCGTCTGCTGTCCGGGCCAACTCCATCTATACCCGGTTCATGGGCGGACAGACGACAAACCCTTTCATCCTCACGAAAATTTTAGAGCCGCCGGTCCCGGCCTTTCGTCCGGCGGCGACCGGGCTTTTCCGCTGGTATCCGGGGGCGGAATCAGCTACCCATCCCCACCCTTTGAACCGCCATTTCAGCCTTCCGGATTACCCCCATGGCCATTCGTTCCGTCTGCGTCTATTGCGGCTCCAGCCTCGGCGAGAGCCAGGTCTATACCGCCCAGGCCCAGATCCTTGGCCAACGCCTGGCCGAGAACGGCATCCGGCTGGTCTATGGCGGCGGCCGCATCGGCCTGATGGGCGTGGTGGCCGATGCCGTCCTAAAAGCCGGCGGCGAAGTGGTCGGCATCATCCCGAACCATCTGCATGACTGGGAAGTGGGCCATACCGGGCTGACCGAGCTGCATGTGGTCGACAGCATGCACACCCGCAAGAAGATGATGGTCGAAATGTCGGATGCCTTCATCGCCCTGCCCGGCGGCCTGGGCACCCTGGACGAATTCTTCGAGGTCATCACCTGGCGGCAGCTCAAGCTGCATGACAAGCCGGTGCTGGTGGTGAACACCGAAGACTACTGGCATCCGCTGATGGCGCTGATCGAGACCGTGATCGAGCGCGGCTTTGCCCGCCGCACCGCAACCACCCTCTATACCGTGGTGGAGGATGCCGAAGCGGTGATCGCCGCCCTGCTGGCCGAGCCGGCGCCGGAACATGCGGACCGGACCAGCAAGATCTGATCCGCAGGTCCCGGCCCCGAAAGCGGCCGGTTTGACCTTTTCTCGCCCCGCCTAGAGTTTAAATCCACCCGCCGCCCGGGCCCCAAGGGCTTTGCCCGGACGGCCGGCTTTGCTAGGGTCCGGGCCATCGCTCAAATCATGCAAACCGTGACTGTGGAGGGGCCCGTTTATGGCGAAGATCAAGGTCAAGAATCCGGTCGTCGAGCTCGACGGCGACGAGATGACCCGCATCATCTGGAAGTTCATCAAGGAGAAGCTGATCCTTCCCTACCTGGATGTGGATCTCCTCTACTACGATCTTGGCGTCGAATACCGCGACCAGACCAATGACCAGGTCACCATCGACAGCGCCCATGCGATCCTGAAACACGGCGTCGGCGTCAAATGCGCCACCATCACGCCGGACGAACAGCGCGTGACCGAATTCAAGCTGAAGGAAATGTGGAAGTCGCCCAACGGCACCATCCGCAACATCCTCGGCGGCACGATCTTCCGCGAACCGATCATCTGCAAGAACGTGCCGCGCCTGGTGCCGCATTGGAACGATCCGATCGTGGTCGGCCGTCATGCCTTTGGCGACCAGTATCGCGCCACCGACTTCCGCTTCCCCGGCAAGGGCACGCTGACCATCAAGTTCGTCGGCGAAGACGGCAAGATCATCGAGAAGGAGGTCTTCAAGGCCCCCGGCAGCGGCGTCGCCATGGCGATGTACAACCTGGATGACTCGATCCGCGACTTCGCCCGCGCCAGCATGAACTACTCGCTGGTGCGCGGCTGGCCGCTGTACCTGTCGACCAAGAACACCATCCTCAAGGCCTATGACGGCCGCTTCAAGGACCTGTTCGAAGAAGTTTACGAGCAGGAATTCTCGTCCAAGTTCAAGGCCGCCGGCATCACCTACGAACACCGCCTGATCGACGACATGGTGGCTTGCGCCATCAAGTGGTCGGGCAAGTTCGTCTGGGCCTGCAAAAACTACGACGGCGACGTGCAGTCCGATGTGGTGGCGCAGGGCTTTGGCTCGCTCGGCCTGATGACCAGCGTGCTGATGACGCCGGATGGCAGGGTGGTGGAAGCCGAAGCCGCCCATGGCACAGTGACGCGCCACTACCGCGAACACCAGGCCGGCCGCGAGACCTCGACCAACCCGATCGCCTCGATCTTCGCCTGGACGCGCGGCCTGATGCATCGCGCCAAGCTGGATGGCAATGCCGATCTGGACAAGTTCGCCCATACGCTGGAGAAGGTCTGCATCTCCACGGTCGAGGCCGGCTTCATGACCAAGGATCTGGCGATCCTGATCTCGAAGGACCAGCCCTGGCTGACCACCCAGAAGTTCCTGGACAAGATCGACGAGAATATGAAGAAGGCCCTGGCGTAAGCCGCGGTCCTTCATTCCGGACCGAAAGGGCCGCGTCCATGACGCGGCCCTTTTTCTTTATTGCGCCTTGACCTCTTCGCGCGTGATGCGGAAGGCACCGTCCAGCCATTGCACGATCTCACACGCTGCCGGATGCTCGATGCTGCCATAGCGACTGCGGAGCCCGGCCTGCTGGTCAGGCGTCAGCTGATCCAGCCCCGTATCCTGCAGTGCCGCGATATCGGCGCGGAGCCGTTCCGCAAACGCTTCGCCCAGCAGTTCCCTCGCCGCTCTGTCCCATGCTTCCTCCGCGCGATAGCCTGCCCCTTCGCGATACAGGGCCGCCAGCGTGAGCGCCGGAATGCAGGTGAGCGTGGGCTGCAAGGCCGGGTTGATGGCATGTCCGGAAAGCTGCGCGCCGATGGCGGCCGGGCGGTTGTCGAAACCGCGCAGGTAAAGGTATTGCGACATCATGTGCCCGTCGTTGACCGGGTAGTTGTCCCATAGCAGCGGCTTGCGTCGCAGCCGGCCGCCAACGCTTTCCAGATAGTCGGGCGCAATCGCGGTCGAACAAACCTTGTCGCCGGTCCAGAACACCGCGATGGCCGGATCGAGTTCACGGCCCAGCGATTCGACATAGCCCGCCGGCCGCTGGCCAAAGATCTGGTCGAGGATCGGATCGTCGGTGTAGTAGGTCGGGCAGACGATGAGCCGGCTGGCCTTGGTCCGCGCCGCCACGAAGTCGATGATTTCAAGCTGGCGCACGGCAAGATCGTCGCGGTCGCCCTGCATGTCGTCGAACAGGATGGCGAGATCGTCGATACCCAGACTGTCGAGGAAGCTGAGCTTGCGCGCCAGCGCCGCGCGCTTGCCGGCGCCGAACTTGGCATACAGCTCATAGGGACTGAGGCCGATGCCAAAGCGCAGGCCCAGGCTGCGGCAATGGATGCTGAGTTCGGCCAGCCGCTGCGCCATTTCGGGCGGATGTTCCTTCTGCCAGCGACGACGCAGAAAGGGATCGCCCTTCGGTGCGTAGAGATAGAAGCCGTAACCATGGCCGGCAAGCCGCGTAAGCGTGACGAGCCGGTCCTGCCAGGCCCAGGGCCGGCCGTAGAAACCCTCAATGATCCCCAGCGGCGGCGCGCTCATGTGGCTGAAGGCCCGGTCTCCATCTGGCCGCGCTGTTCCAGCCGTTCGGTGGCGATGCGGTCGATATGGTCGCGGATGGTGGGGTGCACCTGCAGCAGGCGCTGGAAGTCGGTCACCTCGAGCGCCAGCAGGCGGCAATCGGTGATGGCGCTGACCGTCGCCGTGCGATCCGTGCGCCGCAGCAGCGCGATCTCACCGAAATGCTGGCCGGGCCCGAGCACCACCGGCTTGGGCAGGATCTCGACCTCCACCTCGCCGGCCATGATGAAGAACATCGCTTCGGCGCGCTCGCCCCGGCGCACGATGGCGGTGCCGCTGGGCACCACCTGGGCTTTCAGCAGGCTGGCGATCTCGGCAATCGAACTGGCATCCAGCTTGGCGAACAACGGCAGCGCCGCCACCGCGCGCCAGGTGACCATGAATTCGCGGCGCTTGATCTCCTCGGCAAAGCCTGACGCGAGCAGACCGGCGGGAATGGCAATCGTGCCGACGCCGATCACGATCATGAAGCCGTTGAACAGCTTGCCCAGCGGCGTGACCGGGATCATGTCGCCGTAACCGACCGAGCCGACGGTGACGATACCCCACCACAGCGCCTTGGGGATCGAGCCGAACACCTCGGGCTGCGCCTCGTGCTCCAGCACATATATGATAGAGGAACCCACCACGAGCATGACGCTGACGGCGACCAGCGCCGCGGTCAGGCCCCGTGCCTCGCGCTTCAGCACGGCGGCGACCAGCGCCAGACCCGGCGTGTAGCGCGCCAGCTTGAACAGCGTGAACATCTCGGTGGCGAGGAACAGGTCGCGCGGGAATGGCACGACCAGGTTGATCCAGAAGGGCAGGATCACCAGCAGGTCGACTACGCCAAGGAACGAGCCCATGTAGCGCCGCCGCATGGCGGCCGCGCCAACCCGGCCGCCATGGGCATAAACCGGTGCGATCCAGATGCGCAGCAGATACTCGGCTGTGAACAGGATATCGGTCGCCTCGCGCAGGCGGTCGAGCCAGAAGATGCTTGGCGCATCCAGCCCGGGCACCGTGGCCAGCATGATGGCGACGGCGCAGGCCAGCACGCTGATAACGATCAGCCAGGAAGTCAGGCGATGACCGGGGCGCGCATCGCGGCGGTCATCGGCCAGAAGGTCGAAGCAGACCTGGCGCCAGCCCTGTTCGGTCATTGCGCCAGCTGCCTTTTCCGGTTATGCGGCCTTGTCGATCTCGGCCGCGATGGCGTCCAGCGCCTTGCCGGCGCCGGCCGGATCGGCACCGCCGCCCTGCGCAAAGTCAGGCCGGCCACCGCCGCCCTGGCCGCCGATCAGCGGCGTGGCGATCTTCACCAGCTCGGCCGCATTGATCCTGCCGGTCAGGTCGGCGCTGACGCCGACGACAACAGAAACTTTTCCGTCCGCCACCGAGGTGAGCGCCACGACGCCGGAACCGATTTCCTTCTTCATCGCATCGACCATGCCGCGCAGATCCTTGGCCGGCACGCCATCGAGCGACCGGGCGGAGAATTTCACGCCCTTGATATCCTTCACCTGGGCGCCGGCACCGCCGCCGCCGGTGGCGAGCTGCTTGCGCAGTTCCGACAGTTCCCGCTCCAGCTTGCGCTTCTCGTCCAGCAGTGCGGTCAAGCGCTGCGGCACGTCTTTCGGCTGCGCCTTCAGCGCATCGGCGGCGGCCTGCAGGGTGCCTTCCTGTTCCAGGAAGTAATGCCGCGCGGCCTCGCCGGTCAGCGCCTCGATGCGGCGCACGCCGGCGGCAACCGCGCCTTCATTGACGATCTTGAACAGCGCGATGTCGCCAGTGCGCTTCACATGGGTGCCGCCGCAGAGTTCGGTCGAGTAATCCTTGCCGTCCTCCAGCTTGCCCATCGAGAGCACGCGCACCTCGTCGCCATATTTCTCACCGAACAGCGCCATGGCGCCGGCCTTGATCGCCTCGTCCGGCGTCATCAGCCGCGTGGTCACGGCATCGTTCTGGCGGATCATCGCATTGACCTCGGCCTCGACGGCAGCGGCCTCATCGGCGCTGATCGGCTTGGGGTGGCTGATGTCGAAGCGGAAACGATCCGGGGAAACCAGCGAACCCTTCTGCGTCACGTGATCGCCCAGCTTGCGACGCAACGCCGCATGCAGCAGATGCGTGGCCGAATGGTTCGACGCAATGGCGCCGCGACGCGTGGCATCCACGGTGAGGATCGCCATGTCTTCCAGCTTCAGCGTGCCTTCGGTCACCTTGCCAAGATGGGCATGCAGGGCGCCGAGCTTCTTCTGGGTGTCGCTGACCTCGACCCTGGCGCCGCCGGCCGTCACAATCAGCCCGCTGTCGCCCTGCTGGCCGCCGGACTCGCCATAGAACGGCGTCTGGTTCAGCACGACGGCGACCTCGGTGCCGGTCTTCGCTTCGCCGACCGGCTGGCCGTTGACGATGATCGCATCGATGCGGCCTTCGGCAGACTGCGTGTCATAGCCGAGGAATTCGGTGGCGCCCTTCTCTTCCTTGGTCTCGAACCAGACCTTCTCGGTCGCCGCCTCGCCCGAGCCGGCCCAGGCCTTGCGGGCCTCGGCCTTCTGCGCGGCCATGGCCGACTGGAAACCGTCGAGATTGACGTTGATGCCGCGCGGACGCAGCGCATCCTGGGTCAGATCGAGCGGGAAGCCGTAGGTGTCATAGAGCTTGAAGGCGGTCTCGCCCGGCAGCATGTCGCCCTTCGACATGCTGGCCGTAGCTTCATCGAGCAGCTTGAGGCCGCGATCCAGCGTCTGCTTGAAGCGGGTTTCCTCCAGCTTCAGCGTCTCGGCGATCAGCGCTTCGGCGCGGCCGAGTTCAGGGTAGGCGCGGCCCATCTCGCCCACCAGCGCCGGCACCAGGCGGTGCATCAGCGGCTCCTTGCAGCCCATCAACTGCGCATGGCGCATGGCGCGGCGCATGATGCGGCGCAGCACATAGCCGCGGCCCTCGTTCGACGGCAGCACGCCATCGGCGATCAGGAAGCAGGAGGAGCGCAGATGGTCGGCCACCACGCGATGGCTCACCTTGTGCTCGCCATCGGCATCGGTATGCGAGGCATCGGCCGAGGCCTCGATCAGCGCCCGCATCAGGTCGATATCGTAATTGTCGTGCTTGCCCTGCATCACCGCGGTGATGCGCTCCAGGCCCATGCCGGTATCGATGGACGGTTTCGGCAGCGAGATGCGCTGCTCCTTCGTCACCTGCTCGAACTGCATGAAGACGAGATTCCAGATCTCGATATAGCGGTCGCCATCGGCATCCGGGCTGCCCGGCGGGCCGCCGAAGATCTTGTCGCCGTGGTCGTAGAAGATTTCCGAACACGGACCGCAGGGACCGGTATCGCCCATGGCCCAGAAGTTGTCAGAGGTGGCGATGCGCACGATGCGATCCTCGGCCACGCCGATCTTCTTCCAGATGCCATGCGCCTGGTCGTCATCGTGATAGACGGTGACCCAGAGCTTTTCCTTCGGCAGGCCATACTCTTTGGTGATCAGGTTCCAGGCGAGCGGGATCGCGTCGTCCTTGAAATAGTCGCCGAAGGAGAAGTTGCCGAGCATCTCGAAGAAGGTGTGATGGCGCGCGGTGTAGCCGACATTGTCGAGGTCGTTATGCTTGCCGCCGGCGCGCACGCATTTCTGCGAGGTGGTGGCGCGGGTATAGGGGCGCTTTTCCTGGCCGGTGAAGACATTCTTGAACTGCACCATGCCGGCATTGGTGAACATCAGGGTCGGGTCGTTGCGCGGCACCAGCGGCGAGGAATCGACCACGCTATGCCCGTTCTTGGCAAAGTAGTCGAGGAAGGCCTGGCGGACGTCGCTGGCGGAGGACATTGACTTCATACCCCTGGTCGGCGGCGCTCCGGAGCTGTCTCTTGGCCGGATCGCCCTGTCGTTTGCTGGTCAGATTGTCGTGAACCGGCCATAAACCGGCAAGAGGACTGTCTTAACGTCCCCTCCCGTCCCTGTCCAGCGAAGGGGGCGGCAGGGTAAGTCCTTGCCCCGGCGCGGAATTGCCGCCTTTGCGGGCAGCGCCCCGACCGGGCCGCCACGGCCAGGCCAGCCGGCTTCGCGACGGGTTCATTCCGCTTCGTTTCGCTTCATCCCGCTTCGTTTCACTTCGTTTCGCTTCATTCCGGTTTCCTTTCGCTTCGTTTGGCTTCGTTTCGCTTCATTCCGCTTCGCGTTAACCGAAACTTCCACCAAAGGTAGCAGCTTTGGTAATGCCCCATTTAGAACGCTCCGCGAACATTTCAAGCGGTCGTGGAAAAAGCCAGGCCGCCCCGGGGCGGATGGGCGCAAGGCAAAAAATAACCCCGGCAGCGAGGTCCGCTGCCGGGGCTTTTCCCATGGAGGAGATTAACTCAGGCGCCGTGGTTTGCCGGCGTTGAGCTTGGGGAAATCCTATTCCGCGTCTTCGACCTCGCCCGCATCCGGGCCGGCGTCGATCGCGGCGGCCACGATGCCGGTATTGGCCTTGATCGCGGCTTCAATACGATTGGCCACTTCAGGGTTTTCCTTGAGGAAGACCTTGGCGGCCTCGCGGCCCTGGCCGATGCGCTGGCTATCAAACGAGAGCCAGGAGCCCGACTTCTCGACCACATTGGCTTTCACGCCCAGGTCGATCAGTTCGCCGGTCTTGGAGACGCCCTCGCCATACATGATGTCGAAGTCGACCACCTTGAACGGGGGCGCCACCTTGTTCTTGACCACCTTCACGCGGGTCTGGTTGCCCACCACCTCGTCGCGGATCTTGATGGCGCCGATGCGGCGGATATCGAGGCGGACAGAGGCGTAGAACTTCAGCGCGTTGCCGCCGGTGGTGGTTTCCGGGCTGCCGAACATCACGCCGATCTTCATGCGGATCTGGTTGATGAAGATGACCATGCAGTTCGACTTGGAAATCGAGGCGGTCAGCTTGCGCAGCGCCTGGCTCATCAGACGGGCCTGCAGGCCGACATGGGTGTCGCCCATCTCGCCTTCCAGTTCGGCCTGGGGCACGAGGGCGGCGACCGAGTCGATGACCAGCACGTCGATGGCGCCGGAGCGGACCAGGGTGTCGGCGATTTCCAGCGCCTGCTCACCGGTATCGGGCTGCGAGATCAGCAGCTCCTCGATATTCACACCGAGCTTGCGGGCATAGGACGGATCGAGCGCGTGTTCGGCGTCGACGAAGGCGCAGGTGCCGCCCTTCTTCTGGGCCTCGGCCACGACATGCAGGGCGATGGTGGTCTTGCCCGAGCTTTCCGGACCGTAGACCTCGACGATGCGGCCCTTCGGCAGGCCGCCGATGCCGAGTGCGATATCCAGGCCGAGCGAACCGGTGGAGATCGACTCCACCTCCATGCTCTGACGCTGGCCGAGCTTCATCACCGAGCCCTTGCCGAAATTGCGCTCGATCTGCGAGAGCGCCGCTTCCAGAGCCTTACCCTTATCCATGTTTTCCTTGTCCACGAGCCGAAGAGAGGGGGACGACATTGCGGGGCATCCTTTCATGGGGACCAGTGAATTGCAATTATACGCCGTTCTGACCCCATATGTTCCTATATCGTTGCCATTGTCCAGCAAAATCTTGCGACCCCTGCATGTCCCTGATTTTGCTGGTCTATTCTACTGATGTTCTCAAAGCTATGCTGCGATGTTCGCGGGCGTTCAGCCTGCCGGGCGATTCCCCGCCGCCCTGTCCAAAAGGCGCCGGTCCCGCTCTTTCCAGGCCGGTTAGCCGATAAAACTGGCCTTTTGTGGCCATTCAAATGGGTGAATTTCGCCTTATGGGGGTGAAATTCCCACGCCACGTAACCAGAGATAAATGGGATTTCAGAGGCCTGATAGGCGAGTCGCAGCGGGAGGCTGGCAGGACGCGCCGCGCTGTTCCCAGCCTCTTAAGCCAGCGCCTCGAGCCAGGCGCGGTACTGCCAGCGGTTCAGCGCCGAGACCTGCGCGGAGGTGAAGGCATTCGCCTGGGCCGGGCTGAACGCCAGGATGTCGTTCGCGCTCAGCCCGCTGATGGCCGTGGTGGCGATCGCCGCCACCTGGGCGGTGGAGAATGCCTGAAGCTGCGTCCGGTACAGCTCGTTGATATCGGTCGAGCGCAGGCCGGCGATCTGGGTGGTGCTCAGGCCCTGTATCTGCGTCGTGGTCAGCGCCCGTGTCTGCGAGCCGCTCAGGGCATTCAGATTGGTGGTGCTCAGCGCTGACAGTTGCGTGGCCGTCAGCGCCTGCACCTGCGTGCTGCCCAGCTCGGCCATATCGCTGGTGCGCAGACCGGCGATCTGGGTCGTGGTCAGGGCCGCCACCTGCGTGGTGGCAAGGGCCTGCACCTGGGTGGTGACCAGGGCATTGAGGTTGGTGGTGCTGAGCGCCGCCACCTGCGTCGCCGTCAGCGCCTTGACCTGGGCCGTGCCCAGTTCGGCGATATCGGTGGTGCGCAGGCCGGCGATCTGCGTCGTGCTCAGCGCCGCCACCTGCGTCGCGGTCAGCGCCTGCACCTGCGTGGTGGCAAAGGCATTCAGATTGGTGGTGCTCAGCGCCGCCACCTGCGCCGCCGTCAGCGCCTGCACCTGGGCCGTGCCCAGTTCGGCGATGTCGGTGGTGCGCAGACCGGCGATCTGCGTCGTGCTCAGCGCCGCCACCTGGGTCGCGGTCAGGGCCTGCGTCTGCGTGGTGGCAAAGGCATTCAGATTGGTGGTGCTGAGCACCGCCACCTGCGCCGCCGTCAGCGCCTTGATCTGCGTCGTGGTCAGCTCACCGATATCGGTGGTCTGCAGGCCCGCGATCTGCGTGGTGGTGAGCGCCGCCACCTGCGTCGCCGTCAGGGCCCGGGTCTGCGTGGTGTTCAGGGCATTCAGGTCGGTGGTCTGAAGCGCCGCCACCTGCGTGGTGGCGAGGCCGGCGATCTGCGCGGTGCTCAGCACGCCAACCTGGGTGGCGGTGAGCGCCGCGATCTGCGTGGTGCCCAGTTCGGCGATATCGGTGGTGCGCAGGCCGGCGATCTGGGTGGTGCTCAGCGCCGCGATCTGGGTCTCGGTCAGCGCCTGCGCCTGCGTCGTCGACAATGCATTCAGGCTGGTGGTGCTCAGCACGGCAAGCTGCGCGGCGGTGAGGCCCCGGATCTGCGTCGTGCCCAGCTCGGCGATATCGGTGGTACGCAGGCTGGCGATCTGGGTGGTGCTCAGCGCGGCAACCTGGGTCGCCGTCAGCGCCTGGGACTGGGTCGTGTTGAGCGCATTCAGGTTGGTGGTGCTGAGCACGGCAAGCTGCGCAGCCGTCAGGCCTCGGATCTGCGTCGTGCCCAGCTCGGCGATATCGGTGGTGCGCAGGCCGGCGATCTGGGTGGTGCTCAGCGCCGCCACCTGGGTCTCGGTCAGCGCCTGCGCCTGCGTCGTCGTCAGAGCATTCAGGCTGGTGGTGCTGAGCACGGCGAGCTGCGCGGCCGTCAGACCCTTGATCTGCGTCGTGCCAAACTCGCCGATATCGGTGGTGCGCAGGCTGGCGACCTGCGTGGTGTTCAGCGCGGAAACCTGCGTCTCCGTCAGCGCCTGCGCCTGCGTCGTGTCGAAGGCATTCAGGCTGGTGGTGCTCAGCACGGCGAGCTGCGTGGCCGTCAGCCCCTTGATCTGCGTCGTGCCAAGCTCGGCGATATCGGTGGTGCGCAGGCCGGCGATCTGCGTCGTGCTCAGCGCGGCAATCTGCTCTGTCGTCAGGGCCTGGGCCTGCGTTGTCGACAGCGCGTTCAGGTTGGCGGTGCCCAGCACGGCGAGCTGCGCGGCCGTCAGCCCCTTGATCTGCGTCGTGCCCAGTTCGGCGATATCAGTGGTGCGCAGGCCCGCGATCTGCGTCGTGCTCAGCGCGGCAACCTGCGTCGCCGTCAGGGCCTGGACCTGGCTGGTATTCAGGGCATTCAGCGCCGTCGTGCTCAGCGCCGCCACCTGCGTGGCGGCAAGGGCCGCCAGCGCCGTTGGGGTCAGGGCGCCGACCTGGGTTTCATTCAGTGTCGCGACCTGCGCCGTGGTCAGGGCCCTGAGCTGCGTCGTGCCCAGTTCGGCGATGTCGGTACTGCGCAGACCGGCGATCTGCGTGGCGGTCAGGGCCACGATCTGCGTGGTGCTCAGGGCCTGGGCCTGTGTCGCGTCGAAGGCATTCAGGCTGGTGGTGCTCAGGGCCGCGATCTGTGCCGTGGTCAGGGCCGCCACCTGCGTGGCGGTCAGTTCACCGATATCGGTGGTCCGCAGACCCGCGATCTGCGTGGTGCTGAGTGCGGCAATCTGCGCCGTCGTCAGCGCCTGCGCCTGGCTGGCGGTCAGGGCATTCAGGTTGGTGGTGCTGAGCACTGCCACCTGCGTCGCTGTCAGCGCCCGCACCTGCGTGGTGGTCAGCTCGCCGATATCGGTGGTGCGCAGGCCTGCGATCTGCGTCGTGCCCAGCGCGGAGACCTGCTCCGCCGTCAGCGCCTGGACCTGGTTGGCGTTCAAGGCGTTCAGCGCCGTCGTGCTGAGCGCCGCCACCTGCGTGGTGGCAAGGGCCGCCAGCGCCGTCGGGGTCAGGGCGCCGACCTGGCTTTCGCTCAGCACCGCGACCTGGGCGGTGGTCAGTGCCCGGAGCTGCGTGGTGCCGAGTTCGGCAATATCGGTGCTGCGCAGGCCCGTGATCTGCGTCGTGGTCAGCGCCGCGATCTGCGCGGTGCTCAGCGCCTGGGCCTGGGTCGTGTCGAAGGCATTCAGATTAGCGCTGCTCAGCGCCGAAACCTGCGTCGCCGTCAGGCTCCGGATCTGCGTGCTGCCCAGCTCGGCAATATCGGTGGTGCGCAGGCCGGCGATCTGCGTCGTGGTCAGCGCGGAAACCTGCGTTTCCGTCAGCGCCTGCACCTGCGCCGTCGACAGGGCATTCAGGGCCGCCGTGCTCAGGGCCGCCACCTGCGTGGTGGCCAGCGCCGCCAGCGCCGTCGGAGTCAGGGCGCCGACCTGGGTTTCCGTCAGCGCCGCAACCTGTACCGTGGTCAGGCCCCGGATCTGCGTGGTGCTGAGTTCGGCGATATCGGTGCTGCGCAGGCCGGCGATCTGCGTCGTGGTCAGCGCTGCCACCTGCTCCGCCGTCAGGGCCTGGGCCTGCGTCGTGTCCAGGCTATTCAGGCTGGTGGTGCTCAGCGCCGCGACCTGTGCCGCGGTCAGGCCCCGGATCTGCGTGGTGCCGAGTTCGGCGATATCGGTGCTGCGCAGGCCCGTGATCTGCGCCGTGGTCAGCGCCGCCACCTGCTCCGCCGTCAGCGCCTGGACCTGCGTGGTGGACAGCGCATTCAGCGCCGTCGTGGTCAAGGCTGCCACCTGCGTGGTGGCGAGCGCTGCCAGCGCCGTCGGGAGCAGCGCACCAACCTGGGTTTCCGTCAGCGCCGCGATCTGCGTCGCGCCGAGGCTCCTGAGCTGCGTCGTGCTCAGGCTGGCGATGGCGGTTGCATCGAGCGCCCGGACCTGCGTGGTGCTCAACACCCCGATCTGCGTCGTGGTCAGTGCCCGGACCTGCGTGGTGCCCAGCTCGCCGATATCGGCAGCCTGCAGGTTCGCGATCTGCGTGGTGCTCAGCGCCCCTACCTGCTCTGCCGTCAGCGCCTGCGCCTGGCTGGTGTTCAGGGCGTTCAGATTGGCAGTGCCCAGCGCCGAAACCTGCGTCGCCGTCAGCGCCTGCACCTGGATGGTGTCCAGTTCGCCGATATCGGTGGTGCGCAGGCCGGCGATCTGCGTCGTGCTCAGCGCGGCAACCTGTGTTTCCGTCAGCGCCTGCACTTGCGTCGTCGACAGGGCATTCAGAGCCGCCGTGCTCAACGCCGCCACCTGCGTGGTGGCGAGCGCCGCCAGCGCCGTCGGCGCCAGCACGCCGACCTGAGTTGCCGTCAGCACCGCGATCTGCGTGGTGCTCAAGGCCTGGAGCTGCGTCGTGCTCAGGCCGGCGATGGCGGTTGTATCGAGCGACCCGACCTGGGTCGCGCTCAGCGCGGAAACCTGCTCCGCCGTCAGCGCCTGCAGCTGCGTCGTTGACAGCGCATCCAGCTGCGCCGTGCTCAGCGCCGCCACCTGCGTCGTCGACAGCGCCTGGACCTGCGCGGTGTCCAGCTCACCGATATCGGTGGTCCGCAGGCCGGCGATCTGCGCTGTGGTCAGCGCGGAAATCTGTTCTGCCGTCAGGGCCTGCGTCTGCGTCGTCGACAGGGCATTCAGGGCGGTGGTGGTCAGCGCCGCCACCTGCGTGGTGGCGAGCGCTGCCAGGGCCGTCGGCGCCAGGGCACTGACCTGACTTTCATTCAAAGCCGCGATCTGCGTCACGGTCAGCGCCCGTAACTGTGTCGTACTCAGTTCGCCGATATCGGTGCCGCGCAGGTCGGCGATCTGCGTGGTGGTCAGAGCGGAAACCTGCTCCGCCGTCAGCGCCTGCGCCTGCGTCGTGGACAGCGCATTCAGTGCCGTCGTGGTCAGGGCCGTCACCTGCGCGGTGGCGAAGGCCGTCAGGGACGTCGGGGCCAGCCCGCCGATCTGGGTTTCATTCAGGGCCGCGATCTGGGTCGCGGTCAGCGCCCTGAGCTGTGTCGTGCTCAGTTCACCGATATCGGTGCTGCGCAGGCCGGCGATCTGCGCCGTGCCCAGCGCCGCCACCTGCGTCGCCGTCAGCGCCTGCGCCTGCGTTGTCGACAGCGCATCCAGGGCGGCGGTGGTCAGGGCCGCCACCTGCGTGGTGGACAGAGCCGCCAGTGCCGTCGGCGCCAGGGCACCGACCTGGCTTTCGTCCAGCGCCGCGATCTGCGTCGCGCTCAGCGCTCTCATCTGCGTCGTGCTCAGGCTGGCGATGGCGGTTGTATCAAGCGACCCGATCTGCGTCGTGCTCAGTGCGGAAACCTGCGCCGTCGTCAGGGCGCGCAGCTGCGTCGTGCCCAGTTCGGCGATATCAGTGCCCGCCAGACCCGCAATCTGCGTCGCGGTCAACGCCGCCACCTGTTCCGCCGTCAGCGCCTGCGCCTGCGTCGTCGACAGCGCGTTCACCGCAGCGGTGGTCAGGGCCGCCACCTGAGTGGTGGCAAGGGCTGCAATCGCCGTCGGCGCCAGGGCGCCGATCTGGCTTTCGTTCAGCGCCGCGATCTGCGTCGCGCTCAGCGCTCTCAGCTGCGTCGTGCTCAGGCCGGATATGGCCGTTGTATCGAGCGACCCGACCTGGGCCGTGGTCAGGGCGGAAACCTGTGCTGTCGTCAGCGCCCGCAGCTGCGTCGGACTCAGGGCATTCAGCACCGTGGTGGTCAGCGCCGCCACCTGCGTACTGGACAAGGCCGCCACGGCCGCCGTGCCCAGGGCCGTCAGCTGTGTCGGCGCCAGCGCCCTGACCTGGCTTGTGGTCAGGGCATTCAGATCGGCCAGCTCGAATGCCGCCACCTGGGTGGCGGTCAGGCTCCTGATCTGCGTCGTGGTGAATTCGGCAACATCGGCGCCGCGCAGGCCCGCGATCTGCGTCGTGGTCAGAGCGGAAATCTGCTCTGCGGTCAGAGCCTGCACCTGGCTGGCGCTCAGGGCGTTCAGCGCCGCGGTGGTCAAGGCGGCGACCTGGGTCGGGGCGAGGGCCGAAAGTGACGTCGAGGTCAGGGTGCCGACCTGCGTTTCAGTCAGCGACGCGATCTGCGTGGTGGTCAGCGCCCTGAGCTGCGTCGTGGTCAGGGTGGCGATGGTCGCCGTGCCCAGGGCATTGCGCTGCGCCGTGGTCAGTGCGGAGAGCTGCGCCGTCGTCAGCGCCTTGACCTGCGTTGCGCTGAATGCGCCCAGCTGCGTTAAACTCAGCGCCTTGACCTGCGTCGTTGCCAGGGCCTGCAACTGGGCGGTGGTGAGGCCGTTCACATCGGCCGGATCGAATGCCGCCACCTGCGTGGTGGTCAGGCTCTTGATCTGCGTCGTGGTGAATTCGCCGATATCGGTGGTGTCCAACCCCGCGATCTGCGTGGTCGTCAGCCCCTTCACCTGCGCCGCCGTCAGCACCTGGGTCTGCGTGGTGTCGAACGCGTTCAGGCTGGCTGTCCCCACCGACCGCAATTGCGTGGTGGTCAGCGCCTTGACCTGCGTCGTGGTCAGTTCATCGATGTCGCTGGAGCGCAGACCCGCGACCTGCGTGGTTGTCAGACCCTTTACCTGCGCCGCAGTCAATGCCTGCGTCTGCGCCGTGCCGAGTGCGTTCAGGTTGGTCGTGCTCAGCGCGCGCAACTGCGCCGTGGCCAGCGCCTGCACCTGCGCCGTGGCCAGTTCGGCGATATCGCCGGACCGCAGATCCGCGACCTGCGTCGTCGTCAGGCCCTTTACCTGCGCCGCAGTCAATGCCTGCGTCTGCGTCGTATCGAGCGCGTTCAGGTTGGTGGTGCTCAGCGAACGCAACTGCGCCGTGGTCAGCGCCTTGACCTGCGTCGCGTTCAGCTCGCCGATATCGCCGGACCGCAGGCCCGCGACCTGCGTCGTCGTCAGTCCCCTCACCTGCGCCGCGGTCAGCGCCTGCACCTGCGTGGTGCTAAAAGCATTCAGGCCGGTTGTGCTCAGCGCGCGCAACTGCGCCGCCGTCAGCGCCCATATCTGCGTGTTCGTCAGCTCGCTGGCATCGGTCGCCCGCAGGCTCGCGACCTGGGTCGTCGTCAGGCTCCGCACCTGCCCTGTCGTCAGGGCCTGCACCTGCGCGGTGTTGAGCGCATTCAGGTTGGTGGTGCTCAGTGCGCGCAGCTGCGGCGCCGTCAGCCCGGTGATTGCGGTCACGGTCAGGGCGCCGACCTGGGATTCGGACAGCCGTCCGATCTGCGTCGAAGTCAGCCCCTTTACCTGCGTCGCAGTCAGGAGATTGATCGCCGTGGTCGCCAGGGATGCGATCTGCGCCGTGGTCAGGGCCCGCACCTGCGTCGCCGTCAGCGCCTGCAACTGCGTGGTATTGAAGGCATTCAGGTCGGCGGTGCCGAGCGCGGCCACCTGCGCGACGGTCAGAGCCCGGACCTGCGTCGATGTCAAATCGGCAACATCGGTCGTATCAAGCGCGGCGATCTGGGTCGCGGTCAGCGCGGAGATCTGGCTGGTCGTCAGCACCTGGCTCTGCGTGGCATCAAGCGCATTCAGGTTGGTTGTGCTCAACGCCCGTAACTGCGTTCCCGTCAGCACCTTCAGCTGCGTCGTGTTCAGCTCGCCGATATCCGTTGTCCGCAGACCCGCGATCTGCGCTGCGGTCAGCGCCTTCACCTGCGTCGTGGTCAACGCCCGCGTCTGCGTCGTGTCGAGCGCGTTCAGATTGGTTGTGCTCAGCGATTGCAACTGAACCGTCGACAGTCCGGAAAGCGCCGGGCCAGTCAACGCGCCGACCTGCGCCGCATTCAGCACGCCGATCTGCGTGGTGGTCAGGTTTCTTGCCTGCGTCGCATTCAGGTTGCCGACGGCCGTCGATGTCAGCGACGCGACCTGCGTGGTGCTCAAGGCCCGGATATGCCCGGCCGTCAGCGCCTGGATCTGCGCGGTGCTGAAGGCATTCAGATCGCTGGTCTGGAGTGCCGCCACCTGGGTGCCGGTCAGGCTCCCGATCTGCGTGGCCGTCAGTTCCCCGATATCACTGGGTCGCAGACCCGCGATCTGCGTCGTCGTCAGGGTCCGAATCTGGGTGGTGCTCAGCGACCGGATCTGGGTGGTGTCGAGATGATTGAGGTTGGTCGTGCTGAGGGCCTGCAGTTGCGTGCCCGAGAGAACGGCGAGCTGCGCGGCATCGAAGACGAGCTGGGAGGTGCTGAAATAGCCCAGCTGCGCCGCCGTGAGGGCTTTGATCTGCTTGCTCAGCAGCGCATCGACTTGCGTGGTATCCAGCGTGGCAATGCCTGTCTGGGACAGCGCGGCGATCTGGGTCGATTTGAGCGACTGGATGTCGGTCGTGGTCAGCCCCCGGATCGCGGTCGCAGACAGACCCGCGATTTGCGTTGTCGGATAGAGGCCAACACTGGTCACTGAAAATCTCTCCCAGAGCCTGAACGCCAGTCAAATCATGACGGCAACAGGCTGCGCTTTTAGCGCCGCGATCGATGCGACGATTCTGTCCGGCAGAGCCTCGCTTTTAGCGGCGCGAAAATCCAATAAATTCTTAGAAACTCGAAGAAATATCCGGAATCAGTCCGGATGCGATCTATGCCGGTGCGATCGGCCAATCTCTGGCTGCACCCGGACTTTCACGGCGCCCAGGATGCAGCCAGAGATTGGTCTCAGATCACCCCGTCCATCACTTCCTTGACCTTGCCGGCCAACTGACTGAGCGAAAAGGGCTTGGGCAGGAAGTTCACATGGGGCGATTTCGCCATGTTGTTGCGCAAGCTGTCTTCGGCGTAACCGGAGATAAACAGGATTTTCAGATCCGGGCGGCGGGTCCGCAGCTGCGCCGCCAGGCTCGGTCCGTCCAGGCCGGGCATCACCACGTCCGAAATCAGCAGTTCCACCCGGTCGAGCTGTTCCGCCGGCAGGGCCAGCGCCTGGTCGCCCGACGCCGCCTCGATCACGGTGTAGCCCTTGTTGCGGAGCGCCCGGGCGGCAAAGGCGCGCACCGCATCCTCGTCTTCCACCAGCAGCACCAGGCCCTGGCCGGTGAGATCGCGGGTATCGGGCCGGATGTCTTCACGGCTGGCACTCAGTTCGTCGGTGGTCGGCCGGTAGCGCGGCAGATAAAGGCGGAAGCAGGCGCCTTCGCCCGGCGCACTCTCGACATGAATGAACCCCCCGGTCTGCTTGATGATGCCATAGACGGTGGAGAGACCGAGGCCGGTGCCGGCGCCCACCGCCTTGGTGGTGAAGAAGGGATCGAAGATCTTCACCATATGCTCGGGCGCGATGCCATGACCGCTGTCGGTCACCTCGATCAGCACATAATCGCCGGGCGGGATGGTCTCGGTGCCCAGCGGCGTCGCCTGCTCGACCATATGGTTCATGGTGCGCACGCGCAGTTCGCCGCCCTCGACCATCGCATCGCGCGCATTCACCGCGAGATTGATGATGACCTGTTCGAGCTGGCCCTGGTCGACCTTTACCAGACCGAGATCGCGACCGTGGATGATGTTGAGCGTGATGGTCTCGCCGATCAGGCGGCCGATCAGGTTGCGCAGGTCGGCCAGCACGTCGGTGACGTCCAGCACCTTGGGCACCAGGGTCTGCTGGCGCGAGAACGCCAGCAACTGACGCACCAGGTTGGCGGCGCGGCTGGCATTCTGCTTGATCTGCATGACATCGGCGAAGGACTGGTCGCCGGGCTGGTGCCGCTGCAGCAGCAGGTCGCAGAAGCCGATCATCGCGGTGAGCAGGTTATTGAAGTCATGGGCGATGCCGCCGGCGAGCTGCCCCACCGCCTGCATCTTCTGGCTTTGATGGAACTGGCTCTGCAGGCTGCGCTGCTCGGTGGTGTCGACCAGATAGACCAGCTGGGCCGACTGGCCATCGTCGCGCTCGGCCGAAGATGCGGCGAAGACCTCCACCACGCGCTCACGCGGGCCGGCCAGCCGCACTTCCAGCGCCCGACTGAAGGTTTCGCCGCGCCGCAGCGCCATCAGATGGCGGGTCAGCGACAGCGCATCCTCCTCGCGCACAAGGGCCGCGAGACGCTGGCCGAGCCAGTCGTCGCGACCGCAGAGCATGGCAAAGGCGGCATTGGCCTCGCGGATGGTGCCGGTGCCATCCAGCACCAGGATGCCGATCGGCGCCTGGTCGAAGAAACGGCGGAACTCGGCTTCGACGGGACGCAGCGTGCCACGCTGGCGCAGCTCAAGCCCCAGATCATGCACCACCGCGCTGTAGCGCAGCGGATTGCCATCGGTATCGGAGACCGAACTCTGGCTGACGCTGACCAGGCGGAAGCCGCCGGCGCCGGCGGTCGAACCGCCGCCCTCGCCGCCGGCCAAGGGTTTGAGCTTGGCCTCGCCGCCAAGCCAGTCGGGCGTCATCGCCTCGTTCTCGCGGCCTTCGCCGTGATAGAGCACATCGGCCAGCATGATATCGCTGCCCACCAATTGCTCGGGCAGCACGCCGAGCCAGGCCGCGAAGGTGCGGTTCGCAAACAGGAAGCGTCCGTCGGCCGCGGCGGAATACAACCCGACCGGCGCGTTGTCGATAAAGGCAGCCAGCTCGTCGCGCTGCTGCCGGACGGCCACCAGGGCCGCCGCACTGTCCGCCACTTCCTGGATATCCCAGATCACCCAGTTGCGCCGCTCCGGCGCCTGCATCGCCGTGACGCGCAGCGACAGCACGCCATCGCCGACCGCGATCTGCACATCCTCCTGCACGGCCCGCCCCAACGGCAGCAGGGCCCGCAGCCGGGCGATGGTTTCGGCATTGCCGAGCTCGGCGCCGAGCAGCTGTTCGGGATCGGTGGCGCCATCGCGCTCCAGCCGCGCCGCCAGCACGCGATAGGCGGTATTGGCGACGAGCAGATCATGGCCGCGGGTGATGGCGCGGGCAAACGGGCTGGCCTCGGCCAGCAGCCAGGCCGTGCGCCGTCGCGGCGTGCCGATCAGGGAGGCGAAAGACAATGTCATGACGATCGGCCCATGCTATTCGACCGTCTCGACCTTGGGTTCGTATTTTGCCTCGATGCCGTCCTTGAGACGCATGACGTAGGAGATGATCTCGGCCACGGCGCGGAAATGGTCGACCGGAATTTCGTGATCCAGCTCGGTCTTGAACAGGGCGCGCGCCAGCGGCGGATTCTCGACGATCGGCACCTTGTTCTCGGTGGCGATCTCGCGGATGCGCCGCGCAATCAGATCGGTGCCCTTGGCCACCACCCGGGGCGCATCGGTCTTCTCGGAGTCGTAGGACAACGCCACGGCATAGTGGGTCGGGTTGGTGACCACGACGCTGGCCTGCGGCACCGCCGCCATCATGCGGCCGCGCACGCGCTGCATGCGCAACTGCCGCAGCTTGGCCTTGATCAGCGGATCGCCTTCCTGCTCCTTGTACTCCTCCTTGACCTCCTGCTTGGTCATGCGGAGCTGCTTGATATAGTTGTATTTCTGATAGGCATAGTCGGCGGCAGCGACGATGGTCATGATGCCGAGCAGCGCCCCGATGACCTTCAGCACGATCTTGAGGCAAAGCTCCAGCAGGATCGAGATATCCAGATCGATCAATGTCTCGAGGGAGTCGAGTTCAGGCATCAGGATCGTCATCAGGATCGAGCCGATGATGACGATCTTGACGATGTTTTTGACGAACTCGACCACCGAGTTGAGCGAGATCAGCCGCTTGAGACCGGCAGAGAGCGACAGCCTGGAAAAATCGGGCTGCAGTTTCTCGACGCTGATCTGCGGTGGATTCTGGATGATGCTGCTCACCAGGCTGAAAATCACGAAGACGGCAAGGACCGGCGACAGCGCCATCCCCACTTCGATCATCAGGTCCACCGCCAGATTGTCGAGATGGCTGGGATCGATGGGAATCAGGTGCGGCTGCTCGAAAAAGACCAGGGTCGCGCCCATGATCTTCTTGGACAGCGGCGCGGCCAGCATCCACAGCACGATCGCCGCGGCCAGAAAGGTGAACCAGAAGCCGATTTCCATCGACTTGGCCACATTGCCCTTCTTGGCCGCCTCGCCTAAGCGTTTCCCGGAAGGGTCTTCGGTTTTGGATTCTGGGTCAGCGTCTTCCGACATGCCCTTCCTCCTAGCGTGGCACGAGGAACTGCGACATCTGTTCCTCGAAGCGCGTGGTGAACACGATCCCGATCGCGCTCAGCGACAGGCCAAGCACCACCAGCGACATGGCGATCTGCGGCGCCTGCATGATGAAAAAGATCTGCAGCTGCGGCATCAGGCGGTTGAGCAGGCCAAGAGCGACGTTGAAGATGATGCCGTAGACGATGAAGGGCGCCGCCATCTTGATACCCAGCGCGAAGCCGCTGTCGATCAGCCGCGTGGCGACATTGGCGAAATCACCAAACGATGGCGCCCGCATCGGCGGGAACAGGGTATAGCTGTCATAGGCCGCCTGCAGGCAGAGCAGATGCAGGTCGGTGGCGAAGATCAGGGCGATGCCGAAGAACACCAAGGCGCTGGAGACCAGCACATTCTGCTGCCCTTGCGTCGGATCGAAGAAGGTGGCCGCCGACAGGCCAGCCTGCATGGCGATCACCGTGCCGGCGACATTGAGGGTGAAGACGATCAGGCGGGCGATCAGACCGAGTGCCAGGCCGAAACCGACTTCGGTGATGATGAGGAAGGCCAGTTGCAGCGGCTGGGCCGGCAGCGGTGGCAGGGTCGGCCCCAGGACCGGCACGGCAAGCCCGGCCGTCAGCAGCGCGAGACTGAGCCGGGCGCGGCCGGGAACCGAGCTTTCGCCCACGCCGGGCAGCGACATCATGGCAGAGCCCAGACGGGCAAAGAGAAGAAGAAAAACGTAGACGTTTCCGGCGGCGATATCCTGCAGCACGGCCCGGCCCCGCTATTCCAGGCCAGCGATGCGCTGCGCCAGCTGTTCCATGAAGGTCACCATGGTGCCGATCATGAACGGCATGGTGATGATCAGCGTGGCAAAGATCGCCAGGATTTTCGGCACGAAGGTCAGGGTCGGCTCCTGCAGCTGGGTCAGCGTCTGCAGCAGCGAAATGATAATGCCGACCACCAGGCTGACGATCAGGGCAGGCCCCGATACCTTCAGCAACACCCAGATGGCATCGCGCATAATGTCTGTGACTTCGACGGGCGTCATCGATTCGGTCTCCGCCGCCGATAATACCGAATTGTCGGCAAAGGCCCAGCCGTCCACTGAAGATGATGTCAGCATCCGCCGGACAGGCCGGCGAGCGCAGCCTCAGATCGGCATGCGAATGATTTCCTGGTAGGCGCTGATCACCTTGTCGCGCACCGCCACCACGGTATCCAGGGCCAGTTCGGCATTGGTCACGGCCGTCACCACATCGGTGACATCGGCCTTGCCGGCGACCGCCTTGGCCGAGGTCGCTTCCGCCGCCTTGTTGGAGTCGAGGGCGCCCTGCAGCGCTTCGCCCAGCATCTCGCCGAAGCCGCCACCCGACTTGACCTTGCTGACATCGCCAACGCCCAGCGCGGGGTTGAGGCCGGGAATACTGCCGCCAATCCGAAAATCAACCATGGATGCGATCTCCCTTGCCAGCCGTTATCAGTTGCGCAGCAGGTCGATGGTCCGGGTCAGCATCTGCTTGGCCGAGTCGACTGCGTTCAGGTTCGCTTCGTAGGTGCGCTGCGCCTCGCGCATATCGGCCATTTCGATGACCGATTTCACGTTGGGCATCTTCACATAGCCATCGGCATTGGCCGCCGGATGGCCGGGATCGTATTTGAGCTCGAAATCCGAGCGGTCGGCCACCGGCTTCTGCGCCTTGACCATATTGGCGCCGAGCGCGCGGTCGAGCTCGGACTTGAAATTCACGGTCTTGCGGCGATAGGGATCGGCACCCGGCGTCTTGCCCAGCGAGTCCGTATTGGCCAGGTTTTCCGCAATGGTCTTCAGACGCTCGCCCTGGGCACGCATGCCCGAAGCGGAAATCTTCATAGAATTCTTGAGTTCCATGCGTCTTGTCCTCTGCCTGCCTTAACGCGGACTGCTCAGCGCCTTGCGCAGCATACCGACCTGTTTGCGGTACAGGTTGGTCATCATATTATGGTCGCCCTGGGTTTCAGCAACGCTCATCATCTGCTGTTCCAGGTTGACGGCATTGCCGTTCGGCGCCGTCTCGTAATTGCCCTGAGCGCGAGTGGCCTTCCAGTTATCGCTGCCGCGACCGGCCAGACCGCGGAAATGGCCGGGTTGGGTCGCTGCCGTACCGGCCGAACCGCCGCTACCGCTGGCGCTCAGCTGATTGCCGCGCACCAACTCGCCAAAGCTGACCGCCTTCAGATCCTTGGGCTTGTAGTTCGGCGTATCGGCATTGGCGATGTTTTCCGACAGCACGCGCTGGCGCTCGCCCAGCCAGTCCATGCGCCGGGTGATCGCCTTCAGAATGCCAATCTTGTCGAGATCCATCTCTACACAAACCCTGCGGCCGGAACGGGTTCCGGTGGCCAGAAGACAAGCCTTTATCCGTGGGTCGCAGAGTGGTCCTGAGTCGTGAAGATTCTGTTAACCGGCAACCGTGGTAGGATGCCGCAGCGCTTCCCAACCCGGACCTGCCCGTGCCTGACAAGCCCGTAAAAAAGCCTGAAAAACCGCCCCGTTCCCGGGCGGTGGCGCTGCGTTACGAGCCGGAGATGGAGGACGCCCCCCGGGTGGTGGCCACCGGCGAGGGCCATATCGCCGACCAGATCATCAGAATCGCCCTGGATAACGGCATCACCATCCGCCAGGACGCCGACCTGGTGGAAATCCTGGCCAAGCTGGACCTCGACGCCCTGATCCCGCTGGAAGCCTTTGCCGCCGTGGCCGAGATCCTCAGCTACATCTACCGCACCCAGGGCAAGGCTCCCGGCGGCTGAACCGCCGCGCCGGCAAGGCAGCTTGACCCGACTCGGGACCGGCTTACAGAGTAGCGCGCAATTTACGGATCGCAGATGGACAGCATCAATCCCACTCAAGTCGTGATCGCCTTTGGCGCCCTGCTGCTGCTGCTCGGGCTGTTCTGGTTCGGCGCGCGCGCGCTGTCCGGCGGCAGCCGGCTGGGCAAGATGCGGCCGGGCCAGCGGATCGGCGTGATCGAAAGCGCCGTGGTCGATGGCAACCGCCGCCTGGTGCTGGTGCGCCGCGACGATACCGAACATCTGCTGCTGCTGGGCAATCACGGCGACGTTGTAATCGAGACCGGTATCCCGGCCCCGCCGCCCGCCGATCCGGCGCAGCCGCGCCGTCGCGCCAGCGACCCCACACAGCCGCCGCAGCAACCGCCGACCGACAGTGCCGGCTGGCCCACGCTGCGCGTCCCCGGCCGGGACCGCTGATGTCCATTCTTCCCGCGATCTGCCTTTCCGCGATCCGGCGCCTGCTGCCCGTCACGGCCGGCCTTGGTCTCGCCGCCATCCTGCTGCTGATGCCGTCGTCGCTGCTGGCGCAGTCGGTCAATATCGACATGGGCCAGGGTGGCTCGCTGACCGGCCGCGTGGTTCAGCTCGTGCTGATGACCACGGTGCTGGCGCTGGCGCCATCCATCCTGGTGGTGATGACCAGCTTCGTGCGGATCGTCGTGGTGCTGTCGGTGCTGCGCAGTGCGCTCGGCACCCAGGGCACGCCGCCCAATACCGTGATGGTCAGCCTGGCGCTGTTCCTCACCTTCTTCATCATGCAGCCGTATATGGAACGCGCCTATAACGATGGCATCCAGCCGCTGATCGAGGAACAGATCGACGAACGCGCCGCCTTCGACCGTTCGATGGCGCCATTCCATGAGTTCATGCGCGGCCAGGTCCGCGAAAAGGACCTGGCGCTGTTCACCGGCTTTGCCAAGCTGCCGCCGCCGGCCAGCCCCGACGCCATCCCGCTGCGCGTGCTGATCCCCGCCTTCATGATCAGCGAACTGAAGCGCGCCTTCGAGATCGGCTTCCTGCTGTTCATTCCCTTTATCGTGGTCGACATGGTGGTGGCATCGGTGCTGATGTCGATGGGCATGATGATGCTGCCGCCGGTGATGATCTCACTGCCGTTCAAGCTGATCTTTTTCGTGCTGGTGGACGGCTGGAACCTGGTCTGCGCGGCGCTGGTGGAAAGCTTCGTCGCCAGATGACGGCGGCCAGCCGGCCGCCGCTCCCGCATTTCCAAGATCCTAGTTGATGGCGCTGAGGCCGCCCTTGGCCACGCGTTCGCGGTAGCGGCTCATGAAGGCCTCGTACTGGCCGATCTGGGCGATGGCCGCAGCCAGTTCGCGCGGATCGCCGGCGGCACGGGTCAGCGTGCTGGAAACCGCAGCGAAGGTGGCGGCATCGGGCGTGTCGCGGAACTTTGCCTCGTATTTGCGACGCACGTCATCCAGCGCCGCCGTGTCATTGCTCAGCGAATAGGCCACGGCCAGCTGCATCACCTGCTTGCGCTCGTCGGCCAGCAGCGGCGCGGGATCGGCATTGCGATTGCCTAGCATCTGGCTGACGACGCGCGAAAACGCCGTCCAGTCCTTGGCGCGCCAGTGCAGGTCGGAGCGCAGCGCGCGCGCCTCCGGGCTGGGATCCTGGGCGATCAGGTTGAGCGCTTCGGGGAAACGGTCGAGATCGCCGAGGGCGCGCGCTTCCAGCTGCTTGCGCTCCTGCTGCACCGGCAGCGACAGATTGGCGGCCTGGGTGATCTGCAGCGACTTCAGTGCCGCATCGGGATTGCGGTCCAGCAGATAGACAACCGCCAGCCGCGCACCGGTCCTGGCCCGCTCCTCGCCACGCAGGCGATACTGGATCTGATGCTCCAGCAATTCTGCGGCACGATTGAGCAGATCGACCGAGACGAGGCGGTCGGCCAGCTTGCTGATGATCTCGTCGCCTTCCGGACCCGGCGGCGTCAGCTCACGATAATCGTAATAGAGCGCCAATGCATTCAGCGGCGGCAGCGCCTGGGCGCCGCCATCGAGGAACAGCTTGGTGAATTCATCGCTCATCTGCCGGGTCAGCAGCGGCATTTCGGGCGAGCGCGGGAAATACTTCACCAGCTGGCGGAAGGTGGTGATGCCACTGCGCAGGTCGCCGATCGAGAATTGCAACTCGCCCAGACGGCGCAACAGGTTGAATTCGAACGGGCCGCCGCGCCAGGCGAACCGCAGGCCATCAAGGCGTTCGATCGCCTGCGGCACATTGATCAGTTTGCGGGCGAACATCATGTCGGTCTTGGCGTATTCGGCCAGTGCGCGCGCGCGCCGGTCGCCGCTGCCCGAGGCAAGGTCGAAATAGCGGATCGCCTCTTCCGGCTTGTTGGTCGCATCGGCCAGCAGACCGCGGATGTAATTGCCTTCCGCCGCCTGGCCGCGGGTCAGGCTGTCCCCTTCCAGCGCCCGCAGTTCGGCCGTCGCCGCCGCCACATCGCCGCCAGCCAGCCAGGACCGCGCCATGGTGAGACGCAGCTGTGCGCGCAGATCGGGCGGGAATTTGGCAACCGCCGCACCGGCCAGCGAGAAGCTGCGGCGCGCCGCCGGCCAGTCGTCGCGTTCGGCCGCGAGCATGCCGCGATAGGCGAGCACATCCGGATCGTCGTCGAAAATCTTCGAATCCAGATCGTTGGCCGCATCGGCGGTGCGGCCCAGTTTCATATAGGCAATGCCGCGCAGGGCGCGATACAGCTTGTCGCGCTCCAGATCGGGCTGTTCGGCGCGGGCCCGGGCCAGCACGCCCAGCGTTTCCGGTTGCATGTCGCTGGCGGCATAGAACTGCGCGAGCGCAATACGCGCATTCTGGCGCTGACTCAGCGGGCTCAGCGCCAACCGGCGCTGCAGCACCTCTTCCTGTTCGTTATAGGTCTTGCCGTCGACCTTGCGCCAATCGCCGAACAGCAAGATCTCCGTCGCACCGCTCTTCGGATCGGCACCACGCGGCGCCGAAAGCGACAGGCCATTCGGCGTGCCCATCTCCATGCCGCGCGGAAAACGGTTGATGACCAGATTGTCGGCATGCGGCTCCACCGCAAAGCCCTGGAAGCTGTGCAGCACGCTCAGTTCGATGAAATCGCGGCGTCCTGAAACACCGCCATTGGCACCGGCAAACGGCACCACCGTCAGGCTGTCGCCGGTATCCGGATCGGGGATGACCAGCTGCGGTGACGGATCGTTGGCGGCAAAGAACAGCTTGGCGCCGCCATCGGCATCCAGCTGACGGCGAACGTCGATTTCCTGCGGCCGGTCGCGGGCCGGCACCGCGTCGTCGGCGGGCGCCACATCCTTGGGCACCAGCTGTTCGGGCTGGATGGTGTTGATGCTGATCTGCCAGCCGGTGTTGCGGCGGGTGAAGCTGGCCGTGGTGCCGCTCGGCACCTGCAACCGCAGCACGGTCACGCCGGGCACCGGCAGCTGCTCAATGCTGTTGATGGCGCCGCCCCAGTCGCGGGTGGTGATCGGACGCAGATCGACCGACGCGGCACGGTCGAAGACCAGCCAGAGATTGCCATTGCGCATGAAGGCGGCGGCGGCAACCGGCCGGCTCCAGGGGAAATTCAGCAGCGGGCCGGTGCGGCTGGAATCCACCGAAGGCACCAGCGGTTCGCCGCGCTGAGGACCAACCGGCGGCGCCGGCATGAAGGTGCCCAGCGGCGCGGTCTGCACACCGGCCACCGGGGCGGCAGCGGGCAAACCGCTATTGGCCAGGGTTGGCTGGTCGCGCGGCGGCTGAGCGGCAGGAGCTGCGGCACTGGCCGGCGGTGTGTTGGTCTGCGGCGCAGCCGTGCCGGGACGCTGTGCAGCGGCGACCGGCGGTGCCGCCGGCTGGGGCGGGACGACAGGCTGCGGAGCTGCAGCCGGCGCGGCAGGCGGCATTGCGGGTTTCGGATCGGCGGGCTTCGCCGCCTGTGCGGCCGTTTGCGCAGGCGCCGGCTTCTGTTCGGCCGGTTTCGCGTCTGCGGCCTTGGCATCGGCAGCCGGGGTGATATCCAGCACCACCTTGTTGCCATCGCGCCAGGCCTTAATCGCCGCGCCTTCCGGAATGCCGAAACTGACGATGCTGGCACCGCCATCAGTGCGCGTGGCCAGGGCGCTGACATTGCGCGGCGGGAACTGCGCCAGACGGCCGAGATCGATGGGCCCGGCGCGATCAAAGCGCAAGGCCGCCTGCCGTCCTTCGGTATTCAGGCTGTACTCGACCTTCTCGGGCCAGTCGAACACCAGGCGGGTATAGGTCGGATGCTCGCCGGCGCGCAGGCGCACGGCCGCCGCGGCAGGCTGTGCGGCGGGCGCCGGTGCAGCCTGGGGCTGGCTCTGCCCGACCGGAGCCGCATTGTTTTGCGGCAGGGTCTGCGCCCGCAGCGCGGTGTCATCCAGCGCCAGCAGCGCGAGCGCGGCCGTCCCCGCCATGGCAAGACGGCGTAGCACAGCCAGCCGGCTGCCCTGCCCCAGCGCCACGTCCGGGGTCGCGGTCGGACTATCGCGACGATCAGCCATGGTCCCTGTCTGCACCAACCTCAATCCAGTCTTCGAGCTGCCCAGAATCGCCCATTGATACGTGCGATTATAGGAGTCTGGCAGGATAAGGCGATATCATTAACAGATTGTTCTTTCGGCAAGATCGGCGCAAATGCCGGTCCCGTCGGGGCCGGCGTGGCGGATTTCAGAACGGACCGATGGCGGCCGTGAGCTTCGCCCGCAGGCCGGCCGCATCGAAGGGTTTGACCAGATAGCCATCGACGCCCAGCCGCCGCGCCTGCAGCACGTTCTCCGGCCGTGCCTCGGCCGTGATCAGGATGAAGGGCACCTGGGCATAATCCGGATCGCCGCGCAGCGTATGCAGAAAGGCAATCCCGTCCATCGGCTCCATGTTCCAGTCCGACAGTACCAGGCGGTAGCGCTGGCGCCGCAGCATGGTCAGTGCGGAGACCGGATCACCGGCCGTATCGACCATGCCGAAACCCAGATCGCGCAACTGCTTGGCAATAATGGCCAGCATGGTGCGGTGATCGTCGACAACGAGAACAGGAAAGGACGAAAGATCGACGGCCATGCCGTCGACTTTACACGCGACCGTGGAAAAGGGGAATCAGCCGAACAGGTCGAGCAGATAGCTGTTGCCGCTGCCAGTGGTGCCTTCAGTACCCTTGAAGGTCAGATACCGCGTCACCAGCTTGTCGATCTCGGCCTTGTCGCTGGTCAGCGCCTTGACGTCGATCCGCTTTTCCAGCGCCGTGATCTGCGCATCGACTTCCTGATAGGCGAGTTCCTTCGGAATATTGTTGCCGACCAGCACCACGTCGCGCATGACGCTGTCGCCCAGCAGCTGCACCGTCTGCGTCACATCCTTGACGCGGCGCTCGAATTCGATAGCGGCGCGCACACCGGGCGCCTGCTCGTCCAGATGCTTCTCATACGCCACGCGCTCGTACTGACGGGTCAGGTCGAGCGTGGTGGATTCGAGCTTCAGCTTGCCTTCCTTGAGGAAGTTGATCTGCAGCAGCTCGGTCATCTTCTTGAAGCGCACATCCTGGAAGCGGTTGGCCAGCGAATCCGGGTCGCTCAGGTCGCTTTCCAGAATCTTGCGGATCTTGCCCGGATAGACGGCCTCGCTCTCGAGATCGAAGGACGACAGGACGAATTTCACCAGCCGCGAGTCATTGAAGAAATCGTCGACCGATTTGATGTCCTTGATGTTCTCTTTGTAATAATCGATCTCGCGCTGCACATCCTTGCGTGAGCGGAACTTGTCGAAGTCGTCGCCGGCGAATTCGTAATAGTTCACCGAAAGGGTCGGCTTCGGCGCCTGCTCTTCGGGCAGGATGGCCTTCTGCGACTTCGACTTGTAGATGTTGATGTCGCGGTCGCCCGAATCCGCACCGAAGATCAGCTTGCCGTCGTCGGCCGGATCCTTGGAATTCTTGGTGACCTGGGCCTTGCCGTTCAGGTCGACGATCAGGTTGCGGATTTTGGCCAGACCCGCAGAAAGCGGCGCGTCGACCGTCGCGTCGTTGACGATGCGGCCCTCCGTATCCAGGCCGACGGTGTTGCCGTCAACGTCGAGCTGATCGCCGGGAGCGCCGAAATTGTATTTCTTCGCCAGCTCCAGATCGCGCAGCGTGCCCGTGCGGGCGCGCGAGGCGGGATCGTTCAGGTCGCTGAGCAGCACATCACGCAGACGCTGGCGATCATGCAGGTACATGTCGTCAAAGCCGTTGGCGGTGGCCAGCACCTTGAGGAAGCGGTCGTCGTTCACCAGCTCGGTGGCGGTTGTCGCCGTCTTGATGCGATTCTTGTAATAGGTCGCGTCGTTGACGACCTGGGCGTTGGTGTCGCGATACTGATTGTTGCGCACGCGGATCGCCGCGTTGTTCATCTCGCGCATCTTCGCCTTCGCCGCTTCCTGGGCGGCGTCGGGTTCTGCGGCGGTCTTGTTTTCTTCGGCGAGTTTCTGCAGCTTCTTGTACATCGCCATCGGCGACATGGTCGCCGCTGTGGTCGAGGTACCTGAAATCAGAACGCTGAGATCTATGGACATCCTTGCTCGCCTCCTGCGGCAGTGATGATGGTGGTGCGCAGAACCGATTCTGGTCCCGCCTGTAACGATATTTCACTTGGATTTTAACATGTGCAGGGAAACCCACAAGACCGGGTTTCCCCAACTACATCATGCAGTTAACCCATAATTAACCCTGATTTCAGCCGCCCGCCCCCGGGCGGCGGGCCGGCGCGGCCGCGGCAGGCGCCGCCGGTGCTGCGGCTGCCGGTGCCGATACCGGTGCCGGCGGTGCAGGATTCTGCAGCTGGATTTCGGCGCCGCTGCGCACGCTGGGCGGAATCTGTTTGCGCGTCGCCAGTCGCACCGTGAGATCCTGGGCGGTCTGCGGACTCATATCCGCCAGCACCAGTGCCAGCTTGGCCTCTTTCATACGCTCGACCACGCCGAGCAGGATGTTCGGCTCAAGCTTCTCGAAAATGCGCGCGGCATCCTTCGGCTTCATATTCTCGTAGACCTTCACCAGGCCCTGCAGGTTCTGCTCTTCCTGCTTGTCGTACTGCTGCACGATCTGTTTGATGCTGGCTTCCAGCTTCTTCAGCTCGGCAAGCCGGTCGTCAATCCGCTTTTCCGCCGCGCCGAGCAGGCTTTCGCGCAGATCGATCTCGCGCGCCCGCTGCTCGAGCTGCTCGCGGCGCTGGGCCAGATTGGCCAGCAGCTCCACTTCCGCCCGGGTGAAGGTGGTGGGATCGCGATCCGCCAGCGACTGCACGCTGGATGATCCGGCGCGGGTCGATGGCGCCGACTGCGGCACGGCCGTCGAGGATGGCGCATTGGCCGCCGGCTGCGCCGGCGCCTGGGCGAGCTGCTGCGGCGCCTGCTGCGTCTGTTGCGCCTGCGGCGTCAGCTGCGTCGGCTGGCCGGCAGCCGGCTGATTGCCCTGCTGGGCGCCGGCCCCGGTGACAAACAGTTCGGCCCGCCCCTGCCACAAGGCGCCGATCTTCAGGCCGAGCAGCAAGGCCACCGCCAAAATCGTCAGCGGCAGAATCCGCACGCGGCCCGCCAGCGACCGGCGCGCGGTCGGAGGCGAAGCCGGCATCGCCGGCTGCCGCGCGGCAATCGTCATCGCGCCTGCCTCAGGGCCATCAGCAACTCACGCTCGGCCTCCGAGCGCGGCTCGATCTTGAAATCCTTGGCACCGCCGACCGGCGCACCATTGGCCGGCGCCTTCTTGGCCGGGAACGGCGTCACCGGTGCCTGCGGCCGCGGCGGCACGATCTTGCTGGCCAGCATGTCGCCATCGCGGGCGACGCCCAGATCCTGGCTGCGCTCCTGCGCCCGTTCCTGACGCAAGCCGCGCGTGTTGGTGGCTTCGCCGGCCAGACGATCGGCCAGGCGGTCGGCGGTCTCGACCATGAAGCCGAGTTCGTCGCGCAGAGTCTTGGCCTGCTTCATGCGCTCTTCATGCGAGGTGTCGGCGGCGGCCGATGCCGTCTTTAGTTCAGTCATGCCCTGGCGCGCCTTGACCAGCGCCTTGTCGAAATCGCCGATCAGGCGGCGCATCTCGTCCTGGTTCGCACGCAGGTTGCCCAGGCGGCGGTTCAGCACCAACGAAATGGTGAGCGTGATGACCAGCAGAACAGCAACAACAAGCTCAACGATCAGGGTCAGCGTCATCCCACACCTCCCAAACTTTTCAGCGTGCGGTCGATCTTGACCGCGATGTTATTGCCCATGCGGCCCATGCGGCCCTCGACCATCGGAATGCCACCGCAACGCATCATCACCACCGATTCCGGGGTGGCGTTGAACATGATGGTCTTGCCGACTTCCAGTGCCATCACCTGGCCCAGCGTCATCACCTGCTCATCGAGCACGGCTTCGATCTCGACATCGGTCGACCACAGCTCGGTGGCCAAGTGGTTTTCCCAGATCGAGTCACGGCCGAACTTTTCGCCCATGAACATCTGGAGCAGCAGTTCGCGGACCGGCTCCAGGGTGGCATAGGGCAGCAGCAGCTCGAGACGGCCGCCGCGATCTTCCATGTCGACGCGCAGGCGGGCAAGAATTGCCGCATTGGCCGGCCGGGCGATGGTGGCGAAGCGCGGGTTGGTCTCGATGCGATCGTAAGAGAAGTTGACCGGCGCCAGCGGCTCGAAGGCGGCGCGCATGTCGTCGAGCACGACGTTGACCATGCGCTCGACCAGGTTGCGCTCGATGGTCGTATACGGACGACCTTCGATACGCATCGCCGCCGTGCCGCGGCGACCACCGAGCAACACGTCGACGATAGAATAGATGAGCGAGCTGTCGACGGTGAGCAGGCCGTAGTTGTCCCACTCCACCGCGCGGAAGACGCTGAGGATGGCCGGCAACGGGATCGAGTTCAGGTAGTCGCCGAAACGGATCGACGTAATATTGTCGAGCGAGACTTCCACGTTGTCGGACGTGAAGTTACGCAATGAGGTGGTCATCAGACGCACCAGGCGGTCGAACACCACCTCGAGCATCGGCAGACGCTCGTAGGAAACGAGCGCGCTGTTGATGATGGCGCGAATGCCGGCCTTGTCGGCGTCTTCCTCGACGCTGGCGTCAAAACCAAGAAGGCTGTCGATTTCGTCCTGATTCAGGATGCGGGTCGACCCGCCGCCGTCATCGCCTGCGCCGCCAGCCCATTCCGCGCCGTCTTCGGTATTATCCGCCATGACTGTCTCGCTTGGTCACTGGATCAGCATCTCTTTAAAGAGAACGTCGTTGATCTTGATCGGTGCCACGGCCTGGTTGACCCGGATCAGCAGTTCTTCCTTCAAACGGTACAGGCCGGCCGAGCCGACCAGATCGTCCGGTCGCAGTTCACGCAGGTAGATCTGGAAATTATCGACCACGCGCGGCAGCAACTCGTTCAGCTTGGGCGTCGACAGCGGCTCGTTATGCTCCAGCGCCACCTTCAGCTTCAGATAAGAGGCCTGACGGCCGGTCGAGTTCAGGTTCACCAGGATGTCGGGCAGGTCGTAGAAGACCGTGACCTTCGGCACCTCGGGTTTGACCTCGGCTTCCTCATGCTTGTTGGCGAAGAGGAAGAAATAGGCCGCACCGCCACCACCCACGAGCAGCAGCAGCGCCACCACCGCACCAATGATCACAATGGCGCGCTTGCCCTTTTTCTTGGGGGCATGGCCTTCGCCTTCGCCGTCAACTTCGCCTTCAGTCTCGTCACTCATGCCGGCACATCCCTGGCCCCAGAATCCGGCTGTGGCCGGTTCGCTCCAGATGCCATTGGTAAGGGCCCACCGTTAATACTTTATCACCGCCCGGCAGTTTTTGCCGGGTCGCGGGCCGGCGGTGGGGGTCAGAAATCGCCCAGTGGTCAGGTTTTACGATTTTAACGGCCGTTTTCCGGCAAAAAATCTGTTGGCACGCTGCCTGCAATACCCTTGGCAGCAAACGACCAACCACGAGTTTGGTGCCATGGAAAACGCGACCTATATCGGCCTGTCCCGCCTGTCCTCGATGCGTCGAGAGATGGATGCCATCGCCAACAATCTGGCGAACATGAATTCGAACGCCTACAAGGGCGAGCGGGTGCTGTTCGAGGAATACCTCAAGGGCCCGAACCAGAAAGAAAAGGTTAGCTTTGTCAATGACTTCGGCGTGCTGCGCGACTTCCGCGCCGGCAAGCTGGAGCAGACCGGCAACACCTATGACTTCGCCATCAGCGGCAACGGCTACCTGACTGTGGATACCCCCCAGGGCCGCCGCTACACCCGCGACGGCCACCTGCGCCTGGACGCCGACCGCCGACTCGTGACCAGCGGTGGCCATCCGGTGCTCGATAACCGCGACCGCGAAATCATCCTGCCGAACGACGGCCTGGGCGGCACGCCCACGATGTCCGTCGACGGCACCCTCAATATCGGCCAGCAGCAGATCGCCAAGATCGACCTGGTCACCTTCGACAGCGAACAGGAACTGCGCAAGACGGCGCAGGGCCTCTACGTCACCACCCAGCAGCCGAAGGCCGCGGGCACCGCCAGCACCATGCTGCAGGGCATGCTGGAAGCATCGAATGTCGAGCCGATCCTCGAGATGACCAACATGATCGAGCTGACCCGGCAGTACCAGTCCACCCAGAACTTGATCGACGGCGAGCATGATCGGCTGAAGCAGGCCATCCAGCGCCTCGGTCGCACGAACTAAACGATTGACGGACCAGGAGACCTAACATGCGTTCGCTCAGCACCGGCGCCACCGGCATGATGGCCCAGCAGCTCAATGTCGAAGTTATCTCGAATAACATCGCCAACATGAGCACGACGGCATTCAAGCGCCAGCGCGCTGAATTCCAGGATCTGCTCTATCAGAACATGCGCCGGCCGGGTTCGACCTCGTCGGATGCCAACACCATCGTGCCCACCGGTGTCCAGATCGGCGTCGGCGTGCGCACGGCGGGTGTCTACCGCATCCATGAGCAGGGCAACCTGACCACCACTGGCAACTCTTACGATCTCGCCATCAGCGGCAAGGGCTATTTCCAGATCACGCTGCCGTCGGGTGAAACCGCATATACCCGCGCCGGTTCGTTCCAGGTCGATGGCCAGGGCCAGATCGTCACGGTCGACGGTTATCAGCTGCAGCCGGGCATCACCGTGCCGCAGGGGTCGCTGGCGGTCAGCATCGACGCCACCGGCATTGTCGAGGCCCGCATCGCCGGCCAGGCGCAGCCGCAGCAGCTGGGCCAGATCCAGCTCGCCACCTTCATCAATGACGCCGGCCTCGAGTCGACCGGCGACAATCTCTATCTCGAAACGCCGGCCTCGGGCCAGCCCACGGTGGGCAATCCGAATGCCGCAGGCTTCGGCGTCCTGCGCCAGGGCTATGTCGAAACTTCGAACGTCAACCCGGTGCAGGAAATCACCAACCTGATCACGGCGCAGCGCGCTTACGAAATGAATTCGAAAGTGATCACGGCTTCGGACGAAATGCTGCAGACCGCCGGCCGCCTCCGGTAATCGGCCAGACGCATAGTTCAGGAGATCATCATGACCCCGCTTCGCACTCTGACCCTCGCCGGCTTTGCCGCCGCCGCCCTCACCGCGGCAGCGATCCCGGCGGTCGCGCCGGCACAGACCCAGATCGCCGTCGCCAGCGCCCGCATCATCGGCGAACGCGAGATCGGCAAGCGGATCGCCGACATGGTGCAGCAGCGCAATGGTGGCCAGCCGGTGGAAATCAGTTTCCATGGTACCGGCAACGAACTGGAAGTTCCGGCCACCGCCGCTGCCGTGTTGCGGTTCGACAGCTTCTCCTTCGATGCGCGCAGCGGCCGCTTCTATGCCGCCATCGGCATCCATGGCGGCGGCGAGGCGATCAAGGTCAGTGGCCGCGCCCAGTCGGTGGAGGCCATCCCGGTGCTGAAGAACCGCATCAATGTCGGCCAGACCATCGACCGCAACGACATCGAATGGCTGCGTGTGCCGGCCGGCCGCTACGGCGGCGGCTATATCGACCGCGTGGACGATCTGATCGGCCAGAGCCCGCGCCGTCCGCTGAATGCCGGCAGCCCGATCCGCTCTGCCGATGTCGGCAGGCCGGAAGCCATCACCAAGAACGGCCTCGTCACCATGGTGGCCCAGGGCCCGGGCATGACGCTGACCACCACCGGTCGCGCGCTGGAAGCCGGCAGCATCGGCGATGTGATCCAGGTGATGAACGTGCAGAGCAAGAAGACCGTGCAGGCGACGGTGATCGCCGCCAACCAGGTGCAGGTCCTGACTGCTGCCCGCGTCATTGCCTCGAACTGATTTGACTGTGCTTAGAAGGACCATCGTCATGATCCGCCAGACCAAACCCGCTCCTTTCGCCGCCATGCTGCGTGTCGCCGCTGTAACCGGCCTCGCCGTGACGCTGGGCGCCTGCGGCAATCTCGGCCGCCTTGCCGATATCGGCAAAGCCCCGGACATGAGCAGGATCGACAATCCGACCGAAGCCCGCGATTACCGCCCGGTCAGCCTGCCGATGCCGGCGCCGGAAGTGACACCGCGCCATGCCAACTCGCTGTGGCGGCCGGGTGCGCGCCAGTTCTTCAAGGATCCGCGCGCCACCAAGGTGGGTGACATCATGACTGTGAAGGTCAATATCCAGGAACGCGCCCAGCTGCAGAACAACACGTCGACCTCGCGGGCCAACAGCGAAACCGCCGGCATTCCGAACTTCCTCGGCATGGAGGCCGGCCTCGTTGCCGGCGCCGTGACCACGGGCGCCGGCGCGCCTTCGGCCCTGAACAAGGTGTTCAACAACATCGATCCCGAGAATGCGGTTGGTGTGAACTCGGCCTCGCAGGTCCAGGGTCAGGGTCAGGTCAACCGTCAGGAGCAGATCGTCCTGAGCGTGGCTGCCCTGGTGACCCAAGTGCTGCCGAACGGCAACCTGGTGGTGCAGGGCCGTCAGGAAATGCGGGTGAACAATGAAGTCCGTGAACTGCTGATCCAGGGCATCGTGCGGCCGGAAGACATCACCGCCACCAACACCATCACCCATACCCAGATGGCCGAAGCGCGCATCTCCTACGGCGGCCGCGGTCAGCTGACCGATGTGCAGCAGGCGCGCTGGGGTCAGCAGGTCTACGACATCATCTTCCCCTTCTAAGTCGGAAGGGATCCAGCCCCGCCCGAAATTCGGGCGCGCCAGAACGTGCGTCAGGACCGCAGGATGCGGACCGCGGCAAAACGCCAGGGGCTTATGGAAACGCAAAAGGCCGGTCAGAAGACCGGCCTTTTCGTGTTTTGGACGAAGACGACAGACTACATGTCGTCGCGATGGGTCCGCTCCCGACGCTCGTGGCGCTCCTGCGCCTCGATCGACAGCGTGGCGATCGGACGGGCTTCCAGGCGCTTGAGCGAGATCGGTTCGCCGGTCTCTTCGCAGTAGCCATAGGTCCCGTCGTCGATCCGCTTCATTGCGGCGTCGATCTTGGAGATCAGCTTGCGCTGACGATCACGCGTCCGCAGCTCCAGCGAGCGGTCCGTCTCGGTCGAGGCCCGATCGGCGATATCCGGCTCCTGCGCGGTGTCTTCCTGCAGGTGCTGCAAGGTCTGGTTCGATTCCCGCAGAATTTCTTCCTTCCAGGCCAGCAGCTTGCGGCGGAAGTATTCCTTCATGCGCGGGTTCATGAAGGACTCACTCTCGGTCGGCTTATAATTCGCCTTCAATTGGATACCCATGTAAGAGACCCTCCAGGCGCCGCAGCGACTCCGATACCCTAAGCCGCGGCGCGCGGGAGTATATGAATCGGCCCGCCCGGGAGCAAGGCTGTCGAAAAAGCCAGAAGCCTTTGATTTCTTGAAATAATTATGAAACGTCCGAGTCCGGATTGATTTCTACAGGCCCAACTTGGCCAATTCGACCTCGCAGCGCAGCTCGATCTCGGCCAGGACTTCGGCCAGCTGAGGGTCTTCGACGCTCATCTTCTCGGCCCGCAGGGTCTGTGCCAGCGTCTGGAGACGGGCGGCCGGGATGCTGCCGGTGAGCAGGCCATGGCGGATTTCGTCGAGTTTTTCCAGCAGGGTCGAGCCGCGCCGGAAGGCGCGCTGGCGGTTCTGCCGCCCGCCGCCCTGTTCGTCGACTGCCTGGATGGTCAGCATGGCGTCGAGGGCCGTCACCGGAGCCGCCTGCCCGACCTGACCGGCGGGCTTCTCCGCCCCCTTCAGCATGCTGGCAAAACTGGGCCCTCCGGCCGCACTGGTGCCGGTCGAACGCTTAGGGCCGCCCGGCGCGATGCCGCCCGGGCCTTTGACTTTATCGATGCTCATGGAATTGCAATCTCTTAACTCGTGCCATGGTGCCCGATAAGACTGGCCGGGTAAAGCCGGCATTTTTTGCCGCATGGCACCCGAACCTGGCCGAAAATCCAAATAAAATCAATGCCATTACCCTTGGCATGACAATCGCATTATTCGGCACGAGAGAACCGGTCCCGGCGACCGGTCACGAGTTGAGGAAGACGCGAGATGATCCGCTTCGCTGCCAAGAAGACCCGCCCCCTGACCCTGCGCACCATGCTGCGGCTGGCGCTGGCGCTGCCCCTGATGATGCTGATCGTGGCCACTCAGGCCCAGGCCGGCTCGCGTATCAAGGACATCGCCGACTTCGAAGGCATCCGCGACAATATGCTGGTCGGTTACGGCCTAGTGGTCGGCCTGGACGGCACCGGCGACAGCCTGACCAACGCCCCCTTCACCAAGCAGAGCCTGGCGGCGATGCTGGAGCGTTTCGGCGTCAACATCCGCGACGCCGGCACCTACCGCACCAACAACCTGGCCGCCGTGATGGTCACCGCCTCGCTGCCGCCGTTCGCCCGCCATGGCAGCCGCATCGACGTCACTGTCTCGACCATGGGCGATGCCAAGAGCCTGCAGGGCGGTACGCTGCTGGTCACCCCGCTGCTCGGCGCCGATGGCGAAGTCTACGGTGTGGCCCAGGGCGCGATTGCCGTTTCCGGTTTCAAGGCCCAGGGCGCCGCCGCCCAGATCACCCGCGGCGTGCCCACCGCCGGCCGCATCGCCAATGGCGCCATCGTGGAGCGCGAGGTCGGCTTCGAGCTCGCCTCGCTGCCGGTGCTGCGCCTGGCACTGAAGAACCCCGATCTCACCACCGCCCGCCGCATCAGCCAGGCCGTTTCGACGCTGGCCGGCGTGCCGACCGCCCGCGCGCTGGATCCGACCACCGTGCATATCGACATCCCGGATCGCTTCCGCCGCGACATCATCGGCTTCATGACCGAGGTCGAGCAGCTGCAGGTCGAAACCGACCAGATGGCCCGCGTCATCATCGACGAGCGCTCCGGCACCATCGTGATGGGTCCGAATGTGCGCATCGATACCGTTGCCATCGCCCAGGGCTCGCTCACCGTCCGCATCACCGAGACCGCGCAGGTTTCGCAGCCCAATCCCTTCGCGCCTGGTCCCACCAGCGTCGCCGGCATCGCCGGCACCTCGGCCGCCACCGGCACCGTGCAGGTGCCGCGCATCGGCCCGAACGGCGAACCGGTGCGCGATGCCAGTGGCAACTTCGTGTTCGACACCATCACCCAGGCCGTTCCCGGCACCGGCACGGCCGGCCAGGCCGGCCAGATCGGCGGCGGCGCCTCCACCGTGGTGGTGCCGCGCACAGACATCCAGGTCGACGAACAGGCGGATCGCCGCCTCGGCATCCTGAAGCGCGGCGTGTCGCTGCAGGAACTGGTCGACGGTCTCAATGCCCTTGGCGTCGGCCCGCGCGACATGATCACCATCCTGCAGGCGATCAAGGCCGCTGGCGCGCTGCAGGCCGAAATCCAGGTGATGTGACATGTCCAGCATCTCCGCCTCGCCCGCCATCAACAGTTTCGCCATCGACCAGGCCCGCGCCGATCGTGTGGGCAGCGACAACTTCAAGTCCAAGACCAAGGCCGACGTCCGCAAGACTGCGGAAGATTTCGAAGCCTTCTTCCTCACCCAGGTCTTCGAATCCATGTCTGCCGGCGTGAAGACCGACACCCTGACCGGTGGCGGCAGTGCCGAAGGCACCTGGAAGTCCTTCCTGAACGACCAGTACGGTCGCGCCATGGCCAAGGGCCGCGGCATCGGCATCGCCGATATGGTGTATGGCCAGATGCTGAAGATGCAGGAGGCCCAGTCATGATCAACAAGCAGCCGCCGCAACCGCCACGCCGCCCCCAGCCTTTGAGCGACCGCGCCGCCCAGCGCCTGGGCATTTCGACGGCACCCCGGGTGGTCGACAATCAGGGTGACGGCGCCGTCCTGCCCACCATTGCCGAACTCAGCGACCTGGTCATCCAGCTGAAAGACGTCATGCAGGAAGAGACCGCCATGCTTGAGCGGTTTGCCTATGACCAGTTGGACCGCACCAGCGAACAGAAACGCGTCATCGCCGGCCTGCTGCGTGAAAAGCAGAAGGTGCTGAACCAGAATCCCGAAGCCCTGCGCAATGCGCCCGAAGCCGAGCGCAAGAAGCTGGAAAACCTGTTGGCCGACATGCAGAAGGTCGGCTATCGCAACGAGATCGTGGTGCGGACCGCCCGCGACGCCAACAAGAAGCTGCTCGATGCCATTATCCGCGGCGCGACCAAGCAGAGCCAGCTTGGCAGCGGTTATGGCCGCACCGGCGCCATGACGGCGCTGACCACCAATTACGCCGCCCGGCAAGCCGTTTCGCTGTTCAACAACGAAACCTGCTGACGTCTTTCCCCCCCGCCAGTACCACTTGCCCGTCCGGCCAGCCGCCGGACGGGCTTTCTTTTCCAGACTTTAGTCCGACGTTTAGTCCGACGTACTGGGTGCCGGACGGATCGGCCGCGAGGTGTCGCCGCCCATCCCGCCAATGCCGCCGCCACCGGTACCCGTCGTACCGCTGCCACCTGCTCCGCTACCCATGGGCACGCGCGCCGGCTGCTGCGACGAGGCGCGCGCCGGATCCTGGTATTCCGGCATGGTCTTCAGCGTTTCCTTGGTCGCGTTAGTCACGACCACGAGCTGACTCCCTTCGCTGCTGAATCGCAACTGCTCCCATGGCATCACCACCTTGCGGTCGCCGATGCCAAGAAAGCCACCAATCGAAACGATCACGGCATTGACCTTGCCATCGGTGGTCACGAGCACTTCGTTGACATCACCGATCTTTTCATTGGCGCCGTTCTTCACATCGGCGCCGATCAACTTGTTGCCCTTTACCTCAGCTGTGCCGGTGCCGGGGATCGGCGCCATCGTGTCGGATGCGGCCGGCTTTACCGGCTCCGTATCCATGAGAGTCCCGGGTGTTTTCTCCTGAGCCAGGACCAGACCCGGAACCGCAAGGGCGAATGCCATGGCGGACGCTGTAGCGAATATGCGCTTCATGGGTTCCTCTCCATCATTCGTGTTATACGTGCACCAGCCGCCATACCGGCCGGACCACATCAATATGGGGTTGCAAGCGTGGCGCGGCCGCGACAAAGCCACGACAAATCCGTGGCCAGCGCAGCGAGACTCAGCGTTTGACCGGCCGCTGCTCCACCGGCAAATCGTCATAGGGCGTGCGCGGCCCGATGCGGTGATTGATGCGGAACACATTGCCTTCCGGATCGGCAAGCACCGCCTGACGGGCATTATAATAGGTCAGATACGGTGACTTGAGCACGGCGCCACCCAGACGCAGACACTCCGCAGCGGCGGCATCGACTGCATCAGCGGATGCAAGCTCGACCGTGAAATAGGCCCCCAGCGGCACCGCGTCTGCCGTCGCCGGCTGGCGATCCGACAGATTCAGCAGCGCATAAGCCTCATGGGCATTGAAGCCCAGCTCCAGCCCGTTGGCATCCAGGCAGCGATAGATCGGCGAGCGATGGGCCGCGATCTCGGTGAAGCCGAACAGCTCTGCATAAAAGGCCGAGAGCGCGACAATGTCGCGGGCAAACAGATTGATATAGGACAGGCGCGCGACAGCCATGCTCATCCCGCCTTACGACCGTAGCTGCGATTGAACATCTCCATCATATGCTCGCCGGCCAGGCAGGGTGGGTGCTTCGGCGGATGTCCGGCGTCGCTGCAGCCCGGCAGACATTCGATGCGGGCATAATGATCCGGCGTGTAAAAGAACGGCACCGAATAGCGATCCCGCGACGGCCCGTCGCTGCGCCGGTTCAGCACGCGATGCATGTTCGAGCGATACAGATCGTTGGTCCAGCGCTGTACCAGATCACCCAGATTGACGACAAATGTGCCGGAGATCGGCGGCGCCATGATCCAGTCGCCGGCCGCATTCTGCACCTCCAGACCGCCGGCATCATCCTGCAGCAGCAGCGTGATGCCGCCCCAATCCGTATGCGCGCCAGCGCCAAGCTGGTTGCGCCGTGCCGTTTCTGGCTGCGGCGGGTAATGCAACAGGCGGACGACCGCATTGGCACGACGATACATCGGCATGAAATAGTCCGCCGGCAAATCGAGAGAGAGCGCCAGCAGACCCAGCAGGCGGTCGCCAAGATCACGCATTGCCGCGTGATAGGCCAGCATCTGCGCGCGGAATGCATCGGCTTCGAAACCCGCTGTCGCCTGTGGCCACTGGTTGCCGCCATACCCGCGGATACCGGCCTGGACATAAGGATCATCGGGCGGCAGTTCGGCCGTGTAGTAAAAGCCTTCCTTCAGATCCGGGGGCGAGTCCGCATCGAGCATCTGTCCCGCCATCGGCTCGTAGCCGGCAAAACTGCGCGAGCGCGACATGTGCAGCGCAGCCTTTTCTTCCGCAGGCAAAGCAAAGAACTGCCGGGCGCGGGAAAACTGGGCTTCGACCAGGTCCTGCGGTATGCCATGGCCGGCAATATAGAAAAATCCTGTATCGCAGCAGGCGCGACGAATCTGCTGCGCAATCCGCGCAGCCTCCTCCGACGCGTTTCCAAGATCGATAACCGGCAACTCACGGACCGCAACCGGCGGCGTATACAGCACCATCAGACTATCTCCTGCCGTCTCCCCTGTTTCTATGCAGTATTGATGCCAGACGCGACGATCTGTTCGGTCTTGAACATGAGCGTCACGCGCATCTGCGGGCACAAGCGGCTGACGCCCCGCGCCACATGGGGAATGGCGCCGGCAAAGGTGAGCAGGCGATTGGGCCGGGGATAAACCGCCGCAATGATATCGCTGCGATCGGCATTGAAGAATACGGTCTCGCCGCCCCAGTTCGGCTCCCAGGCGAGATGCGGATAGTAAATCGAGGTTCGTCCGGTTTCGGATCGGGTGTCGATATGCACTGTCCCCTCGCTGCCGAAGGCATGGCCGTTGGCATAGCACCGCACCAGCCTGTGCCCTTTCAGAATGGTGGCAGCCACCGTCAGCCAGAGTCGATGCAGCGGCGGTGCGGTAATGGCCAGATCACCCGCGCAGTCGCGTTCGGCCAGTCCTGGTCCGGCAGCCTCGTCCCCAGGCATCAGAGCACCAGCAAAATGCTTGTGCCAGAACGAGAAGCGGTCTGAGACCGGATCGGATTTCCAGCCGAATTGCCAGCCCGGCTGCATCAGGTGGTCATAAATCTCCTGTTGCACCGCCGGGGGCAGGCAACTGTCATGGCAGGCCAGCATCGACACCCTCTGTAGAGATAATTATCCTAATAATATTCCTATTTTGTTCTTTATGCAATATTATTATTTCCACTAAAATCAACCACTTAAGGGTTCAGAAGCCCGACGCAGTCCTGCAGCAGCTGGCGACGGAAGACACGGTCGCGCTTGAGATGCCATTCCCGGCTCATGGCGGCGTTGCGGGTATCGTGGCGCTCGGCATACAACAGTAGCCAGACCCGGCCCCGCGTCGAGCGAGCGCCGGTGCCGGCGTTATGACGGGCCAGCCGCTGGTCGAGACCGGTGGTCCAGCCCACATAGGTGCGCGGCCCGCCCTTTCCCGCGCTCCCCAGAATATAGACGAAGCAATCCATGCATTCCGAGACATGCCCGGAATTGCGCTCAGCCGCCAGTCTCGGCCAGATCGTTCCAGACCTGCTGATCCACCAGACGGCCGGCCTTCACCGTGAAACGATCGATGAAGCGCACACCGCTGAACGGTTTGCCATCGGGCCGCTCGCCCTCGAGCGTGCCGTAGCAATAGACAACGGCATTCTCCATGCCCGGCACGGTATCGAAGCGCGTATAGACCTTGGCGATGCGGCGATAACGCGGCGCGGCCCAGGCCAGCAACTCATCCAGCCTGCCGAAGCGCTTATCGCCGGGGAACACCATGGAAAACCCATCGGCCAGCAAGGCCGTGGCTGCAGCAAGATCGCGCTGTTCCATGGCTGACAGAAAGCTGCGCACGATCTGTTCGGGCGGCGGCGGTGGTGCCTTCGGGTGCTTTTCCTGGTTGCCGCGACGATAACTGGTCTGCTTCACCTCTTCGACAAAGGTGGTGATGCCATCGGGGATGGCCTCCAGCACCGTGCGCGTGACCTCGCTGTAACCCTGCAGCAGCCGGCCGCGCACATCGTCGCTGTAGCCTTCGATCAGGGTGACGCGGACGACAGGCATGATCAGGACTCCTTGGACAATGCCGCGGCACCGGCACCCGCCTTGGCGCCGAGGATAACGGCAGCGAGCAGGCCGTTGCCGGAGAGATAGCCGTCGCGTCCCTGCCCCGAGATGCCGCAGGCAGCACCGCCGCCGGCAAACAGGTTTGGCAGGAACGACCCATCAGCACGCAGCACCCGCGCGGCCGTGTCGATGGCAAGGCCGCCCTGGGTGTGGAACAGCGCACCGGTCACCTTGACCGCATAGAAAGGTGCGGCCAGCGCAGGCTTGCCGCTAAAATCGCGACCGAAGGAATCCTGGCCCTCGCCGCGTGCCAGTGCCCGGGTCTCGTCCAGCGTGGCCGCCAGCGCATCCGCCGGCAGGCTGCAGGCCGCCGCCAGGCCGCCGATGTCATCGGCGCTTTTCACCGCGCCGCCGCTGACGGCATCGCGGTAATCCTCGAAATCCTGTCCAAGTCTGTGCAGGCGGGCATCGTAGATATTCCAGGCAAAGCCGCCGGGCTGCGCGATCACGCGCATCGCCTGTTCGGAATAGCCGTCATGCTCGCTGGAAAAGCGCTGGCCTTCGGCGTTGACCTGGAATCCACCTTCCATCATCAGCGCCCAGGTGATCAGGATCGCATGCGGCATCGCCAGCGATCCATGGCCCTGATAGGCACCCAGATTCTGCGTCGCCGCACCCAGCTGCTCGCCCCAGTGCAGGGCATCGCCACGATTGCCGGTATGACCGTAATACTGTGCCGCCGCGATCTCCGGGATATGCCGCTGCAGCAGCTCGCCATTGCCGCCAAAGCCCGAACAGGCCAGCACCAGCGTGTCGCAGCCGATGGTTTCCACCGCACCGTCGGGCCGCACAAAGGCCACGCCACGCACGCGGCCATCGGGATCGGCATAGAGTGTGGTCACCGTGGCATCGCAGACGATATCAATGCCGGCTGCAGTGGCGGCGCTCAGCAACCCGCCGACCAGATCGGCGCCGCTGCGCGAAGCTGGCGCATGCATGCGGGCAAAGCTGTGGCCGGGATATAGGAACCCTTCAACCAGGGTCAGCGGCACCTTATGCGTATCGATCAACCAGTCCACCGTGGGACCGGAGGCTGCGCAGATCGCCTGCACCATGGCGGGATCGTTTTCGCCATGCGCCTTCTTCTGGACATCGGCCGCCATGATGGCAGGCGTATCCGGCACGCCGCGCGCCGCCTGCAATCGCGTGCCGGCGGCCGGAATCATCCCCGACGACATCGCCGTCGAGCCGCTGGGCGATGGCTCGCGCTCCAGCACCAGAACCTCTGCGCCGGCATCATGCGCCGCCAGCGCCGCCGTCAGGCCACAGGCGCCCGCACCGATCACCAGAACCGGCACGGAAACAGGAAAGGCCATCCCGGCTGCGGGTTGGACGCTCACTTCCGCTTCTCGAAATTGACGGCGTCGTAGGTCTGGCCCTGCGCCAGCAGTTCCGGGGTGCCGATCAGGGTGTTCAGCGCATTGAAATCCAGCATGCGATCCCGGAATGGCGCCGTTGTGCCATGCTGTTTCAGCGAGGCGAAATACGCCGTCATGCAATGGGCAAGCGCACGCGTCAGGCCACCGGGGAAAATCGCCAGGCGATAGCCGATTTCGGCCAGTTCGGCAGAACTGAGCAGCGGCGTCTTGCCGCCTTCCACCATATTCGCCATCAGCGGCACGCTGTTGCCATAGCGGCTGGTGATGCTGCGCATCTCCGCGGTGTTCTGCGGTGCTTCGATGAACAGAATATCACAGCCGGCCTCGATATACCGGCTGGCACGCTCCATCGCTGCATCGAATCCTTCCACCGCGATGGCATCGGTACGAGCCGCAATCAGAGTCTGGTCCGAGACACGTGCATCGAGCGCCGCCTTGATCTTGCCGACCATCTCGGAAGCCGAAACCAACGTCTTGCCGTCGAGGTGACCACAACGCTTCGGTGCGGCCTGGTCCTCAAGCTGGATGGCGCTGGCGCCGTTGCGCTCGAACAGCTTCACAGTCCGCTGCACGTTGAGCGCATTGCCGAAGCCGGTATCGGCATCGACCATGATAGCGGTCTCCACCCGCTCGCAGATCGCCCCGAGGGTATCGGCGACCTCGGTCATCGAGACCAGGCCGATATCGGAGCGGCCGAAGCGCGTATAGGCGATACTGGCACCGGACAGATACAGGGTGTCGAAGCCGGCCTGCGTGGCCACCAAGGCACTGAGCCCGTCATAGACGCCGGGGGCGACAACGATATCGCCACGCCGCAGACGTTCGCGCAAACTGCTCATGCGCGCGCCTCCTCTGAAATATGAATCTGGACAGTCGATAGAGCGGGATTTCTCATATCCTAAACTCCCAGATACGAGGCTTTCAGCCCCGGATCGTTCAACAGGTCGGCGGCAGCGCCGGACAGGGCGATGACGCCATGCTCCAGAACAAAAGCCCGATGCGCGATGGCCAGAGACTGCACCACATTCTGCTCGACGAGCAGGATGGTCAGCCCCTCACCATTCAGTTGCTGAATCAGGGCGAACATCTCTTCCACCAGCAGCGGCGACAGGCCAAGCGACGGCTCGTCCAGGATCAGCAGTTCCGGTTCCGCCATCAGGCCACGGCCGATCGCCAGCATCTGCTGCTCGCCGCCCGACAGGGTGCCGGCCGCCTGCCCCATGCGTTCGCGCAGGCGGGGAAAGGCCTGATAGACGCGTTCCAGATTCTGTGTCCGCCGTACCTTGCCGCGACGGTAGCTGCCGAGTTCAAGATTCTCGCGCACGGTCAGGTTCGGGAAGACACGGCGGCCTTCCGGCACCTGGATCAGGCCCGCGGCGACAATATCATCCGACCCGGCACCGGCAATGTTACGATCGAGGAAACGGATCTGCCCGGCGCTGGGCCGGTAGATACCGGACAGGTTGTTGTTCAGCGTGGATTTGCCGACGCCGTTGGCGCCCAGCAAGGCCACGATCTCGCCGCGCTGGACGGAAAGATTGATGCCGCGCAGGACCTCCACCTCGCCATAACCGGCATGCACATCCCTGATCTCAAGCATGATGCGTCTCCGCCTGCTGCGCGGCGATGCGCGCTGCTGCACCGTGACCGAGATAAGCCTCGATCACCTTCGGATCGGCGGCAACCTCGGCCGGAGATCCTTCGGCAATCAGGGCCCCGTTGTTGAGCACAAAAGCCCGATCCGACAGGTTCATGACGGCCCGCATCACATGCTCGATCAACAGGATGGTAACGCCGGCATCGCGGATACGCCGGATCACCGGCAGGATAGCGTCGATCTCGGCAGGGTTCAGACCGGCCATCACTTCGTCCAGCAGCAGCAGCTTCGGGTCTGTGGCCAGGGCTTTGGCCAGTTCCAGCCGCTTGCGGCCGGCAATAGTGAGCGCGGCAGCCGGCTTATCGATCTGCTCGGCCAGTCCCACCTGCTGCGCAATTGCCTCGGCATGATCCAGCGCATCGCGCCGACGGGGTCGATGCAGATGCGCACCAACCGCAATATTCTCCCGCACATTGAGCCCGGCGAAGGGCTGGACGATCTGAAACGTGCGGGTCACGCCAAGACTGCAGATCCGTTCCGGTGTCAGCCCCAGCAACGACTGGCCCTCAAACCGGATTTGACCGACATCGGGGCGGTGAAATCCCGATATCTGGGCAAAGATCGTGGTTTTGCCGGCCCCATTCGGGCCGATCAGCGCCGTGATGGAACCGGCAGGCACCGTGAAACTGACATCGTTGGTGGCAACCAGGCCGCCGAACCGCTTGGACAGATGCGTAATCTCAAGCATGGGTGCCCCGCTTAAACAGGCGACGCAGGCTGATCCGGCCGAGGCCGAACAGGCCATTGGGCAGGAAGAGCACCATCAGCACCAGCAATACGCCATAGAGCACCAGATTGAGCCCGGGTGCATCGCCGAAAGCACCACGACCGATTTCGGCAATGGCGTGCAGACCGAAAGCGCCCAGAACAGGCCCGAATACGGTGCCCAGCCCCCCGATGATCGGCACCAGCAATGCCTCGACCGACATGGCGGGCCCATAGGCGATATTAGGATCGATATAGAGGAACAGCTGGACATAGACGGCGCCGCCGATACCGGCCATGGCACCGGACAGCATGATCGCCAGCAGCTTGTTCGTGAACGGATCGACACCGACCGCGCGGGCAGCATCCTCGTTTTCCCGGACCGCGATCAGCCGGGCACCGAAGCGGGAATGCTCCAGCCACCAGGTAATCAGCAGGCCGATCCCGACTAGGGCCAGCAGCAGCCAGAAGAATCCAGCCTTGGTATCGAACTGCAGACTGGCGAAACCGGGCTTGAGCGGCACCAGCAGGCCAACACCCGCGCCAGTGAAAGCGAAGGTGTTGGCCAGAATGCGGAAGACTTCGGCGAAGGCCAGTGTGACCAACGCGAAATACGAGCCACGTAAACCGTAACGGAAAACCAGCCAGCCGGTCGCGGCACCGACGATTCCGGCCGTGACCGCGGCAAAGGCAAAGCCGACCCAGGCATTCAGTCCGAACTGAATCTGCAGCACGGCCGTGCAATAGGCGCCGGTGCCAAAGAACAGCGCATGGCCGAAGGAGAACTGGCCGCCATAGCCGCCAAGCAGGTTCCAGGCTTGGCCAAGCCAGGCATAGAACAATGCCAACGTCACCCAGGTGATCCAGAAATCGGATTTCACGACCAGCGGCAGCGGCAGCAAGATGACAAGGAAGAGAATGATAATGGTCAGGCTGCGCATAGGTTATGCCTTCTGCCCGAGCAGGCCGGTAGGCCGGAACAGCAGCACGATGATGAAAATGAGGAAAATACCAAGCTGTCCCAGGCTTTCGCCAAGGAACAGACCGCCCAGGCTTTCCGTCACGCCGATGATCAGCCCGCCCAGCAGCGCGCCGACGAAACTGCCCATGCCACCCAGCACCACAACCGTGAAGGCAACCAGCACGAAGGCATGGCCGACCTGCGGACTGACATAGAAGCTGGGCAGCAGCAGGCAGGCCGCAACACCCAGGCAGGCACAACCGATGCCGAACGACATGGCAAAGATATGGTCGACATTGACGCCGACCAGACGTGCGCCCTGACGTTCTTTGGCGATCGCACGGATAGCCCGTCCCAGGTCAGTGCGGGTGATCAGCAGCCACAACAGCGCCCCCACCACCAGGGCACCGAGCAGGGCCACGGCCTTTGGCACCGAAATAAAGGCGATACCGAAATCGATCACCTCGAAGGAATATGGCGTCTCGATGGTCCTGGTATCGGATGTCCAGAAATACAGGGCCAGATTCTCGATCACGACCGACAGGCCAAGGGTCACCAGCAGGATATTCTCGTCCTTACCGTGACTGGCGCGACCGATGACAAACCGCTGTAGGCCATAGCCGATGCCGAACAAAGCCAGTGCCATCACCGGTAACGCCAGATAGGGATCGATACCCAGCGCCGCGTGCAGGAAAAAGACGCCATACATGGCGAGCATCAGCAAGGCGCCATGAGCGAAATTGATGATATGCAGCACGCCGTAGATCAGCGTGAGGCCGAGCGCGATCAGAGCGTATACCGCACCGGTGGTGAGGCCGTTCAGGATTGCCGGCAGCAGAATCGAGATTTCAAGCATAAAGTCACGCAGGAGAATATGCGGGGCCGGCGAACCGGCCCCGCATCGGATGGACGATCAGAGCTTCGGCGCCGGGAAGACCGGCTTGGCGTTGGCGAAGTCCTTGGGGAAGATCACCTTGATATCCTTCTGCAGGATCTGGGTGTTGACCGGGGCCGCGCCTTCGTTCTGGCCGTTGACGAACTTGGTCGGCCCGTAAGGCATGAAATGGTTCGACCAGCCCGAAGCCGCCAGCGCCTGGGTGATGGCGGCGCGGTCGGTGGAAGCCGCCCGCTCGACCGCATCGACCAGAAGGCGTATGCATTCGTGGTTGAGGAAGACTTCATAGGAGAAGAACTGCTTCTCCGCCTCGACCTTCTTCTTCAGTTCCAGAGCCACTGGGTTACGCGGATCGAACCAGTGATTGCAGTCCATGATGAACTCGGCCGCTTCCGGGAATTCCTGCACGAACCGGTACTGCGAGGCCGCGCCGCCGAGAATCGAGTAGATCGCCTTCGGCCGCACCTTCTGCTGACGCAGCGTGCGGGCCAGCAGCACGAATTCGTTGTAGTAATTCGAGGGAATCAGCAGGTCGGGGTTACGGCCCTTGATCTTCAGGGCGATGTTGTTGAAGTCGCGCGTCGGATTGGCGTGGGCGATGGTCTCGAGCACCTCGAAACCCATACCCGGCAGCTTGTCGTTCAGGGTCTTGGCCATGCCAGCGCCGAAGGCCGATTCCTCATGGACGATCATCACCGTCTTGGCCGGCTTGCCGGCCTGGTTGTTCATGGCGACCAGATTTTCCATGGCACTGTCGACGATCTTGCTCAGGCCGGGGCCGAAGCGGAAGGTATTGGTCAGGCCGCGCGTGACCACCTGGTCAACCACGCCGACATCGACGATGTGGGGAATATTGTGCTTGGCCGCAGCCTGGGTCGTGGTCAGCGCGATACCCGAGGCGAACGGGCCGATAATCGCCGCCACGCCCATTTCGTTCAGCTTCTCGACTTCAGCGGCGCCGACAGCCGCCTGGGACTGGGCGTCGGCATAGATCGGTTCGATCTTGGCGCCGCCCAGCGAGGCAATGCCGCCGTTGGCATTGATCGTGTCGATCGCCAGCTTGGCCCCGAGACGGCACTGCTGACCCGAGGGAGCCAGTGGGCCGGTGACGGGATGCAGAACACCAACCTTCAGGGTGCGCGGTTGCGCTTTCAGGATGGCAGGAAAGCCGGCGATGCCGGCGGTTGCAGCCGTTCCGGCGAGGAACAGACGGCGGGATACGCGTGGTGACTTGATCATGACTTCTTCTCCCTGTTTCTGGATCGTGGCGCAGACCTGGTTTCCCCGGTCGCCGGCGCCACGCTGGCCGACCAAGTATTGCGATCCTCGCCGCGCACGCGGTCGAGGCTCATGCGAAACTGATAGCGATCCGGACGATACAATCCGATGATGTATTCGACCGGACGCCCATGACTGTCATGCACGATGCGGTTGATGCGCAGCAACGGTGCGCCGATCGAGGTCTTGAGCAGCGGCGCCACTCGGGTATCGGCCAGAGTGGCTGACAATGTCTGGTCCGCACTGCCGATCACTACGCCCGAGCGCTCCAGCAGGGCCAGAAGCGGTTCTCGCGCCATTTCCTTGCGGCCGAATTTCCGACCGATATCAGCCGGCACATAAGTGGTGAGATGCGAGAATGGGCCATCGGCCAGCGAACGCACGCGCACCGCGCGCTGTACTTCCTCGCCTGGCGCGACCTGCAGCGCGGCGGCGACATCCGGGGCCGCCGGTTCATAGCCGAAATCGAGCAAAGCCACCTGGGTCTTGAGACCCATAGCCATCAGATTCTCGATCAGACCTTCAACGCCGCCATGGACCGGTGGCGGTTCATTCTTGCGCGCCATGACATGGGTGCCCCGACCGCGACCGCGGGTAACCAGCCCCTCGGCGGCCAGTTCGGCCAGAGCGCGTCGCGCCGTGATGCGCGACACGTTGAACTGCCGCGCCAGCTCCTCTTCGCCCGGCACCTGCATGCCGGCCGACAGCCGGCCTTCAACAATCTGGCCACGCAGAATCAGGAATATCTGGTGGTAGAGCGGCGTCGGCAACCGCTCATCCACCATCACCGTATTTTTCCTGCTCATGCCGATTGCCTCGCCCTTTGCCCGGGTTCGCTTCAGAGCCCACGCATCGCGGATTCGACAAACCGCAGATCGTAGGAATCCTCGAACTTGAAGCCCGCGGGAATACCCGGCTGACTGAGGGTCTTCAGCTCGTTGTCCAGGAAATCCAGATTCAGATCGAACTGGGCTTTGGTCGGAACCGGCGTTTTCATGTACATCCCGACATTGTTGGCAAAGGCCACTTCAAACAGGGCCGGATCCATATCGGCGAAGTACTCCTTGGCAAAGGCCTTGAAACCTGCCGGATCGCTGTCGATACCCTTCAGCGCCATGGCGATGCCCTTGCAGTAAGCCGTAAGCTCGTTCGGCTTGTCCTTAATCGTCTTCTCGCTGACGCTGGCCGTGATGTAGAGGTAGTCCTTCAATTCCGGCGGCGGATTGGTCACCATATTGAACAGATAGACGGCACCGAACTTCGATACCGCCATATCGGAGGCGGGTGACGACAGCACAAAGCCATCAATGGTGCCGCGTTCGAACGCGGCCAGGGTTGGCGAAACACCACCCTGGATCGGAACCAGGGTTGCATCCCGATCCGCATCGATCTTGGCCAGGCGCAGGAAATAGCGAGCCAGCTGATCCGGCCCGCCGCCCGCACCCGTGGTGCCGATTTTCAGGCCACGCAGAACCGCAGCCTTCTTTTCCGGCGGCGAAGCTTCGGTGATGCCGGCCTTGTCGGCAATCTCTTTCTTGATCACGACGTTGGAGGCAAATTTATTGACCCAGCCACAGATCATTTTGACCGGCTGGCGCCGGATCTGGACACGCATGTTCTGCGTCGGCGCACCCAGCAGGATATCGGCAGCGCCGCCGATCAGCGCATCCTGATTGACGCCGCGATTGGTTGCCGCCAGTTCGAGCTTCAGGCCGGCCTTGCTGAACAGGCCGGTCCCCTGCGCAAAATCTTCTGCGCCCCAGAGAAAGGATTTGGCATTCGAGCGCAAGCTCGATGCCGCCAGGCCGGTCTGACCGAAAGCTGGCATACCGAGGCTGCCGATGAAGCCGACCGACGCAACGCCCTGCAGAAACGCCCTACGCTCGATACCTTCCATGATCCCCTCCTCCGTTAAATCCGATTCAACTGACGGCCGGTGCGCTGCGCAGCACATGGCCCGGCAGCCTGACGCCAGCCGGCATGTCTTCCCCTGGCGGCGGCAGCACCGTGCCGTTGACAATGACGGTATGAATGCCTGAGGCCCGGGATATCAGTCGATCTGCGCCGGCAGGCAGGTCATAAACGCGCTCAAGCGGGCCGGCACCGATGGTGGCTGGATCGAAGACCACAACATCGGCCGGCTTCCCGACGGCGAGCAGGCCGCGATCGGTGATACCGAAAATCGCCGCAGTGCGCCCGGTCAGCATATGCACACCACGCTCCAGGCTGAACGACTTCTTCTCCCGTACCCAGTAGCCGAGCAGATGCGTCGCATAACAGGCATCGCAGAGCTGCGAGAGATGCGCGCCGCCATCGCCGAGTCCCACCACGGTGTTGGGATCGCGCAGCAGTTCTTCCACTTCGTCTTCCTGGAAATTGACCAGCGGCATGCGGAAACGGGTACGCAGGTTACTATCCACGGCCAGGTCGAGAATCAGATCGACAGGGGATACCCCCTTCTCCGCGGCAACATCCTCCAGCTTGCGACCGACCAGTTCAGGATGTTCTTCGCAATAACTGATCTCGGTCAGTTTCCAGGAAGCGCGGCGCATCTCGCCTTCGTCCTTGCCGCCGGAGAAATCGCTATCCCGGCCGCCGCGGCCCGCCACCTCTTCACGGAACTGGTGCCGGAAGGCCGCATCCTTATAAATGGCCAGCAGCTCGGCCTCGCTTTTGGCGACCCGCACCGGCTTGAACAGGCTCCAGGTGTCGAAAACCACCGGCGAGCGGAAGTCGAACTCACTGACAATCGGCCGGCAGGCGACCTGGGGATAGATTGGCTTGCCTTCGGCCAGCAACTGACTGGTGCGCGCTAGGCTTTCGCGATGCCGTCCGGGACCGAGTTGCCCCGACAACAGGGCTGTCCAGCAGACCGGGCGGCCACTTTCTTCATGCATGGCTAGATACTGGTCGAACAACGGTTCACGCGCGCCGTTGAAGTGAATCACGCCGCTGCCGGCTTCGCCAACGGCACGCGCCAGGGCCTTCAATTCATCGAATTCAGCCAGACGACTGGGAATCGGCTTACCGTCGAAGCCGATATGGATGCGCGAGACCGACGTGGCGAAGGCAATGGCGCCGGCCTGCATGCCTTCCCGTACGATATCCTGCATCTGCCGAATCTCGTCGGGGGTTGCCGCGCGTTCCACGGCTTCCTCGCCCATCACATAAAGGCGGGTCGGGGTGTGTCCGATCATGACGCCGACATTGATTGCCGTGCCGCGCTGCTCAAGCGCTGTGAGATACTCCGGGAAGGTCACAAACGGCCAGTCATCGCCCAGCGCGGCTTCAAGAGCATCCAGGGGCATTGCCTCGACGCGCTCAAGCGTGCGCAGGATCAGGCTCCGATCCTTGGGGCGCGTCGGCGCAATGCCGAACCCACAGCTTCCCATCACCACACTGGTAACGCCATGCCAGGGGGAAATCGTCAGCATCGGATCCCAGAAGACCTGGGCGTCATAATGCGTGTGAATGTCGACAAACCCGGGAGAGACCACCAAACCGTCGGCATCGATCGTACGGTTGGCCGCATCAGGCGCATCGCCCAGGGCAACAACACGACCATCCTTGATCCCGACATCGCCGCGGTAGCCCGGCGCCCCGGTGCCATCGATAATCGTGCCGCCAACAATCTTCAGGTCATACGCCATTCCGGTCCTCTTCAGATAAAACCACGGCCGTCATTTCGCTTCACGCCAGCGCAGCAGATGGTTTTCCAAGGCCTTGAGGCCACTATTCAGGGCAATGCCGGTTACCGCCAGAACCACCAGACCGGCAAAAACTCCCGCCGTATCGAAAAGTCCGGACGCCTGCCCGATCAGGAAGCCGATGCCGCGATTGGAAGAAATCAATTCGCCCACCACCGCGCCGATCAGGGCATAGGGCACCGAGACCTTCAGGCCGGTGAGAACCCAGGCGGCCGCCGAAGGGAAAATCACATGGCGCAAGAGTTGCCAGCTGTTGGCGCCCATGATGCGCGCGGCATTGATATGGATCGAACTGACATCGCGTACGCCGGCGAAGGTATTGAGAAAAACCAGGAAGAATACGATCAGAGCCGACATCGCGATCTTGCTTTCGATGCCGATGCCGAACCACATGATCAAAAGCGGCGCCAGCGCAATCTTGGGCAGGCAGTAGATCGCCGTGATATAAGGGTCAAAAAGCCGCGCGGTGGTATCCGAGCGCCCGAGCAGAAACCCGATGAAGAAGCCGGTTGTACTGCCGATGACGAAACCGGCCGCCATGGCCTGCATAGTGTAGGAGAAGGCATTGGCCAGTGTTCCGTTGCGCAGCCAAAGCCACAGCTTCACGGCAACTTCCAACGGCGAAGATATGAAAAAGGGATCGATCAGCCGGCCGGATGCAAACTGCCAGAGCGCCAGGATGGCAATGCCAATAGCGACCTGACCGATCCGTATGCCCCATCGCCGCGCGCGCTCTGCCCGTTCGGCGGCACGGACGAATTGCCCGGGCGCAGAATGTCCGGGTGCCTTGCGGATTTCGCCGGCATCGAATGGCTTGTTGGCCGTATCGCTGCTCATGCGCGACCCGCCGCGACAATTTCGGGCGCCAGCGCGTCCCACAATTCGTTGTAAAGCGCGCGGAAATCCGGATCGAACTGCAGCTTGAACACATCCCGCGGCCGGGGCAAGTCGATGGACTTGATCGCCTTAATACGCCCGGGGCGGCCACTGAAAATCACCACCCGATCCGACAGCGCAATGGCCTCGGCAAGATCGTGCGTTACAAAGACAATGGTTTTGCGGGTTTCTTCCCAGATTCGGCTCAACTCGCCCTGCATCACCAGCTTCAACTGCGCATCGAGCGCCCCGAAGGGTTCGTCCATCAGCAGCGTGCCGGGGTCATAGGCCAGCACCTGGGCAAGCGCGACACGCTTGCGCATGCCGCCCGACAGTTCCGACGGGAAATGCCTGCGGAAACCGTCGAGACCGACCATATCCAGCATCTTCGTGACTCTGGCTTCGGCCTCCGCCTTCGAGAAGCCACGCAGATGCAGGGGAAAAGCAACATTTTCCTCTGCCGTGCGCCAGGGCAGCAGACTGTCGGCCTGGGTCATGTAGCCAACATGGGTGTTGGTGCCGCTGACAGCCCGACCGTCATGGATCAGGTTCCCGCCCGTCGGCTCCACAATGCCGGCGATCATATTGAGCAGGGTTGACTTGCCGCAACCACTGGGGCCGACAAAGGAAACGAAGGAACCAGCTTCGATATCCAGCGAGGTTGGCAGCAATGCCGACACTTCGCGGCCGCGGGCCACGAAGACTTTACTGACATCCCGGATGGCTATCATCGGCACGCGGCCCGAATCCCTCAATTGTTACATTGATAATACAATAGGGGGATTGCAGGATGGTCAACAGATTTCTTGCCCACAGGGCAGACAGTCCCATGCTGCGCCGCATTATGGTCAAAGATGAAGCATGCTGAGCGGAACCAGCGGTCAAGCCGCAGGCAGCGTGATGCCTTAGACGGCATCGCTCCTCATCGGTACGTTTCAGGAAGGGGATATGGAAGCGGACAGACGTTTCGTTGCGGTCATCGACCGAACCGGCCGAATCGAAATGCCGAAGTTATGCCGTAGCTTTGACATGCTTGCGCAGCAGCGCGAGCAGAGTATCAGCGGCGGGTGACAGCGGCACGCCGCGACGCGCCACGACACCCAGCGTACGCGAAACGGTGGGATTTCGTAGCGGCACAGCGACCACGCCGGGCGAATCCGCCACATTGACGGCCAGTTGCGGCACCACCGCCAGACCCAGGCCGGCGCGCACCAGTCCAATGGCGCTGACCACATGCTGGACCTCATACCGCCAGGTCATTTCCTCACGCCGGGCGCCCAACGCGTCGTCGATCAGTTGGCGATTGCCGGTCTGGGTACTGACCCTGACCAGCGGTTCGCCCTGCAGGGATGACCAGCTAACCGATTTCTGCGTCGCCAGTGGATGGGCGGTGGCGCAGATCAACATAAAGGGCTCCTTCATCAGCGGCGTGATTTCGAGGTCCCAACGGTCGGTGGCGACAATCGTGATGCCAAATTCAGCCTCGCCGCTATGCACCTTCTCCGCAATCTCCGACTTGGAATTGTCGAGCACGCGGATATTCAGGTCTGGAAAGGTCTTGCGTAGCTGTCCCAGCAACGGCGGCAGATAATGCACCGCAATGGTGGGCAGGCAACCGATCACCAACTTTTCCTGCCTCGCCCGCCCCTGCTGTCGCAGTTCATCGAAAGACGCAGAGATATCCGCCATCAGGCGACGGGCATTGGGCAAGAGTTCGACGCCTGCCGGGGTAAGCGCCACATGCCGCGTGGTGCGGGTCAGCAGTTTGACGCCGAGATCATCCTCCAGCTTTTTCATGCGATGGCTGAGGGCCGTCTGCGAAAGGTTCAGATTCGCGGCAGCACGATGGAAGCTCCCGTGATCGGCAATGCTCAGAAAGGCCTCAAGGCCCAGAAAATCAATCCGCATCGGCGTTCCGCTTCAGGCGTCTCATTGCCCCGTGTGGCATCCTGTTTAGCATCGCCGGGCGCTTATGTCTTGGCCGGCTTATCCCAGCTCTGCGCCCCGGCGCTCTTGCCGGCAACAGAATATAGGGCACCCGGCGCATTGCGGGTCTTCTGGAAATCCTCAAGCGTCTCGCCGCGCATGGCGGCATAGATATGCAGATTAGAGATGCCCGTCACCGCACCGAGCTTTTCCAGCACAAAGAAAATTGCGCCATAGTGGATCAGGCCACGCCAGTCGCGCCGCCGGATCAGGTCACGCTCCTCCACCGACAGGCCTGCCTTTTCAAAAGCCGCATCGGCATCGGCCAGAAAAGCCTCGCGATGGGCCAGGATGACCAGATCGTGCAGAAACCGGTTGATGCGATGCGCCTTCACGCTGCGCTGTAATGTGTAGGGGTAAGTGCCTTCCAGCTTTTCCGCACCCGCCATCTGGCGATCGATATGGGTGCGCTGGGCGGCGACGGCCTCCTGCGACGGTACGATATCTTCAGCGTTCTCGTAGATCGCCGTGGCAATGCTGGTCATGGACGGCAGGTAATGGGTCTGGTGCAGCTTTCTGACCTTCTCGTTCATGGCGCCGCGCATGATAAGCCACATGATCACTTCCGAGCCTTCCATGCCGCCCAGGGTGGCATATTCGGCATGGGTCATCTGCGTCAGTTTCTGCGGATTTTTCTCGAACAATTCCAGGAATTCCATATCCCAGTCGGTGTTGTTGAAGCCGGCACGTTCGCCATGCACCTGATGCGACAGCCCACCGGTAGCCAGGATCGCGACTTTCAGGTCTTCTGGATAGCTCTCAATGGCGCGACGCAGCGCCTGCCCCAGCTTCCAGCAGCGCAGCGCGCTCGGAATGGGGAACTGCAGCACGCCAACCTGCAGCGGGATGATCGGCACTGGCCAGCCCGTCTTGTGCTCCATCAGCATGGACAGCGGCGAGAAGCAGCCGTGGTCCAGAGCGCGGTTCTGGAAAAACGACATATCGAATTCATCGGCCATCAGCGATGCGCCGATATGTTGTGCCAGCGCCGCATGGCCGCCGACCGGTGGCAGGTCACGGGCACCGCCGCCTTCATCGGCAACCTTGTATTCGTTGCCGATGCCGAGTGCGAAAGCCGAATAATGGTCAAAGAAGAAGGACGTGATGTGATCGTTGTAGATCACGAAGAACACATCGGGCTTCCGGTCGGCGATCCAGTCGCGGATCGGTTCATAGGCCGTGAAAATCGGACCCCAGACCGGATCATCCTTCGTTTTCCAGTCATGCGCGAATCCGATGGTGGGCGTGTGCGAGGTGGCGATCGAGCCGATGATGCGGGCCATGGCATGGAACCGTTGGTAAAAGGAACAGCGAAGAGTTTACGACTGTGCCGTCTGCCGCACCAGCAGGGCAGCGGCGATGGCGCGTCCATCTTTCGGCACCGGGCCGGCAAAGCGTGATGCAAGATCGAGATCGGCAACCCACTGCTGGTGCTCCGCCGTCGCCGCCGGCATGAAATGGCTCAGACCGGCAGCTTCCAGCGTATCGACCACCTCTCGCATCTCGGCGGCGCGGCGTTTGCCATGCACCACCACACGCTCCATGACATGATTGGCCAGCGCGGCGAAATCCTTTTTCGACAGATAATCGCTGATTGACGGCACCACGCGGCTCTCGACGCCGAGCTTTACGGCGGCAACCATGCATTCCATCACAACGCTTTCGATGCCCTTGATTGCAATACTGCGCACCATCTTCACGGTGGAGGCATCGCCCGACTCATCTGACACCACTTCCAGGTCCATGCCCAGCGCGGTCAGAATCGGCGCCACCCTGGCCGCACCCGCGCCACTGAGCAGCAGCGGCGTCTTGTGCAGTTTCGGATAAACCGGCGCCATCACCGCGACATCAACTGTTTCGACACCGCCTTCGGCCAACGACAGGGCGGCCGCCGTCTTGCGGAACGGGGCGGCGGAATTGATGTCGAGAAACAGCAGGCCAGGCCGTATTGCGGGCAGAATGCTGGCGGCCGCCTGGATCACTTGGTCGGCGGTCACCGCGGAGATCACGATATCGGCGGATTCCGCTGCGGCCGTGGCGCTTACGGCCACCGTCACGCCCAGCGCTGCACACTCGCGCCGCTTGCCCTCGGCCCGGGCCGGATCGTCTAGCAACAGATCGTAGGCCGTGACCGAACAGGGCATCGCCTCATTGCGCCACCCCCTGGTGAAAGCCTGCGCGGCCTCGCCGAAACCGATGAAGGCAATACGTGGATGATTGGTCATGACATCAGTTCCCCTTGTAGGGATGATCGACATAGACCAGTCCGGCAGCCGCCAGTCCCTCGCGCATCTTGTACATATCGAGGCCCAGCACGCCCGAGGCCAGTTTTGCGCGCTTTTCGCCTTCGTTGGCTTCGCGGGCCTGACCGGCCTTGGCGACCGTCGCGGCATCGGCGGCCGGGATGACCGCCACGCCGTCGTCATCGGCCACGACGACATCACCGGGATTGACCGGAGCCCCGGCGCAGACCACCGGCACATTCACGCTACCCAGCGTCGCCTTGACGGTGCCGCGCGCATTGATCGCCTTTGACCAGACCGGGAAACCCATCTCGCGCAGCGTCTTCACATCGCGGCAGCCGGCATCGATCACGAGGCCGACCACGCCCCTGGCCTTGAGCGACGTCGCCAGCAGGTCGCCGAACATGCCGTCGCTGTTCTCCGTCGTGCAGGCCACCACAAGGATGTCACCCTTCTGGCACTGCTCGACGGCCACATGCAGCATCCAGTTGTCGCCTGGCTGCGCCAGCACGGTGACCGCATTGCCGGCCACCTGCGCGCCCGGCCAGATCGGTCGCATATAGGTCTTCATCAGGTTGGGGGAACGGCTCGAGGCCTCGTGGCTGGTGGAAACACCCAGCCCGGCCAGCACATCCACCGTGGCCTGATCGACGCGCGGAATGTTGCGGACGACGACCGGTTTCATGACAGCGTACTCACGACGGCGGGGAACAGCCGCTGATAGGCCTCGCCATAGGTCATAGCGATGCCGGCATTGCGGCCGCCCTGCATGCCGCGGTTGAGCGCGACGCGCGAGTAGTATTCCCACAGGTGCTTCTGCGCGGCGAGAATCTGGAAGGCCTTGTATTTGGTCTCCCAGACCTCATCGATATTCAGGATTACCTGCGGTTTGAAATTGCACTGCTCGGGCTGGTGCGGCTCGAACAGGAAGACCGGCGGCGCGGTATAGGCACGCTCGGGATCGGGCTTGTGGCCGGCAGCCTGGGCGATGATGCGAGCCTCCTGCGCGATATGCGCGGCCAGCGGATGGTCGAAGTTATATGGATCCTCCAGCGCATGGGTCAGCACGAATTTCGGCTTCACTTCGCGGTAGATATCGACCAGCCGATCCAGCATCTCGTCGGTCTGGCGCAGCGGATAATCGCCGGCATCGAAGAATTCGATCTCAGCACCCAGAACCTCGGCGGCCTTCTGCGATTCCTCGCGGCGCTGCGCCTTCACGTCCTCCAGCTTCACCCCGGCCTTCTTCCAGGCCCACTGGCTCTCGCCGCGCTCGCCATAGGCCAGGCAGACAATCTTGACGCGATAGCCCTGCTTCACATGCAGTGCGATGGCGCCGCCGGCGCGCCAGACGAAATCGCCCGGATGGGCCGTGACGACGAGACCTGTTTTCTCAGCCATGCAACACTCTCCTCACCACTTGATTTACGCGGCGCCGCGCAGGAAGACGCGGCCGTCGAACAGGGCGCGCGCCGTGCGCAGCAGGCCGGCGCGGGTGATCACCGGCTGGTTGCCGCTCTCATCCACTTCCAGCCGCACGGTGAATTCGCCGGTCGGATGCTCTACCGACATCACCTTGACCGGGCCGACGGGAATCCGCGTGACACTGGCCGCCGGCGAACCGGGCAGCACGCAGGCGGTGGCCACCGTCACGGCGGCGAAAACACCGATCGAGGCGTGGCATTCATGCGGGATGAAGCTGCGGGTACACAGATGGCCACCCGCCGTCTGCGGTGGCGCCACCAGCGCGATCTTGGGCACCACGCGTTTCGACACATCACCCAGGTTCATCAAGGGTCCGGCGGCAAGGCGAATCTCCTCCAGCCGTGCCTTCAGCGTCACGTCCTTGTCGAGCTGGTCGCGCGGCTCGTAGCCGGTGCGACCCACCGCATCGGCGCGCAGCACAATGACCGGCATGCCATTGTCGATCAATGTGACATCCACGCCGGCAACGCGGTCTACCGTGTTGCCGGTTGGCAGCAAGCTGCCGCAAACCGAGCCTGCTGCATCCAGGAAATCTATGGCAACCGGCGCCGCCGTGCCGGGCACCCCGTCGATGTGCGCATCGCCGCCATAAACAACGCTGCCATCCGGCGTCTGCACCAGGATATCGGCAATCGTACCGGTGTTGATGGTCTTCACCTTGACCCGGGTTTCCGGACTGCCGGCCTTGATCAGGCCGCGCTCAATGGCAAAGGGCGCCACGCCGGCCAGGATGTTACCGCAGTTCGGCGTCGTATCCACCACCGGCTCGCTCACACTGACCTGGCAGAACAGAAAATCGATGTCGCAGGCCGGGTCACTGGAGCGCGATACGATCGCCACCTTGCTGGTCAGCGGATGGGCGCCACCGATGCCATCGACCTGGCGCACATCGGGCGAGCCCATCACCTGCAGCAGGATGCGATCGCGTACTGCGATATCGGCCGGCAGGTCCTCGGCGAGAAAATAGGCCCCCTTCGAGGTGCCGCCCCGCATCATCATGCAGCGGATGCTATCCTGCATCGCCCACTCCTCTTCCACGTTACTGTTTCGGCACACCGGCTGAGTCGATCACCACAGACCACCGCGCGATATCATCCTTCAGCCGCTTGCCCAGTTCCTCTGGCGTGCTGGCCTTGGCCTCGATGCCCAGTTCCAGCAGACGCTTCTTCAGCCCATCGTCGGTCAGAACCTCGCGCATGGTCCTGTTCAGCAGCGCCACCCCCTCGGCCGGCGTTCCAGCGCGAGCGAACAAAGCATTCCAAGACGTGACGTCGTAGCCGCGCACGCCCTGCTCGGCCACGGTAGCCGTCTGCGGCAGCAGCTCGGACCGCGCGGCACCCGAGGTGGCCAACGCAATCAGGCGCTTGTCGTCCAACCCAGATTTCAATGAGGCATAGGAGTCGATCACCAGATCGACATCGTTGCGCAGCAGACCGACCAGGGCATCAGGCGTGGCGCGGAAGGGCACCATCACCACCTTGATCTTGGCCTCGCTGGCGAACAGCAGGCCCGAGAGATGCTGCGTGCTGCCGACATTGATGGTGCCAATATTCAGGGTGCCCGGCTTGGCCTGCGCCGCCTTGATGAAATCGCCTAAGCCGCGATAGGCCGCCGCGCCATTGCCGGCCAGTACGAAATCGAAGGTGCCCATGGTGGAGATCGGCACGAAATCCTTCACCGGATCGAAAGGCAGGCTCTTGAATAGCGGCACGCTGACCGCCGTGCCGTTGCTGAACAGTGCCAGCGTATAGCCATCGGCCGGCGCCGCCAGCGCACGCTGGGCGGCCAGGCCGCCGCCGGCGCCAGGCAGGTTCTCAATGACAAAACGCTGGCCCAGCTTGTCACCCATCTTCTCGGTGACAAGCCGCACGGTGATATCGGCCACACCGCCAGCGCCAAACGGTACCGTCACGCGGATCGGACGGCTGGGATAGGTTTCCGCCTGTGCCGCACCGATGGCGGTGGCGAGTAACCCGAGGATGACAGCCGCTTTCCGGATCATGCGTTTCGCTCCGATGTTTTTTTATGAGTCAGACCGTGAAGCCGAACAGCCGCGTCGGGTTGTCGACCAGCAGCTTGCGCTGCAGCTCCGCTGTCGGCGCGAACAGCGGCACCAGATCGACCAGGTCGCCGTCGTCGGGCATCAGCGTCACATTGGGATGCGGCCAGTCGGTGCCCCAGAGCACGCGATCCGCATCGATCTCGATCAGGCGGCGCGCGAACGGCGCGGCATCGTGGAACGGCGCGCCGGTGGCGGTAACCCGCTCGGGGCAGGTCAGTTTGACCCAGCATTTCCGGTCGCGTTCGAACAGCCGCAGCAATGTCTGAAAACCTGGCTGGTCGATGCCGGCCGCCGCATCAGGCACGCCCATGTGATCGATCACGTAGGCCACCGGCAGGCCGGCCAGGATCGGCAGGAAAGGCTCCAGCCCGGTCACCGGCAGGTAGAGGTCGACATGCCAGTCGAGCGGCGCGATACGGCGCATGATACGGCCGAAGGCATCCATGTCGGGCAAGGCGCCGAGACGCGGCAAAAAGGTGAAGCGGCAGCCCTTGATACCAGCGGTGTTCAGTGCCGCCAGTTCGGCATCGCTGAAGCTCTCATCGACATTGGCGATGCCCTTGTAGCGGCCGTTGCTCTGTGCAATCGCATCGGTGACAACACGGTTGTCGCGCCCATGCGGCGTCGCATTGACGATGACGGCACGCTCGACGCCCAGCCGGGCATGCAGCGCCTTGAACATCGCCAGCGGCGCATCGGGCGGCGTGTAGGGCCGCTCCGGCACATAAGGGTACAGGCTGTTGGGCCCGAAGATATGGCAATGGGTGTCGCAACTGCCGGACGGCAGACGAAACACGGGCGGCCGCGGATCGGGATGCGGCGGCGCGATTGTTGGATGGACTGTCATCGGCGTTCCTACCTGGAGAGGCAGGATGCGAAAAGATCGATACCTGAATCAAATGATATGAATTCGATATTTAATGAATAGAAATCATGAAATGTGAAGCGTTAGAAATATCACCCCACGCTCATCAGGCTGGCATTACCACCGGCCGCGGTGGTGTTGGTGCTGACCGTGCGTTCGGTCACCAGCCATTCGAGCGGATAATCGTCATTGGTCGAAACCGAACTGCCCGACACGCTGAAGATCGGCAGCAGCGGCGACGCATGTCCGGCCAGAGTCTGCGCCAGCCGGCTCAAGGCATCGCCATCGCCTTCGAACAACACGACTGCAACATCGGTGTTGCTGTTATCGATGCTGATCCGTGCACGCAGATCGTCAGGCAGGCTATCGAAGATATTGGCAAAGGGCGTGCCTTCGGTCAGAAGGACATTATTGCCGGTGGCGAAAGCGGCGGCCACCTGCTGCAGCAGGCCAGACAACGACCGCGCCACACAGCGCACGCCACCGCGCGGCAACAGCGCATAGACATTGCGCTCACCCACCGGGCCAGGTAGTTCACGGGCAAAGCCAAATGGACTGCGGACGACATACTCCTGGCAACGACGCGCCTCATCCGCATAGCCCTTGCCGATCAGCCAGGCGAGATACCCGGCCGCACCCTGATTGTCAGTAGAATCCTTCATGCTCTTACCTGCCAGTCCGGTCACGGCGGGCGCCGCCGCCAGGAGGCGACGCAGATACAACGGGCCGCCGGCCTTGGGCCCAGTACCCGAAAGGCCATGACCGCCGAAGGGCTGCACGCCCACCACGGCGCCGATGATATTGCGGTTCACATAAAGGTTGCCCGCTTCGACCGTCTGGGTGACATGGGCGATGGTCTCGTCGATACGGCTGTGCAGGCCGAAGGTCAGACCGTAACCCGAGGCATTGATCTGGCCGATCAGAGCGTCGAGATATTCGCGGCGATAGCGCACAACATGCAGCACCGGACCGAAGACTTCCGCTTTCAGGTCGGAAACCCTGGCCAGTTCGATCAGGGTCGGCGGCACGAAAGTGCCATGACGGGCCTGCGGCGGCAGAGCGAGCTGTTCGATGCGGCATTTGCGACCGCGCATCGTCTCGATATGGCCCAGTATCGACTGCTGCGCAGCAGCGGTGATCACCGGGCCGACATCGACCGAGAGGCGATCCGGCGAACCGATAGCGAGTTCGGCCATGGCGCCCTTCAGCATGGTCAGCACATGGTCGGCGATATCGTCCTGCAGACACAGAATACGCAAAGCCGAGCAACGCTGACCGGCAGAGTCGAAAGCCGAGGCCAGCACATCAGCCACCACCTGCTCAGGCAGCGCAGAAGAGTCGACGATCATGGCATTGAGACCGCCGGTTTCGGCAATCAGCGGGATCGGCTTGCCATCGGGCGTGAGCCGTGACGCCAGTTGTTTCTGGATCAGGCGCGCCACTTCGGTGGAACCGGTGAACAGCACGCCACGGATACGAGTATCCCCCACCAATGCGGCACCCACGCGGCCATCACCGGGCAGCAGCTGCACGGCACCGGCCGGTATCCCTGCCTCACGCAGGATTTGCACGGCCTGGGCAGCGATCAGCGGCGTTTCTTCCGCCGGCTTGGCCAGCACGACATTGCCCGCGGCCAGCGCCGCCGCCACCTGGCCTGTGAAGATCGCCAGCGGGAAATTCCACGGGCTGATGCAAACCACAGGCCCGAGTGGGCGGTGCGTGTCATTGGAAAAATCATGCGCCACGCTTTCGGCATAGTAGCGCAGGAAGTCGATGGCTTCGCGCACCTCGCCGATGGCATTGGGCAGCAACTTGCCGGCTTCACGCACGATCAGGCCGAGCAGCTGTGGCATACGCGCTTCCAGCAGATCGGCGGCACGCAACAGGCATTGCGCGCGTTCGGCCGGCGGCGTGGCATGCCAGATCGGTGCCGCGGCCACAGCGCCATCCACTGCCAGTGTCACCAGCGTATTGCTGGCCGGGATCACATACCCGACGATATCGCTGCGGTTGGCCGGATTGCGCACCACCTGCGCATCCCCCTCTTCCACGGCGCCGTCCGCCAGCAGTGGCACCGCACGCCAGCTGTGATCGGCACTCGACAGCAGCGCGGCAGACAATGATGCGAGACGCTGTTCGTTGGAAAGATCGATGCCGGCAGAGTTGCGGCGCTTGCCCAGCATGTCGCGCGGCAGGGAGATTTTCGGATGTGGCGCGCCCAGCGGCTGGATCGCCATGGCCGTTTCGACCGGGTCCGCAATCAGGCTGTCGAGAGAAATCGCCTGATCGGCGATCTGGTTGACGAAGGAGGTGTTGGCACCGTTTTCCAGCAGGCGACGTACCAGATAGGCCAGCAGGGTTTCATGCGTGCCGACCGGGGCGTAGATGCGGCAGGGTCGATTCAGTTTTTCGCGACCGACGACCTCTTCATACAGCGGTTCGCCCATGCCATGCAGGCACTGAAACTCATACTGGCCGGTATAATAGTTCTCGCCCGCCATCGCATGGATAGTGCTGAGTGTCTGCGCATTATGGGTGGCGAATTGCGGATAGACCGCATCGGGTACCGCCAGCAGCTTGCGGGCACAGGCCAGATACGACACATCGGTATGGACTTTCCGCGTATAGACCGGGAATCCTTCCAGGCCATCGACCTGGGCGCGCTTGATCTCGCTGTCCCAATAGGCACCCTTCACCAGACGCACCATCAGGCGATGATCACTGCGGCGGGCTAGATCGATGATCCAGTCGAGTACGAAGGGTGCGCGCTTCTGATAGGCCTGCACGACAAAGCCGATGCCGTTCCAGCCGGCCAGATCCGGGTCGAAGCACAGGCTTTCCAGCAGGTCGAGCGAGATTTCGAGACGATCTGCCTCCTCGGCATCGATATTGAGGCCGATATCATAGCGCCGCGCCAGCAGAGTGAGCGCCTTAAGGCGTGGCAGCAACTCGGCCTTCACGCGCTCCAGATTGGCGCGGTTGTAACGCGGATGCAGCGCCGAAAGCTTCACCGAAATACCGGGGCCTTCATAGATACCGCGCCTGGCCGCCGCCTTGCCGATGGCATGGATCGCCTGTTCGTAATCGGCGTAATAGCGTTGGGCATCGGCGGCCGTGGTCGCCGCCTCACCCAGCATGTCATAGGAATAGCGGAAACCCTGTGCTTCCCATTTGCGGCTGTTGGCCAGCGCCTCGGCAATGGTCTGGCCCGACACGAACTGCTCGCCCATCATGCGCATGGCGATATCGACGCCCTTGCGGATCAGCGGCTCACCGCCTTTGGCGATCAGCTTGGTCAGTGCACCCGACAGCGACTTGCCGCTGCTGGTCGCGGTCAGGCGGCCGGTGATCAGCAGGCCCCAGGTGGCAGCATTGACAAACATCGAACGGCTGTGCCCCAGATGCGCCTCCCAATCGCCGATGCCGATCTTGTCGCGGATCAGCGCATCGCGCGTGGCGCGATCCGGGATGCGCAGCAGCGCTTCGGCCAGACACATCAGTGCCACGCCTTCCTGGCTGGACAGCGAGTATTCGTGGATCAGGCCCTCGACGCCGCCAGACTGGCTTTTGGCGCGCAACGCCTCGACCAGCCTGCGGGCGAGATCGCGGGCAAGCGTCGTCACCGGCTTGGGCAACGTCGCTTCGGCGATCAGTTGCGGCAGGCATTCCGGCTCGGGCCGGCGATAGGCGCCGGTAATCTGCGCCCGCAGCACGCTCTGCGGCTGCACGGTCTGGGCAAATTCCAGGAAGGGCGGCTGCATGGCATCCTGCCCGGCCGGGGCATCGGACAGGTCGATAGTCGCCTTGCTGTCGGCGAACAGGTCATCCAGTGCATCGCCGCGCTCGACCTTTTCCAGCACCGAGAAGATCGCCTGCTTGATCAGCCAGTGCGGCGAGCGCCCGATGCCGTCGGCGGCCCGTTTCAGTCGGGCCTTGAGGTCTTCGTCAATCTTTACGCCGATTGTGGTGACTGGCACGCGCCGCTCCCGCCCTACGACTCAGGCCTGTTTCAAGGCCCTTCTGGCGAGACCATCGGTCAAAAGGCGCAACCGAGTCAACACGAAAGGCGCAACCTTGAGAAATTTATTAAGCTATTGGTTTACAATATTATTAATCCGAACGCGCCAACTTATTCAGCACTTACCCAGTGCTTTTCCGCTAGATTTAGTCTTCAAAAGGCGCAACCTTCATTCATCCAGTTGCGCCGATATTCGGGTCAGGCGGTCTTGCGGATTTCCAACACCACGCCGGCACCTTCGCGCGTATCGAAATAGGCAAAGCCCGAACCATCCACGCGCTTGCCACGCGCCACCACGCCAAGGCCGAGCTGGCGGCCGGCAGCCTCGGCCTGGTCGCGGTCCGATACCTCGAAGCCCAGGTGATAGACGCCCTCGCCATGAGTATCGAGGAAGCGGCGCTGCGGTGAGTCCAGTTCCGGCGGCTGGCACAGCTGGATCTGCACATTGTCGAGATCGACGCATTTGTAGCGCATGCCATCCGAGGCGGCCTTGTTCGGCACCTCGAAGAATTCGTATTTGCCGCCCTTGGGATAATCATACCATGGCCCGACTCCCAGCTTCTCGTAATAGGCAACGGAAGAGGCGAGATCGTGGACGACGATGCAGATGTGATGGAGCTGTTTGAACGGCGACATGACAATACCCTTATGCTCGGAAAATCAATGCGCACTCATGCGCGAGAGGAACTGCCGGCTGCGTTCATGCTGCGGATCGCTGAAGAACTGCTTGGCCGGCGCGTCTTCCACCAGCGCGCCATCGACCATGAATAGCACGCGATCGGCGAAATCCCGCGCCAATGCCATTTCATGGGTGGCGATCATCAGCGTGATGCCGTCATCGGCCAGGCGACGGATCGCTGCGATCACCTCCTGCGACAGTTCGGGATCGAGCGCGCTGGTCGGCTCATCCAACAGCATGACGGCGGGCGACATCGCCAGCGCGCGGGCAATCGCCACGCGTTGCTGCTGGCCGCCCGATAGCTGGTTGGGATAGGCCCCGGCCTTTTCCTGCAGACCAACGCGTTCCAGCAGGCCGCGCGCCAGCACTTCGGCCTTGTTGCGTGGCATATGCAGCACATGCACGGGGCCGGACATTACATTGTCGAGCACGGTCACATGTCGGAACAGGTTGAAGCTCTGGAACACCATACCGATGCCGCGGCGCTGCAGGCTGATATCACGGTCGGCCAGTTCGTAGAGCACGCCGGCCTCTTCGCGATAACCGATCAGCTGCTGCTCGACGAAGATCTTGCCGCCGTCGATGGTCTCCAGATGGTTGATGCAACGCAGTAGCGTCGACTTGCCGGCACCCGAAGGCCCCAGCACGGCAACCACCTGCCCGCGCGGCACGGTGAAGCTGACATCGCGCAGCACCGCCTGGGTGCCGCGATACTTGGTCAAGCCAGACAGTTCGATAGCCACAGGAGTCTGGGTCATGGCGGCCTACCGGTGCGGATAGAGTTTTTCGAGCGTGGTCTGCAACGCGGTGGCCACCGCCGTCATCACCAGGTACCAGAAGCCGGCGACGGCCAGCAGTTCAACGACGCGGAAGTTCGCCGCGTAGATATCCGTGCTGATGCGCAGCAGTTCGAGATAGCCGATGGCCGAAGCCAGCGAAGTCGATTTCAGCAGCATGATGTACTGGTTTCCGGTGGCCGGCACGATGATGCGCGCCGCCTGCGGGATCACCACCTTGCGCATTACCGCATTCCCGGTCATGCCGAGCGAGCGGGCCGCATCGCGCTGGCCTTGGTCGACCGCAAGGAAACCGCCACGGATGATTTCGGCCATATAGGCGCCTTCAGCCAGGCTTAAACCCGCCAGGGCTGCCACATAGGGCGTGATCACCTTGGTCATCGGCGCATTCACCAGAACGATATCGGTGAACGGAATGCCTATATGCAGGTCGGTGAACATGATCGGAAACGCGTTGAACCAGAAGATCAGCTGAATCAGCATGGGTGTGCCGCGGAACAGATAAACGTATGTCGCCGCAAAGCCGACGAGGATCGGATTGCCGCTGACCCGCATGATCGCCACGATCAAACCAACAGCGACTGCCAGCAGCAAAGCCACCGTGCCCAGCATGATCGAATTGCCGGCGCCGATCAGGATGTTCTTGCTAAAGACGTAATCAAGGAAGATGCCGGGATCTACCACCTTCGACTTGATGCCGGCATTGACGATGGCACCCAGCAGCAGCAGCACGATGATGCCGAACAGCCAGGCACCCCAGTGCCGGCGATGCACGACGCGGCGCGTCGGATGCGCTGGCTTGCGGAGGGAAGGAGTCACGGGACTAGCCTCTGGAATGGGACGCGGATGACGGCGTTATAGCACACCACCCTGCCTCTGGTTCGATCCGGCCGGCTGCCCCTCGGAACACCCGGCCGAACCGCCGACGACAGTGCCGGCCATGACAACGGCCGGCACACTACCTCACAGTGTTACCGCTTGCTCGACGGCAGGTTGACGGTGATGACCGGCAAAGCCGCACCACCGACGCCCCATTTCTCGAGGATCTTCTTGTAAGTGCCATCTTCCAGCATGCTCTGGGTCGCCTTCTGCACAGCATCGCGCAGGCCGGCGCGATTCTTGGCAAAGGCCCAAGAGGTAATGTAGGGCGTCAACATGTAGTTGCCGCCGACGATGCGGTAGCGCCCCGGGAACTGCGATCCCATATAGACCAGCGCCGGAAAGTCGCCGATATAGCCTTCCACCCGCTTGAGATCGAGCTGCATGCGCGAATCCGGCGCGGTCGGCAGCTGTTCGGCACGGATCGGCTGCTTGCCATCCTTGGTGCAACGCTCGGAAGCCGCTTCCACCGCCGTCATGATCGTGCGGCCGCCCAGCATCGTGGCGATGCCCTTGCCGCAAAAATCCATGATGGTGTCGAATTTATCGGTACTGGCCGCCAGCACCATGATGCTGCCACCCGACTGCATGTAATTGACGAAGTCGAGTTTCTGCTCGCGCTCTTCCGTGTCGCTGATGCCCCCCGATGCGATATCGAAGCGGTCGGCTTCGACGCCGGAAATAAGGGCTGCATATTCCGACTGGATGTAATCGAGCTTGAGGTTAAGCCGGTTGGCCACTTCAACCAGCAGGTCGGCGCTGGCACCGGTGACTTCCGTTTTGCCCGGTTCACGGAATTCCACCGGCGGGAAAGTCTGCTGCGAGCCGACGCGCAACGTACCACGCTGCTTGATCTCGGCCGGAATCAGCGCCAGCACCTCAGGCGAAAGCTTGACCTGAGCATGCGCAGTTGAAACCTGGATCATCCCCCCCAGGCCAACCATGGAAACGGTAAAGACGACAGACGCGATTTTCTTGAACATGATGCACCCCCTGTTTTTATAACGGTCCTGCCTGATGGTTTGGACTATCGGCTGGCGGCAGATTTGCCCGGAATGGCGGATGGATTTGGCCGGTCGGCACGCGGGCATTCAGCCGCCGCATCGAAGGTGGCCTGCACCTTGGCGATATAGTCGGCCGGGAATTTCATCGCCTTCAGGCCGTCCGGGATATGCTGCCAGTAGAAATTCGGCGGCCGCATCGCGATGCCCGGCGTGATCAGGCGGTAGGTCCAGCAGTCGTAGGTCTTGCCGTCGTCGCCATGGACGGTGAGCGCGAAACGCTCGAAATCGTCGTAGTCCTCGGCGAAACCGCTGGTGTCCTCGAAGACGGCGCCGAGGCATTTCTCGCCCCATGCATCCATCACGCCGTTCAGATGGCACCAGCCGCGGTCCTTGCGATCGCCGGCGGCATGGAACTGCAGGCGGTAGTTGGCCGCATAGGCCTTGGTGATCAGCTTGCAATTCGGAATGTAACGGCGGATTTCCGGGTCGTTGAGCCAAGTGCAGTATGCGAAATAGAACATCGAATGATCCTTGCTGAATCGTGAATACGACTCAATATTTACAAAAATATATGTCTTTGTATACGAAAATATTAACCCGAAAAACCGCCAATAAACTCATGCTCGCAGGGCCTTTTCACTTCGCGCTCGCCGTGGAGTATATAATTCTGTATATGAAAAAATATACGCGCTGGTCCGTTGATCGGCGCCGCGTGTCGCAGTCTTGTTTGGCGGCCCGGAATCATGGCTGGATCAGTGCTTAGGGGCGAATCATGACACGCAAGAATTCGGCAGACCTGCAGGCATCCAGCGTCCATCGCGAACTGCGCACCAGAATCCTTTCGCTCGACCTGCGTCCCGGCGCCCGTCTGGTGGAAGAAGACCTCGCGGCCAATCTAGATGCCGGTCGTACACCGGTGCGCGAAGCCCTTCTGCGGCTGCAGGGCGAAGGTTTCGTGGTTCGCGATCGCGGCTGGGTCGTGCAGACGGTCGATACCGCCGGCGTGAAAGCGATCTTCGAGAGCCGCATCGCAATAGAAGGCTATGCCACGCGCCTGGCAGCCGAACGCATCACCGATTCCGAGCTGACCGAGATCGCTACGCTGATTGGCGAAATGGTCCCGCCCAATACCCCGACGCGCAAGACGCTGAACCGCATGAACCAGCTACTGCACCAGAAGATTCTGCAGGCCTCGCAGAATCCGATGCTGCTGCAGTTCCACGAAAAGACGCAGTTCCACTACTGGAACATGCAGGACCCGATCATCTTCTCCGGCGAGCAGTTGGATGTATCGCATGTGCAGCATCAGCAGCTATTGGAGGCTCTGCAGGCCCATGACGGCGATCGCGCCGAGAAGCTGGCGCGCGAGCATGTGCTGCAGACCATGGAAATCGTCTGCACCGCGCTGGAAGAATAGCGCCCCTCATGAACCGTTATGTCCGGGCAGCCAGCGGACATTCGCATCTCTATCCCGGCCAAAAGCTACATCCCGTCCCGCTGGCAAAATCCACCCTCGCCCTGCCGGACAAGGACACGACCTATGTGTCGCTGGAATTCTCCGACGACATCACCGTGATTGCAGAATTCAGGCAGCGCCGCGATGGCAGCGGCACCCTGATCGTGCCGGCCCATCGCACGGCGCGCGGCACCGAGGTGGCGAAACGCCGCTGGCCGGTGACACTTGAGGATGGGCGAACCTGGAAGCTCGGCAGAGCGGAAAAGACGCCTGCCGGGCGACGGTAAAAAGCCTGAAAATGGTGGGGCGTGACAGTTCGCCATTTTGGGAGACTGCCCCGGAAATGCTCAGGCGCTACTCCACCGACTCGGGGGCAGCTTTTTGCGGAATTGACCGGGAGCCAAATCCACCAGCCCGACTTCCCAGAATGGCAAATGCCAGGGAAGCTATAATTTCGCAAAATACCCCCGGCAGAACCCCTGCGGGAGAAGCGGCATTCTTTAAGTCATTGAAAAAATGGTGCGCTCGAAGAGATTCGAACTCCTGACCCCCAGATTCGTAGTCTGGTGCTCTATCCAGCTGAGCTACGAGCGCACACGCGGTGATACCGCAACGGGGGCGGAACCTACTCAATTCACCGGGGGGATGCAAGGGCCAAGCCCGGATTGTTGGCAACAGGCGCAAGCCTCGGATTCTACAGGAAGATGGTGCTTGCGGGCGCTATTGACGAACCCTAGAATGCCGCTGTTCGCAGCAGGTTTGAGTCGACCGTTTTCGGCGGCGCGATCCTGTCGTGGCGGGGGGCCTCCAGGCCAGCAGACAACAGTCCTAAACATCAACGCGAGACGGCGTGGCATGGCAAATTATGTTCGTAATCCGGTGCAGCGTCGTCGCGGTCTGACCTCGGTCGGCACCGTTTCCATCGCTCTGCTGCTGTCAGGCTGCTCCTATGTCGGCGACGAACTCTGGCCTTCCCTGACCGGTGAAGACCCGGCCGGCACGAACACCTATCGCCAGCAGATTCCTGCGTCGGCCGCAGAGGCGAACCCGAATCCGACCCTCAGCCCGCCGAGCCTGAACACCACCAATTTCGTGCCCCCGGGCGTTACGCCCGGCCAGCCGACCGGCACTTTCGTCGGGACCAAGGTGCAGCAGATGCGCACCGAACTGACCCAGTTGCAGGGTCAGGTGACCCAGCGGAACCAGCAGCTGCAGGGTATCCGCACCAGCGCCACCCAGAATTCGCAGCGCTACCACGGCACGGTCGCTGCCGTGTCGACCCGCCTGCAGATGGGCACCACCCCGGGTAACCCGATTCTGGTCAGCCAGTGGGGCCAGGCCCAGGTCGATCTCGACCGCATGTCGGCCGATGTCGGCAATCTGAGCAATCTGGCCAATCAGGTGGCCGCCGATTCCGCGATGTCGACCTACCTGCTGCAGTCGATCAAATCGAGCTACAGCCTCTCCGGCGCCATCGATGAAGACCATCGTCAGCTCGCCGTGCTGGAGGACGAAACCGCCCGCACCGTCGTGCTGATCGACCGCGTGCTGGGCGAGGTCAGCCAGGATGTTGCCCGCCAGACCAATTACATCGGCGCCGAACGCACCAACCTGACCACGCTGTCCGCCGCGATCAAACAGGGCGAACTGCTTGGCCCGGGCCTGGGCAATCGCGCCAATTTCTATGCCGGCGCCCAGCAGTTTGCTGCCGCCGATGCTGCCGGCCCGGTCAGCACCGATGGCCGCACCCCGCTGGTTGTCATCCGCTTCGACCGCGCCGACGTGCCCTATCAGCAGGCCCTGTACAACGCCGTCTCGCAGGCCCTGGCCCGCAAGCCAAATGCGGTGTTCGACGTGGTGGCCGTCGCCGGCGCCGGCACCCAGGCGCAGACGGCCAGCAACCAGAACCAGGCCCGCCGTAATGCGGACCGCGTGCTGCGCTCACTGTCCGATATGGGTCTGCCGGCCAGCCGCGTGAATGTTTCCGCCGGCGGCAATGTGCAGTCGGCCACGAACGAGGTGCATGTCTTCGTGCGCTGATCCGGCGCAGAGACGAGATAAAAAAAGCCCGCCGGTTTTGCCGGCGGGCTTTTTCTTTGCCTGAATTCTTTTACTGCCAGGCAACCGCCGTCAGATCGTTGACGAAGATCGGGGCATTGACCCAGAAGCCGGTCAGGCCCTGCTTGTACACACCCAGACGCGGCAGGTTGTACAGGAAGACGTTGACCGCATCGTCGGCCAGCAGCCGCTGCAGGTCCTGCAGAGCCTTGGTACGCTCCGCCTTGTCCAGGGTCGAGTTCGCCTTGGCGATCAGATCCTTGGCTTTCTGGCTGTCATACTGCCAGTAATATTCAGGCTCGGCATATTTGACGAAATCATTCGGTTCGACATGACTAATCACGGTCAGGTCGAAATTCTTGTTCTTGAAGGTGCCGTCGAGCCACTGCGCCCATTCGACATTCTCGATCTTGGCCTTGATGCCAACCTGCGACAGCATGGCCTGCACCACCTCGCCGATCGGGCGGGCGTAGGGCGGCGGCGGCAGACGCAGTGTGACTTCCAGATTGCTGACGCCGGCCTCTTTCAGCAGGCCGATGGCACGGGCCGGATCGTAGGTATACTGCTTGGTCAGGTCGACATAGGCGGGATCATGCGGCGGAAAGTGGCTGCCGATCACCTTCCCGTAACCGGCCGAGGCCGCCTCGACCACGGCTTCCCTGTCGATGGCATAGGTCAGCGCACGGCGCACCCGCACGTCATCGAACGGTTTGCGCTTGTTGTTGATGATGACCATGGTCTCGCCTTCGGTCGAACCGGCGGTCACCTTGAAACGCTTGTCCTTCTCGAATTCGCGCACGTTTTCGCCGGTGATGCCGATCGGCACCGCATCGACGTCGCCGGCGCGAACCGCTGCGACCAGAGCGCCCTGATCGCTGATGAAGCGCATCTTGACCGTCTTGATCTTGATGGCGCCGGCATTGCGATAGGTATCGGCCGCCGTCAGGGTTACGGAATCGCCCTTCACCCATTGCTCCAGCTTATAGGGTCCGGTGCCGACCGGCTTGGTGGCGTTGGTCTCACTCGATTCCGGGGCGGTGATAACGGCGGTATTTTCGCCCAGGCTGAACAGGAATGTCGGATCGGTGGTTTTCAGCGTGACCGTCGCGGTCAACGGATCCGGCGTTTCAATCGAGGCAATATTGGTGAACACCGCCTTGCGTTTGTTGGTGCTCTTTTCGCCGGCATACTTCTCGAAGGCGTATTTCACATCGGCTGAATCGAAGGTCGTGCCGTCATTGAATTTTACGCCGGATTTCAGCTTGAAGGTGAAGACCTTCATATCCGGTGAAACCGTCCAGCTGTCAGCCAGAAGCGGGACCACTTCGCCATTCTCGGCAATCTTGGTCAGGCCTTCGAAGATATTGTAATGCGTCACCTCGCCGATGGCGGCAGCCGGCGCAATGGTGGGATCGAGACCCGGCGGTTCCAGGGTCATCGCCAGCACCAGCGCATCCTTCTTCGTCTGCGCCAGAACCTGAGCCGCCGTGAGCGACGCGGTCACTCCGAGCGCAATGCCAAATACTTTCCAGCCCTGCATGATCGTCTCCTTTACGAGTTCCTTGCCTTCGCCACCGCATGCCGGGCGCTGTCCAAGGCGCCCAGCGGCTCTGCCGCCCAGACGCCGCGCGCAACGGCACGGGCAACACAATCGGCAGCGATGCTGCCGATCCGGGCAACCAGCCAGGATGGGTCAGCGGCACTGCTGCTATCCTGCCATGCACCGGTCGCCAGCGCAAAGAGCGTATCGCCATCAAACGGCGTATGAACCGGCCGCACGGCGCGGGCCAGCCCGTCATGCGCCATGACTGAAATCTGGCGCAAAAAACTTTTGTCGAGCCGGGCATTCGTCGCCACCACGCCGATACAGGTATGGGCACCGGCCTGCGCCAGACGCGATTCCGCCGCGATCCCCAGATCGACAGCGGCAGCTTCGAATCCCAGACCACCGAACTCGGCTCCCTGCTCCCAGGGTGCGGCCCAGAAACTGCGGTTGCCCGGGGTCAGCACACTGCCCACCGGATTGGCCGCCACCAGCGCCGCAACGACCAGTCCATCGGTCTCGACCCAGGATGCGCTGCCCAGCCCGCCCTTCAACTGGCCGGCCATGGCGCCATACCCCGCACCGACATTGCCCAGCGGAAAACCGCCCGCAGCCGCCGCGTCACACGCCTTGCGGCCTAGAGAGCGGTAAGGCGGTTCTTGGCCCCAGGCCTTGTCGCCGCCATTGGCCAGGTCGAACAGAATGGCAGCCGGTACAATCGGTACGACATGCCCACGCACCATGACGCCTCGACCGCGCTCGGCCAGCCAGTGCATGACCCCTGACGCGGTATCGAGACCGAAGGCCGAACCACCGGAGAGACAAACGGCGTCCACCGCGGTTGCGGCGGCCTCGGGTCGCAGCAGGTCGGTCTCACGCGTGCCCGAACCGCCCCCGCGCACATCGACCGAACAGGCCGCGCGCTGGTCCGGCAGAATGACGGTGACGCCGCTGCGCAACGATTCATCGACAGCATGGCCGACCTGCAGGCCAGGCACGTCGGTTAAAAGATTGAGCGCGCCGGGCCGACCGCCGGCCATCAGAGACTGGTCGCCTTGGGGCCCTGGGCCGGCGGATAGCCGTAGACCTTGTCGAGCGGCATCGCGGCCGGATCGATGGCATGCACCGCCAGCTTGCCGCCCATGCAGGCACCCTCGAAGCTGCCGACATTGAGGCCGGTATAAATCCAGTCGCCGGCGATCACCAGGTTATTAAAGCCTGAGTCCCAGGCCTTCAGCCGGTATTTGGTGCTGCCCGGCGGCGAGGTCACGTAGCGTTCGGTGGGATCGATATTCGGCTTCCAGAACTGCTGACCCAGGCGCGCCACGCCCAGCGTCGTGGTGTCGTTGTAGGGGCAGACGAGCTGGCCGAAATCGAAACCGATCTGGTCGCCGGGTGGGTTCACGGCGTTGGTGGTGGATTTGGGCAGCAGCGCCCCCATGCAGGCCTGCAGATACTGCTGCGCCTGCGCCTTCACACGGGCATATTCGCGCTTAGGGTAGTCGTGATCGCTGAAGGGCGGCTGCGCATCGTACTGCGGAGCGGCGCCGGAGAAATACAGCAGCGATTGCGGCATGTGGTCCTCGGGCCAGTCCTCCACCGGGATCAGGTCGGTGAAATCGGCCACACCATCGATCGGATTGACGAAGGTAGCGCCGATCAGCCGGTCGTAGTTCTTGTAAACGAAGGGCAGCCCCATGTCCTTGAGCGTGCGATTCATCCAGATCTGCAGCGTCTGGGTCTGCACGGTCTTGATCTTGTCGACCATGGGCGGCCAGTTCGGATTGGCCTGCATCAGCTGCGGTGCCAGGACCGGCAGCGCGCCGATGGAAATCGCGCAGATCACCGTATCCACGTCGCGACCAACCTTGATGCGCTTTTCGCCCACCGGTTTCCACGGCGTCCAGTAGCTTTCGATATCGACCTTGGCGGCCTTCATCTCTTCGCCCTGGATAAGCTGCTCATACCGCGGCCGGTCCGGCCAGACCGGCAGGGTCTTGCCACCATAGGCCTTGAGCGGCAGCTCAATCAGGGGATCGTAGCCCTTTTCGGGGTCATTCAACGTGGCCTGGAGGTCGAACACCACCTCGTCCACGCCCTTGCCGTCCGGCGTCGCGGTGATCTCGCGCACCTTGTGGAACAGTTCGAATTTCACACCGAGCCGCTTTAGCACCAGATAGAGCGGCGCCACCACGGTATCGCCTGTGCCGGCGGCGAACAGCCAGCCGAATGACCCGAGATAGGCGAATTCGCGCAGCGTCCAGTGCAGATAGGCGCCGGCCGCCATCGCCGGCGGTCGCGTCGTGTCGCCATCGGGATACTGGTAGGACAGGTTCGGCGTATTCAGGCTGAGCGGCGAGGAAATCATCAGCATCGAGCCGCCATGGCGGGCGAACCAGTCCGAGAAATTCTCGTCGTCCAGGAAATCGAAGCCCTTGTTGAGCACGTCATCCGCCAGGATGCCGCGCAGCATGGTCAGGAAATAGTCCAGCGTGATGTACAGATGGCGCAGCGGGTCATTGTCGACAACCAGATGCTCGGCCGCCTTCTTGAAGAAATCGAGGAACTGCTCGATGCCCTTCTGCAGCGGCCCGGCGTCGCCGCGCTGCATCGCCGCCATATGACTGCTCAGGCCCTTGAGCATGACGCCGGCGGCCTTGAGCTGGAGATTCTCTGTGAACGTGGCGCCGGACGGATGATGGTCGGCAAAATGGTTGAGGAAATCGACGATCGCGGTGACCCAGTGCTGCAGCGTCGGCATCGAGGTCGGCTGCCACGGCTCCAGCGAATTGCGCGGCACGTTGATCGGCCAGTTCACCCAGCGGTAGTCGCGGAATTCCCAGCACAGGATGCTGTCCACGGGATAGAACGCTTCCTGGAACGTGGCGAGCGGCTGTCCCGGCGGACGCCCGAGCTTGTCGTAGCATTCGGTCATCATCGACAGGGTGTTGTAATACGAGCCGAGGAAACCGTGGATGCCGTGCTCCTCGATCCGCTGCCCGAATTCCGGATTGCGGCCGGTCGCGCATTTCCCGCCCAGCCGCCAGCCGATCGAGTAAATGGTGATGTCGTATTTCTCAGCCGCGCCGGGGCTTGTCGCCAGATAGAAAGCGCTGGTCAGTGCGGCCACGCCGCCGCCAAGGATGGCAATTTTCTGCTTCTTTGCTTCCGACATAGCCTGCCTGCTGATTATTGAATCTACGGTTTGTATTCCATCACTCAATCAGATCTTGGTATAAAAGAAATAGCGGTCTGCCGGTATCGCAACCGGTAGCGGCTGTAATGCCAAGTCAGGATGCGTCAGTTTCTGATCGCTGAGCAAGAGCGCACCCCGCGCCAGCAGCGGTGGTAACCACCCACTCATCTGCACAACCTGTCTCGCATTGGCTTCCGGATCGCCAAGCCCTACGTCGCTATGCACCAGAGTGGCGGCGCCGGGATGCCGGGCCGCGAACGCCGGCAGCGTATCGGAGAATTCGCCCAGGATCAGGCGGTCCTCGGATGGGATCGACCGCGGATTAGCATTGTTCGCCCGGTCGAAAGCGTAAATACGCCCGGCATCCAGGCCAGCCTTCAGATGATCGTAGGTCCGGCCATTGCCCAGGCCAATTTCCAGCACGAGCCCATCGCGAGACGCAATTTCGGCAATGGCCCAGTTGAGTATCTCGCGCTGCGCCGTCAACCGACGGATAAAGCTGTCGAGGCGGCTCACCTGCCGTCAGCCCTTCGCACGCGCCGACAATTCACGCAGGTCCGCCGTCGTGCGCTCCAGGCGCTGTGCAAGCACGCGCATAATCTCGATGGCGATTTGCGGGAAATCGGCAATCAGCCGGAAAAACAGATCCTTCTCGATCCGCAGGGTCGTCACCTCGTTGGAAGCGGTCACCGTCGCCGTACGCGGCACATCGCAGAGGATGGCGATCTCGCCGACAAAATCATTCTGCTTCAGATGCGCCACCTTCAGGGGACCACCAGGCGTGTCCACCACGACGTCAGCTTCGCCGCCGATGATGACAAAGGCCGCATCGCCGGGATCGCCCTGATGGAACAGCACATCGCCCGCCTTGTAGGTCAAACGCTGGCTGGTAAAAGCGAGAAGCTTCAGCTTCGAAGGTTCAATCTTGGCGAAAAGCGGAATGCGCCGCAGCAGTTCGACTTCTTCATTCAAACTCATGACGCATTCTCCTCATATTTCGCATATTCAGGTCGGCGCCAGCATCTGCTTGAATCGACTGCTTCTGTCACGCAGCTCCGCAAACGCCCCGACCTGACTGACCTGTCCGTTTTCGAGCATGACTACAAGGTCGAATTGTTCCGCATCGGCAGCGCGCTGCAGAGACCAGATCAGGCCTGCATCCTTGCGCATATCGACCACGGCTTTGATGACAGCGGCATGGCTGCGCGGATCCATTGCGGCCGTCGCCTCGGACAGCATGAGCCAGTCCGGCCGTTTCAGCAGCGCACGTGCGATGGCCAGTTTCTGGCGCTGGCCGGCATTGAGACGGCCGCCGGCAATGCCGACCTCGAACTGCAGACCAACGGCAATGATCGGCTCACGCAACTGAAGCTGCTCGACCACATCGGCCATGACGCGACCAATCTTCTCCTGCGCCTGGGCCTGACCATAAGCCACGCGACCGAACAAAATGTTGTCGACGATGCTGGACGATACGGTGAAATGCTCTGGGTCGAAAAAGGCAATCGCATCTCGGCGGTTTTCAGGCAGAGTCTCGGCAAAGATGCGGCGCGCCTCCAGAATCTTGGCGCGCTCCGCATCATTGAAATGCCCCAGGCGATGCCGGGCCAGGATCAGCTTGAACGGCAGCGACATGAGTCGCACACGATCTTCCTCCGACACCTGGTCCAATGCCTCGGGCTTCACCCGCATCAGCATGTCCTTGTAATCGGGCAGGTCGTCGGAGGAAATGAAGCTGAATTGCTGGAAGAAAGCATGGTCTGGCGGCAGATCGGCAAACAGTTCGACCATGGTACCGGCCACTTCGTAACCGATCTCCAGGAACCGCCGCCGCAGCCCGACCTGATCCAGAACGCCCAGCACATGCGGATCACGGGCCAGGCTGTCTTCGTTGTAGACGCCATTGCGAGCCGTGCCGAACATGAGATTCTCGGCCACCGTCGCATTGCTGTTGTAGCGCTCCGGATCCCAGCTTTCGACGAGGTCCGCCAGGGCGCCACTGGTCAGCTTCTCGCGGAAGGACCGGCGCGCCGCCAGCACCCGCTCGGCCACATCCGGCTTGGCCTCGGGATCGACCGTGCCGCGCATGCCGATCTGATAGACATCCTCTTCCAAGGCCGCCGCTTTCAGCGCCGCGATGGCGATACCCGTGATGTCTTCCGGCGTCTTGGCGCCCGCCGCCTCATAATCCGTCCAATCGGCGTCGGGGTCGTACGGCGAATTCCCTGATGCCAGCGCCTCGGCCAACTCGCGCTCGAAACGGCGCAAGTCATCGCCTTGCAACTGGCGTGGATGTTTGGGCCGATGCCTTAAGCCGAGGAACAGGTTATCGCCGAGGCTGGTGTTAAAGACGTAGCTGGACGGTCCGACGTAAGCCAGCTTCCGGCCTGTCACAGTCTCGGGCAGATCGGCAATATTCTGGTCGTTGATAACGACCTTACCACGCACGGGCAGCAGCGTGCGGGCCAGAACCTGCAGCATTTCATCGCGACCATGGTCGCCAACAATGGCGACGCGCGCCGGCCAGGGCAGCGAAAGATTGACATTCTCCAGCACCGGAAGGCCCTGGTCGTCATGCAGCACAATGCCAGAGGTCGCCATTGGGCCGGCCAGAACCACCGGCTGCTCGGGCTCCGCATGCTGGTCATCGGTAGGGCGCATGCCGTCAGGCTCGAACTGGCTGATGACCTGCTCGTATTTCTGTTTCACGTCCTCGCGCGTCTGGTAGTGGTTGAGCAATTCCTTCCAAGGCGCCGCCATTTCCTTATGCGCATTCACGGCGGCGACAACCGTACCCACATCCATCTGGCCGCGGATCGTGAGATAGCCGCCGATTGCGTAAAAGAAAAACGGACCTAGCTGCTGAATGAAATTGTTCAGGAACTTGATCATGAACTTGCGCTGGAAAATCTCGACCCGGATCCAGTAGCTGAAGCTCAGGCGGCGGGAAAATTCCGAAAGCATGCGGTTGGAAGCGTCATGCGTGTGCAATTCGGTTACACCGCTGATGGTTTCACCGATGCGGTCTGACAGCCGGCGCTGGTTCTTGATCCGCTCACGCCCCAGGGCCCGCACCTTGGCCTGCATGCGCGGCACGACATAGAACTGAACCGGATACAGGGCCACGGCGGCGAAGGCCATCAGGGGATTCTGCACCAGCAGGAAGCCGAAAATCACCAGCAGCATGCCGCCCTGGAAAATCGGCAACGCAAAGCTTTCGCCGATAAAGCCACCGATCGGCTCCACTTCGGCAATCACCATCGGGATGATCTCGCCCTGGCTGGTGCGCCGGAAAGTCGGCAGCGGGAAGCGCAGGATCTGGGCGTAGAGATCATAGCGCAGACGGCGCAACATGCGCTCGCCGGCCACGCCCTGGAAATAATTGATGGCGTATTTGAAGCCCTGCTGGACCAGCACCAGTCCGAGGAACCCGACGCAAAGCACCATCAGGTACATGGTGTGATCGAGCGGGTAGCCCAGGCCGAACAGATCGACCGGGAAGCTGATGTCCTTCCCCTGGATGCCCTGATTGACAATCGTTTTGGGCATCGACAGGTAATAGTAATACGGCACGAAAGACAGGACCGACAGCACAGTGATGATCACCTGCTGTTTCAGACTGTATTTCAGGATAAAGCTGTAGAGATTCTTTTCCACGACGTCCCCTAGGCCTGCCGACCTTAACCTATGGTCGCCATCCGGCTCAATCGCCCAGACCGGCCGGTCCCGCAGCCACAGAAACCATCTTATACATAGGTTTACCGGCACGATCAGGGGCTTGGCCTCGCCCCCCGGGCTATGCCATAGTCCCGAAAGATTATTACCCCAAGTCCCAGCTCCCGCATGGGGGGAATCAGCATGGTATCGCGCAGCGATGGCACCCGTGTGCTGATATACAGCCACGACACCTTTGGACTTGGCCATTTGCGCCGGTGCCGAACGATCGCCCATGCCCTGGTCGAGCGGCACAAGGACATGTCTGTCCTCATCATGTCGGGCTCCCCCATCATCGGCAGCTTCGATTTCCGCAGTCGCGTCGATTTCGTCCGCATCCCCGGCGTGATCAAGCTGCGCGACGGCCAGTACACGTCGCTCAGCCTGCCAATGGATATCGAGGAAACCCTGAAGCTGCGCGCTGAAATCATCCAGCACACGGCACGCGTATTCGACCCCGACATTTTCATCGTCGACAAGGAGCCGCTCGGCCTGCGCGGCGAAGTCCTCGAGACCATGAAAATGCTCAAAACCCGCGGCACCCGCCTAGTTCTGGGCCTGCGTGACGTCATGGACGAACCGAGCGCCCTGAAGCCGGAATGGGAACGCAAGAACGTCATGCCGGCGCTGAAAAACCTGTATGACCAGATTTGGGTCTACGGCCTGCCGCAGTTCTGCGACCCGCTGGAAGGCATTACCCTGCCGGAAAAGGTGCGGCGCAAGGTGGTGTATACCGGCTACCTGCCGCGTTTTTCGGCCGAGGCCACGCCAGAGCACCAGTTGCCGGAAATCACCCAGCGCCCCTTCCTTCTGGTGACCCCGGGCGGCGGCGGCGATGGCGAGGGCCTGATCGAATGGGTGCTGCGCGCCTATGAAAGCAATGAGATGCTGCCCTACCCGGCCCTGATCGTGCTGGGCCCCTTCATGCAGAAAGAGCGTCGCACTGATTTCCTGACGCGAGTCGCCAAGCTGCCGCGCGTCGAGGCCATCACCTTCGATGCCCATATGGAGCATCTGGTGCAGAATGCCGTCGGCGTGCTGGCCATGGGCGGCTACAACACGTTCTGCGAAATCCTCAGCCTGGACAAACGCGCGATCATCGTGCCGCGCAAACGACCGCGCATGGAACAGTATATCCGTGCCGACCGCGCCCAGCAGCTCGGTCTGGTGCGCATGCTGGAAGATGACGGAGAATACAGCCCCGCCGTCATGGCCGCTGCCTTACGCAACCTGCCCCGCCAGCCCCAACCCTCCGAGATCGTCATCCCCGGCCTGCTGGAAGGGCTCGACAATCTTGACCGCCTTGTCCAGCCCTGGCTGCGCCCTTCGGGACAGGCGACGACCGACAATGTTGTCGAGCTGCGGGGCTGAACCCTCGCCGGTACAGTAAAAGCTGAAGCGTATGTCTGCGTCCCCCCCCAACGCCGTTGCCTTCGTATTGAAAGGCTATCCCCGGCTCTCGGAGACTTTCATCGCGCAGGAGATCGCTGCGCTGGAGTCATTGGGGCTGGATATTCTGATCGTGTCCCTGCGCCATCCAACCGACAAAAAGCGCCATCCGCTGCACAATCAGATTCGAGCCAAAGTTCTGTATCTGCCGGAATACCTGTATCAGGAGCCGCTGCGCGTGTTGCGCGGCTGGTGGTGCGCCCGCAGGCTGCCCGGCTATCGGATGGCCTTATCGCAATGGTGGCGCGATCTGAAGCGCGACCGGACCCCAAACCGCATGCGCCGCTTCGGCCAGGCTTTGGTGCTGGCCGCTGAGCTGCCCGCCCCTTATCGCCACCTGCATGCGCATTTCATTCACACACCCGGATCGGTGACGCGCTACGCAGCCCAGATTCTGCAGTATCCCTGGACGGCCTCTGCGCATGCCCGCGACATCTGGATTACACCGGACTGGGAAAAACGCGAAAAGCTGACCGATTGCCGCTGGGCTGTGACATGCACGGCCCATAACGTCACGCATCTGACCGCGCTCAGCGATTCTTCAAAGGTCAGCCTTGTCTATCACGGCCTGGATTTTGGCCGCTTCCCCGATCCGCCAGCCTGGCGCCCCGGGCGCGACGGCCGCGATGCCCAGGACCCGGTACAGGTGCTCTCGATTGGTCGCGCCGTTGAGAAAAAAGGCTTCGATCTCCTGCTGAAATCCCTGGCGCAGCTGCGCGATGACCTGCACTGGCATTTCACGCATATTGGCGGCGGGCCGCTGCTGCCCAGCCTGAAGGAACAGGCCGCCCGGCTCGGGATTGCGGAAAAGATCACCTGGCGTGGCCCCCAGGCCCAGGAGGCGGTGATCGCCGCCTACCGCGAAGCGGATATCTTCGCGCTGGCCTGCCGGCGTGACAGCGACGGCGACATGGATGGATTGCCCAACGTCCTGATGGAGGCGCAGAGCCAGGGCCTGCCCTGTATTTCCAGCGCGATCTCAGCCATTCCGGAACTGATTGTCGATGGCGAAACCGGTCTGTTGGTGCCGGCGGAAAACGCAGACGAGCTGACTGTTGCCCTCAATCACCTGATTGTCGATCCGGCATTGCGAGGTCGGCTTGGCACCCGCGCGGCAGCCCGGGTGCGGCAGGACTTCGGCATGACCCGCGGCATCGCCGAGTTGGCGAAGCGCTTCGGCCTGACGGCCTGAGACGACCATGCGGATCGGCTTCTATGCCCCACTGAAGCCACCGGACCATCCGGCACCGTCGGGCGATCGCCGCATTGCGCGATTGTTCATGGCGGCCCTGCGGGGGCTGGGTCATGAGGTCAACATGATCTCGGATCTTCGCAGCTATAACCGCGATGGCGACCCGGCCAGAGAAGCCGCAACGGCGGCCACAGCAGCCACGGAAGTTGCCCGCCTGCTGGCGAACTGGCAGGCCAATCCACAGGCAAGACCGGACCTGCTTTTCACCTACCATGTCTATCATAAGGCCGCCGACTATCTGGCGCCGGCGCTCAAGGCGCGGGCCGGCATGCCCTATGTCATCGCGGAAGCCTCGGTGGCGCCGAAGCGCAAGAACGGCCCCTGGGCTGCGGGTTATGCCCAGGCTGAAACAGCGATCCGCGCCGCCGACGCCCTGCTGGCCGTGACAACGCTGGACCGCGCCTGTCTGGGTGACCTTGCCGGCCCGGCCAAAGTGATTCCCTTCCCGCCCTTCCTGGAAACCGGTCTGTTCATGACATCCGCCGCGCAACGCGATGATCATCGCCGGGCCATGGCTGCCCGCTTCGCGCTGCCGCCGGACCGGCCGTGGCTGCTCGCGGTCGGCATGATGCGCAGCGGCGACAAGCTCGCATCGTTCCGACGGCTCGCCGAAGCCCTGCCGCTGGCCCTGGATCAGCCGTGGCAACTGCTGCTGGCTGGCGACGGGCCGGAACGCGCTGCCGTCGAAACCGCGTTCGCGCCACTGCGCGAGCGCGTCAGTTTTCTTGGCCAGATGGAATCCGACAGGCTGTCGGCGCTCTACGCGGCCTGCGATCTGTATGTCTGGCCGGCCATCAATGAAGCCTACGGCATGGCTCTGCTCGAAGCCCAGGCGGCCGGCCTGCCGATCCTCTCGGTGATGACCCGTGGCGTGCCGGATATTGTGCGTCATGGGGAAAGCGGCTGGCTCGTCCCCGACGATCAGCCCACAACCTTTGCGGCCGGCCTGCTCCGATTGCTGACAGATCCGGCCGAACGGTTGCGTCTGGCGCTAGCAGCTCCTCGCCATGTGGCCGCCAATCATGCGATGCCGGCCGCCCAGATGCGGCTGACGGCAATTCTGGACCGCCTGGTGCCGGGATCATGACCCGCCTGGTGTTGTTACGGCACGGGCCGACCGAATGGAATGCCGCCGGCCGGTTGCAGGGCCGGGCTGATATTCCGCTGTCCGCGGCCGGCAGCGCGGCTTTCGCAAAGCAGCGGATTCCAGATGCTTATCGTGCGCGCCCATGGTTTGTCAGTCCGCTGCGCCGTGCCCGTGAAACGGCGCAAGCCCTGGGCCTTCAGGCCGCGGTGGCACCAGAGCTGATCGAAATGGACTGGGGGGCCTATGAAGGCCACAGTCTGGCTGACCTGCAGTCCCGATATGGCGCTGCCTTCGCCGAGAACGAAGCCCGCGGCCTGGACCTGCTGCCACCTGGTGGAGAAAGTCCGCGTCAGGTTCAGCAGCGCCTGCTCCCTTGGCTGCAGCGCCTGGATGGCGATTGCGGCGCCGTGACCCACAAGGGTGTGATCCGCGCCATTCTGGCGCTGGCCTTCGACTGGCCGATGCTGGGCAAGCCGCCGGTGAAACTGGACTGGCGCTGCCTGCAGGAATTTCGCATAACCGCTGATGGCCGACCGGAACTGCTGGCGGCCAATATTCCGCTGGAGTGAAACGAGATGACCGCGCCGCGCATTATGATCTATGTGCAGCATCTGCTTGGGGTCGGGCATCTGCATCGCGTGGCCGCCATCGCCCGTGCATTTGCCCGCGCCGGCAGCCCGGTGCAACTGGTCTCGGGCGGCATGCCGGACCCCACCCTGCACGGTCTGGGCGGCGTCAGCTTCGTGCAACTGCCGCCGGCGCGCGCCAAGGATGCCAGCTTCAAGATCCTGCTGGATGAAACCGGTGCCGAGATCACCGATGCCTGGCGCAGCATGCGCATTGCCCGTCTGCAGGGCGTCTTTGACAGTTTCGCGCCGGATGCCCTGCTGACCGAACTGTTCCCCTTCGGCCGCCGGCCGATGCGGTTCGAACTGCTGCCCTTGCTGGCCAATATCCGCCAGCGCCAGCCGCGACCGATGGTGTTCTGCTCGGTGCGCGATATCCTGGTGGACCGCACCAAGCCGGAACGCGACCTGGACAGCATCCAGTGGCTGCAGGACTATTACGATCATGCCCTGATCCACGGCGATCCGGCTGTTGTGCCTTTTGAGAAGACGTTTCCACTGGCCGAACGCATCACCAGTCAACTGCATTACACCGGCTATATTGTGGAGCAGCATGCGATCCCGCAGACCGATGCCGGCCGCGATGAGGTTCTGGTCTCGGCCGGCGGCGGCGCCGTCGGCCTGCCGCTCTTCCGCACGGCACTGGCGGCAAAACCCCTGTCCGCCGCACGCGACAGGCCCTGGCGTTTTCTCGTCAGCCGGCACGAAGACCCGGCGGCGATCGATGACCTGCGCCGGCAGGCCGGTCCGGGCGTCACCATCGAAACGGTGCGGCCGGACTTCCCCGGCATGTTGCGACACTGCCTGCTCTCCATCAGCAAGGCCGGCTACAATACGGTGATGGAAACCCTGAGCAGCGGTGCGCGGGCTGTGGTGGTGCCGTTTGCCGGCGGCGAGGAAACCGAACAGGCCCTGCGCGCCGAACTGCTGGCCGAACGCGGCCTGCTGCAGGTGCTGCGCGAAACCGAGATCACACCCGAGCGGCTGGCCGCGCGTATCGACCAGGCTCTGACCGCGCCGAGGGCGACAGGCCCGGGCATTCGCCTGGATGGCGCCGATTACACGGTGCACTTGGTCCGGCGCTTCCTGGACGAGCGGCGATGACGTCAGCTTTGCCTGACTGGCATGCCCTGACATTGGAACTCGACCGCTGGGCCGCCGAAGGCCGGGCGGCGACATTCTGGTGGCGCGACGACGACGCCGTTGATGCCACGCCGGCGCTGGAGCAGTTGCTCGACCTGCATGAAAGCAGCGCGGCCCCTTTGGCGCTGGCCATTATTCCCGCACAGACGCAGCCGGGACTGGCCGAGCGTTTGAGCGGCCTGCCTGGCATTGTTGCAATGCAACACGGCTTCGCACATGCAAATCACGCAAGCTTGACCGAGAGGAAATCCGAATTCCCCTCTGATCGCCCCCTGACAGCTCGTTTGTCTGACCTGCGAAACGGGCGCGAACGGATGCAGCAGTTCTTCGCGGACTGCCTGCTGCCGGTGCTGGTGCCGCCGTGGAACCGGGCAGCCGGCGACATCCTGCCGGCCCTGCCCGGGCTGGGTTTCACGGCTATCTCCGGTTTCAAGCCCCGCCAGAATTACTGGGCTGCCGATGGCCTGGCCTGGCTCAACACCCATATCGATCCGATTGACTGGCATGGCGGAAATGCCGCCGCCGGGCTCAGCCGGGGCCTGACCACAGGCATCGAAACCCTGCGCGCCATGCGGCTTGGCCAGCTACCGGAGCAAGCTGTCGGCCTGCTCACCCACCACCTGCGGCATGACCAGATGGTGTGGGATTTCATCGCCGGCTTCTTCCGGGCCACCCGGCACCCCGCCGTCCGCTGGGTCGACGCCGCCACCGCGCTGTCCATCGGGCGGCCCGAACCTGTCATGACCCGGTCATGACCCGCCTGTACTACCCCTTTTCCCGGCTGTGGCCGGACTACCTGCGGGCCGGCCTGGGCCTGGTTATCTGTCTGGGACTTCTGTTGTTTGCCGCGCCTCAATCTGTCATTTTTGCCCTGTTGGCTGGTTTGAGCCTGTTACTGACCTGGCTGGGCGCCGTCACTCTGTGGCGCCAGCAGATCGAGATATCACTCGACGAGGCAGGCGTGACATGCACCGGGCGATGGGGTTTGGGGAAGCGGCTGGTCTTGCCATGGCGCGAGGTCCGGCAGGTTACCTTGCGTTATTATTCGACCCGCCGCGACCGCAGCGAAGGCTGGCTGCGGGTGATCGTTGAGGGGAATGGGGGAACTTTGCGCGCCGATAGCGAGTTGATCGGGTTTCCGACTCTGGTCGAACAGGCGTTTGCCGCGGCCGGACGGACCGGCGCTGTCATCGATGAGACCTCCCGTCTTAACGCCGCACGCCTGCGAGCCATGCAAGGGTCACGGCCATGAGCGCCCCGGTCGCCAGCATATCGGACCTCAATGCCAATGTTCTTGAGGTCAAAGACCTCAAAGTGCATTTCGATCTGCCCGAAGGCCTGATCCGGGCTGTCGATGGCGTCAGTTTCCGCATCCCCCAGGGCGGTACCGTGGCTCTGGTTGGCGAGTCCGGTTCCGGCAAGTCGGTGGTCAGCCAGGCCATCCTCGGCATCCTGCCCAAGATGGCCCGCATTGCCGGTGGCGACATTCTGTTCAACGACCCGGAACAGCCCGGGCGCTCGGTGAATATCGCCGCTCTGCCCCGCGGCTCCAGCGCCATGCGCGAACTGCAGGGCGGCCGCATCTCGATCATCTTCCAGGAGCCGATGACGTCGCTCAGTCCGCTCCATACTATCGGCGACCAGATCACCGAGGCGCTGCAATTGCACCGCAAGGCTGATGCAGTCCAGGCGCGCGAACTGACGATGGAAATGCTGCGACTGGTCGGCTTCCCCGATCCGCAGCGCGCCCTGAAGACCTACGCCTTCGAACTCTCCGGCGGCCTGCGCCAGCGCGCCATGATCGCCATGGCGCTGGTATGCCGCCCCGCCCTGCTGGTCGCCGATGAACCGACCACGGCACTGGACGTCACCATTCAGGCCCAGATTCTGAAACTGCTGAAAGATCTGCAGGGCGAACTGGGCATGGCCGTGCTGATGATTACCCATGACCTCGGTGTGGTCGCCAACATGGCCGACGAGATCGTGGTCATGTATCACGGCCAGGTCATGGAACGCGGTGCCCTGCAGGATATTTTCGGTGCACCGCGGCATCCTTATCTCAAGGCCCTGCTGAATGCCGTGCCGCGCTTCAATATGAAGCCGGGCGAGCGACTGGTGCCGATCCGCGAAATCAAAGGTGAGGTCGGCAGCCTGCTGCGCAGCGGCAACAAGCGCCCGCCGACAACCGCGGAAAACGCAACCCTGCTGGATGTCTCCCATATCAGCAAAAGCTTTTCCCTGCGCAAGAGCGGCCTGTTCGGCAAGACCAAGGCTGGCGAAGTGCCTGCCGTCGACGATGTCAGCTTTACCGTAAAGCGCGGCGAGTGCCTGGGACTGGTCGGCGAATCCGGCTGTGGCAAGACCACCACCAGCAAGATGATCCTGCGCGCCGTGGGCACCGACAGCGGCAGCATCCGCTTTCATGATGGCAACCAGATGGTCGACGTCCTGAAACTGGAGGACGACGCGCTGTTCCGCTATCGCCGCCAGGTGCAGTTCATCTTCCAGGACCCCTTTTCGTCGTTGAACCCCCGCATGACGGTGTTCGACATTGTTTCCGAGCCCTTGATCATTCATGGCATCGGCGATGCCGACGAGCGCTTTGCACGCGTCAAGGAACTGATGACACTGGTCGGCCTCGATCCGCGCTTCCTGCGGCGCTACCCGCATTCCTTCTCGGGCGGCCAGCGCCAGCGTATCGGTATCGCCCGTGCGCTCGCCCTGCAACCCGACCTGCTGATCTGTGACGAGCCGGTCTCGGCATTGGATGTCTCGATCCAGGCGCAGATCCTGAATCTGCTGAAGGACCTGAAAAGCGAACTCGGCCTCACCTACCTGTTCATCTCGCACAACCTCGCCGTGGTGGATTATATTGCCGACCGTATCGCCGTGATGTGTGCCGGCCGCCTGGTGGAACTGGCGCCGCGTGAACTGCTGTTTAGCAATCCGATCCATCCCTACACCAAGGCGTTGCTGTCGGCCGTGCCCAAGCCTGATCCCAACAGCCGCCTCGACCTGCGTCTGCTCATGGAAGACAAGGCGTCCAAGCCAGCCGCATGGCCGCGCCCCTTCACTATCGACTCCACGGCGCGTCCGGGCATGATTGAAGTTGGCGATGGCCACCTGGTCCGCGCTGCCGCCTCCGCCGATTTCCGGGACCTGGTTGCATGAAGACCTTATTCGCCCTTTGCATAGCCCTCGGCCTCACGCTTGGCGCCGGATCATCCGTTGCGCAGACACCTGACCTGCAGGAAACCCCGATGTTCGCCGCCGAGGTGAATGCCGGGAAACTGCCGCCGATCGCCAAGCGCTTGCCCGAACATCCGATGATTATCAGCTTCAAGGCGCCGACCGAAGCCGGGCGCCCTGGCGGCGACATGCGCACCCTGATCAGCCGCGCCCGCGAAACCCGGCTGCTCAACGTCATCGGCTATACGCGCCTGGTCGTCTATGATGAAAAATACCAGATCGTGCCCGACCTGGTGGAAAAGCTGGATGTCCAGGAAGAGCGCATCTTCACCTTCCATCTGCGCAAGGGTCATCGCTGGTCGGACGGCCATCCCTTCACGGCCGACGATTTCCGCTATTACTGGGAAGATGTCGCCAACAACAAGGAACTCAACCCTTCCGGTCCACCCGCCGATCTGCTGATCGACGGCGAGCGACCGAAGGTAGAATTCCTTGACGAGACAACGATCCGTTACAGCTGGTCGAAGCGCAATGCCGCCTTCCTGCCCCGCATCGCCGGCACCTCGGCCTTCAATCTCTATCGCCCGGCGCATTACCTGAAGCAGTTCCACAGCCGTTACGCCGATGCGCAGAAGCTGGCGGCACTGGTTACGGCTGAAAAGCGGGCCAACTGGGCCGCCCTGCATAACCGCATGGACAATATGATCGAGGGCGACAATCCCGATCTGCCCGGTCTCGATCCCTGGGTCATCGCCACCAAGCCGCCAGCGGTGCGCTTTATCGCCATGCGCAATCCGTATTTCCATCGCATCGACAGCAACGGCCGCCAGTTGCCCTATCTGGATCGCATTGTCATGACCCAGGCGGACGGCAAGCTGATTCCGGCCAAGAGCGGCGCCGGCGAGGCCGATCTGCAATTCCGCAACATCACGTTCAACAACTTCACCTTCCTGAAGGAAAACGAGAAGCGCGCCGGCTACAAGACGCTGCTGTGGCGCACCGCCAAGGGTTCGCATTTCACGCTCTATCCGAATCTCAATGCCAACGACCCGGTCTGGCGGCGCCTGATGCGCGACGCCCGCTTCCGCCACGCCCTGTCCCTCGGCATAGACCGTCAGGGCATCAATGAATCGCTGTTCTTCGGCCTGGCCATTGAATCGAACAACACCGTGCTGCCCGACAGCCCGCTGTTCAAGCCGGAATACCAGCACACCAATGCCAAGCTGGATTATGCGGCCGCCAACCGCCTGCTGGACCAGATCGGCCTGACCAAGCGCGACGGCAATGGCATCCGACTACTCAGCGATGGCCGGCCGGCGGAAGTGATCGTCGAGACTGCCGGCGAAGACACGGAACAGACCGATATCCTGGAACTGATCGGCGAGAACTGGGCCAAGATCGGCATCAAGCTGTTCGCCAAGCCGAGCCAGCGCGATGTCGTACGCAACCGCATTTTCTCCGGCGAGGCGATCATGTCGGTCTGGGCTGGCCTGGAAAACGGCCTGCCGAATGCCGATACCAAACCCAATGAGCTGGCCCCGACTTCGCAATACGGCCTGCAATGGCCAAAATGGGGACAGTGGCACGAAACCGCCCATCAGTCGGGCGAGCCGGTCGATATGCCGCTGGCGCAGGAACTGTTCGACTTGTACCAGGCCTGGCTCGACACCGGCGATGCCGCCGAACGTGCGCGCATCTGGCACCGCATGCTGGCCATTCACACCGAGCAGACCTTCACCATCGGCGTGATCAGCGGCGTGTTCCAGCCGATCGTCGCCAGCAGGAAGATGATGAACATCCCGAAAGAGGGCGTGTTCAACTGGGATCCCGGCGCTTTCGTCGGCCTCTACCGTCCGGAAACCTTCTGGCTGCAGCCGTAAAGCCGGACGATAGACAACATGCTGACTTACCTCGCGCGTCGACTGCTGCTGATGATCCCCACCCTGCTGGTCATCAGCCTGTTGATCTTTCTGATCATCAAGCTGCCGCCCGGCGACTACCTGAGCAACCAGATCGCCGAATTGCGCGCCCAGGGTGAAACCGGCGCTTTGGAACGCGCGGAATTCCTGCGCCAGCAATATGCCCTCGACCGGCCGTTGTTCGAGCAATACGGCATCTGGATGGGCTTCTGGCCGGGACCGAACGGTTTTTCCGGCCTGCTGCAGGGCGACTGGGGCTGGTCGTTTGAATACAACCGGCCGGTTGGCGAACTGATCGGCGACCGGTTGGCGATGACCGCCATCATCAACGTCTTCACCATCATCTTCATTTACCTGGTTGCCTTCCCCATCGGCGTCTATTCCGCCACACGGCAATATTCATGGGGCGACTATGGCTTCACGCTGCTGGGCTATATCGGCCTGGCAACGCCGAATTTCCTGCTTGCCCTGGTGCTGCTTTATTATTCGAACATCTGGTTCGGCGTCAGCATGGGTGGCCTTGTCGACCCTGAACTGATCGATGCGCCCTGGAATGGCGAAAAGATCCGCTCGCTCATGGTGCATATGATCGTTCCCGTCATTGTCATCGGCACGTCGGGCACGGCGGCCATGATCCGCCGGTTGCGCGCCAATCTGCTGGATGAGTTGCAGAAACAGTATGTCACGACGGCGCGGGCCAAGGGCCTGCCGCCCCTGCGCATGCTGGTGAAGTATCCCATCCGCATGGCACTCAATCCCTTCATCGCCGATATCGGCAACCTGCTGCCGTCCATCGTCTCCGGCTCGGTGATCGTGTCGGTGGTGATGAGCCTGCCGACCGCCGGGCCGATGCTGCTCGGTGCGCTTCAGTCGCTTGACCAGTATCTGGCCGGCTCCTTCCTGATGTTCCTCGCCCTGCTGACCGTGATCGGCATGCTGGTTTCCGATATCCTGCTGGCGTTGCTCGATCCCCGCATCCGCCTCGCCGGCGGCCAGGCCAAGTAGGACCCCATGAGCAGCGATCAGAACCGCCAGCCCGTGGAACACTGGGTCAACCCGCAGCCCTTCGATCCCCATTCGATCGAGGCCATGACCCCGGGCCAGGAGCAGTATTACCGGGCCTCGCAATGGAAAATGATGTGGTGGAAATTCCGCCGCCATCGTCTGGGGCTGTGGAGCGGCGTGATCCTGCTGATCATCTACGCCTCCACGCTGTTCTCGGAAATTATTGCGCCTTACAACCTGCAAACCCGCAATCCACGCGGCATCTATGCGCCGCCCCACGAAATCCACCTGTTCCACGAAGGCAGCTTCGTCGGACCCTTTGTTTACGGCCAGCGCTTCAAGATGAATACCGAAACGCTGAAGCGCGAATATACGCCGGACCTCAACCGGGTGCAGAAGCTGCGCTTCTTCTGCCAGGGCGATGCCTATGATTTCTGGGGTATGGTGCCCATGCGGTTCCATCTCGTCTGTCCGGCCGAAAACGGTGAGTTCTATCTGCTCGGCACCGACCGCCTCGGGCGCGATATCTTTTCGCGTATCGTCTATGGCACCCGCATCTCGCTGACGGTCGGCCTGATCGGCATCGCCATCAGCTTCATCATCGGCATCGTGCTGGGCGGCATCTCCGGCTATTACGGCGGCTGGATCGATACGGTGATCCAGCGCCTGATCGAGTTGATCCGCTCGCTGCCGGAACTGCCGCTGTGGATGGCATTATCCGCGGCCCTGCCCATCACCTGGTCGCCGATCCTGGTTTATTTCGGCATCACCATCATCCTGGGACTGCTCGACTGGCCCGGACTGGCGCGGGCCGTGCGCTCCAAGCTGCTCAGTCTGCGCGAAGAGGATTTTGCCACGGCGGCAAAGCTGATGGGCGCCTCGCCCAGCCGCATCATCGGTCGTCACCTGTTGCCCAGCTTCATGAGCCATCTGATCGCCTCGGCCACGCTTTCCGTGCCGTCGATGATCCTGGGCGAAACCGCGCTGTCCTTCCTTGGTCTGGGCCTGCGGCCGCCGATCACCTCCTGGGGCGTTCTGCTGAACGAGGCCCAGAATATCAATGTGGTGGCGCTGTATCCCTGGCTGATGGCGCCGGCCCTGCCGGTCATCATCGTGGTTCTGGCTTTCAACTTCTTTGGCGATGGCCTGCGCGACGCCGCCGATCCCTACCGCTAGGCCGGTTTCACCAGCCACAGGCTGGCGGGCCGCGCCTCCGCCACATGCGGCAGGCGGCCGATCACACTGCCCCTGACCGCCGCTGCCATCCGTGTCAGGGCGTAATGGCTGGAAAAGAGCGGCCGGAAACCGCCCGCCAGCAGAGCGCCAATCAGCTGCTGCTCGTTATAGCCACGCCAGGCCCAATCGGGCGGGTAGTCGTCGGGCAGGAAAATATCGTGGATATGCACCAGCACGCCGGGCGGCAATGCCGGCAGCACGCGGTTGAACAGCCAGTCGACATCGCTGCCCGGCATCAGGATATGGCTGGAATCGATGAACAGGATATCGCCGGGCTGCAGGGCCGCGAACAGCGCCGGATCGGCGGTCTGCACGATGGCGGGGATGAAACGCACCGGCAGGCCGGTCAGGGCCGCGCGCGGTTGCGGATCGATGGCGATTATTTCGGTGGTCAGGCCGGCATCGGCCACGGCACGGGCCAGGAAGCGCGTGGAATGGCCGGAGCCGACCTCGATGATCCGCTTGGGTGCATGCTGCCGCACCAGCGTATAGGCAGCGACGGCATCAAGCGTCGGGAACCAGCTTTGCGTAAACCGCGGCGCGGGCGGCGGCGCCTTTTCTGCGGCCACGGATAACAGCGCGTCGGCAAAACTGTCGGCCTGCCGCAGCACATCGGCAAAGACCGGCTCGGCCGCAGCAAACTGCCCGGCGATAGCATCGTAAACCGGCTGACGTGCGGCGATGCCATCGGCATAGCGATAGGGAATGAAAAATCCTTGCGCGCGCAGGCCAAGGATCGTCTGCAGCCCCATGCGGAGCCGCCGCCAGTGCAGGCCGGCCGGCATCAGGGCCGCAGGACCAGGCCCTCGCGGGCCACCACCGATCCGGGGCGCACGACAGCCACGTCGGCGGCCACCTTGTCCATGAAGGCGTCGTCGTGATCGGGGTCGTGATGGAACACCACGAAGGTCTTCACGCCGGCAGCATCGCAAAGCTTGGCGCCGGCCTGCCAGGTGGAATGGCCCCAGCCCTTGCGGCAGCTATGCTCCTCGGCGGTGTACATCGAGTCATAGATGACGATGTCGGCGCCCGCGATCAGCTTCAGGATATTCTCGTCCATGCCCTGTTCGGGATGCTCGGTATCGGTCAGGTAGCAGATCGACTTGCCCTGGAATTCGACACGATACCCGGTGGCAAGATCGGGATGGCTCAGCGGGCCGGTGCGCACGGTCACGCCCGGATGCGGCTGCAGCACCGCGCCCTGCGCGAAATCATGGAAGGATATCTTCGCCTGGAAGATTTCTAGCGGTACCGGAAACAGCGGCGAGCACATCATCTGCTTCAGCACGCCCTTGATGCCACCGGTATCGGTAACATGGCCGGCATGGATGCGGAATGTATTGCGCGGATCGAAGGCCGGGCAGAAATGCGGCATGCCGCAGACATGGTCGTAATGGGTATGGCTGAAGAAGATATCGGCATCGATCGGCTGCTTTCGCTCGCTGAGCGCAATACCCAGCGCGCGCACGCCGGTGCCGGTATCGAAGATCAGCAGGTGCGAGCCACATCGCACCTCGATCGACGAAGTGTTGCCCCCATAGCGCATCACTTCCGGCGAACCGACGGCAATACTGCCGCGCACGCCCCAGAAGCGAACGTAAAAATCCTCAACCCCCACCGTGGCCTCCTTTTTCCCGTCAGCGTCGAGGGATGGAGAGCCTTCTATGCCGACTGAGCCTTGCCGGTCAGCGAGGTCTGTGCGGAAATCTGTCATGGAGAAGATTAAGGGCGGGCGGGCGCATGTCTCAAGCGTTTATTACTGAAATCCAAGGTTCCTTGGCGACCGTCACATTTTGCCACCCGGAAAAGCACAATGCCTTGGAAATTGCCGACCTGGACGCGCTTGACGCTGCGTTAATAGAGCTGTCCGGACGATCCGATATCCGCACATTGCTGCTCTGCGCCCAGGGGAAGAGCTTTTGCGCCGGCGTCGATTTCGGCTCGGTGGCCGGCCATGACTGGCGCGACAATCCCCTGGAGCGCGTCTGCGACCGCCTGGAAACGCTGCCCTTTCCCACGCTCTGCGTGCTGCAGGGTGGCGTCTATGGCGGCGGCACCGATCTGGCGCTGGCCTGCGATTTCCGTCTTGGTCGCGAAGACATCCGCTGTTTCATTCCACCAGCGAAACTTGGGATCCAGTACCACCCGCATGGACTGAAGCGCGCTGTCACCCGGCTGGGGCTCGGCCCGGCCAAGCGCCTGTTCCTGGCCACGGAAACCTTCGATGCCGCCGAAATGCTGCGCACCGGGTTTCTCGACTGGCTGGTTCAGGCTGATGAACTGGAGGCCCGGGCGCAGGCGCTGGCCGCCACACTGTCCAGCCTCGCTCCGCTGGCCGTGCGGGGCATGAAGCAAAGCCTGAACGAGATCATCAATGGCCTGTTCGACGAGCGCGCGGCCCGCGACCGCGCCGCCGGCAGTTTCCGCACCGGGGATTTTGCCGAGGGCCGCCTGGCCATGGGCGAGAAGCGTCCGCCGAGATTTACCGGCGCATAAGCCCTATGGCTGCAGGCGGTAGCCGCCCGGATCGGTGATCAGCAGCCGCGCCGCGCCGGGATCGCGCTCGATCTTCTGGCGCAGGCGATAGATATGGGTCTCGAGCGTATGGGTCGAGACGCCGGCATTGTAGCCCCAGACCTCGGCCAGCAGGGTCTCGCGCGGCACCGGCTTGGTGCCGGCGCGCAGCAGGTATTTCAGGATCGCGGTTTCCTTTTCGGTCAGCCGCACCTTCTTGCCGGCCTTCTCGGTATCCAGCAGCATCTTGTTGGAGGGCCGGAAGCTGTAGGGCCCGATCGAAAAGACCGCATCCTCGCTCTGCTCGAACTGGCGCAGCTGCGCCCGGATACGGGCCAGCAGCACCCCCAGCTTGAACGGCTTGATGACATAGTCGTTGGCGCCGGATTCCAGACCCAGGATGGTGTCGGCCTCGCCATCGGCCGCCGTCAGCATAATGATCGGTGCGCGCATGCCCTGTTCGCGCATCTTGCGGCACAGGTCGCGGCCATCCATATCGGGCAGACCGACATCCAGCAGCACCAGATCGAAATGCTCGCCCGGCAACAGCTTCAGTGCCGCAGCGGCATCGTTGACGCAGAGCGTGGAGAATTCGCGCGTGGTTTCCAGCTGTTCTGCCAGCAGACTCTGCAGGATGGTGTCGTCATCCACCAGCAGCAGGCGTTTTGGTCCGCTCATCGTTTCCCCCTCAGCGCAGCCGCGCGGCCATTGCGTCGTGCAAGGCCCGGCCAGGCAGCACCAGTTCGTCGATGATATCGAAATGATGCCGGTCAGGCGCTGTGATCGCAGTCACCTTGCTGCGGCCAAGCGCCTGCCAGGCCGTCACGAAATCGTGTTGCTGCTGGTGGAAAGCCGGCGTTTCCGCCCCGCCCACGGCGCAAACCAATGGCGGCAATGGTCCGCCGAAGTCCGGCAGCAGCAGCAGCGGCGAATTGCGCGCCGCCACCACCTGATCCATGCCCAGCTTGTCGTTCAGGTAGGTCTGCTGGATCGGCCGCAGGTCATGCAGGCCGGAAACCGAAAACCCGCTTTTCACCAGATCGGCGGGCGCGGCGCCATCCAGCTTTGCCCAGTCGGTCAGCAGCGCCATGGCGGTCAGATGGCCGCCGGCGGAATGACCGCTGACATGGACGCGGTTGCGGTCGAAACCGAGCGGCGCCGCCTCACGCCAGAGGAACAGGATGGCGCGGCGGATCGAGGCGACGATGCGGTCCATATCCGCCTCGGGCCCGATCGGATAATTCACCACTGCCACATTGGCCAGGCCGGTGGGCACATAGCCGGTGGCGAGATAGGCATTCTCGTTCTTGGTCAGCGCCTGCCAGTAGCCGCCATGGATGAACACCAGCAACGGGCCGTCGGCCTGGGGGAGCGTGAAAAGGTCCAGCGTCTCGCGCGGATGCGGCCCGTAGGCGATATCCTTGCGGCAGGGCAGCGTCTGCCGCGCCTCAGCACTGCGCGTGGCCCAGCGCTCCAGGTCCTGCGGATGCGTCGGCACCGCGGCGCGGTTGTTATACAGCTTGTCGAGAGCGGCGCGATCAGACATCGGCTCCCTCGCTGCTATCCGGTTTTACTTGAAGCCGACCGAGACGATTTCGTAGGCCTTGGTGCCGCCGGGCGTGGTGACCTCGACATTCTCACCGGCGGCCTTGCCAACCAGCGCCCGCGCCAGCGGCGCGGTGATCGACAGCAGGCCGGCCTTGATATCGGCCTCGTCGGCGCCAACGATCTGGTAGGTGCTTTCTTCGTCGGTATCCTCGTCAGCCAGCACGACGGTGGCGCCGAACTTGATCTTGTCGCCCGACAGCTTGGATACGTCGATCACCTCGGCGCGGCTGAGCTTGTCTTCAACCTCGAGGATGCGCGTCTCGATCCAGCCCTGACGCTCCTTCGCCGCATGATATTCGGCATTTTCGGACAGGTCGCCATGCTCGCGCGCTTCCGAGATCGCGCGGATCACCGACGGCCGTTCGACCGATTTCAAATTCTTCAGCTCGGCCTCCAGGCGCTGGTAGCCGGTCGCGGTCATCGGAATCTTCTGCATAATTCCCTTCCTGTCTGACCGTTAAAAGTAGGCTTGGAGGGGGACGACCGCAAGGCTTCCTGACCGCAGGGCCTCAATTGCCCGCACCGCGGCCTTGGCGCCGGCCACGGTGGTGAAATACGGAATCTTGTTCATCAGCGCCGTACGCCGAAGGTCGAAGCTGTCGCGGATCGAGGCCGAGCCTTCAGAGGTGTTGAAGACCAGCTGGATAGCGCCGTTCTTCATGGAATCCACCACATGCGGGCGACCCTCCATCACCTTGTTGACGCGACTGACGGCGATGCCGTGCTCCTCGAAGAAGCGGGCCGTGCCGGTGGTGCCGACGATCTCGAAGCCCATGGAAATCAAGCGCCGCGCCGCATCCACCAGGGCGGGTTTGTCGCCATCGCGCACCGAAATGAACACGCTGCCCTTGGGCGGCAGGATGGTGCCGGCCGCCAGCTGCGCCTTGGCAAAGGCCGTGCCGAAATCGCGGTCGATGCCCATCACTTCGCCGGTCGACTTCATCTCCGGGCCGAGAATGATGTCGACGCCGGGGAAGCGGGCGAACGGGAAGACCGCTTCCTTGACGGCAATATGATCAACCTTGGTCTCGTGCAGATTGAAGCTGGCCAGCTTCTCGCCCGCCATGACGCGCGAGGCGATCTTGGCCAGCGGCACGCCAATGGCCTTGGCGACGAAGGGCACGGTGCGCGAGGCGCGCGGATTGACCTCAAGGATATAAACCGTGCCGTCCTTGACCGCATATTGCACGTTCATCAGGCCGACGACCTTCAGGGCCCGGGCGAGTGCCTGGGTCTGCGTCTTGATCTCGGCAATGATATCCGGCGCCAGGCTGTAAGGCGGCAGGGTGCAGGCGCTGTCGCCGGAATGGATTCCGGCTTCTTCGATATGCTCCATCACGCCGGCAACGAACTGCGTTTCCGCATCGGCCAGGCAGTCGACATCGACCTCGATGGCATCCGACAGGTAGCTGTCGATCAGCACCGGCGAATTCCCCGAAACCTTCACGGCCTCAGTCATGTAGCGTTCGAGCTGGGCATTGGTGCGCACGATTTCCATGGCGCGGCCACCCAGCACATAAGACGGGCGGATCACCACCGGATAGCCGATCTTCGCCACCACAGCGCGAGCCTCGTCTTCCGAACGCGCAATACCATTGACCGGCTGCTTCAGATTCAGCTGCTGCAGCAGCTGCTGGAAGCGTTCGCGGTCCTCAGCCAGGTCGATGGCATCCGGCGAGGTGCCCAGGATCGGCACTTTTGCCGCTTCCAGGCCGGCCGCGAGCTTCAGCGGCGTCTGGCCGCCGAACTGCACGATCACGCCCAGCAGCGTGCCCGCCGACATCTCGACGCGCACGATCTCCAGCACGTCTTCCACGGTCAGAGGCTCGAAATACAGGCGGTCCGAGGTGTCGTAATCGGTGGACACGGTTTCCGGGTTGCAGTTGACCATGATGGTCTCGAACCCGGCTTCCTTCAGCGCATAGGCCGCATGCACGCAGCAGTAATCGAACTCGATGCCCTGGCCGATGCGGTTTGGACCGCCGCCCAGGATCATCACCTTCTTGCGGTCCTGCGGCTGCGCCTCGCATTCGGCATTCGGCCCGAATTCATAGGTCGAATACATATAGGGCGTGCGGCTTTCGAATTCCGCCGCGCAGGTATCGACGCGCTTGAACACCGGCACGACACCGAGCTTGCGGCGGGCCGCCGAAACCTCGGCTTCCGGCTGCTGCACCAGCTCGGCCAAACGGGCATCGGAGAAGCCCATGCGCTTCAGGGCCTGCAGATTATCGGCATCCTTGGGCAGGCCAGCTTTGCGGACCCGCTCCTCGGTCTGCACGATCTCTTCGATCTGCTCCAGGAACCAGGGATCGTATTTGCAGGCGGCATGAATCTCGGCAACGCTCAGGCCATGACGGAAAGCCTGGGCGATCACCAGCAGGCGATCCGGCGTCGGCTTGGCCAATGCTGCAACGATGGCATCCTTGCCATCCACATCATCGGCATTGGCGATAGCCACTTCGTTCAGACCGGTCAGGCCGGTTTCCATCGAGCGCAGCACCTTCTGCAGGCTCTCCTGGAAGCTGCGGCCCATCGACATCGCCTCGCCCACCGACTTCATCGAGGTGTTCAGCAGGCGGTCGGTGCCGGGGAACTTCTCGAAGGTGAAGCGCGGCATCTTGGTGACGATGTAGTCGATGGTCGGCTCGAACGACGCCGGCGTCACGCCGGTGATGTCGTTCATCAGTTCGTCCAGCGTATAGCCGACCGCCAGCTTGGCGGCGACCTTGGCAATCGGGAAGCCGGTGGCCTTGGAGGCCAGCGCGGACGACCGCGACACGCGCGGATTCATCTCGATCACCACCATGCGGCCGTCGGCCGGGTTGACGGCGAACTGCACGTTCGAACCGCCGGTCTCCACGCCAATCTCACGCAGCACCGCCATCGAGGCGTCGCGCATGATCTGGTATTCCTTGTCGGTGAGCGTCAGGGCCGGCGCAACGGTGACGCTGTCGCCGGTATGCACGCCCATCGGATCGATATTCTCGATCGAGCAGATGATGATGCAGTTGTCCTTGCGGTCGCGGACAACCTCCATCTCGTATTCCTTCCAGCCGAGCACCGACTCATCGATCAGCACTTCGGTGGTGGGCGAGGCATCGAGGCCGCGGGTGACGATCTCGTCGAATTCCTCATGCGTATAGGCGATGCCGCCGCCGGTGCCGGCCAGCGTAAACGACGGGCGGATGACCGCCGGCAGGCCCACAGTGGGCAGCAGGGCGCGCGCTTCGTCCAGCGTATGCGCGGTGCCAGACCGCGGCATGTCGAGTTTCAGGCGGTTCATCGCCTGGCGGAACTGCTCGCGGTCCTCGGCCATCTCGATGGCTTCGCGCGTGGCGCCGATCATCTTGACGCCGAACTGCTTGAGCACGCCCATCTCGTCCAGCTTCATCGCGGTATTCAGCGCAGTCTGGCCGCCCATGGTGGGCAGCAGCGCGTCGGGCCGCTCTTTCTCGATCACCTTGGCGACGATCTCGGGTGTGATCGGTTCGATATAGGTGGCATCCGCCAGACCCGGATCGGTCATGATCGTGGCCGGGTTCGAGTTGATCAGGATGACGCGATAGCCTTCCTCGCGCAGCGCCTTGCAAGCCTGCGTGCCGGAATAGTCGAACTCGCAGGCCTGGCCGATCACGATGGGACCGGCGCCGATGATCAGGATGCTTTTGATGTCAGTACGTTTGGGCATGATTCACCTGGGAGCGAAGCGCGCGCGGGATTAACCGCGCTGCTGCTCCATCAACTCTGCAAAGCGTTTGAACAGATAATGGCTGTCCTGCGGACCGGGCGAGGCCTCAGGGTGATGCTGCACCGAGAAGACCGGCTTGTCGGTCAGCTTGATGCCTTCATTGGAACCGTCGAACAGCGACACATGGGTGCGCACCACGTTCTGCGGCAGGGTTTCTTCAATCACGCAGAAGCCGTGATTCTGGCTGGTGATCTCCACCTTGCCGGTCTCCAGGTCCTTGACCGGATGATTGGCGCCGCGATGTCCGCGATCCATTTTGCCGGTCTTGCCGCCGAGCGCGAGCGCCAGCATCTGATGACCGAGGCAGATGCCGAACACCGGCTTGCCGCTGTCGACCAGCGCCTTGATCGTCGGCACAGCATATTCACCGGTCGCCGCCGGATCGCCGGGGCCGTTCGACAGGAAAACGCCGTCAGGTTTATGACGCATCACGTCTTCCGCCGTGGCGTTGCCCGGCACGACGGTAACCTTTGCGCCGATATCGGCCAGGCAGCGCAGGATGTTGCGCTTGATGCCGTAGTCGATGGCGACGACATGGAATTTCGGGTTGGTCAGCTTGCCGTAGCCCTTGCCGAGCTGCCAGCGCGTCTCGTCCCAGCTGTAGGTCTGCCGGCAGGTGACCTCGGCGGCGAGGTCCATGCCTTCCAGGCCCGGCCAGCCCTTGGCCTTCGCATGGAGCGCCGCCAGGTCGAACTTGCCGTCGCGGCGATGCGCGATCACGCCGTTCGGCGCGCCCTGGTCGCGGATGCGCCGGGTCATGGCGCGGGTATCGATGCCGGACACGCCGATCAGGCCGCGCAGCTTCAGCCAGTCGGTCAGCTGGCTGTTGTTGCGGAAGTTGGACGGGCCGGTGATCGGCGCGCGCAGGATCAGGCCGCGGGCCGCAATGCCCTGCGTCTCAATGTCTTCAGCATTCGTGCCGACATTGCCGATATGCGGGAAGGTGAAGGTGATGATCTGGCCGGCATAGGAGGGATCGGTGAGGATTTCCTGGTAGCCGGTCATCGAGGTGTTGAAGCAGACCTCGCCCACCGCGTCGCCCTCGACGCCGGTGCCGTGGCCCCAGTAGACGCTGCCATCGGCCAGCACCACCACGCCCGTATAACCCGGTCCGGGTGCGGCGGCGTATTTCGGTGTCTCGGCCATGATGGGCTCCATACTCTCGGCAAGGCAGACGTCAGGCCGCAAAAAACCACCGGAGGCGATGGCATCCGGCGGTACGGCACAGCTGTTCAACGATGATTGCGGCGGCGGCGGGCGCCGCTTCAACCGAGGCCGGACCATATCAAAACCGCGGCCATCGTCAAGCCTGCCTCAGAGGTTAAAAACAAAGAAAAATCATATACTTATTCCTTTTGCGCTGTATCGCCGTCTGGGCTATGCTGCGCGCCTTCCGAAAACACCCCGATTCCGTATACCGCAAGAGGACTGCGATGCTGCGTGACACGCTCAACCAGGCGATGAAGGATGCCATGAAGGCGAAGGACGCCCGGCGTCTGGCCACCATCCGCATGGTTCTGGCTGCCATCAAGGACAAGGACATTGCCGCCCGCACCTCGGCGGAAGAGCGCACCGGCATCGACGATGGCGCCATCCTGTCCCTGCTGCAGAATATGGTGAAGCAGCGCCGTGAATCCGCCACCGCCTTCGAGGCCGGCGGCCGGGCCGAACTGGCCGCCCAGGAAAAGGAAGAAATCGCCATCATCGAGGGCTACCTGCCCCAGCAGCTCTCCGACTCGGACGTCGAGGCTGCCGCCAAGGCCGCCATCGCCGAGTCGGGCGCCGCCAGCATCAAGGACATGGGCAAGGCCGTCGCGATTCTGAAGGCGAAATACGCCGGTCAGATGGACTTCGGCAAGGCAGCGGCTATCCTGAAGGCTCAACTCAGCTGACCCATCCCGAGTCGGTCCGAGTCGCGGCTGAAACAGCGATTTAGGAAGAGCCATGGCCTTCCCCGATTCGTTTCTGGAAGAACTGCGCAACCGGCTGCCACTGTCGGGCGTGGTCGGCCGCTCGGTGCGCCTGATCAAGCGTGGTCGCGAATTCAGCGGCCTGTGCCCCTTCCATAACGAAAAGTCGCCCTCCTTCACCGTCAACGACGACAAGGGCTTTTTCCACTGCTTCGGCTGCGGCGCCCATGGCGACGTGATCGGCTTCACCATGCGCAGCAGCGGCATGGCCTTCCCCGAAGCCGTCGAGCTGCTGGCCCAGGAAGCCGGCCTCGAGGTGCCGCGCATGCGGCCCGAGGATCGCGAGAAGGCCGAACAGGTCGCCACGCTGGGCAAGGCGCTGGAGGAAGCCGCAAGCTGGTACCAGGCGCAGATGAAAGGCGCCGTGGGCAATGAGGCGCGCAGCTATATCCAGAAGCGCGGCCTGAAACCCGAAACCGTCGAACGCTTCCGCATGGGCTATGCGCCGCAGAGCCGCACCGCCCTGAAAGAGGCCATGCTGGCCCGCAAGCTGCCGGAAGACCTGCTGATCGAGAGCGGGCTTTTGATCAAGCCTGAAGACGGCGGCGCCAGCTACGACCGTTTCCGCCACCGCGTCATGTTCCCGATCGGCGACCGTCGCGGCCGCATCATCGCCTTTGGCGGCCGCGCGCTCGATCCGGATGCACCGGCGAAGTATCTCAACTCGCCGGAGACGCCGCTCTTCCACAAGGGCCGCAACCTCTACAACCATGCCATGGCCCGCGAGGCCGCCCGCGACAGCGGCACGGTGGTGGTGGTGGAAGGCTATATGGATGTCATCGCCCTCGCCCAGGCCGGCATCGACCATGCCGTGGCCCCGCTGGGCACCGCTCTGACCGAGGAGCAGATCGCCCTGCTTTGGCGGCTCTCGGCCGAGCCGATCCTGTGCTTCGATGGCGACAATGCCGGCATCCGCGCCGCCATGCGGGCGGCCGACCGCGCCCTGCCCCTGCTGGAACCCGGCCACTCCTTCCGCTTTGCCATCCTGCCCGGCGGCCAGGACCCGGACGATCTGATCAAAAGCCAGGGCCGTGCCGCCATGGACGGAGTGCTGGCCGCCGCCCTGCCGCTGGCCGATATCCTGTGGCGAAAAGAAACTGAAGTAAGGCCGCTGGACACCCCGGAGCGTCGCGCCGCCCTGGAAGCCGCCCTCTACGAGGTCGCCCGCCAGATCAAGAACCCGGCAGTCCAGAACCACTATCGCGACCATTTCCGGGCCCGCCTGCGCACGCTTTTCGCCCCGACCCGGACCTGGACCCCCAATAACCGCCCAAATCGCCCGCAGGGGCAGTTCGGCAAGCCCCTGCCGCCCCTGGCCGTGGGCGGGCCGGTCAATGCCGCGCCGGGCCGCACCGAGAAGGCCCTAATCGCCGCCGTTCTGGCCCATCCCTGGCTGCTGGAGGACCATGGCGACGCCTTTGCCGCCCTAACCTTCCCCCCGGGGCCGCTTGACAGCCTTAAGAGCCGGATTCTAGAAGAAGCCTCCCGCCATCCGGGTCTTGACGGCGAGGCCTTCGCAGCCCATCTCAGGCAGCGAGGACTCGGGGCCGCACTCGACCTCGTGACTGGCGAGACCGGCCGGATCCTGGAGCCCTTTGCGCGCGCCGATACGCCGGCGGACAAGGTTGAGCGAGGGTGGTGGCAGGCTGTGCAGCGGTACCGTCTGGCGGAGCTGGAGCAGGAGCTGGCAGCGGCAGAGGCCGATCTGGCCAGCGATACAAATCCCGAAGCATGGCAGCGCTTCCAGGCCTTACAGGCAGAGGTCGGTTCGGCGCGCAACCAGGTTTCGGTATCGGATACGGATTGAATACCAGGCCGCTCACCCCGGGCGGCCTTGAGCATTTTACAAGACAGGACAGTTAGGAACCGGCATGGCGAAACAGGCAGCGGCCCCTGACACCGCAGAAGCACCCGAAAAAGAAGAAACCGTCGACACGCCGCTGATCGACGCGTCGATGGCTGCCATCAAGCGCATGCTGGCGAAAGCCAAGGAGCGCGGCTACGTCACCTATGACGAAATCAACGCCGTGCTGCCGCCCGAGCATGTCTCGTCCGAGCAGATCGAAGACACCATGGCGATGCTGTCCGAAATGGGCATCACCATCGTGGAAAGCGAAGAGCAGGAAGACGGCGGCATCGCTGCGGTCGACAAGGAAGACGGCGAGGCGGAAGCCGAAGGCGGCGACGGCGAAGCCGCTGCCACCGCGCCGGCCAAGGCCGAGGTCGACCGCACCGACGATCCGGTGCGCATGTATCTGCGCGAGATGGGTTCGGTCGAGCTGCTGTCGCGCGAGGGCGAAATCGCCATCGCCAAGCGCATCGAGGCCGGCCGCGAGAAGATGATCGGCGCGATCTGCGAAAGCCCGCTGACCATCCAGGCGATCGTGAAATGGCGTGACGACCTGGTCGACGGCAAGATCCTGCTGCGCGACGTGGTCGATCTGGAAGCCACGCTCGGCGGCGCCGGCGGCGGCCCCGACAATGCCGCGCTGGATGGCGTGGAAGCCGACGAGGCCGAGGATGCCACGGCCCCGGCGCCGAAGCTGGATGCGAAGCCGGCCAAGCCGGCGGTTGCCGCTGCTGCTGCCCCCGTCCTGGTGAAGGCCGAGAAGAAGAAGGCTGCGCCTGGCGACGAGCCGGAAGTGCCGGCGGCGCCCGAAGAGCCCGACGAGGAAGACGAGGCCAACCTGTCGCTCGCCGCGATGGAAGCCCAGCTGAAGCCGCAGGTGCTGGAAGCCTTCGATGCCATCGCCAAGCATTACAAGAAGCTGCAGAAGACGCAGGAAGAGCGTCTGCAGGCGGCTCTGGTGCATGCCGATGCCGATGCCAAGAAGGACAAGGCCTATGCCAAGTCCAAGCAGGAAATGATTGTCCTGATGGAATCGGTGCACCTGAACAATGGCCGCATCGAAAGCCTGGTCGAAAGCATGTATGGCCTGAACAAGCGGCTGATGATGCTGGAAGGCAAGCTGCTGCGCTCGGCCGAGAGCTTCAAGATTCCGCGCGACGAGTTCCTCAAGCAGTATGACGGCCAGGAGCTCGATCCGAACTGGCTCGGCAAGGTCGCCAAGCTGAAGACCCACAAGGGCTGGGCGCGCTTCGGCGAGGCCGGCCCCAAGGAAGTGACGCCGGTCCGCGACCAGATCACCGCGATTGCCACCGAGTTCGGCCTGCCGATCTCGGAATTCAAGCGCATCTACAAGCAGGTGCGCGAAGGCGAGCGCGAGGCCAGCGTGGCGAAGAAGGAAATGGTGGAGGCCAACCTGCGCCTCGTCATCTCCATCGCCAAGAAATACACCAACCGCGGCCTGCAGTTCCTCGACCTGATCCAGGAAGGCAACATCGGCCTGATGAAGGCGGTGGACAAGTTCGAATACCGCCGCGGTTACAAGTTCTCGACCTATGCCACCTGGTGGATCCGGCAGGCGATCACCCGCTCGATCGCCGACCAGGCCCGCACCATCCGTATCCCGGTGCATATGATCGAGACGATCAACAAGCTGGTGCGCACCAGCCGCCAGATGCTGCACGAGATCGGCCGCGAGCCGACCCCGGAAGAACTGGCGACCAAGCTCGGCATGCCGCTGGAGAAGGTGCGCAAGGTGCTGAAGATCGCCAAGGAGCCGATCTCCCTCGAAACGCCGATCGGCGACGAGGAAGATTCGCATCTGGGCGACTTCATCGAGGACAAGAACGCGGTACTCCCGGTCGATGCCGCGATCAACTCGAACCTGCGCGAGACCACCACGCGCGTGCTGGCGACGCTGACCCCGCGCGAGGAGCGCGTGCTGCGCATGCGCTTCGGCATCGGCATGAACACCGACCATACACTGGAAGAAGTCGGCCAGCAGTTCTCGGTGACCCGCGAACGTATCCGCCAGATCGAAGCCAAGGCGCTGCGCAAGTTGAAGCACCCGAGCCGGTCGCGTAAGTTGCGCTCCTTCCTCGATACGTAAGCCGTATCGGGCAGGACGAGATCAGGGCCCCGGTCTCAAAGCCGGGGCCTTTTTCGTCGCAGGGGACGCGTGGGCCTGTAGCTCAACTGGTTAGAGCCGGCCGCTCATAACGGTCTGGTTGGGGGTTCAAGTCCCTCCGGGCCCACCATCCCCGCCCCCTTTTTTCCACATAACCCATTGATGTTGCTGGCGAGTGCTGGTCGGGCCCAGCGTGCAAACCTGACAACTCGAACCATATCGAACCATCTGGAGCCAAACTTTGCCAAACCGGACCAGCGCGGGACCATTTGGAGCCATCTGGAGAGCCTTTTGCCGCCATCCTGAGCCCACCCGGTTTGCATGCAATGGTATTCGACCTTGCCCGTTCCTCTCCCATCCCGACGGAAGGCCACGAATGGCCGGTACAGATTCACGATGTCAAAGTTCACGATGTCAAAGATCAGCTGCTAAATCAGAACATATAATGAACATTTCGTCAAGGCCGCAGGGAAGCGCCGGGCCAGCCGTGTAACCGCATCGATGGCGGTTTCATTGCCCGCCGTCACATCGCGGCGTAAATACCGCTGTGTTGCCAAAGCACAGCCGTATACTGCCGCCAATAAAAAGCAGGGACGCTTTCTCGATGACCGATGCTGACGGCATCCGCCGCAAACTGACCACCATCTTCTGCGCCGACGTGCAGGGCTACAGCGCGCTTGTGGAGATGGACGAGGTCGGCACGGTGACGCGGCTCAAGCAGTATCGCGAAGTGATGGTGGCCGAGATCGAGCGCCATCACGGCCGCCTGATCAACACCTGGGGCGACGGTCTGCTGGCCGAGTTCAGCTCGCCCGTCGAAGCCGTGTTCTGCGCCGTGGAAACCCAGCGCCGCATCGCCATCCGCAACGAGGACACACCGCAGAGCACGCCGATGCAGTTCCGCATCGGCATCAATATCGGCGACGTGATGATCGAGGGCAACGACATCTACGGCGAAGGCGTGAACATCGCCGCGCGGCTGGAATCGCTGGCCGAGGCCGGCGGCATCTGCATCTCGGGCACGGTGTTCGAGCAGGTGCGCAAGAAGCTGGATATCGGCTTCGCCTTCATCGGCGACCGCGAGATCAAGAATATCGCCGAACCGGTGCCGGCCTATCGTGTGCTGGTCGGCGCCCATGGCCTGGCCGCCGCGCCGTATCGCGGCGAGACCGTGCCGCAGCGCCCCCTGCCGCAACAGACCGGGCCGCAACAGACCGGGCCGCAGCAGGCCGGGCCGCAAGCCGATGCCGACGATCCGGAAGTGAAATTCGCCGCCTGGCGCCAGCGCGCCTGGCGGTACGGCGTGGTCCTGCTGCTGCTGGCCGTGATCAACCTGGCGACCAGTCCGGGCCGCATCTGGTTCTTCTGGCCGATGATCGGCGTTGTCTTCATCCTGGTCATGAAATTCCCGGCCGGCATCGATCCGCGCCGGCTGTGGCCGCTGCGGCGGAACTGACCGTCTGCGGATCATTACGGGCCGATACGACATCAGGCCCAACGCACGACATACTCCTGTACTTATTATGATCGCGACCGCGCTTTCCCATTGAGCGTATGCCGCCGCATGGATAGCGTGCACACGCAGGCAAATAAGCATGACTCAGGGGTGGGTCATGCAATCGGGGGACAATCTCTGCCAAAGGGTCTTTGCGCATAGCAACTCCCGCTGCGCTGTTCGTGCGTGACCGTTTCCTGCCTCAGTAGGCGTGACGCGAATAACAACAGTGTAAGGCAGCAAGACCGGTTCGTCAGAACAGCAACCGCATGGGGGCTTTTCGTGACGATTCCTGTCGATGCCGTATTCCTCGCAATCCAGGCCGGCGTGCGGCTCTACCAGGGCCTGCGCAGTGCCTATGCCACATCCGTGCGCAACGCCGCCATCACGCTGCCACTGCCGCGCGCGCCCCGCCTGGCCCTCACCACCGCCGTTCGATGGTTCAATGAACCAGAATATGCGCCAGCCAAAAACACAGAGCTTGAACGCATTCACGCTCAGGCCGAGCGTGATGAGAATAGTCTGAGTGATGAAGAGAAGGACTTCCTTCGTACCGCCTACTCTGCAAGCTGGTCGGCGATTAACCCAATCACCGTAAAAAATGGCGACGTGGATATCCCGACATCCACGGACGCCGTGTCCACAGCCGAAGCACTGGCCCTGCTGGAAATCCGCCAATGGGCCAAAGGCCAGGATGGCGCCGGTCCATCCACGACGCAGATCGCGCTTGGCACGCTGATCGAGACCGCTGTCTTCTGGTTCTCCAACAAGCCCGGCGCCATTTCCGACAAACACCCCGAAGGTCGCGCACTCAAAGCCTTCCTCACCGGCATCGCCGATGTCGATTTCCAGCAGGCCGGGCTCGGCGACATTCTCAGCCGAATGCTAGTCGGCGTGCTGGAGGCAGTCGGCAACGAGCCGAACCTGCTGGTCGGCGGGCAGAAGGAAGAAGCCTTCGTCACCAATATCTCGAAGGCACTGGCCGCCACGCTGAAGGATCAGCTGGTGGGGAAACCCCAAGACGCCATCGAAGACGCTGCCGGCTGGGCACAGCTGATCGCCGCCACCATCCTGAAAAGCGGCGCTGACACGGTGCTCGGCAATCCGCAGCTGTTCCTGGGCGTCAAGGATGGCGATGAAGCCGCCGTGATCAAGGAGGTCGGCAGCAGCATCCTCAGCCTGCTGGTACCAAAGGATGGCAATTCGATTGACCTGCGCTCCCTGGTTTCCAGCAAGGGACTGGAAACCCTGATCCGCGCCACGCTGGCCGCCGTGGGCAGCCATCCCGGCGTGCTGGGCATCGGCGCAAAGCCGCGCGGCGTCGAAGCCCTGATCGGCGAGGTCGCCAAAAGCTTCGCCGTCGCCGGACGACCGGCCAATCTGAAAGCGGCCTTCCCCGAAATCATCGCCATCATCTTGGAGAAGACCGTCACCAACCTCGACGTGCTGTGGGGCGGCGACCGCAGGGATCCCGGCCGCAACATCCTGCTGATTGCCACGCGACAGGTGCTGAAAGTGCTGGCCGATGCGGCGGCCGGCAATGCCATGCCGGCCTTCGGCAAGGAACAGGTGGCGGCATTGCTGGATGCCGTGCTGGCCGAGGTGACCGAGAATCCGCTCTGGGTCGTCACCCGCATCGGCGAGATCGAGGAATCGCCCTATCTCTCGGCGGCCCTCACCGCGGTGCTGACCGCGCTGCGCGGACAGAAACTCTCCACCCTCACAGCCGAGGCGCGGCTATCCATCATCAAGGCGGCGCTGAAAGCCGCCGGCCTGCGGATGGCCCTACTGCGCAAGGTGCCGAACGGCAGCGCTGCCGGCAAGGTGGCACTGGAGGCGATCATCGATGCCGTGGCCGACGAGATCGCCAAGGCGCCGGACGAAGGCCGGTGGCGGCTGGCACGGGCCTCCGCCGCTGTATTGCTGCTGGACATCGCCCTCGCCCGCTTCGCTGCCGCGCCGGCCAAGGACGACAAACTCGACGCCCAGCTCAATGTCCTGCGCAAGGCGGTATCTGATTTTGCCGCCGGCGGCATGAGTTTCGATGATTTCGCCAAGCAGCTTACCCAACAGCTTCCGACTGCCGCGTCGACCTGAACCGGGAGATATCCAATGACACGCATAAATCTCATGCCTGCGGCGCTGCGCGGCCTCGCCCTGGTCCTAGCGCTGGTCGCGCTCGGCGGCTGCACCATCCATCGCCTGTCCCAGGCGCAGGACGCTTTCTCCAAAGGAGCGCAGGAAGAACTACGGTTGATGTCGCAGGATTTGGCGCTGCCGTCCGCCTATATATCGGCTGCCACCTACTACAAGACGGCGGACGGCCTCCTGACCGGCGACCTCAGTGAAAGCACCGCCAGTCTAAAAGACGATGGCCTGCTCGCCACCGCCCATGCCCTGCACGCCATGACTCTGCAGCGGCTGGCCGATCTGGCCACGCTGGTGCCGCCGAACGTCTTGGCGCCAAAGGCCGCGGACAAGATCAAGGCCGACCTCAAGAATGAGGAAGAAAATAAAAAAACGCCGGATCCGGGAGAGGCTTTCTACCGACGCGCCTTGGCAGCTCGTGGATTAGCGCTGCAGAACAAGTCGCAACTCGGCCCACGTGATGCGTACCAGATGGAGATCCTGCCGTATCTGCGCGACCACGATATAGGCATGAGTCATTACGCCGCGGGATTGCCCCTCAGTTCAGGTATTCAAAGGCGAAAGAAATTCGGCAGAGCCATCGACTTCTTCAAAAGCGCTCACGCCGGCATGAAAGCCGCACTGACGAGCAGCCAGAATGTGCCCGAGCATCATGACGTCCGCATTTACGCCTCCATGGTGCGGTTGCAAACCCTGATCGCCTGGGGCAACGCCATTTCAGAAGCGGTTGATCCTGCAAGAGGCAGCAAATCCGATGAATCAGCGAAATGCATGAATAAGTTCATATACGCAGAACTCGTCGACATTCTGGACGGCATCGAGAAGTTCAACGGGGAGCGCAAGGCTCGCGGCCAGCAGGCCGTACTGACCTCTCAAGGCGCCTACCTGAATTACAGGCTGAGCCTGCTGGGCTTCCCAGGCCCTGCAGACAAGCCGAGGAAATTCTCGAACGTCGACGAGAATACATGCTTAACGGAGGTACCATGACCACCCCACCTCCCGCCCCCGGCATCACGCTGTCGGAGGGCACCTCTGAACGCGATCTCGTGCGCGCGGTCCAGCAGCAGCTGAACAGGCGCAGCTGCGGCCAGGTCGATGAGGACGGCCTCTATGGCGCGCAGACCGTGGCGGCCGTGAAGCTGTTCCAGGCCCGCAACACCGACGACGATGGCCTGCCGCTGAAGGTCGATGGCACGGTCGGCCCGCTGACCTGGCAGTCACTGTTCACAACAGCCGCCACAAATGCCCCGCCCGTCGCCGCGCCCACGGCCACGGCTTCGACCGATCCGCTGCTCGCCCGCGTGATCGCCGTCGCCGCCAGCCAGGTCGGCGTCAGCGAACAGCCGCCGGGGTCCAACCGTGGGCCGCAGGTCGACGAGTATCTGAAACGCGTCGGCCTCGATGCCAGCAAGGGCGACTATCCCTGGTGCGCCGCCTTCGCCTACTGGTGCTTCGACGAGGCGTGCAAAAACCTCAGTGTCGCCAACCCTGCCATCCGCACCGCCGGTGTGCATGACCACTGGGACCGCGCCGGCTTGCGCGGCATCTACCGCATCCGCTGTATCGAAGCCGTGGCCCAGCCGGCGCTGGTGATGCCCGGCCAACTGTTCCTGATCGATACCGGCGGCGGCAAGGGCCATATGGGCCTCGTCGAGGCCGTGGTCGGCGGCAAGCTGGTGACCATCGAGGGCAACTCCAACGACGGCGGCTCGCGCGAGGGCACCGGCGTGTTCCGCCGCGACAAGCGCCGCATCGGCGAGATCAGCCTGGGATTCATCGCCTACGCCATGCCGTGAACATGAGGTCTGCCATGCGCGCCATCCTTCTGAACCTGGCCTTGCTGCTCACCCTGCTGCTGCCGTCTCTCCCGGCCGTGGCTGCCGATGAGCCGAAACCGCCAGTGGCCTACGCCATCGTCAAGGCCGGCGAGTATCACCTGAATGGCATTCTGAAGCTGGTGATCACGCTGGCCGACGACAAGGTCATGATCGATCCGAAGAAAATCCAGTTGCGCCTCAACGGCACGCCGCTGGGCGTCGAACCGAAATGGTACGGCCCGGGCAAGGAACTCTCCTTCAGCCTCAGCCGCACCGACGGCGCCAATTCCAACCGCGCGCTCTGGGCCGGCCTACTGGGCAAGGCTTTCGAGGGCAGTTCCACGACGGTCAGCCTCGCGCTGGTCAATGATGGCACCGAGGTTCCCTATACCAAGACGCCCACCAAGGACCAGGCTGCGGAGGCCAGCATCACGATCCAGAAATTCTCCGGCGGCGCGATGACCCTGGGCGTGGCCGCCGTGATGCTGGTGACCCTGGCCATCGTGGTGATGGGGCTGCGCACCGGCATCCTGCGCGACCGCCCAGTGCCGCAGATCCCCGAGACCGAGCGTACCTACAGCCTGGGTCTGTGCCAGATGGCGGTGTGGTTCTGCCTGATCTTCGCATCCTTCCTGCTGATCGGCGTCACCCTGCGCGACCTGAACTCCATCAATGCCGAAAGCTTCACGCTGCTCGGCATCTCGGCGGCGACGGCGCTGGGCGCGGTGGCGATCGATACCGGCCGCGCCGACGCCAACCGGGTGCGCGACCTGCTGATCGCCATGGGCCTGAAGGATGCCGACCAGGTCAAGGCCCTGGCGCTGGCGAAAGACAGCGCGCCGAACACCGAGGCCGCCACGACCATTCCCGGCGCGGTCCTGAACAATGACACCAAGGTCACCTACAGGCAGCTGTGGGAAGCCTACGATGCGCTCGCCCGGCCCTATCGCAGCACCTCGCTGTTCGCCGACATCGTCAACGACAGCAGCGGCCCGACGCTGCACCGGTTCCAGATCGTGGTCTGGACCCTCGTTCTGGCCGTGATCTATATCAGCCAGGTCTATCTGGCGCTGGAGACACCGACCTTCGGCGCCAACCTGCTGGCGCTGATGGGCATCACCGGCGGCGTCTATCTCGGCTTCAAGATTCCGGAGAAGGGCTGACCTGAACGCGGGGACTGCGCAGCACCTCTCAGGATGCCGCCAGGCGATTCTGGTAAACGCTTAGACTGGTATAGGCGAGCGACAGCAGCGGCGTGGCAATGCCGGCCTGCTGCGCCCGCGCCACCAGATCGCCGATGATCTGGTCGGCCTCGACGGCGACGCCCTTCAGCAGGTCGCGATACATCGACGAGGTATGGGCAGACCCGGTCTTGGTCAGCGTCTCGCGCGTATTGGCCACAAAGGCCTCGCTGGGTGCAACGCCAACAGCCTTCACGGTGGCGACGACTTCATCGATCAGGCCGAGCGCAAAAGCGGTGCCGCCGGGCGCCGCTTCCACATCGCCCACGGTGCCGCGCATCAGGCAGCACAGGCCGCCGAGCGACGCCAGAAGAATCCACTTCTCCCACATCTCGCGTTCGATATGCGGCGTCAGCTTGGCGTCGAAGCCGGCATTCTTCAGCAGGGCATCCAGCCTTTCGATCCGCGACGTGACACGGCCGTCCATCTCGCCATAGGCCAGATCGTGGAACTTGCCCATCTGGATCACCCGACCTTCGGCATCGAGCTGGGCCGGAATGCGGCACAGGCCGCCGATCAGGGAGGCTTTGCCGAAGCGTCCGGCGATGGCATCGACATGCCGCATGCCGTTGAGCACGGGGATGATCATGGTATCGGGGCCGACCGCGGGCGCCATGTCATCCAGGGCGGCACCGAGCGAATAGGCCTTCACCGTCAGCAGAACCGCATCGTATGAGCCGGCAATATGGCCGGCCGTGACCAGCTTCGGCGTCACCGTCGCATCGCCGGCCGGACTGACGATCTGCAGGCCGGTCTTCTGCAGCTGCGCCGCCCGACCCGGGCGCACCAGGAAGGTGACATCGCGTCCTGCTTCGGCCAGGCGACCGCCGTAATATCCGCCGGTCGAACCGGCACCGACCACCAAAAGACGCATACTTTTCTTCTCCACGATGCGCATAAGCCTGCCGGGCCTGCCTATCACAGCCCTGCACAGCACTATGCTGAAAGGCCGCCAGACCCGCAACGCTGGTACAGCAATCTTAATCGCCGGGCTTTCTCGCCGTTCTCCGCGCAGAGCGTGGTTGTGGCGATCGGTTCCCGGCTTCTGAAAAAAAATCCTCTCGCACGATGTCGCCATAATTCACTGGCACCGTGACGCTGCTTGGCTAGCATGGGGTTGTGGGGGCACGGCGAAGGTAGACAAGGCGAACGACAGGAGCGCGTCATGGTCGCAGCCACGAAATTGCAATCCGCCTACCAGAGCAGCATGCAGATTCTCGAGCATGTGATGCAGGCGCAGAACGATCTGAATGTCGCCTTCAGCCGCGGCGCCGCCGGCTCGAAGGGCATCCTGCGCGACGTCAGCACCTGCAACGACGCGCTGAACGATGCCATCGGCCATCTGCTGGAGGCACAGCGGCGCCTGACCGAAACCTCATGGCCGGAAGACGACGATTACGATGTGGTGGAAGATGCCGCTGACTAGGCGGCAAGGCGCGCGGTCTAATCCGGATCGGGATTGACCACGTCCTGGCCGGGATGCTTCGGCCCCCGGTCGCGGCCCTTGGGGTCGGGCGCGAGGCGGCCCGACGCCGGCTTGCCCTCGACGCGTTTCTTCTTGGCGTCCTTCAGGGTCTTTTCGGTTTCCCTGACACGCTGCTGCTTCGCCGTCATCGGTCAGTCCTCGGCCGTGTCGGCCTTAGGGGGGGCGGCATTGTGGCTGGTGATGCCCACCACCCGCATAAACAGCGACGGTGACAGCGGCTCGTCCATCCGTTCGCCGGACCCGGCCTCGAAACGGTCCAGCATGCGGTCGATCTGGCGATCCAGCGCGCGGAAAGGGTTGGCTGCAAGGCTGAACGGGCTGAATTCGCGGCTGGGCATGGGCGACTACTCCTGGACCGACCGCGGAGCTGAGGCGGTCCTGCGCAGAACAGGCTAGGCAGGGACGGAGTTCCCAGTCACAGTGAATAAAACCCTTCAGCTTTCCTCCCCATGCTCATCGCCCAGCTTTCCGATCCCCATATCCGCCCGCGCGGCCAGCTCTACCAGGGCGTCGCCGACTCCAATGCCAGCTTCGCCGCAGCCGTGGCGCAACTGAATGCGTGGACGCCCCGGCCCGACCTGGTGCTGCTGACCGGCGATATCGTCGACCATGGCGACCCGGCCGAATACGCGATGGCGCGCGAGCTGCTGGCGGCGCTGGACATCCCGTGGCTGGTCATCCCCGGCAACCACGACGCGCGCGCCGCCTTTCGCACCGCCTTCGCCGACCAGCCGTATCTGCCGGCAGATGACGGCGGGCCTTTACACTACGTGATCGATGACCGCGGGCCCGTGCGTATCCTGGCGCTCGACGTCACCCTGCCTGGCAAACATCACGGCGCGATCGACGATGCGGCGCTGGGCTGGCTGGAAACCGCGCTGGCGTGCGAGGCGGACCGGCCGACCATCATCATGCTGCACCAGCCGCCGTTTGCCACCGGCATCCCCTATATGGATCCCTACTGGTGCGAAGGCGGCGACCGGTTCGCCGCGCTGGTCCGGCGCTATCCGGCGGTGGAGCGCATCACCTGCGGCCATGTGCACCGCTTCATGCAACTGCGTTTCGGCGGCACGGCGCTGTGCACCGCGCCCAGCACCGCGACGACCATCGCGCTGCAGCTCAGCCCCGCGGCGAAATCGCAATCCTGGCTGGAGCCGCCGGCCTTCCTGCTGCACCACTGGCGGGCGGAGACCGGCCTCATTACGCATTACTGCCTGGTCGGCGACTATCCCGGGCCTTATCCCTTCGCCTGAGGTTCGGCGACCTTCACTGCCAGCGTCTTCGGCGCGATCAGGATGTAACTCCTGCGCACGAGTTCGGCGACTTCAGTCCAGTCGACGCGCCTGTCGAGCCACATGCCGACCCAGCCCTTGTGGCCCAGATAGGGCGGCACGAAGAAACGGTCCGGATCGGCGTTGACCAATAGTTCCTGGCTGCCCTCTGCCGCCTTGCACCAGACGGCACGGCGCTCTTGAATGGCGCTTTCCAGCGCGAAGATCTTGTTGCGGATGCGATAGGTGGGAATATCCCAGGTCTCGCGCTCCTCGGCCTCGGGCAGCGCCATGCAGATTTTCTGCAGACGATCGGTCGGCCGCCCGTTCTTTGTGTTACGGGGCGCCAGCTTCTGCACATCTTTCTTCTTCGGCACCTGGTATTTCGCCATCAGAACAAATTTCCCTAGAACAGGCTCCCCTGCCGCGTATCCAGCACCGGCGGGCGGAACAGGTCCTTGCGTAAGGAAAGCCGCCGCTCGTTGAAGCCGATGCGCTTGATCGCCAGCCGGAAGCGCTGGGCGATCAGGTCGGCATAGGCACCCTGCCCGCGCATGCGGTCGCCGAAATCGGCGACGTAATCCTGGCCGCCGCGCGCATCCTGGATCAGCTTCATCACCTTGGAGGCGCGATCCGGATAATGCGCCTGCAGCCATTCGCGCCACAGCTCGCGCAACTCATACGGCAGCCGCAGGAAGACCCAGCCGGCCTCGCGCGCCCCGGCCTCCCAGGCGGCCTCCAGCAGATTTTCCATCTCCATGTCGTTGATCGCCGGAATCATCGGCGCCGTCATCACACCGGCCGGGATGCCGGCGGCGTTGAGCATGCGGATGGCTTCGAGCCGCTTGCCCGGCGTCGAGGCCCGCGGCTCCATATTGCGCGCCAGATGCCGGTCCAGCGTGGTGACCGAGAGATAGACCTTCACCAGGCCGAGCTTCGCCATCTGCGACAACAGGTCGATATCGCGGGTGACGAGATGATTCTTCGTCACGATGCCGAGCGGATGGCGGGTTTCCAGCAGCACCTCGATGATGCTGCGGGTGATCTTCAGGTCGCGCTCGACCGGCTGGTAGGGATCGGTGTTGGTCCCCATCGACATGGTGGCGATCTTGTAATTCTTATGCGCCAGCTCCTTGCGCAGCAGCGTGGCGGCATTGCGCTTGACCATGATCTCGGTCTCGAAATCGAGGCCCGGCGAGAAGCCGAGATAGGCATGGCTGGGACGCGCGAAGCAGTAGATGCAGCCATGCTCGCAGCCGCGATAGGGATTGATCGAGCGATCGAAGGGAATGTCAGGCGACTTGTTCCACGAGATGATGCTGCGCGTCGCATCCTCGTGGAGATGGGTGCGGATCGGGTCGGCCTCCTCCAGGCTGTCCCAGCCGTCATCCTGCTTCTGCCGCGTTTCGGTGTCGTAGCGGCTGCGCACGGTCGACAGCGCGCCACGCCCGCGCCGGGCATCGGGATGGGCGTGGTCTTCGGGCGTGGAAATGGCGCGCGGGGCGATCTTCTTCATGGCCGGAAGCATAATCCGGCCATGAGAACATTTCAAGAACTAAGCTGTCCCGGAAAACCGCGGCTTACAGTTCGATGTTGTAGCGCACGAAGGGCGCGCGCTTGGCCACGCGCTCATACAGCCGGCGCGCCGTGCCGTTGAATTCCTCGGTCTGCCAGTAGAGCACGCCGGCCCCCTTGGCTTTTGATGCCTCAGTGACGGCGGCAATCAGGCGGCGGCCGATGCGTTTGCCGCGCGCCTGCGGCACCACGAACAGGTCCTGCAGATAGACATTGCCGCCCAGGTTCCAGGTCGAGGGATGCAGCAGATACTGCACCAGGCCCAGAGCCGTGCTGCCCTCCCAGGCGATCAGGCCCTCGATGGCATTCTGCGGATCGAGCAGGCGCGTCCAGGTGGCATCGGTGACGGCGGCGGGCACGCTCTTTTCATAGAAGGCGAGATAGCCGAGCCAGAGCGGCTCCCACTGCGCCCGTTCGGTGGCAGCGATGGGACGGATGACGATATCGGACATGGATTCACACTTTCTGCAATTTTATCCGACCTGATTACCCCGACAGCGGTTCCAGGATAAGTGCCAGTTCATGCAAAAGGCATGGGGCCAGTCTGCTATTTCCCACCGCCGCGGCGCTCATGCTCGCGCAGGCGCGGAAACAGCTCGACGAAATTGCAGGGCTTGTGGCGGTAGTCGAGCTGGTCTTTCAGGATCATGTCCCAGGCATCGCGGCAGGCACCGGGCGAGCCGGGCAGCGCGAAGAGATACGTGCCGCGCGTGACGCCGGCGGTGGCGCGCGACTGGATCGTCGAGGTGCCGATCTTCTGGTAGCTGAGCATCCTGAACAGCTCGCCGAAGCCGGGGATGCTTTTCTCGTAAATGCCCTCGAAGGCTTCCGGCGTCACATCGCGCCCGGTCACGCCGGTGCCGCCGGTGGCCAGGATCACATCCACGGTGTCGTCATCGATCCAGTCGGTGAGCTGGCCCTGAATCTCCGCGACGTCATCCTTCACGATGGCCCGCGCCGCCAGCATATGGCCGGCCTCGGTCAGGCGCTCGGCCAGGGTGTTGCCGGATCTGTCATCCTCGAAATTGCGGGTGTCGGAAACGGTCAGCACGGCGATGCGCACCGGCACGAACAGGCGCTTGCCATCGGCATCGACATAGGACTGGGGGGCGAGACTGGACATGGCGGCTCCTCGACTGAAGACGCCACTAACCTAGGATTTGCGGCCGGCGACGGCTAGTGACCAGCGTCAGTTCTTCTTCTCTGCCCGCTGCTCGGCGCGGTCGAAGCCGCGATAGACCGGCCAACCGCCGGTCATGGTGGCGCTTAAAGATGTATCGGGCTGGCCGATGCGGGCGCGGTAGACCCAGTAGTTGGTCAGCACGCGCTGCACGAAATTGCGGGTCTCGCCCAAGGGAATGGTCTCGATGAACAGATACGGGTCGTTCTGGTCGGGCGAGGCGCGCAGCCATTTCTGCAGGTTGCCCGGGCCGGCATTATAGGCCGCCGTCAGATACAGCAGGTTGCCGCGGATCATCGGCATTTCCAGCAGGTGCTGCAGATAGCGCTGGCCCAGCTCGATATTGTATTCCGGCGCGAACAGCTTATGCCGCCCGGTCTTGTGATGCAGGCTCTTGTCGTTGGCCACCGCGCCGGCGGTGCGCGGCATCAGCTGCATCAGGCCGGTTGCGCCGGCCGTGCTCATGGCGCGGGCGTTGAAGGCGCTTTCCTGGCGCATGAAGGCGAAGACCAGCGCGCGGTCGACACTGAAGCCGCCCTCGGGCTCCCAGGGCGGCAGCGGATAGAGCGCGGAATCGAAGCCCTCGCCCTTCACCGTGTACCAGGCGATCGAAATCTTCATCGACGATGCGGGCGCAGCCTGCATGCGCGAGACAAGACCGAGCAGCGCACCAGCCATGGTGTCCGACGACTGCGCGAACAGCCGCAGCACTTCGCGGTCGGCCCGCACCGCCTCGCCCACTTCGCTCAAGGCCAGGGCGCGGCGCACGGCGGGAATGTCGAGCAGCTTGCGCGTGTCGGCGGCATCCAGCGGCGGCGGCGTCCAGCGCAGCGGCTGGTCAGTGCCAAGCTGCGCCAGAGCCAGCTGGCCGTAGAAGGTACGTTCCTGGTTGGCGCCGATTTCCAGCAGGCGGATGGCTTCGGAGGGCTGACGCAGGCGCAGCTGCACGCGCGCGCCCCACCAGGCGCCGGCGGATTTTTCCCAGCTGGTCGCCACTTTGGAAAACGCCAGATTCTCGAAATGATGGGCGGCGTTGTCGTATTTGCCCAGCCGCCAGGCGGCGAGGCCGGCGACCCAGTCGGGCTCCGACAGGCGGGCGCGCGAGCGCTGGGCGGCGGCGGCGGCATGGGCGAGCGCGCGGTCGTCCTGGCCTTCCAGCAGCGCCACCCAGGCCAAGCGGCGGCGCCAGTCGTCATACTCCACCGCGCTGAGCTTGCTGCGGATATCGGGCTTGTTGAGCAGCGCCTCGGCCTCGTTCAGGCGGTCGCGCTTGAGCAGCGCGGTGAACTGGCTTTCGGCCTGCACGATGGCATTGCGATGCTCGGGGTCGCGGTCCCTGGACTGCGGGATGCGGCGCGTGGTGGCCACCGTGCCCGGCTGCTCGCCGGCATATTCGCCGACATCGGTGCCCAGCGGGGTCACCGGCCCCTTGTCCTTGCGGCCCTTCTTCTTCAGCGCGGCGCGATAGATCTCGTCGGCGCCGGAATGGTCGCGGTATTTCGACAGCCAGTCGCTCAGTTCGACGTAAGAGGCGTTATAGCCGGTCGGATGGGTGTAGCGCTGGTGCAGCAGATGGCCGGTCAGCAGCCGGTCCTTCAGGCGCGCCATCTCGCGATCGGCCTTGGCCCATTCGGCATCGGTCTGCAGATCGAAGATGCGCTGGTAGCGTTCGGTATCCTCGGCGCCGAGGATCACGGGCAGGTCAGCCGACTGCGCCGCGGCCGGTGCCGCGGCGGCCAGACTCAGACCGCAAACAAGGAGCCACCCCCCCAGACGCATTCATTCCCCCGCTTCGTGGCCGTCTGGGATAGCGCAGATGCGGTTAAGGGACAAGTAAAGACGCCGCAGCCAACAGTCGCAGCCTTTGTTTTCAATGCTTTATGGCAGCCGGCAGGCGCAGGATGATCGCGGCGGCGGCCACGCAGCCGACGGCGCAGATCAGGATCGGCCAGGTGTAGCTGCCGGCCGTGTCGTAAACCCAGCCGGCGAGCGTGGGTCCGAGCAGCGTGCCCAGCGCCACCGAGGTGTAGAGCACGCCCAGCACCGAGGACATGGCGCGCAGGCCGAACAGGTCGGCAGCGACAGCGGGGATCAGGGCGACGAAGCCGCCATAGAACAGGCCGAAGGCGAGCGCGAAGATCGCCAGTTCGTAGAAGCCCTGCGCCACGCTCCAGTAGGCCAGCGCGATGCCGCTGAGCAGCATGACGAGGCTCAAGGTTTTGCCCCGGCCGATGCGGTCGGCCAGGCCGCCGAGCACGAAGCGGCCGAGCGTGCTGCCGATGCCGATCAGGCCGACCAGCCAGACGCCCTGCCCGCGCGTCAGGCCCTGGTCCATGGCAAAGGGCGCCAGATGCACGAAGGGCACGAAGGTGCCGATGCAGTTCAGAGCGCCGGCGGCATAGAGCAGCCAGAAGGCCGGATGGCGCAGCACCGCGCCAAGCTCCAGACCCGGCGGTGGACCGGCCGTTGTCGTTGCGGGGGCGGCCGCGCCATCCGGCTGCAGTCCCATGCTGGCCGGCGAGGCCCGCAGCAGCCAGGTGGCCAGCGCGCCGAGCAGCAGCGCGGCCATGCCGATCAGCACATAGGCGCCGCGCCAGCCCAGATATTCGATGGCGAAGGCTGCCGCCGGCGGCGCCGCCATGGTGCCGATGCCGATTCCGGCCACGGCCCAGCCAGACGCCTGGCCGCGTTTGGCCGCGAACCAGCGCTGCACCGTGGCGATGGCCGGCACATAAGAGAAGCCGACACCGATGCCGATGCCCAGACCGTAGAAGATGACGACGCCGGCGAGACTGTCGGCGAAGCTGGCCGCAATCAGCCCGATGCCGATGCAGGCCATGCCGAAGCCGACCACCGGCCGAGGGCCGATACGATCAGCCAGTCGCCCGCTGATGGCGCCGAGCGCGAAATAGAAAAAGCCGGCGACCGAGAAGACCAGCGAGACCGTGCCACGCGTGGCGCCGAATTCGCGGCTCAACGGCTCAAAGAAGGCCGGAAAGCTGTAGGCCGCGCCAAAGCCGGTGAACATCACCAGGAAGGCGGCGGCGACAACGACCCAGCCGTAGAAGATCCGCGTCATGCGCGCGTCAATTCATCCAGTTTGCTGCGCAGTTCCAGCATGTCACGCCAGGCTTCGCGCTTCACGCCGGGCTGGCGCAGCAGATAGGCCGGATGCAGCAGCGGCATCGCCGGGATCGTCACATCGCCGCGTTTGTATTCGTGCCAGCGGCCACGCACGCGCGTGATGCCCTGGGTGGTGCCGAGCAGCGTGGCGGCGGAAAACTTGCCGGCGCAGGCAATCAGTTTCGGCTGCACCAGTTCGATCAGCCGCTCGACGAAGGGTTTGCAGGCGAGAATCTCTTCCGTGGAAGGATCGCGATTGCCCGGCGGACGCCAGAACAGCAGATTGGAGATATAGACATTGCTGTCGTCGCAGCCGATCGCCTTGAGCATCCTGTCAAGCAGCTGGCCGCTCTCGCCCACGAAAGGCAACCCTTGCGCATCCTCGTCGCGGCCAGGTGCTTCGCCGACGATCATGAAGGCGGCCTTCGGGTTGCCGCGCGCGATCACCGTATTGGTGGCGGTGGCCTTCAGCGCGCAGCCGTCAAAGGCTTTGATCGCGGCTTCCAGCTCGGGGATCGTGCTACAGGCCTGGGCCGCCTTGGTGGCAGCGGTTTCCACCGCCTGACCCGACAGCAGGGCCGGATTGGGCAGCTGGGTGGCGCGCGAGGCCTGGAAAGCTGCCGCACCAAAGGCTGGGCCGGTCGCCGGAGTCGCGGCCGGCGATGCCGCTACGGCAGGGTTCGCTGCCGGCGCGGGCGCCGGCCTGGACGGCGGCGCAACCGTGCGGTCGATTGCCACATCGCCGATCGCCTCGTCGACGCCGGCTTCGGCATAGAACAGGGCAATATCGAGCAGACTGGGAGGAAAATCAGGGGTTTCCGTGGCGTTCATCGGGCTCCGGCCGGGCGTCGCGCCGTTGGCTTGCACCCCATAGTCTGGTAAGCAGGCAGGGAGCGTCAAGCTGACCAGCAGCGACGCCCCCAAATAAAAAAGACATCACTTCAGAGGTGCCCCGTGTCTGAACGCGAATCGATGGAATATGACGTGGTTATCGTCGGCGCCGGCCCGTCCGGCCTGGCTGCCGCGATCCGTCTGAAGCAGCTGGCTGCCGAGCAGAATCACGACGTATCGGTTTGCGTCATCGAAAAAGGCTCGGAAATCGGCGCCCATATCCTGTCGGGCGCCGTCGTCGATCCGATCGCGCTGAACGAGCTGATCCCCGACTGGAAGGCCAAGGGCGCGCCGCTGAACACCCCGGTCACCGATGACCGCTTCTGGATCCTGACCGAAGCGAATCACATTCCGGTTCCCAATATCGCCATGCCGCCGCTGATGAACAATCACGGCAACTACATCGTCTCGCTGGGCAACGTCTGCCGCTGGCTGGCAACGCAGGCCGAAGAGCTGGGCGTGGAAATCTTTCCCGGTTTCGCGGCCGCCGAAGTGCTGTATGGCGACAAGGGCGAAGTGGTGGGCGTCGCCACCGGCGACATGGGCATCGGCCGCGATGGCGAACACAAGTCAGGCTATACGCCGGGCGTCGAGCTGCGCGGCAAATACACCCTGATCGGCGAAGGCGTGCGCGGTTCGCTGGCCAAGGAGCTGATGAAGAAATTCTCCTTACGCGACGGCGTCGATCCGCAGAAGTTCGGTATCGGCATCAAGGAGCTGTGGCAGATCGATCCGGCCAAGCACAAGCCGGGTCTGGTGGTGCATACACAGGGCTGGCCGCTGGACAACAGCACCGGCGGCGGCAGCTTCATGTACCATCTGGAAGACAACCAAGTGGCGGTCGGATTCGTCATCCATCTGAGCTACGAGAATCCCTATCTCTCGCCCTTCGATGAGTTCCAGCGTTTCAAGACGCATCCCGACATCCGCGAATTCTTCGAAGGCGGCAAGCGCATCTCCTATGGCGCGCGCGCCATCAACGAGGGCGGCCTGCAGTCGATCCCGAAGCTGACCTTCCCGGGCGGCGCCCTGATCGGCTGCTCGGCCGGTTTCGTCAACCTGCCGCGCATCAAGGGCAGCCACAACGCCATGAAGTCCGGCATGCTGGCCGCCGAAGCCGCGTTCGAGGCGCTGAAGGCTGGCGCCACCGGCGGCGACGAACTGGTCGCCTATCCGGAAGCCTTCAAGACCTCTTGGTCGTTCAAGGACCTGTGGAAGGTGCGCAACGTCAAGCCGGCGATGAAATACGGCATGTGGATCGGCACCCTGCTGGGCGGCATCCACATGTGGCTGAACGATCTGGGGCTGGGCTTCCTGGTGCCCTGGACCACACGGCATACCAAGGCCGATCACGAGACCTTGAAGCTGGCCAAGGACTGTCAGCCTATCGCCTACCCCAAGCCCGATGGCAAGATCAGCTTCGACAAGCTGTCTTCGGTGTTCCTGTCAAACACCAACCATGAGGAAGACCAGCCGATCCATCTGAAGCTGAAGGACCCGTCGATCCCGATTGCAGAGAACCTGCCGAAATTCGACGAACCGGCGCAACGCTACTGCCCCGCAGGCGTTTATGAGGTGTTGCGCGACGACGCCGGCAACAACCCGCGCTTCCAGATCAATGCGCAGAACTGCGTTCACTGCAAAACCTGCGACATCAAGGATCCGGCGCAGAATATCAACTGGACCGTGCCTGAGGGGGGCGGCGGTCCAAATTACCCAAACATGTGAGCCATGACAGATACAGCCGCCTCCCGTATTCGCCTCTCCTCCTCGCTCGCTGCAGCCCTGCTGCTGGCGATCGTTCTGCCGCTGAGTGCCTGCGGCGGACCAAGCGGTTCGAATAAGGGTTCGACACGCGGCACGTATCGTCTCGACAGCCCGTATGGCAATTTCCTCGCTGCCCGCCATGCACGCGAGCACAACGACAACACCGCCGCCGCCAACTATTACCTGCGGGCGCTGCGCGACGACCCGGGTAGCAGCATGCTGGCCCAGGGCGCCTTCATTGCCCTGATCGCCGATGGCCGCGTGAATGAGGCGGTCACGCTGGTGCCGGTGCTGCGACAGATCAATCCGGCCGAATACCTGCCGCGCATGACCCAGGCCTCGGCCATGATGCTGGCGCGCGACTATGACGGCGTGCTGAGACTGGTGGCTGCCGGCCCCAGCGGCGGCATCCATGCCGCCTTCAATCCGCTGCTTGCCGCTTTCGCCCATGCCGGCAAGGGCGAAAGCGACCAGGCGATGAGCAATCTGCAGAAGCTGGAGCGCCATCCGCTGCTCAGCGGCGTCTATGTGCATCTCAAGCCGCTGCTGCTCGAAGTGGTCAACCAGCCCGAGCCGGCGGAGGCTGCCTATCGCGATGCCATCGAGGGCCGCGACCGCGGCGCCGGCAACCGGCTGGTGGACGGCTATGCCCGGTTCCTCGAACGTCAGGGCCGCGGCGCGGAAGCGCGCAGCCTGCTGAACGAACAGTTGGCGCTCAACCCCGACAATCCCGTGCTGCTGCATGCCCTGCGCCGGCTCGACAGCCGCCGCGGCCAGGCCGTCGAACCCCTGGTCGGCAATGCGGTGGAAGGCATGGCCGAAGCCATGTTCGCTTCGGCGTCGGCGCTGGGCCGTTCCGATGGCGGCGAGCTGGCCGAGCTGCACCTGCAGCTGGCGCTGTTCATGCGCCCCGACCTGGACGATGCCCGCATGCTGCTGGGCGACATCTACGAGGGCCGCAACCGCTTCGACCAGGCGCTGAACATGTACAGCAAGGTGTCGACCGGCTCGGCCCTGACGACCAGCGCCCAGCTGCGCTCGGCCTGGTGCATCAACGAGCTTGGCCGCACCGACGAAGCCGTGCGCATCCTGCGCCGCATGGCCTCGGCCGAACCGGCCAGCCCGATGGCGCTGCTGACGCTGGCCGATATGTATCGCCAGATGGAGAAATGGCCCGAGGCGGCGAAGGAATATACGGCGGCGCTCGACCGCATTCCGCGTCTGGAACAGCGCCACTGGAGCATCCTGTTCGGCCGTGGTGTGGCCTTCGAACGCTCCAAGCAGTGGGACAAGGGTGAAGCCGATATGGTGAAGGCCCTGGAGCTGCAGCCGGACCAGCCGCTGGTGCTGAACTATCTCGGCTATTCCTGGGTCGACATGCATCGCAATGTCGAGCGCGCCACCAAGATGATCGAGCGCGCCGTCGCACTGCGCCCCAATGACGGCGCCATCGTCGACTCACTCGGCTGGGCGCTCTATCGCCAGGGCAAATACACGGAAGCCGTGGTGCAGCTGGAGCGCGCCGTGGAACTCAAGGGCGGCGATCCGGTGATTACCGATCATCTGGGCGATGCCTACTGGCGGGTCGGCCGTCAGGAAGAGGCGCGGTTCCAGTGGCGTCGCGCCCTCGGCCTCAATCCCGAACAGGAACTGGGACTGACGGTCCAGCGCAAGATCGATCACGGTCTCGACCCGGTCGCCGCCAAGTAGAACGTCATGACGGCCGCGGCGCTGAGCCGGCTGGCGCCGGCCAAGATCAACCTGTTCCTGCATGTCACCGGCAAACGCCCAGACCATGCGGAACATGGCGGCTATCACAGCCTCGAAAGCCTGGTGGTGTTTGCGCAGGATGCCGGCGCCTGCGACCGGGTGACCGCCGCGGCTGCCGAAGACCTGTCCCTGACCATCGAAGGCCCGCAAGCGAAAATCCTGCAGGCCGATGCGACCGACAACCTAGTGCTGCGCGCCGCCGCCCTGCTGCAGCCGATGAACCTGCAGACCGGCGCGGCAAAGGGTGCGGCCCTGACGCTGACCAAGACCCTGCCGGTGGCCTCGGGCATCGGCGGCGGATCGGCCGATGCCGCCGCCGCCCTGCATGCCCTGCGGGCACTCTGGCAGATCGAACTGGATGACGAGGGTTTAAGCCGCGCCGCCGTCAAGCTCGGCGCCGATGTGCCGGCCTGCCTGCTCGGCCGCGCCGCGCTGATGCAAGGGATCGGCGAGCAACTGACACCGGCACCGACCCTGCCGCCGCTCTGGCTGGTGCTGGTCAATCCCGGCATCGCGCTGGAGACCCGGGATGTCTTTGCCGCGCTGGGCGGCCGCTTCGGTCCGCCGCAGCCGCTGGAACGCCGGCCCGACAGCGCCGCCGATCTGGCCATCCTGCTGCGGGCGCGCCGCAACGACCTGGAAGCGCCGGCGCGGTTCATGGCGCCGGAGATCGACCCGGTGCTGGCGGCGATCCGGGCCCAGGCCGGCTGCCTGCTGGCGCGGCTGTCCGGCTCGGGCGCCACCTGCTTCGGCCTGTTCGCCGACAGAAAAGAGGCCGATTTCGCCGCCCGCAATATCGGTCGCGCCCATCCGAAATGGTGGGTGGCGGCGACCGCGGCGGGTTGAAACCCTCTTCCGCCCCCAGTATTGTCCGCCCCGCTTGACCTGCCCTGTTTCTACAGGGATCTGCTGGGGCGTAGCCAAGCGGTAAGGCAGCGGTTTTTGGTACCGCCATTCGGAGGTTCGATCCCTCCCGCCCCAGCCATTTCACTCCGCATAAATCATCTTCACGCTCATGCCGCCGTCGATGACGATGTTCTGGCCGGTCATGAAGCCCGCTGACGCGACATAGAGGCAGGCCTCGGCGATATCCTCAGGGCTGCCGACGCGGCCGACCGGATGCTGCTCGCGGTCTTCGTTCGAATGCTTAGGCGTTTCAGCGCGTTTGGAATACTGCCAGTCGCGCGTCTCGATCCAGCCGGGACTGATGCTGTTCACCCGGATGCGCTGCGGCCCCAGGCTGATCGCCATTGCATGGGTCAGCGCGACAATGCCGCCCTTGGACGCCGAATAGCCCTCAGTGCCGGGCTCCGACATGAAAGCGCGCGTGGAGGCCATGTTGATGATGCAGCCGCCGCTTTCGCCGCGCTTCACCATCTCGCGCGCCACCGCCTGGGAGCAGATGAACGTGCCGCGCAGGTTGGCGGCGATCACGGCATCGAAATCTTCCAGCGGCAGATCGAGAAACGGCTTGCGGATCATGAAGCCGGCATTGTTGACCAGAACCGTGGGGCAACCCAGTTCGCGTATGGTTTGCGCAATCCAGGCCTCCACGGCGGCGGGATCGGATACATCGGTCACCGCGAAACTGGCTTTGGCGCCGCGACCTTTCAGGATGTCGAGCAGTTCGCTGCCGGCATCATGGGCCGGATCGGCGATCGAAACCGCATAACCGGCATCGGCGAAGGCGAGCGCAATACCGCGGCCGATGCCCTGCGCCCCGCCGGTGATGGCCACAATTTTCATAGCGTCCTCCGCAAACGGTCCTGACTAACGCCGGGTCCGGCGTTTCGTTGCGGAGAAGTAGAAAAGCAACCGGCGCCGGATGCAATCCGGCGCCGGTCTCACGCGTTCAAAAGGCTTACTTCGCCAGCGGGCAATTGCCGTCGGCCAGCGGACGGAAGGCCTTCTCGGCCGGCACGGTGCCCGCCACCTTCAGGTAATCCCAGTCGCCCTTGGACTCGGCCGGCTTCTTGGCTTCCAGCAGATACATCGGATGCATCTTGCGACCGTCGATACGGATGGTGCCCTTGCCGAACAGTGCGTCGTCGGTCGGCATCGCTTTCATCGCCGCCACCACGGCGCGGCCATCGGCCTGCCCGCCCACCTTGTCCACCGCCTTGAAATAATGCATCAGGCTGGCATAGACGCCGGCATGCATGTCGTTCGGCATCATCTTCTTGCCATGGCGGGCCTGGAAGCGCTTGGACCATTCGCGCGTGCCGTCATTCATGTCCCAGTAGAACGGCGCGACCGACTGCAGGCCCTGCACCGCCTTCAGGCCGAGCGCCGGGACGTTGGTGACACCGAAGATCAGGCCGACGATGCGCTGCTTCTCCGCCAGGCCGAATTCGGCGGCCTGCTTCAGCGAATTGGTCAGGTCGCCGCCGGCATTGGCGAAGGCCACCACATCGGCGCCGGACGACTGCGCCTGCAGCAGGAAGGAGCTGAAATCGCTGACACCGACCGGATGACGGGCCGCACCGACAATGGTGCCGCCCAGCACTTTGATTTCGTCGCTGGCCTGCTTTTCCAGATCATGGCCAAAGGCATAGTCGGCCGTGATGAAATACCACTTCTTGCCGCCCTGATCGAAAGCGGCGCGGGCCGCCGAATGGCCGTAGGACCAGGTGTCGTAGGTCCAGTGCACAAAATTGGCCGAGCATTGTTCGCCGGTCAGCAGCGAACTGCCGGCGCCGGAGCCGAGCACGGTCTTGTTCTTGTCTTTTGCGATCTGGTTCACCGCCAGGGCCACGGCCGAGTTGGGCAGATCGGCAATCACGTCGACGCCGTCCACGTCATACCACTGGCGCGCCATGTTGGCGCCGACATCGGGCTTGTTCTGGTGATCGGCGAAGATCACCTCGACCTTGCGCTTGCTGGTTTTCATGTAGTCTTCGGCTGCCATCTGCGCCGCCAGCACCGAACCCGGGCCCTGGAAATCGGCATAGACACTGGACATGTCGTTCAGCACGCCGATCTTGATCGGTTTGTCCTGGGCCAGGGCCTGATTCTGGGCATAGGGGGCGGTCAGAACGCCGGCAGCCAGCAGGGCCGCGACGCGAAGAGCGGTGCGCATGGTATTTCCTCCGTGGTTTTTTGTTACGGAGGATTATTGTTTGCAAGGCAAACGATCGTCAAATGCTATTTTGCCATGCTGCAGCGCACAGCGGAGAATTACGGCAGTTGCAGCAGCACCGGCAGCCAGCCACCATCCTGCAACATCTCGATTCCCTCCAGAAGCGGAATCGCCAGCAGGAACCACAGCGCATCGCGGAAAGTGACCAGCACGAAACGGGTCTGCACGGTCAGTTCCTGATCGGAATGCCAGGCAGCCAGACGCGGGCCCCAGCGCGGCACGCGGGCAGCATAGGCGGCAAACTCGGCCGGAAAGCGGGATTTCAGGAAGGCCTCTTCCTGCAGGATCACCACGCTGAACAGGGCAAAGACGAACAGGCCGAGCGCCAGACCGGTTACCAGATTGCCGGCCTGCAGGCCAACGCCGAGGCCGCCGATCACCGAAAACAGGTAGAGCGGATTGCGGCTCATCGAATACGGCCCCTGATCGACCAGCACCTGCTTCTTGCGCCCGCCGATATACAGCGAGCACCAGGTGCGGCCGGCGATGCACAGCACGATCAGCAGATAGCCGAACAGCTCCAGGCTTTCATGCAGGACGGTTTCCGACGGCCACATCGATTCGGTGAACAGCAGGACCAGCAGCAGAAGCAGGCCACTGCCGGAGGCGAACTGCTTGCGCCGGCGCTGCACCAGCGACAGGCGGTCTTCGACGACAGGCGGTGCGGCGGCGGCCGGCATGGGTGCGGACAAGGACATGGTTTCCCCGGAGCAATGGATCGGGGCGAGTATAGCACAGGCCAGCGGGCCGGCTCCGACCGCGCCGTGCGACCTGGAGTCGCGGTTACCGGTTTTTTACAGCGGCATGCAGGGCGCGGGCATAGGGCGCGGCCGGGGTCGACTTGACCCATTCGATGGCCCGCTTTTTCAGCGAGAAGGTATAGGCCTGGGTGCCGTAGATATCGACATCGCCGCCGAACATCTGCGCCGTCTTTTCGAAATAGTAGCCGGCATAGTGGCGCAGCTTGCCGCGATAGAACCCGACATCGTCAGCCAGGGCGAAATAGGTCTTGTTCGGCGTGATGGCGAAGGGCCGCAGCTTGGTGGACGGCGCCAGCATGTAGCGCGCCACACCCGATGCCACATCGGGCCAGAATTCATTGAAGCAGTCATCCAGAATGACGACGCCCTTCGGCGCCAGCACGGCTTCGATCAGACCGAAGTCGTTGACCACGCAAGCCTCGGTATGACCGCCGTCGATGGATGCCAGCCGCAGGGGGCCGGCGGCTCTGAGGATGGCTTCTGGTGTGACGTCGAAAGACGAATGCTGCAGGATGGTGACGGCCCTGCTGTCGGGCAGCCAGCGGTGGAGGTTGCCTTCGAAGACGAAGCGGTCGCCGGCGCCGGACTGGTCGAGGTTCAGATGCTGGTCGCCGAAGACATCGATGGCAACCGCCTTCTCGCCGGTTCGCAAGGCCAGGGCCAGCAGGATGAACAGCTTGCCATGGTGCACGCCGATCTCGCCAACGCCGCCGGGGATTTCGGCATCGCGCTGCAGGCTCGCCAGCGTATCGATGAATTGCGCGCTGTAGGGAAACAGCCAGCCGCCAATGTGGCGATAGCCTTGCTTCAGATAGGTTTTCCGGTCTGCCGCCACACCCGCCTCCTCTGCCGTTGCCACCCTACTGAGGTAGCGACGGCAGATGCCCATGGGCGTGACCAAACTGTGGTCACGCCGACAGCGGGAAAACGGTCAGTTCATGACGCGCCAGGCGCCGTCCGGCATCAGACAGGCAGTCCCATAACCACGCTGGTGCGAGCCGCCAACCGAGACGCCGCCCTGATACTCGCGGCAATACTGGCCATTCGGCGCGACATAAACCGGGGAAGCCGGTGCGGCCGATATCATTGGCGGCGCAGCATAGACCTGGGGTGCGGCATAGACTGGCGGCGGCGCATAAACCACCGGCGGCGGAACATACATCACCGGGGGCGGCGGCGCGTAATAGTCGTAGCGATAATAGGAATAGCGCGGCGGCGGGCGGTGGTAATGGTGGTGGTAGCGTGGCGGCCCGTAATAGCCGCGCCGGTAGTCACCCGAAGAATAGCCGAACGAGAAGCTGTCGGCCTTGGCCGGCGCCGGTGACAGCATGACGCCGGCGGCAACGATAAGGGCGGAACAGGCGATGGCACTACGAAGCATGGCACAGCCTCCTTGGGACTGCTTTCAGCGTTAAGCTCTGCTCCGATCATGGCGGATTTGTGTTAGCCGTGGTTGTGACTAAAAAAATCTGACGCCGGTGTGATCAGCGGAAACAGCGGTTTTCCTTTACTTAAGCCGGGGGCGATGCAACGTTGGACTGTCTTTGCTGCTTTGGTGCCGCTTATCAATGCTGCCGGCCGATCTTACCAGCCCTCTGCTGCTGCGGCTTCTGGATTACTGGAGCGGCCACCGCCTGCCGGACGGGCGTGCGCCGCCACGCAGCACAATTGATCCGCTGACCCTGCCGGGCGGCATCCTGCCCTGGCTGCTCTATATCGAACTGCATCCGGGCGATCCCATGCGCTATCGCTACCGGGTGGCCGGGACCGGCGTGGCCGAACTGTTCGGCTACGACCCGACCGGCCGTTTCCTCGACACGCTGGGCGATACGCCCGAGATTCGCCTGGCGATAACCCGCATGGAGGCGGTGATCGCCAGCGGCGAGCCCCATGCCAGCCGTTCGCCCTTCATGGGGCCGCGGCGCGAATTCATCACCGTGGAACGCCTGATCCTGCCGTTCACGGGCCATGACGACAGGATCGGTTTCCTGCTGGTGGCCCTGGCGCCCCTGGATCCGCCGCAGACATGAAAAAAGCCCGCAGCTTGCGCTGCGGGCCTAGTACCGCCGGATTGCCCGGCCTCAATACATATGCTGGCCGCCGTTGATGCTGAGCGTCGAGCCGGTGATGAACCCGCCTTCGTCGGCCACCAGGAACAGCACGCCGCGGGCGATTTCCTCGGCGCGGCCCAGCCGGCCGACCGGAATCTTGGCGACGATCTTCTCCAGCACATTGGCCGGCACGGCAGCCACCATGTCGGTATCGATATAGCCGGGCGCAATCGCGTTCACGGTAATGCCGCGCGCTGCACCTTCCTGCGCCAGAGCCTTGGTGAAGCCATGGATGCCGGACTTGGCCGCCGCATAATTCACCTGGCCGTACTGGCCGGCCTGGCCATTGATCGAACCGATATTGACGATGCGGCCGAAGCCGCGTTCGCGCATGCCGTCGATGGCGGCGCGGCACATGTTGAAACAGCCACCCAGATTGGCATCGATCACCGCCTGCCACTGGTCATGCCCCATGCGATGCATGGTGCCATCGCGGGTGATGCCGGCATTGTTGACGATGACATCGATCGGCCCAAGGTCGCGCTCCACCTGTTTGACGCCGTTCTGGCATTCGTCGAAATCAGCGACATTCCACTGATAGGTCTTGATGCCGGTTTCAGACTCGAAGGCCTTGGCGCGTTCGGTGTTGCCCGCATAGTTCGCTGCAACCTTGTACCCACTCTGATGCAGCAGACGGGAAATCGCAGCGCCGATCCCTCGGGTGCCGCCAGTGACAATCGCTACGCGAGACATGATGATCCTCCTGTTGAATACTTTTTTGCTGTTATGGCGTCAGATTTTGGCAATTCCGGTACAGAAAAAAGGCCGGGATCTCCCCTCCCGGCCTTTTTCTTCATGCGATCAGTCGCGCTCGATGCACATCGCAATGCCCATGCCGCCGCCGATGCAAAGCGTGGCCAGGCCTTTCTTGGCATCGCGGCGCTGCATTTCATAAAGCAGCGTCACCAGCACGCGGGCGCCCGAAGCGCCGATGGGATGGCCGATGGCGATGGCGCCGCCATTGACGTTCACCTTGTCGGTATCCCAGCCCATATCCTTGTTCACGGCGCAGGCCTGCGCGGCGAAGGCCTCGTTGGCCTCGACGAGATCGAGATCGCTGGCCTTCCAGCCGGCCTTCTTCAGCGCCGCACGCGACGCCGGGATCGGGCCAGTGCCCATGATCGACGGATCGACGCCCGACTGCGCCCAGCTGACGATGCGGGCCAGCGGCTTCACGCCGCGCTTCTTGGCTTCGTCCGCACTCATCAGCACCACGGCAGCGGCGCCATCGTTGATGCCGGATGCATTGCCCGCCGTCACCGAGCCATCCTTGGCGAAAGCCGGACGCAGCGCCTTCATGGCTTCCACGGTGGAGCCATGACGGATGTATTCGTCATTCTCCACCACGGTGTCGCCCTTGCGGCCCTTGATGGTGACGGGAACGATCTCGTCCTTGAACTTGCCAGCCTTCTGCGCGGCTTCCGCCTTGTTCTGACTCCTGGCGGCGAATTCATCCTGCTGGTCGCGGGTGATCTGGAACTGCTTGGCCACGTTCTCGGCCGTGTTGCCCATGTGATAGCCGTTGAAGGCATCCCACAGACCGTCGCGGATCATGGTGTCGATGAAACCGAGGTCGCCCATCTTGTGGCCGGCGCGCAGGTAGGCCGCATGCGGTGCCTGGCTCATGCTTTCCTGGCCGCCGGCAACCACGATCTCGCTGTCACCGTTCTTGATCGCCTGGAAGCCCAGCGCGACCGCGCGCAGGCCCGAGCCGCAGAGCATGTTGACGCCCCAGGCCGGCACTTCCACCGGCAGGCCGGCATTGATCGACGCCTGGCGTGCCGGATTCTGGCCCTGCGCCGCCGTCAGGATCTGCCCCATGATGACTTCGCTGACATCGGCGGCGGCAACCCCAGCGCGCTTGAGCGCACCATCGATGGCGACCTGGCCGAGATAATGCGCAGGCACGCCGCTGAGCGCACCGTTGAAGGAGCCGACCGGCGTGCGCGCGGCGCTGGCAATGACGATATCGGTCATGGGATGTCCCTCCAGACTGGACTTATATAGTTGATATAGGTCGAGACGTTGATTTTGACGAAACGATAGCGGTCTTTTCGCAACTGCGGCAAGACCTGCGCCCCGGCAAAAGCGTGGCTCAGGCTTGCACTTTGGTCTTGCGACGGCGTACCGGCTTTGCGGACTGCTCCGTCGGCAGAGCAGAGGCCTGCCGCAGCCAGGCGGCCAGCGGCTGCCACAGCCCGGTCTCGGCACGCGGGCCGGCCACCATGCCGATATGGCCGCTGGCCGCATCCAGTCGTTGCCCATGCGGCAACTGGCCCAGTAAAGCGGCAGCCCCTTCCTTGGGCACCAGCTTGTCGCGTTCGGGCAGCACCACCAGCGTATCCTTGCGCCAGTCCTGCGGCCGCACCGCACGCCCGGCGACCTTCCAGCGCCCCTGCACCGGCAGATTGTCGCCATACCAGCCAAGCAGGCAGTCGCGCGCCACCGGGCCGGCGAGCGGCACGCCATCATTCAGCCAGTCTTCCATCGCCACGAAGCGGCGTTCGGCATCGCCGCCCGGCGGCATCGCCTGGAACAGCGTGAACTTCTTCAGGGCGGTGAGCGGATCGAGCGCCCAGAAGAAACCCTGCAGCGTATCGACATCCAGCATCGGCGGCGGCGCATCGGCGGCAGATGCAGGCGGCGGCACCAGCGCCGGTGCCAGAGCCTGCACCAGCGCTGCGTGATGGGCGCCGCCGGCATGGAAATCCCAGGGCGTTGCCAGCAAGGCAAGCGCCGCAACATCGTCAGGCGCCTGCAGCGCGGCAGCCAGCGTCAGGTTGCCGCCCATGCAGTAGCCCAGCAGTACCGGCGCACGGCCGGCGGCCTGCTTTACGGCGGCCAGCGCCCGCACCTGGCGGGCGATATAGGCGGTCAGGTCGAAGCGCTGCTCTGTCTCGCCCGGATCGCCCCAGTCGAGCAGGAAGGGCCTCAGACCCTGCTGCGGCAGCCAGCGCGCCAGACTCTGGCCCTCGGCCAGATCGAGGATATAGGACCGATTGACCAGCGAGGGCACCAGCAGTACCGGAAGGCCATCATCGGCAAACGACAAAAGCCGGCTGCTGCCCTCGCGCCACAGCACCGGCGGATCGGGCAACCGGCGCTGATACTCATGCTGGCGATACCGCAGCATGGCGCCGCTCATGGCGGTCAGCCGCGCCAGGCCGGCGTGGATCAGTTCCGCGGTGAAGTCACTTGGGTCGACGCTTGCCAGGTCCGGCGCCAGCGCGGCGAACCGGGCCTGCAGCTGCGGATTCCAGTGCGGCGAGGCGTGCCTCGCAGTCGGCCAGACGGCGAGCGAGCTCAGCAACATCAGGTTGGCCGTCGCCAGATGCAGCGGCAGCGGACGCGGGCCGAGGCGTTGCGGCTCCGGGTGCTGGTTTTGCGACATTTCCGCCTCCTTGCCCCGCAGCCCAGGCCCATGGCTGCCCTGCCGTCTGGGGCTGCCCCGTCGCCTGACCCGCGGCGGCCGCGCCCTGCTTCCAGAGATTGAGCCAGGTGGCCGACAATTCAGCCAGTTTCGGGTCGGTGGCCAGCAGGCCGGCCTGCTCCTGCCAAAGATCGAGAAAGCGCTGCGCCAGCGCCTGGGCATCGCCTTCGCCGGAACCTGACTTGGGATCGCTCATAGGGTGCAGCCTACACCCAAGCGCGCTTTCCCGGCCACCCTTTCGCGGCGCACAAGAGACTTGCGTATACAAAGGAATACGCGCGAAGATGTGTGATAACAGACCTAGGGAGCGTGGGAACCGTGGCCGAGACCGAGCAGACGACAGCAGCGCCGATCAAGATCAAAAAGTATGCAAACCGGCGGCTGTACAACACGGCGACGTCCTCATACGTGACGCTCGAAAACCTCTGCCAGATGGTGAAGGACGGTCAGGATTTCCTGGTCGAGGACGCCAAGACCGGCGAAGACATCACCCGCGGCGTGCTGACCCAGATCATCTTCGAGGAAGAATCGAAGGTCGGCCAGCAGCTGCTGCCGATCGGTTTCCTCCGCCGCCTGATCACCTTCTACGGCGACAGCCTGCAGACCCTGGTGCCGAGCTATCTCGAAATCTCGATGGCCTCGTTCCAGCGCAATCAGGACGAGATGCGCCAGTATATGGCCGAAGCCTTCGGCGAGATGTTCCCGTTCCGCAGCATCGAGGAAATGGGCCGCAACAACATGCAGATGTTCCAGCGCGCCATGACGCTGTTCAACCCCTTCGTGGCGGGCAGCGACTCTCTCGATGCCGACAAGGCCGCCGCTGGTGAAAAGCCCGCCGAGGTCGATACCCTGAAAAAGCAGATGGAAGATCTGCGCAAGCAGGTCGAAGCTCTTGCCCGAACCAAGGGGTGAGCGGGCCACACTCCCGCCTGCCAATCCGCCTCCAGTGAAGTCCGGCTCGCGCCGGGTGCGCGTGCGCCCGTCCATCACCTTTGTCCTGACCATGGCGGTCGGCCTGCTCGTCGTGCTGGCCGGCATCGCTTATGGCATTGCCATGCTGAGCGGCCGCCTCAATACGGTGGAACTGCTGCGCGACCGCAACGACCGCATCGTCAACCAGCTTGTCGAGCGCACCCGCGACCAGCTGGACCCGGCCGCCGACCAGGTGGAAGCGTTGCGCACCCGATTGCAGCGCAAACAGATCGGCGTCAACGACCTCGGCCGCCTGACCGATTACATGAGCGCGGCCCTGGACGCCCTGCCACAGGTCGACGCCCTCGGCTTCCTGCGCAATGACACCATCGCCACCCGCGTGATCCGCCAGAACGGCAACCTGCTGGCCCTGCATGACAGCCTGCGCGACTACCCCGACGCGGCCGCGCGGCTGGAGGCGCTGCGCCGCCTGTTCGAACTGCAGAACCGGCCCGACCTGCATGACAAGCCGGTGCACTGGGGCGACCTGATCTGGAATCCCGAAATCGGCCAGGCCCTGATCAATGCCCAGGCGCCGGTGGTGATCGACAAGGTCTTCGTCGGTCAGGTGCTGGCCGTGGTGTCGCTGGTGACGCTGTCGCGGCTGATCGAGACCGACAGCGTCGACAACGAAGCCGCCAACTTCATCCTCTATGACGACGATTTCGTGCTGGCGCATCCCACGCTGCTGAATCACGAATACGGCCTCTCGATGGAGAACCCGGTTCCGCGCCTGAACAAGATTCACGATCCCGTGCTGCGCCGCATCTGGAGCGGCCGGCTCGACCGCGTGATGGCGCGCAGCCTGCTCGGCGATGCCGACAGCGCCCATATCATCGAAGCCGAAGGCCGCCAGTGGATTTTTGTCTATCGCCGCATCACCAGCTTCGGCGACAAGCCCTGGCTGGTCGGCCGCTATTTCGCCTTCGACCAGATCGACCGCGAAATCAGTCGCCTGCAGCTGGCCGCCGCCGTCGGCCTGCTCAGTCTGGTGCTGTCGCTGCTGATCGCCTGGCGTCTCGCGCATCTGATCCGCCGGCCGCTGCTGGCCATCGGCGCTGCCGCCAACCGTTTGCGCAACCTCGACTTCGATGCGCCGCCGCTGGATCGCACGCGTCTGCGCGAGCTGGACGACGCCGGACAGGCCATCAACGCTGCCAATGCGGCGCTGCACTGGTTCGGCAACTACGTGCCGCGCAAGCTGGTCAACCGCCTGGTGCGCGAGGGCGAGGATGCCGTCAATGTCAGCAAGCTGCGCGACGTCACCGTCATCTTCACCGATCTGGTCGGCTTCACCGCCATGTCGGAGCAGATGAGCGCCGAGGAGACGGCGGAAATCCTCAACGACCATTTCGCCCTGGTCACCGCCTGTATCGAAGCCGAGAACGGCATTGTCGACAAGTTCATCGGCGATGCCGTCATGGCCGTGTGGGGCGCGATCAAGCGCGATGAAGACCATGCCGCCCATGCCTGCCGGGCGGTGATGGCGATCTGTCAGGCGCTGGCGGCCGACAATGCCCGCCGGGCCATGCTGGGCAAACCAACCCTGCGCATGCGCATCGGCCTGCATTCCGGGCCGGCGGTGGTCGGCAATATCGGGGCGCCCGGCCGGATCAACTACACCGTGGTCGGCGACACGGTGAACACGGCCCAGCGCCTGGAACAGCTTGGCCACGATCACCAGCTGGCGCACGAGCCGTTCATCGCCCTCGCCAGTGCCCAGACCGTGGGCCTGGCTCGGCTGGAGCCGCCGCCGCCGCTGGTCGGCCGGCTGGCTGTGAAGGGCCGCATGGGCATGGTGGACGTTTATCGCCTGGATCGGCCGTAAAACCCGGTCACAATTTTACATGATTAACCTCGCGTTTACCGAATCCCTGCTTGAGTCCGGGGCTTAAGGACGGGGTTTCATGGTCAATCCGGCGGTTATTGGGATCGGGGTCACGCCTGCGGGCGCGCAGCCGGATTCCGCCTCCGAAACCCGTAAACGCCAGCGTACGACCGCGGAACCCTTCCGCACCGAAACCGGCGATTCTCCCTCCACCCAGGGCAGCAGCCTGCTGCAAAAGACCCGCAGCGCCAGCCCGGGCGTGATGGAACTGCTGCGGCGGCGCAGCGACCGTGGCGAGGCCGCCGATCCGACGATCGAGATTCCACCCCATCTGGAGCGCCGGCGCGCCTGGCGCGAAGCCTTCGGGGTCAACACCTACCATACCCAGCAACTGGCCCAGACCGAGGAGGCCGAGCCCCCGGCCGAGGCCCGAAATGCGGCCCTGGGCGCCTATCGCAGCGCCGCCCGGCGCGGCCGCCTGGACCTCGACCTTGCACAGCAAGTGAGCGTGACCGTATAAAGGCCGCTTTCCAGCCTTCCAGCGGTTGTTTTCAATGTCTTCTGAACCTGCCGATCTGTTGATTATCGGCGGCGGCGTCAACGGGACCGGTATTGCCCGCGACGCCTCCGGCCGCGGCCTCAGCGTTGTCCTGGCGGAACGCGGCGATCTGGCCGGCGCCACCTCTTCCGCCGCCACCAAGCTGATCCATGGCGGCCTGCGCTATCTGGAGCATTACGAATTCCGTCTGGTGCGGGAAGCGCTCGGCGAGCGCGAAGTGCTGATGAAGATGGCGCCGCATATCATCTGGCCGCTGCGTTTCGTGCTGCCGCATCATCCGGGCCTGCGTCCGGCCTGGATGATCCGTATCGGCCTGTTCCTGTACGATCACCTGGCTGGCCGCCAGACCCTGCCCGGCTCCATCGGCGTCGACTTCGAGAGCGGCGACCTGCGTGGCAAACCACTGAAATCGAAATTCAAGCGTGGCTTCGAATATTCCGACTGCTGGGTCGACGATGCGCGTCTCGTGGTGCTGAACGCCATGAGCGCCCGGCAGAAGGGCGCGCAGATCCACACCCGCACCGCGGTGACAGCCGCAAAACGCGAAGGCGGCCTGTGGCATGCGACGCTGACCGACCAGATCGATGGCAGCACGCGGCAGGTGACGGCGCGCGGCATCGTCAATGCCGGCGGTCCCTGGGTACGCGAGACACTGACAGGCGCCTTCCGCCAGACGCCGAAGAACAGTGTCCGGCTGATCAAGGGCAGCCATATCGTGACGAAAAAGCTGTTCGATGGCGACCACTGCTACATTTTCCAGAATGCCGACAACCGCATCATCTTCGCCATTCCCTACGAGCGCGACTTCACCCTGGTCGGCACTACCGACGTGCAGCTCGAAAAACTGAATGGCCCACCGCGCATCAGCGAGGAGGAAACCACCTACCTTCTTGAAGCCGCCAGCGAGTATTTCAGGCAGGACGTGACCCGCGACATGATCGTCTGGTCCTATTCCGGCGTACGCCCGCTGTATGACGATGGCGACAGCGACCCCTCCGCCATTACGCGTGACTATGTGCTGGACCTCGACGCCAAAACCGGTGAGCCGCCGCTGTTGTCGGTCTATGGCGGCAAGCTGACGACGGCGCGCCGCCTGTCGGAGCAGGTGATGGACAAGCTTCTGCCCTTCTATCCCAAGATGGGCAAAAGCTGGTCGGGCACCCAGCCACTGCCGGGCGGCGATCTCGGCGCCCTCACCTTCGAAGCCTTTGTCGCCGATCTGAAGCATCGTTATCCCGGCCTCGACCCGGCCTGGCTGACCCGCCTGGCGCGCCGGCATGGCGCCGCGGTCAATGCCATTCTGGGCGACGCGCAATGGGCCGTCGATCTGGGCGAGCATTTCGGCGGCGGGCTCTATGCCCGCGAGGTGGATTACCTGATGCGCCATGAATGGGCGCGCGAGGCCGACGATGTGCTCTGGCGTCGCACCAAATGCGGCCTTTGGGCCACCGCACTGGAACGCGAACGCCTGACCAACTGGATGGCCCAGCATCGTCCCAATATCGAGGCAGCCTGAGATGAAGATCGCTATCGTGGGTGCGGGCGCCATCGGCGGCTATTTTGGCGGCCTGCTGGCACGTGCCGGCCATGAGGTGACCCTGATCGCCCGTGGCGCCCATCGCGACGCCATCCGCGCCCATGGCCTGACGGTGGAGACCGCAGGTGGGCGGTTCACCACCCATCCGGCCTGCACCGACGATCCGGCCGAAGCCGGTGCGCAGGATGTGGTGATCCTCAGCCTGAAAGCGCCGGCGGTACCCGACATGGCGCAGAAGATGCTGCCGCTGTTCGGACCCGATACCGCCATGATTACGGCGATGAACGGCATGCCCTACTGGTATTTCTATCGTCACGGCGGTCCGCTGGATGGCACGCGACTGGCCTCCGTCGATCCCGGTGACCGGCAATGGTCGCTGATCGGACCGGAGCGCGCCATCGGCAGCGTGGTCTGGGTTGCCGGCGCCATTTCCGCACCCGGCGTGATCAGCCATAGCGGCGGCAGCCGGCTGCCGATCGGCGAACCGGATGGCAGCAAATCCGCGCGCGTGCAGCAGTTGAGCAAAATCCTAACAGAAGCGGGCATAGACGCCCCCGTCGTGGACAACATCCGCCAGGAGATCTGGACCAAGCTGTGGGGCAACCTTTCCTTCAACCCGGTCAGCGTGCTCACCCATGGCACGCTCGGCGGACTGGCGGCCGATCCGGATGCGAGAGCGGTGCTCGGCGGCATGATGACCGAAGCGCAGAAGATCGGCGAAGCGCTCGGCATCCAGTTCCCGATGACCATCGCCCAGCGCATGGATGCGGCGCAGAAGGTCGGTCCGCACAAGACCTCGATGCTGCAGGACCTGGAAGCCGAACGGCCGATGGAAATCGGCGCCTTGATCGGTGTCATCGCCGAGCTGGCCGGCAAGCTGAACATCGCCACGCCGACCATCGATACCGTATTGGCCCTGCTGAAAACCCGCGCCCGCGTGGCCGGCACCTACAAGGATTGAACCCGACATGAGCAGCTTCGACTGGCGCGGCCTTTCCTCCGAACAGATCGAGGCGCAGTTCAACCCGCGCAAGGCCGTGCCGGCTTTCGAGCAGCATTTCAACGCCTATGTCGAACGCTCGGCCCTGGCCAAGGCCGAGATCGGCGGCGACTACGACCTGCGCTACGGACCGGGCCCGCTGCAGACCTACGATCTGCACAAGCCTGCCGTCGTGAAGCCCAATGCACCGCTGGTGGTCTTCATCCATGGCGGCTACTGGCGTGGGCTCGACAAGAACACCACCACCTTTGCCATCGTACCCTTCGTGAAGGCCGGCGCTGTCGTGGTAAACCTGAACTACGATCTCTGCCCTGCCGTCACCATCGATGCCATCGTGCGCCAGATGCAGGATGCGCTGGTGCATATCGCCAGCCGCGCCGCGGACTGGGGCGCCGATCCGACGAAAATCCATGTCATCGGCCATTCGGCCGGTGCGCATCTGGCCGCCATGATGGCCGCCGCACCCTGGCCTAGCGATCTTCCTCCTCAGCCACCCATTGCATCACTAGGCCTGGTCAGCGGCGTCTATGAACTGGAACCGGTGCTGCATGTCAGCGTCAATGCGGATATCCGGCTGGATGGCGCCATGGCCGTGCGCAACAGCCTGGCGCGCCAGTCGCTGAAGCTGACTGGACGCGTCACCGGGCCGGTGCTGGTCGCCTGCGGCGATGCCGAGCCGGAGGGCTGGATCGCCCAGAGCGTGGATTTCCATCAGGCGCTGCGCGATGCCGGCACCAATGCCAGCCTGCTGCGCATCAAGGGTGCCGATCACTTCACCATCAAGTTCGATGGCGCCAACCCCTCGCATCCGCTGGGTGCGGCACTGCTGCGCCAGGCCGGCCTCGGCCGCCTGTAAAAACCGGTCAGCGGCTGAGCTGTTCGTAGACCACGCGCGCCACCGGCAGCAGGGCTTCGCGGCCGCTCTCGCCGGTCAGGGCGTAACCGAAACCGCCATCGACCCAGTAGAAAGCTGCCGCACTGCCTTCGCCGGCGAAGCGGAAAGACGTATCCGTGCCGCCCTCGCCCGAGCGCACATAGAGTGTCAGACGCTGGCCCTGGCGATTTTCGTACATGAATTGCGCGGCAGCATGATTGCCGCTGGAGGCCGGCAGCAGGCGGCCGCCCACCAGCCCGTAGCCCTGGGCGATCAGGCTGGGCACCTTCAGCGCCGTGCCGACACGCTTGGACAGCCAGGCGACCAGATGCTGCTCTTCCTTGGCGGTGACTTCCACCGGATGCAGCACTTCGCGGCTGTATATCAGATGCGCCCGCGTCGCTTCCTGCGGCAGGCCCGCCGCCGTGACGGCGGGCGACATATAGCCGCGACCGAACCAGCCGGCGCCGGCGCTCAGCACGGCAACCAGCAGCAGCGCGGCGATGCGCAGCATCCGGGCCGTCGCTGCACTGCGCTGACGCTGGATGGCAAACAATGCCGCCAGTTCGGCCGGCACCGGCTCATCCAGTGCCGGGGCAAAATGCGCGCGCAGATCTTCGGTCTGCTGCTGCCAGGCGGCAACCTTCGCCGCATCCTCGGCATGCAGGGCCAGATACGCCTCCACATCGGCGCGGCGATGGGCCGGCAGACGGTCATCGACATAGGCCTGCAGATCCGCCTCGGTCACGGTCCTTGCAGCATCGCCGGTCATTTCACTCTCCTCAGATGAACCGCCTGGCCATCCCTGCCTTCCGGCGGTTCGCCATCCATCAGACGACGCAGACGATCACGCGCCCGCGCCAGCCGCGACATCACGGTGCCAACCGGAATATCCTGCACCTTCGCCGCATCCTCATAACTCAAACCTTCCACCACGACCAACAGCAGCAGGGCGCGCCAGTCCTCGGGCAGCAGGGCCAATGCGGCATCCATGTCGCGCAATTCCAGGCGCTCCCATTGTCCGCCGCTGGCCTGCGGTTCGGCTGCATCCTCCAGCGCATTCCCGTCGGGCCGGCTGCCTTCGCGCAGCGACCGGCTGCGCCAGCGGTTATGCAGGATGGCGAACAGCCAGGGCCGCAGGCTGCCGGCATCGCCGCGCCGCGTGCCCCAGGCGCCAAGCGCCCGCTCGATACAGTCCTGCACCAGGTCGTCGGCACCATCTCGGCTGCGCGTCAGCGCCAGCGCGAAGCGACGCAGGCGCGGCAGCTCGGCTTCAATCGGATGCGGGGCGCGGCGGAACAGCATGCAGATGTCCAGGCGGTGGGCGGCGACAGCGGGGTAACGTCCCTGGGTCGCCGCCCGACCATACCCTCCGGATCAGGGCTTGGCGACGTGCCAGGCGCCGTTCAGGAAGCCGTCGCCGGTGGTGTCGCCCGGCTTGGTGTCGCGCACCCAGCCATAAAGCGGCTTGCCCTTGTAGGCCCACTGCTTGCTGCCGTCGTCGCGGGTGATCACGCTCCAGTCGCCCTTGGTCATGTCGCCAGCGGTTGCCACCAGCGGCGGCCAGTTGACGGCGCAGGGGCCGTTGCAGGCCGACTTGCCCGGTGCGGTGTCGCGGTCGAAGGTGTAGAGCGTCATGCGCTTGGCATCGACCAGCACCGATCCCAGGGCGGTATCGCCAGGCACGGCCGGCGCGGTGGTCTGGGTGGCGCAGGCGGCAAGGCCGAGAACCAGCAGGCCGCTCAGCATCAGGTTGCGCATCATCATCGGGAAATCCCCTTTTTGGTTGGCCGGCCGCCCTCGCGGCAGCCGCTGGAGGGTTAGACCGTCGGCCGGCCGGTTTATTCCCGGCGATCACAAATAAATGCGCCGGCAAAACGGCCCTTGCCGGGGGCTGGCTGCGGACCTACCATTCGACTCATGCGGTTACTGGCGATCCCCACGCTGCTTTCGCTGCTGTTCCTGGCGCTTCCGGCGGCCGGGCAGAGCGTGGTCGACAGCCTGTTCGAGAAACTGCAGGACACCCAGAATCCCATCGAGGCGCGCCAGCTTGAGCGCAAGATCTGGGAAGCCTGGGGCAAGAGCGAGTCCGACACGCTGGATGCCCTGATGCAGGGCGGCATGACGGTGATGGAAAAGGGCGACCACAAGCGCGCCGCCGATATCTTCACCGCCATCATCGAACTGAAGCCCGATTTCCCCGAGGCCTACAACAAACGCGCCACCGTGCGCTTCCTGGCCGGCGACTATGCCGGCTCGGTGGCCGATATCGAGCGCACGCTGAAACTTGAGCCGCGCCATTTCGGCGCGCTGACCGGTCTGGCTCTGATTATGGAGCGGCTGGACAACCTGGAAGAAGCGCTGCGCGCCTATCGCCGCGCCATGGCCGCCAACCCGCATCTGACCGACGGCGCCGACAAGCTGAAAGAGCTGCGCCGGAAGATCGACGCCAAAGAGCTTTAGGCCGCCTTCATTTCTGGAAGATGAAGAAGACCGCGCCGATCAGGCACAAGAAGGCGGCCAGGTAATTCCAGCGCAGCCCCTCGCCCAGATAAAACACGGCAAAACCGGCGAACACCGCCAGCGTGATCACCTCCTGCATGACTTTCAGCTGTGCCGCCGTGAAGCCGCCGGTAGTATAGCCGATGCGGTTCGCCGGCACCGCCAGGCAGTATTCGAAGAAGGCAATACCCCAGGAAATCAGGATCACCTTCCACAGTGCCTGTTCCTGATATTTCAGGTGCCAGTACCAGGCAAAGGTCATCAGCACATTCGAACCGATCAGCAACGCAATCGTCGGCATCAGCCGGCCTCCACCCGCGCAATCCGCAACACATTGGTATTGCCCGGCGTTCCGAAGGGCACGCCGGCAGTCACGACCAGATTGTCGCCGGGCTTTGCCATTTCGCTGGTGCGCGCAAATGCCACCGCCTTCGACACCATGTCGGAAAAGTTGATCGCATCCGCCGATACCACCGCATTGACGCCCCAGGCGATGCTGAGCCGCCGCGCCGTCTCGGTCAGCGGCGTCAGGCAGAGGATCGGCGACCGCGGCCGTTCGCGCGCGGCCCGCAGCGCCGTCGAACCCGACATCGTATAGGTGACGATGGCGGCGGCATTGATGGTTTCGGCCACCTGGCGGGCGGCCGCGGTGATCGCATCGGACGCAGTATTCTCCGGATTGTTGTGTTCGGCATCCATGATGCCGCGATAGAGCGGATCGCGCTCCACCTGCTCGGCGATGCTGTTCATGGTGCGCACGGCCTCGATGGGATAATCGCCGGACGCCGTTTCGGCCGACAGCATCACCGCATCGGCGCCATCATAGACCGCCGTCGCCACATCGGAAACCTCGGCGCGCGTCGGTACCGGCGCCTTGATCATGCTTTCCAGCATCTGCGTCGCAACAACCACCGGCTTGCCGGCGCGGCGCGCCGTGCGCACGATGCGTTTCTGCAGGCCCGGCACCGCCTGCAGCGGCATCTCGACGCCGAGATCGCCGCGCGCCACCATCAGCGCGTCGCAGAGCGTGACGATTTCGTCCAGCGTCTCCACGGCCGAGGGCTTCTCGATCTTGGCCAGCAGCGCCGCGCGGCCCTGAATGAGGGCACGCGCCTCGCGCAGATCATCGGGCCGCTGCACGAAGCTCAGGCCCACCCAGTCGACGCCGTGCTCCAGCGCAAAGGCCAGGTCGGCGCGATCCTTAGGCGTCAGCGCCGAGAGCGGCACCACCACATTGGGCAGGTTGACGCCCTTGCGGTCGCTGAGCCGGCCGCCGACCAGTACCTCGGTCTCGGCCCAGCCGACGCCGATGGCCTTCACCCGCAGGTGCAGCTTGCCGTCATCGAGCAGCAGCTCGGCGCCGGGCTTCAGGCTGCCCAGCACTTCGGGATGCGGCAGTTGCACCCCGGTGATGTCGCCGGCGCCGGCCTGCAGGTCGAGACGGAAGCTCTGGCCCTGCTGCAGCTCCACCGCACCATCCCGGAAGGCGCCGATTCGCAGCTTGGGCCCCTGCAAATCCGCCAAAAGCCCGATCGGCCGGCCGCTGGTGATCTCCAGGGCGCGGACCGTCCGGATACGCTCCAGATGATCGGCATGGCTGCCATGGCTGAAATTGAGGCGGAAGACATCGGCGCCGGCCTCGAACAGGGCCCGGATACGGTCGGGACTGCTGGAACTGGGTCCCAAGGTGGCGACAATCTTGACGTTGCGTTCCCGATGCATACTCCCCCCAGCTCCAGAGGCCCCATCTTAGTCACCGGGAGGCACCATCTGCGACGAAAATATTAAGGATCAAGCGGTTGCGTTTTCTGCTGCATTTGCGAAAAAGACGCCGCTTCCCCGCCAGAGTCCCCAAGGACCAAAGGACCACGACCATGGATATCGCCCGCATCAGCGTCGGCAAGAGCCCGCCCTACGACATCAACGCCGTGATCGAGATTCCGGCCGGCGGCGTGCCGGTGAAATACGAACTGGACAAGGATTCGGGCGCGCTGTTCGTCGACCGCTTCCTGCACACCGCCATGTTCTACCCGGCCAATTACGGCTTCATCCCGCATACCCTGGGCGGCGATGGCGACCCTTGCGACATCCTGGTGGTGAGCCATGTGCCGGTGGTGGCCGGCGCCGTGATCCGCTCGCGCCCGATCGGCGCGCTGAAGATGGAAGACGAGGCTGGCGGCGACGAGAAGATCATCGCCGTGCCGGTCGACAAACTGCATCCCTTCTACACCAATGTCGCGACCTACCAGGACCTGCCGGCCAGCCTGATCGAGCAGATCGAGCATTTCTTCGTCCACTACAAGGACCTGGAAAAGGGCAAGTTCGTGAAGAGCGCCGGCTGGGTCGGCCCCGACGAGGCCGCCAAGATGATCACCGAAGGCATCGTGCGCGCCGCCGGCATCAAGTAAAGCGCTCCACATACAGTGCAGAGACGGCGGCCACAGGCCGCCGTTTTCGTTCCCGGCATCGGATCTTTGGAGAATCTGCTGGTATCGGAACGTCCGGTCGCGCAGAGTCAGACCATGCTCTCCCCTGATCCGCCTATTGCCGCCGGCGCCGATCTTGACCGCATCACCGATGCGCGCCTGCGTCGCGCCCTCGACTGGTGGCGGAGCCTGCCCCGCAATGACGGCGGCCCCCTGCCCGACCGCAAGGATCTCGACCCGCTCAGCATCCCGGATCTGCTGCCCCATATCGTGCTATGGGACGTCACGCGAGGGGCAAACGGCTTCGACTATCGCGTGCGGCTGGCTGGCACCGCCATGGTGGAGGTGCACGGCTATGAATTTACCGGCCTGACCATGGCGCAGTTTCACGGGGCCGAAAATGCCAAGATCCAGCCCGAATATGATTTCGTCTGCCGCAGCGGCCAGCCGCACTATGTGGAGCGCAGCCTGTTCTGGATGAACCGCGACTATCAGCGCTACAGGCGCATGCTTCTGCCCTTCGCCCATCGGGCCGCAACCGGCCATGATGACGCGGCGCTGATCCTGAATATCTCCAACTTCCTCGGCCGCGACCTCGCCTAGCCGCGATTATCTTCGAGCACCATCTCAGCGCCCTTCTCGGCGATCATCAGCGTCGGCGACGCCGTATTGCCCGAGGGGATCAGCGGCATGGCCGAGGCATCGATCACCCTGAGGCCATCCACCCCCCTTACACGCAGGCGCCCGTCCAGCACCGCCATCGGATCGCTGTCGACGCCCATCTTCGCCGTGGCCACCGGATGGAAGATCGTCGCACCGATCTGGCCGGCGGCGACGCGCATGTCGGCTTCGGTCTGGACCTGCGGGCCGGGCAGGTATTCCTCCGGCCGGTATTTCGCCAGAGCCGGCGCGGCAGCCAGTTTGCGCGTCAGCTTCAGGCTGTCGACCGCCACCTGGATATCGGCTTCGGTGTCCAGGTAATTGGGCTGGATCGCCGGCGCCTGCTTCGGATCACTGGATTTGATCCGCACATGGCCGCGCGACGTCGGCCGCAGGTTGCAGATGCTGGCGGTAAACGCCGGAAAGGCATGCAGCGGCGAGCCGAACTTGTCCAGCGACAGCGGCTGGATATGGAATTCCACATTCGGCGTCTCATGCTCAGGCGACGAGCGCGTGAACATCCCGAAGGTGCTGGGCGCCATGGTCAGCGCGCCGCGCCGGCGCACCGCATAGTCCAGCCCCATCAGTGCGCGGCCGAACAGGCCCGCATCGTTGATGGTGCGCGCGCCCTTCACCTTGTAGATCAGCCGCAGCTGCAGATGGTCCTGCAGGTTCGCGCCGACGCCGGGCGCATCCACCAGCACATCGATTCCGTGCTCTTTCAGCAGCGCCGCGGGACCGATGCCGCTCAACTGCAGCAGTTGCGGCGAGTTGATGGCGCCAGCCGAGAGGATGATCTCCTTGCGCGCCTTGACGCGGCGGCGCTCGAAATCGTCCGACACGATCACGGATCTGGCGCGCGGCCGGCCGCTGTCGGTGGCGGTATCGAATTCGATCTTTTCGACATGGGCATTGGAGACGATGCCGAGATTGGGTCGCTGGTCGATCACCGGCCGCAGGAAGGCGGAAGCCGTGGACCAGCGGAAGCCCTTCTTCTGGTTGACCTGAAAATACCCCGAGCCCTCGTTGGTGCCGAGGTTGAAATCTTCCGTCTTTGGAATGCCGATCTGCTCGCCGGCCTGCTGGACGCTGTCGAGCAGATCCCAGCGCACGCGGGCTTTTTCCACGCGCCATTCGCCGCCGGCGCCATGCAGCGCCGATGCGCCGCCATGGAAGTCTTCGTGTTTCCTGAAATAGGGCAGCACATCGTCCCAGCCCCAGCCGGAGAGGCCCATCTGCGCCCAGGTGTCGTAATCCTGCACCTGGCCGCGCATGTAGACCATGGCGTTGATGGCGGTGCAGCCGCCGATCACCTTGCCACGCGCATAGCCGATGGAGCGGTTGTTCAGGCCCGGCACCGGTTCGGTCTGGTAGCACCAGTCGGCGCGCGGATTGCCGATGGCGAACAGGTAGCCGATGGGGATGTGGAACCAGACCCAGTTGTCGCGGCCGCCGGCCTCGACCACCAGCACCTTGTTCCTGGGATCTTTCGACAGCCGGTTGGCGAGCAGCAGGCCGGCAGTGCCGCCGCCGACAATGATGTAATCGAAGGTGGTGCCTTCAACGATTTCTTGGGCCTCAGCGGCCATGGCGTTTCCAATTCCCGTGTCATTTCACAGATCAAAGATTAGTGATTTCAGCCCGCAGGGAAAGCCTCTTGGCCCGATCGCCGGTTCTTTCGTGAACTATCACATCAGCGTCAGCGGGCTGACCCCCTGCCTGCATCATGCTATTCACGATCGTCGCGCATTTCGGAGGCCCCATCATGCTTTTCATCGTCACCGCCAAGGACCGTCCCGGCACCGGCATGCGCCAGAAATGGCGTGCTGCCCATCTGGAATTCGTTGCCGGCTGCCGCGAGGTGTTTCGCTATGGCGGCCCGATGATCGATGACAGCGGCGCGGTGATCGGCAGCCTGATGGTGCTGGAGATGCCCGACCGCGCGGCGCTGGACGCCCATCTGGCCCGCGATCCCTATTTCCGCGAGCCGGTCTTCGAGACGGTGGACATCGTGCAGACCCGCCAGATCGTACCGGAATTGCAGCCGGGCAGCCTGGATGCCGAACTGGCGAAGCAGCGCGCGACGGCCTGAGGCGCCACGCTACACTCTCGTCATGCCACGCCTGCGTGGCATCCACGACTCTTTGCCGAAACCCAAGACGTGGAGCCACGGCCTTGCCGTGGCATGACGGTGGGGGGATTTGGCGTTGCCCCCAAAAACACCGGCCGGCCTGCTAAATTTCCGGATACCTGCGGCGGCGTTACTGTTTGTCTGCCTGCCGCCACAGCCACGGCCCGGCCAGACTATGGCCATGCGCCGCTATCCTCGTTCCCATCCCGCCAACTGCCGCCTGCCACGGCCCACCAGCCCGCCGCATCAGCGTGCCGCGCTGCTGGGCCTGTTGCTGCTGGCGCTGCTGCCCGGCGCCGGCAATCCGGCTGGCATCGCAGCGCTGGCCGCCCTGCTGCTGGCCGCGGCGATGATCCTGCAGATTCGCAGCCGCCCCGCCACGCCGGTTCTGCTGTCTCCGCCCACCATGGTGATGCTGAATGGCGTCCGCTGGGAAGTCGGGCGCGTGCCGCCGCGCTGACCCATCCTTACGCTGCTGGCTGGCGCTACAGCGCCTGCCCCGCCGCGTGGCCGGAACTCCACGCCCACTGGAAATTGAAGCCGCCGAGATGGCCGGTCACGTCCACCACCTCGCCGATGAAATAGAGGCCGGGCACGGCTTTCGCCGCCATGGTCTGCGACGACAGCGCATCCGTATCCACGCCGCCGAGCGTCACTTCCGCCTTAGCATAGCCTTCGGTGCCGCCGGGCTGCAGCTGCCAGTCCTGCATCACCGCCGCCACGCCGCGCAGGCGCGCATCCGACAGGTCCGCCATGCGCGCGCCGTCCGAGACCGCAATCTCGGCCAGCCGCTGTGCCAGCCGCCGCGGCAGCAGGGTGGCAAGCACGGTGGCGAGGTCGGCTTTCGGGCGCTCGGCGCGCGCCGCTTTCAAAAGCGCAAAACCATCCCGGCCGGGCAGCAGGTTGAGCCGCACCGGCTCCGTCCGTCCGCGCTGCTCCCAGTAGGAGGAAACCTGCAGGATCGCCGGCCCGCTGAGGCCCTTATGCGTGAACAACAACGCCTCGCGGAAGGTCTTTTTCCCGCAGGCGGCTTCCGAGTCTTCCACCGCCACGCCGGCCATGTCGGTCCAGCGGCCGGCCTCGCGCGGATCGAAAGTGAGCGGCACCAGCGCCGGCTTCGGCGCGATCACAGCGAGGCCGAACTGCTTCGCCAGATCGTAGCCCCAGCCGGTGGCGCCCATTTTCGGGATGCTGGGTCCGCCGGTGGCGATCACCAGCTGCGCGGCCTCAAAGGACCCGGCATTCGTCGTCCCGACGCGGAAGCCGCTGTCGGTTTTCGCGACTGTGGCAATGGAGGTGGCGAGCCGGATATCGACCTGGCCGGGCCCGTGTCTGCATTCGTCCAGCAGCATCTGGATGATCTGCTTGGAGCTGCCGTCGCAGAACAACTGACCCAGGGTTTTCTCGTGCCAGGGAATGCCGTGACGATCCACCAGGGCGATGAAGTCCTGGCAGGTGTAGCGCCGGAGCGCCGATTTGGCGAAATGCGGGTTCTGCGACAGGAAATCGTTCGGGCCGGCATGCAGATTGGTGAAGTTGCAGCGGCCGCCGCCGGAAATGCGGATCTTCTCGCCCGGCTGGTCGGCATGATCGAGCAGCAGGATGCGCCGGCCACGCTGCGCGGCCACACTGGCGCAGAACAGCCCGGCGCCACCGGCGCCGATGATGATGGCGTCAAACGGCTGCATGGGGATCAGAACTTGCGCGCCGCCACGATGTAGCAGGCAATCGTCGCCTCGCCGAGCGAGCGCATGGCTTCCAGCCGATGCAGGCCGGCAATCAGCACATAGCGCTTTTCCTTCTCGTCGCGGCGCACCTGGATCGGCGTGGTCATGCCGCCATCGACCAGAATCTGGTCGGCCAGCGTCGAGACCTTGGCCGCATCCAGGGTGCTTTTGAATTTCGCCGGCACGTAAATCTCGGCGAGCTTCACCGGAATGGCTTTCATCATGCGGCCTGGTCCTCGTATGCGATCTTCAGCACTTCGATCTGTTCCGGCCCGTGCGGCGTGCGCAGGTCGACGATATCGCCGGCGCGCGCCTTCATCAGGGCGCGAGCGACCGGCGAAATCCAGCTCACCTCGCCCTGTTCCAGCCGCGCCTCGTCGATACCGACGATGCGCACGGTCTTGTTTTCGCCATGGGGATCGACATAGGTGACGGTGGCGCCGAAGAAGACCTGGTCGCGGTTCTTCTGCAGCTTCGGATCGACCGGCTCTGCGATTTCCAGGCGTTTGAGCAGGAAGCGGATGCGGCGGTCGATCTCGCGCAGGCGTTTCTTGCCGTAGAGATAGTCGCCATTCTCCGAGCGGTCGCCGTTGCCAGCGGCCCAGGAGACGATCTCCACCACCTTGGGCCGCTCGACGGATTTGAGCTGGCGCAGTTCGCCCTGCAGGCGCTTCAGGCCGGCAGGGGTGATGTAATTCTTGGCGCCAGCCGGGATCGGCGGCGCGGCGTCTTCCAGGTCGTCGTCGGGGTCGTTGTCCGACTCTTTGGTGAAGGCCTTGCTCATGGCGCGATCCTATCATGGCATGGCATAAAGCAGCCATGTCCCAGCCGCCGACCATCTATGTCGATGCCGATGCCTGTCCGGTCAAGGCCGAGATTTACAAGGTGGCCGAACGCCATGGCGCCGCCGTGGTGATGGTGGCCAATGCCTGGCTCAACGTGCCGCGCGAGCCCTGGCTGCGGCTGGTGGTGGTGGAAGCCGGGCTGGACAAGGCCGATGACTGGATCGCCGAACAGGCCGGCCCCGGCAGCATCGTGATCACCGCCGATATCCCGCTGGCCGCCCGCTGCGTGAAGACCGGCGCCACGGTTCTGAGCCCGACGGGGCGCACCTTCACCGAGGCCTCGATCGGCATGGACCTCGCCACCCGCAACCTGATGACCAGTCTGCGCGACGCCAGCCCGACCGAGCGCGTGGGCGGCGGGCCGCGGCCGTTTTCGCAGAAGGACCGCTCGGCCTTCCTGCAGGCGCTGCACGAGGCCATCGTGACGCTGAAACGCGCCGTCTAGCCCCGGCCGCGGCATGGCGAATCCCGAGTCGTGGCCGGAGGTTACCGGAAAATAACCCCGTATTCCGGTTGGGCCGGAAAACGGCGATAGGACGGGCCCGGCTCACGGTCTAGATTGCCCGCCACGGATCAATCGGACATCCAATGGAACAGCTCGGCAGAACCTCAATCGGGGGTGAACTCAAGGCTGCCGCCCATGCCGGGCGGCGCCATATTCCGCTGCGCGCCGGGCTGGCGCTGCTGCTGGCAGCGATTCCGGCGCTGACCATCCTGATCGCCGCCGGCATTCTGCAGATTTACGGCGCCGAGCTGATCGCGCGTCGCGCCGCCGACCAGCTGCGCATGGCCGGCATCCAGCTGGCCAACCGTCTCGACACCGGCATGCATCACCGCGCCCAGGAGCTGGTCCTGCTCAGCCGGCTGGATGTCATGCGCAACCCGAACTGGCAGCCCGACGCCATGCGCGCCGAGATCGAGCGGCTGAATGCCGGGCCGCGCGGCGGCAAGCGCTATGCCTATCTCGGCGTCACCAATGACAAGGGTATTGTCATCGCCGCCAATGATGGCCTGATGGAAGGCGCCGACGGCTCGTCGCGCCCGGTGTTCCAGCAGGGCATCAAGGGGCTGTGGTTCGGCGACGTGCATGAAGCCGTCATGCTCGACAAGATCCTCAATCCCGGCGGCCGCGAGCCGCTGCGCTTTGTCGATATCGCGCTGCCGCTGACCGACAGGGGCGGCAAAACCATCGGCGTGCTCGCCGCCCATATGGACTGGCGCTGGGCCGACCGCCTGCGCCATGACGTGCTGCAGAGCCTGGGGCTGGACCGCACCGATATCCAGGTGGCGCTGGTCGACAAGGACGGCGTGCCGTTGCCCGGTTCTTTCATCAATGAAAGCACGACGGCCAAGCCGCTGCTGCGCGATCTGGTCGCCGCCAGGGATGCCGGCGCCATGGCCGACTGGCCTGATGGCCGCTTTCTGACCGTGGCGGTGCGCTCGCCCGGGTATGACAGTTTCCCCGGCCTGGGCTGGCATGTGGTGCTGCGCCGGCCCGAAGCCAGTGCGCTCGCCACGCTGCATCGCTTCGAGCGCAATCTCTGGCTGCTCGGCCTGGGACTGGCCGCCGTCTTCGCCGTGGCCGGCTGGAGCCTGGCCGGCTATCTCGCCCGGGTCTTCACCGGCGTCAGCGACACCGCAACGGCGATTGCCGGCGGCGCCCGCGACATCGCCTTCCCGCCGCTGCCGGCCGTGGCGCCGCGCGAACTGACCGACCTGCATGCGGCTATCCGCACCATGGCCGCCGCCCTGATCGAGGCCGAGCGCCATATCCGCGCCGACAACCGGGTGCTGGCCGAACAGGTCGCTGCCCGCACCACCGAGCTGCAGCGCGCGATGGAACTGGCGCAGAGCGCGACCAAGGCCAAGTCGGATTTCCTTGCCAATATGAGCCATGAGCTGCGCACGCCGCTGAACGCGCTGCTCGGCATGATCACCCTGATGCTCTACCGGCCGCTGGACGACGATGCCCGGCAATATGCCCAGGTGGCGCAGGAATCCGGCCGCCACCTGCTGGCGCTGATCAACGACATCCTCGATCTATCGCGGCTGGAGTCGGGCGAGATCGAGCTGATGCCCGAGGATTTCGCGCCGGAGGCCCTGTTCCGTGGCGCCATAGAACTGGTGCAGCAACGCGCCGCCGAGAAGGATCTGCCGGTACAGCTCACCATCACCGGTTCGCTGCCGGCAGCCCTGCGCGCCGATGCGCGCCGCCTGCGCCAGGTGACGCTGAACCTGATCGGCAATGCCATCAAGTTCACCGACCGTGGCCGGGTGGATGTGCAAGTGGCCTGCCGACCGATCGACAACGGCCGCTTCGAGCTGAGCTGCGCCGTGCGCGATACCGGCATCGGCATGACCGAAGAAGACCTGCAGAAGCTGTTCAAGCGCTTCAGCCAGGTCGACCTGTCGATGACCCGCCGCCATGCCGGCACCGGACTTGGCCTGGCGATCTCGCGTCAGCTGATCCAGGCCATGGGCGGCGACATCCATGTGGAAAGCCGCTACGGCAACGGGAGCACCTTCCGCTTCACCATCCTCTGCGACCGCGCCCTGGGCATGCCCGACGCCGCCCTGGATGGCGAAGGCCAGCCGACCCTGCCCCGCCTCGGCCTGCGCGTGCTGGTCGCCGAGGACCATCCCGGCAACCAGATGCTGGTGCGCAATCTGCTGGCGTTGATGGATTGCCGCGCCGATATCGTGGAGAACGGCCGCGAGGCGGTGACGGCCGTGACCCAGCGCGGCCCCTATGACGTGGTGCTGATGGACGGCCAGATGCCGGAGATGGACGGCATGAGCGCCACCCGCGCCATCCGCGCCCTGGACGGTGCGGTGGCCAAAATCCCGGTGGTGATGCTCACCGCCAATGCGATGAAGGGCGACCGCGAGCGCTATCTGGCTGCCGGGGCCGATGATTTCGTGCCCAAGCCGATCGACCAGTTCGATCTGGTGCGGGCGCTGCGACGGATTGCCAATCCCCAGGACGATGCCGTGATGGCGCCGGCGTCAGCGCCGGCAATACAACTGAACGCCCGCCAGGGCGCCGCGCTGAGCAGCCTGCTGGGCAAGCTGCGGCAGCGCTGAGGCCGCGTTACTGGCCCGGAACCCGGGTGATGGTCTTGATCGGGCCGCGCGGACGGCCGGATTTCTCGGCGATCTCGCGATCCTGCCCCTCGAGGAAGGCCTTGATGGGGGCTTCGCCATCCAGACCGCCGATCAGTTCCGACGGCACGCGGCGGTTCGAGGTCTGCGCGCCATCCTGATAGATGACGTGAAACAGGATGAAGGCGGCGTTCGGATTGATTTTCTTCTTGGCCATGGGGCTACTCCACAAAAACTCAAGGCGGCCTCAGGCCGGATCGGACGTCGCGCCGCCATCCGGGGCATCATCGGTCTGACCGCTTTTACGCCGTTCCGACTCTTCCTGGCGCTTCTGCAGCTTTTCCTGCTTCTTCTGTTCTTTGGCGCGATCGCGTTCGGCGCGCTGCTGGTTGTAGTTCGGTTTGAAAGCCATGACGCTCTCCTGCAATAAGGCATACCCGCAATGAGGTATGGGGATAGAAAAAGGGGCGCCCGTCGCCGGACGCCCCTTCGCCTAAATCCGATGATGGATCAGACGGCCTTCAGATTCACCGCCGAGGTCTTGCCGCGCTTCGGATCGCGCTGCTCCTCGAAGGAAACCTTCTGGCCTTCGTTCAGGCCGGACATGCCAGCGCGTTCGACGGCGGAGATGTGGACGAACACGTCCGCGCCGCCGTTCTCCGGCTGAATGAAACCGTAACCCTTAGTGCCGTTAAACCATTTCACAGTGCCGACGGCCATGTGCTTATTCCTCGTTCAGATGGTAACAGCGGCGCACTCATGTACGTCGCATCAGACTATGTCCAGGATGGCAGAGGTCTGGACCCATCCGAAATGATCGAGGGGGGTAGCAGGCCGGCAGTCCAAGTAGAATGACGAACCTAACATAGGCGGTTTTGCCATTCCTGCAAGGCTGACGGCACCCAAAGTGCCGCCTGCCTGGCACAAGTCCATAACTTCAAACGCAAAACCGGGGGGTCGGTTCCCTGCCCCGGGCTGAAAAAGACCGCTTCCGGCCCCAATCGGCCCGGCCGGCGCGCCGTCCGGCACAGAAGGGTATGCAGACCGCCCGGTTCGGGGCAGCATGGGGGCGGCAGAGATTGCCGTTGATTCGCCGCCCCGGGTGCGGCTATTCAACCGCAAACTCCAAGGGGTGGGTCCCTTAAAAAATGACGGCATACGGGGCATTCCGTGAAAATGCGGTGCAGCAGCAACTGCATGGCATCTTTTTCGATCTGTGGCGGTTCGGTAGCAACGCCCTGGTGGGCTGGCGGCCCAGCCGGCGCGGCATCGAAATCATTACCGTGCCCAAGGTCCGCCTGTTCAGCGACCATGCCCGACATCTGTCCGTGTTCGGCGAGGGCAACCTGATGAATGGCGCGGAGCTGGACGATGCCGCCCGCCTGCTGGACGTGCAGCCGGTCGAATTGCGCCTGGAGATGCCGGTGGGCTATGGCCCCGGCGAAACACCGCCGGCCCTGGTCGAACAGGTCTTCAGCCTGTTCACCGTGACCCGCACGCAACATCGTGCGGTGCTGCTGATCGACATCGTCGAGTTTTCCAAGGCCAGCCCGGAGCTGCAGGCCGCCCAGCTCACCACCCTGGAATTCTCGCTGAACCTGGCCGAGGAGATGGCGCGGGTGCAGGGCCTGGCCGTGAGTTTCGGCCGCACCACAACAGGCGACGGCTTCTATGTCTGGAACGAGCGCCAGGGCCTGCGTGCCGATATCGATTTCTTCTGCGCCGTTGCCATCTTCCAGATCCTGTTCTCGGCCCTGAAGCGTACGGTGACAACGGCCTCGACGGTGCCGGTGCTGCGTCTGTGCCTGAGCATCGGCAGCCATTTCCTGTATCACCAGCCGCGCAAGGACGGCAGCGACGGCGGCTCCTTCATCGTCGGCGATGTCACCATCCAGGTGGCCCGCCTGATCAGCACCGCCCTGTCCGACCAGTTGCTGATCGGCGACTTCGAGCGCCCGCTGGGCCTGGGGCAGAAGCATTGCGACACCGAAACATTCCTGATCGCCACCAGCGAGCGACTGTCCAATCTGGGCGAGCTGCGCATCCTGGGCTACCGGATCGACCGCATTGCCTTCTACCTGACCGGCCCGCTGGAGGATGGCCGGCACCGGCCAACGCTGATCACCATCACCGACAAGCATGGTTTCAAGCATCGCTGCTACAACGCCAAGCTCAATGCCTTCCCCGATCAGGGCGAGCCGTATTACTGCGGCCTGCAGCATGCCGATCTGATACGCAGCACCACGGCGGCAACGCCGGAAGACTGAAAGCGGTCAGTCGGCAGTGCCGCTGTCGCGCAGACAGGAGGTCAGGTCGAGGCCATCCAGCTTCGCATTGGCCATGTTGGCCCGGCTGAAATCGGTGGTGGCATGGCGGCCGGTAAAGCGGCCATCGCCCAGGTAGATCGGCAGGCTGCCCGAGGCCGCATCTGACAGGTTGCCCCAGCGCAGGTTGGCCTCCACGAAGCGCGCGCCGGAAATCCTGGCCTGCGCGAAGCTGGCGCCTGCCAGGTTGGCGCGCACGAAATTCGCCATCAGCAAGCTGCAGCGGTCGAAGCAACAGCCTCGCAAGTCGCTGTCGGTAAAATCGGCACCATCAAAATTCATGCCCGAGAAATCGTGGTAGGCGACCATACGCCCCGAAAGATTGAGCTGGCGCCCATTCTTGCCGCCCGACACCATCCAGGTGCGATGCTGGTCCACTGCATCGGCCAAGTCAGCGGCGAAATCGTACTCTTCCACCAGCTTCTGGTTCTCGGTGTCGAAACCATCCATGCCGACGCCGCGGATCACCGCATCGGCGAAATTCGCGCCCACCGCCACCACACCGTCTACCGTGGCATTGACGATCTGCGCGTTGCTGAGATTGGCGCCCACCAGCCGCGTGCCGATCAGCTTGGAGTCGCTTAAATTCGCCCCCTTGAGATTGGCGTAGGACAGATCGGCGTTGCGCAGGTTGCTGCCGAAGAAATTCGCACCCGACAGATCGGCGCCCACCAGCGAAGCGCCGCTCAGGTCGACGCCCGAGAACTGCGCACGCGCGGCCGTGGCATATTCCAGCAGGCAGTCGGTCAGATCGGGGATTTCGCTGCCCACGCGGGTCTGCCCGCCGGGCCGCATCATCACGCCCCCGCGGAAATCCGCATCGATCAGGACAGCATTGTTCAGGTTGGCGCCTTTGAGATTCACGCCACGCAGGATCGCCTTGGTCAGGTTGGCGCCCTGCAGGTCGGCGCGAGCCAGATCGGCCCCGAACAGGTCGGCTTCCAGCAGGTCAGCACGCGACATACGGGCCGAACGCAGGTTGCTGCCCGCCAGTTTGGCCCGCTGCAAGGTGCGGCCCTCAAAGTTGGCGTTCTCGAGGTTTCGATGGGTGAAATCGAGGACCTGCATCACGTCTGCGCCCTCCCGCAGCAAGGCAGGATCGTACGCTATCAGATCTTGATCGGACAGAGAGGACATGATCGCGGAACGTGTTTTGTGTCTGGGCCTTTTTTCGCGCCCGTGTTTAGCACATTCCGCTCGCGTCAAAAGTGCAATGGAAAAATTATGATTTATAGAAATTCCAAACAAAAACGGCCCGGACTTGCGATCCGGGCCGTCTGAACGGGTGGGGCTGCCGCAGGCGGAAGCTTCAGAGTCCCTTGACGATGTCTTCCACCATCTTCTTGGCATCGGCCAGCAGCATCATCGTATTGTCCTTATAGAACAATTCGTTATCGATACCGGCGTAGCCCGAGGCCATCGAGCGCTTCACGAACAGCACGGTCTTGGCCTTGTCCACATCCAGGATCGGCATGCCGAAGATCGGGCTCTTCGGATCGTCGCGGGCAGCCGGGTTGGTCACGTCATTGGCGCCGATCACAAAGGCGACATCGGCGGTCTGGAATTCGGAGTTGATCTCCTCCAGCTCGAACACCTCGTCATAGGAGACATTGGCCTCGGCCAGCAGCACGTTCATATGGCCGGGCATGCGGCCCGCCACCGGATGGATGGCGTATTTCACTTCCACGCCCTCTTCCTTCAGCTTGTCGCCCATCTCGCGCAGCGCATGCTGGGCCTGGCTGACCGCCATGCCGTAGCCCGGCACGATGATGACCTTGCCGGCATTCTTCATGATGAAGGCGGCGTCGTCAGCCGAACCCTTCTTGTAGGGACGGTCGACCTTCTGGCCGCCGGCCGCCGCGGCGGTATCGCCGCCGAAGCCGCCAAGGATGACGTTGAACAGCGAGCGGTTCATGCCCTTGCACATGATGTAGGACAGAATCGCACCCGAGGAGCCGACCAGCGCGCCGGTGACGATCAGCGCCGGGTTCTGCAGGGTGAAGCCGATGCCGGCCGCGGCCCAGCCCGAATAGCTGTTCAGCATCGAGACGACGACCGGCATGTCGGCACCGCCAATCGGGATGATGATGGTGAAGCCGACGATCAGCGCCAGCACCGTCACCGCCCAGAACAGTTCGCGGCTCGGGTTCATGCAGAAGGCAACGACCAGCCCGACAATGACCAGACCGATCAGGGCATTCAGGAAATGCTGCCCCTTGAAGATCACCGGGCTGCCGGAGACCAGGCCCTGCAACTTGGCAAACGCCACCAGCGAACCGGAGAAGGTGATGATGCCGATCACCACGCCGAGCGACATCTCGATGCGCGCCGCCACCGTGATGACGCCGGCGGCATTCACGATGCCATAGGGCGCCGGATTGTAGAAGGCGGCCGCAGCCACCAGCACGGCAGCGAGACCAACGAGGCTGTGCATGGCGGCAACCAGCTGCGGCATCGCCGTCATCTGGATACGGCGGGCCAGCACGGTGCCGACGGCCCCGCCGATCACCAACGCCACCAGCACCCAAACGATGGTGTCGCTGAGCGCGCCGAGATTGGCGATGGTGGTCAGCACGGCAATGCCCATGCCGACCATGCCGTAGGTATTGCCCTTGCGGCTGGTCTCGGGCGACGACAGGCCGCGGAGCGCCAGGATGAACAGGATGGAGCTGACGAGGTAGAGCAGCGCGGTCAGTTGGATCGGCATGGCGCGGCCCTCACTTCTTTTCTTTTTTCTTGTACATGGCCAGCATGCGCTGCGTGACCAGGAAGCCGCCGAAGATGTTCACGGCAGCCAGGGCAATGGCAAGCAGGCCGAAGACCTTGGAGGCGTCGAATACCGCCGACGCGCCAGCGGCGATCAGCGCACCGACAATGATGACCGAAGAGATTGCATTGGTGACGCTCATCAGCGGCGTATGCAGGGCCGGCGTCACGCTCCAGACCACGTAATAGCCGACGAAGCAGGCCAGCGCGAAAACCGTCAGCAGCGAGAAGAAGGAATAAACCTCACCCATGATCAGTTCCCCTCTTTCAGCATCGCATGCACCACCTGGCCATCGCGGGTCAGGCAGGTGCCGGTGACGGTTTCGTCTTCCGGATTGAACTTGAAGGTCTTGGCGTCCTTGTCCCAATGCGGGCTGAGGAAATTCCACAGGTTCTTGGCATAAAGGTTGGAGGCATCGACCGGGACGCGGCTGGGATAGTTGGTATAGCCGACGATCTTGACGCCGTTGACCACCACGACCTCGTCGGGCTTGCTCAGCGGACAATTGCCGCCGGCTTCCACCGCGAGATCGATGATGACCGAACCGGGACGCATCGACTTCACCATTTCTTCCGTCACCAGCACCGGAGCCGGACGGCCAGGGATCAGTGCGGTGGTGATGATGATGTCCTGCTTCTTCACGGTTTCGGCCACGAGGGCCGCCTGCTTGGCCTTGTACTCGGCCGACATTTCCTTGGCGTAGCCGCCGGCGGTCTGCGAGCTGCGAGCTTCCTCGTCGTCGACCCAGACGAACTTGCCGCCCAGGCTTTCGACCTGCTCCTTGGTGGCCGGGCGCACATCGGTGGCCGACACCACGGCGCCGAGGCGTTTTGCCGTCGCAATGGCCTGAAGTCCTGCCACGCCAACGCCCATGATGAAGACACGCGCCGGGGCAATCGTGCCGGCCGAAGTCATCATCATCGGGAAGGCGCGGCCGAAATGGGCCGCCGCGTCCAGCACCGACTTGTAGCCGGCGAGATTTGACTGCGAGGAGAGAATGTCCATCGACTGCGCGCGCGTGATGCGCGGCATCAGTTCCATGGCATAGGCATTCACGCCGGCGGCAGCATAGGCCTTCACCTGGTCACGCTGCTGCAGGGCCTGCAGGCCGGCAACCAGCACGGCGCCCTTCTTCAGCAGCGCCAGTTCATCGCTGCCTTCGGCCGCCGTCATCGGCCGCTGCACCTTCAGCACCATATCGGCGTCGCCGATCGCGGCTTTGGCATCGGACGCAATCTGCGCGCCCATGGCGGTGTATTGGTCATCGGGGATATCGGCGGCGAGACCGGCGCCGGTTTCGACCACCACCGTGCAGCCAAGGCCGACGAATTTCTTCACCGTCTCCGGGGAGGCGGCGACCCGCTTCTCACCGGTGCGGCGTTCCTTCGGAATACCGATTTTCATGCAGATCCCCCCGAACGCTTAAAAACAAAGACGGCGCCGATAGGGCGCCGCCGGGCCGTCTTAAACCACGAAAATTGCCAGCAGGATGAGCAGCACGATCGTGGCAATCGAGCCCCAGGTGGTCATCTTCATGAAGCCATCCCAGGATGCCTTGTGCTGGCTGATGTCCATGGTGCCCATCTTGTGTTCTTCGGCCATAACGCCCTCTGTCTCTCAGGGATTGTCGTAAACGTTGAATCGGGCTGGGATATTACGCTGGCGTCCAAAGCCGGCACAACCCCTGCCGCAGCGGCGGATGGCCGGAAAGGCCTGCGAAATCAGGCGCTCAGGCCGACCAGCTGGCCCAGCCCCCGGCTGGACTGGCTGATGGCGTTGCCGATGGCGGCCTGATAGGCCTGCGTCGCCCGGCTGGCTTCGCCGGCCGGAGCAGTGCCCCCGCTGCCTTTATCGGTATCCTTTTCCGCCTGTTCGGCGCGCTTCTGCTCACGAATCTGGGCCAGAGCCTCCAGCCGCAAAGCAGCCGCAGCAGCGGCCACAGCGCGGTCGGCGCCGGAAGGATCGGCCGGCGCCAGAGCTGCGGCCGCCACCTGGGTGGCTTTCTGCAGGGTGGCCTCGGGGTCATTCTCCGCCCCGATATCGATGGCAACCTCGCCACTCACCGCATACATCTGGCCATCGGGACCGCGGGTGTAGCTGTAGGACGGCGCACCGGCATGGGCGCCGCCGACGGCCGCATGGGCACGCTCATGGGCGCGCACCTTGGCATCGATCTGTTTGAGTTCGGCGACCGCCTTCTGCTCTTCCTCGGTCAGCTCGCCCGGCGACTTGGCGCCGCTGCTGCGCCCGGAGGAGGTGCTCTGCTGGGCACCAAGCAGTGTGGCGCCGCTGGAAAGGCCGCCCGCGACCACCGGCTGGCGCGCCAGCGCCTTACGCTGTTCCGACGACTGCCCGGCGATGCCGCCGAACACCGCGGCGCCCGGGAATGTCGCCGGATCGAGAGCCGGAGCATTCCCGGCTTTCGCAGGGCTGGCGGCAATGGCCGACGGAAAAGATGACAGGCTGTCGATCATGCCGCCATTTTCAGGCCAAAGTGGCGCTCCGGCAACCGCAAATCGGTTCAGACCCGGTCCCGCCCGACCCGCTTCAGCGGCCGGCCGCGCAGCCGTCCGGGCCGGGCCGGTGGCAGCACGGTGTCAGCCTGGACGCCATGGGAGCCATAGACTTCGTCATCGCCGCTGCGGTGACGATCGAGGTCGCTTTCGAAGGCGGCCGGTTCATGGGTTTCGGGCGGATGGCTGGCAGGGGTCTGCGGCGGCATTTGCGGTCTCCTCTCCTCGGAGTGAAACCCACAAGGCCGGCTGCGGTTCCCGGGCTTCAGGCCGCCTCGGGCAGTTCCAGCTCGGCGGATTTCAGCGCCGCCGCCTGGCGTTTGGCCAGCGCCGTCGCGTCAAAATCGGCGATCAGGTCGTGGAACAGCCGGTGCCAGTTGATCTCGGCCTTCAGATGCAGGAACACACCCCCGAGCCCGATGGCGGCACGGTCCATGAAAACGAATTCACGTGGTGGCGTGACGCCACCCAGCGTTTTCAGCTTGCGGTGCACCTCCTCGGCCACCTCGCGGCCATAGACGCCGCTCTGCTCCATTTCCTGGATGCGACGCGGCCGGTCTTCCAGCAGCGGTGCATAGACGAACTCGGCCCATAGGTTGAGTGTGTCGATCACGTCATTGCTCAGGCCGGAGAAGCCCCAGGTTTCATAGGCATGCACGGCCAGCGCACGGTCATTGGTTGAGATGGCACGATAGAGGTCGATCACGCCGGCAACGAATTTCGCCGGAAAGATACGCACGCAGCCGAAGTCCAGCAGGTTGATGCCGAAATCCTCGCGCACCGTGTAATTGCCCAGATGCGGATCGCCATGGATCACGCCGCAACGGTAGAACGGCACATACCAGGCGCGGAACAGATTCATGGCGATGGTGTTACGGGTTTCCTGCGGCGCATCCTGGAAATCAAGCAGCCGCCGCCCCTCCAGCCAACTCATGGTCAGCAGGCGCTTGGTGGTGAGATCCGGCAGGGCGACGGGGACATGCACCTGCGCCTCGTCGGCCAGCATGGTGCCATAGAGCCCCATATGCCGGCTTTCGCGCTCGTAATCCAGCTCCTCGCGCAGCCGAGTTGCGATCTCGTCGTGGATATGGGTGGTGTCGATGGCGGCGTCGTAGCGCTTGTAGATGGCGAAGATCAGCTTGAGCTGCTTCAGGTCCGCCTCCACCGCCGATGACATGTCGGGATACTGCAGCTTCACCGCCAGCAGCCCGCCATCCCTGGCGGTGGCGCGATGTACCTGGCCCAGGCTGGCCGCTGCCGAGGCGGCGAGATCGAAGCTCTTGTACTTCGTCTGCCATTGGGGCCCGAGTTCGCTGACCATACGGCGTTTCACAAAGGCCGGGCCCATGGCCGGCGCATTGGCCTGAAGCTGCGCCAGCTCCTGCACATACTCCTTCGGCAGCGCATCGGGGATGGTGGACATGATCTGCGCCACCTTCATCAGCGGGCCTTTCAGCCCGCCAAGCGCGGCCCGCAGATCGGCGGCATGCCGGCCGCGATCCATCTTCACGCCCAATACACGCTCAGCCCCCAGCCGCGCCGCCAGACCGCCAACGGACGCACCGACCCTGGCGTAACGGCGGACCCGGCCCAGCGTGCTGTCGCGTTCTGACATTTAAGAGAGCTGTTCCAGCTCGTCGATGAAGCCGCCGATCACGTTCAGGCCCTTCGACCAGAAGGCCGGATCGGAGGCGTCGAGACCGAAGGGCTTGAGCAGCTCCTGGTGCCGCAGCGTACCGCCGGCCTTCAGCATGGCGAAATACTTCTCCTGGAAACCCTGCTCGGCATCCTGGTAACGGGCATAAAGTGCGTTCACCAGGCAGTCGCCGAAGGCATAGGCATACACATAGAAGGGCGAATGGATGAAATGCGGGATATAGCACCAGAAGGTGCTGTAATCCGCATCGAATTTCAGCGCCGGGCCAAGGCTTTCCTTCTGCACGCCCATCCAGATCTCGCCGATGCGATCCGGCGTCAACTCGCCCTCGCGGCGGGCGGCATGGACCTGACGCTCGAATTTGAAGAAGGCGGTCTGACGCACCACGGTGTTCAGCATGTCCTCGACCTTGGAGGCCAGCATCAGCTTGCGGCGTTCCGGACCGGCCGCATCCAGCAGGGCGCGGAAGGTGAGCTGCTCGCCGAAGACCGAGGCGGTTTCCGCCAGCGTGAGCGGTGTATCCGACATGAGAGGACCCTGCTCGGCGGCCAGCAACTGGTGCACGCCATGGCCCAGTTCATGGGCCAGCGTCATCACGTCGCGCGTGCGGCCCTGGTAGTTCAGCAGCAGATAAGGATGGGCGCTCGGCACGGTGGGATGGGCAAAAGCGCCAGACGCCTTGCCCGGCCGGGCCGGGGCATCTATCCAGGCATTGTCGAAGAATTTCCGGCCCAGATCGGCGAGCTGGGGCGAGAAGCGGCCATAGGCCTTCAGCACGATGTCGCGTGCCTCATCCCAGCTGATGACCCGGTCGTTGTCCTCGGGCAGCGGGGCATTGCGGTCCCACCAGTTCAGCTTCTTGGTACCCATCCACTGGGCCTTCAGCTTGTAATAGCGGTGCGAAAGTTTTGGATACGCGGCGGTGACCGCATCGGTCAGCGCGTTGACGACTTCGGGCTCGACGCAGTTGGACAGATGGCGATAGGCCTCGGGCGTCGGATACTTGCGCCAGCGGTCTTCGACTTCCTTGTCCTTGGCCAGCGTGTTGGTGATCAGCGCGAACAGCCGCACATTCTGCTTGAAGACTTTCGCCAGAGTCTTGCCGGCCAGCTTGCGGGTCTTTGGGTCCGTATCGGACAGCTTGTGCAGCACCTGTTCGGCGGTCAACTGCTCCTTGCCATAGGGGAAGCGCAGGCCGGCCATGGTCTCATCGAACAGGCGATTCCAGGCGGCCCGACCGGCCACGGCCTTTTCATGGAGAAGCCGTTCCAGCTCATCCTCCAGCTGATGCTCGCGGAACAGCCGCAGGTCGCGCAGCCAGGGCTTGTAATGCGAGAGCCTGGCCGAGGCCGCGTATTTCTGCTCCAGCGCTGCGTCCTCGATGCGGTTCAGCTCCAGCGTCAGGAACAGCAGCTTGGTGGTGATGTCGTTCAGCTTCTCCTGCATGTCCTGGTAGAAGCCGGCGACCTTGGGATCGGCCATGTCGCCGGCATAGGCCAGCGAGGCGTAGGAATACATACGGCCGATCAGATCCTGCATCTGCTCGTATTCCGCAATCACGCCGGCCAGATCGTCGCCCGACGCCGTTCCGATCCTGCCCTTCCAGGTCTGCTCCAGCTTTGCCGCACCTTCGGCCACCCTGGCCAGATCGCGCTGCAGTTCGGCCGAGTCCAGGCCGGGGTAGAGATCGGTCAGATCCCAGACCGGCAGGGCGCCGAAATCGTTGGCGGCAACAGGGGCAGCGGGAGAAACGGCGGCAGGGGAAGCCATGCGGAAACCTCGTTATGCGGTTGCAGCATTATATGGGCGCTGAGTCCGGGTTTGACCAGCCCGAGCCAGGTAAAGCGGCTGTTATCCCAGCAGAAAATGCGCGTGCGCGGTCGCCACCGGCCGGGCCGGGTCGTCCTGCCAGGCCTCGGCGCGTACATTGGCGATACGGCGGCCATGCTTGGTGATGATGGCCCGTGCAAAAGTCTCGACCGGGCGGGCCGAGCGCAGATAGTCCACCGAGAGATCAATGATCTTCGGGATCGTGTCGGTGTCGCCGGCCCAGATCAGATGCACGATGGCCGCCGATTCCAGCAGGGCGCCGACCACGCCGCCGTGCAATGCCGGCAGACGCGCATTGCCGATCAGCTTTTGATCGGCGGGCAATACGCAGACCAGTTCGCCATCCCGCTCCCGCACATTCAACCCAAGGAAACGGAAATACGGCACGGCCTCAAGGAAGGGCGAGAAATCGCGCTTCGCCCGCGCCGCAGCGATCAGGGCCGGAAAATCCTGGCTCATGACGCCTGCCCCGGAGTCGGAATGTCCTTGGGCAGCGGCGGCTTGTCGGAAGAGCCGATCATGAAGGTGGCGACACAGCTTGCCACCAGATCGTCGGGGGTGTCCGGATGATAGGCGCGCGCCCGGATGAAGGCGATCGAACGGGTCAGCTTGTAGCATTCCGCCGTCGCATACAGGTCTTTCTGCGCCATTGCCGGCTTCAGGTAGTCGATGCGCAGGTCCAGCGTGGCAATGGCCTGCAATTTCCGCTGCGCCGTGAACAGCGCAACGAAAACCGCCATACCGGCGACGCTGTCGATCAGCGAGGTCACGGCACCCCCATGCAGCACGCCGCTGACCGGGTCGCCGACCAGATCGGGATTGTAGGGCAGTGACAACGTGACATGCTCACGCGTCGCCTCGCTCACTTTCACGCCCAGGGCCGCGCAATGCGGAATACCCTGCAGGACCATGGCTTCGACCACCTTCGGGTCGAAGCTTTCGGTCGCGATCTGCGGCACTTCACTCATGGCAGACTGGGCTCATCCGACCATGTTGTGATAGCGGCGATACCAGTCGACGAAGCGCGGGATCCCGACATCGATCGGCGTTGTCGGCTTGAAGCCCGTGTCACGCTGGATCGCCGAAATATCGGCATAGGTGGCCGGCACATCGCCTTCCTGCAGCGGCAATAGCTCTTTTTCGGCTTTCTGGCCGACCGCCTGCTCGATCAGGTCGATCATACGCAGCAGCGGCTCGGACTTGTTGTTGCCGATGTTATACAGGCGATAGCGGCGGCCGTGTTCATCGGCCGGCGGCGGATTATCCAGGGTCTTGATCACGCCGGCGACGATATCGTCGATATAGGTGAAGTCGCGCTCCATGTTGCCGTAATTGAACACCTTGATCGGGCGGCCTTCGAAGATCGCCTTGGTGAAGATGTACATCGCCATGTCCGGCCGGCCCCAGGGACCGTAGACCGTGAAGAAGCGGAGACCGGTCTGCGGCAGACCGAAGAGATGCGCATAGGCATGGCTCATCAGCTCGTCGGCCTTTTTGGTCGCGGCATAGAGCGAAATCGGCGCATCGACCCGGTCTTCCACCGCAAAGGGCAGCTTAGTGTTGCCGCCGTATACCGAGGAGGACGAGGCGTAGACCAGGTGCTCGCAGTTGGGCAGGCTGCGGCAGAGTTCCAGGATCACGGTATGGCCAAGCACATTGGCGCGGATATACGCGTATGGATTGGTCAGCGAATAGCGCACGCCGGCCTGGGCAGCCAGATGGATCACCTTGCGGATATCGGCGCCCTTGACCGCTTCGCGCACAAGATCGGGCTCGGCAATATCCACCTGATGGAATCGGAAACCCTTATGAGCCTGAAGCTGTTCGAGTCGTGCGTGTTTAAGGCGTGGATCGTAATAATCGTTCAGGTTATCGAGGCCGATCACCTCGTCACCGCGCTGCAGCAAGGCCTGCGCGACATGAAACCCTATAAATCCTGCGGCGCCAGTGAGCAGAATAGCCATGGATGATCCAGAACTTGATATTGCGGTGCGTTGACACCCCCGCGCTGTCTATCAGAATCAGATGAAAGAGCAACCCGGCCGCACCATGTGGAACACAGCACGTTTTAGTCCTCGACCCGGCGCCGCGAGCGCCCTATAATTAGGTAAGCAATACTGACCTATTTGAGCGGTCGCCGGAAGCGACCGCTCAGAGCGCGCTTTAAAGAGTTCAGAGCTAAGGTATCGGGAGGATATCGAATGCTGGCGAATGTCACGCTGGACGATAAATACACCCTCGAACGCGGTCGTGTTTTCCTGACCGGTACCCAGGCGCTGGTGCGCCTGCCGATGCTGCAGCGAAAACGCGATCTGGCCGCCGGCCTGAACACCGCAGCCTTCATCTCCGGTTACCGCGGCTCGCCGCTGGGTCTGTTCGACCAGCAGCTCTGGAAAGCGCGTAAATTCCTTAAAGCGAACCACATCGAATTCCAGCCCGGCGTGAATGAAGACCTGGCCGCCACCTCAGTCTGGGGCAGCCAGCAGCTCAACCTGTTCCCGAAGGCCAAATACGACGGCGTCTTCTCGATCTGGTATGGCAAGGGCCCCGGCGTCGACCGTTCGATGGACGTGTTCAAACATGCCAATTCCGCCGGCACCTCGCCCCATGGCGGCGTGCTGGCTTTGTGTGGCGACGATCATGGCGCCGCCTCCTCCACCGTGGCGCATCAGTCCGAACATATGATGATGGCTGCGATGATGCCGATGCTGCATCCGGCCAATGTCCAGGAGTTCATCGATTACGGTCTGCTCGGCTGGGCGATGTCGCGCTATGCCGGCGTCTGGGTCGGCTTCAAATGCCAGACCGAAACCGTCGAAAGCTCGGCCAGCGTCTCCATCGATCCCGATCGCCTGCAGATCAAGTATCCCACCGATTTCCAGATGCCCCCGGGCGGTTTGAACATCCGCTGGCCCGATGCGATCCTGGAGCAGGAAGACCGGCTGCAGCGCCACAAGGCCTATGCCGCCCTGGCCTTTGCCCGCGCCAACAAGATCGACCGCGTGGTGATCGACAGCCCGCGTCCGCGGCTTGGCATCATCACCACCGGCAAGTCGTATCTGGATGTGCGGCAGGCCATGGAAGACCTCGGCATCACCGAGGAGATGGCTGCCGATCTGGGCATCCGACTCTACAAGGTCGGCATGGTCTGGCCGCTGGAACGCGAAGGCGCCCGTCATTTCGCCGAGGGCCTGGAGGAAGTGATCGTCGTCGAGGAAAAGCGTGCGATCATCGAGAACCAGCTCAAAGAGCAGCTCTACAACTGGCGCGAAGACGTGCGGCCACGCGTCATCGGCAAGTTCGATGCCGACGGCAAGTGGCTGCTGCCCTCTTCGGGTGAAATCTCGCCAGCCATTGTGGCCAAGGCGCTCTATACATGGCTCAAGCGTTACGGCACCAATGCCCGCATCGAGGAGCGCATCGCCTTTATCGAGCAGAAAGAGCGCGAGACGGCGGCCAGCAGCATCGGCAAGACCCAGCGTACGCCGTATTTCTGCTCGGGCTGCCCGCATAACACCTCCACCCGCGTGCCCGAGGGCAGCCGCGCCGTGGCCGGCATCGGCTGCCATTTCATGTCGCTGTGGATGGACCGTTCGACTGCGACGTTTACGCAGATGGGCGGTGAAGGCACCCCCTGGATCGGTCAGGCGCCGTTCACCGAGGACAACCACATCTTCGCCAATCTGGGCGACGGCACATACTTCCATTCCGGCCTGCTGGCGCTACGCGCCAGCATCGCGGCCAAGGTGAACATCACCTACAAAATCCTGTTCAACGACGCGGTCGCCATGACCGGCGGCCAGCCGCATGACGGCCAGCTCACGCCCCAGCAGATCAGCCTGCAGGTCTATGGCGAGGGCGTACGCCGCATCGCGCTCGTCAGCGACGAGCCGGACAAGTATCCGGTCGGCACCGAATGGGCGCCGGGCGTCACCTTCCATCATCGTGACGATCTGGATGCCGTGCAGAGGGAACTGCGCGAGATCGAAGGTTGTACCGTCCTCATCTACGACCAGACCTGCGCCGCCGAGAAGCGCCGCCGCCGCAAGCGCGGCACTTTCCCCGATCCGGACAAGCGGGTGTTCATCAACGAAGCCGTCTGCGAAGGCTGCGGCGACTGCTCGGTCAAATCCAACTGCGTCTCAGTCGAGCCGCAGGAAACCGAGCTCGGCCGCAAGCGCAAGATCAACCAGTCGTCCTGCAACAAGGATTTTTCCTGCGTAAAGGGCTTCTGCCCCAGTTTCGTCACCGTGCATGGCGGCAAGGTCAAGCGCGCCAGAGTGAAGGTGCAGCAGAACCCCGAGAACGCGGCCGACGGCCTGTTCGCCAACCTGAAGGCACCCGAGACCGCGCCGCTGGACCAGCCCTACAACATCCTGATCACCGGCATCGGTGGCACCGGCGTCGTCACCATCGGCCAGATCCTCGGCATGGCGGCCCATGTGCAGGGCTATGGCACCAGCGTGCTGGACTTCACCGGGCTGGCGCAGAAAAACGGCGCGGTGCTCAGCCATGTGCGTATCGCGAAGAACCCGGAAGATATCCATGCCGTGCGCGTGGCGGCCGGCGGTGCCAATCTGGTGCTGGGTTGCGACATGGTGGTGGCAGCCGGCGACGCGGCGCTGGAGAAGATGCAGCGCGGCGCGACCCGGGCTCTGATCAACACGCACCTGACGCCAACGGCCGCCTTCCAGCTCAACCCGAACCTGCAGCTGGACGACAACCAGATGACGCAGGCGATCCGCAATGCCGCCGGCGAGAACCTGTCGGAATTCGTCGAGGCCACCCGCATTGCCACCGCACTGATGGGCGACGCCATCGCCACCAACATGTTCATGCTGGGCTATGCCGTGCAGCGCGGCCTGATCCCGGTGTCGCTGGACGCCCTGTTGAAGGCGATCGAACTAAACGGCACGGCCATCGAAGGCAACAAGACGGCGCTGAACTGGGGCCGTCTCTATGCCCAGGATGCCAAGGCGGTCGACGAGATCGCCCGCCCGGCCATCCCGGTCTCGGAATTCAAAACCTTTGCCAAGACCACCGACGAACTGCTGGCCGACCGTATGCCGCGGCTGGTTGCCTATCAGAACGAGGCCTATGCGCAGCGCTACAAGGCGCTGGTCGAAACCGCCCGCGCCGCCGAAAACAAGGCCAAGGGCATGACCGGCTTCGCCGAGGCGGTCGCACGCTATGCCTACAAACTGATGGCCTACAAGGACGAATACGAGGTTGCCCGGCTTTACACCGACGGCGAATTCCTGAAAAAACTGAACGCGCAGTTCGAGGGTGACTTCACACTGAGCTTCCATCTGGCACCGCCACTGATCAACCCGCCCGATCCCGAAACCGGCGTCGCGACGAAACGGCAGTTCGGTCCCTGGATGATGCGGGCCTTCACATTGCTGGCCAAACTGAAGGGGCTGCGCGGCACGAAGCTCGATGTCTTCGGCTACACCCACGAGCGCCAGACCGAACGCCAGTTGATCGCGGATTATTTCGCCCTGATCGAAGAGCTCTGCGCGAAACTGACGCCGGACAACCACGGCCTTGCCGTGGCGCTGGCGAAAATCCCCGAGGACATCCGCGGTTACGGCCATGTGAAGGTGAAGCACCTGAAGGATGCCAAGGATAAGGAAGCCAAGCTGCTGGCGAGCTTCCGCAACCCGGCGCCGCTGGCCACAGCGGCGGAGTAACCCGGGCAGAATAAACCGGATGTGATGGGATACCGCTGCGGCATGCCGCAGCGGTATAACCCGAAAGGTAATTGCGCCGCCCGTCCGGCCGTGGCTTGATCGCGCCATGACGACACCTGCCATTACACCCGAAACCATCCGTCTGCAGCGCAATGAAGGAACCAGCTTTGCGCTGACCGTCTATCCGGCCGCCGATGCCGGAGCGCCGGCGCTGCTGATCGAACCGGCGATGGGCGTGAAAGCCGGCTATTACGACCGTCTGGCGCAAGCTTTGCGCGAGGCCGGCTGCAACGTTGCTATTGCCGAACTGCGCGGCCATGAAGAAAGCGGCGGCCGCCGGCCCGGACGCGATTACGATTTCAGCTATCACGAGATGCTGACCGAAGACTGGCCGCTGGCCGTCGCCGCCGTGAAGGCGCGCTTTCCGCAGGCGCCGCTGTATCTGTTCGGCCACAGTCTCGGCGGCCAGATCAGCATGCTCTATGCGGGGCAGCAGCAGGCACAGCTTTCCGGCCTGATCCTGGTGGCAATCAGTTCGGTGCACTGGAAACTCTGGGGCTTCGGCTTCCTGCTCTACAGCCAGGCCGCAACACTTACCGCACGCCTGCTCGGCCATTTCCCCGGTCAGAGCTTCCGTTTCGCTGGCCGCGAAGCGCGCGGCGTGATTGCCGACTGGGCGCGGCAGGCGCGTACCGGCGATTTCATCCTGGGCAGCCCGCGCCTGAACCACAGGGATGCACTGGCCAGCGTGACACTGCCGGTACTGGCGATCTCGCTGCAGGGCGATTTCTTCGCGCCCAAACGCGCAACCGACGGCCTGGTCGGCAAGATGCCGCAGGCCCAGTTGAGCCGTCACCACCTCGATCCGAAAGCCATGGGCATCGACGGGGTCGATCATTTCCGCTGGGTGCGCAAGCCAGAAGTGGTGCTGCCGACCGTGCTGGCGTGGCTGAGCCAGCGCTGAAGCCTTGCGCAACCGGGCCGGATCGGCCAGAACCCGCCCATGCTGACGCTCAAGCCGCTCTACACCCCCTATCTGGAAAGCCTGTCTGCCAGTCCGATGACGGTTCTGGCCGAGCATCCAAACCGTGCCGAGGTGGCCGAAATCGCCGCCGAAATGGCAACGGCCACTCTCGACCTTTATGAGCGGACCCGCGCCACCGATCCCTGGTTGAGCTATTTCGCGCTGCGCGAGACCGATAATGCCTTGGTCGGTACCTGCGCTTTCAAGTCAGCCCCGGTGCAGGGCCTGATCGAAATCGCCTATTTCACCTTCCCGGGTTACGAAGGCCAGGGCGTGGCCAGCGTGATGGCGCGCGAGCTGCTGAAAATCGCCTTCAACGAATATGATGTAAAGGTGGTATTGGCCCATACGCTGCCGGAGGAGAATGCCTCGACGGCGATCCTGCGCAAACGCGGCTTCGCGCTGATTGAAGCGGTGGACGATCCCGAAGACGGCCCGGTCTGGCGGTGGGCGCTCGCGCGGCCGTGACGGAGTGACCTAGCGCCCCTCGTGGCATTTCACCTTAGTGGCTTCGCCACTGTCGGTGATGTCGCTTTTCTCGCGATAGATTTCCATGGTGCCGCGATTCTTCAGGCGGCACTCGCCCAACGGAAACCAACTCGATTTGAGCTGCACGATGATGACCTCGTTCGGCGCCAGACGATCAGGCGCGCAATAGCGGTTCACTTCGCGCGGCTTGGCGATCAGGGTCGAATTGACGCGGCCCTCGCGGCGGATACCGATCGGCCAGTTGTATTCTGTGAGGTTGGCGACCGTGACGCAGGCCTGGGCGTCTTCGTTGGTGAGCGGCGGCACCAGTTGTGGCCGTTGCTGCGCACCCGCTTCCAGAGCGAAAAGCGCCGCCAGTCCGCAGATCAGGCTGGCGGCGGCACGCATGCTTACTCGGCCGCTTCGGCGCCGGCGCTGTGATCGGTCGTCATGCCCAGCGCTTCCATATAGACCTGCAGCAGGCTTTCCTGCTCGGCCAGATCGGCCTTGTCGAGTTTGCGCAGGCGGATGACCTGACGCAGAATCTTGATGTCGAAGCCATGCGCCTTGGCTTCAGCATAGACTTCCTTGATGTCGTCGGCCAGCGCCTTCTTCTCTTCTTCCAGACGCTCGATGCGCGCAACAAGCTGGTTGAGCTGATCCGTCGAGAAGTTGCCAGAAATGAGTTTGGCCATGGCAGGCGACCTTTGCAAAACAGTGAAAACGCGGTTGGCGCGGATTATAGCCAGCGCGGCCCGCCCGCCTACCACTTGCTCTCGTTCGGCCGTCAGTTATCCACAGGAATGCGTCGCCTGTGGACAGATCGCGGTTATCCCTAGTGCTTGTGGGTTTTCTGCGATTCCGCGAAGGCCTTCTGCTGCTCCGGCGAGGCTTCCTTCTGGTATTTCGCCTGCCAGTCGGCATAGGGCATGCCGTAGATGGCCTCGCGGGCCACCATCTTTTCGATGGCGATGCCCTTGTCCTTGGCTGCGTCCTGATACCAGTTGGACAGGCAGTTGCGACAGAAGCCGGCCAGGTTCATCAGATCGATATTCTGCACATCGGTGCGCTCGCGCAGATGCTCCAGCAGCCGGCGGAAAGCGGCGGCCTCCAGCTCTACTTGCGTCTTGTCGTCGATTGCATCAGCCATCGCGGCCTCCTTTTAACCCGGTATTTCGAAATTCACCGTCTCGGTGATCAGCCAGTCGACCACGGTCTTCAGCGCTGCCGGCTTGTCCATGCCAGCATGTAGCGCGTCACGATAGACTTGCAACTGCCGCTGGGCGGAGGTGCCGCGCGAGAGGATACCCCGCGCCCGCTCTACTTCAGCCAGGCAGCCCATCGCCAGGGCCTCCTCACGCACCAGCTCGATCAGTTCCTCCAGCAGCCCCGCATAGGGCACCGCCTCGCCCTTGCCGAAATCGACCAGCTTGCCGGCGATTCCATAACGCTGGGCCAGCCAGCGGTTCTCGTCGATCAGCGCATTGGCATAGAGACGCCAGCGCTGGTTCTTCTGCCGCAGCCGCAGCAGTGCGGCCAACAGGCAGCGGTACAGCGCGGCGATGCTGATGCCGTCATCGAGTCTTGTACAAACATCCGTGACGCGCAGTTCCAGCGTGGGGTAGCGCGCCGAAGGACGGATATCCCACCACAGCTTGGTCGCATCCTCGATCAGGCCGGCCTGGGTCAGGCGGTTCACCAGCCGCTGGTATTCGCCCCAGGTCTCCAGGCGTTCGGGCAATCCGGTGCGGGGCAAACTGTCGAATACCGACAGACGGTAGGACTGCAGCCCGGTCTCCTCGCCCTGCCAGAAAGGCGAAGACGCCGACAGCGCCAGCAGATGCGGCAGGAAATAGCTGACCTGGTTCATCAGGTCGATGCGCAGGTCCTCGTCCGGGATACCGACATGGACATGCATGCCGCAGATGATCAGACGTCGCGCCACGCCGGCCAGGTCTTTCGCCAACCGGTCGTAGCGCTCGCGGTCGGTATGCTTCTGGTCGCTCCATTTCGCAAACGGATGCGTCGAGGCCGCAATCGGCGCCAGGCCATGCTTGGCCGCCACCTCGGCAATGGCCGAACGCAGGCGCACCAGATCGGCGCGCGCCTCGCCCATGTCGCGGCAGACCCTGGTGACGATCTCGATCTGGCATTTCAGGAATTCGGGATTGATCTGGCCGCCGACCAGCGACTCGCATTCGGCCAGCAGCGCATCGGGCGGCTCCACCGCCAGCACGCCGGTCTGGCGATCCACCAGCAGGTGCTCCTCTTCGATACCGATGGTGAAATCGTCGACCGCCATTCTTCCCCCGGTGCCGGTTGCGTCAGGCGGCGCTGACGGCCGGGCGCAGCAGCCCCGCCTCGGTCAGCATGCGGCGAAAGCAGCGGTCCAGCCGCCCCGCCCATTCATTGATCCCGGTATCGGTGCTGACCAGATCCTGCCGCACCTCGATCATCACATGATGCAGGCCCTTGTTCTGGCCATGGGCAAAGATCGAATAGCCGGAATGGTCCTTGCCGCTATAGGGCTCGTTGTCGCCCACCACCAGGTCGCCTTCGTCGCGCAGCGCCTTCAGCAGCGGCTGGGCCAGGCGGCCGTCGCGGTCCCAGACCACGCCGATATGCCAGGGGCGATCCAGACCCTTCACGCGCATACGGGGCGTGAAGCTGTGGATCGACAGCAATGCCGGTTCGGGCACGCGCAGGCCCGCCGCATCCAGCGTGTCGGCAATCGCGGCATGATAGGGATGGAAATACTTGTTCAGCCGGCGCTCGCGCTCGGCCTCATCCAGGTTGCGGTTGCCTGGCACGATGGTGCCGTCACTCACTTCGCAGATCAGCGTCGGATCGTCGGGCCGGCGGTTGCAGTCGATCACCAGACGCGACACGCCGCTCAGTACGGCCGGCGCATCGAGAGTCTGCGCCAGCTTCTCGGTGATTGCCGCGGTACCGGGATCCCAGCCGATATGGCGCAGCAGCTCGTCGTCCGGCAGGCCCAGATTGCTCATCGCTGCCGGCACGCGGCGCGAAGCATGGTCGCAGATCAGCACCGCCGGCGCGCGGCCCTGCGGATTGAGCACGCGGAAACTGGGAGGGTCTTGTTCGCTCATCGGTCGGGAAACGCTTCGGATATGAAACAGCCCAGCCGGCTGGGAGGAAATCCGGGGTACCAGGTTTGCATAACGGCGTCAGGCTGCACTAAGGTTGCGGCGACATTTTGGCAATCATAGACGAAACGAAGCCGTGCTGCACCATATCGCCATTGTCGGCAGTGGCCCTTCCGGGCTGTTTTGCGCCGATGCCCTGATCCGCCAGCGTCCGGAGCTGAAAATCGACGTGTTCGACCGGCTGGCCACGCCTTATGGACTGGTACGGTTCGGCGTCGCCCCGGATCACCAGGGCACCAAGGCGGTGACGCGGCAGTTCGACCGTCTGTTCGCCAACGAAAATGTGCGCTTTCTGGGCAACGTCGCGGTGGGTCGCGACCTGCCGCTGGCCGAGCTGCGCAACCATTACGACGCCGTGGTGCTGGCGCTGGGTGCCCATGCCGACCGGCCACTGGGCGTGCCGGGCGAGGATTTGCCGGGCTGTTATGGCTCGATGGCCTTTGTCGGCTGGTATAACGGCCATCCGGATTTCCGCAATCTCGAACCGCTGCTGGACCGCCCCGCCGTCGCCGTGATCGGTATGGGCAACGTCTCGGTCGATATCCTGCGCGTGCTGGGCAAGAGCAAGGCTGAGATGGCGAGCAGCGACCTGACCGCCCATGCGGCCGAGGTGATCAGCGCCGCGCCGCTGACCGATCTCTATGCGTTGGGCCGCCGCGGCCCGATCGAGGCGAGCTTCACCAGCGCCGAGCTGGCCGAGATCGGCCGTCTGGAACGCGTGCGGCCGGTGGTGAACAAGGCCGACCTCCCCGAAGGGCTGCCGCCGGGTATCGATCCCGCCGATCTGAAGGTGAAGGAAAAGAACCTTCAGTTGCTGCATGAATTCGCCGATCGGACCGACGACAAGCCGATCCGGCTGCATTTCCTGTTCCACCAGCGCTCGGAAGCCGTGTTGGGCAATAGCCGGGTCGAGGGCCTGAAGCTGGTCGGTCAGGACAAGCCGCTGGAGATCGGCACGCTGATCCGTGCCATCGGCTATTACACCGCCGCCGATGGCGACCTGCCGCAGAGCGATGATCGCGGCGTGATCGCCAACGACCAGGGCCGCATCGCGCCGGCCCTGTATGTGGTGGGCTGGGCCAAGCGCGGCCCCAGTGGCACCATCCCGACCAACCGTGCCGATTCAAAAGCCGTGGCCGATCTGCTGATCGCCGATTTTGCCAATGACACCACGCCGCCGAAGGAAGGCTCGGCAGCGCTGGATATCTGGCTGAAAAGTCGTGGCGTCCATGTCATCGACTGGGCCGGCTGGAAACGCATCGAAACGGCGGAAACCGCAAATGTCGTTCCAGGCGGCAGCCCGCGCGCCAAGCTCTGCGACTGGGCGACCCTGCGGGAAACGGCAAAACTGTGAAGCTCTACAATCTCGACGCCTCACCCTTTGCCGCCCGTGTGCGCATGCTGCTACGGGCGAAGCAGGCGACACTTGAATTTCTGAAACCGCCGGCGCCGGCCGAATACCGCACCATCACGCCGATGGGCAAGGTGCCGGCGCTGGTGCTGGATGACGGCAGCATCCTGCCGGAATCGGAAGTGATCTGCAGCTATCTCGACAACCAGCTGCCCGGCCCGTCACTGTATCTCGAGACACCATCCGAGCGCGCCAAGGTCACTCTGATCGTGCGTCTGGTCGATCTCTATGTCGCACCATCAATGCACGACTTTTTCATCCTGCTGTTCACCGACCCCACGAATAAGGCCGCCGTGGCGGCGCTGATGCCGGGGCTGGCACGTGGCCTGAAATATCTCGACCATTACGTGGCGCAGGCGGGCTGCGCCGCCGATGCGCGCTTCAGCCAGGCCGACTGCGCACTGGCGCCGATGCTGCTCTATGCAGCCGATGTACTGCCCGTGGCTACGGGGCAAAGCCTGCTCGATAAACGCCCGGCCCTCGCCGCCTACTGGCAGCGGATCCAGACCCACCCCATTGTCCTGCCGGTGCTGGATGAAATCCGTGTCGCACTGAAGAAATATCAGCCGATGCTGGATAAGATGCAGGCTGGCACCGCCGTCTAAAGATCGCCGATCCGGAAATCCAGGTTCAGCACCTTCGGATACCCCTGGGCATTCGGCGGCATTACCATCGGCTGTGCTAGGCGCATGGCGCGCAGGAAGGTTTCCAGCGCCGTGCGATAAGCGGCGGCCTCAGGTCTGCGATCACGGACGATGATGTCCCAGTTCTCGACCATCGCCCGCATGTCCCAGGGATCGTTCTTGCCGAACGGCGGCGCCATCATGCCGTTCGGCAGCACGCTATAGCGACCGTAGATACGGATATCGGCAAACTGCGGCGCGTCGAAATCGATCACCCAGGCATTCGCCACCTGACTCAGGAAGAAGTCGCTTTCCGACTGCGTCATTGTTTCGCCCACGGCACCGGCGGCGCCGGTGGCGGGCGCCTGCTGGCGGTTGCCGGCCTGGGTCTGTGACTGCCGTTGTGGCGACGGCACGGCACCGGGCACGCGCGGACCGATCTGCGCCGTGGGGACGTCCGGCTTCGGCTGGTCGGCAGTCTGCTGCTGGGTGCGGGCGCGCGTGCCAGAACTGGGCGGGGCTGTCGACCTGTCGGTGACCGGAGCGCCGCGCTGCAGGTTAGGAATCTGTGGCGGCGTTTCCGGCGGCCTTGGCAGTTCCGGCGCCGGGGCTGGCGGCGCCTGGACGGCCGGCGGCGTAGGCTGCGGGGGCGGCGCCGGTGCCGGCCTGGGCGGTGGCGGCATCACGAATTCGGCAATCACCGGCGGCGGTTCGGGCTGGATGCGCCAGGTCCAGGGTTCGAGCAGCATCAAGAATACAATCAGGCCATGCAGCAGAATCGACAACAGCGCCGCCAATGCCAGCCGGCGGTCGTCCCAGTCGCGCGCGCGATATTCGGAAAAACTGGCCATGGCAGAGACTTAGCGCTGACGTAGCGGCAGGCCAAGGGTTTTGCCCGGCTCGCCTGCCTCGGCTATAACCGATTGTCCGACAATGTAGAAGCTTCCGGAGAGAAACGTGACCGATCCCGTCTCCTATGCCGTCCAGGACGGCATCGCCGTCCTCACCATTGAAAATCCGCCCGTCAACGCGCTGAGCCAGGGCGTGCGCGCCGGTATCATCGCCGGGCTCGACAAGGCTGATGCCGATGGCGCTGTGCAGGCGGCCGTGATCATCGGCGGCGGCCGCACCTTCATCGCTGGCGCCGATATCAAGGAATTCGGCAAACCGCCGCTGCAGCCCTACCTGCCCGACGTATTGAAACGCATCGAGGCCATGACCAAGCCTGTCGTGGCCGCGTTGCATGGCACGGCGCTGGGCGGCGGCTTCGAGGTGGCGCTGACCTGCCATTGGCGCGTCGCCGTCGACACGGCCCAGGTCGGTTTGCCGGAAGTGAAGCTGGGCGTCATCCCGGGGTCGGGCGGCACCCAGCGCCTGCCGCGCCTGATCGGGCCGAAGCTGGCGCTCGACATGATCGTGCCGGGCAATCCGATCCCCGCAAAAAAGGCGCTCGATCTTGGCGTGATCGACCAGATCGTTGGCCCTGACCTGCTGGCTGGCGGCATCGCCTTCGCCAGGACGGTGGTTGCCGAGAAGCGTCCGCTGCGGCTGGTGCGCGACATGAACGACAAGGTCAGCAATGTCGACCCTGCCGTGTTCGAAGAGTATCGCAAGAGCATCGCCCGCAAGGCGAAGGGCTTCCTGGCGCCCTGGCGCTGCATCGATGCGGTAGAGGCTTCCACCAAACTGCCGATCGACGAAGGCCTGCTGAAGGAGCGCGAATACTTCTTCGAATGCATGGACAGCCCACAGCGCAAAGGCCAGATCCACGCCTTCTTCTCCGAACGCGAAGCCGCCAAGATTCCCGGCCTGCCCGAGGACGTGAAGCCGAAGCAAATCAAGTCGGCGGCCGTGATCGGCTCGGGCACCATGGGCGGCGGCATCGCCATGAACTTCGCCAATGCCGGTATCCCGGTGAAGCTGCTGGACATGTCGCAGGAAGCGCTGAGCCGCGGTCTGGGCGTGATCGAGAAGAACTACGCCACTTCGGTGGCCCGCGGCAGCATGAAGCAGGAGGCGATGGATCGGGCGATGAAGCTGATCTCCGCCACCCAGCATTTCGAGGATATCGGCGATGCCGATATCGTGGTGGAAGCCGTGTTCGAGGAGATGGGCGTCAAGAAGGACGTCTTCGGCAAACTCGATAAGATCATGAAGCCCGGCGCGGTGCTGGCCACCAACACCTCGACACTGGATATCGACGAGATCGCCGCCAGCACCAAGCGGCCGGAAGCGGTGATCGGCACGCATTTCTTCAGCCCGGCGAATGTGATGAAGCTGCTGGAGAATGTGCGCGGCGCCAAATCCTCGCCCGAAACCATCGCCACCGTGATGGGCCTGGGCAAGACCTTGAAGAAAGTGGCGGTGCTGGCCGGCAACTGCGACGGCTTCATCGGCAACCGCATGCTGCATGGCTACCTGCGCGAGGCCAATTTCCTGCTGGAAGAAGGCGCCATGCCTGAGCAGGTCGATGCCGCGCTGGAGGAGTTCGGCCTTGCCATGGGGCCATTCCGCATGGGCGATCTTGCCGGCCTGGATGTCGGCTGGCGCATCCGCAAGGGCAAGGCCCATCTGCGCCCGAAGGACGAGCGCTATTCGAAAATCGCCGACCAGCTCTGCGAACTGGGCCGCTTCGGCCAGAAGACCGGCGCTGGCTTCTACAAATACGAAGGCCGCGATGCCGTGCCCGATGCGGCGGTCAAGGACATCATCCTGACCGCCTCGAAGGAGCAAGGTATTGAACGGCGGACGATTTCCGACGAGGAAATCGTCCAGCGCTGCATGTATCCGCTGGTCAACGAGGGCGCGAAAATCCTGGCGGAAGGCATCGCCATCCGGTCCAGCGATATCGACATCACCTACCTTTTCGGCTATGGCTTCCCCGTCTATCGGGGCGGGCCGATGTTCTGGGCCGAACAGATCGGCCTCGACAAGGTGCTCGCCACGATCCGCGGCTTCCACAAGACCCACGGCAAGTTCTGGGAACCGGCCAAGCTGCTGGTGGAACGCGCCGAAGCCGGCAAGGGGTGGTCCGACCGCTAAGGTTGCCACCGCCTGCTTTGGCATCATTCAGAAGGTGCGTAACAGTCCGATGTCCGAAGCTGCTGTATCCATTCCGGGCGCCGCCGACCCTATCGGCGCCCGGCGCACTTTTGCCATCATCGCACACCCGGATGCCGGCAAGACCACGCTGACCGAAAAACTGCTGCTGTTCGGCGGCGCCATCCATCTGGCCGGCGCCGTGAAGGCGCGTGGCGAGAGCCGCCGCGCCCGCTCCGACTTTCTGAAGATCGAGCAGCAGCGCGGCATCTCTGTTTCCACCTCGGTGATGAATTTCGAGTTTCGCGGCTGGACCTTCAACCTGCTGGATACGCCGGGCCATGAAGACTTCAGCGAGGACACCTATCGGACGCTGACTGCCGTTGACAGTGCCGTCATGGTGCTCGACGCCGCCAAGGGTATCGAAACCCAGACCCGCAAGCTGTTCGAGGTCTGTCGCCTGCGCGATGTGCCGATCGCCACCTTCGTCAACAAAGTGGACCGCGAGGCGCAGGATCCCTTCTCTCTGCTGGATGAAGTGGCTTCCACGCTGGCGCTGGAATGCGTGCCGGCCAACTGGCCGATCGGCATGGGTCACGATTTCCGCGGCTGCTACGACCTGTTCGGTAAGCGCCTGCTGCTGGTCGGCAAGGACAATAAGAATCTCGAGCCGGAAGTGATCATCCTCGACAAGGGACTCGACGACCCGCGCGCCGCCGACTACATCCCCGAGGCCCAGCGCGCCAAGCTGCTGGAAGACATCGCATTAATCGAAGGCGCCTGCGCGCCCTTCGATGTCGAAGCCTATCGCCAGGGCCATATGACGCCGGTCTATTTCGGTTCGGCGCTGAAGAATTTCGGCGTTGACGAATTGCTGAAGGGCCTGGGCGAGTTCGCCCCGCCGCCGCGACCGCAGCCAACCGACAAGCGGATCGTGCAGCCGACCGACAAGGGCGTCACCGGTTTCGTGTTCAAGGTCCAGGCCAACATGGACAAGAACCATCGCGACCGCGTCGCCTTCCTGCGGCTGTGCTCGGGCCACTTCAAGCGCGGCATGAAGCTGAAACAGGTGCGCAGCGGCAAGCCGATCACCGTGAGCAACCCGACGCTGTTCTTCGCCCAGGACCGCTCGCTGGCCGACGAGGCATGGCCGGGCGACATCATCGGCATTCCCAATCATGGCACGCTCCGGGTGGGCGACACGCTGACCGAGAGCGAGGACCTGCGCTTCACCGGCATCCCGAATTTTGCGCCGGAAATCCTGCGTCGCGTGCGCCTCAGCGACCCGATGAAGGCCAAGCACCTGCAGCGCGCGCTGGAGGACCTGGCCGAGGAAGGCGTTACCCAGGTGTTCCGCCCCCGGATCGGCGCCGACTGGATCGTCGGCCTGGTCGGACCCCTGCAGCTCGACGTGCTGGCAGCCCGTCTGGCCGAGGAATACAGCCTGGAGGTTGGCTTCGAAACCGCCCCTTACGACACCGCCCGCTGGGTGGATGCGGCGGAAAAGCGCGATCTGGACGAGTTCATCGAGCAGAATCGCGGCGCGCTGGCCGATGACCGCGACCACAACCCGGTCTTCCTGGCCCGCAATGCCTGGGAGCTCTCCTATATCGAGAAAAAATGGGATAAGATTCGGTTCCATGCAACGCGGGAACGTTCTTAACCATATCCTCGACCGCCGCCGGCTGCTGATCGGCCTGGGCGCGGCGGTGCTGTTGCCGGCCTCTGCCATTGCGCAGGAAAAAGAGAAAAAGAAAAAAGAGAGCGACAAGCCGGTCGAAAAGCCGCTGGTCAACACCTCGGTGTTGATCGTCGACGCGGTCACCGCACCGGTCAACGGCCCGCCCGGCGCCCGGGTCATCATGACGCTGAACATCGACTGTGGCAGCATCGAGAATGCCCGCAAGGTCGACGACCTGATGCCGCGCGTCTACAACGCGGCGATCATGGAGCTGAATCGCGAACCGTTAGGCAAAGAGGGCCGGGTCTACGACAAGGATCTGGAAGGCCTGAAGCGCCGCCTGGTGTTCCAGATCAACCGTGCGCTCGCCGGGCCGCAGGTGGTTGGCGTCTATATCCGCTCCCTGCAGGATGTGCCGGTGATCAAGCCCCCGGCACCACGCACCTGAAAAACGGCTCAGTCTTCGTCGGCATCCCGGCTGAACAGGATCGACTTGGCCTGCATGTCGTCGATGCTGCCCATCAGGTCGGCAATCTTGGCTTCCAGCAGATCGGCGGCCTGACGCGCCAGATGCAGCTCTTCCTCCACCGCCTGCAGCATGGCCTGCCGCGCCGCACCAATGATGGCGCCGTTGGGCTGGGCCGGGAAACTAACGCACTTGGCGACGAAACGGCGCACCGCCGAGGCACTGGGCAGGCTACCCAGCACCAGGCCGGCCGGCAGGGCCACCACCAACCAGGCTTCGTCCTGGCTGACCACCGCAAAGTCACCCTTGGCAAAGCCCGGCTGCGGCGGCGCATCCTCGGCCTGACCCGGCACGTTCACCGGCGCCGGCGTCCAGCCGAAGGACAGGAACTCTTGCTCGCCGGCCGATGCCGGCAGCGCATCCTGTTGCTGGTCCCGATCGCTCACGCCTGCCTCCTCATTGCCCCGTCGACGGCCACCGCATTGGCCCGCAGATTCGCCACCGACAACGTGCCGACCACGATACTGGAAACACCGGGCAGAGTCGCGACCATTGCCAGCGCCGCAGCCGGATCGACCGCATGGCCGCTGGCCAGGGCCTTCTTGATCAGCACGCCCTTGCCAAGCTGCGATGCTCGCACCGCCACCGGCGCCTCGGCCTGCTGGTCGGGATTATAGGTCAGCATCAGGATATCCGTGCGCTCCATCATGCGGAGCGCACCGGCCACGGTCTTGCCGGAAAACCCGCTGGCGCGGATCAGGCCGCGCTGTTTCAGCCGGGCCAGTTCCTCGGCGGCGGAATCGAACCGCCCGGCATCTTCGCCTTCGCCATCGGAATGCAGCAGAACCGCATCGACAGCGTCGGTGCGCAGCCGCTTCAGGCTACGTTCGACCGAGGCGCGGATCGCCGTCGGTGAAAAATCGAAAACCGACACGCCGTTCTCGAAGCTCTCGCCGGCCTTGGTGACGATGGTCCAGGCATCGCGGCCGCCGCTGCGCGGCAGCAGCGCGCCCAGACGTTCTTCCGCAAGGCCATAGGCCGGTGCGGTGTCGATGAGCGTGATCCCCAGATCGCGTGCGACATTCAGCAATGCGATCACGGCCTCGTCGTCGGGCAGATCGAAGCCGCGCGGATATTTCACGCCTTCGTTCCGCCCGATCTTCACGGTGCCGAGGCCGAGCAGGCTCACAGAGAGCCCGGTGCTGCCGAGAGGTCTCATGTCCATGCGACAGCCTCCCAGGGCGCGGCCGCAATTGCCGGCACGGTCCAGTCAGCCACATCGAAAGCGGCCGCGCCCGATGGGGGCGGCAGGTCGGCGAACAGCAGGTCAGCCAGTTGCGGCGCCAGCGCCAGCTTGGTTGGCCAGGCCAGAAGCACGCGGCCGGCACGCTTCAGCACCGGGCCTTCCGGCTTGCGGCCGTCAGCCATCGCCCCTTCGGCGCGGTCGACACGCCAGCCGGCAAAACGGCTACGGCTGAAATCCAGTTTCGGCAGCAGCATGGCGAATTCTTCACGCGCCGCGGCGATCAGTTCGGCCTCGGTCTGCGCTACGCCCTGCTCGGCGATCAGGCCGCCGACATACCAGACCGGCGTGCCGTCGCGGCGCCGATGCGTGGTGATGGTGACGCGCGGCTTGTCGCTGGCATCGAAGCAATGGGCCCAGAGCGGCGCTGGCACATGGTCGACCAGCAGCATCTGCAACGGCCGGCGCTGTGCCACCTGCGGCGGCAGCCCCAACTGCGCGATGATCGTCTCATTGCCGGCACCTGCCGTCGAGATCACGGTGCCGGCAGTGATGCGGCGTGGCCGGCCTTCGGCATCGTGACAGGTGATCACTACATGATCCTCAGCAGGCTCGATCCGCGCATCGGTCGCATGCACGATGCAGCCCTCGCCAAGCCCGGCCAGGGCCGTCAGCAGACTGGGCACATCCAGCACGCATTCATCCAATGCATAGACGGCAGCCACATTATCCGGGTCCTGCAAAGCGACAGGCCATTGCCCGGGCGCCAGCGCATCGACGCGGCCCCGCAGCAGCTTGCTGCCGAAGAAACCGGCGATGCGGCTGGCCAGCGTCCTGCGTGCCCAGAACAGATGATTGGCGGCACTCAGCTTCGCGGCGCGGAGATCCAGTTCGCCGCTGCCGGCCAGACAAGCCCGCCAGCGCGCGGGCATATCGGCCAGCGCATCGGCATCGGCATTGAGCTTGAGGTCGAGGGCGTATTTCAGCCCGCCATGGATGATGCCCTGCGAGGCCAGCGTCTGGCCGGCGCCGAGCGCCTTATGCTCCAGCAACAGGGCGCTGTAGCCCGCCTTGCGCAGGCGCGCCAGCAGCCAGAGGCCGGCAATGCCGCCGCCGAGGATCGCGACGTCGACATCGGGCCTGCTCATGAGGAAACCGTTACGACCGCAGCCGGGCGATGGTCGCCGTGGTGCTCTGGCCCGGAATCTGCCGCGACACCTTCACCTCGCCGCCATAGGCACGCACAAGGTCGCCGCCCACCACCTGATCGATCGTGTAGTCGCCGCCCTTGACCAGCAGGTCGGGCTTCAGCAGTTCCAGCAGAGGGATCGGCGTCTCTTCGCTGAAAATCAGCACCATGTCGACCAGGCCGAGTGCCGCCAGCAGCTGGGCGCGATGACGCTCGTCCTGCACCGGGCGGCTGTCGCCTTTCAGCTTCTTCACGGAAGCGTCGGCATTGATGGCAACGATCAGGCGGTCGCACTGACCCCGCACTTCACCCAGCAGCGCCAGATGACCGGGATGCAGCAGATCGAACACGCCGTTGGTGAAACCGATACGCTCACCGCGGCTGCGCCACAGATCGGCGCGGTCCTTGGCCTGCTGACGCGTCATCACCTTGGCATCGATGCCATGGGGATCGGGCATATGCAGGGCTGCGCGCAGTTCTTCGGGATGCACCACTGCGGTGCCGATCTTGGCCACGACGATGCCGGCGGCGGCATTGGCCAGGCGCGCCGCCTGCGGCAGGCTGCGGCCGACGGCGAGGGCCGCAGCCATGGTTGCCACCACTGTATCGCCGGCGCCCGACACATCGAAAACCTCGCGCGCCTCAGCCGCCAGATGTAGGGGCGCGTCTTTATCCTGAACCAGGGTCATGCCCTTGGCGCCGCGGGTTATCAGCACATTGGCAATGCCGGCTTCTGCGGCCAGCTTGCGGCCGGCAGCCACCGCGCTCGCGTCGGTGTCGCAGGGCTCGCCGCTGGCCAGCGCCGCTTCCTGACGGTTCGGCGTCACCAGCATGGCGCCCTTGTAACGGCGATAATCGCTGCCCTTGGGATCGACCAGTACCGGCTTGCCAGCCTTGGCGGCTGCCTTGACCAGCGTGGCAACCAGTTTGTCGGAGACCGCGCCCTTGGCGTAATCCGACAGCACCACGACGCCGCAATCGGCCAGCGCCTCGGTGGCAGCCGCGATCAGCGCGGCAATCGCCTCGTCCGATGGCGCACCACGGCTTTCATGATCGACGCGCAGCAACTGCTGCCGGCTGCCGATGAAGCGGGTCTTCTCGATGGTGCGGCGGGTCTCGTCCACCACCAGCAATGCCTCGATACCCGGCTCCAGCGCCAGCGCTTCGTTCAGGTGATCGGCGGCTGTGTCGTCGCCCACCAGGCCGAACAGCGCCACCTTCGCCCCCAGGGCGGCAATATTACGGGCAACATTGCCGGCGCCGCCGGGCATGGCGATCTCGCGCTCGGCCAGCATCACCGGGATCGGCGCTTCCGGCGAAATGCGCTCCACCCCGCCGTAGACGAAGCGGTCCAGCATCACATCGCCCACCACCAGCACCCGGGCGGCGGTGAAATCGGCGGCATCGGCGGGAAAATCGGACATGGCCTTCGATACACCGCCTAAAGGCCGATTTCCAGCCTTCAGGTCTGCAGCAGCCGGCGGTCGCCCCCCTCCAGCACCAGGGCGGTCAGCCGCCCGGTGGTATAGGCCCCGGTATCGACACCGATACGGTTTTCACGCCATTCCACCGCATGCACGATGGTATGACCATGTACCACGATCAGGCCGTGATCGACCTCCGAATCGAGGAAGAGGTCACGGATCCAGATCATCTGCTCGCGGCTCTGGCGGTCCAGCGGCAAGCCCGGCTTGATCCCGGCATGAACGAACAGGTAGTCGCCGAACTGCACCTGTTCGACCAGGCCCATCAGAAACTGCTTGTGATGCCGCGGCATTGCCCCCATCAGGCCGCGCTGGGCGAACAGCAGCTCGTCGAAGGACGCCGGGATCTTCACCTTGTAACTGCGCAGCGTGGCGTCGCCGCCATTGGTCAGCCAGAGCGACGCACCATAGGGTGCATCGAGGAACTGCAGCAGCATGTCTTCGTGATTGCCCAGCAGCGCAATACTCTCGATGCCGGGGAAGCGCCCGCGGCACAGACGCTCGATCACCTGGGCGGAATCCGGCCCACGATCGACATAATCGCCGAGATAGACAATGGCGGTCTTGTCCGGCGCTGTCCTGAGGTCGGCTTCGATCAGGCCGTGCAACTGGTCGAGCAGATCGACGCGGCCATGGATATCGCCGATGGCGTAGACGCGTTGGCCGGGCGGGAGTCTTGCCTCCCCGATAAACATCGGGTGTGCCTATTGCGGCGAGCGCTTGGCGAGAATGCGCTGCAGGGTACGGCGATGCATCTTCAGCCGGCGCGCAGTCTCGGAAACGTTGCGGTCACAGAGTTCGAAGACGCGCTGGATATGTTCCCAGCGCACGCGCTCGGCCGACATCGGTTCGTCCGGCGGCGCCGGATGGGCCGCGTTGCCGACGCGCAATGCGCGGTCGACATCGTCGGCATCGGCCGGCTTGGGCAGGTAATCGGCAGCGCCGGCCTTCACGGCGGCAACCGCCGTGGCGATGTTGCCATAACCGGTCAGCATCACCACGCGGGCATCCTGGCGCGCCAGACGAATGGCGCTCACCACATCCAGGCCATTGCCGTCGCCCAGCTTCAGGTCGACCACGGCATAGGCCGGTGGCTTGGCGCGGGCCATCTGGATACCGGCGGCGACAGAGTCGGCCGTCTGCACCTGGTAACCGCGCTTTTCCATGGCGCGGGCCAGCCGCATCCGGAGCGGTTCGTCGTCATCGACAATCAGGAGCGTCATCTCGGTCATAGCGACTCACTCTAGCCCGGCCAGCGGATCAGGCAAAGCGTCAGGATGTCCGCTTCACCAGATCCCGCGGCCAGCTGACCGACACCTGCGTGCCGCCACCCGCGCGATTGGCAAAGGCCACGGAAGCACCGCTGCGGCGCAACAGGTTCATGGCGATGAAGACGCCGAGGCCCATCCCGCCGCTGTCGGGCCGGCTGGTCACATAGGGTTCTCCCAGCGCCGACAGGATATCGACATTCATGCCCGGGCCATCGTCGAGGATGCGCAGCCGGATTGTCCTGTCGTCCCAGCCGACCTCGACCGCCACACGCTGGCGGGCGAATTCCATCGCATTCTGCAGCAGATTACTCAGGCCATGGATGATCTCGGGCCGACGCGGCAGATTGGGCGCACTGCCTTCGCCGGTCAGCGTCACCGCAAACTGGATGGGCTCGCGCCGCCAGGGCTGCGCCGCTGTCTCGACCAGGTTGGCGATGCCGAGATCGGAGAAGGCTTCGGGATCGGAGGTGTCGGACGGCCGGCGCGACAGCCGGGCCAGAATCTCGCGGCAGCGCTCCACCTGACTTTGAAGCAGGGCGACGTCTTCGGTCAGCATGCTGTCAGCCGGCAATTCGCGCGCCATTTCCTTGACCACGACGGCAATGGTGCCCAGCGGCGATCCCAGTTCATGGGCGGCGGCGGCGGCCAGTCCGCCCAGCGCAGAGACCTGCTGCTCGCGCGCCAGCGCCATCTGGGTGGCGGCGAGTGCGTCCGACATGCGGCGGGCTTCCTCCGCCACCTGCCAGGCATAGGCCGCGATGAACAATGTGCCCAGCACCAATGCGATCAGGTTACCCCATTGCAGCAGCGGCGGCTGCAGGATCTCGGACGGATCGTGCCAGGGCAGCGGATAATGCCAGATCGTCATCAGCACGGTGAGCGCAAAGGCCAGCACGCCGAGAATCACGGTGGACCGGAGATTCAGGATCGTGGCCGAGACGGTGACCGGCACCAGGATCAGCACGGTGAAGGGATTATCGATGCCGCCGGTGAAGAACAGCAGGATGCAGAGCTGCACCAGATCGAAGGCCAGATAGCCGGCGGCGCCGTTGGCGCTCAGGCGCTTGGCCGTCGGGTAGACGATGAACAGCACGATGTTGAGCAGCGCCGAAACGGCGACGACGCCCAGCGCCGGCAGCAGCGGCAGCCGGAAATTCAGGCCGAAATGCACGAACAGGATGGCCAGCAGCTGGCCGATGATGGCAATCCAGCGCAAAAGCACCAAGGTCTGCAGGCGCACGCGGCCGGCCGGTTCGTCGGCCTGCCCCACATGGGGGCCGAGACGGTCGCGCAGGGTCTCCAGCAATGCGGCCATGGTTACCGCATATCCTCATGCCAGGTGCGGCCGTCGCGTTCGATCAGGCCGATGGCGGCCGAGGGCCCCCAGCTGCCGGCGGCATAGTGTTTCGGTGCATCGTCCTGCGCGCTCCAGGCAGCGAGGATCGGTTCGGCCCAGCGCCAGGCGGCCTCTACCTCGTCGCTACGCATGAACAACATCGGGTTGCCACGCACCACATCCATCAGCAGGCGCTCATAGGCATCGGGCTGGCGGCCACGAAAGGCTTCGGCGAAGCTGAGATTCAGGGGCGCGGTGCGCAGGCGCATGCCGCCCGGCCCCGGCACCTTGCTCATCATGTGCAATGCAATGCCCTCGTCTGGCTGAAGGCGGATCACCAGCCGGTTCGGCGTCACGTCGCGCGCCGCCGCCGGGAAAATCAGATGCGGGACGGGGCGGAACTGCACCACGATCTCGGAATGGCGTACCGGCAGGCGCTTGCCCGTGCGCAGGTAAAACGGCACACCCGCCCAGCGCCAGGTTTCGACTTCGGCCTTGACCACGGCGAAGGTCTCGGTGCCGCTGGCCTGGCCCAGTTCCTCGGCATAGCCCTTCACGGCCGCACCATCGACGGTGCCATGACCATACTGGCCACGCACGGTCTTGTCGGCAATGTCACGCTCAGTGATCGGCCGCAGCGCCTCCAGCACCTTCAGCTTCTCGTCGCGCACCGCATCTGCGGTGAACTCGTTCGGCGGCTCCATGGCGACGAGACACAGAAGCTGCAAGAGATGGTTCTGCACCATGTCGCGCAACGCGCCGGCATGGTCGTAATAATCCGCCCGGCCCTCGACGCCGATCTTCTCGGCCACCGTCACCTGCACATGATCGACCACGCCGCGATGCCAGACCGGTTCGAACAGCGCATTGGCGAAGCGCAGCGCCATCAGATTCTGCACCGTCTCCTTGCCGAGATAATGGTCGATGCGGAAGACGCGCGCCTCCGGGAAGGCGGCGGCGACGGCGGAGTTGATCGCCTGCGCCGAGGCCAGATCCTGGCCGATCGGCTTTTCCAGCACCACGCGGGCCTGCGCGCGGTTCAGCCCGGCTTTCGCCAGCTGGGTGCAGATGCTGCCGAAAAAGCGCGGCGCCATGGCGAGGTAGAAAACGACGATGCGGTCGTCGCCGCCATCCAGCGCGGCCTTGAGGCCCTGGTAGTCGTCGCTCTTCTGCGCATCCAGCGATAGATAGAAAAAGCGCTGGAGGAATCGCTCGGCGCGCGCGGCGTCGAAATCGTCGGCCGCCACATGCCGGGCCAGCGCAGCACGCGCCATGTCGCGGTAATCGGCGTCAGACATGTCGCCGCGAGCGACCGCAAACAGCCGCGCATCGTCATTGAGCTGCCCGGCGGCGTCGCGGTGATAGAGCGCCGGCACCAGCTTGCGCAACGCCAGGTCACCGGTGGCGCCGAAGATGACGAGATCGAAGGAAAAACTGCCGCTCGGATTGGTCATGCAGCGAGCGTGGCACTCTCGCCGCACCTAATCAATCCTCAAGGAAATGCGGCTCGGGCCTGTCATGCAGGGCCTCGAAATGCACCAGTGCCGGCGCAGGCCCCAGTGGCACCGGCCGGCCGTCGCGAAACGCCCATTCGCCGCGATCGCAATCCTGTGCCGTCACATAGCCGTTGATATACAGGCGACGGTCCCGCGCCGAGACATTCGGACCCGAACCATGCACCAGATAGGGCGACCACAGGGCCAGATCGCCCGGCGCCAGTTCCAGGTCCACCACCGCGGCAGGATCGAGCCCCGCGATCCGCAGGGCCTCGTCCTGCATGCTCTGCTGCAGGATCGGGCCGTCGCCACCCAGGGCCAGATCGCCCAGCCGATGGCTGCCGGGGATGACCCGCATGGCGCCGCTCTGCTTCGTATGGGGATCGATGGCGAGCCCGGTCTGGATGTAGCTCTGCGCCAGATGGCGAAACGCGCTCGGCGGCCGGCGGAAACGGCTGTCCTGGTGGTAGGCGAATTCCACGCGCAGCCCGCCCGGCGGCTTCCAGTGCATCTGGTTGATGATCTGCTTGAGATCGGCGCCCAGCAGCGGCGCCAGCAGGACGGCGAAGCGCGGATCGAGCCGCACGGCGTCCAGAGCCGGTTCTTCCCAGCTCGGCCACTGCACCATGCGCAGGATACGGCCCAGATTGGGGTCCTCGCCCAGCCGGTACATCAGGTTGCCATGGCGCCAGCTGCGGCCCCGGGCGAGGCCGCGCGCCTGCACCCGGTCGAATGCCTCGGCGATCCCGGCCACTTCGCCGGCGGAAAACAGCCCGCGGACAACCGCATAGCCGTCCCGCTCGTAAACCGAGCGAAGCTGGGCAGGGTCCGTCGGCTGATCCTCGGGGATTATTTTACGGTCCAGGGCTGCGTTCATCTGTGGATAACTGCGAGTCGGCCTCGCAGACTTAAGGGCTTAGCGAAGCCATTTCCAGAGATTCTTGTGGATAATAAAAGAGTCCGGTTGACCCCGAACCGATTTTGTCGCCTTTACCTGATTTAGCGGCCAACGCCAACTATGGGGGCTAAATATGGTGTGGACTGACGAGAAGGTGAAGCTTCTGGTACAACACTGGGAAGCTGGCCAATCCATCACCCAGATCGGCAAGCAGCTCGGCATGACCCGGAACGCCGTGGTGGGCAAGGCCCATCGCATCGGTCTGGCCAAGCGCGCCTCGCCGATCATGCGGGCTGACAAGCCGGCCCAGCCCCGTGCGGCGGCCAGCCCGGGCGGCGGCAGTGCCGCGTCCGGCGGCGACGTTCACCGAGCCCCGGCCCCGGCCCGCGCGCCGGTCCAGGTGAAGGACGAAGCGGCGACACCCCATGCCCCGCACAGCCACAGCCCGCAGGCCCCGCTGACGGCGGCGATGCTGGCGGCGCTGACGCCCAGCACTGGCCCGCGCTGCAAGTGGCCGATCGGCGACCCGAAGACCTCGGAATTCGATTTCTGCAGCCACGTGGCGCTGCCCAGCAAGCCCTACTGCGCCGCCCATTGCGCCGCGGCCTATACCAACTGGAATCCGGAGAGCGCCGTCGAGGCGGTGAAGGCGATCAACGCCGCCTGAGCCAAATCGAAGGTCCGGTTTCCGCAAAAAGCCCGGCAGGGAAAACCTGCCGGGCTTTTTCGTGTGCTGCGGGATCAGGCCGGAACGTATGTCAGCCTGATCGTCTCCTCGCCGATGCGGTCGCTGGCCACAAGGCGAAGCCGCGGCCGCGGGCCGGCGAAGAAAGGCGCACCACGCCCCAGCACGACCGGGTGGTAGTACAGCCGGTATTCATCGATAAGACCGAGCCCGCTCAGGCTGTGGGCCAGCACCGGTCCCGAAACGGCGATCTCGCCGGCATGCTGATCCTTCAGCCCGCGCACCACTGCCCCGAGGTCCCCCTCGACAAGCGTGGCATTGGGGCCGACCGACTTCAGCGAGCGCGACACCACCCATTTCGGCTGGCGCCGCCACACGGCTGCAAATTCGTGTTCCGCCGCAGTCCACTCGGGATGGTCTTCATCCCAGTAGTGCATGATCTCGTAGATGCGGCGGCCGTACACGCTGCCCGCCAGATCCCGCACCAGCTCTATCCAGTGACGGAAGAGCACGGGGTCTGGCGCAAACTCCTGATGGTCGACATAGCCGTCCAGGGACAGGTTCATTCCGAAGACGAGCTTCGCCATGCCGGTGGAACTCCTGCAGCGCCAGGACCGGCCTACTCAGCCGCCTGGGCCATGCGGCCTTCGCAGTTGATCATCCACGGGATGCCGAAGCGGTCGGTGACCGTGCCGAAACGTTCGGCCCAGAAGGTCTCGGTAAGCGGCATGGTCGGCGTGCCCTTGTCGGCCAGCGCCTTGTAGATGCGCTCGGCCTCGGCCACGCTGTCAACATTGAGGGTAACCGAGAGGCCGGCCGGCTTCTCGAACATCGCCGGCGGTGAATCTGACGCCATGAGCATCACGCCGCCGACTTCCAGACAGGCATGCATGATGAGGTTTCCCATGCCGGTCATGTCGGGGGCACAGCCCTCTGCCGGCGGCGTATGGCCCTCGGGCATCGGCGGCGCATCGCTGTATTTCATCAGCGCCGTCAGCTTGCCGCCGAGATGCTTCTCGTAATAGCGCATGGCATCGGCGCAGTTGCCGTTGAACATCAGATAGGGATTGATCTTCATGGCCGTATCCTCCTCTGGGTGATTACGAAAGCGCGCGCAGGTCGCCGCGCAGATGGTCGGGGTCGGACACGCCGAGCAGGCGGTCGATGGCTTTATGGGTGCGCGTCCAGATCGGCAGGGCCGCCACCAGCAAAGCGCGCCCGGCCGCAGTAAGTTCCAGGCGACGGCTGCGCCGGTCTTCGGCGTCAACCAGGATTGCCAGCAGACCGCGACGTTCCAGCGGCTTGAGATTGGCGGTCAGCGTCGTGCGGTCCATCGCCAGCAGTGCCGCCACCTCGGCCATTGGCGCCGGCTCGGGCCGGTTCAGCGACATCAGCAGCGAAAACTGCCCGTTGGTCAGCGCCACCGGCCGCAACGCCTCGTCGAAGCGCCGCGCCAGGGCACGCGCCGCACGCTGCACATGCAGGCACAGGCAGGTGTCGCGCACGAACAGCGTCATTTCCAGCGGCAGCGCGCCCATCGGATTGCGGTATTCCGGCATCTTGCGGATGTCAGGCTTGGCCGTCGCGGGGGCAGGTTTCTTTGACATGTCTATATTATGTTGATATCAACCTATTTGAGTCAAGCGCTGAAACGGGAGCAGCCATGCTGCTGCGGGACAGGACGGCAGTCATTCACGGCGGCAGCGGGGCCATCGGCGGCGCCGTGGCGCGGGCGCTGGCCCGCCAGGGCGCCCGCCTCTTCCTTGCCGGCCGCAGCGCGGCGAAACTGGAGGCCGTGGCACGCGACATCCGTACCGCCGGTGGCCGGGCCGAAACCGCCGTGGTCGACGCTCTGGATGAAACCGCCGTGACGCAGCATGCAGCAGGCGTGGCGCGGCAGGCCGGTCGCATCGATATCGCTCTGAACGCCGTGGGCGTGGCGCATGTGCAGGGCGTGCCGCTGGCCGAACTGTCACTGGAGGACTTCTTCCATCCGGTCAGCGTCTATGCCCGCACCAATTTTATCACCGCCAAGGCCGTGGCACCGCATATGACGGCCGACGGCGTGATCCTGATGCTCACCACGCCGGCCGGTACCATGGCAGGGCCGGGCTTCATGGGCCACAGCGCCGCCTGCGCGGCAGTCGAAGCGATGAACCGGCATCTCGCCGGCGAACTCGGCGCACAGGGCATCCGCACGCTCTGCCTGCGCGTCCATGCCACGCCGGAAACCCTGGCCGCCGACTCACATGCCAAAGCGGTCTTCGGCCAAGTGGCCGAGCGCGCGGGCCTGCCGGTGGAAACGATGCTCCAGGGTGCGGCGCAGTCGACGCTGCTCAAACGGCTGCCGACGCTGGAGCAGATCGGAGAAACCGCCGTCTTCCTCGCCTCCGGCCATGCCGGCGCGATGACGGGATCGGTGGTGAACCTGACCTGCGGTGCCGTGTTACACTAAGAGATCAACCAAGGGAGAAACGTGATGAGTTATGTCGATGGGTTCCTGTTGCCGGTGCCGAAGAAGAATGTGGCCGCCTACAAGAAGATCGCCGCCAAGGCCGGCAAGATCTGGATGGAGCATGGCGCGCTGCAGTATTTCGAATGCGTCGGCGATGACATCAATCCGGCCTTCGGCCTGCCCTTCCCCAAGATCATGAAGCTGAAGAAAGGCGAAGTGCCGTTCTTCTCCTTCATCATCTACAAGTCGAAGGCCCAGCGCGACCGGGTGAACAAGAAGGTGATGAGCGATCCGCGCCTGCACGCGATGGCACCCGACAAGTCCAAGCCGGTCTTCGACATGAAGCGCATGTGCTTCGGCGGCTTCAAGACGATCGTCAATCCAAAATAGGCGCGAATTTGCAGGAACGGTCTCAACCAAGCAATGCGGCCAGGCGCGTCGCCAGGTCCTGGACGCGATAGGGTTTGCCCAGCATCGCTTCCGGATCATGATCGATGGTGTCGGGAAAAACCGCGCCGGGGAAGCCCGAGGTGAACAACACCTTCAGGCCAGGCCGGCGCTGGCGCGCCGCACGGGCCAGATCATAGCCGCTCATGCCGCCCGGCATGACGATATCGGTAAACAGCAGATCGATGACGATCCCGTCATCGATCTGCCGCAGCGCCTCGTCGGCATTTGATGCCTCGATGGTCCGATAGCCGAGCTTGGCCAGCTGCAACAGCACGACAGAGCGAATATCGTCGTTGTCCTCGACCACTAGGATGGTCTGCAGGTTATGGCTGACCGGTCTGCGGACCTCTGCCGGTGTATCGGAGGATGCCGGCAGGTTGTCGACGACCGCCATCTCGGCCGCTTTGGCGCGCGGCAGGTAGAGGCGGATGGTCGTGCCATGTCCGACCTCGCTGTAAACCTTGATATGCCCGCCTGACTGTGACAGGAAGCCGAAGACCATGCTCAGGCCCAGGCCGTTGCCGCGCCCGACATCCTTAGTGGTGAAAAAGGGCTCGAAAATCCGGTTGATAACGGCAGGCGGCATACCGAGCCCTGTATCGGTGAGGACGACGGAAACATAATCGCCGGGTTCGGCACCGGGATTGATCTCAGCATACATGCTGTCGAGCGCGACATTGGCGGTTTCCAGAATCAGGCGGCCGCCGGCCGGCATCGCATCGCGCGCATTGACGGCCAGATTGACGATCGCCGATTCCAGATTGGCGGCGTCGATGAACACCGGCCAGAGATCCCCCGTCGGTGAAAAAACGATCTCGATATGCTGCCCCAGTGTCCGTCGCAGCAGCGGCGTGAAGCGCTGCAGCAGGTCGTTGACATCTACCACGCGGGGGATCAGCGGTTGCTGCCGCGCAAAGGCCAGAAGCCGCCGCGTCAGGTCGGCGCCGCTTTTTGCGGCATGCAGGGCATCGTGGATATAGCGCCGGCTCTCCGGCGTCAGTTCGGGCTGGTCGACGATCAGGTCCAGGCTACCGACCATGACAGCCAGAATATTATTGAAATCATGGGCAATGCCGCCGGTCAGTTGCCCCACCGCATCGAGACGCTGCAGGTGGCGCAGCTTTTCCTCGACGACCCGCTGTTCGGTCACGTCGCGGCCGATGAAGAAATGCAACTCGGTTTCCGTTGACCATACCCCGGTCCAGGACAGGTTGATAACGCGCCCGTCCCTGTGCATGTAGCGGCACTGGAAATTGCGCATCTCATGCCCGCGCCGCGCCAGCCGCATTTCGGCGCGCGTGCTGTCGAGATCGTCGGGATGGATGAAGCCGACAGCGCTCTGTCCGACCATGTCGGCCGGATTGCGGCCCAGGATGGCCTTCGCGCTGGGACTGACGCGGACAAAGCAGCCGGCACGGTCGACGACCAGAATCAGATCGAGCGAGGTCTCGAACAGGCGCTGATTGATGGCCGCGACGACACCCGAATCCTCGACGGGACGATCTGCATTCGCCGGTGCATGCGGGCGGTCGATCATAGTAGCGATTTCCTCCGGCGCTGACGCATCCTGCAATCGCTTGCCTGAACCCTCGCCCCCGATCCGTACACGGTCAAGGGGTTTCTGCCGTCCCGTCGCCACCGCATGGTGAATGGAGGTCTTTGGAGGATTTTCAGATTGCGCCGTCTTGATGGTGATGCCTCCGGACAGCATGACGATATGCGGCCCCATATCCCGGCCACAAACGGATGAGCACTGGCCGCGACCTTCCGGCAGATGTCACACCGTAAACTGGCGGCGCAGTAAAACGTCCCCTGTCTCCCAATGCTGCCCTTGACTTTAAGGACAGAGATCGTACTTTTTATGTTCTCATTTCCGGTCCTGGAAATCGTGAATACGGAGATATGCCTGCGCCGTACCCGGAGCGCGTTCTTAAGCTTTACAGATTCATGGAATGAAATGGGCGCTGCCGGAACAATCCGCAGCATCCGGAAGCATTGGGAAGCGTTGGAAACTGGCGGGAACCGTTACGAACCCGGACGACCCCAGATGAGCCCGGAACAGACCAATTCGCAGCGTTGCCGACACTGCTGACAGTGCAATCACTGCCAGCACCATGAAAAAGCCGGACAGGTGGTCCCTGCCCGGCCTCACTATTACAAAAGCATGCGGCTGTTTAGTCGCTTAATGCCGCAAAGCGGCGCTGGTGGTGATCGGCGTTGCCGAAGGTCGTGTCGATCATCATCAGGCGCTTGAAGTAATGGCCGACATTCAACTCGTCGGTCATGCCCATGCCGCCATGCACCTGCACCGCCTGCTGCCCGACGAACTTGCCCGAACGGCCGATCTGCACCTTGGCCGCCGCCGCCGCCTTGGCGCGCTCCTTCGGCTCGGCATCGGCCTTCAGGCTGGCGAGCAGCGCCAGTGAACGCGCCTGCTCCACCTGCATCATCATGTCGACCAGACGATGCTGGATAACCTGGAACTCGCCGATGGCACGGCCGAACTGCTTGCGCTGCTTGGCATAGGCCAGCGTCGTCTCATGCACCGCAGCCATGGCGCCGACGGCTTCCGCCGCCAGATAGGAGATCGCCTGGTCCACCACCGCTTCCACCGCCGGCAGCGCCTTGCCCGGATCGCCCAGCACGGCTTTCACCGGCGCATGGTCGAAACGGATGTCGCTGGCGCGCTTGTTGTCCACGGTGCGGTAATCCTGCCGCGCCACGCCGGCGCCCGAGGCATCGACGACGAACAGGCCGAGACCCTCGGCATCGTCATGCTTGCCAGCCGTGCGCGCCAGTACGATCAGGCTGTCGGCCGAGGCCGCATCCCAGACGACGATCTTCTTGCCGTCCAGCACCCAGCCGTCGGCAGTTTTCTTAGCCGTGGTCTGCACTTCGTTGAGCGCAAAGCGCGCGCCATGTTCGGCGAAGGCAAAGGCCCATTTCGCCTTGCCCTCGGCAATCGCGCCCAACCAGTCCTCTTTCTGCTGGGCGTCGCCCACCGCCTGGATCAGGCCACCGCCAAGGATGACGGTGGAGAAATACGGCTCGGCCACCAGATGGCGGCCGAAACGCTCGGCCAGCAACGCCACATCTACCGCACCACCGCCCATGCCGCCGGCCTCTTCGGGCAGCGGGATGGCCAGCCAGCCCAGTTCGGCCATGATTTTCCAGTTGGCGTTGTCGTAGCCGAGATCGGTCTTCACCAGCTTGCGCCAGCGCTCGAAATCGTACTTGTCCTGCAGCCAGCTCTCGACGCTGTCGGCCAGCAGATTCTGTTCCTCGGACAGTTGGAAATCCATGTGACGTTCTTTCCTGGTCTCTTGATGTATGGATGCGGTTACAGGCCCAGCACCATCTTGGCGATGATGTTGCGCTGAATTTCATTCGAGCCGCCGTAGATCGTGGTGGCACGATAGTAGAGATAGGCTTCCATGCGCCCTTGCGCGTAATCGGGTCCCACCGGCGGCTGGTTCGAGCCATCGGGACGATGCTCGTAGGGTGCGGCGTAATAGCCCATCGCCTCGACCGCCAGTTCGCTGATGCCCTGCTGGATCTCCGAGCCGCGGATTTTCAGCATGCTGGCTTCCGGCCCCACGCCCTTGCCGGCATTCTCGGCCGCCAGCACCCGCAGGTTGGTGTATTCCAGCGCCAGCAGGTCGATCTCGATGGCGGCAACCTTGTTGCGGAAGCTGTCATCCTGCAGCAAAGGCGCCCCGAAGGCCTGCTCGGCACGGGCGATCTGCTTGAGGCGCTTCAGACGCTGCTTCGAGGTCGCCACTTCGGCAATGCCGGTGCGCTCGTTGCCGAGCAGGAACTTGGCATAGGTCCAGCCCTTGCCTTCCTTGCCCACGAGATTCGCCTTCGGCACGCGCACATTGTCGAGGAACACTTCGTTGACGCTGTGGCCCTCATCGATGGAAATGATCGGCCGCACGGTCACGCCGGGATCGCGCATGTCGATCAGCAGGAAGGAGATACCCTCCTGCGCCTTGGCCTCGAAGTCGGTGCGCACCAGGCAGAACATCATGTTCGCGTGCTGCGCCTGGGTGGTCCAGATCTTGTGGCCGTTGACGACGTAATGGTCGCCCTGCAGCTCGGCTTTCGTACGCAAGGAGGCAAGGTCGGAGCCCGAGCCCGGCTCGGAATAGCCCTGGCACCACCAGTCGTCCATGCTGAGGATGCGCGGCAGGTATGTCTTCTTCTGCGCGTCGGTGCCGAAGGTGTAGATCACCGGCCCGACCATGGCATGGCCGAAGGGCACCAGCGGCGGCGCATCGGCGGCGGCGCATTCTTCATCGAAGATGTAGCGCTGCACCGGCGTCCAGCCCGGGCCACCATGCTCTTTCGGCCAGAGCGGCGCCGACCAGCCGCGACGGGCAAGGATCTTGTGCCAGGCGACGAAATCAGCCTTGTCCATATGGATCATGCGCCGCGTCTTCTCGGCCAGCGCCGGCGGCAGATTGTCGCGGATGAAGGCGCGCACTTCGTCGCGGAAGGCGCGCTCGTCTGCCGTGAATTCGAGATCCATGGCGATTTCTCTCCCTGTAACGGGGAAAGGTTAAGTCCAGCCGCTCCGGCAGGCAAGCGGGTGACGCTGGGGAAGCCCTTGCAATACGAAGATTCACTTGCTCAAGTCCCGGCTGAACAGAAGGACAGAATCATGACATTCGATCCCGCCGCTGCCGGCTGGAAGCAGCGTTCCGGCCAGGGGCCGTTCACCATCGAGGTCGGCCCGATCTGGGTAAAGCGTGAGGAAGACGGCAGTTCCGCCTACGGCCTGCTGGCGGAAGAGCGCCACACCAATTCGCGCGGCGTGATGCATGGCGGCATGCTGATGACCTTTGCCGACCATACCTTGGGCTGGGTGGTCTGGGACCTGGTGGAGCGCAAGGCCTGCGCCACCGTGTCGCTGAACAACCAGTTTATCGCCGCCGTGAAGCCTGGCGACTTCGTCGAGATGCGCAGCCATGTCGTGCGCCAGACCCGCAGCCTGATCTTCATCCAGGGCACCGCCACCGTGGCCGGCAAGACCGTGCTGACGTCCGAGGGTATCTGGAAAGTACTGGGCGTCGGCTAACGGCGTCGCTGCACCAGCTTCTTGGCCGGCAGCAGGTCGGCGAATTTCGGCTCGCGCTTCTGCTGCGTGGCCGTGACCGCCTCCATCAGGTCGGGCGTCAGGAACATGCCGGCCTGCCAGACCTGCATGTAATCCAGCGCATCCGCCGTGCTGTGGTCACGGGTGTAGTTCAGCATCTGCTTGGTGCCGTGGACGGCCAGCGGCGACTTGGAGGTCACGGTTTTGGCCACCTGCAGCACGGCCTGCAGCATCGTGGCATGATCGGGGAAAACCGCATTGACCAGGCCGGCGCGGAAGGCCTCCTCCGCCGGCATGCGCCGCCCGGTATAGGCCAGCTCGCGCACCAGTCCCGACGGCATCAGATGCGGCAGGCGCTGCAGGGTGCCGACATCGGCGGTCATGCCGATGTTGATTTCCTGGATGCAGAACCAGGCATCCTGCGTGCAGTAACGCATGTCGCAGGCCGAGATCATGTCGACGCCGCCACCGACGCACCCGCCCTGAACTGCCACTAGAACAGGGACCCGGCACCGGTCGATGACGGCGAAGGTTTCCTGCATCTCGGCGACCGCACGACGCATCTGCTCGCCGACCCGGCCGCGGTCGCCCTGCAGCATGTCGCCGGCGAAGACGGCGAAGGCGGAAAGGTCCAGCCCGCCGGTGAAGGTTTTTCCGGTGGAGGAAATCACCACGGCGCGCACCTCCGGCCGGTCCTCGATCTCGGCGAAGACATCCACCATCTCCTGCCAGAAGGGTAGCACCATGGCATTGGCCTTGTCGGGGCGGTTGAGGACGATCTGCGCCACCTGGTCGGCCAGGCAGAAATCGAAGGTCTTGTAGGTCATGGTCTGCTCCCTGGGGCCTGACGCAACGTCAAGCTGGTTTGCCACGGTCTGCGCCGCTAGTCTCCGGGGAAAGATTTAAGGGAGGAACCATGCCGATTGTCTATGAGGAACTGGTCGCGCTCGACATTCCCGGCCGCGAGGTCAGCTACACCGACCGCGAGACCATGCTCTATGCGCTCTCCGTCGGCATGGGCCAGGACCCAATGGACCTGGACGAATTGCCCTTCGTCTTCGAGAAGGACCTGCGCGCCCTGCCCAGCCTGTCCACCGTGATCACCTGGGACGACAGCTGGACGCCGAAGACCGGCATCAACTACGTGATGGTCGTGCATGGCGAGCAGCGCATTACTATCCACAAGCCGCTCAAGGCCGCCGGTGCGGTGACGTCAAAGGTCCGGATCAAAGACGTGTTCGACAAAGGCGCCGGCAAGGGCGCCATCATGCTGGTGGAGAATGTGCTGAGCGATGCGCAGAGCGGCGAGACCTTGGTGACGCTGCTCTCCACGACGTTTGCCCGCGGCGATGGCGGCTTCGGCGGCCCGGCGCGCAGGCCCGAAGAGCTGCCACCCAAGCCACACACGATCCCTGACCGCCCGGCCGATGCCGGCGTGACGCTAAAGACCCAGGAGAACCAGGCGCTGTTCTATCGTTTATGCGGCGACCGCAATCCGCTGCATGCCGAACCGGCATTCGCCAGCGCCGCCGGCTTTCCGCGCCCGATCCTGCATGGTCTGTGCACCTATGGCATCGCCGTGCGTGCTGTGGTGAAGGCGGCCTGCGACCATGACCCGTCGCGCATCGCCGACATCAACGCGCGCTTCACCGCGCCGGTTTTCCCGGGCGAAACCATTCACACGGAAATCTGGCGTGACGGCGACATCGTGTCCTTCCGTGCCCGGGTGGCCGAGCGCGACGTGGTGGTGCTGGATCACGGGCGGGTGGAACTGCGCGCCTAAAGAGAAGGCCGTTAACCGCGCTTGAAGCGGAAGTCCGTCGGATTGTTGTGCTCGCCCGGCAGGTCGTCGAGGCGCAGCGGCTCCAGCTTCGGTTCGGCTTCCGGCCGGCCGAACAGGAAACCCTGGCCATAGTCGATGCCGAAATCGAGCAGCAGGCGCGCCTGGTCCTCGGTCTCCACCATCTCGGCGACCGTGCCGATCTTCAGTTCCTTGCAGAGCCAGACCATGCCCTTGAGGATGGCCTGGTCGCGCGGCGACCCTTGCGTCTGCAGCGCCTTCACATAGGCGCCGTCGATCTTGACGTAATCGATCTCCAGAGCCTGCAGATAAGGGAAAGACGCCGCCCCGGCGCCAAAATCGTCGAGACAGACGAAATGCCCGTCCTCGCGCAGCTGCCGCACCGCATTGGCGGCATGCACCAGATTGGTGATCTGGGTCGATTCCGTGATCTCGAAGATCAATTGCCGCCGCAGGCTCGGATCGGCCGCTGTGATTTCGCGCAAAGCCGCCATGAAGACGGCGCTTTCCAGGCTGTGGCCGGAGAGGTTGACCGCGATATCCAGCGTATCGCCCTGGCGCCGGCGGTCGCCCAGCAAGGTGAACACGCGCTGTACAACGGCGAGGTCGAATTCGCCAATCATGTGCACGCCTTCGGCCAGCCGGATGGTCTCGAACGGCGAACCGCCGTCTTCAAACCGCGACAGCGCCTCGTAATGATGCAGCGTCCGGGTGTTCAGCCTTACGATCGGCTGGAACACCAGCTGGAACTGCCGGCCCGAAACGGCGGAACGCAGAGCCTGCACGCGCGCCACCGTGCGCTGCAGCAGCGCCTTCAGGCTGTCCTCGGTGGATTGCAGCGTGAAACCCGAGGCTCCGTCGCTGGCAAAGCGCTCGACCGCAAAGGCCATGGCGCTGGCGGCATCGTCGTCGCTCATGCCCTTGGCGTGCAGGTCGAGGGTGGCGCCATGGATACCCAGCCTGTCGACGGCAACGGCCGCTCCGGCGCTCTGCTTCACCAGACTACGCACCTGTTCGGCCACCGCATCCTGGTCCAGGCTGGCGGCATGCAGAATGCCGTATTTCTCGTCGTCGATCCGGCCGGCCGTGTCGCCGCCCATCGATTTGGCGCGGATCAGCGCGCCGACATCCTCGATCAGCGTCTGGCTGTCATCGCCCAGGCTCTCAGCCAGTTCGCGCAAGCCGACGATTTCGATCAGGGTGAGCTTGACCTCCGAACCCAGCTCGCGCGCCAGCTTCAGCCGATCACCGGCGCGGGCCTCGAAGGCCTCGGCATCCAGCAGGCTGGCCTGGTAGTCGCGCTTGTTTTCCAGCGCGGTTTCGGCCAGCGGCAGGCGGGCATTGGACAGCGTGAGATAGTACCGCCCCTCCAGGCGCGGCAGGCAGCAGCCGCCCAGCACGCAGATCGGACCAACCGCCCCGTCGATGCGTAGCAGCTGTACCGTGACCGGATCGATCCGGCCGCCGACCGCCAAGCTGCCCAGCAGGTTCATGATGAAATGCCGGTCGGCCTCGGCGACCATATTGGCGAAATTCCGGCCGATCAGGCCCTCGGCCTCGCAGCCGGCAATCAGCCGCGCCGCGCCTGAGGCAAAGGTAATCTCGCCTTCCGCACCCACTTCCAGCATGAGGTCGGCCGCGGAAAAGGCGAAAGCAACGAAACGATCGCGCTCCGCCCGCATATCCTTGGCGCCGGCGCCGCCCATACTGGCCTCTTGGGGAAGGGTGAAAATCCGCCGCCGAGTGTGCCAGCCGCCGCGATGCAGCGCAACCCTGCCTCCGGTGCAAACCCTTGGCCGGATGAGGCAGATTGGCCTGACGTTGCGCCACGTTGCGTTGGCCCCGCCCGCTTCCTACAATGGCACAAGTTTCCGGTCCTCAAACGCGGCCGGCCCAATGTCTAGGGGGAGAAAGAAAGCAATGAACGCACCGTTCTGGGAAAAATCCTATCCGGCCGGCGTCACCTGGACGCAGAATTTCCAGGCCCGCCCGATCTGGACCCTGCTGGATGACGCCGTGGCGCGCTTCGCGCCGCAGCCCTTCCTCGATTTCATGGGCAAGTCCTACACCTATGCCGCCGTGTCCGACCTGGTCGACCGCGCCGCCAAGGGCTTCCAGCAGCTGGGCGTCGGCCCGGGCGTGCATGTGGGCCTGTTCCTGCCCAACACGCCACATTACGTGATCTGCTTCTTCGCCATCCTCAAGGCTGGCGGCCGCGTGGTGAACTACAGCCCGCTCGATGCCGAGCGTGAGCTGCGCTACAAGATCGAAGACAGCCAGACCGACATCATGGTCACGCTGGACCTGAAGGCGCTCTACACCAATATCGGCAAGATGGTCGGCACCACGCGCCTGAAGAAGGTTGTGGTCGGCCGCCTGCCCGACGTGCTGCCCTTCCCCAAGAATTTCCTGTTCCCGCTGGCCAAGGGCAAGGAGATCGCCCAGATCCCGAAGGACGACAAGCATGTCCGCTTCGCCGATCTGGTCGCCAACGATGGCCGCTACACGCCGCATCCGGTGAAGGATCCGGCCGAGGAAGTGGCGATCCTGCAGTATACCGGCGGCACCACGGGCCAGCCCAAAGGCGCCATGCTGACCCACGGCAACATCACCTCCACCGTCCATATGTACGGAAGCTGGACCGCGGAGGGCATGACGCTTGATGACGGCAAGGAGCGTGTGCTGATGGTCCTGCCGATGTTCCATATCTACGGCCTGAGCGCGGTGCTGCTGCGCATGCTGACCATCGGCGCGGAATTCATCCTGCATCCGCGTTTCGAGCTGAAGGCGGTGGTCGAGGATCTGCACAAGAAGAAGATCACGATCTTCCCGGGCGTGCCGACCATGTATGCCGCCATCGTCAACCTGCCCAATATCAAGGATTACGATCTCTCGACGGTCAAATTCTGCGCCTCGGGCGGCGCGCCGCTGCCGGTGGAAGTGCAGGACAAGTTCGAGCAGATCACCGGCCACAAGATGATCGAGGGCTGGGGCATGACCGAGACCTCGCCGGCCGGTACCCAGACCGTTTACGGCAAGCGCAAGCGCGGTTCCTGCGGCCTGCCGCTGCCCGGCATCACCATCGAGATCGTCGACGTCGACGATCCGCTGAAGGTCAAGGGCGTCAACGAAACCGGCGAAATCTGTATCACCGGCCCGAATGTGATGAAGGGTTACTGGAACAAGCCTGAAGCCACGGCGGAAGCCTTCGCCGGCGGCCGTTTCCATACCGGCGACGTCGGCTATCAGGACGAGGAAGGCTATATCTTCATTGTCGACCGCAAGAAGGACATGATCCTGTCGGGCGGTTTCAACGTCTATCCGCGCAATATCGAGGAAGCCATCTACGAGCATCCGAGCGTGGAGGAATGCACCGTGATCGGCGTGCCGGACCAGTATCGCGGCCAGTCGGCCAAGGCCTTCATCAAGCTGAAGCCCGATGCCCAGCCATTCACCTTCGAGCAGCTGAAGGATTTCCTGAAAGACAAGCTGGGCAAGCACGAAATGCCCGTCGGCATGGAAATCCGCGAGGCCCTGCCCAAGACCCTGATCGGCAAACTGTCGAAGAAGGAACTGGTCGAGGAAGAGAAGAAGAAGGCCGAGGCTGCAAAACCGGCCACCTGAGCCGCAGCATTGCTGAAAAAGCCCCGGATTTCTCCGGGGCTTTTTTTATAGCTACTCCGCAGCCCTCGCCGAGGTCTCCAGCGTTGCATCCCAGGCCCGCAAGGCCTGGGCCGCGGGCTGAACCCGCGCGCGCTCCGCAGCGTTCAGGCCGGTGAGCAACGGCAGCATCGGCCCCATATCGGCAATGCCGGCCAGCGTGACCGCATCGTGCAGGGTGCGGATCGGACTGATGCCGTCGCGCAGGTCTTCCACCGGCATGAAGGCTTCGCGCAGATGTTCGGCCTGCGCCCAGTCCCCGCGCTGGATCGCCGACAGGATCGCCATCGAACCCCGCGGCGCGATACAGACCGAACCCGACGTGAAGCCGCCCAAGCCAAAATGGCGCAGATGCTGGATTGCCGGACGTTCGCCGATGCCGCTGATCACCAGCTTGGGGTCAACATGGTCGAGCAGGCGCTTCAGATAATCGTCCTGCAGCGGATCGGCGCGCACGGTGCCGTACTTGACCGCACAGACCAGCCCTTCTTTCACCAGCCGACCGGCGGCTTCCGGCGCGATGTAGTTATCCGACTTGATATAAAGGATGACCGGCTTGCCCATGGTGACGGCGGCACGGCGCAGGCCGATCTCGATCCCATCCGATGTGGCCGGAAAGGTCATCGGCAGGGCCATGGCGGTCGGCACCTTGGATCCGCGCAGGATTTTCGCCTGGTCGATCAGCTTGCCGTAATCGGGCCCGAAAGAGGGAATCAGCCAGGTATCGGCGCCCACGGCATCGATCAGGAATTCCAGCACCTCGGCATATTCGCTGACCGGCAGATTGTAGACATTGGCATTGCCGCCATACATCAGGCTGCGGATGCCGCCAGCCTCCATATGGGCGATCAGCTGCCGATTCGCGTCTTCATTCAGCGTCAGATCGGAATAACGGGCCAATGGCGGCACCGCGAACACCGACTTGCCAAGGTCGGCCGAAACCACAGGCGTTGTTTTCATTATGTTTGCTCCAAACGGGCGTTCCCCTTAGTAATAGAGTAATCATCTTCCGCATCCTGCTGCAAAGCGAAATGTCGCTTCCCGATCCCACCGTCATTGCTGAAAAAGCCCATCTGCTGCCAATCCTGCGCGCGGCCATGCGGGCTATCGATGCGGGGCTGTACCAGCAGGCTGAGGACTTCCTGAATAGCCTGCTGGTGCAGGAGCCCGACTTCGCCGATGCCATACACCTGCAGGGCTATATCGCCCTGCAGCGCGGCGATCTGGCCACCGCCCGCCAACTGGTCGAACGCGCGATCGCCATCGACTTCCATTTCGAGAGCTATCACCTGACGCTGGGCCATATCCTGCTGGCATCCGGCGACCGCGCCGGCGCCAAGGAAAGTTTTGGCGCCGCCATGGTGCTGAACCCCAACATGAACGACGCCTATATCGGCCTCGCCCATGCCTTCCTGGCCGATGGCGAGGTGGAAACCGCCGTCGGCGTGATGTTCAGCGCCCTGAGCCAGACAACCAAGCATGCCGAAACCAATTACATGCTGGGCTATGTGCTCATGGCCAAGGGCGATGCCAAGCAGGCCCTAGGTTACTTCGGCCGTGCCTACCAGTTTGCGCCCGATAACACCCGCTACAAGATCGGTTTCGCTAGGGCCCTGCGCGATGTGCGCATGAAAAAACCCGATCCGGCGATGGTGGCCGCCGCGTTGCCGCTGCTCGGCACGCCGGGTGTGGAGCCGCGCGACCTGGCCCCGGTGATCGAAAGCGCGATCTGCCTCGACCCCACCTTCCTGGGACTGCAAAGCATCGACAGCCTTCCCGCCATCAAGGTGGCCGCTGTGCTGGCGGTGCCGCACTGTCCCGATCCCTTGCAGACGCCAGGCCTGGCAGAATGGCTGGAGCATGGGCTGGTGACGGATCCCCGCATCGAGCAGAGGCTGATCGCGTTGCGGCGCGGCCTGCTCAGCCTTGCGCTGGAACAGCCGGCGATCCTGCCGCGTTACGCCCGGCTGATCGGGCTGATGGCCACACGGGCCTTCCAGGCCGAATATCTCGACCCCGTGCATGACAGCGAGCGCAGCCGCCTGGACAAGCTCGACCGGCATCTCGCCGCCGCCGACCCTGCCGAGGCAGCCGTCGCTTTCGGGGTCTACGCCTTATACGAGCCGCTTTACCGGCGCAGCGATGCCGCGCGCCTGGCAGCTGCTGAATGGCCGGCGGAGTTCGCCACACTGAAACGACGTCAGCTGGACGAGCCTCTGCTGGAGCGCCGCCTTGCCGCCGATCTGCCGGCCCTGATGCCAATCGAGGATGCGACCAGCCGCGCCGTGCAGGAAATGTACGAGGAAAGTCCGTTTCCGCGCTGGCACCAGCCGGTGCTTGGCAGCGGCGTCAACGTTTCGCTGCGCCTGCGTTCAGCCCTGCCCTTCCAGACTATTCCCAGCGGGACCAGTGCCAGCCCGGATATTTTGGTGGCGGGCTGCGGGACCGGCCTGCATGCGATCCTTGCGGCGACCAGCTATCTCAATGCCAAGGTGCTGGCGATCGACCTGAGCCGTGCCAGCCTGGCCTATGCCAAACGCAAGGCCGACGAACTGAAGATCGGCAATGTCGAATTCGCCCAGGCCGATATCCTGCGATTGGGCAGCATCGAACGCCGCTTCGACGTGATCGAAAGCTTTGGCGTGCTGCACCATCTGCGCGATCCGGCCGCTGGCCTGGCGCAACTGGTCATGCTGCTCAAGCCCGGCGGCCATATGATGCTCGGCCTGTACAGCGAGCTTGGCCGCCGCGATGTGGTCACGGCGCGCGCCCTGGTGGCCGAACGGGGCTATCGCGATACGCCAGACGATATCCGCCGCTTCCGCGCCGATCTGCCGCAGCTGCATCCCAAGCTGTCGCGGCGGCTGGGCGTTTCCAGCGCCTATTATACGCTGAGCGACCTGCGCGACCTGATCTTTCACCGGCAGGAGCATCGCTATACCCTGCCGCAGCTGGGCATGCTGATCGACGCCACCGGCCTCGAATTTCTCGGCTTCGAGTTCAATTCGCCCAAGCCGCTCACCGGCTATCGCGCGCGATTCCCCGACGACCCCACCGCCACTAGTCTGGCGAACTGGGAAAAGATCGAGACGGAGAATCCCGATCTTTTCGCCAATTGCTATCGCTTCTGGGTTCGCCGCAAGACGTAAGGCTCAGGCGCGCCCGATATGGCCGCGGAAACGCTTGGCTAGATCGCGTGTCGCCTTGGTCAGCAGGCCCTGATCGACGCCAACGGCGACGAAGGTGAAGCCGGCATCGAGGTAGCGTTTCGCGTCATCCTCGTTGGGCGCCAGAATGCCGGCGGGCATGTTGGCTTCCTTGCACAGCTTCAGCGCCCGCATGATCTCGGCCTGCGCTTCCGGATGCGCGGCGTTGCCCAGATGACCCAGGCTGGCCGACAGGTCGGCCGGGCCGATGAAGATGCCGTCCACGCCTTCGACCGCAGCGATTTCAGGAATCCGGCCGACGGCTTCCTGGGTCTCCACCTGCAGGATGACGCCCAGCTCGGTTTCCGCCTTGGCATGATAGTCGGTCACGAGGCCATAGCGGTTGGCACGCTGGTTGCCCGACACGCCGCGCACGCCCTTGGGCGGATAGCGGGTGGCGGCGATCGCCTTTTTCGCCTCGTCCACATTCTGCACAAAAGGCAGCAGCAGGTTCGGCGAGCCGATATCCAGGAAGCGCTTGATCATCACCGTGTCGTTCCACGGCGGGCGCACCACGGGACTGGCCGTATTGGCGTCGATCTGCATGGCCTGCAGTTGCTGCAACACCATCGGCAGCTCGTTGGGCGAATGCTCGGTATCCAGCACCACCCAGTCGAAACCGGCTGTGGCAAGGATTTCAGCCACGATATTGCTGCATAGCGAACACCACAGGCCGATCTGGGGACGGCGCTCTTTGAGGGCGCGTTTGAATGTATTGACGGGCAGTTGCATGACTGGCCCTTCCTCCCTGAAATCTTTAGACGGACCGTCCTACAACAATGAATTAATCACCGCGATACAAGAGGAATCTATGCTAAAAAACGCCCGGATCAGGGCAAAAGACAATCCAGGAGGGCGCCATGGCGCAGCTGCCAACCGCTACTCAGGGGCGCGGCACGACCAGCGGCCCCGAACACTCGGGCAGCAACGAGTATCTCACCTTCGCCATCGACGCGCAGAACTACGGCATCGACATCCTGAGTGTGCGTGAAATCCGCGCCTGGACCGAAGTGACCAATCTGCCCAATACCCCAGACTTCGTGCGCGGCATCATCAACCTGCGGGGCGCGGTGGTGCCGATCTACGACCTGCGCGTCCGCTTTGGCGGCGGCCGCACCACGCCGACCAGCATGCATGTGGTCATCGTCGTGGTGGCCGCAACCGGCACCTTCGGCCTGCTGGTCGATTCCGTTTCCGACATCCTGTCGATCAACGAACGCGACCTGCAGACGGTACCGGAGACCGGGATGGAGGCAGACTACAAATTCCTCAGTGCCCTGGTGGCGCGCGAGGACCGCATGGTTTCCATCCTAGACCTCGACCGCCTGGTCAATACCGCCACGGCCGCACAGATGCAGCAAATCGCAGCCCAGCAGGCTCAGGGGCCGGTGGCGCCATAGTTGCATGCGCAAATATCTCCATATTGGGGGATTAAATATTGATAACGCTGCCCTCTTGGAGCGGCACACCGCATAAAGACCGGCTAGGGTCTCCCCACTGATATTGCCGCCGCGCCCCAGCGGCGCACCTGAGGGGAACCGTCCTGATGCCGACCTTATCGATCCGAACCACCCTGGGCCTTGTCATCGGCGTTCTCGGCTTGATGCTGATTGGCGTCAGCATCAATGCCGTATCCACAGCGCTGGACCGCAATCGCGCGGCGCAACGGGTGGCGACACTGGCGCCGATCAGCCAGGCGCTCTTCACCAGCCTGCAGCAGCATCGTCTTGAGCGCGGCAACATCCTGATCTCCTACCGCGCCGAAGCGCCGGCACCGAAGGAGACCGTCGACAACATCACCACCTACCGGGATGGTGCGCGGAATGCCTACAACACCGGCTATGCCATGCTCTCGGCGCTTCCCGCACAGGCCGGCGCCGCCCCCATCCAGACAAGACTGAAAACCACGCATGACGCCGTGGAAGCCCTGCGGGCGAATATGATGGCCGCGATCAACCAGCCGCGAGCCCAGCGCAACCCGCAGGCTGCGCAGGAATGGACGCGTGTCACGCAGGCGTTTCTCGATGCTGTCGAAGCCGCTTCGGAATTTCTGGAATCCTCGCTGCAGCTGGTTGATCCGACGGTCGATCAACTGCTGAGCGCCAAGCAGAATGCCTGGACGATCCGAAACTACGCGGGTTCGCTGGTGCTGCGCATCCTGACGACAATGTCTGGCGGCCAAACCTGGACCATCACCGATGTCTCGGCTCATGCCGATGATGCCGGCCGCGTCGCAACCGCCTGGGGCGTTGTCAGCGCGATTGCCACCCGCAGTGACACGCCGGCCAGCCTGCGCGAGGTGGTAAATACTGCAAAGACCTTCTTCTCCGGCCAGATCGCCAGCGAGCGCGAAGTCATCGTCAAGGCGTTCACGGCCGGCCAGCCCTCACCGGTTGAGCAGGCGAAGTACCAGCCGACGGTGACGGAAAGCCTCAATATGCTCAACGCCATCGCCAACACGGCTCTGAACGAGCTGATCAAGCGCGCGAATACCCAGATGGCCGATACGCAACAGAGCCTGATCCTGAACGGCCTGCTGCTCGCAGCAGCCATTGCGGTCACCGTGTTCGGCTTCCTGATCGTGCAGTGGCGCGTCAGCGGTCCGATCGTGCGCATGACCGGCGCCATGCAGGACCTGGCCAGCGGCAATCTGCAGACCGAGATTCCCTATGTCGATCGCGGTGCCGAAGTAGGCCAGATGGCAAAGGCCGTGCAGGTCTTCAAGGACAGCATGATCGCGCGCGAACAGGCCGAAACCGACATTACGCAGCAACGCGAGGAGTCCGAGCAGCGCCGCATCCAGCGCGAAGCCCGCGAGAAAGCGGCCGGCGACGAGATCGCTGCGCTGGTCAACAAGGTAGGCCAGGGCGACCTTAGTGGCCGCATCGACGAAACCGGCAAGGACGGCTTTTTCCTGAGCACCAGCCAGGAACTGAACAGGCTCGCCGCAACCCTGCAGACCATGACCGGCGAATTGGCCGGCACCATGGGCGCCATGGCCGGCGGTGACCTGACCAAGTCCGTGCAGGGCAATTACGAGGGCGTGTTCGGCCAGATCAAGACCGGCGTCAACGGCATGGGCGAGCGCCTGCGCGATTTCGCCGGCCGTCTGGCGGAGAATGCCGAAGCGGTGAATGCAGCGGCAGCCGAAATCTCGACCGGCAGCCAGGATCTGGCCAGCCGTACGGAAAGCCAGGCCGCCAGCATCGAAGAAACGGCGGCCTCCATGCACGAGATCACCGCGACGGTGAAGCAGAATGCCGACAACGCTCAGGCCGCCAACCAGCTGGCGACAGCAGCGCGCGATACCGCCGAAAAGGGCGGCAGCGTGGTGGCCAATGCCGTCACTGCCGTGACGCAGATTGAGAGCAGCGCGCAGAAGATCAGCGACATTGTCGGCCTGATCGACGAGATCGCCTTCCAGACCAACCTGCTGGCGCTGAATGCTTCGGTGGAAGCGGCGCGTGCGGGCGAGGCCGGCAAGGGCTTTGCCGTGGTGGCGCAGGAAGTGCGTGCGCTGGCGCAACGCTCGGCCAATGCGTCGAAAGACATCAAGGCATTGATCGCGGAATCGAATGCCCAGGTGAAGACCGGCGCGACCCTGGTGAACCAGACCGGCGCATCGCTGACCGAAATCGTTGCGGCCATCAAGAAGGTATCGGACATCGTGGCCGAGATCGCCGCCGCCAGCCGCGAACAGGCCACCGGCCTGGATCAGGTCAACACCGCGGTGGGCAATATGGATGAAATGACCCAGCGCAACGGTGCCTTGGTCGAAGAAACCTCGGCCTCGGCCCAGGCGCTGGCCAACCAGGCCGCCGAACTGGCCCAGCTGGTCGGTTTCTTCAAGCTGCGGGGCTGATCGGCAGCGACTCCGGCGAGGCCGCAGACCCCGCCGGAGAATCGTCCCCGGAAAACGCCGGCCAACGGGGAATTTCAGCACGATTCCAGCAGCTTTCCGCCCCGGGCGAGCATGGGTTGACGGGGGCGGCTTTGCCCGGCATGGTCGCGCCCGATTTTGCTGCTTCCAATGCGGGATTTTGACGACATGCTGCAGGCCGCCACCGCCTTCCCCCGTCACACGGCTTCCGCCAGCCATGCCGACATGGCCAATGCCATCCGCGCCCTGTCGATGGATGCCGTGCAAAAGGCCAATTCGGGCCATCCGGGCATGCCGATGGGCATGGCCGATGTCGCGACCGTTCTGTTCAGCCGTTTCCTGAAATTCGACCCGCAGAACCCGACCTGGGCCGATCGCGACCGCTTCGTGCTGTCGGCCGGCCATGGTTCGATGCTGATCTATTCGCTGCTGCATCTGACCGGCTATGCCGACATGACGCTGGACGAGCTGAAGAACTTCCGTCAGATCGGCGCACGTACCGCCGGCCATCCGGAATTCGGCCATGCCGCCGGCATCGAGACCACCACCGGCCCGCTGGGCCAGGGCATCGCGACTGCCGTGGGCATGGCGCTGGCCGAACGCGCGCTTGCAGCTCAGTTCAGCGACACATTGAGCAATCACTATACCTATGTGATCGCCGGCGACGGCTGCCTGATGGAAGGCATCAGCCACGAGGCCATTTCGCTGGCCGGCCATCTGAAGCTGAACAAGCTGATCGTACTGTGGGACGACAACCAGATTTCCATCGACGGCCCGACCAGCCTCTCGGTCTCCGACGACCAGATCAAGCGCTTCCAGGCCAGCGGCTGGAACACCATCGCCGTCGATGGCCATGACGCCGATGCCGTCGCCGCAGCGATTGCCGCCGCCCAGAACAGCGACAAGCCGAGCATGATCGCCTGCCGCACCGTGATCGGTTACGGCGCGCCGACCAAGGCCGGCACGGCGGCGACCCACGGTTCGCCCCTAGGTGGCGACGAGATCAAGGGTGCCCGCGAGAAGCTGGGCTGGCCCCATGCGCCGTTTGAGATTCCCGAGGCGATCCTGAAGGCCTGGCGCAGTGTCGGCGCCGCCGGAGCCGCGAAATTCGCCGCCTGGAGCAAGCAGTTCGCCGCCCTACCGGCCGAACAGCGCGCCGAATGGGAGCGCCGCTTCAAGGGCGACCTGCCCGCCACGTTCAACCAGACCATCATCGACTACAAGGCCAAGCTGAGCGCCGAGAAGCCGAAATGGGCGACGCGCAAATCCTCGCAGATGGCGCTGGAAGTGATCAATCCGGTGGTGCCGGAAACGCTTGGCGGTTCGGCCGATCTCACCGGCTCGAACAACACCAAGACCGCAAGCCTGGCCCCTATCAAGCCCGGCGACTTCAGCGGTCGCTACATCTATTACGGCGTGCGCGAGCATGGCATGGCGGCGGCGATGAATGGCATCGCCCTGCATGGCGGCTTCATCCCGTATGGTGGCACCTTCCTGGTCTTCACCGACTATTGCCGCCCCTCGATCCGCCTCTCGGCCCTGATGCACCAGCGCGTCGTCTACGTGATGACCCATGACTCGATCGGCCTGGGCGAAGACGGCCCGACGCACCAGCCGGTGGAACATATCGCCTCGCTGCGCGCCATGCCGAATCTGCTGGTGCTGCGTCCGGCCGATGCGGTGGAAACCGCCGAAGCCTGGCAGGTTGCCCTGCAGAGCAAGGATCGTCCGGCCGTGCTGGCGCTCACCCGCCAGGATCTGCCCACCGTGCGCAACACTCATACGGCCGACAATCTGGTCGCCAGGGGCGGCTACGAACTGGCTGCCGCCGATGGCGCGGCCAAGGTGACCTTGCTGGCCACCGGTTCGGAAGTCGCTATCGCGATGACCGCCCGCGATCTGCTGCAGAAAGACGGCATCCCGACCCGCGTGGTCTCGATGCCCAGCTTCGAGCTGTTCGACGCTCAGGAAGTCACGTACCAGGAGCAGGTGCTGGGCCCCAATACCGTGCGCGTCGCCGTCGAAGCCGGTGTGCGTCAGGGCTGGGACAAGTATCTCGGCATCAAGGGCGGTTTCGTCGGCATGAGCAGCTTCGGTGCCTCGGGCCCGATCGACCAGCTCTACAAGCATTTCGGCATCACGGCGGAAGCCGTGGCGGCGGCGGCCAGGCAGCGCCTGTAAGGGCCGCGCCGCGCGCCTGCCGCACCGAACCCGTTTTCCGGTCCCGGCTCCGAGTCAGGGTGGCCGGGAACCCGGCTGCATGCTATAGCAGCCAGCGTAACTCATTGATTGGGACGGATTTCCGGTGACCTCGCCCACCTCCTCCGACAGCCGCCCGGCGGCCGCAGCCAGCAGCAGCAGTCTGCTGCGGCGACTGTTCGTCGAGCAGGTGCGCCCGCATATGGGTTCGCTGGCACTGGCGCTGCTGAGCATGATCGTGGTGGCGGCCATGACCGCCGCCACGGCCTGGCTGCTCAAACCGGCCATCGACCAGGTCTTCACCCAGCGCGATCCCTACTGGACAACGATGGTTCCGCTGGCCGTGATCGTCGTGGTGGTGGTCAAGGGCGTGGCAAGCTATTTCGAAGGCACGCTGATGACCAGCTTCGGCGAGCGGGTCATCGCCGATACACAGATTCGGCTCTACAGCCATTTCATCCGCGCCGATCTCGCCTGGCTGCACGAGATGCATTCCGGCAAGCTGATCGCCAGTTTCCTCTACGATGCCGGCCTGCTGCGCGAAGCCGTCACCAAAGCCATGACCGGTATGGTCAAGGATGCGCTCAGCCTGATCTTCCTCACCGGCGTCATGTTCAGCATGAACTGGCAGTTTGCGCTGATCGTCTGCGTCATCTTCCCCTTCGTCGGCCTGTCCACGCGGCGTCTGGGCAAGAAGGCACGCAAGAATTCGGCGCGCGGCCAGCAGGAAACCGGCAAACTGACCTCGATCCTGAGCGAGACCTTCGAGGGCGCGCGGATGGTCAAGGCCTATGGCATGGAACAGCGCGAGATCGAGCGGGCCCGCGCCTCGGTCGATACCCGCCTCAGCCACTTCATGAAGGTGGTGCGGGCCCGCGCCGCCGCCAGTCCCACCACCGAGGCACTGGGCGGCATCGCGGTTGCCGTGGTGATTTATATCGGGGGCAACAGCGAAACCCTGACGCTCGGCACGCTCACCGCTTTCATCTATGCCGCCCTGACCGCCTATCAGCCGCTGAAGTCGCTGGCCACGATGCAGACCTCCATGCAGGAAGGCCTGGCCGCCGCCGAACGCATCTTCGGCATTCTGGACATCCAGCCGAAGATCGCCGAGCGTCCGGATGCCAAACCGCTGCAGGTCCCGGCCGGTGAAATCCGCCTGGACAATGTCAGCTTCCGCTATGCCGAGGACAAGGCGGCCCTGCAGTCGATTTCGCTGCTGGTGCCGCCGGGCCGGAAAGCCGCCCTTGTCGGCGCATCCGGCGCCGGCAAATCCACGCTGCTCAATCTGGTGCCGCGCTTCTATGACGCCACCGAAGGCCGCGTGCTGATCGACGGCCAGGATGTGCGCGATGTGACGGTTGCATCGCTTCGCCGCAATATCGCCCTCGTCAGCCAGGAATTGACCCTGTTTGACGACAGCATCCGCGCCAATATCGCCTATGGCCGGCCCGATGCCAGCCAGGCGGATATCGAGGCTGCCGCCCGCCATGCCGCCGCCCATGACTTCATCACGAGCCTGCCGCAGGGCTACGACACCATCGTTGGCGAGAACGGCGTCAAGCTCTCCGGTGGGCAACGCCAGCGCGTCGCCATTGCCCGCGCCATGCTGCGCGATGCCCCGATCCTGCTGTTGGACGAAGCCACCAGCGCGCTGGACACCGAATCCGAACGCCTGATCCAGACCGCGCTCGGCGAATTGATGCGGGGCCGCACCACCCTGGTGATCGCTCATCGCCTGTCGACGGTGATCGACGCCGACGTCATCTTCGTACTGGATCATGGCCGTCTGATCGAACAGGGCAGCCATACCGAACTGCTGGCGCGCAACGGCATCTATGCCCGCCTCTATGCGACGCAGTTCGCTGTCGAGGCGACCGCCTGACTATGGCCGGGTTGTGGAAGCGCATTCAGCGAAGCAAGCCGGCTGTGCGACTTGCCGCCGATGCCATCGCCTTCTATGTCCGCCTGGTGCACCGGACCACGCGCTGGGAGACCCGCGGCGCTGACCATCCGGCCGGTTACTGGACCCAGAACAAGCCCTTTGTTCTCGCTTTCTGGCATGGCCGGCTGCTGATGATTCCGCCGGTCTGGCGTCGTGATCGCATCATGCACATGCTGACCTCCCAGCATCGCGATGGCGAACTGATCGCACGCGCCATGGATCCGTTCGGCATCGGCACCGTGCGTGGCTCAAGCGCCAAGGAGGGCGGCAAGGACAAGGGCGGGCGCGCCGCCCTGCGCATCATGGTGCGCCAGCTTAAGCTGAACGAGTATGCCGGCTTTACACCTGACGGCCCGCGCGGTCCGCGCATGCGCGCTGGCGCCGGAGTCGTGGCCGCCGCCCGTCTGGCCAAGGCACCGATCCTGCCGGTGACCTATGCCGTTGTTCGCCGGCGCGTGATAAACTCCTGGGACCGCTTCATCCTGCCATGGCCGTTCAACCGCGGCATCTACCTCTGGGGCGAACCCATCGACGTGCATAGCGACGAGACGGAAACACTGGAGCAGGCCGCCTTGCGGCTCGAGGCGGCGTTGAACGCGCTGTGCGCCGAGGCCGACCGCTATTGCGGCCATGTCCCGATCGAACCGGCTGCGCCGGCACCCGATCCCAATGGCTAGGCGCACACCGGGCTTCTGGCAATCCGGCACCAGCTCGCGCTGGCCGACCCTGCTGCGTCCGATCTCGGCCCTCTACGGTGCTGGCAACCGTTTGCACCAGCGCATCGCCGGCGTGCAGGAGATTGCACGCCCGGTCATTTCCATCGGCAACCTCGTCGCCGGCGGGGCCGGCAAGACCCCCACCACAATCGCTCTGGCTGCCCGCCTGAAAGCCCTAGGCCAGCAGCCTCATATCATCAGCCGTGGCTATGGCGGCACCCTGACCGGACCCCTGCGGGTCGATCTGAGCCGCCATACGGCCGCCGAAGTGGGCGACGAACCTCTGCTGCTGGCCGTGGCCGCCCCCACCTGGATTGGCCGTGATCGCCCCGCTGCCGCCCGTGCCGCCGTGACCGCCGGCGCCAGCTGCATTCTGGCCGACGATGCCCATCAGACCTATGCGCTGGGACGGCGGCTGAGCCTGCTGGTGATCGATGGCGGGTATGGACTGGGCAATGGCCAGCTGCTGCCGGCCGGCCCCCTGCGCGAACCTGTCGAGGTCGGCATTGCGCGTAGCGATGCGGTGGTGCTGATCGGCAAGCCGACGGTGCCGTTACCCGGTTTCGGGTCCCGCCCGGTTTTCACCGCCATGCTGGATGCCAATCCGGCCGATGCCGTACGTCTGCGCGAGCGCCGGGTGCTGGCCTTTGCCGGCATCGCCCGGCCGGAAAAGTTTTTCACATCCCTGCAACAGCTGGGCGCCACAATCGTCCGGATGGAAACCTTCCCCGATCACGCCCCCTACACCGAAGATACCATCATGCGACTGGTGGAAGCCGCGCATCGCCTGAACGCCATTCCGGTGACGACGGCCAAGGACCAGGTGCGCCTGCCGCCTGCCGCGCGGGCCATGGTGGATGTGCTGCGCGTCAACCTGACCTTCTCGGCACCCGAACGGATTGACGCCTTCCTGACGGACAAGCTCAGCCGTGTTTGATCGCGCCGAGCCGCATGAATATGTCGCCTACTGGGGCGCCCGTACGGCACTTGCGATCTTTGGTGCGCTGCCGCTCGATACCGCATCGGCCTTCGGCGGCTGGATCGGCCGCAAGCTGGGCCCCCGCTTCGGCATACGCAAACACGCGCTGGGCAACCTGCAACGCGCCATGCCCGATCTTTCGCCGGAGCAGCATCAGGACATTCTTCGCGGCATGTGGGACAATCTCGGCCGCGTGATGGCGGAATATGCCCATCTCGACGATATCGGTGCTGAAATCGCAGCCAGGACCGGCCGGGTTGAGATCATCGGCCTGGAACATATCGATGCCATCCGCCAGACCGGCAAGCCGACGATCCTGTTCTCGGCGCATTACGGCAACTGGGAACTGCTGGGGCTGGCCGCAACCCACTACGGCCTGCCGCTGGTGCAGGTCTACCGCGCCGCCAACAATCCGCTGACCGAGGAATTGCTGCAGAAACAGCGCCAGGCCGTAGGCGGCCGCCTGGTGCCCAAGGGCATGCAGGCCGCGCGTGAACTGCTGAAGGCGCTGAAGCAGAATGAAAGCCTGGCCATGTTGATCGACCAGAAGCTCAGCACCGGCATTCCCGTGCCGTTTTTCGGTGAGGAAGCGATGACCGCGCCGGCGATTGCCGAGTTGGCGCTGCGCGCCGACTGCCCGGTGGTGCCGGCTTATGTGCAGCGCCTGGATGGCGCCCGGTTCCGCGTCACGGTGGAAGCGCCGCTGCGGCTGGAGAATACCGGCAATCGCGAGCGCGATGTCTACAACGCCATGCTGCTGCTGAACGGCAGGATCGAAAGCTGGATCCGCGCCCATCCCGAACAGTGGTTCTGGGTTCACAAGCGCTGGAAGCGCTGACCGTTACGGTTTCGGCGGCAACAGCCGCTGCGGATCGATCCGCACATCGAACCAGTTCACCCGCCAGTCCAGATGCGGGCCGGTGGCGCGACCGGTCGCCCCCACCGTGCCGATCTGCTCGCCCTGCTTCACACGCTGCCCCACCTTCACGGTCACCGTCTGCAGATGCGAATAGGCGCCGTTGATGCCCATGCCATGATCGATGATCACGGTACCGCCGGTGTAATAGATATCCTTCTCGGCCAGCGTCACCTCGCCGTCGGTCGTCGCCACCACCGGACTGCCGGCCGGCGCCGCGATATCGAGGCCGAAATGCGGCTGCCGCGGCTCGCCGTTCAGAATGCGCTGACTGCCATAGACACCGGAAACCGGTCCCTGCGCCGGCCAGATCCAGCCCTGCATGAAGTCCTGCACCGGCATATTGCGCTGGCGCGCCGCCGCGATCTTGGCATTCTCGCGTTTGATCCGCTCCAGCAAACCGGGCGGCGGCGTCACCTGCGCCGGCGGCAGGCCGTCGATACGCTGGATGTCGTATTGCCGTGGCGCGATGGCGAGCGAAACCGCCTCACTCTGCCCGCCGGCGTGGCGGATCGTCAGGTTCGCCTGCGCCGGTTCGTCGCGCCCGAAGCCGAAGACAAAGCGGCCGTCCTTCGCCACCGGCACCGGGCGTTCGCCCAGCATGAGCTGGATGCCCGGCTGCGCCGTGCCGATCACCAGGCCGCCCTGGCTGAAATCGCCCTGCCAGGACAGACCCGCCGGCGCGCTATTGGCCCATGCTTCATGAAGAATGGCCGGCCCGTTCAGCAGCAGAAGCAGTGCGGCCAGCCAGCGGATCATGCGCGCTTCACCGGATCGGTCACCATGCCGCGGGTCGCCACCACGCCATCGGCATAGGCCTCCTGGCGGTCGACGCTCCAGTAGCGCAGACGCTCCAGCGGAATACGCTGGCCGGTCACCGCGCAAATGACATAAGACCCCGGAAAGACGATGTCGAAGGTGCCATCGCGGTAATGCACCCGGGCTTCGGTTTCACGCGGTAGAGGCGGGCTCTGCATCAGAACAGGCTTTCCTGCTTGGTTGGTTTCGTCACCGGCGCCGGATTGCGCCGGGGTGCAGTTCCGCCACCGCCGACGATCTGCGCATCGCGGCGGCCGTCCTGCATCTCGATGGTGACGGCCGCCCCCGACACCATGGCGGCGGCATCCTTCAGCGCCCGACCATCGGCGCCATAGACGACGGCAAAGCCGCGTGACAGCACGTTTCTGTAGGACAGGCTTTCCAGCAGTTTGGCCGGCTGGGTCAGGCGCTGCAGGGCATCGGCCTGACGCTGGCGAATGGCGCGCAGCAGCCGGGCATCGGCCTCGGCCAGACGACGGCGATAATCCGCCGCCTCGCGCCGGAGCAGCGCAGGCCGCAGCTTGGCCATCATGGTCTCCATGCGTGACCGCTGCGCCGCCACGCCGACGCGCAGCGCATGACGCAGGCGGTCGGACAGATCGTCGAAGCGCTGCCGCGCCATGTCGAGCTGCTCGCGCGGGCCCCGCAAACCGCGACCCAGCGCATCCAGATGCTGGCGCTTTTCGCGCACCATACGCGCCATGCCGCGGCGCATGCGCTCGTCATAGCCAGCGACGGTGGAGACCAGTTCCATCCGCACCGGCACAGCCATTTCCGCCGCGGCCGTGGGCGTCGGCGCGCGACGGTCGGAGGCGAAATCGATCAGCGTGGTGTCGGTCTCGTGGCCCACGGCCGAGATCAGCGGGATATCCGAGGCGGCGGCGGCGCGCACCACGACCTCCTCGTTGAAGGCCATCAGATCTTCCAGACTGCCGCCGCCGCGCGCCACGATCAGCAGGTCGGGCCGCGGCACAACGCCGCCTTCAGGCAGGGCATTGAAACCGCGGATGGCATTTGCCACCTGCGCTGCAGCACCCTCGCCCTGCACCAGCACCGGCCAGACCAGCACATGGGTCGGGAAGCGGTCGGCCAGGCGATGCAGGATGTCGCGGATTACGGCGCCGGTCGGCGAGGTCACCACGCCGATCACACGCGGCAGATACGGCAGGGGACGCTTGCGCTCGGGCGCGAACAGCCCTTCGGCGGCCAGCTTCTGCTTGCGCTGCTCCAGCAGGGCCATCAGCGCGCCCAGACCGGCCAGCTCCATGCGCTCGACCACCATCTGATACTTGGAGCGGCCGGGATAGCTGGTCAGCTTGCCCGAGCAGATCACCTCCATCCCGTCCTCGGGCTTCACCCCGAGGCGGGCGGCACTGCCCTTCCAGCACACGCCGTCGAGGACCGAATCGGCATCCTTCAGCGAAAAGTAGAGATGGCCGGAGGCAGCCCGCTTGAAGCCGGAAATCTCGCCCCGGACCCGGACCCAGCCGAACCCCTCCTCGATGCTGCGTTTCAGCCGCAGGGAGAGCTCGGTAACCGTATATTCCGGGACATTTCCGGGGGCCGCGGGCGCGCCCGCATCCTGCTCAAAATCGCTCATCGGGGAAGCCTTGCGTCTGCTTCGGCCATGATACAAACATTGCCGCCATTCCTCCAGTCGCCCAATCATCCCAGGGGACAGACATGAACCTTCTCGTCATCGGATCGGGCGGGCGCGAACATGCCCTGTGCTGGGCCCTTTCCGCCTCGCCGCTGGTCAACAAGCTGGTCTGCGCGCCGGGCAACCCCGGAATCGGCCAGGTGGCCAAGCTGGCCGCGGTCGATCCGCTGAACCGCGATGCCGTGCTGCAGCTCTGCCGCGACGAGCATATCGATTTCGTCGTGGTCGGCCCGGAAGCGCCGCTGGTGATCGGCCTTGTCGATCATCTGGAGGCCAACGGCTTTGCCTGTTTCGGCCCGACCGCCGCCGCGGCCCGGCTGGAAGGTTCGAAAGGCTTCACGAAAGACATCTGCGCCAAATACGGCATCCCGACGGCAGCCTATGGCCGCTTCAAGGATGCAGCGTCGTCGGAAGCCTTCATCCGCCAGCAGGGCGCGCCCATCGTGGTGAAGGCCGATGGCCTGGCCGCCGGCAAGGGCGTGACCGTGGCGATGACCCTGGACGAGGCGCTGGAGGCCAATACGGCGCTGTTCGCCGTCCCCGGTGCTGAAGTGGTGATCGAGGAATTCCTGGAAGGCGAGGAAGTCAGCTTCTTCGCCCTGGTTGACGGCAAGTATGCCCTGGCGCTGGCTTCGGCGCAGGATCACAAACGCGTCGGCGATGGCGATACCGGGCCGAATACCGGCGGCATGGGCGCCTATTCCCCCGCGCCGGTGCTGACGCCGGCCCTGCAGCAGGAGGTGATGCAGCGCATCATCCTCCCCACGGTGGATGCCATGATCCAAGAAGGCGCGCCCTTCAAGGGCGTGCTGTTCGCCGGCCTGATGATCACCAGGACCGGGCCGCAGCTGATCGAATACAATACCCGCTTCGGCGATCCGGAATGCCAGACCCTGATGCTGCGGTTGAAATCCGACCTGCTGCCGGCGCTGATCGCGTCGCGCGACGGCGTGCTGAAGGATTTCGATCTGCGCTGGCGCGATGAAGCCGCGCTCTGCGTGGTGATGGCCGGCGAAGGATATCCCGCTGAACCGCGCAAGGGTACGGTCATCGAAGGCCTTGATGCCGCTGCGACCGAAGCGGACACGGTTATCTTCCATGCCGGCACCGCCGCGCGAGCCGATGGCGCCATCCTCGCCAATGGCGGGCGGGTGCTGGGTGTCTGTGGCCTGGGCAGGACCATCGGCGATGCACAGGCGCGCGCCTATGCCGCCGTCGACCGCATCCGCTGGCCGGAAGGCTTCTGCCGCCGCGACATTGGCTGGCGCGCCATTGAGCGCGAGCGGAAAACCTGACCGCAGACCAACAATAACAACAGCATCCGCCCGTCTTTCAGAGGGCGGTTGCGTCCCCCTGTCCCGCTTGTCTATCGTAGGCCTTGAGCGGCGCGTATTGGCGCTCCAACGACAAGAGGAAACAGGGTATGAGCGATCAGGACCGCTTCGTCGGCACCATGCCGGTGCAGGAGCGTCACAAGTTCGATGAAGGTGCGCTGGAGGCCTGGCTGAAGGCCAATGTGGCTGACTATCGCGGCCCGCTGACGGTGCACCAGTTCAAGGGCGGCCAGTCCAATCCCACCTTCATGCTGGTGACGCCGGCAAAGAGATACGTGCTGCGTCGCAAGCCGCCGGGCAAGCTGCTGCCATCGGCCCATGCGGTCGATCGCGAATACCGTGTTATCACCGCGCTGGGCCAGACCGATGTGCCTGTCGCCCGCACCTATGGCCTGTGCGAGGACGACAGCGTCATCGGCACCGCCTTCTATGTGATGGACTGCGTCGAAGGCCGCATTCTGTGGGACCAGCGTCTGCCTGGCATGAATCCCGAAGAGCGCGCCGGCATCTTCGATGCGATGAACCGCACCATCGCTGCCCTTCACAAAGTGGATTACGCCGCTATTGGCCTGGGCGATTACGGCAAGCCCGGCGATTACTTCGCCCGCCAGATCGCCCGCTGGAGCAAGCAGTACAAGGCCTCGGAGACGGAATCGATTCCGGCCATGGACCATCTGATCGAATGGCTGCCGGCCAATATTCCGCCAGGCGAGGAAACCAGCATCGTCCATGGCGATTACCGCATGGACAACATGATCTTCCATCCGACCGAGCCACGCGTAATCGCGGTGCTGGACTGGGAGCTGTCAACGCTGGGCCACCCGCTCGGCGATTTCAGCTATCACCTGATGTCCTGGCGGCTGGCGCCCGAAACCTTCCGTGGCGTCGCCGGTGTCGACTTCACTGCCTTGGGGATTCCCACCGAGCAGGACTATCTCGCGACCTACTGCAAGCGCACCGGCCGCGACGGCATTCCGCATCTCGACTTCTACATGGCCTATAACATGTTCCGGATCGCCGGCATCCTGCAGGGCATCATGGGACGGGTGAAGGACGGCACCGCCGCCAGTCAGCATGCGATCGAATCCGGCAAACGTGCCAAGCCGATCGCCGAGCAGGCCTGGGCGCTGGTGCAGAGGATGACGGGGAGCAAATAAGGCATGGCAGCGGCCGACCTGACCCCCGTACAACCGCAACACCGGTTCGACGAGGCCAGGTTAACGGCATATATCGCCAAGCATCTTCCCGAGTTCAAGCCCCCGCTGAACGTGCAGCAGTTCAAGGGTTCGGTGGCCAATCCCGCCTTCATGCTGCACAGCCCCGGCCGCAATGCCGTACTGCGCAAGCGCCTGCAGCCGCGCAAGGGCATGTCTCTGGCCGAATCCATCGACCGTGATTTCACCCTGCTGCGCGCCCTGCATGCGGCCGGCATGCCGATCGGGACGCCGCTGCATGTCTGCACCGATGACACGGTGATCGGCACGCCCTTCTATCTGCTGGATTATGTTTCAGGACGGCATTTCCGTGACCCCAACCTGCCCGGCATGGACGCCAAACAGCGGCAGGCCCATTACGAGGCGATGGCCGACACGCTGGCCCGCGTGCATGGCCTGCTGCCCGGCCAGACCGGCCTCCCCGCCAACGGCAGCGGGCTGGATTACCTGAACCGGCAGGTGACGGCGCTGATCGAGCAGTACCGCAGCAATCAGACCGAAGAGATCAGCGCCATGGAGCGCCTGCTCGCCTGGCTGCCCGATCACATTCCCGACGACAATGTCACCAGCCTGATGCATGGCAACTTCCGGCTCGACAGCCTGACCTTTCATCCCACCGAGCCGCGTGTGGTAGCGATCCAGGACTGGGATCTGGCGCTGCTGGGCCATCCGCTGGCCGATCTGGCCATTCACTGCATGCCCTGGCGCGTCACCATTCCCGGCATGGGCAGCCTGCAGGGTATCGACTTCCTCGACACCGGCATTCCCGGCGAACCCGATTACATCGCCGCCTATTGCCGCTGCAGCGCTCGCGACAACATTCCGCACTGGAATTTCTATCTGGCCTTTGCCCTTCTGCGCGTCGCTGTCACGGCGCAGGGAATCATTAAACGCAGTCAGGGCAATGGCGCCGCCACGCCTGCCATCAAGGCCTATGCCGCGCTCGGGCGCTCGGTCGCCAACCAGGCCTGGACTCTGGTCGACGGCGACGAGGAATAAAAAAAGCGCCCCGGACAGATATGCCGGGGCGCCCTTTCCTCACTGCGTCGTGAAGGCTTACATCCAGAACGGCGGTACGCCGTAATAGTCATGCACCTTGCGGCCCCAGCTCTCGTCTTCCCAGTTCAGCCGGTCGTCGTTGCCGTAATTCGGCGCGCCTTCCAGCTTCTTCTTATCCAGGTTGACGACATAGCCGCCCTGCTTCGCATCGTATTTCAGCATGCTCCAGGGCAGCGGGTGGTGACGGTCGCCGATCCCCAGAAAACCGCCGAAAGACATGTCGGCATAGGCGACCTTGCCGGTGGTCTTGTCGATCATGACGTTGTTGATCGACCCGAGCTTGTCGCCGCTGGGATTGTAGACGGTGGTGCCTTCGACCTTATCGGCCGAGATCAGGCGGTCAGCCATGGTAGTTTCCTCCGTTATTGAAAGATCAAGGGAGCTGCCTCGCTCCCATGCAAACCTAACGGGGTCGCATACGGAGGGTTCCGGTCCATCGCGGTCTTTGCTGCACTTGACACAGCTACCCCTTCGGTCACCGCCTGATCGCATATATTTCGGGAACCTTGTAACCGCTCCGTCATTCGGGATTGCAGGTGTTGAGGTGCCGGCACAGACTGTCGGCAGGCAATTCGCCTCTAGCGAGGCCAGTCTGGGGCGTGATGGCCGGGTCGGCCGCGCGGGGAAATATGTCGAAGCGTGAGAAGGCATCTTTGGAAATGAGCGGGACCGGCGCTGAAATGCCTGCGCAGGATTTCACTGCTGACTCCGCTCAGCCAGCAGAGCAATTCACCGCGAAAACCCTGCAAAGCCAGCATTTCAACGATTGGCTCGACCGCGCCCTGCCGCTGCTGCAGGAACAGCTGACCGATCTCGGAACCAGCAATATCACAACCGCCAAAGCCAGGCCAAAGCACTGAAAACACTATAGATTTTAGCGGTTTTCCGGCTTTCCCGGTCGCAGCATTGTCACGGCATGTCCCAGCCTTATCGCTGGCTGCGAGCCGGCCCGAAGCCCATCCTCTGTGTCACTGACGACGCACTGTTCATCCAGTCATTACGTCAAAAACACATAAGAGGACGTCTCCCATGACCGACAATATTCACGGCCTGCTGCTGGAAACCCTCCCCTCCCTCAAAGCCTTTTCCATCATGCTCACCCGCGACCGCAGCTGGGCTGAAGACCTGACTCAGGAGACCGCCATGCGCGTCCTGGCCAAGTCCGACCAGTTCCAGCCCGGCACCAATTTCAAGGCCTGGGTTTTCACCATCATGCGCCATCAGCATATCGATCAGGCTCGCCGCCGCCGCCGCGAAGCCACGACATTTGGCGACAACTCCGCCATCGAGAACCTGATGGCCGTGAAGGCCCCGCAGGAAGACAGCCTGGTGCTGGGTGAGCTGATGACTGCCATCGGCAAGCTGAACAAGGCCCAGCGCGAAACGCTGGTGCTGGTCGTCGGCCATGGCATGTCCTACGAGGAAGCCGCCAAGGTCTGCAACTGCCCCATCGGCACCATCCGCAGCCGTCTGGCCCGCGCCCGCCAGGAGCTGGAGCGTATGATGGTGGGCGAGGAAGAATATGCCGCGCGTCTGCCCGACATCACCCGGGCCCAGCGCCTGGCCGAACTGCATCACTAAGCAGCCGTCCATCCCGACATAAAAAATGGCGGCAGGAGCGATCCTGCCGCCATTTTCTTTTTTATGGCGTGGTCTTCAGCCTTCGAGGCCGCGGAAGGCGCGGAGCGCGAAATCGGCGGCGCGCCCGTAGATCGCCGCCTTCCAGGGCGTCGTATCGGTATAGAAGGCATCGCGGATCTTCTGCTTGATCTGCTTGGCCAGAGGCGAGGACAGATCGCCACCGCCGCGCGCGAACAGCCAGTGGTCGCCACGCAGCGCCTCGGTCACCTGCTGCCAATGCTGGGTGCCGTATTCGAGCGCGATGGCAGTCACTTCGACAGACTTCGGCAGGTCGAGGAAAGCCTCCGGCACCGTGCCGGTGACACGCGCCGAGGTGGAGCTGCCGTCATTCGGATTGGTCACTTCCGGGCCGAACATGGTCTTGGCCCGGGTGTAATAGGCCGGGTCTTCCGGGCCGACATAGATCGGCTCGCCATAGCCCATGGGACCAAGGCCGGTATGGAAGTCGATGCTGACCAGCTTCTTTGCGCTGGCGGGCACATGCTCCTTCAGGATGCGGCGGAAGGTCTCGTTCGACCAGGTCGGCTTCTGGCCGCCGAAGAACAGGCCGTCCGGGCGCGAATACTGGCCGCCCGACATCGCCGACTGGAAGGCGAAGGCGCCGTGCTTCGTCTGGTAGTCCAGGATCGCCTGGTCGGCGGCCGCACGGCCCTGGCCTTCCCAATGGGCCGGCAGCAGCAGGTCATGCACTTCCTCATAGGCCGCGTTCTTGGGCAGCGGCTTGGAGAAGTCCTGGAAGTTGCGGTTCAGGTCGACATTGTCTTCCGTCACCCGACGCACATGGGCAAAGCCATGCGGATTGATCGCATGGATCATCACCGCCTTGGTCTTCGGCGACATGGCGCTGAACAGCTTGTCCCTGAAATGGCCGATCTGCGCGCCGGAGCCGCAGAAACCTTCGGCGCCATGGGTGCCCGAGGTCGTCATGTAGACGCTCTCGGCATCCTGCGGGCCCAGGCAGGCCACATCGGTGGTCAGGGTCTCGCCGTTCGGTCCCTTGGCTTTGGGATTCTCGTAAACGGTAAGCGTGGCACCCGCCTCCTTTGCCGCGGCACGGAACTTGTCGCGCGCCTCGGCATAGGTGGCGGAGAAGTAGGATTCAACAGTCATGGGGAGGCTCTGCTTTTTTGTGGTCGAACTTTAATTCCAGCGGTCCAGCTCGAGCCGGCCGATCTGGTTGCGATGCACTTCATCGGGACCGTCGGCGAAGCGCAGCGTGCGCGCCTGCGCATAGGCCGCGGCAAGGCCGAAGTCTTCCGAAACGCCGGCCGCGCCATGCACCTGCATGGCCCAGTCGATCACCTGGCAGGCCATCAGCGGCGCCGCCACCTTGATCATGGCGATTTCCTTGCGGGCCGCCTTGTTGCCGACCGTGTCCATCTTCCAGGCTGCATGCAGCGTCAGGAAACGGGCCTGGTCGATCATGATGCGGGCATCGGCGATGCGCTCCAGCGTCACGGTCTGCTCCGCCACCGGCTTGCCGAAGGCGACGCGGCTCTTGGCGCGCTTGCACATCTTTTCCAGCGCACGCTCGGCCTGGCCGATCAGGCGCATGCAGTGATGGATGCGGCCCGGACCGAGACGCCCCTGGGCGATCTCGAAACCGCGGCCCTCGCCCAGCAGCATGTTGGAGGCCGGCACCCGCACATTGTCGAACACCACCTCGCCATGGCCATGCGGCGCATCGTCATAGCCGAACACCGGCAGCATGCGCAGGACGTTGACGCCCTTGGCATCGCGCGGCACCAGGATCATCGACTGCTGCTGGTACTTGTTGGGATTGTTGGCGTCCGACTTGCCCATGAAGATGAGAATCTTGCAGCGCGGATCGCCGATCCCCGAAGTCCACCATTTGCGACCGTTGATCACATAGGAGTCGCCGTCCTTGCGGATGGAGGACTCGATATTGGTGGCGTCTGACGAAGCCACCGCCGGTTCGGTCATGGCAAAGGCCGAACGGATCTTGCCGGCCAGCAGCGGCTCCAGCCACTCCTTCTTGTGCTCGTCGGTGCCATACCGCTCCAGCACTTCCATGTTGCCAGTGTCGGGCGCCGAGCAGTTGAACACTTCCGGTGCCCAGTGCACGCGGCCCATGATCTCGCAGAGCGTGGCATATTCATGATTCTTGAGGCCGGCGCCGCGATGGCTTTCCGGCAGGAACAGGTTCCACAGCCCCTGCGCCTTGGCTTTTTCCTTCAGCTCCTCGACGACAGCCGTCGGCTGCCAGCGATCGCCCTTGGCCACTTCCTCGTGGAAGCGATGCTCATTCGGATAGACATGATCGTCCATGAAGCGCGAGACTTTTTCTTGCAGGTCCCTGACGCGGTCGGAGAATTCGAAGTCCATGTGTTTCTTCCCTATTTCTAGTTAACCGATAGCGGATACGCGGGGGAGTTTAGGCCCGCGCGCCGGCTTCGGCTAGGGACTGGACCAATATCGGCAGTGGATCAGCGCCCCAAAATGATCTTGGGGTTCAGCGCCTGGCCGCGAAAAAGTCGCGCAACAGTGCAGCAGAACTGGTCTCGGCGATGCCGCCATAGACCTCGGGCCGGTGATGGCATGTCGGCTGTGCGAAGACGCGCGCACCATGCGCCACACCGCCGCCCTTGGGGTCTTCCGCGCCGTAATAAAGCCGGCGTAACCGCGCGAAGCTGATCGCTGCAGCGCACATCGTGCAGGGCTCTAGGGTGACGTAGAGGTCGCAACCGCTTAACCGCTCCGCCCCCAGGGTGGCGGCGGCGCGGCGGATCGCCAGCACCTCGGCATGGGCGGTGGGGTCGTTCAGCGCCCGCGTCTCGTTGCCGGCCCGGGCGACCACCTGGCCGGTCACCCCATCCACGATCACGGCGCCGATCGGCACCTCGCCGCGGTCTTGCGCGGCGCGGGCTTCGGTCAGGGCGATATCCATGGGTGTCTGGGTCATCGGGGCAAGCCTGCGGGAGCCGTCTTCCGCCGTCAAGCAAGCCGGCCCTCTCGTCAAGCAAGCCGGGCCGGCCTATAAGACCCTATGACCACGCCCAAATCACCCCGCAGCCCCCTGATCGGCATCACCCTCGATTCCGAAGAGCCCGGCGGCTATTCGAAATTCCCCTGGTATGCCCTGCGGCAGAATTACTGCTCGGCGGTGACCGAAAGTGGCGGCGTGCCGCTGGTGCTGCCGCATGAGCCGGCAGCGGTGGAGCGCTATCTCGATCTCCTGGACGGCCTGATCGTCACCGGCGGCAATTTCGACGTCGACCCGGCCCTGTTCGGCGCCGCCACGCGCCATGAAACCGTGAAACTGAAAGGCGCGCGCACCCAGTTCGAATGGGCGATCACCCAGGGCATGCTGAAACGCGACAAGCCGGTCTTCGGCATCTGCGGCGGCCAGCAGCTGCTGAATGTCGTGCTCGGCGGCACGCTGATCCAGCATATCCCCGACAGCGTGAAAGAGCCGCTGCCGCACGAGCAGCCCAATCCGCGCGACCAGGCCGGCCATCCGGTGAAGGTCAGCGCCGATACCCTGCTGCGCCGGATCGTCGGCGCCGATGAACTGCCGGTCAATTCAGCCCATCACCAGGCCGTCGAAACCGTCGCACCCGGCGCGGTCTGCGATGCCGTGGCGCCCGACGGCGTGATCGAGGGCATCGAGCATCCGGGCTATCGCTTCTGCCTCGGCGTGCAGTGGCATCCGGAATTCTTCATCAGCGATGGCGACCGCAAGCTGTTCCGCGCCTTCATCGAAGCCTGCGCCACATGAGCGACGAGACCGAAAAGGGCGAACGCATCGCCAAGCGGCTGGCGCGCGCCGGCATCTGCTCCCGCCGCGACGCCGAACGCTGGATCGCCGAGGGCCGCGTCATCGTCAACGGCAAGAAGCTGGATACGCCGGCCTTCCTGGTGAAGGACGGCGACGATATCCGCGTCGACGGCAAGCCGCTGGCCGGGCCGGCCAAGACCCAGCTCTGGCTCTATCACAAGCCGCGCAGCCTGATGACCACACACAAGGACCCGCAGGGCCGGCCGACGGTCTTCGACAACCTGCCGCCGGGCCTGCCGCGCGTCATCTCGGTGGGCCGGCTGGATTTCAATTCCGAAGGCCTGCTGCTGCTCACCAACGACGGCGAGCTGGCGCGGCGACTGGAACTGCCGGCCACTGGCTGGTTGCGGCGGTATCGTGTGCGCGTCAACGGCCTGCCACACAAGCAGCACCTGGCCGAACTGGCCGAAGGTATCACCATCGAGGGCGTGGCCTATGGGCCGATCACCGCCACGGTGGAGCGCAGCCAGGGCGACAACTCCTGGCTGGTCGTCGGTCTGCGCGAAGGCAAGAACCGCGAGGTGCGCCGCGTGATGGAGCATCTGGGCCACCAGGTCAGCCGCCTGATCCGCACCGCCTATGGACCCTTCCAGCTCGGCACCATCGAGCCCGGTAAGGTGAAGGAAGTACCGGGCAAGGTGCTGAACGAGCAGCTCGGCATCGGCAAGTCGCAGCAGTCGCCCGCGAAAAAGGCGGCGGCGAAGCCGGCCTGACATGCGCATTGTCGGTGGCAGCCATCGCGGCCGGGCGATTGCCGCGCCGCCCGACCGCACCACGCGCCCGACCACCGACCGCGTGCGGGAATCGCTGTTCAACATGCTGCTGCATTCACCCAGCCTGATGACCGATGCCGGCAAATCGCGGCTGGAGTGCGGTATCGTGCTCGATCCCTTCGCCGGCTCCGGCGCCCTGAGTTTCGAAGCGCTCTCGCGCGGCGCCCATCATGCCTATCTGTTCGAGATCGACCCGGCGGCCCGCCGGGTGATCTTGCAGAATGCGCGTGAGCTGGGCTTCACCGACCGCATCACTCTGCGGGGTGCCGACTGCACCCATCCCGGCCCGGCGCCCGCCCCCGCCGACCTGGTGCTGATGGATCCGCCCTATCGCTCCGGCAGCGGCACCCAGGCGCTCACCGCGCTGGACCGCGCGGGCTGGCTCAAGCCTGATGCCCTGGTGATGGTGGAAACCGACGCGAAAGGCAGCTTCGCCATTCCGCCCGGCTTCAGCCTGCTGGAGGAACGCCAGCAGGGTCCGGCGCGGCTGACCTTCCTGCTCCGGCAGGGCTGAGACCGGGGCCAATTGCGGCCCGTTCAGAGCCAAGTGAAGGCCGATTAAGGACCTATTCGGTCCAGCGCAGAGCCAATTCAGGCCGATTGCAAACCAATTCTGTCCCGCTCAAAGCCGGTTGAGGCCCGTAAATTCCAATTACAGTATTGATTCTATTATAGAATCAAAAAGCGCACCCATTCACGATGCCCATCAGCAGAGATCACGATCATGCCCGGATTGCGGCACGTCATATAGGAACACTATAGGAACATATGGATGAAAAATCAAGCGACTGCCTGCGCTCTGCGTTCGCATCCAATAAAAACCAGCTTTTTGGCTAAGACAACTTTTACGACTGCCGATATAGTATTTTCAACCAATCAGTGAGCGATTCGCCCAACCTGCGGTCGCTGCGGACAGACCCGGAAGGAGGACTGCAATGCTTGATCTCGACCGTAACCCGGCAAACTCCGTGCTGGTGATCCGGCCCTCCGCGGCCGATATCGACGGCATCCGCAGCCTCGCCTCGCTGGTCCAGGCCGACCTGGCGACGCAGGTTGTGCTGACCGAAACCAGCGCCCTGGCCCGCCAGCTGGCAGTGACCCAGGAATCGCTGGCCAGTCTGCGGCCCGATGCCATGGGCCAGTTGCTGGAACGGCACTAAGCCGTCCGCTCACCACATCGAGGCTTTGGCGCGCTCCGGCCATTCGCGGTCGTAGACCTCGCCGCCGACGCGGCCCTTGCTGAGCTCGGCCAGGATCTGGCCGGCGGTCGGCAGCGATTTCGGATCGACATGCAGCGCCGGATTCCACAGATCGGCCCGCACGATGGCACGGGCACACTGGAAATAGATGCTGTCGACCGCGATCACGATCACCGAACGCGGCGCCTTGCCTTCCATTTTGAAACTGTCGAGTAAGACCGGATCGGTATCGAGATGCGCCCGCCCGTTGACGCGCAGCGTGTTGCCCGAACCTGGAATGACGAACAGCAGGCCGACGCGCGGATCGCGCACGATGTTGCGCAAACTGTCGACGCGGTTGTTGCCGCGCCGGTCGGGCATCATCAGCGTCTTCTCGTCATGGATGCGCACGAAGCCGGCCAGATCGCCGCGCGGCGAACAGTCGAGCCCTTCCGGTCCGGCAGTGGCCAGCGAGACGAAGGGCGAGGCTTCGATATAACGGCGATAGGCCGGCGCAATATAGTCGATTTCCTTGGCCAGCGAGGTTTCTCCCGGCTGGCCGTAGAGCGTTTCCAGCTCTTCGACGGTTTTGATGATGGTCATGGCAGGCATCCTGTGGCGAGAGGGATGACGGATGCCGTTTTCTGCCACGGGCTTTCAGGAAGCGCCACCGATCTTCGCCATGATGGTCGATGATTTTCGATGACATTTTGCGCGGCGGATGCCGGCACTATAATTCATCGCCGGGTTAACGCCGCCCGAACAGCTTCTCGATATCGGCGAGCTTGAGTTCCACATAGGTCGGCCGGCCGTGATTGCACTGGCCCGAATGCGGCGTGGCTTCCATCTGGCGCAGCAGCGCGTTCATCTCGTCCAGCGTCAGGCGGCGGCCGGCGCGCACGCTGCCGTGGCAGGCCATGGTGCCGCAGACTTCTTCCAGTTTCTCTTTCAGCGGCAGCACATTGTCGTATTCGGCAATCGCATCGGCGAGGTCGCGCACCAGATTCTGCACAGCCACATCGCCAAGCAGCGCCGGCACCTCGCGCACCACCACGGCGCCATCGCCAAAGCTTTCCAGCACCAGGCCGAGTTCAGCCAGCTCGGCGGCCCGCGCTGTCAGCCGCGAGGCTTCCGCCTCGTTCAACTCCACCACCTCGGGCAGCAGCAACGCCTGGCGCGGCACCTTGCCGGCTTCCAGATTGACCTTCATGCGCTCGTAGACCAGGCGCTCATGGGCAGCATGCTGGTCAACCACCACGATGCCGTCCGCCGTCTGCGCCACGATATAGGTCTCATGCACCTGGGCGCGCGCCGCGCCCAGCGGATAGGCCTGCAACTGCACCGGCGAGACGCCCTGTTCGTCAGCACGTGCACCAGGAAGCAGGCCGTCATCATCAGGCAACCCGGCCTCGTCCCGGGAGAAATCGCCCTGCGGCGCGTTATACAGCGCGGCCGCCTCGGCCAGGCCGGGGACCGAACTGGGCCGCAGGTTGTCATAGCCGCGCCAGCGCGAGCCGTTGCCAAACGGCAGCGCCAGGCTCGGCGCACCCTGCGGCCGCAGCGCGCCCAAAGCGGCCTGCGCCACCGTGCTGCTGGCGCGATGGCCGGCCTCGGCCAAGGCATGGCGCAGCGCGCCCACGATCAGGCCGCGCACCAGGCCGGGATCGCGGAAGCGCACTTCCGCCTTGGCCGGATGCACGTTGACGTCGACCTGCTCGGCCGGCACTTCGAGGAACAGCGCCACCACCGGATGGCGGTCATGGCTGAGGAAATCCGCATAGGCGCCCTTCACCGCGCCGACGAACAGCTTGTCGCGCACCGGCCGACCGTTGACGAACAGATACTGGTGCTGCGCGTTGCCGCGATTGTATGTGGGAAGCCCGGCATGGCCGGTCAGTTTGATGCCTTCGCGCTCGGCTTCGATCTGCACGGCATTGTCGGCAAAATCGCGGCCGAGAATCTGTTCCAGGCGCCCGAGCCGGCGGGCGAAGAGTTCGCCCTGCACCGCATCGGCACGGAAACTGGTGCGACCGTCCTGTTGTAATGTAAACGCGATGCCGGCATGCGCCATGGCCAGCCGCTTGACGATCTCCTGCACGGCCAGGTCTTCGGCGCGGTCGGTCTTGAGGAATTTCAGGCGCGCCGGCACGGCATAGAACAGGTCGCGCACCTCGATGCGGGTACCAGGACCGGCGGCGGCCGGCTTCACGCTGCCAACCTTGCCAGCGTCGACCTCCAGCGCCCAGGCAGAGTCGCTGGCTGGCTGCCGCGAGACGATGCTCATGCGACTGACCGCGCCGATGGACGGCAGCGCCTCGCCGCGGAAGCCCAGCCACTGGATATCCAGCAGGTCGTCGCCCGGCAGCTTGGAGGTGGCGTGACGCTCCACCGCCACCGGCAGATCGTCGCGCGCCATGCCACGGCCGTCATCGCTGATGCTGATCAGACTGCGGCCACCATTGGCGATCGCGATATCGATGCGCTTCGCACCGGCGTCGATGGCATTTTCCACCAGTTCCTTGACCGCACTGGCCGGCCGCTCGACCACTTCGCCGGCGGCGATGCGGTTGACCAGGGTTTCCGGCAGACGCCGGATGCCATTGGGAACGGCCATATCAGCCACCCTGCTTTGGCGTTTCCAAGCCGGCCGGCTGTCCCACCACCACGATCAGATACTCATTGCGGGCGAACAGGCGCTGCGCCACGCGACGGACGTCATCCTGGGTGATGGCATTGATCAGGTTGGGATAGGCATCAATGTAATCGGGGCCAAGGCCGGTATTCTGCATCGCCACCAGCATGCCGGCGATAGCGGCATTGGAGCTGAGCCGCAGCGGGAAAGATCCGGTCATGAAGGATTTGGCCGAAGCCAGTTCGGCATCGCTGACGCCGTCTTTGGCCACCTTGGCCAGTTCGGCGCGCACCAGCCTGAGCGCATCGCCAACCTGGGCATTGCTGGTGGCCAGCGACCCCGACAGCAACGCCGAGGCCTTGTAGGGCGTGAGCTGGGTGCCGACCGAATAGACCAGGCCGCGCTTCTCGCGCACCTCCTCGAACAGCCGCGACGTCATGCCGCCGCCGCCGATCACCTGATTCAGCACGGTGGCGGCGTACCAGTCGGCATCTTCGCGCGCGATGCCGGGCGCACCCAGCAGCACAATGCTCTGCGGATTGGGGAACGGAATCACGACGGGCGTTGCCGCGGTCTGCGGCACCACCGTGGCCGGCAGCACCACCTGCGGTTCCGCCGGCAGGCTGCCGAAGGTCTGGTCCACCAGGCGCGCCAGCTCCTGGGGCGTGATATCGCCGACCGCACCGATCACCAGATTGTTGCGGGCCAGCAGGCTGCGGGCGAAGCCGGCCAGCTCCGGCCGGTTGATCCGCGTCAGGCTTTCGGTGGAGGGCGATGAGCGGCGGCCATAGGGATGGTCGCCATAAGCAAGCTGGGAAAACCGCTCGCCGGCCAGCGCGTTCGGGCTCTGCCGGCTGCGTTCGTAGGCGACGCGCGCCTGGGCCTTGCTGCGGCTGAGCGGCTCGTCGTCGAAACGCGGCGCCGTCATGCTGAGCTTCAGCAGTTCAAAAGCACGCTCGCGATGCTGGATGAGCGTGCGCAGGCTGACGCTGGTGTAGTCGCGGTCGGCACTGAAATCGATGCTGATCGCCTTTTCCTGCATGGCCTCCTGGAACGCATCGGTGTCCAGATTGCCGGCGCCCTCGGTGAGCAGGCCGGTGGCAAGGCTGGCCAGCCCTTCCTGCCCGGCCGGATCGCTGGACGAACCGCCGCGCCAGGCCGCCTGCAGACCCAGCATCGGGATTGCCGGTTCCTGTACCAGCCAGACCGAGATGCCCAGCGGTGTTTTGATCTGCTCGATCTTCGGGCCGGCCCAGGCGGCGGTCGCGGCGCAGACCAGCGCAAGCGCGAGCGCGAAGCCACGGAAGGAAGACAGCATCGCCATTCCGGGTTCCTAACCTTGCTTGGGTAGCAGATGGCCGGTCACCGACCGGCGCAGATCGAAGACATAGCGCGCAGCCGCCAGCACCTGCTCGGCGGTGACCGCATCGACCAGACGCGGCCAGGCTTCGACATCCTCTACCGTCAATCCGCTGGTCAGCGCCGCGCCGAAGGTGCGCGCCGCGCCCGACAGGCTGTCGCGGGCGAAAACGGTTTCCGCCTGCATCACGGTCTTGGCGAGCTGCAGTTCTTCGGCCGTGACGCCCCGGGCCAGCACGGCGGCGATCACCTCATCCAGCGCTGTCTCGACCTCTTCCAGCCTGCGGCCCGGCTTAGGCGAGGCGCTGAAACCGAAGGTGGCGGGATCAAGCGAGAGCGAGGAATACCAGGCGCCGGCCGAAACCGCCGGCCCTTCGCCCTGCACCATCGCCTTGTACAGCCGGCCGGTCGCCGCATTCAGGATTTCCGACAGCACCGACAGCGGCAGGGCATGCTGCTTTTCGCCGGCACTGCGCGTCGGCGCCAGATAGGTGCGGCGCATGGATGGCTGCGACACGCGTGCGTCGCTCATGCTCAGGCGGCGCGCCGCCAGCTGCTGCGGCTCCTGCGGCCGGAACCGCGCCGGGATCGGCCGCATCGGGATCAGGCCGTAATATTTCTCGGCCAGGCGCTTCAGCTCCGGCAGCGTCACATCGCCGGCCACGATCAGGATGGCGTTATTGGGGGCATACCAGGTGCGATAGAAGCTCATCGCATCCTCCAGCGTCAGGCGCTGGATTTCCTGCGGCCAGCCGATCACCGGGCGGCCATAGGGATGGCTGAGATACTGGGCGGCATCCAGCTGCTCGCCGAACAGCGCGCCGGGATTGTTGTCGGTGCGGCTCAGGCGCTCTTCCATCACGACCTGCAATTCAGGTTTCGCGTCGGCCGCGCGCGGCTGCAACTGGTTCATGCGCTCGGATTCCATGCGCATCACCAGTTCCAGGCGGTCCTTGGCGATGGTCTGGAAATAGCCGGTATAGTCCGACGAGGTGAAGGCGTTGTCGCGGCCGCCCTCGCGCGCCACGATCTTGGAGAACTCCGCCGGCGGTACGCTCGGCGTGCCCTTGAACATCAGGTGTTCGAGATAATGCGCCACGCCGGAAACGCCGGGCTGCTCGTCGGCGGCGCCAACCTTGTACCAGACCATGTGATGCACGATGGGCGCGCGGTGATCCTCGATCAGAATCACCTGCATGCCATTTTCCAGCACTAGCTGGCTGGGGCGAAAGACCTGGGCTCGGCTGTCGCCGCCCCATCCTGCTGCGCCTGCAATCAGTGCGGCGGACAGGGCAACAATCAGGCGATGCAGCAACGCGGTCTCCGTATCAGAAAATACCCTCGAGCGGGCCGCGCTCACGGCGCTTGATCAGCGGCACGTCACCGGCTGTGGTCGGCTTGCCCGTCGCGGCATTCTCGCGCAGGCGCTGGGTTTCCTTGGCCGGATCCAGCGGTGTGCCCGGCTGTTCGGCCGACTGCCAGAAGATCAGGCGGTCGACCAGGCGGCGGTCGCGTTCGGCCAGCTGGGTGAATTCGTCATTCACCTTGCGGCGGATATCGGGATCGGCATTGCTGGCCTTGGCCTGCTGCAGCAGGGCGGACTCACCGGCCGAGCGCGGCTGCTGCGCCACGGCGGCGCGGTTCATCGGCGTCAACTGACCGGCAGCATCGGTGCTGGTGCCCGACAGGGCGGCGGCAGCCCGATCGCGGGCCGGCACTTCCTGGGGCCGCGGGGCGCCCGGCTCGGGCGGCCGCAGGCCGAATTCGGGCGGCAGGACCAGAGGCGCCTTGGTGACCACGACAAATTCGTCCGGGGTTTTCTTGTTCAGACCCAGCGCATCGCGGGCACCGCTGCAGCCCCCCAGGATGAAGGGGAGCGCCAGCACGGCCCAGGCGAGCGACGGACGGCCCATCGCGGGGCGGCCCATCGACGGGCGGCAGCCGGCCTTGTTCGGTCGACGCATGGCGGAACGATCCTTCTCAGTAACGGAGCGGGGGATTTTACCCTTGCCCAAGCCCTCCGCACAAGGGCGGCCGGAGCTTGGCAAACCGGCAAAAACACCGGGGCGTCAGCCGCCGATGACCATATCCGGCGGCAGACGAATCGTGGCCACCGTACCGGCTTCCTCGCGGCTGTTGATCCGCAGGGTGCCGCCATGCAGTTCGACGAATTTGCGGCTGATCGCCAGCCCCAGGCCGGTGCCCTCGCTGCGGCGGCGGATATTGGGGTCGCCCTGCCAGAACGGCTCGAAAATCCGCGACAGGTCTTCGGCGCGGATACCCACGCCGGTATCGCGTACGGTGATCTCCACGCCGCCATCGGGCAGCCGTCCGCCGCCGACCTCGACCTGACCGCCGGCGGGGGTGAACTTGATCGCATTCGACAGCAGGTTCAGCATCACCTGCTTGATGGCGCGCGCGTCGATCCGCACCGCCGGCATCTCGTCGGGGAAGACATCGAGCAGATCGATCTCCGCCTCCTGGGCCCGCCCCTTCACGATGGTCAGGCAGTCGCCGATCACATTGGGCAGCGCGCTGGTCTCCAGCGACAGCTCGTAGCGCCCGGCCTCGATCTTCGACATATCCAGGATGTCGTTGATGACATGCAGCAGATGCCGGGCGCTCATCACGATGTCTTCGGCATAGTCGAAATAGCGGTCCGAATTGGCGCCCCACATGCGCAGCGTGATGACTTCCGCAAAGCCGATGATGGCATTGAGCGGCGTGCGCAGCTCATGGCTCATATTGGCGAGGAATTCCGACTTGGCGCGATTGGCGGCAATGGCATGTTCGCGCTCGCGCGCATAGGACGCCGCCAGCCGCTCCAGATCCTCGGCCTGGGCCCGCAGCCGGCCATTGGCCTCGTCCAGGGCCTTTTCCGCCTGCTTGCGCTCGCTGATATCCAGCGTGATGGAGAGAATGCCGCTGGGCTCGCCATTGCTCTTGTGCAGCGGCACCTTGTTTTCCAGCATGGTCAGGATCCGGCCATCGGCCAGCCGCAGGCTGCGTTCGCGATTCAGCACGGGGAGTCCGCTGGACAGCACCGCCTCTTCCATCGCCCGGCCGAAGCTCACGAAGTCCTCGCGATCCTCCGCCGCAATGCCGCCCAGCGGCAGATCGTCGATACGCTTGCCGATGATCTCGTCCGGTTCCAGGTCGAAGGTCTCCGCGACCTGGCGGTTGACCAGCAAATACCGGCCATCGATATCCTTGACGCTGATCGGCGCCGGCGTGGCATCCAGCACGGTGCGCAACAGTTCGCGGCTGCGCTCCACCTCGGCCAGGTATTCGCCGCCGGCGCGCAGGATTTCGTTCACCCGCTCGGCCAGCAGGCCGAATTCGTCATCCGCATGATTCTTCGGCACGGTGATGCGGGTTTCGTCGGGCCGGCGCGGATCGGCCTTGCCCAGCTGGGCCACCAGATTGAGCAGCGGCCGCGTCAGCGTGAAATAGAACAGCACGGCCAGGATCAGCGCCAGCACGAAGTTGCGCACGAAACCGGTGAGCACGACCACCCAGGTTCTTTCCAGCACGCTGCGCGCCAGCAGGGTGCCATCGACCGCCACCCGCATCTCGCCCACCAGGTCCTGGTCGCGCGGGCCGTACAGCGGGCGGACCACCACTTCATCGGTGCTGGGCAGCATGGTGGCCAGGCCGCTGGGCGGGGTGACGCTGTGAGCGCGCTCCTGCATCGCCATGCGGCGGCCGTAGTTGTCGTAGATTTCGGCCCGCCAGATCGGCTTGTAGAGCAGCAGGCCGCTGACCACACGGGCCGCCAGCTGCTCGTCCAGCGCATAGGCGGCCTGGGACGCGGCATCGTTCAGCATGTCCATCACCTGGGTGACGGTCGCCTCACGCTGCTCGACTTCGTTGCGGATATCGAGCACCAACTGGAACAGGCTGGACAGGAAACCAAGCAGCAGGGTGGCGATCACCGTCGCCTTGACCTGCTTGGCGGAAAGCTGATGACGGACAGCGGACAGCCGCCGGGAGGATGAGGTCATGCTGCGCCTGCCGGCCGGCCGGCACGTCGCTGAACCAGACGGCGCGCTCTGTCGTTCCGCTTTTCCAACCGGTTATTCCGTTCGGATACTCGCCGCGCCCGAAGCATCCTGCCTCTCGTGGAACTCGCCCCCAAGGGTGAATGCTGCCACCATTCTTTGACCGGCGCAACGAATCGCCGGAACATATATTTAAGGTGGTAATTTTCGCCTTTGCGCCTTATGCGCCGTCGCGACTGCCGGACCGCGGCAGGATCGTATCGAGCAGCAACAGTCCCACACCCACCACAATGGCGCAGTCGGCGATGTTGAAGGCAGGCCAGTGCCAGCCGAAGGCATGGAAATCGAGAAAGTCGAAAACCGCCCCGAACCGTATGCGGTCGATAATGTTGCCGATAGCGCCGCCGATGATGCCGCCGAGCGCCAGCGCTGTCAGCCGGTACTCGGCCCGCCACAGCCAGATCGCCAGCCAGACCAGAACGGCAACCGCAACGGCGATCAGGGTCCAGCTTCGCAGGGCGCTGTCTTCGCGAAACAGGCCGAAGCTGACGCCGGTATTCCAGACCATGACCAGGTTGAAGAACGGCGTCATCCTGATCCCGGCCGGATTCTGCTGCATCAGATCGAGGAAATAGACCTTGCTGAGCTGGTCGGAAACCAGCACCAGCACAGCCGCGATCAGGCCAAGCCGCACGGCCATCGGGCGGCTTATCACGACAGGGCCTCGCTGCAGCGCTTGCACAGATCGTCATGGTCCGGCACATGACCGACTTCCGGCAGCACCTGCCAGCAGCGCTCGCATTTCAAGCCCGAGGCCTGCTGCGGCACCACGGCAACACCCTTCACATCCTCGCTGCGGAAGGCTTCGGCCGGACCCTCGCCCTCACGCAATGTGATGCCCGAGGTGATACAGATCTCGGCGAAGTCGAGGCCATCGAGGGCCGCGATATCCTCGGCCGTCGCATAGACCACCGGATGGGCCTGCAGGCTGGCGCCGATACGCTTTTCCGCGCGCTCGATCTCGATGGCGCCGGTGACAGCGCGGCGCACCCGGCGCACGCGCTCCCATTTCGCGCCCAGATCGGCATTCAGCCATTCGGCCGGCACCGCGGGGAAGAGTTCGCGATGCACGCTGCCGTCTTCCGACGGATAGCGCGTCAGCCAGGCCTCTTCGGCGGTGAAGCTGATGAAGGGCGCCAGCCACTTCACCAGGCAATCGAACAGGCGGTCGAGCACGGTGCGAGCGGCACGGCGGCGGATGCTGGTCGTCGCGTCGCAATAGAGCGCATCCTTGCGGATGTCGAAATAGAAGCCCGACAGGTCGACTGCGCAGAAGTTATACAGCGCCACATACATGCGGTGGAAATCGTAAGCCTCGCAGCTTTCGCGCACAACCGTGTCCAGTTCGGCCAGGCGATGCAGCACCCAGCGTTCCAGGTCCGGCATCTGGGCATGCGACAGCCGCTCGGATTCATCGAAGCCGGCCAGATTGCCGAGCAGATAGCGCAGCGTGTTGCGCAGGCGGCGATAGGCATCCGACTGGGCCTGGATGATGGTCTTGCCGACGCTCAGATCGTCGGAGTAATCCGACGACACCACCCACAGGCGCAGGATGTCGGCGCCCGACTGCTTGATCACATCTTGCGGCTCGGTCGTGTTGCCGAGCGACTTGGACATCTTGCGGCCCTTCTCGTCCAGCGTGAAGCCGTGCGTAAGAACCGCATCGTAGGGCGCGCGGCCACGGGTGCCGCAGCTTTCCAGCAGGGAGGAATGGAACCAGCCGCGATGCTGGTCCGAACCTTCCAGATACAGCGAGGCCGGCCATTTCAGGTCGGGTCGCTGTTCCAGCACGAAGCTGTGCGTCGAGCCGGAATCGAACCAGACATCGAGAATGTCGGTCACCATCTTCCAGTCGGACGGATTGTACTGATTGCCGAGGAAGTCGGCCGGCTTGGCGGTGAACCAGGCATCGGCGCCGCCCTTCAGGCAGGCTTCCACGATGCGCTCGTTGACCTCCGGGTCCTTCAGCAGCTCGCCGGTTTCCCGGTTCTCGAACACGGCAATCGGCACGCCCCAGGCGCGCTGACGGCTGATCACCCAGTCCGGGCGCTGCTCGATCATGGCATAAAGACGGTTGCGGCCGCCGGCCGGATAGAATTGGGTCGCGTCGATGGCGGCCAGCGCCTTCTTGCGCAGGTCGTTGGTGGTCATCGAGATGAACCACTGCGGCGTGTTGCGGAAGATCAGCGGCGCCTTCGAGCGCCAGGAATGCGGATACTGGTGGCGCAGACGGCCCTTGCCCAGCAGCGCGCCGGCCTCGATCATCACCGCGATGACGCGGCCATTGGCGTCGCCATCCTTGCCGGCATCGTCCAGCACGCGGGCCGGGTGGTCGCCGCCGAAGACCGGCACGTGATGGAAGTAACGGCCATCGGCATCCACCGTATGCGGCACTTCAATGCCGTTGGCGGTGCCAAGATTGTAGTCGTCGGCGCCATGACCCGGCGCGATATGCACAAAGCCGGTGCCGGCATCCATGGTGACGAAATCGCCATGCAGGACAGGCACATTGAATTCATAGCCCTGGCCGCGCAGCGGATGGGCGCAGATCGTGCCGAGCAGGTCGGCGCCGGTCAGGCTGGCCAGTTCAGTGAACGCTTCAATGGCGCAGGCCTTGGCGATGCCTTCGACCAGGTCTTTTGCGACGATCACCTCGTCGCCCACCTTGGCCAGCGACTTCTCTGCAATCGCATCGATGCGCAGCCGCACATAGGCCGCGTCCTTGCTCATGGCGATGGCGCGGTTGCCGGGCATGGTCCAGGGCGTGGTGGTCCAGATCACGATGGATGCGCCCTCGACCGCCTTGGTCGAAGCCTTCACCACCGGGAACTTGACGAAGATGGTGGACGAGGTGTGCTCGTGATACTCGACTTCCGCCTCGGCCAGCGCCGTGCGCTCGACGATCGACCACATCACCGGCTTCGAGCCCTTGAACAGGCCGCCGTTCATCAGGAATTTCTGGATCTCGCGCACGATCTGGGCTTCGGCTGCGAAGCTCATGGTCGTGTAGGGATTCTTCCAGTCGCCGATCACGCCCAGCCGTTTGAATTCCTCGCGCTGGATGCCGATCCAGTGTTCGGCGAAATCGCGGCATTCCTTGCGGAACTCGTCAATCGGCACGTCGTCCTTGTTCTTGCCGGCGTTGCGGTACTTTTCCTCGATCTTCCATTCGATCGGCAGGCCATGGCAGTCCCAGCCCGGCACGTAATTGGCGTCGAAGCCCATCATCTGCCGCGAGCGGTTGATGACGTCTTTCAGGATCTTGTTCAGCGCATGGCCGATATGCAGGTTGCCGTTGGCATAGGGCGGGCCGTCATGCAGCACGAACTGCTCGCGGCCCTTCGAGTCTTTGCGAAGCTGCTCGTAGAGGCCGAGCTTTTCCCAGCGGGCGAGGATTTCCGGCTCCTTGGCCGGCAGGCCGGCCTTCATCGGGAAATCGGTGGTGGGCAGGAATACGGTCGGGCGATAGTCGGTGGTCATGGCTCAACTCGGGTAACGCGCCGCGGGCGCGGTGGCCGGCGCGAATTTTAAGGAAAAGTCGAGGAAATCCCGGGCCTTAGATAAGGACCGGGCCGCTAATTCGCGGCGCCCGAAGGCCGACCGATATGGCGAATTGCCCAAGCATGGCGATGATCTAGCACTCCGGCCCCCACCTGTCGAGGCAGGTGCGCCGGCCTAGTGGTTGGCCAGCATTGCCTTCGCCGCCTCGACATCGGCGGCGATCTGGCGCTTCAGCGGTTCAGGGCCTTCATATTTCACTTCCGGCCGCAGGAAGCCGTGGAATTCGACCCTCATGGACTGGCCGTAAAGGTCGCCACTGAAATCGAACAGATAGACCTCCAGCTTCACATCGGTCTGGTCCGCGAAAGTCGGACGGATGCCGAGGCTGGCAACGCCATCATGGGTCTCGCCGGCAACAACCGCACGCACGGCGTAGATGCCGAATTTCGGCACCTGGAAATCGGTCATGGCCACATTGGCGGTGGGATAGCCGAGTTCACGGCCGCGCTTGTCGCCATGCTCCACGGTGCCGATGATTTCCCAGGGCCGGCCGAGAATGCGGTTGGCGCCAGCCACATCGCCGGCTTCCAGCAGGCGGCGCACGCGCGTGGAGGAATAGGTCTCGCCATCACCCTGCGCGGATACCACCGTGACGCCGATGTGATGCGTCGTGCCGAGGTCACGCAGCAGGTCGGTAGTGCCGGCCCGCGCCTTGCCAAAGGTGAAATCGTAGCCAACCACCACATGGCTCAGACGCAGGTCGCGCGCGAGGATATGATCGACGAAATCCTGCGGCGACTGGCCGGCCAGTTCGGCCGTGAACGGCAGCGCCAGCGTCGCCTTGACGCCGAGGTCATTGAGAATCCGCGCCTTGGTTTCCAGGGCGTCGAGCCGGAAGGGCGGCGAGGACGGCACGAAAAAGCGGCGCGGATGCGGCTCGAAGGTCATCACCGCCAGCGGCTTTTGCGTGCGCTCGGCCTCGGCCTTCGCGGCAGCAATCAGGGCGCGATGCCCCAGATGTACGCCGTCGAAATTGCCGATGGCCGCCACGGCGCCATGAAGCGCGGGCGGGAAACTGGCGCTGGAACGAAGAAGACGCATGCTGGCCGTGAATCCCGGGGAAAGTCCCGGCGCCGTTACCTGGCCTTGCGGGAGACCATCATGGTGGCGGCGCCGTCGATCACCACAGTATCGCCTACCCGGCATTCGCAGGCAAAGGTCACACGGCGCTTCTCGGGAATGATTTCGCTGACCGTCACCCGGGCCACCACGGTGTCGTCGATGCGCACCGGCGCCTTGAAGCGCAGATCCTGCGAAACATAGATGCAACCCGGACCCGGCAGCTTGGTGCCCAGCACCGTGCTGATCAGGCTGGCGCCCAGCATGCCATGGGCAATCCGCCCCTTGAACGGCGTGGCAGCGGCGAAGACCTCATCCATATGCACCGGGTTGGTGTCGCCCGAGACATCGGCGAAGGCGACGATATCGGCCTCGCTCACCGTCTTGGTGAATTCTGCCGTCATGCCGACCTGCAGGTCTTCCAGGTAATAGCCGTGCAAGGCCTGATAGGTCATGGCTGGTCCTTTATGGGCGCCAATATCGGCGCGTGAGCGGGCGGTTGACGGACTTTTTTATGGCGGCGACTATAACCGCCCCTTCGCAGGCCGGGCAACCCGCCCGTTCGCACCTGCAGCATAGACATTTGTATATCAGACCAATGGTAGATATCCGCCCGCTGACCACGTTTTCCGCAGCCCAACGCAGCGGCATCAAATATGTGCTGACCGATATCGACGACACCCTGACCAGCCATGGCCGGCTGACGGCGGCGGCGTATACGGCGCTGGAGCGGCTGAGCGAGGCGGGCTTTCTGGTTATTCCGATCACCGGCCGGCCGGCCGGCTGGTGCGACCTGATCGCGCGTTTCTGGCCGGTGGATGCCATCGTCGGCGAAAACGGCGCGCTGACCATGCGCTACGACCGGACGAAGAAGCTGATGCACCGCCGCTTCTTCCAGACCGATACCGAACGCCGGGCGGCACGGCTGAAGCTGGATGCGCTGGCCGAAACGATTCTGCGCGAGGTGCCGGGCACGGCGCTGGCCTCCGACCAGCAGTATCGCGAATGCGACCTCGCCATCGATTTCTGCGAGGACGTGGCCCCGCTGCCGATGGCCGAGGTCGACCGTATCGTTGCGCTGTTCGAGGCGGCCGGCGCCACCGCGAAGGTCAGTTCGATTCATGTCAACGGCTGGTTCGGTCATTGGGACAAGCTCACCATGACGCGCGTGCTGTTCGAAGAAGCTTATGGCCTGCAGCTCGACGCCGTGCGTGACCAGATCGTGTTCGCCGGCGACAGCCCGAACGATGCGCCGATGTTCGGCTATTTTCCCTACAGCGTCGGCGTGGCCAATGTGCGGCCGTTTCTGGACCGGATTGCGGCGAAGCCGGCCTTCGTCACGAATGGTGAAGGCGGCAGCGGCTTTGTCGAACTGGCCGATGCCCTGATCGCGGCGAAAGGCGCCTAGGCGGCCTTGGCCAGTTTCGGCGCGCCGAACAGCAGGCCCTGACCGAGCGGGAATTCCAGGTCGCTGAGCTTCAGCAGATCGGCTTCCGATTCCACCTTCGACAGCACCGGCAGCATATTGCTGCGCTCGCAGATTTCGCGCAGGTCGGCGAGATCGACTGGCGACTTCGAGATCGCGCCGATATCGCTGAACACGGCGGCATTGAACTTCAGAAAGCGCACGCCATGGCGCGCCAGCTGGGCGAAATCGACGTCGAAGCGGTCGATGCCGTCGACCGACAGCGCAAAGCCCAGCCCGGCAATCTGGCCCAGCCGGTAAAGCCCGGTGCGATCCAGCGCCCGGACGCCCTCATAGGCGAATTCCAGCACGATATTGGCGGCGTGTTCGCGTTCGCGCTGCAGGAATTCGAACAGCGGATTGAAGGTCTCGATCTGCGCCAGCATCGCCGGCGACAGGTTGAGGAAAAAGCCGACATCCTTGGCGCGCTGTTCCAGCTTGCGCACCATCTGCACGCCGCGCAGCAGCATCAGGGCATCGAATTCGGCGCGCAGGCCGGCGGCTTCCAGCGCCGGAATGCAATCGGCGGCCTGATAGGCCTTGCCGTCGGCATCGCGCGGGCGCGCCAGCAGTTCGAAGAAGCGGATGCGTCGCTGCGGCAGGCTGACGATCGGCTGCACATGCAGTTCGACGCGGTTGTTGTTCAGCGCATCGCGCACCGCATCCAGCAGCGTGCCGTCATCGGCCGGCTCGGGGATACTCAGCGGCGCAATCGTCAGTCGCGGCTCGGCGCGGCCGCCTTCATTGGCGACAGGCCGCAGCACCGGCGCCGCCGGCACAACGACACTGATCGGCGTGGCAGGCGGCGCAGCCGAGAGGGAGGGAGAAACGGCCGGCATGGCTTCCGCCGGATGCAGGCCGGCATCGGTCAGACGCACAACCTCTTCCGACAGGGCATCGATCTCGGCAATCAGGCGCTGCTGAATACGGCGGCGCATCCACATCTCGCGCAGCGCCCAGAAACCCATCAGCAGCGTCAGCGCCACCAGGGCCGGATGCTCGCCGCTCAGGCCGGGCACCAGACGCGTCAGCGACACGCCGCCAACCAGGGCGGTCAGCGACAGCGCGGCGAAGGTGAGCAGTCCGGTCAGCGACATGTCTTCGGGCCTCGGAGGGCAAAGCGGAACGGGCCGAATTGGCTCTGGCCCGCCGATATATCAACGCTATAGTTAGGCCTGAGTTGCGTTAATGGAGGATGAATCCATGGCTGCCCCCGACCGGGACGAAGGGAATCAAGGTCTTGCCGCACGACAGGCGGCCCGCCTGCCCCTGCGCCGCCGCCTGATCAGCGGCCTGCTGTCGCTGCCCTGGATCGCCGCCGGCCTGACCCTGCTGTGGCCCGATCCCGGCGTCCTGGCGCAAAGCAAAACCCGAGGGAGCACCGGCATGAGCGCCTATGATTTCACTTTCACCGGCATCGACGGCAAGCCGCTGCCGATGACGCAGTTCAAGGGCAAGGTGGTGCTGCTGGTCAACACCGCCTCGCAATGCGGCTTCACCCCGCAATATGCCGAACTCGAAACGCTGTACAAAACCTATCGTGACAGGGGCCTGGTGGTGCTGGGGGTGCCGTCGAACGATTTCGGCGGCCAGGAGCCCGGCACGGCGGCGCAGATCAAGGATTTCTGCGAGGTGAATTTCGACATCGATTTCCCGATGACCGACAAGCAGGCGGTGATCGGCCCCGGCGCGCATCCGCTGTATCAGTGGATCGGCAAGGAACTGGGCGAAGGTGCCCTGCCGAAATGGAATTTCCACAAATACCTGATCGCCGCCGATGGCAGCCTGGCCGAGGTCTTCCCCACCCCGGTCAAGCCGACCGACCCCAAGGTGACCAAGGCCATTGAAGCGGCCCTGCAGAAAGCGAAAGTCTGACGGTTCTTTTACCGGCAGATATGCCGTAAAGCTGCCGCCATGAACTACCGCCACGCCTTTCATGCCGGCAATTTCGGGGACGTGCTCAAGCATGTCGTGCTGCTGGAACTGCTCGATGCCTTCCACCGCAAGGCCAGCCCGGTGCATCTACTCGACAGCCATGCCGGCATCGGCCTGTACGACCTCGCCGCCTCGGAAGCCCAGCGCAGCGGCGAATATCGCTTCGGCATTGGCGCCGTGCTGTCCGATCCCGCCGCCGGCAAGCTGCTGCCGCGCTACAGCGCCGCGCTGAAGCGCCTCAATCCCGAGCTGCAGTCGGGCGGCAGCGGCCTGCGGATCTATCCCGGTTCGCCCTGGCTGCTGGCGCAGAGCCTGCGCGACGACGACCGGCTGACGCTGTGCGAACTGCATCCGCAGGATGCCGAAATCCTGAAGGCCGCCATAGCCGATGAATTCGGTCATGACCGCCGCATCCAGATCCAGCATCGCGACGGCTTCGCCGGGCTGAAGGCGCTGACCCCGCCGACGCCGCGCCGCGGTCTGGCGCTGATCGATCCGGCCTTCGAGGGCAAGGACGAATTCGAGATCCTGACCAAGGCCGTGCTGAACACGCATCAGCGCTGGACCACCGGTCAGCTTGCCGTCTGGTATCCGATCAAGGACCAGCGCAGCATCGAGCGCTGGAAGACCGACCTGGCCAAAGAGCTGAAGAGCGAAACCGTCTGCGTCGAACTGACCGTGCGCCCGGCCAAGGACGCCGCCCAGATGAGCGGCAGCGGCCTCATCATCGTCAATCCGCCATGGCAACTGGCGCAGACCCTGCAGCCGATGCTGGATTTCCTGAAAAGCCGCCTGATCCGCGAAACCGGCGGCGGTGCCCGCATCCAGACGCTGGTGAAGGGCGACTAGCAGTCCCTGGACTAGTGGATGGTCCCCGACGACGGATCATCATCGTCGTCGTCCTCATCATCCTCGTCCAGATCGTCATCCTCGTCGCCGATATCGTCGTCGGGATCGGGGTCGTCGTTGCTGGCGCCACCCGGCGGCGGCGTCGCCACCGGCCCGGCCTGGTGATGGCTCAGCTTCCAGCCCTTGCCCTCGCGCACGAAGATGTTGGAGGCGATCAGATACTGGTCCTCCACCCGCTCGAAGCACAGCACCAACGCCACATCGCCCCACAGCGTGACACGCGGCGCCATCATCTGCAGCGCCGGCTGCGACGGATTGGCCAGGATGCGGCGCCAGCCTTCCAGCACGGCGTCGCGGCCGGTCAGCGGCGGCCAGCCCGGATGGATGCAGCAGATCGGCGCCGCCTTGGCCCACAGGCCGGCCATGGCGTCGTTGTCGCGGTTGGCAAAGGCGCGGTAGAAGGCGGCATTGGCCTCCAGCAGCGCGGTTTCGTCATCGGGCGGCTTGCTCATTGCCACCCAGTTTAGAATGAGCCGCCCCCGGACGGTAGTGTCCCTTGCGGCCAGTATCTTGCCGCCCGGCTTGCCGAATGCTTCCCTGCCCGCCGACGTCACCCAGAAACACCCGAACCGGAACCGCCATGGCGCATGATTTTTCCATCCTGATGGTCTGTACCGGCAACATCTGCCGCTCGCCCACCGCCGACGGCCTGCTGCGCCACCGGCTGCGCGATGCCGGCCTGGGCGACCGCGTGCTGGTCGACAGCGCCGGCACCCATGACTACCACATCGGCGACCCGCCCGATCCGCGCAGCACCGCCACGGCGCGCGGCTATGGCGTCGACCTGAGCCTGCTGCGCGCCCGCCAGGTGACGGCCGATGACTTCGCCGGCTTCGATCTGATCCTGGCTATGGATGAAGGTCACCACAGCCAGTTGCACCGGCTCTGCCCGCCGCCATACAGGGACAAGGTGAAACTCTACCTCTCCTATGCGCCGCAATTCGGTCGCATCGTGCCCGATCCCTATTACGGCGGCCCCGACGGTTTCGAGACGGTGTGGCGCATGTGCGAGGCGGTCACCACGGCGTTACTGGCGGAAATCCGCACCCGGATCGATACCGGAAGAAACACCGCAAGCTGATGATCGAAAAGTAACATTCTCAGTTGCAGGCTTTTGCCTTATATCTCCGGCGTTACAATCGAATACCAGGGAATGCCGCCATGCGTGTTGTCTTGAGTCTTGCTCTTCTGCTTGCCGCCACGCCGGTTCTTCCGGTGTTCGCACAGAGCAATCCCGTCGCCGTGGCGCAGGAGGCCTGCATGCGCGAGCTTCGCGCCAGCCTCAAGGCCGGTCAGAAACTGACCGACCAGCAGCGCATGGTCGCCGAGGAACAGTGCCGCGCCCGCGCCGAAGCGGCGCAGCCCCGGAAGTAAACCTCAGCCTTTTATGGCGTCCGGTCTGGGCCCGCCCGTGGCCCAGTCGAGCAGTTGCACCGTGTGCAGCACCGGCACATCGATGCCGCTCGATATCTGTACCAGACAGCCGATATTCCCCGCCGCCACCGCATCGGGCGACACGCTGCGGATATTCTTCACCTTGCGATCCCGCAGCTGCCCCGCAATCTCGGGCTGCAGCAGGTTGTAGGTGCCGGCCGAGCCGCAGCACAGATGCGCTTCCGGCACATCGCGCACGGTGAAACCGGCCTGGCTCAGCAGCTGTTTCGGCAGGCCGGTGATCTTCTGCCCGTGCTGCAGCGAACAGGCGCTGTGATAGGCGATGGTCAGGGCCGTCGCGCTGCCGTCAGGCTTGATACCCAGGGTGGTCAGCACCTCGGTCACATCCTGGGCCAGCGCCGCAACCTTAGCAGCCTTCTCCACCCAGACCGCATCGCTGCGCAGCATGAAGCCGTAATCCTTGATCGTCGTGCCGCAGCCTGAGGCGTTGATCACGATGGCATCCAGGCCATTCGCCTCGGCCTCGTCGTGCCAGGCGGCAATATTCGCCTTGGCCATCGCATGGGCATCATGCTCCCGGCCCATGTGATGCGGCAGCGAGCCGCAGCAGCCAGCGCCGGCCGCAACCACCACCTCGCAGCCATGCCGCGTCAGGAGGCGGATGGTGGCGTCGTTGATCGCGGGATCGAGCACGCGCTGGGCACAGCCGGTCAGCAGCGCCACCCGCATGCGGCGCTCGCCTTCGGCCTGGAACACCTGCGGCTTGTCGCGTTCCGACGGCACCGGCAGCGTCTTCGGCGCCAGCGCCACCATCGCCTTCAGCCGCGCCGGCAGCAGGAAGCGGAACAGTTTGCCGACCTGCGCCAGACGCAGCGACAGGCGGAACAGGGTCGGATTGGGCAGCACGCGCGCCAGCACGCCGCGCAGGACCCGGTCCACGAACGGCCGCTTGTAGGTCTGCTCGATATGGGCGCGGGCATGATCGACCAGATGCATGTAATGCACGCTGCTCGGGCAGGTGGTCATGCAGGACAGACAGCTCAAGCACCGGTCGACATGACGCACGGTCTCTTCCGTGGCCGCCTGCCCGCCCTCTAACATTTGTTTGATCAGATAGATGCGGCCGCGCGGGCTGTCGCGTTCGTCGCCGAGCAGCACATAGGTGGGGCAGGTGGCGGTGCAGAAGCCGCAATGCACGCATTTGCGCAGGATGTCGTTGGACGCGGCAATGCCCGGATCGGCAAGCTGGGCGATGGAGAAGGAGGTTTGCATCGTCAGGCCCCCGCGACCATGCGGCCGGGATTGAGAATGTTTTTCGGGTCGAAGCTGTCCTTCACCCGGCGATTGAGCGCGGCCAGCGCTTCGGCTTGCGGTTGGAACACGTCCTGCGCCGCCCGCACGCCGGCTTCGGCGCGGATCAGCGTGGCATGGCCGCCATGCTGGGCGACGATCCGGCGCACCAGCGCCGCATGGGCGTCCGTTGCCGGCGGCAGGGTGAGCCAGACCAGGCCGCCGGCCCAGTCGAAGAAGAACTGCGCCGCCGGTTCGGCCGCCGCGATCTCGGCTGTTACCGTCGCACCGTCCAGCGGCGCCACCGACAGTCGCCACAGCACGCGTTCCTGCGGCAGCACGAAGCAGGCGACATCGCGGAGTTCGCGCCACAGCCAGGCAGAGTTCATCGAATGCAGTTCCTCCAGGCCGCCGAAGGGCTGCAGCAGCTCGCGCAGGGCGGCGCAGCGCGCCGTCACCGAAATATCCGTGCCTTCGACGCGGATCGCCGTCACGCTCCGGCCGGCCTGCGCCAGATAGCCCACGCCCGAGCGTGCGGCGATGCCAGCCGGCAGATGGGCCAGACCGGAGACTTCATGGGGTGAAGCCGCCGCCGTCGCCATCACCTGGGCTGCTTTGGCGTCATCCAAACCCAGCACCAGCACGGTGCGGGTCTTTTCCGGCGCCGGCAGCACCTTCAGGGTCACTTCGGTCAGCGCCGCCAGGGTGCCATAGGCGCCGCAGACCAGTTTCGGCAGGTCGTAGCCGGTGACGTTCTTCACCACTTTGGCGCCGGCCTTGAAGATTTCGCCGCGACCGGAAACGGCCGCGAAACCGAGCAGATGGTCGCGCACCGCACCGGCCTTGAAGCGCCGCGGACCGGCAAGGTTGCAGCCGATCATGCCGCCGATGGTGCCGCGTCCGGCCGGGCCGCCCCAGAGCGGGCCGAAATCCGGCGGCTCGAAGGCGAGCATCTGGTTGCGGGCGCCGAGCAGCTTTTCCACATCGCTGACCAGCGTGCCGGGCCGGAGCGTCAGCACCAGTTCCGCCGGTTCGTAATCCAGGATGCCGCTCAGGCGGCTCAAGTCGAGCGCATAGGCGTTCTGCGCCGGACGACCGAGGCCGTGCTTGCTGCGATGGCCCTGCAGCTCCAGCGGCTTGCTCTCGGCAACGGCCCAGCGGATCACATCCACCACATCGGTGGTGCCGGCAGGAATGAAGGTCTCAGGCATCGGCTTAGAATCTCGGCAGATCGGGGAAAGCAAGCTGGCCCTTATGCACATGCATGCGGCCGAGCTCGGCGCAGCGGTGCAGCACGGGGAAGACCTTGCCCGGATTGAGGCGGTGATTGGGATCGAAGGCGCATTTGACCCGCATCTGCTGCGCCAGGTCGTCCTCGGTGAACATCGCCGGCATCAGGTCGCGCTTTTCCACACCCACGCCATGCTCGCCGGTCAGCACGCCGCCGACCTCGACGCAGAGCCGCAGGATATCGGCGCCGAAATCCTCGGCGCGCTGCAGCTCGCCGGGATTGTTGGCATCGTAGAGGATCAGCGGATGCAGGTTGCCATCCCCGGCATGAAACACATTGGCCACCCGCAGGCCATATTTCTCCGACAACAGGCCCATGCGGGTCAGCACCTCGGGCAGCTTCTTGCGCGGGATGGTGCCGTCCATGCAGAGGTAATCCGGCGAGATGCGGCCGACGGCAGGAAATGCCGCCTTGCGCCCGGCCCAGAAGGCGACACGCTCGTCTTCGCTCTGCGAGACGCGGCAGCTCACCGAGCCGCAGGCTTCGGCAATCGCGCGCACGCGGGCCAGAAGATCGTCCACCTCGGCGGGCGGACCATCCAGCTCGATGATCAGCAGGGCCTCGACGTCGCGGGGATAGCCCGCATGCACGAAATCCTCGGCCGCATGGATCGCCGGACGGTCCATCATTTCCATGCCGCCGGGGATGATGCCGTTGGCGATGATCTTCGCCACGCAGTCGCCGGCGGACTCAGACGTCGGGAAACCGGCCAGCACGGCGCGCTGGGTGGTCGGCTTGGGGAGAATGCGCACGGTGACTTCGGTGATGACGCCGAGCAGCCCTTCCGAACCGCAGATGATGCCCATCAGGTCATAGCCTTCGGAATCGAGATGCTTGCCGCCCAGGCGAATGATATCGCCGTTCATCAGCACCATCTCGAGGCCGAGGATGTTGTTGGTGGTCAGGCCATATTTCAGGCAATGCACGCCGCCGGAATTCTCGGCCACATTGCCGCCGATGGTGCAGGCGATCTGGCTGCTGGGATCCGGCGCATAATAGAAACCGCGATGCTCGACCGCGCGGGTAATCCCCAGATTGGTGACGCCGGGCTGCACGGTTGCACAGCGGTTGTCCCAGTCGATATCGAGCACCTTGTTGAACTTGCCCAGGCCGAGCAGCACCCCATCAGCCAACGGCAGCGCACCGCCCGACAGCGACGTGCCGGCACCGCGCGGCACCACCTTCACATTGCGCGCATTGCACACCTTCAGAACCTCGGCCACCTGCTGCGTGTTGCCGGGCAACACGGCCACCATCGGCAACTGGCGATAGGCGGTGAGGCCATCGCATTCGAAGGCGCGGAGCGATGTTTCATCCACGATCACGCCCTCGCCCGGCACGATGCGGCGCAGATCGGCGATCAGCGCCAGGCGCTGGGCGAGAATATCGGTTTCCGGTGTCGGCATCAGCATGGGGCGTCTCCGGTCAGGATGTCGGTCGGGCGGCCGCATAGCGCGCAGCCGCGGCGGCGATATGACTGCGGGCGGCATCGCCCGCCGCCGTCGCATCGCCAGCGACGATGGCATCCAGCAGCCGGCGATGTTCGGCCTGGGATGCCGCTGCCGCACCAGCCGTGCGGGCCGCCGGCCGCCAGGTGAGTGCGCGGGTGGCCGAGAAATGCTGGGCCAGGAAGGTGGCGAACTGCGCCAGATAGGGATTATGCGCCGCCGCCGCCACAGCGGCATGGAAGCTGTCATCGCTGGCGGCGCCGGACTCGTCGTTGGCCTGCAGCGCCGCTTCCATGCCGGCATAGGCGGCGCGCAGGGCGGCGATGTCCTGGCTGCTGCGGCGGCTGGCGGCAAATTCCGCCATGCCGGCCTCGATCACGCTGCGCAGCTCGAAGACATGCAGCAGATCCTGCGCCGTCAGCAGGCCCGGTGGCGCAATGCGAAAATTGGCCAGCCCTGGATTGAGAGCGACAAAAGCGCCGGCGCCCTGACGCGTCTCGACAAAGCCATCCGTCTTCAGCCGGGCGATCGCTTCGCGCACCACGGCGCGGCTGACGGCAAAGCGCTCGACCAGTTGTTTTTCGGTCGGCAGGCGGTCGCCGGGCCGGAAATCCCCCGCACGGATCGACTCAGACAGCCGTCCGGCCAGCATGGCACTGAGGCCGGTGCTGCGGGGCAGGTCGGAGACGGCGGGATCGCTGGAAAAGGCCATGGGGACTCGGGGGCGCAAATTTGTCTGACAAGCTGACAACTTGTCAGAACCGCCGTCCCCGTCAAGCCCAAAGAACGGGGCAGGCGCAAAGCAAAAGGCCCGGCTGTTTCCAGCCGGGCCTTTTAAAACATCAGCAATGCGAGGGGCTTAGCCCTGGCGCGCCTTGAACCGCGGGTTGGTCTTGTTGATCACATAGACCCGGCCCTTGCGGCGGATGACGCGGCAATCGCGATGGCGAGTCTTGGCCGACTTGAGCGAATTGACGACTTTCATGACACCCTCAAAACCAACAAAAAACCAGGCGCAGCGCTTTGCCCGCCCGGCGGAAAAGTGGGCCGGACCATACCGGGGGGTCCCCCACCTGTCAACCGGAAACCCCGCCGGAAAATCCGGCCTTTAACCCCTTAGAATTCCTGCCAGTCCTCGTCCGCGGCGGCCTTGGCCGCCGGCGCTGCGGCCACGACCTGCGGCACCGGCCTGGCCGGACTCGCCACGGGCTTGGATACAGGCTTTGCCGCCGGCTTCGTGGCGGGGGCCGATGCCACCACCACCGGCCGGCTGGCCACGATCGGGGCCTCGCTGCCGGTCTTGAAGAAGCTGACCAGTTCGGCCAGCTGATGCGCCAGGTTGTTGAGCGCCTGGGCCGCCGCGGTGGTCTCTTCCACCAGGGCGGCGTTGCGCTGGGTGATCTCGTCCATCTGGCCCACGGCGGTGTTGATCTGGTCGAGGCCGGTGGCCTGCTCGCGGCTGGCGGCGGCAATCTCGGCGACGATATCCGACACCTTCTTGATGGCGCCGACGATCTCGGTCAGCGAACCGCCGGTCTGGTTCACCAGAGTGGCGCCGGTCTTCACCTGCGCGTTCGATTCAGAGATCAGGCCCTTGATGTCCTTGGACGCATTGGCCGAGCGTTGCGCGAGCGCCCGCACCTCCTGCGCCACCACGGCAAAACCCTTGCCGGCCTCGCCGGCACGCGCGGCTTCGACCGAGGCATTGAGCGCCAGCAGGTTGGTCTGGAAGGCGATCTCGTCGATCAGGCCGATGATGTCGCTGATCTTCTGTGCACTCGCCTCGATCTGCGTCACCGCAGTCACCGCATTCGACACCACGGTGCCGCCACGCTCTGCCGTGTCGCGCGCCGCGGTACCAAGCTGGTTGGCGGCCTGGGCGTTATCGGCATTCTGCCGCACGGTGGTGGTGATCTCATGCATCGACGCGGCGGTCTCTTCGATGCTGGCCGCCTGGCTTTCCGTACGGCTGGCCAGATCCTGGCTGCCGGTGGAAATCTCGTTGGCGGCGCCCTTCACCGACTGCGCCGTCTTGCTCAGATTCATGGCGAACTCGCGCAGGCGCGACGCCATGGTATTGGCGCTTTCCTTCAACTGGCCGAAAACGCCGCGATATTCGCCCTTCACCGATTTGGTCAGATCGCCGCCGGACATGGCGCCCATCACATCGGCCATCTCGCCGGCCATGGTCTGCAGGGTCGCGGCCAGGCGATTCAGTTCCTGGCTGGTGGAAAGGAAGAAGCCCTCCTTGCCGGCTTCGCTGATGCGGCCGTCCAGATCGCCTTCCGCCACCTTGTTCACCAGGATGGCGATTTCCTCGCCGGCGGCCTTTTCGCGGGCTTCGCGCTGGCTGCGCTGCTCCTCGGCGATGCGGCGCTGCTCGGCGATATCGGCCTCGGCCTGTTCGCGGGCGATCATGTTGTCCTTGAACACCTGCACGGCCTTGGCCATTTCGCCGATCTCGTCCTTGCGTTCGCTGCCGGTGACGGCGACGCCGGTGTTGCCCTCGGCCAGGGTGTTCATCACGCCGGTGATGCGGCTGATCGGCCGGGTCAGCGTGGCGATGACGATATACAGCGCCAGCAGAACAGAGACGGCAATGGCGGCGACCGTGATGGTAATCAGCAGCGGCCGCTGCGTGTTGTAGAATTGCGTCAGGTTGTTGTTGACCTCGATCACGCGCTGGGCATTGCGCTGGGTGATCGCCTCGACGGCACGGTTGAGCGCCTGGCGGTTGGCACGGTTGGCATCGTTGTCGCCGAATTCGCGTGCCTGGCCCGGGGCGCCTTCGATGCCGAGCCGCGCCAGCTCGCGGCGGAACTGCACGAACTGGCCGACCACGGCCAGGAACTGCTTGGCTTCGTCGCTGCTGGCGGCCTGCGGGCCGATCAGCGCGGTCCAGTCCTTGACCAGGGCCTCGATCTCGCCAGTGAATTTCACGATGCCGGCGGAATAGGGCCGCGCCGCCGCCGCATCCGACATGTAGACGCCGCGCGAGTCCATCACCACGGCATAGACCAGCGCATTGAGCCGCTCGCCATACTGGGTCTGCTTGGCGATGTTCTCCATCACATTGGTCTGCTGCTCGAACCGATCGAGCGAAACCACCCCCATAGTCCCCACGGCTGCGGCTGCGATGGCCAGCAGCGCAACGACAGCGAGTACACGCGGGCCGATTTTGAGATTGGATGCGAGCGACATGGCAGTTTCCCCACCGAATATTCCGATTGTGCGACGCTCTGGCGTACCACAAGGTTTTGATCTGGCGGGGTTAATTTTCACACACCCAGGCTCACGCCTGCGATATTCATTATACATACCACTTTGTACAACCGGTATATGCTCGCATAAGTTTAAATCGCCCCTGCCCGGGACCAGCCGAACAGGCTCTCCGCCGCGCAGCCGGCGTCAGCCAGCCCGCGCTACAGCGCGCCGATTTTTTTCAGAACACTGTCCACGCGCTGCTGAAGCAGGACGGGCGAAACCGGTTTGGCCAGATAACCGTCTGCACCGGTCTTCTTGGCCGCCAGCACGGTTTCCTGCTGGATGTCGGCGGTCAGGAAAATCACCGGCGTCTGCGAGAGCGACGGGTTGGCCAGCGCGCGCAGCTTGGCCAGGAAATCGAGCCCACCCATCGGCTCCATATGGATGTCGCACACCACGACGGTGGGGCGCGTGCGCAGGACCTCGTTGAAACCGTCCTCGCCATTCTCCGCTTCGTCGACACGGTCGAAGCCGAGCTGGCGCAGCATGCCGCAGATGGTCAGCCGCGTATGCTTCTCGTCCTCGACGACCAGAATCCGCGACTTGGCATAAACCGTTTTCTTGTCCACCGCGCCCTGCATTCTATTCCCTATAATGCTAGAATTTCCGGCATCAAGCCGTGCAGCTCTTCGTAACTCGGCGCCAGCAACCGCGCCATAACCTTCGCCATCGCCACATCCTGGGCATCGCAGGCATCCTGCAGGTCAGCCGCGACCTGGCCCAGGCGCTGCGCGCCGACGGAATAGGCCGCGCCCTTCAGGGCATGGGCGACACGGCGGATATCGGCATAATCCCCCGTCGCCGCCGCCTGGTCGATAGCCGTGATCTTGTCCGCCGTTTCGGCGACAAACTCCTGCAGCAGATCCTTCACCTTGGCATCGAAGCTGCCAAAGCTGCTGCGCAGGGTCTGCGGATCGAAAATATCGACATCCCAGCCGATGGCGGGCTGCGCGGCCGCCTGCGCTGCATGGCGCGCCCCGGCCGCCGGCCGGCGCAGCGGCAGCGCCTCGGGCAGGAAACGTGCCAGGGTCTCTCCCAGGTGACGGGAATTGATCGGCTTGGTCAGATACTCGTCCATGCCGGCGTCGATACAGCGCTGGCGGATGCCGGGCAGCGCATCGGCGGTCAGCGCGACGATCGGGATGCGCTTGGCGCCCGTCGACGCCTCCATCTGACGCACATGATGGGTCAGCTCGAACCCGTCCATTTCCGGCATGTGGAAATCGGTCAGCAGCAGGCCGTAGGGCGAGTTTTTGTAAAGCTCCAGCGCCGCCGTGCCGTTCTCCGCGATCTCGCAGGCCAGCCCCAGGCGGCTGAGCATCTGGGCAATCACGGTCTGGTTGGTCTTGTTGTCCTCCGCAACGAGGATGAGCGCGCCGGCCTCGCGGGCTTCTTCCAGCGGCGGCGGCGCGAAGGCCATATCGTCCCGTTCGATATTCTGAATCTGGAACTGCGTGGCCGGTACCAGGCCGAGCGCAACGGCAGCGGCGCGCCACAGGATCGGACCCAGGATCGGATAGGTCAGCGCGATGCGGAAATGCGTGCGCTGCGCGGCATCCAGCGTCGAGATCAGGTTGCGCGGCGCGATCACCGCATAGCAGGCCGTCTGGCCGAACTGGTTCGCCAGCCGCAGGCTGGGCAGGTCGGCGCAGCGCGGATCGACCAGAACCAGGTCGAAATCCTTGCGGCCCAGCCCGGCGGCGTCCTGGTAGCTTTCGGCAATGGCAATGTCGGTGATGTCGCCGGCCTCAAGGTAACGGCGCGCGACCGTGGCCTGCACCGGCGGCAGGCCGAGCAGCAGCACGCGCGTTCGCGCAATGGGTTCCTGCGGCTGCGGCCGGACGGGCACGGTCTCGGCCGGCGGCAGCGGCAACTCGAACCAGAAGACGGTGCCCTTGCCGGGCGTGCTGGAGGCGCCGATGCGCCCTTCCATGATCTCGCAGAGCCGGTGGCAGATCGACAGGCCAAGACCGGTGCCGCCGAACTTGCGGGCCGTGGAGGAATCCGCCTGGACGAAGGGCTGGAACAGCTTGTCCACCTGCGCCTGAGTCAGGCCGATGCCGGTATCCTCGATCTCGAACCGCAGGGCATCCCTGCCCCCATCGCCCATGCGCAGGCGAATGGTGACCTGGCCGACTTCGGTGAACTTGACGGCATTCGAACCGAGGTTCAGCAGTACCTGCCGGATGCGGGTCGGATCGCCGATGCGCTGGTCGGGGATCGAGGGATCGATGTCGAGCACGAATTCCAGGCCGCCATTGTCGGCCTTGGGCGCCAGCAACTCGCCGACCCCGCCGATCAGATCCGTCAGGCCGAACGGAATGCGTTCGATATCGAGTTTCCCGGCCTCGATCTTGGAGAAATCGAGAATGTCGTTGATGACGGTCAGGAGCGATTCGGTGGAATCGCGGATCACCTTCGCCATGCGGTGCTGGTCGGCATCCAGCGGCGTGAGTTCCAGCATCTCGGCCATCGACATCACGCCGTTCATCGGCGTGCGGATCTCGTGGCTCATGGTGGCGAGGAAGGTCGATTTGGCCTCGGTGGCGGCCTCCGCCTGGTCGCGGGCGACACGCAGTTCCACCTCGGTCTCGCGCCGGGCCGCCACTTCGCTGCGCAGCCGCGCCGTATAGATCACGCCGACGATCAGCGCGAGGGTGACCATGAAGGCGATGCCGAGATTGCGCTGCAGCTGTTCATTGGCCGGCGCCAGCACTATGGCCTCGGGCAGGCCGACATAGGTATTGAACGGCCAGCTCTGCCCGGCGATCGGACTCATCGCCGCGATCAGCGGGCCGCCGCGCTGGCGCTCGACCCGGCCTGACGGCGCGCTGTCGGTGAGCACGCCATACATGGCCGCCGCGTCGCCGTCATTCAGGTCGGCGACCCTGATGTAATCCGGGGTACCCGTGGCCGCGCCCGATCGCGCCCGCGCCACCAGGGCCGGATGCCACAGCACCTCGCCCTCGCGGTTGGCGATGAAGATCTTGCCGCGCAGGCGATCCGCCTCGACCTGGATCAGGCCGCTTACGGTGCTAAAGGGAATATCGAAGCCGACGACGGCATCGATCCAGCCGAGATAGTCATGCAGCGGCACCGCATAGGTGATACGGGGGTCAGCCTGCGCATCGCCCAGATGCGGCGGCAGCCAGACCGGCTGGTTGCGCTCCATGGCACGCTGGAACCAGTGCTGCCGGCGCGGATCGTCGGCAGGCGCGTCCACGATATGCCCGGCCGGACCGCGATCGATAATCCGGATGGTCGGCGCGGCGCCGCCTTCGGCATTCGGGGCGGGCACTTTTTCCACGGCGTAAAAAGCGCCATTGGGAAAGCCGATGTAGATCCGGCTGAGCATCGGCGTGCGCTCCAGCAGCGCGCCGGCAATCGGAATGAACAGGGACACCGGATCGTCCCGGCCATGAATCTGCCGCACGATGTCGCGCAGCATGGTGCCGGCCAGCAGTAGCGGCTCGAAATGCCGCACCATCTGCTGATTGAGCTGGGTGGCCTGCTGCCGTGCGTTCAGCAGGCCGTCATGGACCAGAGTGGCGCGTTCGCGGTTGTAGAGATAGGCGATGACGCCGATCGCGAGGGCGCAGATGACGGCGAGCAATGCGAACTGCGCGGTCAGGACGCGCGGATTGGCATTCCATTGAACGGTGGAGGCCTGCATGCGCAGGATGGACGGATTGCTGCTCAATAAACTTGGCGGTCTGTCATCCGAATGGATGCCAGAACAAGCCCCCCTGTAGGTACCACCCTAAAGTTTATCTAAAAGGTCTGTTTCCCTTTGTCATGGGGTTTCCGTGCCAGACTCGCGCAAACAAACGGCCTGCCCAGATTTTAGGCAGGCCGCTGTTGGATTTGCGAAAACGGTTGGGCGCGGCGGCCTTCAGGCCGCGGCGGCGTCAACCTGCGGCACACCGCGGTTGAACAGGCGGTTCACATCGATCAGGGCCACCATGCGGTCTTCATGGGTGGCCAGCGCGCTGAGGAAGGTCTGCTCGACATCGGCGGCGGTGGCCGGCACCGGCTGCAGCGCGGAAGAGTCGAGGGCCAGAATATCCGATACCGTATCGACCAGCAGGCCGACGGACTCGCTGCCGACTTCGACAACGATCACGACATTGGCGCTGGTCGGCGTGGTGGTGCCGCCGCCGAGGCGGACGCGCAGGTCGAAGATCGGCACCACGGCGCCGCGCAGGTTGATGACGCCGCGCACGAAGGGCGGCGTGTTGGGCAGCGGCGTCACATCGGTCCAGGCGCGGATTTCGCGCACGCTGAGCAGATCGAGGCCGTAATTCTGGTCGCCGATGGTGAAGGTGAGCACTTCCTGGCTGCCGCGCAGCTCCATGGCCTGCAGCGCGCCACCCTTGGCGGCATCGGCAGTGGCAGGAACGGAGGAAGTCGAAACGGTCGCGGGCGTGGACATGGCGCTCACACTTTCTGCTGTGGCTGAACTTCTACGGTCGCTGAACTCGGTCATTGTGCCGGCCATGACGCCGCCCCGGTATCAAGGACGGCGCAGGCCCGGTGGGGGACTGCAGATACCCTTCGTTATCCATCCGGCAGCGAACCTGACACGGGGCGCAGCTTCAGGGCATCCACGCGGCGTAAATTGGCAAACTTCGCGGTTTCCTGCAAAGGAATTCGCCGCTTAACCCGTTCAGGTGACTAAGAAATTAGGTCTGCCGCGCCGGCGGGGCCAACAATGAGTGGTAGGTCGCTTACAGCACCAGCTCTATGAGTTGTGGCCCGTGATGCTCCAGTGCGGCGGCGAAAGCCCGGCTGAAGGCATGCATTTCCTCCACCCGCACGGCCGGCACGCCATGGCCCTTGGCCAGCGCCACCCAGTCCGGATCGGGACGGTCCAGCGTCAGCATGTCGATGGCCCGCGGTCCCGGATTGGCGGCGCCGACATTGGCCAGCTCGTTGCGCAGGATGGCGTAGGAGCGGTTGGCGAAGATCACCATGGTGACGTTGAGCTGCTCGCGCGCCATCGTCCACAGCGCCTGCAACGTATAGAAGGCGCTGCCATCGCCGGTCAGCGTGACGATCTTGCGGTCGGGGCATGCCAATGCAGCGCCTATGGCAACAGGAAGACTGTAGCCGATCGAACCGCCCATGTTGTTCAGCCAGTCATGCGGGCCGGAGGCTTCGGCGGCGGCGAAGATGCCGCGGCCCGAGGTGACGGACTCATCCACCACCACGGCGTTGTCGGGCAGCAGCGCGGCAATGGCGGCGGCGATCTTCTCCAGACTTGGCGCGCCCTCGGGCAGGCCGGGTTTCTCCGGCTGGCGCTGGGCCTCGACTGTTTTCGGCGCGCCGACGGCATCGGCCAGGCGCTCCAGCGCATCGATCAGGTCGTCTTCCACCTCGGCCACCGCCGTGATGGTGCAGCTATCGGGCGTCAGCACACTGGGCTTGCCCGGATAGGCGAAAAAGGCAATCGGCTGCTTGGTGCCGACCAGCACGGCCTCGCGCACATCGGCGAGATACTTCAACGCCAGGTCGACCACAAAGGGAATGCGTCCCACGCTGGGCAGTCCGCCACCGCGCTCGATGCGGGCGCTGAAGCCGTTATTCGACAGCCGGCAGCCGGTGGCGGCGGCAATGCGTGCGGCCAGCAGCAGGCCCTGCCGCTGCAGCGCGATGCCGCCCAGGATCAGCATGCCGTTCGGCCCGGCCTTTTTGAGCGCGGCCGCGGCAGCTTTGATCTGCGCGTCATCGGCCTTCACCCGTGCCGGCACGGCAACGGGCTTGGCCTCGCCCTGCGGCGCGTCGTTCCAGGCGGTGTCGGCCGGCAGGATCAGGCTGGCGATCTGGCCGTTGCGGCTTTTCGCCGCCGCCACCGCTTCCGCGCCCAGTCCGGCGACGTCACCCGCCGTATGGCCGCGCCCGATCCAATGCGATACCGGCCGCGCGATGCCTTCGATATCGGCCTTCAGCGGTGCGTCATACTGCAGATGATGCGTCGCATGTTCGCCGATCACGTTGACAATGCCGGAACTGGCCTTGCGTGCGTTATGCAGGTTGGCCACGCCGTTGGCGAGGCCGGGCCCCAGATGCAGCAGCGTTGCCGACGGGCGGCTCGACAGGCGCCAGTAGCCATCGGCCGCGCCGGTCACCACACCTTCGAACAGGCCCAGCACGCAGCGCACGCCGGGCACGCGATCCAGCGCCGCGACGAAATGCATCTCGGAAGTACCGGGATTGGCGAAACAGGTATCGACGCCGGACGCGACAAGGGTGCGGACGAGGCTTTCGGCGCCATTCATGGCGGACTCCTGGAATAAAGGCTCAGACGGTGGCGATGGGCGAGGATGGCGAACCGACCGCACCGGTGAGGCGCAGCGGCGGTGCGGTCAGCAGGAAGCGGCTGCGGTTGCTGGCCTTCAGATACGCGGCAAGTTCGGAGAGATACCACAGCTCGCCCAGCGGCACGCCCAGCTTGAACAGGCAGTGTTCATGCAGCGGCAGCATGGCATGGCTGCCTTCCACGGCTTTCGCCGGCAGGCCTTCCACCGCATAATTGTCGGCGATCAGGCAGCTGACCTTGGAGTCGGTGATCCAGTTGCGCAGCTTGGCGTCGCGGCCATCGATCACGGCGCAGGAATTCTCCAGCCGGTGATGGTCGGGCTTGCGGCCCATCGACAGCAGCACGTCGCCGAAGCCGGTGTAGAAGCACAGCATGTCGCCCTGCTCCACGCTCACCTTCTGCTTCTCCATCGCTTTCATCAGCAGGTCGTAGCCGACCCAGGTGCGCGCATCGCCGCATTCGTCATGCAGGTTGACCAGAACGCCGCGGCCCTGCATGCCATGCTTGGCGAAATTGTGGATACCGAGTGGCTCGGTGCCCTTGGAGGGGAAGCGTTCCAGCCGCGGCTCGCCCACATTGCGATCTTCCACATCGGGCACATCGCTGCCGCCGCGCCAGCCGTTGTAGAACACGCGTTCGGGCGTGCCGTCGCCATCGGCATCGAACATCGATCCGATATGGGCAAAGCTGTCCCATTGCGTGGAATACTGCAGGTACAACAGCGCCGCATCGTCGCTGGAAACGTCGGTCAGCTTCGGATCGAACAGCGACAGCGGCAGCGCCATGTTGGCCCGGCCCTCGCGGTTGACGGCAAACAGCTGCGGCGGGAAACGGCGCGGATTGAGCAGGTTGCCGCCCGGATATTCCAGCGGCAGCGACAGGCAGAAGGTCTTGCCCTCCCGCACCTCGGCGATGCCCTGCTTCACTTTTTCGGCGGTGATCCAGTTGACGCGGCCGATACGGTCATCGGCGCCGAACTCGCCCCAGTTCGACCCGTCGGGCCGGTTCTTCCAGCGTTGTGTCATTTTGGAGAGACCCTTTTAAACGTGGATGGCCGGAACAAGTCCGGCCACGACACTCTCTTGCCTGCGTTTTTTCAATCGCCTCAGGCGGCAGCGCGTTCCCGCATCGCACCGACCGAGTAATGCGGCCAGCGTGCTTCCACCGCTTCATGCAGGTCCTGGCACTGGTGCAGGGCGAAGAAAGCTTCCGCCACCAGGAAGACCGGGCCGATCAGTGCCTGCAGCGCATTGTCGGCCAGCGCCGGCCGGCGACCTTCGAAGCCGTGGCCGACCAGCTGGAACACCCAGCCGCCGACGAAGAAGCCGACGAAGGCGATCCAGCCGATCATGCTGCCCTGCATGGCCACCTGCTCGGCCAGTTGCAGCAGCACGAAGGAGAATAGCGCCATCACGCTGCCGATGCGGCGATCGAGCCAGATGTAGAAGATGCCGGTGGCGAACCACAGCACGGTGGCCGCTGTGATCGTGGTCTCGCCGCCCCAGAGCGTGAACAGCTTCACCCAACTCAAGGGGATGAAGATGGCGAACACGATGGCCGGAATGCCGATGAAATGCGTGGCGCGGTTGCGCATGTCGCGGTGGTAAGCCGAATACATCGCCATCTGTTCGACGAAGAACGGGTTCATGGCGGTTTCCTCCATTTTTTTATCGAGCCTCCGAGTCGCAGCCGCGGCCCGGAAAACTCCTCTGCTGTGGATAACCCTAAACACCCCTAAAGCATTGTCAATCGTGGCGTTTTCGAGCTTCCGTAAAGTCACGGGGAATATCGTTGAACTCATACAGGCCTCCGCCTATTCTCGCGGCGTCGCAAGCAGTCTGGCGGGAGAGCCGGCCGGCCCGGGTTTCATACGGGCAGGACGCGCCGAAGGAGCAACCGCCCCGGAAACTCTCAGGCCAACGGACCGACCGGACTGGCGACACTCTGGAAAGCGGATCGGGAGTCCAACCCCGGTCCCACCGAAGGAGTAAGGAGTGGTTTTTCCAACCCCTCCGAATCTCTCAGGTTCCCGGACAGAGGGGGCGAACGGCGAAACCATCCGCCGGTTCGACTCTGATTCTGTCCGCAAGGGAACCTCGCTTGGGCGATACCGAAAATCTCCGTTTCACGCCGCTGAACGCGCTGCATAAAGAGCTGGGCGGACGCATGGTCCCCTTCGCCGGCTATGAAATGCCGGTGCAGTATCCGGCCGGCATCCTCACCGAACACAAGCATACCCGCAGCCAGGCCGGCCTGTTCGACGTCTCCCATATGGGCCAGGTGCGCCTCACCGGCGCCGATCCGGCCAAGGCGCTCGAAGCCCTGGTCCCCGGCGATCTGGTGGCGCTGGAGGTCGGCCGGATGCGCTACACGGTTTTCACCAATGATGCCGCCGGCATCCTCGATGACCTGATGGTCAACCGGCGCGACCGCGACCTCTTTGTCATCGTCAACGCGGCCTGCAAGGAACAGGACATCGCGCATATGCGCGCCAGCCTGAAGGGCGTCGAGGTCGAATATCTGGAAGACCGCGCCCTGCTGGCGCTGCAGGGCCCGGCCGCCGTCGCGGTGCTGGCGCGACTGAACAGCGTGGTGCCGGCGATGAGCTTCGGCATGGGCGCGACACTGGCGCTCGGCAAATACGAGGCCTTCGTCACCCGTTCCGGCTACACCGGCGAGGACGGCTTTGAAATCTCGCTGCCCGCCGACCAGGCGGAAGACTTCGCCCGCTGGCTGCTGAGCCAGCCCGAGGTGAAGCCGATCGGCCTCGGCGCGCGCGACAGCCTCCGCCTTGAGGCCGGCCTCTGCCTCTACGGCCATGACATCGACACCACCACCTCGCCCATCGAGGCCGGGCTGAACTGGACAATCTCCAAGCGCCGCCGCGAAGAGGGCGGCTTCCCGGGCGCGGAGGTCGTGCAGCAGCAACTGAAAGACGGCGTCAGCCGCAAGCGCGTCGGCGTCCAGCCCGAGGGCCGCGCGCCGGCCCGCGAAGGCACCGAAATCCTCAACAGCGATACAGGCGAGAAGATCGGCGTCATCACCTCGGGTGGTTTCGGCCCCAGCGTCGATGCCCCGATCGCCATGGGCTATGTCGCCACCGACTATGCCAAGCCCGGCACGCCGCTCAGCCTGATGGTGCGCGGCAAGGCGCTGCCTGCAAAAACCTGCACCCTTCCCTTCATCACCAAACGCTACGCCAAGTAAGGAGACGATCCATGACTGCCCGCTATACCAAGGACCATGAATGGATCCGTCTTGATGGCGATGTCGCCACCGTCGGCATTTCCGACTACGCCCAGAGCCAGCTCGGCGATGTGGTCTTCGTCGACCTGCCGGCCAAGGGCAAGACCGTTGCTGCCGGCGCTGAAGTCGCCGTCGTTGAATCGGTGAAGGCGGCCAGCGAAGTCTATGCCCCGGCCGGCGGCGAGGTGGTGGATGCCAACCAGGCCATCGTCGACGATCCGTCGCTGGTCAACCGCGCCGCCCAGACCGACGGCTGGTTCGTCAAGCTCAAGCTCGCCAATAAGGCCGAGCTCGACGCCCTGATGGATCAGGCCGCCTACGACGCATTCCTCAAGACTCTGTAAGAAGGAGCGCCTCCCCATGCGCTATCTCGGTCTGACCGAAGCCGATCGCGGCGCCATGCTGGACACTATCGGTGTCGGCGGCATCGATGCCCTGTTCAAGGATGTGCCCGCCGGCGCGCTCAATCCCGCTCTCGACCTGCCGCCGCATCAGGGCGAGCTGGAAGTGGAACGCGCCTTCGCCGCCATGGCGAAGAAGAGCGTCTCGCCGATGGACGTGCCCTTCTTCCTCGGCGCCGGCGCCTATCGCCATCATATTCCGGCCGCCGTGGATCACCTGATCCAGCGCTCGGAATTCCTCACCTCCTACACGCCCTACCAGCCCGAGATCAGCCAGGGCACGCTGCAGTATCTGTTCGAATTCCAGACCCAGGTGAGCATGATCACCGGCATGGAAGTGGCCAATGCCTCGATGTATGACGGCGCCACCTCGGCGGCCGAAGCCGTGCTGATGGCCCAGCGCATCACCAAGAAATCGAAGGCCGTGCTGTCCGGCGGCCTGCATCCGCATTACCGCGACACCGTGGCGACGCTGATGGATCAGACCGACCAGCCGCATGTGGCCGCCCCGGTCGATCTCGCCGGCACCGAAGACCTGAGCAAGCTGATCGACGACCAGACCGCCTGCGTCGTCGTGCAGAACCCGAACGTCTTCGGCCATCTGCGCGATCTCAGCGACCTGGCCAAGGCCTGCCAGGCCAAGGGCGCGCTGCTGATCGTCGCGGTCACCGAGATCACCTCGCTCGGCCTCGTCACCCCGCCGGGCGCCATGGGCGCCGATATCGTGGTAGCGGAAGGCCAGAGCATCGGCGTGCCGCTCAGCTTCGGCGGGCCTTACGTGGGTCTGTTCGCCACGCGCGAGAAATATGTGCGCCAGATGCCGGGCCGGCTCTGCGGCGAGACCGTCGACCAGGACGGCCGCCGCGGCTTCGTGCTCACATTGTCGGCGCGCGAGCAGCATATCCGCCGCGAGAAGGCGACCTCGAATATCTGCACCAATTCCGGCCTCTGCGCGCTGGCCTTCACCATTCATATGAGCCTGCTCGGCGAAGCCGGCTTTACCCAGCTGGCGGCGATCAACCACGGCAAGGCCGTGCAACTGGCCGAACGGCTCAGCGAACTGAAGGGGGTCGCCATCGTGCCGCAGGCCTTCTACAACGAATTCGCCATCACCCTGCCCAAGCCGGCAGCCGATGTTGTCGAGAAACTCGTCGAGAAAAAGATCCTTGGCGGCGTGCCGGCCTCGCGGCTCTTCCCGGGCGAGAAGTCGCTCGCCAATGTCCTGCTGCTCACCGCCACCGAAACCAATACCGACGGCGACATGGACAAACTTGTCGCTGCCCTGAAGGAGGTGCTGTGATGCTGAACCGTCAGGGACGTCCGACCACGCCGCATGCGGCTGCCAACAGCGCCGCGACCGGCACCATCACCGGCAATCGCGGTCTGCAGCAGGAAGAAGCGCTGATCTTCGAAATGGGTGAGGACGGCCGCACCGGCGTCGATCTACCGCCTGCCCCGAACGTGAAAGCCCGCCTCGGCGGCCTGAAGCGCACCGGCAAGATCGGCCTGCCGGGCCTCTCCGAGCCACAGGTGATCCGCCATTTCGTGCGGCTGTCGCAAAAGAACTATTCCATCGATGCCGGGCTCTATCCGCTCGGCTCCTGCACGATGAAGCACAATCCGCGCCTCAATGAGAAGATGGCGCGCCTGCCGGGTCTGGGCGACGTGCATCCGCTGCAGCCGGTCTCCACTGTTCAGGGCGCCCTGCAGGTCATCGATACACTCGCCGGCTGGCTCAGGACCCTGACCGGCATGCCGGCGGTGGCGATGTCGCCGGCGGCCGGCGCCCATGGCGAGCTCTGCGGCCTGATGGCGATCCGCGCGGCCTTGAAAGCCCGCGGCGATGTGCGCAAGCGCATCCTCGCGCCGGAATCCGCGCATGGCACCAACCCGGCGACGGCGGCGCTCTGCGGCTATACCGTCGACCCGATCCCGGCGACAGCCGACGGTCGTGTCGACCTCGACGCCCTGCAGGCCAAGCTGGGTCCGGATGTGGCGGCGATCATGCTGACCAATCCGAATACCTGCGGGTTGTTCGAGCGCGACATCAAAAAGGTCGCCGACATGGTCCATAAGGCCGGCGCCTTCTTCTATTGCGACGGCGCCAACTTCAACGCCATCGTCGGCAAGGTGCGGCCGGGCGATCTCGGCATCGACGCCATGCATATCAACCTGCACAAGACCTTCTCCACGCCCCATGGCGGTGGCGGCCCCGGCTCGGGACCGGTCGTCTTGTCGGATGCGCTGAAGGATTTCGTGCCGCTGCCCTATGTGGTGCATGGCAAGGATGGCCTGACCCTGGTCGAAAGCGGCGATGCGAAAAGCTTCGGCCGCATGAAAGCCTTCCACGGCCAGATGGGCATGTTCATCCGGGCGCTCGCCTACATGATGAGCCATGGCGCCGACGGCCTGAAGCGGGTGGCGGAAGACAGCGTGCTGTCGGCCAACTATGTGATGGCCAGCCTGAAAGATGTGATGAGCCCGAGCTTCGACGGCCCCTGCATGCATGAGGCGCTGTTCGATGACCGCTTCTTAAAGGATACCGGCGTCACCACGCTGGACTTCGCCAAGGCGATGATCGACGAGGGCTACCATCCGATGACGGTCTACTTCCCGCTGGTCGTGCATGGCGCCATGCTGATCGAGCCGACCGAAAGCGAGAGCAAGGACAGCGTCGATGCCTTCGTGAACACGCTGCGCGGCCTGGCCGAAAAGGCCAAGGCCGGCGGCGAGAATGTGGCGATGTTCCAGGCGGCGCCGCAGCTCACCCCGCGCCGGCGTCTGGACGAGACCCGCGCCGCGCGGAGTCCGGTCCTGCGCTGGAAGCCGGGCAGCAACGGCGCGCCGGCCGACAAGGCAGCGGCGGAGTAAGGCCGCGACAGAGGCGAAGTAAAAAACGCCCGGTCAGAAATGGCCGGGCGTTTTCTTATGCTGGAACGATGCGCTTATCCGATCCGACCGATGCGCTCGGCAAACGACTGTGCCTCATGGGATTGCACCGGCATTTCGGGCAGCGGCAGCATGATCTCGTAGCAGGTGCCGGGCTGGCCCTGGCGAATCCTGAAGCTGCCGCCAAGCTGCGACACCAGACTGCAGGTCAGTCGCATGCCCAGGCCGGTCGCCGCCTGCGGGTCGAAACCCGGCGGCAGGCCGATGCCGTCGTCGCGCACGATCAGATGCAGCATACCGTCCAGGCCGCGGCCGCAGGCGATCTCGATGGTGCCGCGGGCCTGGCTGGGATAGCCATGCTTGAGCGTGTTGAAGACAAATTCGTTGATGATCATTCCGGCCGTACTGGCGATCTGGGCCGGCACCAGGATCGGATCGACATTGACCAGCAGCTCGTGGCCATGATCCTCCACCAGGGCTGCGAAAATCTCGTCACGCAGACCGCCGAGGTAATCGGTCAGCGACACCAGTTCGTCCGCGCCGGCCTGCGACAGGCGCTGGTGCAGCCGGGCGATCAGTTGCAGCCGGCGGGCGGCGCGCGCCAGTTCCAGTCGGGCTTCGGGATCGCTCATCCGCGTCAGCGTCAGGGTGAGCAGGCTGCCGACCAGTTGCAGACTGTTGCCGATGCGGTGATCGGCCTCCTTGCGCAGAATATCCGACAGACCGGCCGCCGCATTCAGTCCGGGCGGGGCAGTGGCGTCAGGATTGTGGGCGTCAAGATGACGGGTCAGGGATGAAGGCAGGGTCATAGCGTCTCTCCGATTCCCCCACCAGGAACAGGAATGACCCTAGACCGTGCTTTTCAAAATATCCATTTATATTAATGACTTAATATACTCAAGGAACCCCTTTTGAGGCTTTGTCGTTTCTTACTCATTCTACATCAAATGAGCACCGGCCTGCTTGCCGGTGAAAGGCTATGAACGACTCCCAAGCCCGCGGCGAACGCCTGCAAATCATGCTGACCCCCGATGAACTGAAGGCCCTGGACGACTGGCGTTTCAAGATTCAGATGCCCAGCCGCGCCGCCGCCGTACGCGAACTGCTGCGCCGCGGCCTGGCATCCGAAGGCTTTGACCTCGCCAATCGCACGACCAAGTCGAAAAGCTACGGCGTCATCGAAGGCGAATAGGCCCTACAGCGTCAGGCTGAGCTGGGGCGAGGCCCCGGCCAGCTCTTCCGCCTTCTCGTCTTCACCCAGGGTCGACAGCGTCACGCCGAGCAGGCGAATGCCCTTGGGCACCGGGAACAGCGGCTGCATCAGCGTCTCGACGATCTGCGCGATCTCGGCCTCTGACGACACCGGCGCCGGCAGGGTGCGGCTGCGGGTGATCTGCTGGAAGTCGGCGTATTTGACTTTCAGCGTCACCGTGCGGCCGCGGATGTCGGCCTTCTCGCAATAGCGCCAGACCTTGGCAATGATCGGCTGCAGCTCGATCTCGGCCTCGCCGCTGGTGAACAGGTCGTCCGAAAACGTGTTCTCGGCGCCCACCGACTTGCGGATGCGGTCGGGCCGCACCTGGCGTTCATCGATGCCGCGCGAAATCCAGTAGTAATACCGCCCCGACTTGCCGAACTGCTGCTGCAGGAATTCCATCGTCTGCGCGCGCAGGTCCAGACCGGTCTGGATGCCGAGCCGGTTCATCTTGTCCGAGGTGGCCGGCCCGATGCCGTGGAAGCGGCCGACCGGCAGCGTCTCGACAAAGCCCGGCCCCATCTTCGGCGTGATCACAAACAGGCCATCGGGCTTGTTCTGGTCAGACGCCAGCTTGGCCAGGAATTTGTTATAGGACACGCCCGCTGAAGCTGTGAGCTGCGTCACGGCTTTGATCCTGGCGCGGATCTCTTCGGCGATCTGGGTGGCGGAGTCGATACCCTTCAGGTTCTCTGTGACATCCAGATAGGCCTCGTCCAGCGACAGCGGCTCGATCAGCGGCGTGTATTCGGCAAAGATCTCGCGGATCTGCTGCGACACGGCGCGATAGACGCTGAAGCGGTGCGGCACGAAGATCAGTTCCGGGCATTTTCGTTTTGCCGTGACCGATGCCATGGCCGAGCGCACGCCGAACTTGCGCGCCTCGTAAGAGGCCGCCGCCACCACGCCGCGTTCGCGCGAGCCGCCCACCGCCACCGGCCTGCCGCGCAGATCTGGATTGTCACGCTGTTCCACCGAGGCATAGAAGGCATCCATGTCGACATGGATGATCTTGCGGATGCGTGGAGTCATGCCTTCAGATGCCGGCTCGGACGCCGGCGTCAGGTCAGGTTCAGTTGCCACGACACGCCGAACCGGTCATTGACCCAGGCGAACAGTTTGCTGAAGCCGTAATTGTCCGGCGGCATCAGCTCCGCTCCGCCCGCGGACAGCGCCGCATGCAGCCGGCGTAGTTCGGCCTCATCCTTGCAGTCGACGAACAGCGACACCGCCGGCGTGAAACCGAAGGCATGCTTCACATAACTGTCGATGCAGATTACCGGCTGACCCGCCACCGTGAAGTCGGCGCGCAGCACCGAGCCTTCGGGACCCGGCCCTTCCGCACCATAGCGCTGGATGGCCGTGACCGCCGCATCGGGAAACAGCGAGACGTAGAAGGTCATCGCCGCTTCGGCCTGGCCGTCCTGGAACATCAGGAAGGGACGAATGGTGGTCTTGGACACGACATACTCCGACGATTCGAACAAAGGACAGCCATTATCCGAGCTTAAATCCTCCTGCCTGTCAAAACCTGTCAGGTTTTCGCCGGCCGGAAGTGAACGCTTGGCGGTCTGCCGCCTTTTCCCCCATGACAGGGATCAACAGCGCCTTCAACGGGCTGGCGCTCCCGCCCGCCCGGCAGAGCGGCGTCTCGGTTTCGGCCTGAGGGTGACGGCGTGTTATATGGCGCTGTCCTTACCTCTCCGCCTTCACCGTCGTATAGCTGGCATTGCCCAGGCCAGTGCCGATGGTCAGCGCCGCCCAGTGCTTCACGTCGCGCATGCGCCAGACCTCGCTCAGACCCTGCACCACGGCGTCGTTATGCAGCGCCACCTCGATACTCTGCCCGTCGATGCGCGGCAGACGTTCGCGCAGGGCATCGGTCAGGTTGAAGTCTTCGGCCTCCCAGTTGCCGGGCAGGTTCTGGGCGCCGCGCTTGATCCAGCCGTCTTTCGCGATCAGGCCGGGACAGCCCACCGCGATCACCGGCGCCAGCCGCCACTTTTTCCGCCCGGCCTTGTGCGTCAGTTCGCGCAGCATGCCGCCCAGATGATCCAGCGCCTCCTCGCGTCCCGGCCGATGGTCGCGGTGCCGCCAGTGCAGCAGCTGCACCACGCTGGCGCTGTCGCCGAACCGGTCGGTCTTCTTCAGGGTGACGATGCCGCAGCGGAGATTCGTGCCGCCGATATCGATGGCGATAAAGCCGTCATGCTCGGCCATGGTCTCCGGCGCCAGCAACTGCAGCCCGCCGAGCAGGCCGGCCTCGTCCGGATGATGGCTGAGCGGCAGCAGATCGACCGCGATCTCCGCCTCGCCCAGCAGCATGGCGGCGCGCAGGATGGCGATCTCGCCCACGCGGCTGCGGCGCAGGCCACCGCCGACCACGATGCGCTCGACATCCTGCCAGGATTTCTGTTTCAGGAACCGCTGCACCACGGCGGAGAGGTTCTGCGCGAATTCCTCGATGGCGCCCTGGACGATGGCGGCGGCGCCGAGGTCGTCGCCGGTCAGGATGGCATCGAATTCGGTTTTCGACATGTCGCGGGCGCGGGTGTCGCGCAGCTCATGCTCGGTCAGGTCGCGGCCCTCCTTGCGCAGCGCGTCGATCAGCGCGCGGAAAGCCCGGCCGCTGGCCTTGTCGCCGACAAACCCTTCGGCATCGCGGAGTTCCAGGTTGTAGCTGTCGACCCGTACGGCCGGCAGGTCGGCGGCGCCGTGATGCGGCAGGGCCACATGCGCGGGCGCACGGCCGTTATCGCCCTGCGGTTCCTGCGGGGGTTTTGTCTTCGCTGTCTTGGTTTTATGGCTGGCCGCCACATCGTCCTCGCATCGCTGCGCGGACGGTCAGGCGTCCGCCTGGATCAACGCTCGATGCGGGCCAGCAGTGCCATCAGCAGCCAGGCCAGCAGGCTGAAGCCCAGCGCCGGCAGCAGGATATCGCTGGCGGCAAAGGCCCAGTCGATGCCGCAGGTGGTTGGCGTGCCGCTGCCGCGGCTCATGTCGATGGGGATATGGCCCTGCGCCGCCGGCACCGGCTTGCACAGGCCCATCGGCTCGTAGCCGTTGGTGCGCAGCAGCAGCACGGCGAACAGCAGAACCGGCAGGCCGAAGCCGGCGCCGAGGCTGACAGCCAAGCGGCCGGCCAGGGTGCGGGGGCGGATCAGGGAAGACAGACGCGACAGCAAAGCGGACTCCGGGAAAACGACCGGGTTTCGATAGCAGGGCCGGGCCGCAGATGCCACCTTGAAGTCCCGCTCCATGTTCCTATATTGTTCTAATCTGGCCACGAAGTCGAGCAACGAAGGAGGTCAGGGGAAACACAGGATGAGCCAACAGACACGGCTCAGGATGGCTCAAGATGGCAAGGTTTGGCTCATTTTGGCGCCGCGCTGGCTCCAGATGGCTCCAAATGGTTCCAGATGGCTAAATCTGGCGCGAGTTGTCAGGGTTTGCAGGTGTTTTCGGCTGTGAAATGGCGGAAATCTGCCGATCTTGCCAGCGAAAAAACAGCACGGCAGCCAAAGCCCCCAGCAGGGCCAGCGCCATGTCGGACTGGGTGTCCCATTCGTCGCCCTGGGTGCCGAGGAATTCCTCCGCGCCGCCGCCCATCACCAGCGCCGCCAGCCATTCGATCAGTTCGTAGGTGGCGCTGATTGCTAGGCAGATGCAGACGACGAGGAAGATGGTCAGTTTCGGCCGGTCGATACGGAAGACCCGGATCAGCAGCTCGCGCGCGATGATGGCAGGCACGAAGCCTTGGGCGAAATGGCCGATCTTGTCATAGGGGTTGCGGTCGAGGCTGAACCACTCCTGCAGCCAGAAACCGAGCGGCGTGCGGGCATAGGTATAGGCGCCGCCCAGCATCAGGATCAGGCCATGCAGCGCGATCAGCGCCATCGTCAGGTCGGTCAGGCGGAAACTCTGCCGCGTGGCGAACAGGATCGGCCAGGCGATCACCGCCGGCGCCACTTCCAGCACCCAGGTGACGCGGTCATAGGGATTGAGCCCGCTGAGGACGAGGCCGAGGGCCCACAGCACGGTGAGCAGCCAGAACATGCGGGATGATGACATGCCTGCGTTATGCAGCCTTCGACCAGGTGCGGTCAACCAGCGCGACGATGGCGCGCATGATGGCGGTGAGGTCGTAATCCTTGGGCGTGAACACGCCGGCGATGCCGGCCGCCGTCAGCCTTGCGGCATCCTCGGGCGGAATGATGCCGCCGACAACGACGGGCACATCGCCGATACCCTCGGCGCGCATGCGCTGCATCACATCGGTGGCGAGTTCGACATGGCTGCCCGAGAGAATGGAGAGCCCGACCAGATGCACGCCCTCTTCCAGCGCCGCGGCGACGATCTGCTCCGGCGTCAGGCGGATGCCCTCGTAGACCACTTCCATGCCGCAGTCGCGCGCCTTCACCGCGATCTGCTCGGCGCCGTTGGAATGACCGTCCAGGCCCGGCTTGCCGACCAGCAGCTTCAGCGGCCGACCGAGACGCTTGGCGACAGCCGCCACTTCGGCGCGCAGGTCGTCCATGCCGTCGTTGCTGAGCGCGCCGCTCGCCGCCGAGACGCCGGTCGGCGCGCGGTATTCGCCAAACACCTTGCGCAGGGTCGCCGCCCATTCGCCGGTGGTGACGCCGGCCTTGGCCGCCGCGATGCTGGGTTCCATGATGTTGCGGCCATCACGCGCAGCTTTTTCAAGTTCGACCAGCGCGGCCTCCACGGCAGCCGTGTCGCGCGCGTCGCGCCACGCTTTCAGCCGCGCGATCTGGTCGGACTCGGCCTCCGGATCGGCCGCCATGATGGCGCCGCCCTCGGTGCCGACCAGCGGCGACGGCGCGCTCTCGGTGAATTTGTTGACGCCGACCACGGTGATCTCGCCGGTCTCGATGCCGCGCACGCGGCCGGTGTTGCTTTCCACCAGCGCCTGCTTCAGATAGCCGCTCTCCACGGCCATGATCGCGCCGCCCATATCGCCGATGCGCTTCAGCTCGGCGCGCGCGGCGTCTTTCAGTTCGTTGACCTTGGCCTCGATGGCCGGATTGCCGTCGAACAGGTCGCCGTATTCCAGCAGGTCGGTTTCATAGGCGACAATCTGCTGCAGGCGCAGCGACCACTGCTGGTCCCAGGGCCGCGGCAGGCCGAGCGCCTCGTTCCAGGCCGGCAGCTGCACGGCGCGGGCGCGTGCTTTCTTGGACAGCACCACAGCCAGCATCTCGAGCAGGATGCGGTAGACGTTATTCTCCGGCTGCGGCTCGGTCAGGCCCAGCGAGTTGACCTGCACGCCATAGCGGAACATCAGCGCCTTCGGATCGGTGACGCCATAGCGCTCGCGGCCGATCTCCTCCCAGAGATCGACGAAAGCCCGCATCTTGCAGATTTCGGTCACAAACCGGATACCGGCATTGACGAAGAAGCTGATGCGGCCGAAGGCCTGGGCGAAATCCGCCTCCGGCACCTGGCCGCTGTCGCGCACGGCATCGAGCACGGCGATCGCCGTGGCCAGCGCATAGGCCAGCTCCTGCACCGGCGTGGCGCCGGCCTCCTGCAGGTGATAGCTGCAGACATTGGTGGGATTCCACTTCGGCAGCTCGCGATAGGTGAAGGCGATCACATCGGTGATCAGCCGCATCGAGGCCGCCGGCGGATAGATATAGGTGCCGCGCGACAGGTATTCCTTGATGATGTCGTTCTGCACCGTGCCGTTCAGGTCGGCGCGGCTGGCGCCCTGCTCCTCCGCGACGGCGATATAGAGCGCCAGCAGCCAGGCGGCCGGGGCATTGATGGTCATCGAGGTGTTCATCTGCGCCAGCGGGATCTGGTCGAACAGCACCCGCATGTCGCCCAGATGGCTGACCGGCACGCCGACCTTGCCGACCTCGCCGCGCGCCAGGATATGGTCGCTGTCGTAGCCGGTCTGGGTCGGCAGGTCGAAGGCCACCGACAGGCCGGTCTGGCCGCGCCCCAGATTGGTCCGGTACAACGCGTTGGAGGCCGTCGCCGAGCTGTGGCCCGAGTAAGTGCGGAACAACCAGGGCTTTTCCCGGTTATCCTTTTCGCGGCTGCGAAGGGCGGCCGGCTTGCCGGCATCGGTCGGACGAGTCGCGGACATAATTTTATTCCGTGTCAAGTTGACGTTAGGTTATTTAGTTTCTCGTTGCGTCAGAACAGGGAAATATCATAACCTCTGCTGCATTGCAAAACGATCTTGCCATTTTTTCGCCACTGCAAAAAGATAGCAATCGTCTTGTCAGGTACCGTCTCGCGGCGCCGCAGCAAGGCTAATCCCGGCCGCTGTGGCCCAACAAGACCAGAAATCACGCGTTAAGCGTAACAGGGAAACAACGAGGGAGTTTCACCATGTCCAATGCGGGTGGATCGGTGGTCGCGCTGGCGACCAGCAACGGCGCTCCAGCCCAAGCCCAGGCCACGGCGGCCAAGGGTGTCCTGAAAGACCTCTACGAGGTTGGCGAGATTCCGCCAGTCGGCCATGTGCCGAAGCAGATGTATGGCTGGGCGATCCGGCGCGAGCGCCATGGCCCGCCGGAGCAGTCGATGCAGCTGGAAGTGCTGCCGACGCCCGAGATCGATGCCGACGAGGTGCTGATCCTCGTGATGGCGGCCGGCGTCAACTACAACGGCGTCTGGGCCGGCCTCGGCGTGCCGATCTCGCCCTTCGACGTGCACAAGGCGCCCTTCCACATCGCCGGCTCGGATGCCTCAGGCATCGTCTATGCCGTCGGCCGCCGCGTGAAGCGCTGGAAGGTTGGCGACGAGGTCATCGTCCACTGCAACCAGGATGATGGCGACGACGAGGAGTGCAACGGCGGCGACCCGATGAATTCGCCGACCCAGCGCATCTGGGGCTACGAGACCCCGGATGGCAGCTTCGCGCAGTTCGCCCGCGTGCAGTCGCGCCAGCTGATGCCGCGGCCCAAGCACCTGACCTGGGAGGAAAGCGCCTGCTACACGCTGACGCTCGCCACCGCCTATCGCATGCTGTTCGGCCATCGCCCGCATATCCTGCGGCCCGGCCAGAACGTGCTGGTCTGGGGCGCCGCCGGCGGCCTCGGCTCGATGGCTATCCAGCTCATCGCCATCTCAGGCGCCAACGCCATCGGCGTGATCTCCGATGACTCGAAGCGCGACTTCGTCATGAGCCTCGGCGCCAAGGGCGTGGTCAACCGCAACGACTTCGACTGCTGGGGCCAGTTGCCCCCGGTGATGGATACCGAGAAATACGCCGAATACATGAAGAAGTGCCGTGCCTTCGGCAAGGCGATCTGGGACATCACCGGCAAGGGCAACGACGTCGATTTCGTGTTCGAGCATCCGGGCGAGCAGACCTTCCCGGTCTCCTGCTTCGTGGTGAAGCGCGGCGGCATGGTGGTGTTCTGCGCCGGCACGACCGGTTTCAACATCACCTTCGACGCACGCTTCGTGTGGATGCGGCAGAAGCGCATCCAGGGCAGCCATTTCGCCAACCTGCTGCAGGCCAGCCAGGCCAACCAGCTGGTGATCGAACGCCGCCTCGATCCCTGCATGTCGGAAGTCTTCAGCTGGGCCGATATCCCGCGCGCCCATACCAAGATGTGGAAGAACCAGCATAAGCCCGGCAACATGGCTGTGCTGGTCAGCGCCAAGGTCCCGGGCCTGCGGACCCTCGAGGATGCAATCGAAGCGGGGAATTCATAATCCCTCTCGATGCTGACACGGCTGGCGGAAGCGATTCCGCCAGCCGCACCAATTCATACTGACTGCGAGTGCACCATGTCTGCTGCCCCCAAACTGCCTGCCGCCGAAGCCCTGCTGATCGACTCGCTGCTGCAGGTCTGTGGCAACGCCTTGCAAGCCGCCGAGCAGCTGGTGGCCCATGCCACGGCGGCGGTGGCGCAGCTGGTGCGTGGCGCCGACGGCCATATCGATGCCGCGCGGCTGGAGGACGAACAGTTCGCCGCCCATGGCCTCGCCTGGTTCGCCACCTATGCCGCGACCCTGAAAGAAACCCTGCACTGGGCCGAGCGCCTGCAGGCCGAGGGCAAGTTCCGCGAGCTGGAGCAGCTGATCGTGCAGGCCGGCTTCGGCGAATATCTGGCACAGATGCAGGGCGGCATCAGCATGAGCCAGGTGGAAATCTGCCGCCCGGCCAATCTCGGCGTCACCACCGAGGCCCTGCAGGCCTTTGCCACCAAAGATGTCGTCGCGACGCTGATCGCGCGCGGCAATACCACGGCGGTGCGCAGCCGTATCGCCGAGTTGATCAAGGACGGTCTCGACACCGGCGACTTCGGCGAGCTGGGCCTGGACGAGACCATGGCCATGGTGCGCGAACAGTTCCGCCGCTTCGGCGAGGACAAGGTCATTCCCTTCGCCCATGACTGGCACCGCAAGGACGAGTTCATTCCGATGAGCGTGGTCGACGAGATGGCCGAGCTCGGCGTCTTCGGTCTCACCATCCCGGAGGAATACGGCGGCCATGGCATGGGCAAGACCGCCATGTGCGTGGTCTCGGAAGAACTCAGCCGCTGCTATATCGGCGTCGGCAGCCTCGGCACCCGCGCTGAAATCGCCGCCGAACTGATCCTGCGTGGCGGCACCGAAGAGCAGAAGAAGCAGTGGCTGCCCAAGCTGGCATCCGGCGAGACGCTGCCCACCGCCGTCTTCACCGAACCGAACACCGGTTCCGATCTCGGGTCCTTGCGCACCCGCGCCGTGAAAGACGGCGACGTCTACAAGGTGACCGGCAACAAGACATGGATCACCCATGCGGCCCGCACCGATCTGATGACCCTGCTGGTGCGCACCGATCCGAACGAGAAAAGCTACAAGGGCCTCTCGATGTTCCTGGCCGAGAAGCCGCGTGGCGACGACGCCAACCCCTTCCCCGCCAAGGGCATGACCGGCGGCGAGATCGAGGTGCTGGGCTATCGCGGCATGAAGGAATACGAGATCGGCTTCGACGGTTTCGAGGTGAAAGCCGAGAACCTGCTGGGCCAGCGCGAGGGCCAGGGCTTCAAGCAGTTGATGGAGACCTTTGAGTCCGCCCGCATCCAGACCGGCGCACGTGCACTGGGCGTGGCGCAATGCGCCATGGAGCTGGGCCTGAAATACGCCAACGACCGCATCCAGTTCGGCAAGCCGATTTACAGTTTCCCGCGTGTGCATGGCAAGATCGCCTGGATGGCGGTGGAAACCATGCTGGCGCGCCAGCTCTGCTATTTCGCCGCGCGCGAAAAGGATCAGGGCCGCCGTTGCGACCTGGAGGCCGGCATGGCCAAGCTGCTGGCCGCGCGCATCGCCTGGGCCAATGCCGACAACGCCCTGCAGGTGCATGGCGGCAACGGCTATGCCGAGGAATATCCGATCAGCCGCGTGCTCTGCGACGCCCGCATCCTCAACATCTTCGAGGGCGCCGCCGAGATTCAGGCGCAGGTGATCGCCCGCCGCCTGCTGGAACAGCGCAACGGCTAAATGAAATCCGTCGTCGTCGGGTTGGCGCCGCAGACCAGCACGGCAACACGCTCGCTCTGCTGCGGTTTGTAGGCACCGCTCAGCAGCGCAGCGAAGGCCGCCGCACCGCCCGGCTCGGCCACCAGCCGCAGCTTGTCCCACAGCGCCACCTGCGCCGCGCGGATCGCCTCGTCGGGCACCAGCACGGATTCGGCCACGTTCTTCTGCGCGATCGGAAACATCAGGCCGCCGATCTGTTTCGGGGCCAGTGAGTCCGCCGCGATGCCGCCAGCCGGCGCGTCCACCGGCCGGCCGGCCTTGAGCGCCATGTTCAGGGTCGGCGCCAGTTCCGGCTCGACCGCCACCACCTTCACCTTACCGCCATACCAGGCCGAGATGCCGCCGATCAGACCACCGCCGCCGACGGCGACCAGCAGCGTATCGATTTCCGGCTCCTGGTCTTCCAGCTCCAGCCCGACCCCGCCCTGCCCCAGCAGCGTCTCCGGCTGGTCATAGGCATGCACGGCCAGCGCACCGCTCTGGGCCAGCCAGGCTTCGGAGGCTGCCAGCGCATCGGCATAGCGGTCGCCCCCCACCACCAGGTCGGCGCCGTAGCTGCGGATGCGCGCGATCTTCATCGGGGCTGCGATACTGGGCACGAAAATCTTGGCCGGTTTCTGCAGCACCATGGCAGCATAGGCCACCGCGGCGCCGTGGTTGCCGCCCGATGCCGCTACCACGCCGGCCGCCGGCACCGCGCGGCGCAGCAGGTTGGCAAAGGCGCCACGCGCCTTGAACGAGCCGGAATGCTGCAGCAGTTCGAGCTTCAGTTTCACCTGCGGCAGCGCGAGGCCGAAATCGGCGCCGGCCACCGCGATCACCGGCGTGCGCCTAATATAAGGTGCAACCAGCCGGGCGGTTTCAGCGATGGTCGAGCGGTCAATGGCAACGGCAGTCATGTCTGGCCCTCGGGAATACTGCCAGATTTATACTCAAGGCCGGCCGCTGCCGCCATCGCCGCCCGTATCGTCCAGCAGCGTCATGATCGTCTGCATGGCGCCCAGCAGGCGGTCCCGGGTCTGTTCGTCCAGGGTCTGCAGCATGCGGGCGATGTCGCGGCTGGCGGCGCGGTCCAGCGGCGCGAAGGCCGCCCGACCGGCCGCCGTCAGGCGCAGATGGTATTCGCGCCGGTCGGTCGTGCTGGCCTCACGCTGCAGCAGGCCACGTGCGCGGAAGCGCTGCAGGATGCGGCTGAGATAGCCGGGATCGAGGCCGAGATGCTGGCCGAGCGCCGCCGCCGTCATCGCTGGCCCGTGCGCCAGCTCGAACAGCACCCGCACCTCGGTCAGCGAGAAGCTGCTGCGCAGCAGGCCATCTTCCAGCACGCCGATCCGGCGGGTGTAGAACCGGTTGAAGCTGCGCACGGCGGCGACAGCATCGGGCTTTCGCTGCCGCGCCATCACAGCTTCCGCAGGATCGGAGCTGGCAGCATGGCCAGTCCGAAGCCGGCCAGGATCAGGGCGATACCGATCAGGTGGAATATCCGCACCGGCTCGCCCAGCAGCAGAAAGGCGAGCAGCGCCGTGAACACCGCCACCAGATGGAAGGACACGCCCGTCACGGCAGCCCCCAGCACCGCGACGCAGCGGTTCCACAGGATGAAGGCCAGCAGCGAAGCGAAAAGCCCGATATAGAGCACGGCGGCAATGGACGCCGGATCGAAGGGGATAACGGCACCGGAGGCCAGTTCCCAGATCCAGAACGGCGCCAGCACCAGCAGGCCTGTCATCATGGTGGCGCCCAGAAAGACCAGCGGATCAAGCGTGACCGCGCGACGGCGCAGCAGCACGGAATAGAGCGCGTAATTCAGGATCGCCAGCAACACCAGCAGATCGGCCGGCTCGAACCGTAACCGCAGCAGGCTCTGCAGGTCACCGCGCGCCAGGATCCAGCAGATGCCAATGAAGGACACGACGATGCCCAGCAGGGTGCGCGGGGGCACGGTCTCGCGCCCGAGGATAAAAGCCGCGAGCGGGATCATCAGCGGCAGGGTCGAGTTGAGGAAGGCGACATTGGCGGCCGGCACGCTGCGCAGCGCCACATAGGCCAGCGCGTTATAGCCGGCGATGCCGAAGCCGCCGCAGAGCAGCACCAGCCAACGCTGCCGCCACAGCAGATCACGCTGCCGCCACATCCGACCGGCGACAAAAGGTAGCAGCAGAAGCAGCGCCACCAGCCAGCGCCCGACCGCCAGGGTTACCGGCGGCATGGTCTCGGCCAGACCGCGGCCGAGCACCAGATTGCCGGCCCAGAAGGCCGGCGGCAGCCAGAGCAGCATCGTCGGATGCCGCCAGACCGATTGCAGCCATCGGGTCATGGCTCAGGCCGGCCCGAGGCCGATGCGCATGCGTCGGTTATGTCGCCCCTTGTTCTCGATCTTCAGAATCTGGATCGGCCGCGAGGCGCCGGTCGACGCCAGATGGGTCCCGCCGCAGGCCTGGCGGTCGAGTCCTGCGATTTCAACGATGCGCACCATGCCGTCTTCGGTTGGCGGCGGCGTCACCGAGCGGGATCGCAGCAATCCCTTTTCGTCATAGGCATCATCAAGCGCGATATAGCTTTCCCGTACCGGCAGGTCCTGCCGGATCACATCGTTGATCGCCGGCTCCAGCGCCCGCAGGCGATCGTTGTCGGCATCGGGCAGATCGAAATCGATCCGCGCCGTGCCATCGGCATTCATCTGCACGCCGGTGACCAGCGCGCCATCGAAAGCCTGAAACACCAGCGCGTTCACGATATGCAGATCGGTATGCAGCTCGCGCTGGGTCTGGCGGAAGGCGGCATCGACTTCCGCTTCCACCTCACCCGACAGCTCGACCGGCTGCTGCAGCTTGACCCACAGCCTGCCGCCGATGCTCTCGAAGCCCTCGACCGCCACCTCGCCGCCGCTCCAGCGCAGCAGGCCCTGATCGGGCAATTGCCCGCCGCCGCCGGGGTAGAACGGCATCTCGGCCAGCCGCACCAGACCGGGCCGGCTTTCCAGCACCGGGCTGCGCAGGACGAAGGTTTCGGGATTCACATGACAGAAGTATCGCGACATCGGGTCCTCAATCGTCGTTGTGCTGACGATAGGGAAACCGGGTGGCCGGCTTCTTGGCGAAAATTGCGCGGCCGGTCTTCTACTGAATCTGCGCGGCGACGAACTGCCGCGGGGTGATGCCATAGACCCGGCGGAAATGCCGGTTGAGCGCGCTCTGGTCGAAGAAACCGGCGGCAACGGCGGTTTCGGCAATCGAAAGGCCGGCGCGCAGATGCCGCAAGGCCGCCCGCAGGCGCACCTGCGTCAGATAGGCATGCGGCGTCAGCCCGGTCGCCCGCCGGAACAGGCGGATCAGCTGGAAGGGGCTGAGGTTGAACGGCAGGCTGAGGTCATCGAGACTGAGGCGCTCGGTATGCCGTTCCTCCATGACCGGCGTGATCCGGCGCAGCAGGCTGGCATCGGCCGGTTCATCCTCCGCCCGGGCGCCGCTGCCATAGCGGTGGGTCAGGGCGGCAAAGCCCTGCGCCAGCAGCTCCTGCTGGCGCAGGCCATCATCGGCCTGTTCCAGGGCGCAGTGCAGGGCGCAGAAGGTAGCGATCAGCTCCGGGTCGCGGAACAGGTTGGCGGTGAAATAGGCCGGGCCGGCGAGGCCGGCGAGCCGGGCCGCCTCGGCGATCGCCTCCCGCTCCATATATAAGGAGCGGTAGCGCCAGCGCCGGCTGCGCGCCATACGGCCGGAATGGGGCTCGTCGGGGTTGAAAACCAGCAGCACCCCTTCGCGCGCCTCTTCGGTATGGCCGCGGCTGGTGAATTCGGCCCCGCCCGCTTCGGTCACCGCCACCACCAGGGCATCGTGGCTGTGCGGGGCATAGTCATGCCGGGTGAAATCGGCATGCAGCAGGCTCAGGCCCGGCATATGCCGCGCCTGCCAGTAATGGACCCTGTTTTTCGGTATGACGGCCACCGGTACGCCTCCAGTCCGGGGCAGGATAGCAGCGCCCTGCCGGCAAAGCATCCCGGGAGCCGCCCGGCCTGCGGCCTTGCGTCGCGCCCGGAATGACCCGGAGCCGTTGGATTGCCGGGGCCGGCGCTATATCCTCATGGCATGCAGAATTTCGTCCATATGCTGATCCCCGCCTTTGCGGTCGCCACCTTCCTGGTGCTCTGCGTCGGCATTTTCGCGCTGTTCCGCGGCGGACGGTTCAACCGCTCCTATTCCAACCTGCTGATGCGCTGGCGCATCCTGCTGCAGTTCATCGCCATCATCCTGATCGGCGTGGCCAGCTTCGCCTTCCGCAACTGACCGGGATCCTGTCGCCATGGTGAAGCTCGACCGCATCTATACCCGGGGTGGCGACAAGGGCATGACCTCGCTGGGCAACGGCGAACGGGTGCCCAAGCACGACCTGCGGGTCGAGGCCTATGGCGCCGTCGACGAGGCCAATGCGGCCATCGGCCTGGCCCGGCTGCATACCGGCGGTTCGGACCTGGACGCCATGCTGTCGCGCATCCAGAATGACCTGTTCGACCTCGGCGCCGACCTGGCGACCCCGGAGGACGAGGAGCAAGACCCCCGCCGCCGGCCGGCCCTGCGGGTCGACCAGGTGCAGGTCGACCGCCTGGAGGCCGAGATTGACGCCATGAACGCCAATATCAGCCCGCTGACCTCGTTCATCCTGCCCGGCGGCAGCCCGGCCGCCGCCCATCTGCATCTGGCCCGCACCATTGCCCGGCGCGCCGAGCGGCTGGTGACGGCCCTGCAGGATGCCGAGCGGATCAACCCCGCCGCGCTCAGCTATATCAACCGGCTGTCCGATCACCTGTTCGTCGCCGCCCGCCATGCGAATGAGGATGGCACCACCGACGTGCTCTGGGTCCCGGGCCTCAATCGCGGCTGAACCGGCCATTCCGGCCCGGCAAATTCTGCCGGCCCGCCCCCTGCAATGATGTGACACGGCAGAAGCTGCCGTGTTTACCTTACCCGGCAACATTGTAAAACTTCCTGAAATAATAATGCCTTAGGTCCCAGCCGGGAAACTGGCACGCCGCTTGCTGATGCTATGGCAAATCGGTTCCAAGCCAGGAGGCAGTGTTATGTCCATTAGCGGTTCCTTGCAGACGGCGATTACCGGCCTGAACGGTCAGTCGACTGCCATCAGCTTCATTTCGGACAACGTCGCGAATGCGAGCACCATCGGTTACAAGAAGGTGGAATCGCGGTTCCAGACCCTGGTAACCCAGTCCAGCGCCCAGGCGAATACGCATTCGCCCGGCGGCGTGATCAACCAGCCCTTCTTCGCCAACAACGCACAGGGCGCGATCCAGCAGGTGTCATCCACCACCTCGATCGCCCTGGTTGGCGGCGGCTTCATGCCGGTCTCGAAGAAAAACGGCGAAGACTCCACCACGGGTCTGCCGAGCTTCGAAACCACCAGCTATTACACCCGCGTCGGCGACTTCAACCAGAACGACGACGGCTACCTCGTCAACTCCTCGGGCTTCTTCCTGCGCGGCTGGCCGATCGACCCGGTCACCGGCGTGGTCGACAGTTCGGCCACCGAGGAAGTGCGCGTGTCCAACCTGCTCGACGCGCCTGTCGCGACCAGCACGGTGGAATACGCCGCCAACCTGCCCTCGAACGCTCTCAATACCTCCGACACCCTGCCGGCGACGCTGCCGATCAGTTCGATCCAGGTGTTCGACGCGCTGGGCAACGCCCGCACGCTGAACCTGGAATGGACCCGTATCGGCACCGGCATCTGGACCTTGGAAGTCGGCTCGCCGGGCGCGGATACCGCCGCCGGCGCCACGGTTTCCTTCGGCCCCGCCACGGTCGTCTTCGGCCGGTCGCTGGGTTCGGCCGCTGGCGGTGCCCTGGTCGATCCGGGCACCATCTCGGCGCTGGAAAGCGCCGGTGGCCTGACCTCCACGGCCGTCGCCAACGTCAATGACAACGCCGCCTATGACTTCGTTGTGAACTACGGCGCCGGCAACCAGACCATCCGCCTGGATCTCGGCTCCTACGGCAACTCGGTCGGCACGACCTCCTATGCCGGCGACACCCTGACGCTGAACAATTTCCAGCAGAACGGCGTGCCGCAGGGCAACTTCAAGAACCTGGCCATCGATAACGACGGCTTCGTCTCGGTCACCTTCGACAACGGTAACGTGAAACAGTTCTACCAGATCCCGGTGGCGAAGTTCCGCGACCCGACCGAACTGGACCGCGTGGCCGGTAACGCCTTCGTCGAAACCCCGAGTTCCGGTGCGGCCGTGCTGTCGCAATCGGGCTCCAGCGGTGCCGGCGACTTCATCTCGGCTGCCATCGAAGGCTCGAACGTGGATATCGCGGAAGAATTCTCCAAGCTGATCGTCGCCCAGCGCACCTACTCGGCCAATGCCCGGCTGATCACGGCGTCCGACGAACTGCTGCAGGAAACCATCAATATCCGCCGCTAACTGACCTGACCGCCGGACGGGCCCTCCGCCCGGCGGTCATCACCTCCGCAAAGTCACAAAGGATTTTCTGTCATGTCACTGAGCGCCGCCCTCAACACTGCCGTGATCGGCCTGCAGACCCTGCAGAGCCAGACGCGCCTGGTGTCGGGCAACGTCTCGAACGCGCAGAATCCCGACTACAGCCGCAAGGTCGCCGCACTGACCACCTTCGCGGCCGGCGGCATCCCCGGCGCCTCGCTGGTGTCCAGCATCACTCGCGTCGCCGCTCCCGAGCTGCGCCAGGATGTGCTGAAGGCAACCGCCGATTTCGGTCGCCTGGACCAGCAGCTGCAGTATGCCAAGGAACTGGCTGAAACGCTGGATGCCACCAACACGACCGGCGCCCAGCCCACGCTGCTGGCGATGATGACCCGCTTCGAAGATGCCTGGAAGCAGCTGGAAGCAACGCCTGAAAACAACGATCTGAAGAGCCAGGTTGTGCTGCGCGCCAGCGAGATGACGACGGAAATCCGTCGCCTGAACGGCCTGCAGTCGCAGCTGATGACCCGCGCGCAGCAGGATCTGCGCGAAGACGTCAACGCCATCAATCTCTCGACCATCGAGATTGCCAAGCTGAACAACAAGATCGCCTCCCAGAAGGCATCCGGCGCGCCGATCGGCGATCTGGAAGATCTGCGCGATGCGGAAGTGGCCAAGCTGGCCGACAAGGTCGGCATCCGCACCCTGCTGAACGACCGCGGCGAAGTCTTCGTCTATACCGATGGCGGCGTGCAGCTGGTGGGCACCACGGCCCAGCAGTTCCAGTACCAGTCCACCGCCGTCGCGCCCGCCACACCCGGCATTTATATGGCCAACAGCACGCTGGACGTGACCGGCGGCTTCCTGAACGGTTCGGTTCGCGCCTCTGTCGATTATCTCGACACCACGGCGGTCGGCCTGGCCAACCAGGATCCGAATGTCGCGACGCTGCAGAAATTCTTCAACCAGCTCGACTCATTCGCCGTGAACCTGGCCAACGTGGTCAACGAGGCCTACGACTCCACGGGCGTCAATCAGTTCTTCAGCTTCATCGCTCCGGCCACTCCGGGCCTGGAAGCCGGCTTCATTCAGGTCGAACCCACCCTGACGGCCAGCCCCTCAACCCTGGACGCCACGGTTGCCGGCACGGTCCAGCAGGCGATGCGCAACCGCTCGCTCTATACCAACGAAGTCCAGCGCACCACGACGGCCGCCGCCGGCGCCGTGGCCGGTCCGCCCGCCTCCTATGCCGTCACCGCCGACCCGAACGGCCTGACCATCTCAAACGTTAATATTTTCGGCCTGGCCAACGGCATCATGGCCTATACCGCCCGCGCGGCCTCGCTGAACGAAGCCAACCGGGACACGGCTGAACGCGTAGAGCACACCCTGGACCAGAAGGTCCGCAACCTGGTGGGCGTTAATATCGACGACGAGCTTGCACAATTGCAGGTTCTGCAGAACAATTATGCCGCGCTGGCGAATGTCATGAACACCGTCACGCAGATGTTTGACCAGTTGGTCAATATCGGGAGGTAAGCATGGTCGCTCTGATCGGAAATACGCAATACGCGACCCAGCTGGACATCACCCGCAGCATCCGTCTGTTGAACCTGCAGCTGGGCAAACAGAACCAGCAGCTGGCGTCTGGCCGCTATGCCGACGGCCTGGTCGGCGTGTCGGACCGCGCGCTGGAACTCGGCCAGCTGAAGACCGAGCTGGGCTCGGTGAACAATTACAAAAGCGCTGTGCAGACCGCGCAGAACCGCGTCGAGCTTTACGCGCTGACCATCGAGGAAATCATCGATATCGCCACCGAGGCGCAGAATACGATGATCAAGAACCGCGATGCGTTCTTCGCCTCGACGGCCGCGCCCCGCACCCAGGCCGAATCCCTGCTCGATCGCATCGGCGGCCTGCTGCAGACCCGCGACGGCGACCGCTATATCTTCGCCGGCACCAACTACACCCAGAACCCGCTCAGCGGCGCGCTGTCGGGTATGCAGGATGGCGCCACCGGCCTGGTCTATCCGGCCGGCGCAGTGCCGGCTGCCTATACCCAGAAGACGGCGACCGAGGTCTATCCCTCGGGCGACTACGGCGCCATCACCACCTTCTACATCAACTCGACTCCGGTTGCGCCGACGGTCTATGACGATTTCTTCGACACGACCGGCACCACGCTTTATTCGGATGATAACGAGCAGATCAGCTACGGCGTCTCCGCTGCCGAAGACGGTTTCCAGAGCCTGATCGACTCGATTATCCGCTTCCGCGACGCCACCGCCGACCTGACGACCAATCCCGACATGTACCAGCAGCGCGTCGATGATGCGCGCACCCAGCTCAACGGCGCCATCACGCAGCTGAAGTCGATTGCCTCGCGCAACGGCTACAAGCAGCAGCAGATGCAGGAAGTGATGGAGCGCCACGACCGCTCGCTCGACGTCCTGAAGGTCCGCGTCGGCTCCATCGAAAATATCGACCTCGGTGAAGTCTCGGTCAACATCAAGAACCTGCAGACCTCGCTGGAAGCCAGCTACGTCATCACCCGCGACAGCCTGCAGCTATCGCTGGTGCAGTACCTGCGCTAAGCGCTTTTTCCGCATTTTCCGGTCCTGAACGACGCCTGGCGGGCTGGTCCGCCAGTTGCGATTCCATCGCCATTGCCTATAGTCCGGGCCATGGATATCCAGCTCTACAACACGCTCACCCGGCAGAAAGAAGCCTTTGCACCGCGCGATCCGCGGCGGGTGACCATGTATGTCTGCGGTCCCACGGTTTACAGTTTCGCCCATATCGGCAATGCCCGTCCGGTCGTGGTGTTCGACACGCTGTACCGCCTGCTGCAGACGGCCTATCCCAAGGTCGTCTATGTCCGCAACATCACCGACGTGGACGACAAGATCAACGCGGCCGCCAAGGCCGAGGGCGTGCCGATCGGCACCATCACCGAGCGCTATCATCGGATTTACAGCGAAGACATGGCGGCACTGGGTGCCCTGCCGCCGGTGATCGAACCGAAGGTGACAAAGCATATCCCGGCCATCATCGCGATGGCCGAGCGCCTGATCGCCAACGGCCATGCCTATCTGGCCGAGGGTCATGTGCTGTTCAATGTGCCGTCCTATGCCGATTACGGCCGGCTCTCCGGTCGCAACCGCGACGAAATGATCGCCGGCGCCCGTGTCGATGTGGCGCCCTACAAGCGCGATCCTGCCGATTTCGTGCTGTGGAAGCCGTCATCGCCAGACCTGCCCGGCTGGGACAGCCCCTGGGGCCGTGGCCGGCCCGGCTGGCATATCGAATGCTCGGCCATGATCGAGCAGAATCTGGGACGCGAGACCATCGACATCCATGGCGGCGGCATCGACCTGACTTTTCCGCATCACGAGAACGAACTCGCACAGAGCACCTGCGCCAATGGCGGCACGCAGTTTGCCCGCTTCTGGCTGCATAACGGCTTCGTCAACATCGAATCCGAGAAGATGTCGAAGTCGATCGGCAATGTGCGCCTGGTGCATGAGCTGCTGAAACAGGCGCCCGGCGAAGCCATCCGTCTGGCGCTGCTGTCGGCGCATTACCGCCAGCCGCTGGACTGGACCGAAGCCGGCCTGCGTGACGCGAGGGCCCAGCTTGACCGCCTGTATCGCACGCTGGACAGCCTGAAAGACGTGCAGGGCAGTAACGGCGGCGCATCGGCCGGATTCATGGCCGCGCTGGCCGACGATATCAACACGCCAAAAGCGCTGGCCGAGCTGCATCAGATCGCCAATGCGGCGAACAAAGCCACCGATCCGGCCGAACGGATGCGCCTCAAGGGCGAGCTGCTTGGTGCCGGGCAACTGCTCGGCCTGCTGCAGCAGGATCCGGCCGCCTGGCTGAAAGGCGATGTCGCTGCCGATGTGGATGTGAGCGAGATCGAAGGGCTGATCGCCGCCCGCAAGGAGGCCCGTGCCCGCAAGGACTGGGCAGAGTCCGATCGCATCCGCGACACGCTTGCGGCCCGCGGCATTCTGCTGGAAGACAAGGCCGGGCAGACGACATGGCGCGTGGCGTCGTAAGGCCGCGTAAAGGATCCAGGCGATGAGTGAGTCGGTAGAGCAGGTTCAGCAGCAGATCATCGAGGATTTCGGTCTCTTCGATGACTGGATGGATCGTTATCGCTTTCTGATCGATCTCGGCCGCGCCCTGCCGCCCTATCCGGACGCCCTGCGCACCGATGACTGGCGGGTGAAGGGCTGTATCAATCGCGCCTGGCTGCATGGCGAGGCCCGTGACGGCCGCGTGTATTATCAGGCCAGCAGTGAATCCGAAATCGTTGCCGGCCTGATCGCATTGCTGCTCAAGGTCTATTCCGGCCGCACGCCGCAGGAGATCGTCGACAACCCGCCCGATTTTCTGCAGAAGATCGGCGTCTGGGAAAACATCACGTCCAACCGCATCAACGGCCTGAACGGCATGATCGCGCTGATCCAGTCGGTGGCGAAGGCCGAGCTGAAAGCGGCTTAAGCGCTCTTCCGTCCCGCTTCGATCTGATCCAGCGCCTTCACCACCGCCTCGAAGGGCAGCAGCACGGCATTGTGACGCGCCTTGTGCTCGCGCACCGGGACCAGAACCTCAAGATCGTTGAACACCCCGGCAGCGAAATCCGCGCCCGGCGGCTGGCCGTTATCCTTCAGCATGGTGCGCATGATGCCCGCCAGGCTGCGCAGGGTGGCGGCGTCCTGGCCGACGATATGCCGGCCCAGGATGCTGGCGGCCGCCTGCCCCAGGGCGCAGGCCCGCACCTGCTGGCCATAGGCGGCCACCCGGCCGTCCGGGGCCAGGGTCAGGTCCACGGTAATCCGGCTGCCACAGAGGGGGCTGTGATGGGTGACGGTCGCATCAGGGGCGTCCAGCCGCGCGGTCTGGCCGATATGTGCCGCAAAATTAAGGATTTTTTCGTTGTAGAGGGCATTCAGCATGGCGCGTAGGGTACTCCTCCGGCGGGTCGGCTTGAAGCCCCGCCCACCCGACGATATATAACGGCCCATCTTTCAAGAGCAATCCGGCATCGACGCGGCCCCCGCCGCCACCCAGCCGGCAGGAGCAAAACCAGTGTTCGCCAAGCGCATCTCCATTGAGCAGGTCGAAGAAGGCAAGGATCTGGCCCCCAAGTTCGACGCCGACGGCCTGATCGCCTGCGTGACCACCGCCGCCGAAAGCGGCGAGGTCCTGATGCTCGGCTACATGAATGCCGAAGCGCTGCAGAAGACCATCGAGACCGGCGAGGCGCATTACTACAGCCGCAGCCGCAAGGTGCTGTGGCACAAGGGCGCCACTTCGGGGCTGGTGCAGAAGGTGGTCGAGATGCGCATCGATGACGACCAGGATGCGGTCTGGCTGCGGGTGGAGATTCCCGGCGATGCCTCTTGTCACGTCGGCTATCGCTCCTGCTTCTACCGTTCGGTGCCGACCGGCGCTGCAGGCGACAAGCCTGTGGAGCTGACCTTCGAGGAGCAGGAAAAGGTCTTCGACCCGAAGGCGGTCTACGGCGACGCGCCCAACCCGACCATTCTGTAGTCTGGTCGCCGAGCCTGTCGGCGACGAAGCATCGGCCCAAAACAACTAGCAATCGCAGAAGCATGATTGTGCTTCTGCGACAGCAAACCTATCGTTTATGGTGTTGGTTTATAATACAACCAAGCCCGCGCATCCTCACGTCGCATGCCCGGCAACGACACAGACCCGGATGACCCCGAAATCGATCATCGGCAAGATCGGAAGTTACCTGTTCGGTGACGACGCCAAGGCGGCAGAAGCTGCAGAGGCCGGCAATGCGCGCCGGGCTGCGCTGGCACCGAACCTGCCGACAAGAGTGCCGGCCGGCAGCATGCAGCTGATTGGCCTGACCAGCATCCAGCAGGCTCTGGGCGAGGCCTGGCCGGCGCAGGCCGAGCAGATCTACCGCAAGATCGATGCCATCCTGCGACGCCGGCTGGAGCTGACCGATGCCTTCTACAAGGTCGATACCGAGAATTACCTGATCCTGTTCACCCGCCTCGCCCGTCGCGAGGCCGAATTCAAGGCCAGGGTAATTTCCGAGGAAATCCAGAAACTGGTCTTCGGCGAGCTGCTGCCCGGGCACGAGGTGACGGTCTATTCCGCCATCGCGGATATCGACCGCGGTCTTGTCCTGGAAAAGATCGGCTCGCTCAAGGATCTGCTGGACCACGTGCGGTCCACGTCGATGGCCGAGTCCGGCAATGTCACCCTGTTCAACGATCATGGCGATGGCAAGCTGCCGTCGACCCGTCCCGCCGTGGTGGGGGCTGGCCCGGATATGGCCGATCTCGATCAGCCGCTGGCCGGCCTGTTCCAGAAAAAAACCATTGCCGCCTACCTGAAGGAATGTCGCGCCGGCTTCTATCCGGCCTTCAGTCTCAGACGTCGCAACTTTTCATCCTACCAGACCGCAATCCTGCATGAGCCCAGCGGCAAACCGGCCGGTACTCTGAGCGATCCGTTTCTGGATACGCCGGAAGACCTGTCCTTTCAGCTCGACCGTTTCATCCTCACAGCCGGCCTGCTTGGCGCGCATCGCATGCTGACCGGCGGCAAGCAAGGCATCGTGATGATATCGGTTGGCTTCGATACGCTGGCGGTTGCCAAACTGCGCGAAATCTATTTCGCCCGTCTCAAGGAAGTGCCCAGCGGCGTGACCAAGTTTCTGGGTATCACCATCCGCGATATCCCGCCCGGAACGATGGCCAGCCGGGTTGCCGAGCTGATCTCCTATATCCAGCCGTTCTGTCATACGCGCCTGCTGCGCATACTGCCCGATCCGCGTCTGATCGAACTCTATGCCGATACAGGTTGCCACGGCTTTGCCACCTGGATTCCGGAAGATGGACCCGACATGGCCAAGCCGTTTCATGTGCTGTCCGGCTTCGCCAAGCGTGCCGCGTTGCACCGGCTGGAATGCATTCTGACCGACATCGCCAGTCACGATGCCCTGTCGACCGGCATTGCGGCAGGCTTCATCTATTTCTCGGGCGAAGCTGTTGCCGGGATGATCGAAACGCCGGGCTTTCTGGACGGGATCAGGACCGACCATATCCAGCGTCAGCCCGGCACCGCACCGGCCTCTTAAAGCCCGAGGGATCCGTAAGGGTAAAAGCGCACAGCCTCGCCCGGCTCCAGCCGCAACTGGTCTTCAGGCAGCTCCAGAAGCCCGTCGGTACGGGTCAGCGAGGTGATGACGCCGGCACCATCAACCGCGTATTTCTCTGCGCGCCAGCCACCCTTGCCGTCATCGCTCAGGGAGACCCGCACCCATTCGCGCCGGTCGGCTTTCTTCTTGTAGGAAAAGCCCGCAGTAACCGGAAAGCTGCGCAGCGGCTCAGGCTGCCCGCCTCCAAGCCGCTGCAGCAGCGGCCGGGCGAAAAAGCAGAAGGTCAGCAGCGCCGCAACCGGATTGCCCGGCAGGCCGAAGAACGGCACGCCAGCGATCTGGCCCAGCGCCACGGGGCGACCCGGCTTGATCGCCAGACGCCAGAAATGCAGGCTGCCATGCGTTTCGATCGCCGCCTTGACGTGATCTTCGTCGCCGGTGGAAACACCGCCCGAACTGATCACGGCATCATGGCCGGCCGCCGCCTCGGCGAATATGCCAGCCAGATGATCGCGGCGATCGGGCTGGATGCCCAGATCGCTGACAACGAAGCCCGCCGCCGACAGCAGTGCCGCCAGCAACGGCCGGTTCGCATCGTAGATGCCGCCCGGCGGCAGCGTGCTGCCCGCTTCATGCACCTCGTCGCCGGTGGACAACAACGCCACACGCAACGGCTTGTATACCTGCAGTGCCGCGTGGCCGCCGGCGGCCGCAAGGGCCAGGTCGGGTGCGCTCAACACTCGCCCGGCCGGCAGGAGCCCCTCGCCCTGCCGCACATCTTCACCGGCTTCTCGGCGGTTGGCGCCACGCTTGATGCCCGGCCTGATGACAACGGCGTCACCATCCAGCCGGCAGTCCTCCTGCATCATCACCGTATCGGGGCCGCCCGCCTCCCCCTCCGGCATCACAGCACCGGTGAGGACCCGCACAGCCGTACCGCGCGGCTGCGATGCCGGGAATGGATGACCCGCAGCCGCACGGCCGATCACCGGCAGACGGGTTTCCGCATCTTTTGCCAGATCGCCATGATAAACGGCATAGCCATCGACTGCAGAGTTGTCGCGCGGCGGAACCGATACCCTGGCCATGACCGGCGCCGCCAGGGCCCGGCCGCGACATTGCGCCACCGGCAGGGTCTCGATTGCCGTCACCGGCGACAGGCGCTGCGCCAGATCAGCCAGCGCGTCATCCAGTCGGATCAGGGCATCGCCATGGGCGAAACAGTCATTACTCAGCTGCGCCACGGCGCGCCTCGCCGGCTGCGGCCGACAGCCAGCCGATAATGAAATCGGCGATCTGCTGTGGCTGATTGGCATCCAGCTGCGGCACCCGCAGATCGGGCACCGGGCCATCGCTGGCGACAGCAATGACATGAGGATCCTCGGACTGCAGCATCGGCTTGCCGACGGATGCGCGCCAGACTTCGATCTTGGCATGGGAAGACTGCTTGAAGCCTTCCACCAGCACCAGATCGACCGGACTGAGTCTGGCCAGAAGGTCCTCAAGCGTCGGCTCGGGCGCGCCCCGCAATTCATGCATCAGGGCAAAGCGGTTGGCCGAACTGATCAGAACCTCGCTGGCGCCGGCCTGGCGGTGGCGATACGAGTCCTTGCCCGGCTGATCGACATCGAATTCATGATGGGCATGCTTGATGGTGGACACCTTGATGCCACGCGCCACAAGCAGGGGAATAAGCTCGGCCAGCAGCGTCGTCTTCCCGGCGCCGCTCCAGCCGGAAATACCCAGAACCTTCATGACGGCTTCTTCCCGCTCGCCTTGAACTCGGCAGCGGCGCGTTCGGCCAGATAATCATCGGTCATGCGCACATCTGGTCGCGGCGCCCCGGCATACGGATCGATCTTGGCCTCGCTCTGCACGATGATGCGGCAATCGCCGCACATGCGCACGCGGTTGATCGTATCGGCATTGTACATCCAGTGCTTGCCCTCAAGCTGGGCGACAATGCGCTCGATCGTCGATTTGGTGCCGAACGGCTTGGCGCAGCGGACGCAATGGAAGGGCTCTTCTTCCTTGATCAGCCGCTGCTGCGTCGCGGCCGGCGTAAAGTTCACGCGCGGATCGAGGCTGATTACCTTTTCCGGGCAGGTGATCTTGCACAGACCGCACTGCACGCAGGCATCCTCGGTGAAGCTCAGGCGCGGCCGCTCCGGATCGTCGCTCAGCGCGCCGGTCGGACAGGCCGAGACGCAGGCCAGACAGAGCGTGCAGCCATCAGCGTTGATCTGCAGGTTGCCAAACGGCGCACCGGGCGGCAGCGCCACGGTATCCGCTGGCTGCGACGCCACCTTATGCAGATGGCGGAAAGCCAGGCGGGCAAGATCGCGGCTACGCCCCATCGGCAGGTAACTGGCGCCGCTGGGACCTTCACGCTGCGGTAATGCCGTCAGGGCCGTCGCCAGCTGATCCGGATCGTCGGTCTCGATCAGGCCGACGCGGCCGCCTTCATAACCCAGGCCGACCAGCACGCTTTCGCTGAGCGCCATCTGCCCGGCCAGGCCGCCAAGGTCCTCGCGCTGCTTCATCGGCGCCAGAACGCGGATATCGGCAGCGCCATAGGCAAAGGCCGAGGCAAAGAAGGCCACGCTACATTCACTGACCGCATGCACGGCGAAGGGCAGAACCCGGGCCGGCAAGCCATCGCCATAACGGGCCAGGGCATCGATCAGCGGGGCGCCATGCTTGGCGTCATACAGCAGGACCACCGCCTGGCGGCCGCCAGCCTCGCGATAGGCGAGCAGCAGGGCCCGCAGCTGTTCCGTCAGATTGGCAGCCGGCGGCAGGCGATAATCAGCAGCGCCAGTGGGGCAGACGGCGCCGCAATTGCCGCAACCGCCACAGATATAGGGATCGATCGCCACATGATCGCCGGCCGGTGTGATCGCACCGGTCGGACAGACATCCAGGCAACGCGTGCAGCCGGTCTTTTTTGAGCGGGAATGGGCGCAAAGTTCGGCATGAAAATCGACATAGAGCGGCTTCTCGAAGCTGCCCGTCATGTCGCTGGCCTCAAACAGCAGGCGCTGCACGGCCGCGGCATCGTTCGGATCGGCGCGGAAATACCCGTCGCGCTTTTCATGAGCCGAGAACAGTGGGGTGCCGCCGGTCAGGTCGATGATGATATCGCAGGTCGAGCTGGCGCCGTTGCGGGGAGAGCCGAATTGCAGGCTGCGGCGGGAAGACGGCAGCGGTAGCGCGTAATCGTCGATCACCAGCTCGAACTTGCCGAGGTGGCCACGCGCACCAGCAATCCGCCCCTGCACGATCGGCAAATCCATGATCGCCTGGCCGGGAATGTCCCTGGACCGTTCCAGCATGATGGTGACATCGAGGCGGTCGCTGATCTGGCGGGCCGCCGCAATGGCACGCTCGTCACGGCCATAGATCAGCGCCACACCCTGGGAATTCATGGTGATCGCCGGCACTGCCGGCACGGGCACTGCAGCGGCCGCGATCAGGGCGGCAATCTTCGGCGTGGCAAAGGCGGCTTCTGACGACCAGCCGGCGGTTTCGCGAATATTGACGTAGGAGACCGGCGTGGTGCTGCCGGCTTCCGCGCGCTGCTCGTCGAACAGCGGGCTTTCCTGGGTGCAGGCGACGGTCAGCGGCTCGCCGGCCTTGAGCGCGTCCTGGAACAGTTTCAACTGGGTGCGGCACAGATGCGTGGCAACGTCGGAATCGCCACCAGGCGTCGCGCCACAAGCCTTCGCCAAGGCCGCACCATCCAGCGGCATCGTCCCTTCGCAGTTGCACACGAGGACGCGTTTGCCGTCCAGCCGCATCGTCTGTTTTCCCACCCGATTATTTGGCAAACCAACCATCTCAACTATAGTGTTGAGAGGACAGGAAAACCAGCCGGAGCCCCCGCTTGCGTATTGTCGTTTTGCTGCTGATTCTGAGCCTTTCCGCGCTTTCGGATCGTGTCATGGCGCAGGCTGGCGACCTGGAGCCGCCGAGCCTGGAACGGGGTGCCGAGCTCTGGGGCAAATGCCGTGCCTGCCATACGGTCGCCGCAGGGGGGCGTAATCTGGTCGGCCCCCGGCTTGCCGGTGTGTTCGGACGCAAGGCCGGCAGCGTTGCGGATTACCGCTATTCCGAGGTGATGAAAAAATCGGATGTGGTGTGGACCGAGCAGACGATGGACGCCTATCTGGCCGCCACCCAGGACTTCATGCCGGGCAACAAGATGTATGGCGGACTGGCCATTGCACAGGACCGGGTCGACCTGATCGCCTGGCTGAAACAGGAAGCGGCCAAATAGTCGCACCCCCTTCCCTTTTGCCCTGGAAATCCCTTATAATTCAGGAAGATAGTTTCAGCTGGAGACCGCCCCATGAAGCCCTTTATCGCCGGCATCATCGCCGCCCTCGTCATCGCCATCGGCTCGGCTTTCATTCTGCAGATGGTCAACAAGCCGGCCGATGTCGCCTTCAGCACCGATGGCGCGCGCGTCACCCACGAGACGCACCAGAACTGAAGCTTCGCTTCAGGACTTCGGCGCCGGAATCAACTGCCCAGTTTCCAGCGACCACAGCTTGATCACGGTGTCGTAGCCGCCGGATACGGCGCGCTTGCCATCGGGCAGAAACGCGACCGACCAGACCGGTTTTTCATGGCCGGCAAACTGTTTGAGCTGACGTCCTTCTTTCAAATCCCATAACCGCATCAGCTTGTCGCCACCGCCGGACAGCGCATAACGACCATCCTTCGAGATCGCAATCGACGTGATGAACATGCCATGACCGGCAAGGCTGCCGGTTTCGCGACGATTGACCAGATCCCAGCGCTTGATTGCGCCATCGGTGCTGCCCGTGAGCGCGGACTTGCCGTCCGGCGAAACGGCCACGGCATTCACGCTGCTCTCATGGCCGGTCAGTACCGCCAGTTCCTTGCCGGTTGCAACATCCCACAGGCGTGCGGTCCGGTCATACGCGACAGACACCAGCTGCTTGTCATCCATGGCGAAGGCCACCTGCATGACATTGGCCTCGTGGCCTTCAAAACTGCGCTCCAGCTTCATCGTCGCCAGATTCCACAGTTTCACGCTGCGATCCCAGCTGGCCGTCGCCAGCCAACGGCCGTCACGGCTGAGACTCATACCGGCGATGTTGTTGACATGGCCGGTCAGACGGCCGGTCTCCTTGCCGCTGGCGAGATTCCATCGGATCACCGTATGATCCCAACTGACGGACAATGCATCCTTGCCATCGGGCAGAAAGGCAACAGCATTGACGCTGGCGGTGTGGCCATCGAAGACCTTGAGTTCCTTCTGTCGGGCAACGTCCCAGAGCCGCATGGTGTAATCCCAGCTGGCCGAGAGCAGCGTTTTACCGTCCGTCGAAACCGCCACGCCATTCACCATGGCGCCGTGGCCCTCCATATCGGCACGGACCGCAACAGGTGTCGCCGCAATCAGGAAAACCGACATAAAAACTGCATATCGTTTTCTGTTCATTCCAGGTTCCTGCAACTTTGTGTGCGCTGCTGCGTTTATCTTGACGCTGTGCGGCTTCATTGCAAGCACGGACCGGTCCTGTGCATTTGCACAAATTCGTTGACTGTCGTCACCGCCGGCCTCTCGTCAGGGCCATGACCTTGCCGCATACCGTGCCAGTGCCCTAGATGGCGCTGCGTAACCCCCCGGACCAGCAATCACGATCAAGGAGTAAACGATGGGCGCCCCCTTCACCATGAAACCCCTGCCCTATGCCGACGACGCCCTGGCGCCGGTGATCAAAGCCGAAACCATCGGCTTTCACTATGGCAAGCACCACACGACCTATCTCAACACCCTCAACAAACTGCTCGCCGATGATCCGCTGAAGGACAAGAGCCTAGTCGAGATCATCAAGGCAACCCATGGCAAGGCCGACAAGGCCACAATCTTCAACAATGCCGCCCAGGTCTGGAATCATGATTTCTACTGGGACAGCCTCTCGCCCAAGGGCGGCGGCAAACCTTCAGGCCGGATTGGCGACCTGATCAAGGACAGTTTCGGCGACTATGAGACATTCAAGGGTGAGTTCGCCAATACCGGCGTGACGCAATTCGGTTCGGGCTGGGCCTGGCTCTGCCTGGAAGGCGGCAAGCTGGTGTTCAAAAAAACCGGCAATGCGGAAAATCCGCTGACCATGCAAGGCGTGACGCCGCTGCTCACCCTCGATGTCTGGGAGCATGCCTACTATCTCGACTGGCAGAATCGCCGGCCCGATCACCTGAATGCCGCTATCGATAAACTGCTGAACTGGGAGTTCGCCGAAAAGAATCTCGGCTGATCAAAAACGCATACAAAGAAAAAGGGCGGTGGAAATTCACCGCCCTTTTTACATTCACAAGAGAATGCGATCAGTCGTCACCGCCCACCCGGGGCTGCGCCACATCCTTGGCCCAGAGGCTGTGATGTTCCTTGGCCCAGTTGGTGTCGACCTGACCGCTGCCCATGGCATCGAAGGCGCCCTCCATACCGATGGTGCCGATGTAGATATGGGCAAGAATGACAGCGACCATCAGGATGCCGGCAATGGCGTGCACCAGCTGGGCAATCTGCATGCCCGCAATGTCCGTCACATAGAACGGGAACATCAGGATATAGCCGCTGACGGCCAGCGCTGCCGAACCCAGCACCACCGACCAGAAGATGATCTTCTGGCCGCCATTGAACTTGCCAGCCGGCGGATGCACACCCTTCTTGAGGATGCCGCCGCCCTGCCTGAACCATTCCATGTCGATGGCATTGAAGATGTTGTGGCGAATCCACATCACCGCCATCAGGAAGACGCCAAGCACGAACGGGAAGCTGAGGAAGTTATGCGACAGCTTGCCGAATGCCGAGAGGCTGGTGAAGGCTTCCGGCCCCATCATCGGCAGAAGCAGACTGCGGCCGAAGGACAGGTTGAGGCCGCTCAGGCCAAGAATGATAAAGCAGATCGCCGTCAGCCAGTGCGAGAACCGCTCGACCGCCGAGAAGCGCTCGACCGTACGGCCCGACATCCCGTGCTCGACCTTGATCCGGCCCCGCAGCGCCAGAAACGCCGCGAGGGCGATCACGGTGATCGCCAGAACCCAGCCGCCGATCGACTTCACCGGGCCCTGCGAGGCCTGGCGCCAGTCGCGCCCCTCAGGCTGGATCAGCACGCCGGACTTCGCATCCGGAATCGACACGCGGCCGGCTACCGGGCCCTTCAACTGCTGCATCAGCAGGGCGTCGTCGGCCGGCGCCGCAGTCTGCTGCGCCGAAACCGGTACGGCGACCGCGACCATGAGGCCGAAAACCAGAGCCGCCCAGAGGGTGCGCTTGGAATGCAAAATGCGCATCTTGTTTCTCCTATCTGACGCGATCAGGCCGAAGTGCCGGTCTTGTAGGCCGTCGACCAGCCCCAGGCGCCAGAACCGTAGCCACGACGCGTGACGCGCTCCTTGTAAATGCTGGCGATCACATCGCCATCGCCGGCCAGCAGCGCCTTGGTGGAGCACATCTCGGCGCACATCGGCAGTTTGCCTTCCGACAGGCGGTTGGCGCCGTATTTGACGTACTCTTCCTTGGTGTTGTCGGCTTCCGGGCCGCCGGCACAGAAGGTGCACTTGTCCATCTTGCCGCGGCTGCCGAAGTTGCCGACCTGCGGATACTGCGGGGCGCCGAACGGGCAGGCATAGAAGCAATAGCCGCAGCCGATGCAGAGATCCTTGGAATGCAGGACCACGCCTTCGTCGGTCTTGTAGAAGCAGTCGACCGGGCAGACCGCCATGCAGGGCGCGTCTTCGCAATGCATGCAGGCCATCGAGATCGAGCGTTCACCCTTGGCGCCGTCATTCAGCGTGACGACGCGGCGACGGTTGATGCCCCAGGGCACCTCGTTCTCGTTCTTGCAGGCGGTGACGCAAGCGTTGCACTCGATGCAGCGCTCGGAGTCGCAGAGGAATTTCATGCGGGCCATGGTGTGTTCTCCCTAACCGTCGCTCAGGCCGCTTCAATGCGGCAGAGCGTGGCCTTGTTCTCATGCATATGGGTGACAGGATCGTAGCCGTAGGTGGTCACGCCATTGACGGACTCGCCAAGCACGATCGGATCGGCGCCCGGCGGATAGTTCTTGCGCTGGTCCACACCCTGCCAGAAGCCGGAGAAGTGGAACGGCAGGAAGACCACACCCTTGCCGACGCGCGGCGTAACCATCGCCTTGACCTTGGCCTTGGCGTTGTTCTCGGGGCCGTAGACCCAGACATTCTGGCCTTCCTTGATGCCAAGGCGGGTCGCATCATCCGGGTTGATCTCGACGAACATGTTCTGCTGCAACTCGGCCAGCCACTTGTTCGAACGGGTTTCCTCACCGCCACCTTCGTATTCGACCAGGCGACCGGAGGTCAGGATCATCGGGAAGTCCTTGCTGACATCCTTGTCCTGCAGGCTCTTGCCCAGATGCGGCAGACGATAGTCGCGCCGGTCGGCCATGGCCGGATACTTGGCGACCAGGTCACGCCGCGAGCTGTAGATCGGCTCACGATGCACCGGGATCGGATCCGGCAGACCGAAGGCATTGGCGCGGGCCTTGGCATTGCCCATCGCCTGCACGCCATGCGCCATGGTGACACGGATGATGCCGCAGCTCAGATCGATGGCCCAGCCAACCGCATCCGGGTTGTTGCCGCCGATCTTTTCGATCGTGGCGCGCTCGGCATCGGTCAGTTCCTTGTCCCAGCCCATCTTCTTGAGCAGGCCGTAGGTGAACTCGGGGTGACCGTCCTGGATCTCCGAATCCTTGGGGAAGGAGCCGTCGGCCAGCAGCGAGACGCCATTGCGTTCGACACCGAAGCGGGCACGGAAGGCGCCGCCGCCGTCCTTCACGGGCAGGCTGGTGTTGTACAGCACATGGGTGCCCGGATGCTTCATCTCGGGCGTGCCCCAGCAGGGCCAGGGCAGACCGTAGAATTCGCCCTTGAGCGGGCCCTTGGTGGCGCGGAGCGAGATCACGTCGAAATCGCCCTGGTTGGCCATATGCTCCTTCAGACGCTCCGGCGACTGACCCGAATAGCCGATCGAGATCGTGCCCTTGTTGATTTCGCGCAGGATGTCTTCGACATTCGGCTCGTCGCCGGCGTCGATCTTGATGTTCTTGAACAGCTCCTGCTCGAAACCGAGCTTCTTGGCGAACTTGTAGAGGATCCAGTGATCCGGCTTCGACTCGAAGACCGGCGGCACGATCTGTTCGCCCCACTGCAGGGAGCGGTTGGACGCCGTGCGGGAACCGCGGGTCTCAAGCTGGGTGCAGGCCGGCAACAGATAGGTGCCGTTCTTGCGATCGGGCAGCGCCGCAGCCGTGGTCGGATGCGGGTCGACCACGACCATCAGTTCGACCTTCTCCATGCCGGTGCGCATCTCGGGCATGCGCGGCACGGTGTTGCCGCCATGGCCCCAGAAGAACATCGCCTTCACGTTGTCCTGCTGCTCCAGGTCCTTCTTGTCGACCAGGACGGCGTCGAACCAGCGGGTCGACGGAATGCCCTTGGTCTCCATCATCTTCTTGTCCTGGAAACGACCGAGCAGATAGTTGTAATCGACGTCCCAGACCCGGGCCCAATGCTTCCAGGCGCCCTCGACCAGGCCGTAATAGGCCGGCAGGGTGGTGACGTCGAGGCCCAGATCCGTGCAACCCTGAACGTTGCAATGGCCGCGGAAGATGTTGGCGCCGCCGCCTTCCACGCCGATATTGCCGAGCGCCAGCTGCAGGATCGACAACGCACGCACGTTGGCCGTGCCGACCGTGTGCTGGGTCACGCCCATGCACCAGATCAGGGTGGCCGGCTTGTTCTTCGCCATCGTCTCGGCGACGCGCTTCATCTGTTCGCCGGGAACGCCAGTGACCTTCTCGACTTCGTCCGGCGCCCACTTGGCGACTTCGGCGCGGATGTCATCCATGCCGTAAACGCGCTGGCGGATATATTCCTTGTCTTCCCAGCCATTCTGGAAGATGTGCCAGAGCAGGCCGTAGATCACCGGGATATCGGTGCCGGGACGGATGCGCATGTATTCGGTGGCATGCGCCGCCGTGCGGGTGAAGCGCGGATCGATCACGATCAGTGGGGCGCGGTTACGCTCCTTGCCGCGCAGCACATGCTGCAGCGACACCGGATGCGCTTCGGCCGGATTACCGCCCATGATGACGATCGACTTCGAATTATGGATGTCGTTGTACGAATTCGTCATCGCGCCGTAGCCCCAGGTGTTGGCGACGCCGGCGACAGTGGTCGAATGACAGATACGGGCCTGGTGGTCGATATTGTTGGTGCCCCAGAAGGCCGCAAACTTGCGGAAGAGATAGCCGCCTTCATTGGAGAACTTGGCCGAGCCGAGCCAGTAGACCGATTCCGGACCGGACTTCTGGCGGATTTCCATCAGCTTGTCGCCGATCTCGTTGACCGCCACATCCCAGCTGATGCGGGTCCATTTCCCGTCCACCAGCTTCATCGGATATTTCAGGCGCCGGTCGCCATGGGTCAGTTCACGGATCGCCGCGCCCTTGGCGCAATGGGTGCCGAGATTGATCGGACTGTCCCAGCTCGGCTCCTGGCCGACCCAGACGCCATTCTCGACTTCCGCCGTCACCGTGCAGCCGACCGAACAATGCGTGCAGATGTTTTTCTTGCGAACGATATTCCCGGAGGCCGAGGGAGCGGCCTTGGCCTGCTTGACCATCGCGGGCGACAGCGCGGAAACCGCAGCGAGACCGCCTGCTGCAAGGCCGGATGCCTTGAGGAAGCCGCGGCGATCCATGGTCTGCAGCGTGGCGCCGGCGAGAAGGCCGGTGAGCTTGCCTTTAGAGGCAACGCCGGCGGTGGAGCTTTTCTTGATCAACATTGGGACATCTCCGTCTAACGCGTGCTGGCGCGTCGTGGCAAACTCAGAGGCGATTGCTGTCGTAGTAGCGCTTTACGTGCTCGGTTTCCTTGTAGCGCTGCTTCTTGCGGGTCTCGGCATTCTCGGGCGCAGCCTCGGCTTTGGTCGCAATCACGGTACCCACCGCAGCGGCGGCAGCGACACCAGCGCCGGCGCCAGCCGTACGCAGGAAGCTGCGGCGGTCGATCTGGTCTTTCTTGTCGGTCTTGCTCATGGCTGGTTCTCCAATTCGCGATATCGGCCCGCCGCTCACGCGGCCAGGGCAAAAGCCTGGGTTTCAATGGACATGAACAGCCGGCCGGCCGTGCCGAGCGGCTGATAGAGCCTGGCGCCCGACGCCTGCTCCAGATCGGTGAAGAAACGCTCGCCCCAAGGCGCCAGATGCTGCCGGAACAGGCGCTCCTGGGTGCTCAGTTCAGCCGGGCCGCGACCTTCGCCACCCTGAATCAGCATCGTCATCAGCTCGCACAGCGCACCCATATGGTCTTCCGGTTCGGCCACATCATCGGCACGGGCATAGCCGAGCCTTGCCATGTCGCCCCGCAGCTTGGCCAGCGGGCGCTCGTAGAGGAAACCGGTGCGGTAGAAGGAAGCATAGGGTACCAGCTCGCCGCGCGGCAAACCGACAAAAAGCGCGTCGTATTCATCCTGCGCGCGCTCCAGAGAGGTTGTCCGCGCCCGTTCGGCCAATTGCGCCAGAGCCGCGCCCATTGCCGTGTCGTCGCCTTTCAGCTGGCCCAGCGCCGTCAGCAGCGCCGTATCGGGACGCCGCGCGAGGCTGCGCCCCAGAAGGGCATAAATCTGCGCGCGCCACAGGTCCTCTTCAGGAATAACGGGTGCGGCATCGATCGCCTTGGCATCGGGGTAGAGATCGGGGCGAAGCTGCTGGCGCGTGACCTCGCCGCCGGTGGCCTTCTCGATGGCGAGCACAAACTCGCCCGGCACGCGGTCAGCTTTCTTCAGCCAATGCCAGACATTGGCCTGCTTGACCCCCAGCAACCGTGCCAACTGGGTTTGGCCGCCGACGATGGCGATAGCGTTTTCCAATGCTGCGGTCACGATTCCTCTTCCCTGCCGGCACCCTACAAAATGTTTTGTAGAGCGCCAATAAAAATCGGAATAACTCACTGAAAAGTCAGGAGTTTTATTGCAACTGCGAAATTTTGAAAGCGACTCTCAATCGCATTAGTAATGATTATCAGTCTTGATAATGCCGCAGCCTTAAATTGCCCGCGTGGCTGTGTTAGGGGTGGCGCAAGCAATTGCAAAGACTGGATTCGCGCCAGTCGGGCACGACTGCAAAGGGAACAGCGTTTTCATGCCGCATGACACCCCCCTGATCACCATGCTGGCGCTAGCTTTCGTGATCGCGTTTGCCTTCGGCATGATTGCGCAGAAATTCCGTCTCTCGCCGCTGGTCGGTTACCTGCTCGCCGGCATCGCGGTCGGTCCGTATACGCCGGGCTATGTGGCCGACACCGTCCTGGCGCAGCAACTGGCCGAGATCGGCGTCATCCTGCTGATGTTCGGCGTCGGCCTGCATTTCTCGCCCAAGGACCTGATGCGCGTGCGCTGGATCGCCATTCCCGGCGCGCTGGCCCAGATCCTGGTCGCCACCCTGCTTGGCCTGCTGACGGCACAGGCGTTCGGCTGGGGCCTGGGCGGCGGCATCGTCTTCGGTCTGGCGCTTTCGGTGGCCAGCACCGTGGTGCTGCTACGGGCGCTTGAAGCGCGCAACGAGGTCGACAGCGACCACGGCCGGATTGCCGTCGGCTGGCTGCTGGTGGAAGACATCTTCATGATTGCCGCCCTGCTGCTGCTGCCGCCGCTGGCCGACATTCTTGGCGGCCGGCCAAGCAGCAGCAGCGACAGTCTTGCTTTCACACTGCTGATGACAGTGGTGAAGGTCGCATTATTCGCGGCGCTGGCGCTGGTGGTGGGCAAGCGCGCCATCCCCTGGCTGCTGCAGCATGTTGCCGCCACGGGTTCACGCGAGCTTTTCACGCTGTCTGTGCTGGCCTGCGCTTTGGGCATCGCCTTCGGCGCCGCGCTGCTGTTCGATGTGTCTTTCGCGCTTGGCGCTTTCTTTGCCGGCGTGATCATGAACGAGTCCGAACTGAGCCACGACGCAGCCCAGCGCTCCCTGCCGTTTCAGGATGCCTTTGCCGTGCTGTTTTTTGTCGCCGTCGGCATGCTGTTCGATCCCAGCATCGTGTTCGAAGCCCCGCTAGCCCTGCTGGCAACCGTGCTGATTATCGTTTTGGGCAAATCGCTGGCGGCTTTTCTGATCGTGCTGGCTTTCCGCCACCCGCTGACCACGGCCCTCACGGTATCGGCCAGCCTGGCGCAGATCGGTGAGTTCTCGTTCATCCTGGCCGGTCTGGGCGTATCGTTCGGCCTGCTGCCGCCGGAAGGACGCGACCTGCTGCTGGCTGGCGCCTTCCTGTCGATCACGCTCAACCCTCTGCTGTTCCGTGCCCTGGAGCCGCTGGAAGTCTGGCTGCGCGAACGCCCGGACCTGCTGCGCAAGCTTGGCGCCAAGGATCAGGACAAGCTTTAGGTCCGGTTCAACTCGGCAAGGCGCCGCCATGACGGCGACGCTGCGGCACAGAGCTCTCCTGCTCCTGCGCCTGCGGCTTCTCGTCTGGCACAAGTGACGCGAGCGGTGCCTCATCGGGAGCCGGCAGTTGCTCCGGCGCGCTATCATTCGGCAGCGCCTGCTCTTCAGCACTTTCTGCCACCGGTTCTGTCTTTGGCTGCTGGCTGTAGCCCGCGAAAATCTGTTTCGCCAGCTTGGCCACATCGTCGGTCGGCAAAAGGTCGCCATACCCGGGCGCCGTAAAATCCCAGTTGTATTCGACCAGCGGCTGGTAATTCACCACGCTGGGCTCGATCAGCCAGAGCTTGCGCAGGGCAGCCGCGCGCAAGGCCGTCGGCACGCCTTTTTTCAGAAAGACACTGAAATCACTCTGTTCCGTCAGGCTTTCGATCGGCGGCAGCGAGGCCGGATCGAATACAGCCTCTTCGTCGACCACTGGTTCTGCGACAGGCTTCGGCTCGACTGTTGCCTCGCGCGCCTCGGCTTTGCGACGCGACCAACGCGAGAGGAAACCACCCTCTTCTGCGGTATCAAGCGACGGCTTGTCCGGTTTACTCATCTTCCGGCACCTGCCGCAACGGATCGGATTCATACAGGCGCGTGCGGCGCGCCAGCGCTTCCGGATCGGCGCGATCACGCTTGCGCTTGTAGTGCTCTTTGGTCGGCGGATGGCGCTGCACGTAATCCGTCACCCAGTCCAGGATGGCGTCAGGCATGGCGACAAAATCGACGATGTCGTCGCCGGTGTCGTTATGGGCATGCGCCTCGCCCGGATCGACAGAGGCGCCGTGCAGTTCAATGCCAGGCGCGGAATCGCTGCTGCGCAGGAAGACCCACACAGCCGGCTGCGCGCTTTCGATATTATAGGCGTAGGTTTCGGATTCATGCCGATACAGCACCAGTTCGGCCTCGCCGGCATAGTACTGCACCCAGCCCTCACCCTCGGCCAGCCTGGTCCAGGGCTCAGAGCCCGGTACGCCGGGCAGTACCTGCACCGGACGCCAGCTGTGATCGATCCAGGGGTTGTCCAGCGTGCGGCGCTCCAGGATCACACCGATCCGGAGGCTTTCGGTTTCCGGCGGTCTGACAGTACCGGTCATGCTTCAGCTTCCCGTGTTGAGCGGCAAGTTCACCACAAGATTGTGCGGCTTCAGCCGCAGCGTGCCGTGATGATCGACGGCAACGCCCAGATAGACCGGGCGCCCGGCGACCCGCGGCAGCATCAGCGACGGATCGCGGAATTCCAGGCGAAACAGGGCCAGAATCTGGCGGAGATGGTCTTCATCGACCGATTGCCCTTCATACAGGGCGTTCATAATCGTGCTGGCTGTCGTATCCAGCCCGATATGCCAGACCCAGCGTTCGTCGCGAATAGTCTGCACCGGCGTGACCTGCACGGCGGCGCCGGTCAACCGCTCAACCCACAACTCGATCACCCGTGCCAGGGCGTCGTGGCCCGGACGGGTGAAGCTGAAGTCCAGGACGAAATCATGGCGGTCGCTGCGCGCCCAGTACTGCCCGGCATTTTCGCGGGTCAGGATATCCATATCCACGCTGCGCAGCGCCGTACCCGCTTGGCTGACCAGGGCGCCAAGCGAACCGTAGCTATCCTTGGCCGCCAGCATTTCCACCGTCTCTTCATCGGCCAGCAGGATGGCGCCATCGCGCAGCGTCACTTTCTGCACCCGGAAGAACAGCTCTGCCGCGCGGGCGCGAAAGGCATCCTCCTTGCCATCCAGCAGATCGCGCAGGATCGCCGCGGCGAGATGATCCATGAACATGGCCGGCACGGCCGGCGCGTCCTTGCGGAACAGGCCCATATAGGCGGCCTCGACGCTGCCGCTGCGGACCAGATGGTCGCGGAAGCGCAGGAAGATTTCGTAATTCTGCCGCGCATCCGCATCGGCCAGCGCCCCAAGATCCGTCACCGTGACCGTTCGCAACGGTGCTACCAGCAATCCGGCATGCAGAGCACGCTCGGCATCGCAGGCCTCGTCAGGCGGCAGCATCTCCGGGCGGCTGAGATAGGCCCGGATGAAGTCTTCGCCAATACTCAGGCGACCGTCAGGATTGCGGTCAAGCAGGTCATAACCACTGCTGATCCAGAAATCAGGCATCCGGTGCGATCTCCCAGATCTTGGTATGCGGTTTGTCGCCCGGCGGCGATACAATGCGGAACTGCTCGCGGATGGCATCGCCATCCATGAAGCGGCTGAGGCTGAGCAGGGTATTGACCGGATGCTCGCTGAGCGAAGCGGTATAGTCGATCTCTTCCTTTGCCGCCGCCCGCGCCTCAGCATGGCTCGGCGCGCCGTATTCTTCGACCAGGTGCTGCGCAAGGGCTTCGATGACGGCGGCATACTCCTCGGCGGTGATCGTCGATACCGTGACCAGGGTGGACCAGCCGAAGCTGCCCAGACCCAGAAAGCCATTGGCAAAAGCCTGGCGCTCCTGCCGGCTGAGACTCTCCGGATCGGCATCGGCAAAGGCGAAGGTGCCCGGCACGGCCCATTCGCCGGGCTCGGCTGCGGCCGTGAAGACCCGCTGATCCGAGTCATCGAACCGGATGGCACGCAGCAGCTTCATGACGGCCGCACCAGGTGTTCGGGCAACGCCCAGCTGGGCTGGCGCAACGCGTCGCGCAGAGTCCGCCAGGCTTTCGTCGCGCCGTCCTGCCGCCAGACGTCGCCATTGGCTTCCACCTGCAGCGCCTTGTCGTTCAGGTCGTGCAGTACGGCGCGGCGGACCGGCTCGAAGCCTTCCTCCTGCCAGCGATCCAGCCAGTGCAGCGTATGGCGCGTAAAGGATTCGATCAATCTGGGCACGGTGATCTCGCCGCAGCCCTCCTCATGCAGGTTGGTATATTCAAGCTCCACACCCGGGGCATCATCCTCTTCGCCGGGCGGCACCATCTGCACCGTGATGCCGATGACCAGCCAGTCGGGCACATCGGCCATGCCTTCCTTTTCCACCAACGGGCCATAGCCGATACGCACGCCGCCGACACAGGCCTCGTTGACCAGCAGACGGTCGGGCCAGGCGATGCTGGCCGGCGTTTCAGCCGGCGCCAGTCCGGCCAGGCCGTCATGCAGCCCGAGCAGTCCGACATAGGCGAGGGTCAGCGCCGGCTGCACGGGATCGAGCGGACGCAGCAACAGCGCCGCCTCGCAACGATCCGTGCGGTTGATCCAGAGCAGCAGGCCGTCCTCGGCGCCATCGTCGGCCGCCTTGCAGGCCGTGGCAAAGGCATCGGCCGCGCAAAGGCGCAGCGTGTAGCCCGGTGGAACATTCGGCCAGTCAGCCGGAGTCATGTCCGCTCTCCCAGTATCGTCAGCAGCCGTTCGGCTTCGGCCAGGTCTTCCGGTGTATTGGCGTTGAAAAAGGGATCGACCAGATCCGCCGCAAAATCAACCTGCACCAGCTTGTGGCGTCCCGTCCAGCGGTCGACCTTGCGGATATCCTCCACCGTCACGGCATGATGCAGATCATCGAACAGCCGCACCGGCCAAAGGCCGATCACCGGATAGGCCTGGCCATCGGAGGCCGCGCAGGCCAGATCGGCGCCCGCTTCTTCGCGTGCCGCCAGCATGTGCGCCACCAGATCGCGCGGCAGGAACGGTCCGTCGCCGGGCACAGTAACGATATCGGCGATATCCGGACGGTTTGCCTTGGCCCAGGCCAGGCCCGAGAGCACCCCGGCCAGCGGCCCGACAAAGCCATCGACCGCATCGCCGGCAACCGGCAAGCCAAAGCCGGCAAACCGCGCCGGGTCACCATTCGCATTCAGCACCACGCCATCGACCTGCGGCGCAAAACGATCAAGGATATGAGACAGGATCGGACGCCCCGCCAGCGACTGCAGGCTTTTGTCACCGCCGCCCATCCGGCGGGCGAGACCGCCGGCCAGCACAACGCCCAGAACGGTTGCCATTATGCCGCCTCGTCGTCGCGGCCGCCCTTGCGCTGCGACCGCGCCCCCTCTTCCGCAACGGCGGCAGGATCGGCATCGAAGCGCAGGCGTTCGGCACCGGCCAGCGCCACAAAGCGTTTGCCCTTGGCACGGCCGATCAGAGTCATGCCGATCTGGCGCGCCAACTGCACGCCCCAGGCGGTGAAGCCCGAACGGCTGATGAGGATCGGAATGCCCATCTGCGCGGTCTTGATCACCATTTCCGAGGTCAGCCGGCCGGTGGTGTACATGCTTTTGCCTGCCGCCGAAACGCCATGCACGCGCATGTAGCCGGCGATCTTGTCGATCGCATTATGCCGACCGACATCCTCCATATAGATCAACGGCCGGTCGCCCTCGCAAAGCACGCAGCCATGAATGGCGCCGGCCTCGAGATACAGCGACGGCTGCAGGTTGATCTTTTTCGACAGGGCATAGATCCAGGATGTGCGCAATTCCGCCTGCGGATCCAGCCTCACGCTTTCCACCGCATCCATCATGTTGCCGAAGACCGTGCCCTGGGCGCAACCCGAAGTCTGGGTCTTCTTCTTCAGACGCTCCTCGTAATCGGTGCGCCGGGCCGTACGGACCACGATGGTCTCGATCTCGGGATCGAAATCGATACCGGTGACCTCATCATCGGGCAAAAGCATGCGCTGATTGATCAGATAGCCCAGTGCCAGATAATCGGGGTAGTCGCCGATCGTCATCATGGTGACGATCTCCTGCCCGTTCAGGAACAGCGTCAGGGGGCGTTCGACCGGCACCTTGGTCTCGACGGGCCGGCCGTCATGGTCGATACCCTGCACCGTCTCGGTCAGGGCGGGGTTCAGCGGGTCCGGGGCGACCAGGAAGTCTGTCAGATGGCGAGTCATGGCTCCCTATATAGGGCAGAGTTCAGCCGGTGGCGATGTACTGCCGCAAGGCTTCGGCTTCCATCTGGGTGGCGGCAATGCGCCGTTTCACCACATCACCGATGGAGATCATGCCGGTCAGGCGGCCGTTATCCACCACCGGCAGATGACGGATGCGCCGCTTGGTCATCAGATGCATGACATCTTCGATGGTGTCGCGGCTGGAGCAGACCATGACATTCTTGGTCATGATCGTATCGGCGCTCTGCTGCAACAGATCGACGCCGATCATCGCCAGGCCGCGCACGATATCGCGCTCCGACAGAATTCCGGCAATGCCGCCATCGGGTCGCAGCACCAGCACGGCACCGATGCCTTTGTCTGCCAGCATCTGGCAGACCGATTCGATCGTGTCCCCGGGCTTGGCGTGAACCACGCTGCCGGTCTTGTCCTTGAGGATATGCGCAACGGTCATGCTGGTTTCCTCCTTGGCTTGGCGCCTGGTGGCGCAGTCGTTTCTCGGATGCGTTAGATGTCCTTGGACAGAATGTCGGCAACAGGGTGCTTCAGGCCGCGGAACCCGGCAAATCCGGGACGGCAGTATGGTCGGGTGCTGAAGCCAGAACCCATGGCGGCCTCCCGTCGCAGCGTCTTCTGGATACGGTGAATCCGCAGCCCGGACACTGTCTCGGCACCAGTCTCGGTCAAGCCCGCAAGGATGACAAGGCCGAACCGTTCGGCCTGCCTTAAGCTATTGATGGATCATTATCTTCCCCACCCGGTCGGAGCCTTGCGGGCGGGGGTGGCATCGGTTATGGTCCGCGCCGTTTTCGACCTCCGGCCGTGGTCTTCACCATCCAGCCGGTCCTCGCGGAGAGGTGCCAGAGTGGTCGATCGGGACGGTCTCGAAAACCGTTGTGCGTGCAAGCGTACCGTGGGTTCGAATCCCACCCTCTCCGCCATCTCATCCCGCAGATTTGTCAGACGGCAGAAAATTCCGTGCCATGAAGCGGTCGACCGTCTCCAGGATCAGGGCCCAAGCCTCCGTGACAGCAAAGTCCATGGCTCAGATCCCGTCGTGCGTCACTGCTGCGTCTTCCAGGCGTCGAGGATTTCCGAACCGGTCGCCGCCCACACGCCTTTATGCTTCAGGATGTGATCCAGTGCCGCTTCAAGGGCGGCGATGCGATATGGCTGGCCGATCACCCAGGGGCGCAGGGCGATCGACATGATGCGCCCGCCCTGCTTTGCCGCCTCCTCGTAGAGGACGTCGAACTGGTCGATCACCTGCTCGGTGAATTCCCGCTCGGTGTGATGGTTCTTGATCAGAATGCTGAAATCATCCACGTCCGGAGAATGCGGCATGCAGTAAAGCGGCCCCGACGCCGTCTTCATGGCATAGGGCATGTCGTCGTTGTCCCAGTCGCAGACATACTCGACCTTGTGGGCGCTCAGCAGATCGGGCGTAGCAAAGGATTCGGACTTGGCCGGCGACAGCCAGCCGCGCGATGCCTTGCCCGTCGCCTCACCGATCACCTTCAGTGCAGCGTCGACATGGCCGGCCTCTACAGCCGGGTCCAGGCCGCCATGATGCAGATGGTCCATATCGACACCATGAGCGATGACTTCCCAGTCCCGCTTCAGAATATCCTTGACCAGCGAGGGATAGCGTACGGCTACAGCCGCGTTGATCGCGGCGGTGGCTTTCAGCTTGCGCTGGTCCAGCACCTGCATCAGCCGGTAAATGCCGACGCGGTTGCCGTAGTCGCGCAGCGTATAGTGGCGCAGGTCCGGATAAGCCGTCGCCATCGCGCCAGGAGGCGCGAAGGGCTTGTTCGACATGTTCAGCGGAAACCATTCCAGCGCCGGCAGGATGAACAGCGCCACCCTGGCCCCGCCCGGCCATTCCACCGGCTTGCGTCGCGGCAGGATCGACCAGTCGTAGCGGTCGTGGTCCATGCCATAGCGGCGATTTTCGTATTTGAGGTAATCCGGCGGCAGGGTCATGGCGCGTCTCCCACCGGCTGCGAAGCCCGGGCAAAGTCGTCGTAGTGGTTTGCGATGAAATGCTGCGCGATCTCGCGGCCGGTGGCGAACCACACCTTGTCATGGCCAGCGATATAGGCCAGCGCTTCCTCGAAAGCCTTGATCCGGTACGGCCAGCCGACCAGGTAAGGATGCAGCGGGATGCACATCACGGTGCCCGACTGCTCACCCTCCTGATACAGCCGGTCGAACTGGGCCTTGATGATTTCACCATAGTGACGCGGACTCACCAGGTTGACGTTGTAGGCAATCACATCGTTCATCTCGAGCGAATACGGCAGAGCGATCAGCTTGCCGTTCCGGACCTTCAGCGGGCAGGGCTGATCGTCATGAAACAGGTCGCAGACGTAGCTGAGGCCCATTTCCGCCACCAGTTCCATCGTGCGGTCGGTATAGGTCAGCGCCGGCGCCAGCCAGCCATCGAGTTTCTGGTTCGTGTAGGTGCGGATCGTGTCGATCGAGTCCTGGATGACCGCCCGCTCCTGCTCCTCGCTCATATTCATCAGGTAGCGCGTGTTGTAGGTGCCGTGGCTGTAGAATTCCCAGCCGGCTTTCGAGCATTCCTCGATGATCTCGGGGCAGTGCTGGCACATCGCCACGTTCAGCGAAACGCTGCCACGGATATTGTGCTTGGTCATCGCCTCCAGCATGCGCCAGAAGCCGCTGCGGTTGCCGTAGTCGCGATAGGAATAGCCGGAGACATCCGGTTTCGGCCGCCCCCAGGCGGACCGCGACGGATTCACCGGCGGATCGATTTCATAGAACTCGATATTCGGCGCCACCCAGAAGGCCACGCGGGCGCCATTGGGCCAGCGTATTTTCGGGCGCGTCTCGCTGTAGGGCAGATAGTCATAGAGACCGGGATCGCGGAGCATGGCGGTGCGCCTTATTTCTCGTCGGGCTTGTACTGCTGCATGAAGGCGAGGGCCTCGGCGACCGGAATGACATCCGCATACTTGATCGACATGTCATACAGGTTGGCGAAATGCGGACTCTCATGTTTGTCGGATACGCATTCCTCCGGCACTACGGTGCGGAAGCTGCGCGACAGGCTGTCCACGACGGTGGCGCGGACACAGCCCGAGGTCGACCCCCCGGTCACTACCACGGTATCCACCTTATGGAAGGTGAACAGCGAACCCAGGTTGGTCTCGAAGAAAGCCGAGGCCATGCGCTTGTTCACGATGATGTCGCGCACATGATCGATCTCGCAGCGCTCGTCGAATTGCGAGCGGCGCGAGTCGACCTTGATATTCTGCAGCGAATCCGGCGTGTTGGTTCTGGTGCCCCAGATGCCGCAGTCTTCGCCCGATTCCATATAGGCCACGTAGGTCCAGACAACGGGGCAACCCTTCTCGCGGAACAGACGCGCCAGGCTGTTCACATGCTCGATCTGACGCGGATCGGTCTCGTAGGCTGTCGCGAATTCACCAACGCGGGTATAGGCATTCTGCAGGTCGACATTGATCAATGCGGGCTTGCGACCGAAACCGAAACGGCGGCGGGTCGGATTGGCTTTGGCCGCTTCAAAGAGTTCGCGCGCCGTCTTGTTCGATGTTTCCATGTGTCTCTCCAAATGCTTCAGCAACTGCGGCCAATGACGGATAAGCTATCTTCACAGGCACGGCGAAGATAGAATCCCGTTTATTTGATCCACGCAAAATCCGAAAAGTATTGTGCTTCGAAAGTCGCGATCTTCTCGGCATAGCTCTTGGTCAGGCCGATTTCATCCACACCCTTCAGCAGCGCTTCACGCCAGAAGGCGTCGACCCTGAAGGCGATCTCGCGGCCATCGGACAGCGCGATGGTATTCCGCTCAAGGTCGACCGTCAGACTGCCGCCGGGCGTCTGCTCCACATGCTGCATGATCTCTCGTACCACCGGAACCGGCAGGCGGACCGGCAGAATGCCGTTCTTGAAGCAGTTATTGTGGAAGATCTGGCCAAAACTGGGCGCAATCACCGCGCGAAAGCCATAATCGTAAAGGGCGTAGACCGCGCCCTCGCGCGAGGAGCCGCTGCCGAAATTGCTGCCCCCGATCATGATCCGGCCCGCTGCGTAAGCGAGCTGATTCAGTACGAAATCGGGCTTCTGTTCGCCTGACTCGCTGAAACGCAGGTCATGGAACAGGAACTGGCCGTAGCCGCCGGATCGCGGATATTTCAGAAACCGTGCCGGGATGATCTGATCGGTGTCGACATTGTCCTGGTCATAGGGAACGGCAACAGCCGTGAGCTTTGTGAACGGGTCCATGCCTATTTCCCCAACCGGCGGATATCGGTCAGCTTGCCGGTGATTGCGGCAGCGGCGGCCATGGCGGGACTGACCAGATGCGTACGCGCGCCCACGCCCTGGCGGCCGGCGAAGTTACGATTGGACGTGGAGGCACTGCGCTTGCCCTTGCCGACGGTATCGCCATTCATGCCCACGCACATGGAACAGCCCGGTTCGCGCCATTCGGCGCCGGCATTGCGAAAGACCTGGTCCAACCCCTCCGCCTCGGCCTGTGCCTTCACCAGACCCGAGCCGGGCACCACGATCATCGGCACGATGACATTGCTGCCCTTCAGGATGTGAGCCGCGCTGCGCAGATCCTCAATGCGGCCATTGGTACAGGAACCAATGAAAACCACATCGATCGGGATATCCGTCAATCTCTCTCCTGGCGTCAGGCCCATATAGTCGAGGCTCGTCCTGATATGGTCGCGCCGGGCTGTATCGGTTTCGGCAGCGGGATCAGGAACAATGCCATCGATCGGCAGCACATCTTCCGGCGTGGTGCCCCAGGTCACCATCGGTGCGATCGAGGTCGCATCCAGCGTGACCTCGCGGTCGAACACCGCGCCATCGTCGGTCGGCAGCGTGCGCCAGCAATCGACCGCATGATCCCACAGGGCCTCGGATGGGCTGTAGGGCCGGCCATGCAGGTAGTCATAGACGGTGTCGTCGGGCGCGATCATACCGGCGCGTGCGCCCGCCTCGATCGACATGTTGCAGACCGTCAGCCGCTGCTCCACTGACAGGCCGCGGATGCCCGAGCCCGCATATTCGACGACATAGCCAACGGCGCCGGCGGTGCCGATCTTGCCGATGATGGCCAGGATCAGGTCCTTGGAGGCAATCCACGGCGCCAGCGCGCCGTCTACGGTGATGCGCATGCGCTGCGGTCGCTGCTGCCAGAGCGTCTGGGTCGCCAGCACATGGGCATTTTCCGACTGGCCGATACCGAAGGAAAAGGCCCCCAGGCCGCCATGGGTGGAGGTATGGCTGTCGCCGCAGACCAGCAGCAGGCCCGGCAGGGTGATGCCCTGCTCCGGCCCCACGACATGCACGATACCCTGCCGCGGGTCACCCAGCGGGAAAGTCCGGACGCCGCTGTCGTTCATGTTCTGCTCGAAAATCCCGAGCATGCGGGCAACTTCCGGCGTCGGCTGGATCGGTGAGGCGGCACCCCGGGTCGAAACGTAATGGTCCGGGGTGGCAAAGGTCTGGCGTGGCCGCAATACGCTCAGCTGCTTGTTCCGCAGCATCTCGAAGGCATGGAACGAACCGTCATGGACGATATGGCGATCCACATACAACAGCGACGGCCCGCCCTCCTGCTCATGGATGACATGCCTCGCCCAGATCTTGTCGAACAGGGTGCGCGGCACTGCGTCCGGCTGCGGGTCCCGGCCTGCCATGATCCTGCATTTCCCTCGAAGCAAAATGGGCGTCCGGCAAAACGCTAGTACACAGAATGAAATATAACAATTATATTATTGTAATGTATTGATGAGGTTTATTAATGAAAAACATCACGATCAAACAGCTCCGTGCCTTCATCACCGTCGCCCGCGAGAAGAACTTCACCCGGGCGGCGAGCCAGCTGGGCCTGTCGCAGTCGGCGCTGACCATCGCGGTGCGGCAGCTGGAGCAGGAAATCCGGCTGAAGCTGTTTGACCGCTCGACGCGCTCGGTGCAGCTCACCACCCACGCCAACGCCTTCCTGCCGACAGCAGAGCGGCTGCTGGATGACCTGTCGCGCGCCCTGCAGGATCTCAGCGCCATCGCCGAGCGGCAGAAGGGTACTGTGGTGGTGGCAGCGTCGGCTTCCTTCCTGTGCTGCATCCTGGCGCCGACGGTGGCGGCGCTGACTCGGAAATATCCCGGCATCCACATCAAGCTGCTCAATACCCCGGAAAATCTGGCCCGCCGCGTGCTGGAGGAAGAGATCGACTTCGGCATCACCCATGTCTGGAAGCCGGTGCAGTCGCTGGAATCGCATGCCCTGCTGGAAGACCGCTTCGGCGTCGTCTGCCCGGCAAAGCACCCGCTGATGAAGATCGCCGGTCCGCTCTCCTGGGCCGATCTGCGCAAGCAACCGCTGGTCAGCATGGCGCAGGGCGCCTCCTCGCGCGAGATCATGGACCAGCACAAGAGCGTTTCAGCCCAGCTCGAACCGCCGGTCTGCGAGGTCAGCAGCATCTTCGCGCTCGGCGCGCTGATCGAGAACGGCATGGGAATCGCGACAATCCCCGAACTGGTCGCCCGCCCGATCGTCTCAAAGACCCTGGTATTCCGCCCCCTCACCCGCCCCAAGATCGAGCGCGAACTTTACATCGTGAAGCGTCGCGGGCGCAGCCTGACCCCTGCGGCCATCGAGCTCATCCGCTTCATGATGCAGACACTGGCCGAGATTGACGACATCCCCAATGTCAAAATTCAGCCGGCCGACGCTATCCTGCGCAGCGTTTCCGGTCAGCACGACTAGTCCCGGCGTTAGTCTTCGCCGCGACACTCAGCGGAACAGTGTGTCCACGAAGGCCGCACCGATCCCCACCTTTTCGTAGTGGTCACGACAGAGCGCGATATAGTCGTGCACATCGAAATGGCCGACAGAGCCGCCGTTCTCGTCCAGCCAGATCAGCGGTCCGGTCACGGTGAAGAAAACCTTCATCGGATCCTTGTGTTCATAGGCCACCAGCGTATGGCCCTCGCCCGGCGTCTCGTAGACAAAATCGCCCGCCGTCGCCGTCCAGTCATGCTCCAGATAGCCCCACTTGCCCGAGATCGTGTAGGCAAAGACTTCATGCGGATGATAATGGCGGTTCACCAGGCCGGCGCTTTTCGCCATCAGGATGTCGCACCACTTGTTCTGCGATGGCGAAATCCATAACGGCCGGGACGACACGGTATCGGTGAAGGGCACGTAGAGGCGCTCGTCATCGGTCGGGGCGTTCTTTGTATAGACCTCGGGCAACGCATCGGGTCGAAACACCTTGGCGATCGGCTTGAGGTCTTTCCAGAATTCGGTAGTGGCAAGTTCGGGCATGGGGCAATCCTGTCTTGCGGGGTTGAAATTCAGATATGCATTCCGCCATCCGCCATCAGCACGCTGCCGGTGGTGAAGCTGCTCTGGTCGGAGGCGAGGAACATCACGGCGCGAGCAATCTCTTCAGCCTGCCCGTGGCGGCCAAGCGGAATGATGCTGTCCAGCAGCTTGGTGCCGTCGCGACCAGTCGCTGCGGTGATGCCCTTCTCGATATCGAGCTGGAAGCCGTTGTCAATCGGCCCCGGCGCAATCACGTTGCACCGGATGCGGCGCGGCGCGGCCTCCTTGGCCACCGTGCGCATCAGACCGATCACCGCATGCTTGGATGTGGCATAGGCACAGATGCCGGGATCGCTGGTCACGCCGACCACGCTGGCGGTGATCAGAATACTGCCGCCGTCATTCATCTGCGGCAGGCCGTATTTGCAGGCCAAGAACGAGGCTCGTACGTTCACGGCCATTACCGCATCGAACACATCTTCCGGATAATCCGTCACCGGCCTGATCACGCCGCTGATTCCGGCATTGCTGAACAGCACGTCGATTTTCCCCCAGCGCTGCACGGTCGCGCCGATATACCCCTGCGTCGCTGCGCTGTCAGCCACATCGGCCGCACAGGTCGCCACACGATCCGCCGGCGCGCCCAGAGCAGCCACCGCCTTGTCCAGCGCCGCCGCCTCGCGGTCGACCAGCGTGACGCGGGCGCCTTCACGCAGAAAATCCTTCGCACTGGCCAAGCCAATGCTGCCGGCCGCGCCGGTTACGATACAGATCTTGCCGTCCATCATGCCCATGGCTGCCGGCCTCAGATCGGATAATGGCCGGGCTGGGTCTCGATGGTGATCCAGCGCAGATCGGTAAATTCCTCCACCCCGGCCTTGCCACCAAAGCGGCCATAGCCGGAGGCCTTCATGCCGCCGAACGGCATTTGCGCCTCGTCATGCACGGTGGGGCCGTTGACATGGCAGATACCGCTTTGAATGCGCTTGGCCACGCCCATCGCTCGGGCAACATCACGACTGAAGACAGCCGCAGCAAGGCCGTATTCGGTGTCGTTGGCAACCTGGATAGCGGCGTCATCCCCCTTGGTGCGCACCACACAGACCACCGGGCCGAAGGATTCCTCGTGATAGATGCTCATGTCGGGCGTCACGTGATCCAGCACGGCAGCATCCATGATCGCGCCTTCGGCGCGGCCACCGGCCACCATACGGGCGCCTTTCGCGGTGGCATCGGCGATCAGGTCCTGTACGCGCTTCACCGCCTCGACACTGACCACGGCGCCGAGCGGCGTATTGCCTTTATGCGGGTCGCCGGCGACCAGGGTGGCGGCTTTGGCAGCGAACTTGGCCACGAAATCATCGGCAATCTTCTCATCGACCACCAGGCGTTCGGTCGACATGCAGATCTGGCCCTGGTTCATAAAGGCCCCGAAGGCGGCTGCCTTCACCGCCTCGTCGAGATCGGCATCGTCGAGCACCAGCATCGGCGCCTTGCCGCCCAACTCCAGCAGCACCGGTTTGAGGTAGCGCGCCGCCGTCTGGGCGATGATACGGCCCACCTTGGTCGAACCGGTGAAATTGACGCGACGCACCGCCGGATGAGCGATCAGCGCCTCGACAATCGCGCCAGCATCGGCCGGCGCATTGGTCACCACATTGATCACGCCGGCCGGGAATCCGGCATCGACCAGGCATTCGGCGATCAGGCGATGCGTGCCCGGGCAAATTTCCGACGCTTTCAGCACGACGGTATTGCCGCAGGCCAGTGGCATGGCCAGGGCGCGCGTACCGAGGATCACCGGTGCATTCCACGGCGCGATGCCGAGCACAACACCGGCCGCCTGTCGCGTCGCCATCGCGATGCAGCCCGGCTTGTCAGACGGAATGACTTCGCCGCCGATCTGGGTGGTCATGGCGGCGGCCTCGCGCAGCATGCCGGCCGCCAGATGCACGTTGAACCCGGCCCAGCCCCCGGTGGCGCCGATTTCGGCCGCCATGCAGGCGATGAAGTCGGGCGTCCGCGCCACCAGCGCATCGGCGGCCTTCAGCAGCAGGCTGCGCCGCGCATTCGGCCCCAGCGCGGACCAGGCCGGAAAGGCTTTTGCTGCGGCATCGGCAGCCGCAATCGCATCCGCAACATCGGCGGCGGCGGCCCGGCTGGCCACACTGCCGTTCAGAGGATTATGCCGTTCGAAGGTGCGCCCCTTGGCGGCTGGAACTGTCTTGCCGTCAATCAGCAGATCGATCTGGAACATGCTGCAATCTCCGTTTCGTAAAAGCGTAAAATCAGGGAACCGCCCGCGCAGCCCCCAGATAGGCGTTCTGCACTGCGGGATCGTTCTGCAGTGCCGTCGCACTGCCCTGGCCGACAATGCGGCCATTCTCGATCAGGTAACCGCGATCAGCGATGGCCAAACTGCGTTTGGCATTCTGCTCGACCAGCAGCACACCGATTCCGGCCTGCTGGATGCGGGTCAGCGCGCTGAACAACTCGCCGCACATCAGCGGAGAAAGACCGAGCGAAGGCTCGTCCAGCAACAGAATATCGGGCGCCGACATCAGGGCCCGGCCAATCGCCACCATCTGCTGTTCGCCGCCGCTCATGGTCCGCGCCGCCTGCGTCATACGCTCGGCCAGACGCGGAAACAGCATCAGCACGCGCTCCAGATTGGCCGCCTCACCCGCCCGGGCGCGCCGGGCATAGGCACCCAGCATGAGATTCTCGCGCACGGTCAGATCGCCGAAAATGCCCCGGCCTTCGGGCACCAGCGCCAGGCCGGCCTCGACGATGTCATGGGCCGGTAATCTGGTCAGGTCGCGACCCGATAGCATGACGCGGGCGCCCGGCGCAGCGGGCTGGAGCGCGGCGATCGCCTTCAGCAGCGAGGTCTTGCCACTGCCATTGGCGCCCAGGATAACGACGATCTCGGAGGTCGCGACGCTGAGCGCGACATTGTCGACGGCACGATGCTTGCCATAGGAGACGGACAGATCGGCGACCTCAAGCATCGCTGTCCCCCAGATAGGCACGGATGACTTCGGGCTCGGCCAGCACGCCGGCCGCCGTCCCTTCGGCGATCTTGCGGCCGGTATTCATGACCACGCAACGGTCGCAGAGCGAGCGGATCGCATCCATGACATGTTCGACCATCAGGATGGCGATACCGTCGCCACGCAACGCGCGAACCAGTTCTATGCCCTGCAGCAGTTCCGTGGGGTTGAGGCCGGCGAGCCACTCGTCGAGCAACAGCAGTTTGGGCTGTAAGGCCAGAGCGCGCGCCAGCTCCAGCCGCTTCTGGTCGATATAGGTCAGTTCCGAAACCATGGTGTCGCCACGACCGTTCAGGCCCACGCGTTCCAGCAGGCTGTCAGCGCTCCGCGCGGCCTCGGTGCCCCAGGCGCTGCGCGTGCCGAAGGCCAGCCCGGCCAGCACATTCTCGCGGCAGGTCATCGAGCCCAGCACGCGGACCAGCTGGAAGGTGCGCGCCACGCCTCGTCGGGCAATCTTGTATGGCGCCAAGCCCTGAATGGCATGGCCGTGCAGCGTAACACTGCCGTCATCAGGCTTGAGGGCACCGGAAATCAGATTCAGCACGGTGGTCTTGCCAGAGCCATTCGGCCCCAGCAGGCCGACAATCTCGCCCGGCCCGACGGTGAGATCGACATTGTCGACGGCAACCAGGCCGCCGAAGCGCCTGGTCAGACCCTGCACGGCCAGCAGCGGAATGGGATGCGTCATGGCCGCTTCCCCCTGCCGAAACCGCGGATGCCGGCTCGCCCCTGCTCCAGCAGGCCGGCAATGCCGTTCGGGATCGCATAGACGATCAGCATGAAGGCCAGGCCGATCAGGATGCTGAAATGATTCGGGAAGTTGGCCAGCAGGAATTCGAACAGCAGACTGAGCGGAATGACGCCCAGCAGCGGGCCATACAGCCGGTGCACACCACCCAGCAGCGCCATGATCAGCACTTGGAAAGACGTCACCGGATTGAAGGCGATAGCCGGATCGATATAGGTCCAGCGCGGCGCCATCACCGCCCCCGCCAGCGTCATGAACGCGGCGCTGAGCACGAAGAGCGAGACTTTCGCCATCGTGGTGTTGATGCCGACATGACGGGCAACCATTTCGTCGTCGCCGATCACACGCAGGGCCAGCCCCAGCCGCGACCGCCGGATCAGGATCCCGGCCAGGAAAACCAGCACCGCCAGGACCAGAAGCTGCCAGTAGATCTGGTTGGTGGTGATGTCGACAAAGACATAGCGGCCGAGCGTGCGGGTCTTGTTGACCTCGAACCAGGTCACCAGTTGGCGCACCAGTTCGGCCAGGCCGAAGGTGAAGATGACAAAATAGACACCGGACAGCCGCAGCGTGGCGAAACCAACGGCCAGGGCCAGCAAGACACCAATGGCCAGGGCGATCAGCAGCACCAGCGGCCAGGCCAGAACTTCGCCCAGAACCGCCACGGTATAGGCCCCGATGCCGAAGAAGGCGACCGTGGCCAGCGAGACATAGCGTGTGGGTCCCGAGAACAGCGCCCAGGCGGTGGCCAGCACCGTATAGTTCAGAATGCTGATGGCCAGGGACAGCCGGTAGCCATCGGCCACCAGCGGCACGCAGGCCAGCAGAGCGATGACGGCAATCGCCCCGATGATGCGGACGGACAGCGACTGCATCACCGGGTGCTCCGGCCAAACAGGCCCTGCGGGCGCACCAGCAGGACGAGCAGGAAGATCGCGTAGGTGGCGGCGAGCGTCAGTCCCGGATCGATCCAGGTGGCAACGAAAGTTTCAGTGAGACCAAGGATCAGGCCGGCGACCAATGCGCCCAGCATATTCCCTACTCCGCCCATGATGACGATGATCAGCGCCTTCATGGTGAAGACCACGCCGATATTGGCATTGAAGGTCAGGAACATCGAAACCAGCACACCACCAGCCGCCACCAGGGCACCGCCCACAGCAAAGGCGATGGCAGCAGCCATGCGGACATCGATGGCAACCAGCTGGGCGGCCACCGGATCGACCGCCACGGCCCGCAGGGCCGTACCGGCCCGGGTGCGGGTCATCGCCAGATAGAGCGCGAGGCCGATCACGGCAGCAAAGCCGAGTGCCAGCAGACGGTTGGCGGCAATGGTGACGCCGAAGACATTCACTGGAATGGCCAGGAAGGAATAGCTGTAATAGGCACCGCCGAAGAGTACGAGCATGACGCCCTGCACCACGAACAGCAGGCCGAAGGTGGCGAGGATACTGTCGACCTCCAGCGCATCGCGGGTCTTGGCCCGACGCACCAGCGGCACCAGCAGGATACGGTAGATCAGCCAACTGACGCCCAGCGCCAGCGGCACAATGATGAACAGGCCGAGTAGAGGATTGAGGCCGGCCGCCGTGAACAGCCAGAAGACGGCAAAGGATGCGGCGACCAGGATTTCGCCGTAAGACAGATTCATGATGCGCGCGACGCCGTACTGGAGCGTCAGCCCCATGGCCACCAGCGCATACATGCCGCCGAGCGTAATACCCGTCAGCAGGGCCTCAACAAACATGGACTGTAACCTTTAAACGCAGAAAATCAGGCGCGGCGGCATGAACCGCCGCGCCCGCTCAGATCACTTCCAGGGTGCTTTCGGCATGACCATCGGGCTGGTGCCCGGGCCCGCCGGCGCCACGCCGGTGAAGACGCCGTTCTGCCACTGGCCGATATAGGCAAAAGTCCCCTTCGGCGGCATGTTGTCGACCAGCTTGAACTTGCCCAGCACGGTGTCGAAGGTGCCGGTCTGCAGTTCCTTGATGATCGCCTCACGGTCGATCTTGCCGACGCGTTCGACTGCCTGCTCCAGCATCTGCAGCGACACATAGCCGAGCTGGCTGCCCCAGTAGTCCGGATCGCGGTTATGCATGGCGACATGCTTCTTGCGATACTCCATGGTGCCCTGGTTCTTCGGATCCCAGCCACCCAGCGTCATGATGCCTTCGGCATTGGCGCCAAAGCGCTGTGGGAACAGCGGGAAAGCCGTACCCACGCCGGTGAACATCACCTTCGGCGCATAGCTGGCGACCTTGGCCTGGTCATTCAGCGCCACCGTATCCGGCGGATAGCTGAAGGCGATGAAGGTATCGGCGCCCGAGCGCTGGGCTTCGCTGATCAGCGGCGACATGTCCTGGGTGCCGACCGGATAGCTCTTGTCGACCACCAGTTTGAAGCCGGCCTTGGTGAAGCCGTCACGAGCCGCCTTCGACAGGTCGATGCCGAAACCATCGGCCACGCTCAGCATGGCGATGTTGCTGTTGATCTTGCCGTCCTTCTGCTGCTTGGCCAGCAGTTCGACCAGGGCGTCGATATACTGCACGCTGGTGCCGAGGAACCAGAAGCTGTTCGGCCAGCGCTTGGCCAGTTCGACGGCGCGATCGGTGACGGCGCTGAAGGTCAACTGCGGATAGCCGTATTTGTTGAAGACTGGGCCGACCGCCAGGTTCAGGCCGGTACCCCAGGGCGGCAACAGCAGATCCACCTTGTCCTGGGTGATCAGGCGTTCGACTGCGCGCACGGCTTCTTCGGAATTGGAGCGATCGTCGTATTCGATCACTTCCACCGGCACGCGCTTGCCGCCGACCATCAGGCCGCCCTTGTCATTCAGTTCCTTGACCCAGAGCTGATAGTTCGGAATCTGCGTGATATTCGCACCGCCGGCATTCGGGCCGGTCTTGGAAATCGCATAACCGATCTTGATCTTGTCCTGCGCAAGCGCCGGCTGGAAAACCGCGCCGAGCAGGCCAACAGCCATCGTCGCCGCCAGCAGGCGGATTTTGTTTTTGGTCATTTATTCCTCCCTAGCGATGTCCGGCGTCGCCAGCGGCAGACACCCGGTCACCTGTCGTGCCGCCATGCTGAACACCAGCATGCCGACCGTGCCGCGAGACTACGCGCGGCCCCGGCGCATATCTTGCCTGAGAAGGAACCTGATTTTATCCCAGAGTGAACCGCTTCTGGCGCTCCACGCTCCGTGCTGCGATGCAGCAAACCGCCGATCGCTCAAGTGAATCAACGGATCATGCGATTATTGCGATCCGCGTGCTTTCCGTCTTAACGCCGCACGGCCTTCAGGGTTAAACTGGCAGAAAGTTGGAAGTCCAACGAAGGGGAGGACAGTGAGCGCCATCGCGGTGGTTTCCACATCGCAGGTCGCGCCGGCCGACAGGCTGGCGCTGTGGGGCGATTTCGTCGGGCGGCATATCGGCCACCTGCAATCCGATACTTTTGGCGATCAGACGTTCGACGGGCGACTGGAACTCGGCGATATCGGCGGCATGAAGCTGTGCCGCATCGTCGCCGGCCGCCATCGCGTGGTCCGTACGCCGAACCTGATCCGCCATGATGACCGCGGCTACGTAAAGATTGTCGCCCAGATCGAAGGCGCCGGCCGCTTTGAGCAGAATGGCCGCAAGCTGGTGCTGACGCCCGGCGAGTGGAGCATGTATGACACGACCAAGACCTATATCGTGTCGAACCCCGAACCGATCAACCAGCTGGCCCTGCTGCTGCCACGGGACCGCCTGACCCGCGTGGGCGTCAATCTTGATGAGATGTCGGTTCAGCGCTTTTCCGGCCGCAGCGGCGTCAGCCGCCTGGTCTTCGACCTGCTGTCCTCGGCCTTTGCCGAACTGCCCACCCTCACCGGACCGAATAACGGCTGGGAATTCGCCGACACGATGTCGAACCTCGTGCGGCTCACCATGCTGGACCGGCAAGGCCGGCCCACTGAAGAAGCGCTGCAGGAAACCACCCGCGACCGGGTGAAAGCCTTTGTCGCCGCCAACCTGCAGGACCCGATGCTGTCGATCGAACGCATCGCCGAGGCCGTGGGCTGCAGCAAGCGCAACCTGCACAAGCTCTTTGCCCGCGAAGACGAAACCCTGAACAGCTATATCTGGAACAGCCGGCTGGAACGCGTGCGCCAGGACCTGTCCAACGGCGCGCTGCGGCATCGCTCGATCACCGACATTGCCTTTGCCTGGGGCTTCAATTCGTCCACGCATTTCAGCCGCAGCTTCCGCGACCGCTTCGGCGTGGCGCCGCGCGCCTACCGGACGATGATCTGATCTAACGACCGACTGCGATTCCTTCGCGGCGCGGGTCGGCGCCACCGATCAGGCCATCGGGCCGCACTTCGATTCCCTGCAGGCCACTGTTCAACTCGCCCAGCGTCACCTTGTGGCCCCGTTGGCGCATGGCATCGGCAAGGCCGGCTGCCGCCGTATCCTTTTCCAGTTCCAGGCCGACATTACGGTCCAGGTAATGCGGCAGGCTGATCGCCTGCTGGATATCCAGATTCCAGTCCAGCACACCGATCACGGTTTGCGCGACATAGCCGAGGATGCGGCTGCCACCCGGCGAGCCGACCACCAGTCGCAGCGAACCATCAGCATTGAACACGATGGTTGGCGCCATCGAACTGCGCGGTCGCTTGCCCGGCTCGATGCGGTTGGCGACCGGGCGGCCATTCTCTTCCGCATCAGCGGAGAAATCGGTCAGCTGATTGTTGAGGATGAAACCACGCACCATCTGGCGTGAACCGAAGACATTCTCGATCGTCACCGTCATCGCCACAGCATTGCGCTGGGCATCCACTGTAGAGACATGGGTTGTGGACGGCAGTTCGATGGCATTGTCACGACCGAACAGCAGGCCATGGCGTGTCGGCGGATTGCCCGCTGCGGCAGGATCGACACTGCCCCGCTGCGGATCCAGCAGCCGGGCACGGCCGGCAATGTAGCCGCGCTCGGTCATCCCGCTGAGTGGCATCTGCACGAAATCCGGGTCGCCCACATAGAGGTCGCGGTCGGCATAGGCGAGCCGTTCGGCCTGCGCCACCAGATGCACGGCGTCGGGTGACAGCGGCGCCAGCTGCGACAGGTCGAAATGCCCAAGGATGCCCAGCGCCTGCAGCATGTTCACACTGGAGGATGGCGGCGGCATGGTGCAGACCCGGTAGACCCGATAGGGCGCGCAGACCGGGTCGCGCTCCTTGGCGCGGTAGCCGGACAGATCCTCCAGTGTCATGCCGCCGGGATTGCCCGGAGCCGTCCGTACGGCCGCCACAATATCGGCGGCGATTTCGCCGGTATAAAAAGCCTGCGCGCCCTCGCGAGCGATGCGTCGAAAGGTCTCGGCCAGCGGCGGGTTGACCAGCAGGCTGCCGACCGGCTTCGGATTGCCGTCCGGCCGATAGAACAGGTCGCGCGCCTGGGGAGAGTTCTGGAAACTGGTATTCTGCCGCAGCAGCTCGTAGAGCCTTGGCGAAACCGGAAAACCGGCTTCCGCCAGCGCGATGGCCGGCTGGAACAGATCGGCCCAGGGCAGCTTTCCGTATTCGCCGTGCACCTGCTCAAACAGCCGCAGCATGCCCGGCACGCCTACCGAGGCGCCGCCAACCACGGCATCCATAAAGCGTTTGCGATCGCCGGCCGCATCGTAAAACAGCCGCCGGTCGACTCCTGCCGGCGCCGTCTCGCGGCCATCGAAGCTGCGCAGTTTTTTCTGCGCAGCATCCCAGATCACCATGAAACCGCCGCCGCCGATGCCCGCCGATTGCGGCTCGACCAGATTGAGCACCAGCGCCGTGGCAATCGCGGCGTCGACCGCCGAGCCGCCCCTGGCCAGGATAGCCGCACCCGCTTCGGCAGCATGAGGATTGGCAGCGGCCGTCATATACTGGCTGGCACGCACCGCCGGCTTTTCCGTGCGGCCGGTGGCGGCTTCGGGTGCGATGGAATCGAAACTGCGGGGGACTGGTTGTGCTACGGCGGCAGAGACCATCGCCAGCAGGCCAAGGGTCAGGACCGGGATCAGACGAGCCATGCTCAATCGCCCGTCGCCGCTATCGGCCCCGGCATCGACAGGCGGATACGGTTGCGACCGGCAAGCTTGGCTGCATAGAGCGCAGTATCGGCACGGTCAATGGCATCCTGCACATCACGATCCCCGTCGATCAGCATGGTGCACCCCAGACTGATGGTCACAGGGATATTACGCATGCCATCAAGTGGCACAGGATTATTCTGAATCATGCCGCGCACGCGCTCGGCATACGCCATAGCCGCCGCCGCATCGCTTTCCATCAGCAGGACGACGAATTCCTCGCCGCCAAAGCGTGCGACCAGATCGGTATCGCGCGCCGCGGCCTGCAACCGGGAAGCCACATCGCGGATGGCGGTATCGCCGGCAGCATGGCCATGCGTATCGTTGACTTTCTTGAAATGGTCGATGTCGGCCACGACGATGGCGAGGTTGCGCCCGTAACGGCGGACGAAGGCCACCTGGCGCTCGGCAGCCGACAGGAAGGCGCGGCGATTCAGCAGGCCGGTCAGCGGGTCGGTCTCGGCCAGCAGGCGCAGGCGCTCGATATCGAGCGACAGCTCGCGCGTCTCGGCCGCATGGCTTTCGGCATCGCGTTCGGCCGCTGCACGCTGCTGCTCGGCCTGCCCCACGCGGCGCAGCAGCGAACGTAGCGCCTGCGACAGATGCACCACTTCAAGCGCCCCGCCGACGCGCGGCAGGGTATGGACGCCTGCATCGCGGCCGATCCTGTCGGCCTCCCGGGTGATTTCATGAATCGGCCGGGTCAGACGGCCAGCCATCCACCAGGCGAAGAACAGGCCGATAATGCTCAGGACGATGCCCGTAACAAGGATCGAGCTCACCAGGCTGCGAACAGGAGCATTGGCCACATCGGTCGGCAGTCGCGCCACCACCAGCCAGCCAAGGCCGGGATAATCGCGATACCCACGACCAACAGCGTAGCCGGTCAGCCATTGATCGGCATCCGAACCATAGGCCAGCCCCGAGCCCGATGGCGTGGTGCGGATCATGGCAAGCTGCTCGGGGGTCAGCGTCATTGTATTGAGCTGCCGGCCAAGCAGAACCTTGCCTTTTTCATCCAGGATGCTGACATCGGCCGCGGCAAATTGACTTTCCGCCGTCAGCAGCGAGCGGCGCACATCCGTTGCCCAGTCCCAGCTTAAATGCGCGCCCAGCACGCCGATGACGTCACCGGTGGCGTTGCGCACCGGATAGGCGACATCGACAAAGCGGAAGGGTTCGGCATCGGTGCGCGGGCCCAGCAGCTTCGCCAGCAGCAACGCTTCATGCACATCGCCGACGAAAGGCTTGACGAGACCACTGGTGAACCAGGGGCGCTGGGCCACGGATTGCCCGACCAGCATATCCTTGGTGGCCGCCACCACGGTGCCATCCGTGCGGGCGAAGCCGATCCAGGCATAATCGGGAAAACTCTGCTGCAGGCGGTCAAGGATGTTCTGCAGGGCAGCGGGATCGTTCTCCCAGACATTTCGCAGAACATCGAGATCGGCGATGGTGCCGATCTCGCGATACCGCTCGGCCATGCCGAGATCGAGCCGTCCGGCCAGCACCACCGCCAGTTCGGTGAGTTCGCTGCGCACCATGGTGGAAACCAGGCCGCGACCAAGCCAGGCCGCACTGATCGTCGCGCCCAGCACAAGCAGCAGGGCAAGCGTTGCCGTCGCCAGCGCGACCTGCGCCCGGATCGTTATACCGTCAAGCAATTTCCGAAACTGCACGGCGACAGGCCCGCTTTCCGGCGGCCAACCGCCACCGGAACTGATTTTCGTCCGGTTTGCGCCCTAAATCAACGCAGAACGCATACCAGTTTAGGCACCGTAGAGACCCTTATACTGGTCGCGCAGCAGGTTCTTCTGCACCTTGCCCATGGTGTTGCGCGGCAGGTCGTCGACGAAAAACACGCGCTTGGGCAGCTTGAACTTGGCCAGCCGGCCATCCAGTGCCTTCAGCACGCCGGCTTCGTCCAGCTTGTGGCCTTTTTCTGCCACGATCACCGCTGTGACGCCTTCGCCGAAATCGGGATGCTGCAAGCCGATCACGGCCGATTCGATCACGCCCGGCATGGCATCCAGTTCGGTTTCGACTTCCTTCGGATAAACATTGTAGCCGCCGGAAATGATCAGGTCCTTGCCGCGGCCGACGATATGCACATAACCGCGCGCGTCGATCTTGCCAAGATCGCCGGTGATGAAGAAGCCGTCGGCCTTGAACTCGGCCGCGGTCTTTTCCGGCATGCGCCAGTAGCCCTGGAACACATTCGGACCCTTCACCTCGATCATGCCGATCTCGTCGCGGCCGAGCAGCTTGCCAGTTTCCGGATCGGCGATGCGCGCCTCCACGCCGGGCAGCGGGAAACCCACCGTGCCGGCGATGCGTTCGCCATCGTAGGGGTTGGAGGTGTTCATGTTGGTCTCGGTCATGCCGTAGCGCTCGAGGATGCGGTGGCCGGTGCGGGCCTCCCATTCGCGATGCGTATCGGCCAACAGCGGCGCCGAGCCCGAGACGAACAGGCGGATATGCCGAACCAGATCTTTCGTCAGCGCCGGGCTCTGCAGCAGGCGCACATAGAAGGTCGGCACCCCCATCATGCTGGTGGCGCGCGGCAGCTGGCGGATCACCTCGTCACCATCGAACTTCGACAGGAAGATCATCGAGGCGCCGGACAGCAGGATCACATTGCTGGCGACAAAAAGTCCGTGCGTATGGAAGATCGGCAGAGCATGCAGCAGCACATCCTTCGCCGTGAAGCGCCAGTAGTCCACCAGCGTCGCGGCATTGGAGAACAGGTTGCGATGGCTGAGCATCGCGCCTTTCGAACGGCCGGTGGTGCCCGAGGTGTAGAGGATGGCCGCCAGGTCGTCGGCCTTGCGCGGCACCGGCGTGAAGTCGGCCGACGCGGCATTGGCCTTGTCCATCAGGCTGCCGTCGCCCTTGCCGCCCAGGGTCAGGCAATGGGCGACCCCGAGCCTCGAGGCCAGCGGTGCCAGTTCCTTTTCGGCGGACGGACGACAGACGACGATGCGCGGCTCGGCATCGCCGATGAAGTATTCCAGCTCGGTCAGCGTGTAGCCGACATTGAGCGGCAGATAGACGCCACCGGCCGCCACCACGCCCAGATACAGGATCAGCGCTTCGGCCGACTTGTCGACCTGCACGGCCACGCGGTCGCCCGGCTGCAGACCCAGCGCGGTCAGCGTGTTGGCGATCCTTGCGGCCAGCGCAAAGGTATCGGCATAGCTGAAGATCCGGCCCTCGCCGGTTTCCATGAAGGTCTTGGCCGGGTCGGTCACCCGGGCACGAATCAGGCTGTACAGATTCTCGGACATGGTTTTTTTGCGCGTTTCCTGTGGGACGATTATCCGTACTAAATCGCCCTCACCCCGGTCCGCGCAAGCCCCGGCCGGCCGCTGCCAGGCTGTTCAATACGTTTTAATCCGGGTCAGGAAACCGCCGTCTCCAGTTGATCGGGGGCCAGCAGCCGGTAACCGACACCCAGCTCGGTCTGGATGTAGGTTGGATGGGCCGGATCGCGCTCGATACGCTGGCGCAGCTTGCGCATGAAAATGCGAAGATAGTGCACATCCTCGGCATGCTCGTCGCCCCAGACCTCGCGCAGCAGCTGCTCATGCGTGACCACCTTGCCGGGATGGCGGGCCAGATGCTGCAGCAGGCCATACTGCTTCGGCGTCAGCTTGACCTCGGCGCCCTCTACCACCACGCGGCGACGCGCCAGATCGACGGCCAGGCCGCCGACCTCCAGAACCGGCTCGTCGGCCGTGGCCGGGGCACGGCGCAACACGGCATTCAGGCGAGCGAGGAATTCGGCGATGCTGAACGGCTTGGTCAGGTAGTCGTCGGCACCGCATTCGAAGGCGCGCACCTTGTCCATCTCCCGGTTGCGCACGGTCAGCACAATGACCGGCAGCCAGCTCCATTCGCGCAGGCGACGCAGCACGTCCAGACCGTCCTGGTCGCCCAGTTGCATGTCCAGCACCACCAGGCTGACATCCGTCTTGGCCAGCAGTTCCAGCGCCTCGGCGCCGCTGGCGGCCTCGATCACATCGAAATCATGCAGCGCCAGCGCCGTGCGCAAAAAACGCCGGATCTGGGTTTCGTCATCGACAATAAGAATTCTGCGCGGATCCGTCATGCGGCTTCCCCTTCATCGGCAAGCGTCAGAGTTTTTGCAGGCGGCATGCCAATATGGAAGATGGCGCCTTCATCGGCGCCCCGGCTTTCCGCCCAGATTTCGCAGCCCGCCGCTTCCACGAAAGCGCGGCTGACCATCAGCCCCAGTCCGTTGCCGGCAACATGGCCCGATGCGGCATCGGTGCGATAGAACGGCGCGAAAACGCGCTCGATCTCGTGATGCTGCAGGCCGATGCCGGCATCCTGCACGCTCAGCACCACCCGGTCACCCTGCAGGGCGCCGCGCACATGGATCGGCGAGCCGGGTCGGGAATATTTCGCCGCATTCTCGAGGATATTCACCAGCGCCTGCTCGATCAGGACAGGATCGGTCTCGACCATCGGCAATTCCAGCAGGCCGCTGGACTCGACGCTGTGCCGCACCAGGGCTTTCTGCGCCTGGCGGAGCGCCGCATTGGCGATGTCGGCAACATCCACCGCCTCTACATGCGGGGTCAGCCGACCGGCCCGGATACGGGTGAGGTCGAGCATGCGGCGAATATAACGCTCCAGGCGTTCGGCCTCCTCGCGAATGGTGGATTGCAGTTCGGCGCGGGTGGCGTCGTCGCAGAGCGGGCCGAATTTCTCCAGTGTCGTCACCGAGCCGAGGATGGAAGCCAGCGGCGTGTGCAGATCGTGGCTGATCGAGCCCAGAACGGCTTCGCGCAGGTCTTCCGCTTTCGCCAGCACCCGGGTTTCTTCCACCGACAGGGCCAGCCGCATGCGCGCCAGCGCCGAACCGGCCTGCTCCATCATCGCCGCAATCGTCAGGGGATCCAGATTGGTTGTCGGCGCCGCGGCCAGCCGCACCAGACCCAGCGGCACGCCGCCGCTGCGCAGGGTGTAATGCAGATCGTCATCCTCGGCGCCGGAATGAACCCGTCGCCAGATTTCCTGCACCCCGGCATCCGGGCTGGTATCGCCAAAGGCGCCTGCTTCGGCGATCCGCACCAGTCCACCCTGCTGTTCGGCATAGAGTGACAGCGCACTGCCGATGCCGGTGCTCAGTTCCTCCGCCAGAACACGCGGCGTCTCGGTCGGGTCGACGACGGCGCCGATGCGGCGATTGAAGGCGAGCAGGTATTTGATGGTTGCCTCCCGCTCACGCGAGGCGCTGGCGGCACGGCGGGCGAAATCAGCCAGTTGGCTTGAAACCACGGCGACGCCGGCAAACACAGCGAGGTCGGCATATTCCTGCGGGTCGGTGACGGGAATGGTGAAGGGTTCATAGAACAGGTAGGAGCTGGCGATCAGGGCGGCCAGAGCCGCGACCAGGGACGGAACAATGCCGCCGAAAATGGCGGCTGCCAGGATGGCCGGCACAAACAGGATCGATGCCGAGAAGCTGATGGCCTGATGCAGCAGATAGGCGACCAGAGCCGTCAGCATGACCAGCGCCATGGCCAGCACCGACTGCAGCGCAAGCCGACCCGCCCGCGTCCTGGCGGGGGCTTCGGCAGCGGTCAGGGCAGCCAGAGGGAAAACCATGGCTGATTATCCCACAGGGCGCTGGCCGGTACAGGCCCCAGATCGGGCCTGCGTCAATTGATGCAGGCCAGCTGGGCCGGGCCAAGCTGTGCCATGCGCGCCTGCAGGATGCCGGTCCGGCGCTGGACATAGGCACCGGGCGATGCGGCATTCCAGCGGTTCGGACTGGGCAGGATGGCGGCCAGCCGGGCCGCCTGCTGGTCGCTCAGCCGGGCCGGAGTCTGGCCGAAATGGGCCTCCGCCGCGACTCCGACCCCGAACAGCCCCGGTCCCATTTCGGCAATATTGAGGTAAACCTCGATGATCCGCCGCTTCGGCCAGAATGCGTCCAGCGCCAGAGCCAATGGCGCCTCCAGAGCCTTGCGGACAAAGCCGCCACCGGGCCAGAGGAACAGGTTGCGGGCCACCTGCATCGGGATGGTGCTGGCACCGCGCAGCCGGCCGGTCTCCTCGTAATCCTCCAGGGCATCCTGCACGGCGCCCAGATCGATGCCGTTATGCAGGCAGAAGCGGCTGTCCTCGGCACCGATCACCGCCCGGGCCAGCGCCGGCGCCACGGCCGACAGCGGCACCGGGCGGTAGCGGACCCATGCCCCGCGCTCGGCGCTGCGGATCAGCATCAGCGGCGTGACCGGCGGGTCGACGAACCGATAGAGCAGCAGGCCGCCACCCCAGAACACGGCCAGGGCCAGCAGCAGGAATAACAGCAGGCGGATCAGGACTCTCATGGGGCAAGCAGACCGTGGGATTTGGGGCGATGACAACCCCTGGGCGGGATATTCAATCGGGTGGACAGTCAGCCCGGCGCGGGCTTAACTGGCCGGAACGGGGAGAAAACGTTTCATGCTGCAAGGCAGTGCCATCCTGCTGCTGTCGCTGGGCTATCTGGGGCTGCTGTTCGCCATTGCCCATCTTGGCGACAGACTCGGCCCGCGCTGGTATGCCGGCCGCAGCGGAGCCACCATTTACGCCCTGTCCCTGGCGATCTACTGCACCTCCTGGACCTTCTACGGCTCGGTCGGTCGCGCCGCCCTGTCCGGCCCCGATTTCATCCTGATCTATGTCGGCCCGATCCTGGCCATCACGTTGGCCTATCCGGCGATGTCCAAGATGATCGGCATCGCCAAGAAGCAGAACGTCACCTCGATCGCCGACTTCATCGGCTCGCGCTACGGCAAGAGCCGCGCCGTCGCCGTGCTGGTCACGCTGATCGCGGTGATCGGCGTGCTGCCCTATATCTCGCTGCAGATGCAGGCGGTCAGCGTCACCTTCGAAGTGCTGGTCGGCAGCGACATGGCGCAGCTGCTCAATGCCAGCCTGCCGCCGCCCTGGCGCGATACCGCCATGTTCGTCGCCGGCATCATGGGACTCTTCACGATTCTCTTCGGCGTGCGCCACGTGCAGGCGACCGAACAGCATCGCGGCATGATGCTGGCGATTGCCTTCGAATCCCTGGTCAAGCTCGCCGCCTTCCTCGCCGTCGGCCTGTTCGTCATCTACGGCCTGTTCGATGGCGGCAGCGACCTGCTCGCGCGCGTAAAAGACGCCCCCGGTCTGGCCGACCGCTTGGGCAGCGGCCTGGGCAGCAACTGGATCGTGATGACCATCCTGTCGGGCTTCGCTTTCCTCTGCCTGCCGCGCCAGTTCCATGTCGCCGTGGTGGAAAACGGGCACCCGAACCAACTGAAAGCGGCGCGCTGGCTCTTCCCGCTGTACCTCGTCATCATCAACCTGTTCGTGGTGCCGATTGCCGCCGCCGGCCTGCTGCTGACACAGACCGGCACCAACCCCGACTTCTTCGTGCTGACCCTGCCGATGATGGCCGACCAGCTGGCGCTGTCGGTTTTCGTCTTCATCGGCGGCCTGTCGGCGGCAACCTCGATGGTGATTGTCGCCTGCATGGCGCTGTCGATCATGGTCTCGAACGAACTGGTCACGCCTTTCCTGCTGCGCTCGCGCGCCGGCGGTTCGCGCGAGGTCGGCCAGATCGTGCTGAACGTGCGCCGCACCGCCGTGATCCTGATCCTGATCGCGGCCTACATCTACCACACCTGGATCGCCGGCTATCTGCCGCTCGCCTCCATCGGCATGATCTCCTTCTGCGCGGTGGGCAATTTCGCGCCGCCGCTGCTGCTGGGCCTGTACTGGCGGCGCGCCCATCGCTACGGCGTCATCGGCGGCCTGCTCGCCGGCTTCGCTGTCTGGATCTATGCCCTGCTGCTGCCTTCCATCGAGGGCGCGGCGACCGGCCGCCCGGTGGTGGCGCCGCTCACGGCCCTGCTGCCGGCACCGTTCAACGGCTTCGATTTCATCCTGCAGGGCTTCGTCGTCGGCGTCATCGCCAACACCCTGCTGCTGGTCGGCATTTCGTTGCTGTCGCGGCCCAACCGTCACGACCAGGAACAGGCCGATATCTTTGTGTCCGGCGGCGAAGGCCTCCCCGCGCCCGCCATGGCGGAAGATGGTCAGGATCCACGGATCGACGAACTGCGAGCCCTGGCCTCGCGCTTCATCGGCGCCGAACGTGCCGAACGCGCCTTCGCCGGCCGCCGCATGAATCCGGCCGAAGCCATGGCCTTCACCGAACATTTGCTGGGCGGCGCCATCGGTGCCGCCTCGGCCCGCATCGTGATGGCCTCGGCACGCGGCAAGAACCTGCTCAGTCCGCGCGCCGCCCGCGCCATGCTGGGCGAGGCATCGGAGGCGATCCGCCATAACCTTGACCTGCTGCGTACCACGCTCGACCATATCAGCCAGGGCATCGGCGTGTTCGACCGCGCGCAGAAACTGGCCGCCTGGAACGACCGCTTCTTCGATCTGCTGGGCCTGCCCGCCAATCTGGCCGAGAATGGAGTGCCGCTGCCCACGCTGGTGGGTGATGGCGCATCGGACCTCGCCGCCATGCTGGCCTCCGGCGCCAGCGGATCCCGCATCCTCGAACGTCGCCGGCCCGATGGCAAGGTGATCGAAATCCGCGTCGATCCGATGCCCGATGGCGGCTTCGTCGCCACCTGCACCGATGTCAGCGAACGCGTGCGTGCAGCAGAAGCTTTGCGCGATTCCGAACGCGCCATCCGCATCTACACCGACAACGTGCCGGTGCTGATCGCCTATGTGGATCGCGAGGAGCGCTACCGGTTCACCAACATGCCGTTCCGCCGCGCCCTCAATCTGCCGCAGCAGCATATCGACGGCCGCACGGTGCGTGAGATGCTGTCGTCCGAACGTTACGAGCGCCTGAAGCCGCATATCGAGGCGGCCTTCAAGGGTCAGCGCCAGAGCTTCGAGACCGAATTCCCCACCAACGATGCCAAGATCGAAATCGCCCAGGGTACCTACATTCCGCATATCGACGAGCGCGGCAACGTGCTCGGCTTCTTCCTGCTGTACCAGGACATCACCGAGCGCCGCCGCGCCGATGCCGCGCTGCGCGCCGCCTATGAAGGCCTGGAACGCCGGGTCGCCGAGCGTACCGCCGAGTTGCAACTGGCCGTACAGGAGCTGGAAGCCTCGCGTTCCCAGGCCGAGGCCGCCAATCTGGGCAAGACCCGCTTCCTTGCCGCCGCCAGCCATGACCTGCTGCAGCCGCTGCATGCCTCGCGGCTGTTCACCGCTGCCCTGGCCGAGCGCGAGCCGGACAATCCGCTGGTCGGCAAGATCGATCATGGCCTGAGCGCCGTCGAAGCGCTGCTCGATACATTACTCGACATCTCCAAACTGGATGCCGGCGCCGTGCAGCCGGAAATCCGCCCGGTGGCGCTGAACCCGCTGTTCGACTCGATCACCAGCTTCTTCGCGCCCCTGGCGGCGCGGCGTGGCGTGACGCTGAAAGTCGTGCCGACCAGCGCCACGATCAGCACCGATCCCGCATTGCTGCGCCGCGTGCTGCAGAATTTCGTCGCCAATGCCATCCGCTATGCCAGCCCGGAGCGCGCCAACCGCCGCGTGCTGATCGGCTGCCGCCGCCAGGGCCGCCAGATCCGTATCGAGGTCTGCGACAACGGCCTCGGCATTCCGGCCGACAAGCGGCATGTGATCTTCCAGGAATTCGCGCGGCTGGATCATGGCGGCGATGCCGCCGAGCGCGGCCTGGGTCTGGGCCTCGCCATTGTCGAACGTATCGCCCGCATGCTGGACAATCCCATCGGCCTGCATTCCGAACGCGGCCGCGGCTCGATCTTCGGCATCACCGTACCGCGCGCCGCCGTCGAGCCGGCGGAACAGACCCTGCCCGCCGCGCTACCGCCGATCCCCGCCGGTTCGCTGCGCGGCAGCTTCGTGCTCTGCATCGAGAACGAGGCCGGCGTCCGCGAGGCAATGACCACGCTGCTGGAGGGCTGGTCCTGCCAGATCGCCGCTGTCGGCACCATCGCCGCGGCGCGCCAGGCCGTGGCCGCAGCCGGCCGCAGCCCCGATATCATCCTGGCCGATCTGCATCTCGATGAAGACAGCCCCGATGGCCTGGATGCGATCGCGCAGCTGCGCCGCGACTGGGGCCAGCGCCTGCCCGCCATCCTAATCACCGCCGACCGCAGCCAGGAGACGCGCCATCGCGCCGATGACATGGGCGTCGACGTGCTGCACAAGCCGGTGAAGCCGGCCGCCCTGCGCGCCCTGATCAGCCAGCGCCACCGGCCGGCCGGCACGCTGGCGGAAACCGGCGACTGAGCTTTCTGGAAATCTAGAGCGAGAAGTGCCTGGCCGCGATCACGGCCTGGGTGCGGCTGCGCACGCCGAGCTTCTTGAGGATCGCGGTGACATGCGCCTTCACGGTCGCCTCGCCCACAGAGAGTTCATGGGCGATCTGCTTGTTGAGCTTGCCCTTGCTGAGCAGGGTGAGCACGCGCAGCTGCTGTGGCGTCAGTTCGGCGACGCGGCGGGCGAAATCGTCGGGCATGCTGGCGGCCTCGCCGCCTTCCACTTCGGGCGGCAGCCAGACCTCGCCGTCGAGCACCGACTGCAGGGCACTGGCGATGGTTTCGAGCGCGGCAGACTTGGGCACGAAGGCGGCGGCGCCGAATTCGATGGCGCGGCGCATGATGGCGGGTTCGCGGGTGGACGACACGATGGCGACCGGAATGGCCGGATGGCTGGCGCGCACGGCGGCCAGGCCGGCGAAGCCGTCCATGCCCGGCATGTCGAGATCGAGGATCAGCAGGTCGACGCTGTCGCGGCCGGCCAGCGCGGCCCGCGCGCCATCGAGATCGGCGGCGCCGATGACCTCGACGCCGGTCATCGCCTGGCGCAGGGCCTGGCCCAGCGCCTCGCGCACCAGCGGATGGTCGTCGGCGATGATAATTGTCAGCGCCGGTTCTGTGCCGGCCTTGCCTGCTCCCGTCATGGTTACGACGGTAAACCACTGCCGCTGCGGCAGCAAGCCGAGGCGGGCCTCGACCAAAGAGTCAGCCGAAACGGCGCGCGGCCTGCGGTCCGACAGTCGGGCGCGGCGGCGCCATCCCGGTACACCCGGCCAGGGTGAAGATATCGAAGGGCTGGGCGCGGTAGACACCGATGGCCCCCTGGGCCCGGAGCCGCGCCGCGAAGCCGGGATCGTCGGAGACCAGTTCGACGACATTGGGCAGCCAGGTCTCGCGCACCAGCCGGGCCTCGGTGCCGAAGGCGGCGGCGATGCTGCGCTCGCCCGACCAGCCGAACGGATAGACGGCGACGACGCGCCCGGCAGAGTCCGGCGGCAGTTCGGCCCGACGGAGCGTCAGCCCGAAGATCGCCGCCCAGACCAGCAGCACGGCGCCGACAAAGCCGAGTGCCAGCCAGTGCAGGCCCCAGGACAGCACAGGGCGGCCACCCGTCATGGCATCAGGCGGCGGCTGGCGCCACGCGGACCAGCGGGCGTTCGTCAATCGGCCAGTGCACGATGGCCGCGAACACGCCGAGGCCGAGCGAAATCCACCACACGATGTCATAGGAGCCGGTGAGATCGAACAGCCGGCCGCCGAGCCAGACGCCAAGGAAGCCGCCGACCTGGTGGCTGAAGAAGACGATGCCGAACAGTGTGGCCATGTAGCGCGGGCCGAAAATCTGCGCCACCAGGCCTGAGGTGAGCGGCACGGTGGAGAGCCAGAGCAGGCCCATGCAGAAGGCGAAGATCAGCACGCTGACCTGCGTCATCGGCATCATCACAAAGACCGCGATCACCACGGCGCGCGCGGCGTAGATGAAGCTGAGCAGGTATTTCTTGCTGCGCTTGCCGCCCAGCACGCCGGCTGTATACGAGCCGACCACATTGGCGAGGCCGACCAGCGCCAGCGCCCAGGCGCCGGTCTGCGGATCGAGACCGCGATCGACGATATAGGCCGGCAGATGCGTCTGGATGAAGGAGACGTGGAAGCCGCAGACGAAGAAGCCGGAGATCAGCAGCCAGTAGCTTTTCTGGTTGCCGGCCTCTTTCAGCGCCTCGCCCATCGACTGCTTGGGCCCGGTGCCTTCCGGCGCCTTGCCGGCCAGCGCGCTGGACAGCGGGATGATGGCGAGCGCGAAGATGCTGAGCAGCAGCAATGCGAACTGCCAGCCCCAGGCGGCGATGAAGCCCTGGCTGAGCGGCACCATCAAAAACTGCCCCATCGAGCCCGCGGCGGTGCCCAGGCCGAGCGCCCAGGAGCGCCGCTCGGGCGAGACCATGCGCGCGATGGCGGCGAGCGCCACGGTGAAGGACGTGCCGGCAAGGCCCATGCCGAGCAGCACGCCCAGCGTGAGGTTGAGCATCAGCGGCGTGGCGGCGTAAGCGGTGAGCGCGACACCGGCGGCATAGAGAAGCGCGCCGACGGCGAGCACGCGGGCCGAGCCGTAGCGGTCGGCAATGGCGCCGGCAAAGGGCTGGCCGAAGCCCCAGAGCACGGTCTGGATGGCGATGCCGAAGGCGAAGACCTCGCGGCCCCAGCCGTTGGCGATGCTGATCGGCTCGAGGAATAGTCCGAAGCCGGAGCGCACGCCGAAATTCAGCAGCGCGATGGTGCAGCCGGCGATAATGACCAGAAGCGGCGTGCGCCAGCCCAGGGCAGAGACGGCGGCTGCGTGGGGTGCGGACATCGGAAAGTCTCCTGAACGGCGTGCGGTTTGGTCTGTCGCCAGAGCTAAACCCCTGACCGGCAAGGGGCAAGTCCACAATTGCGACCCTACATTCCGGGCGCCGATACGCTGTTAGACCGGCGTAAAGCCGGCTTATTCCATCCTTAGGCGGGCTTATCCCGGCTTATCTGACCGTTATCCGGTGCTTATTTGCGCTTATACGAGGCTTATTCCGGCTTATTTGAGCTTAACTCGCCTTCTGCCTGTCCAGAACCCCAGATCGCTCGCCTCAGGCTAGAACATTATAGCAACATTTGGACCATAAGAAAAGCCGGGATTGGTGACCCAGCCTTTCTGGCTCTGGTTACAGGGTGGACCGTCCCGTCGCCCGCTCGATCTGTTTGGCGGTGCTGTACTGGCTGAGCGCGTAGACCGCCCAGAGCGCCGCCGGGATCCAGCCGATCAGGGTGATCTGCAGGATCAGGCAGATGATGCCGGCAATCGGCCGGCCGATGGTGAAGAACAGCAGGAAGGGCAGGAAGATCGCGATGATCAGGCGCATGCGGATAGCTCTTATCGAATGGTGGGCGAATCAGGATAAGGTCTCGGCGGCTCACGCCAGTATAGCCTCACCTCGCGGCGGACCAACATCCCCGCCCCCGATCCGGATTTCGTATGACCTCCCGCCCTGCCGCACCAGACTGCCCTGCCTGCAAGACACGGATGCAGCCGAAGGTCAGCGACTGGACCTGGCACTGCAGCAACTGCGGCCACTGGGTTGCCAACCTGCAGACCGATTTCGCGCCAGGCAAAGGCCTGCCGCACTCCGAGAGCGATGACCCGATCGGCTTCCTGGAACCGGTGCGGCTGGCCAACTTCCGCCGCATCCTGGCGCGGATCGAGGCGCTGGGAATACCCAGAGGCAAAGACAGCCGGATTCTGGATATCGGCTGCGCCAGCGGCTTTTTCCTCAAGACCGCCACCGAGCATGGCTATGCCGCGCTGGGCATCGAACCGAAACTGGAAATGGCGGAGGCCGCAAGGCGCCACGGCGCCGAGGTGCGGCATGGCTTCTTCCCCGATGTCCTGCAGCCGGACGAAAAATTCCATGTCATCATCTTTAACGACGTGCTGGAACATATCCCCGATGTCGGCGCGATGCTGGACGCCTGCCGCGCGCATCTGCACGCGGACGGCCTGCTGGTGGTGAATATCCCGAATGCGCAGGGGCTGTTCTATCGCATCGCCACGCTGATGCATGGCTTAGGGATGCGCGGGCCGTTCCATCGCCTGTGGCAGACCATGTTCTACACGCCGCATCTTCATTACGTGACGCCGCAGAGCCTGACCCTGCTGGCCGAGCGCCATGGCTTTGCGCGCCGCGGCGACATCGAGCGGCTGGTGTCGGTGAGCTATAGCGGCCTGCGCGAACGCGTCGCCGCCGATCCCGGCCTCGGTGTGGTCGGCCGCATCGTGATGGTCGTCGGCACGGCGGTACTGGTGCCGCTGACCCGGATTTTCCCGTCCGACATCATCGTCGGATTTTTCCGGGGCAGATAAACCGCAGCATCGAGCCAAGTCCACCCGCGCTCACGCGGCCTCAGTCTGTTTGTCCCGCTGAAGGAGTCCGGACTTCCTATCGATACTGTAGCCTGCTTGGCGCAGGGCAACGAGAACATCGCCCAGATGAAGGTCATCAAGCATCAAGTGGCGGTTGATCGCGCGACTCAGCATGCGTGCGTATACGTGACTTGGGTTCTTGGCGTCGTCGATGCTAAGTTCGGCGACAGCGTCGTGAATGAGAGCTGCCGTATCGCCGGTGGACAGAGCCCTTGCCTCCTCGATGACCTCGCCCTCAGCAGGCTTCGCGATGGTAACAATGAGGTCGACTGTAACCACGCTCTCAGAGCCTGAATTCAAGCCCTTTACCGAGCGCTGCCCCTTGTCAAGGATAGCGACGTGAGCCGGAGCACCTCTAAAGCCTGCATCGCGGATGGCTCGTTGAACAAGGCCCCAAATTCGGCCGCTACTATTCCCAAAAACGACGGACATATGTCCGCCAGGCTTTAGGATGCGAAATCCTTCAGCGAAAGCCCCACGGAGCAAGTTTTCATAGCGGTTGGCAGAGTCCTTCTTCCGCCCGCCGGTCGTATGCATGACGGCCTCGGATGTATTGTCGGTGATAGTGCCAAGCCACGCTTCGTGGAAGAGACTCATATCGCTATAGTAGATATTGCTGCCGAACGGTGGGTCAGTGAACACGTAATCAACTGACGCATCGCGGAGGTGACTTAAACTGTTAGCCGAGGCGAGTTCATATGATACATCGCAGCCACTCCGACGCTCAAAGAGCTCACCCTCTTGGGCACCACGCAGCGCATCGTCAGCGCGTACCGCCGCCTCAACCTTCCGTTCGAAGAGTTCAAATACATTCCATTCATAGTAAATGGGAGCAATGTAATAGGTTTGATTCTGCGCGTTGAGCGGTCGCTGCGCGCTCCATTGATAGCGGCGTGAGGCGCGCGGCAGAATTGCCGTAAAAGTGAAGCTGAGCTTCCGACGCATGGCGGCATCTTCGACCGCCTGAATAGCGCCCCAGAGTTCGAGCAGTGCTAACGCGTTACGTGGCGAGAAGAACTTCGCCGTTTCAGTCATGTCCGCCTTGCCAAGGCCAGAGCGGCTGTACATCTCACGATCAGTACCGATCGTGAGCGAAGGCACCCTCGCTTGCCGCGGGTCGGCGAGCGCTTCGGCAACCATCTTAAGGTCATGGGCCGAGACCTTTTGCGTCACCTGTCGCCCCTGCAGGCCATCGACAACGACCTCGACCGGAACATCTTTGCCTCGCGTCCAGCTCCGGCGCGCGAAGGGTCCGCCGCACGAAGGGCATTCGGTCGGAGGACCGCCTGCTGGAGTGACGTGCTCGAAGTAAATCAGCTCTTTCGAACAAGCGGGGCATACATACGTGAATGACCAGACAGTGCGAATCATCTCGATCAGCTCGCCATCTGACTCGCGACGAGCTTGATAGAGTCCGCTAAGTGCTTTCCGTGCCCTCGTCATAACGACATCGGCCTCTTCACGGAGCTTTGACGCGGAGACCTCAGCGAGATAACCGCGCGCGATGTGCTGGCCAAGCACGGAGATATCGCTGAGCACGGCTCGCCGACCAGTCTGGAGAGCGGCAAGACCGGTCATGCCTGAGCCCGCGAAGAAGTCGACAACGAGATCACCAGGCTTTGAGAACGTCTCGATGAAGGGCCTAATAGCTCCGACCGGCACCTTCGTTAGATAGGCGTGACAGTTATAGATGGGGTCCGTACGGGGAACCGTAATGGTGTCAGGTAGAAAGCTGAATTTTGAGACCAAGGAACACCGCCAATCAATCAGAGAGGTAACTCAAAGTCTGTAGACTCATTGTTTGCACATTCCTAGCCTCGCGACAATCTTGTTTTAAGGATTCGTGAGTGAAATCAATAGAGCCTAAGGCGATTCTCGCAGAGAACGTACGCCGGTTTCGACAAGCAACCGGCCTTTCTCAAGAAGAATTGGCCGAACGGGCTGGACTTCATCGCACCTATATTAGCTCGATAGAGCGGGCCCAGCGTAACGTGTCGCTGGAGAACATCTTCAATATTGCAATCGCTTTAGGCGTCAAACCGCCTGATCTCATTGCCTCTCCCGTTGCCAAGGGCCGCGGCTAATGGGATTCAAGGTTGATAGCAGCTTTCTCCGGTTCTTGACGATGGGTGCACTCGGCGCCCGGCAGGTGACCGACGAACTCCGCGAAATTGGCTTCGAGCCTATTGAGTTGGAGCGCTACGGCACATCCAACAAGATTTGGGCAACGAAGGTGAAGCGGCTGCGCCTGCCGGATGCGCTGTGCATTCGCACTGGGCTACGCGTGGAAATTCGCGCGAAAAGTGATCTCAAAATCCGCATGAGCGACGCACCCAATAATCCCGAACGCGCTTGGGATGCAGGCATGCGCGACGAAGACGTGATTGCTCTCATCGCATGTCGAGACGGCGGCAATGGACTGATTCCATCTGATAAAGCCGCTTACTTCACCGTCAAATCATTGCGAGATTCCGTAGCAACGTCAGCTCTTGGCCCAGCCAAGTCGGCATCGGAAGGCGCTGAGCGCGACCGAACTTGGCCCGCCACTGTCCCAACCAGGCCTGGCGAGGTTCAGGAGGTCACGGCCGAGAAGATCACAGCAATCATGGAGGGAGACGGGCAACCGGCTCGAAAGCAATCGTTCCTGCTTAAAGGTAAAGTTCCTTACGTCTTGGCCGGTGATCGCTTCCAAAGTCGCAGTAGCATCCTCGCGGGAACGCCGTCGGGGCTGGCTGACCTGACAAGCTACTTGGCGAATGTCTACGACCCTCTAGGCAGCCTGGATGCCGCGAACGCCACCGACCGCTTCGCTGCTGTTAAAGCACTGCGCTTTCGAGTCGACCTTCATGGCACCGCCCTCCCAGCTCTCGAAAGCCACTTGGACATCGAAGAAGAAGCGCGTGTCGCGCTGGAAGCTGCCGGAAGTGCCGCCGCGATTGGCTCGAACAAGGGGCGCGCTGCCGTAAGACGAGCACTTTTCGAAGGCGAACGCATCGACCTCAGCATGGAAGCCATTCTCATCCTCAGCGAGCTGAAAGACACCTTCGCGCGCGATACTCTGTTGGAAGCGGCAAGCAACACGCTTTTTCGCCAGGATGAGCGGCGGCAGGCTGCGGTCTGGGGCCTCGGCAAGGCAGGCGTGCGTTCCTATGCCGACATACTCCCCTTCATCGCGGATGAGGAAGAGAATGTCGGCTACCATGCCATCGTGGCGTTTGGAAATGATGCGCCGCGCCAAGTAATCCGCACCCTTATTGACATGCTGCGCGAAGGCGATCTGCGACGCGCGCCGGCAGCCTCAGAAGCGCTTCGCGTCATCGGGAGCCTAGCCGCCATTGAGGAATTGATCTTGGCGACAAAGGCCAGCAACAATCCCAACTGGTTGCTCGCCACGCTCGGGCGCATGCCCCCCGATTTGGTCCGCCAATCACTTCAAGGCGATCCTTTACTCTCCATCTTAGAGCCCATGCTGCTGACGGCAAACGGGGCAAATTGGCTCGCGTCAGAAGAGGCCTCGACCGACATGGCGTTCCTCCTTAAGCAGAGCCTCTAGCGCTGGGCAGTATAACTCTCCCCGATGACGCGGGCGAAGGGAGAGGGTCAGGGTGAGGGCCTTCTCAAACGAAAACGGCGCGCCGCTGATCAATCTAGCATGTCGTCATGGTCGGACTTGATCCGACCATCTCCCGCAGAACTGCGAGAGATCCTCGGGTCGGGCCCGAGGATGACGTGTTCGGTTTGTTTTACTTGCCGAGGCCCTTACTTACCAAGCGTCGGGTCGATCACCTTGCAGGCGTCGACCAGGCCCTTCACGGCATTGGCCGAATGCTCGAACATCTTCTGCTCTTCCGGATTGAGCTGGATCTCGACGATCTTCTCCACGCCATTGGCGCCGATCACCACCGGCACGCCGACATACATGCCGGTCTGGCCGTACTTGCCCTTGTCGAGCCAGGCGGCGCAAGGCAGCACGCGGCGCTTGTCCTTCAGGTAGCTCTCGGCCATCTCGATGGCCGACGAGGCCGGCGCATAGAAAGCCGAGCCGGTCTTGAGCAGCGCCACGATCTCGGCGCCGCCGTCGCGGGTGCGCTGGATGATCTTGTCGATCTTCTCCTGCGTCGACCAGCCCATCTTGATCAGGTCGGGCACCGGGATGCCGGCCACGGTGGAATAGCGGATCAGCGGCACCATGGTGTCGCCGTGGCCGCCGAGCACGAAGGCGTTCACATCATTGACCGAGACATTAAACTCTTCAGCGAGGAAGTGACGGAAGCGGGCGCTGTCGAGCACGCCGGCCATGCCGATCACCTTGTTATGCGGCAGGCCGCAGACTTCGCGCAGCACCCACACCATGGCGTCGAGCGGGTTGGTGATGCAGATGACGAAGGCGTCCGGCGCATGCGCCTTGATGCCGGCGCCGACCGCCTGCATGACCTTGATGTTGATGCCGAGCAGATCGTCGCGGCTCATGCCGGGCTTACGCGCCACACCGGCGGTGACGATAATGACATCGGAACCGGCAATATCCTTGTAGTCCTGGGTGCCACGCAGCTTGGCGTCGAAGCCTTCGACCGCGCCGGCCTGGGCCATGTCGAGCGCCTTGCCCTGCGGCAGGCCTTCGACCACGTCGAAGATGGTGATGTCGCCGAGTTCCTTCATGCCGGCCAGCAGGGCCAGGGTGCCACCGATATTGCCGCCGCCGATCAGGGCGATTTTCTTGCGCGCCATAGGGAAATCCTCCGGAAATGCATCGTCTTGGGGTGGGAAATGGTCGGCCCAAGGGGTAGCGGGAATCGCCGGGCCGGGCAAGGCTTGGCCACCCCTCCGAAGGCCGAAGACGGCGGGGTTTCAGCAAAGAAACGGCCGCCGGGGTGAACCGGCGGCCTCTATATCAATTCTGTAAACGTCACCCTCGGATGATTGGGATGGACCCTCGGGACAAGCCCGAGGGTGACAAAAGGAATATCCGCGCGGCGTCCTGCGCCGATGTCTCTTTGCGATGCCGCTCCGCCTCAGCGGGATGCGACGAAGCGGTCCAGTTTGCCCAGCGTCTGCAGTCCCAGTTCCACGGCGCCGAAGCCCTTGGCCGCCTGGAATTCGGCAGCCGTGCTGAACACCATGCCCAGCGTGACCTTCGTTGCGCCGTCCTGATCCTCGAACACGGCCCAGGCATCAGCATGTTTCGGCCCGTTCTCGCCCCAGTGCAGCGTGTAGTCGAGCCTTTCCCCGGCCCGCACCGCGCCATAGCGATGATGGTTGGGGAAGACCGTGCCATCCGGCCCGATCATGTCGAAGACCCATTCGCCGCCGGCCCGCAGATCGATCCGCGCTGTGCGGCAGGAATAGCCGTCCGGCCCCCACCATTGCGGCAGCGTCTCGGGGTTCATCCACGCCGCCCAGACCAGATTGCGCGGTGCGCGGATCACGCGCTCCAGCACCATGGTCCGCGCGGCCACGGCGGCGAGATTGTCCAGCCCCGCGCCGAAACCCTGCCGGTATCCCGCTTCCATATTCTCGGCCAGCGAAGAGAGCTGCACCGTCACGACCAGCCGGCTGCGTTCCTCGGTCCCTGAGAGATCCGCCGTCACCAGGGCGGCCGACTGCGTCACGCCCTCGCAGGACACCACCTCGTAATTCACGCTGCGCTGCATTGGCTGGATGTCCAGCCAGCCAACCTCGCAGCGGATATCCGGTTGCCCCTCAACCTTGCAGAGCGAGACCTCGCGGCCGCCCACCCGGCTGTCGGCTTCCAGAAATTCCACGGTCACCGCGGGCGTGGGGGCGGCCCAAATGCTGCGCGCGGCCGGGGCCGTCCAGGCCTGCCACAGCACCGATACCGGCGCCGCCATCTCGCGCGCGAAGGTCAGCGTCGCAAAACGATTTGAATCCGGGGTCTGCGTCATTCCTTTTGTGCCTTCATCACGGTCATCACAAATGCATCCAGCCGGTCGAGCCGGCCTTCCCAGATGGCCCGCTGTTCCTCCAGCCATGTCCGCGCCGGGGTGAGGGCCTCCGGCACAATGGCGCAGGTGCGTGTCCGTCCATCCTTGGAGGTCGAGATCAGACCCGCCTCTTCCAGCACGGACAGGTGGCGCATCACCGTGGGCAGCCGCAGTCCCGTGGGACCGGCCAGATCGGTGACCCGCGCCGGTTCCTCGGCCAGCCGGGTCAGGATCGACCGGCGGGTCGGGTCGGCCAGCGCATGGAAGAGCAGCGAGAGATCGGGATCATACTTAGCCATATAGCTAACTATATGGATGCGCCGGAAGCTGTCAAGAACAGTTTGCCGATTGGCTAACTAATTGTAGGGCCAGAAAACGGCCGCCGGGGGGTGAGCCGGCGGCCTATCTTCATAACTGTCACCCACGGACTTGATCCGCGGGTCCCATTTTTAATGGGATGCCCGGGTCAAGCCCGGGCATGACGATGTGCGGTGGTTCAGCGCGGGGCCATGCCCATGCTTCTCTTCGCGATGTCGCCCCGCGCTTACCGCGGCGCCATACGCAGCGCGCCGTCGAGGCGGATGGTCTCGCCGTTCAGCATGGTGTTCTCGCAGATGTGGCGCGCCAGGCTGGCATATTCTTCCGGACGGCCCAGCCGCGACGGATAGGGCACCGACTTGCCCAGGCTCTCCTGCGCTTCGGGCGGCAGCGCGAACATCATCGGCGTGCCGAACAGGCCCGGCGCGATGGTGCAGACGCGGATGCCAAACGACGCAAATTCACGCGCCAGCGGCAGGGTCATGCCATGCACGCCCGCCTTGGAGGCGCCATAGGCCGGCTGGCCGATCTGGCCATCGAAGGCGGCGACAGACGCGGTATTGATGATGCAGCCGCGCTCCTTGTCGGCCATCTCGGGCTGCTGCTGCATGTGATGCGCGACCAGGCGGATCATGTTGAAGGTGCCGATCAGGTTGATCTGCACCACCTTGATGAACTTCTCCAGCGCCACCGGGCCGTCCTTGCCGACCGCCTTCATCGGGGTGCCGACGCCGGCGCAATTGACCAGCACACGCACCGGACCGACCTTGGCGATCGCCTCTTTCACGGCGGCTTCGCCGCCCGGGCCGTCGGCCACGTCGCATTTCACCGCCACGCCGCCGATCTCCTTGGCGGTCTGCTCGGCCAGCTCCAGATTCATGTCGAAGATGGCAACCTTGGCGCCGCCCTTGGTCAGCTCGCGCGCGGTGGCCGCGCCCAGACCCGAAGCGCCGCCGGTGACGATGGCGCCAACACCCTTGAGATCCATGGACTCACTCCCTTTGATCGTTATGTATCGTAACTATTCCGGGCGGCGGTTATAAACCAGCAGGCCCGGATTTTCCATGATCGGACCGTCAGTCCAGCAGCAGGCGGTCGTAGCCGCCATCGGCCCGCAAGCTACCGAGGGCCTTGTTAAATCGCTGGATCAGGCTGGCGGCATCCGGGCGGGTGCGCGGCACCAGGACATACAGATCGGTGGTGCCGAACGGCGGCTCGTGAATGGCGACAACGGCCGGCGCCAGGCCCATCTTGGCGACCAGGGCATTGCCGATCCGCTCGTCCTGGATGAAAAAATCCGCGCGGCCGGCGGCCACCAGCCCGGGACACATCGCCGCGCTGCTGGGCGTCACGCGCTGGACCTCGTCGCGATCCATCATGGTCTGCAATTCGCGCGGTGGCGCATAGCCAAGCGCAACGCAGGCGCGGCGGCCGCGCAAATCCCGCGCCGCGCGATAGTCGAAGGGACGCTCTGCTGCGACGAACACGACCTGCCGCATATGGATCAGCGCGTCGGAAAACAGGAAATCGCGCTCGCGGTCGGGCGTGTGCACATAGGGGAACGTGGCGTCGTAGCGACCGCGCAGGGTCTCTTCATAGCCGCGCCGCCAGGGCAGGAAATCGACCCCCGCGGTTGCCCCCAGCCGATCGACCACCTGTCGCACCAGCATGGTGGCCAGGCCACCACCGGGCAGGCGCGGATCGGCAAAGGGCGGATAATCCTCGCCGGTCACCAGGGCCAGCCGCTCGGCCGCCTGGCCGGGGTGGCACAGCCCCATGACCACAGCCGTCATGCAGATGACAAGCGCGCGCAATTCCATGTCCGGTCGAGAGCCCCCTCGCCCGAAGTATGGCATAGCGCCGCCCGGCTTGCAGTGCCCCCGCTTGCAGCGCCGATCCGGGCTTCCCATATTGCTGGCGTGAGCCTGGACCCCAATCCCCCGACCTATCAGCTGCCGGCCGATCCGGCGCGGCTGGCCATTGAGCAGCCGCGGCTGGCGAAGCGCTTCTGGCGCAAGCTGAAAAAGACCATCGGCTATCTGCCCTTTGCCGAGACCTTCCTGGCGGCCTTCTTCGCCGCCGTCGATCCGAAGACGCCGACCGGCGCGAAAGCCATCCTGCTCGGTGCGCTCGGCTATTTCGTCGTCCCGGTGGATTTCATCCCGGATATCCTGGGCGCCTTCGGCTATGGCGACGACATCGCCGTGATCCTGGCTGCCATCAAGGCGGTGGAAGGCTGCATCACCGACGTCCATCGGGAAAAGGCGCGCACGCATCTGGACAAGCTGCGCAACCAGTCCTGATCTTGGTAAGTTGGCGCCATGCGCCGCCTGGTCTGTCTGCTTCTGCTGGCCCTCCCCGCCCTGGCCCTCCCGGCTCTGGCCGACGAGCCGCCGGCGCCGCCGCTGTATTTCCGCGCCGGCACGATCCTGCCGGGCGGGCATCTGCTGCCGGCCGAAGTCATGCTGCCGCCACGCCCCGGCCCGGTGACCCTGATCCCGAGCGAAGGCCCGCCGCTGCACTGGCAGGTCACGGTCGCTCACGGCGAGACGCAATTGCTGGATGCCAGCGGCCGCTGGGCCGCGAAGGTGGAGTATCTCCGCCAGCAGCGCGGCGGGCACATGGTCTGCCAGACTTACCAGACCACGATCTCGCCGGAATGGTCGCGCGCCACCAGGGACAGCCAGCCGCGCGTGGATTACGCCCCGGCGGATGACCGCATCTACAGCTTCCGCGAAATCGCCTGCCCTTAAAACGGCCTTGAAAAGAACCGGGGCCCGTCTCCGGTCTGGAGACGGGCCCCGATCACATCAGCGCAAACGCGCCGAAGGTTTACCGGTACGGCTGCAGGATCACGGTGCCGGCCGGGGCGGCGGCCGGAGCCGGCTGCACGTAATAGGTGCCCGGAACGGTCGTCGCCGGCTGCACGATCACGGCGCCGCTCGGCGTGGTGGTCGTGGTGGTGGTCTGCTGCACGACGGTGCCCGGCGCCGGCTGCACGGTGGTCACCGGCTGCGGCACGAACACGGCCGCCACCTGCTCCAGCTCAACATTGATGTTGCTGCTCGGCGCGGTCTTGGTCACGACCGGATAGACCTTGGTGTTGCGGAACAGCACGCGGCCGCCCTGCTCGATCCAGGCATTCACGACATAGGTCGCGTTCGGATTGAGCGAGCCGTATTCATAGGGCAGCGCGAAGCTGGTGACGGCGGCGCTGTTCGGAACGATGCGCTGCTCCGAAACCGGGGCCGGATAGGCCTGGCCGCGGGTGATGTCGTCGAGGCGTACGACGATCACGGAATCGGCCGGCAGGATCAGCCGTTCGCGATAGGATACGGTGCCGCTGACGGCATAGCTGCGGCTGGCGCAGGCGGCCAGCGACGAAACGGCAATGGATGCTGCAAATAACGTGAAGAATGTACGACGCGCAATCATGGCTTTTCTCCTTATGAGCCGTCGGGAATGGCGAGTGGACCGGCTGCACATAGGAACGAAGCTGTGCAGATAAGGTTCCGCTGTTTTCCGCGAACTGGTGCGCATCAAACGGAATCGTGTTCCGCGCAGTTCCGCTTCGTCGACATGATCATGTTTTTGTCGCAGGCCCTCCGCATGCGTCTGGCGCGGGGCACCCGCAGCAGATGTTTGGCATTGCGGCTGAAAAAAGGCCGTGCCTAGAGATAGGCGATGAGACGGCCGCCGATGACCGCGCCACACCAGGCCAGCAGCGAGAGCAGCGCACCGACACGCGCCGCCGCCGGCACATAAGACGTGGCGCCCCACAGGTCCATGCTGCGCCAGGGCCCGAGATGGAACAGCGCCGCATTGGCCACGCCGAGGGCGACGCAGACGAGCTTGATCTGGAAGGCCGGGTTGACGGCGATGCTGGTCGCCTCGGTGGTGAACAGCAGAAGCCCGGTCGGCGCGGCGATGAAAAAGCCGAGCATGGCGAGCGGCACGGCATGGCGGGCGTAAGCGCCGGCCGGCAAATACCGCGTCAGGCCGAGCAGGCGCAGGTCGAAACCGACGATGCTGCCGACCAGCAGCACGAAGCCGAGAATATGCAGCACCTCGACGGCGGGATAGAGCATCAGCGACGAGCGCATGGTGTCGCCGACAACCGACTGCTCCAGCGCCACCAGCCAGGGATGATGCGAGGCGGTGTGCTCCACGGTCAGCGCAGCTCGACGGTGAAGCCGTTATGGGTCAGGCGCTCGGCCCGCATCTCGTCGGGCCGCGACCGGCTGGGATACCCCATCGCCACCACCCTGTCGCCGACCTTGATATCGGTGACCGGCTTGCCGCGGCTGGCCATGCGCGCCGGCGGCGACAGCGTGACGACCCACGTCTTGTCCGGCATCTTCAGCTTCAGTTCGCCATGCGGATTGTTGGGATCGATCTCCGCCACCGTGCCATCGAGCGTCAGCACGGTGTTGGAGTCATACGAACCCCAGCCATGATGGGCGAGTGCCGCGGTGCTGACGCAGAGTGCGGCGATGGCGGAAAGCAGAAGGCTGCGGCGGAGCATGGGGGCATCTCCCTGTCTGGACACCCCATTCTCCGGTGATCCCGCCGCCCATGCAACGATATTAGTTCGCGGCCGTCTTCAACAAATCGATATAGAAGCGGGTGGCGCGTACCAGGTTCTCGACCGACAGCCGCTCGTTGGTGCCATGGAAACCGGTGAGGTCCTGCGGCGTGATCATCATCGGGTTGAAGCGGTAGGCATTGTCGGTGAGCTGGCCGTAATGCCGGCTGTCGGTGGCGGCGATGGTGAGGCCGGGCGCCACCACCACCTCGCCGTAATTGCGCCGCACCGCATCGGCCATGGCGCGGAAGGCCGGCGTGTCGGTGCCGGCCAGCACCGAGGCATTCGAGGCCGTGCCCTTCACCGCGATGCTGACGCGCTCGTCGTCGATGGTCTTTTTCACATAGGCGATCACGCTCTCCACGGTATCGCGCGGATGCAGGCGGAAATTCACCACGCCCACCGCCTCGATGGGGAGCACATTCTCCTTGATGCTGCCCGACAGCATCGTGGGTGCCGTTGTCGTACGCAGCATGGCATTGGTGCTGGGGGCCTTGCCCATCTGATTCTCGATCAGCGGGCCGAACAGCCACTGGTTGGCGAACAGCAGGCGCATGCCGAACGACATGTTGCGGGCCAGCGCCTCGAAGACGTCGCGGGTCACGCCGTCCAGGCCGCCCGGCACAGGTGCGGCCTGCAGCTTGACCAGGGCCGAGGCCAGCACGCCGACCGCGGTCTCGCGCGGCGGCATCGAGGAATGGCCGCCAGCGCCCCTGGCGGTCAGCTCCAGCGTCAGGTAGCCCTTCTCAGCAATATTGATGCTGGCCGTCGGCGTCGCCACGCCGGGCACGATGCCGTCGAGCACGAAGCTGCCCTCGTCCAGCGTCCAGGCCAGCCGCACATTCTGGCTTTTCAGATGCGCGGTGACGGCGGCGGCGCCCTGCTCGCCGCTGACCTCCTCGTCATGGCCGAAGCTCAGGTACACCGTCTGCTTCGGCTGGAAGCCTGCTTTGATGAGGAAGGTGACGGCATCCATCATGGTGACGATGGCGCCCTTGTCGTCCAGCGTGCCGCGGCCCCAGACATAGCCATCGGCGATCACGCCGCCAAACGGCGGCTGCTTCCAATCCTTCTCGGTGCCCGGGATCACCGGCACCACGTCGTAATGACCGGTCAACAGCACCGGCTGCGCCGCCGGGTCCCTGCCGGACCAGGTGAACAGCAGGCTGTGGCCGCCGAGACGCTCGCGCTTCATCTGCGCATGGGCTTCGGGATAGGCGGTCTCCAGCCAGGCGATGAAGCCTTCGAAGGGGGCCGGATCGGCGACGGCCGGCGGCTGCACCGAGATGGTGGCGAACTGCACGGCCTGCGACAGGCGCTGGGCCACCGCATTGCCATCGACCGCATGGGTGGAGGCCTGCACGGCCGGCAAGGCCTGCGGCGTGAAGGTGATCGTGCGGTAAAGCACGACGGCGGTGAGCGCCACCACGACAACGCCCAGCAGGGCCAGCAGCTTCCGGATCATCACGACACCTCCGTGTTGCCGGCAGCCTAGCGCTTTGCCGCCGACTGTCCAGTTGACGCTAGGATATGAAAAGGCCCCGGCAGTCGCCCGCCGGGGCCTCGTTCCATTCCGTAAACGCCGGACGCTTACTTGGCGCTGTCAGCCACCGTGTAATCGGCGCCGGTCTTTTCCTTCAGTTCTTCCAGCGACACGCCGGGCGCGCGCTCGATCAGCACCATGCCGCCGCCCTTGCGGTCGATGGTGAAGACCGCGAGATCGGTCACCACCATGTCGACAACGCCGGCGCCGGTGAGCGGCAGATCGCATTTCTTCAGCAGCTTCTTCTCGCCGTCCTTGGAATTATGCTCCATGACGACGACGACGCGCTTGACGCCGGCGACCAGGTCCATGGCACCGCCCATGCCCTTGACCATCTTGCCCGGGATCATCCAGTTGGCCAGATCGCCATTCTGGGCCACCTGCATGGCGCCCAGAATCGACAGATCGATATGGCCGCCGCGGATCATCGCGAAGGACTGGTCGGAACCGAAGAAGCTCGAATGCGGCAGTTCGGTGATGGTCTGCTTGCCGGCATTGATCAGGTCGGCATCTTCCTCACCCTCATAGGGGAACGGGCCCATGCCGAGCATGCCGTTCTCCGACTGCAGCACAACGTCGACGCCGTCGGGGATGTAGTTCGACACCAGCGTCGGGATGCCGATGCCGAGGTTGACGTAGAAACCGTCCTTCAGCTCTTTCGCTGCACGGGCGGCCATTTCATCGCGGGTCCAAGCCATGATCTGTGTCTCCTTCTTGGCTCAGGCGCGCTTGCGCACGGTGCGGTTTTCGATGACCTTGGTGTACGGCGCGCCCAGGATGACGCGTTGCACATAGATGCCCGGCGTATGGATATTGTCGGGATCGAGCTGGCCGGGTTCGACCAGTTCCTCCACTTCGGCAATGGTGATCTTGCCGGCGGTGGCCATCGCGGGGTTAAAGTTGCGGGCGGTCTTGCGGTAGACCAGATTGCCGGCGGTGTCGGCCTTCCAGGCTTTGACCAGCGAGATGTCGGCGACCAGGCCGGTCTCCATGATGTAGCGCTCGCCGTTGAAGATGCGCTCTTCCTTGCCTTCGGCGATCAGGGTGCCGGCGCCGGTCTTGGTGAAGAAGGCCGGGATGCCGGCGCCGCCGGCGCGGATGCGCTCGGCCATGGTGCCCTGCGGATTGAATTCGAGTTCCAGCTCACCGGCCAGATACTGCTTGGCGAAGATCTTGTTCTCGCCGACATAGGACGAGATCATCTTCTTGACCTGGCGGGTCTCCAGCAGCTTGCCCAGGCCGGCGCCATCGACGCCAGCATTGTTGGACACGCAGGTCAGGCCCTTCACGCCGCTGTCCATCAGCGCGTCGATCAGCCGTTCCGGCAGGCCGCAGAGGCCGAAGCCGCCGCACATCACCATCATATTGTCGCGGACGATGCCTTCCAGCGCCGCCTTCGCATTCGGGTAAACCTTGTTCATGCGCCTCTTCCCAGACTGGAGACCAGGCCCGGGCCCCTGTGATCCATGGTGGCCCAAGTCCCTGAAACGCGAGGACATTACTGGTGCGTTTGCGTTGCGGCAACGGTCGACTTGACGCGGACGCGGCAGACTGGCAATTTGTTGGGGATATGAACAAAACCCGCCGGCTACACATCCTCCTTCTTAGCTGCCCGATCCTGTAAGCAGGGTCGGGGCGCCGAAGAGTGCGTGTGTCGTCCATCAACCGGTCCGGTTTGTCATGTCCATCTCGCCAAACACTTACGCCTCCAGCTTTCGCACTGCGTCTCACGCGGTGCTGCTCCTGACGCTACGACTACAGCTTCGACTTACGGGCGGCCGCTGAACAGCGGGCCTCTGTCAGCGGCCATCCAAGGCCCGGTCGAACCCTAATTCCGTTTCTTTTCGCTTCAGGAGCGAAGCCATGAACAAGATGAATTTTCACAAATACCGACCCTTCCAGCCGATCGTATTGCCCGATCGCACCTGGCCCAACCGCACCATCACCAAGGCGCCGATGTGGTGCAGCGTCGACTTGCGCGACGGCAACCAGGCCCTGATCGAGCCGATGGGGCCCGAGCGCAAGCGCCGCATGTTCGATACCCTGGTGCAGCTCGGCTTCAAGGAGATCGAGGTCGGCTTCCCGGCGGCGTCGGATACCGATTTCGCCTTCGTACGCCAGATCATCGAGGAAAAGCTGATCCCCGATGACGTGACGATCCAGGTGCTGACCCAGGCGCGCGAAGAACTCATTGCCCGCAGCTTCGAGGCACTCAAGGGCGCACGCCGCGCCATCGTGCATCTCTACAACTCGACCTCGACGCTGCAGCGCCGGGTGGTCTTCGGCCTCGACCAGGCCGGCATCACCAAGATCGCCACCGACGGCGCGAAGATCGTGAAGCGCCTAGCCGACGCGGCACCGGAGACTGACTGGGTCTTCCAGTATTCGCCGGAAAGCTTTACCGGCACCGAGATCGATTACAGCATCGAGATCTGCGAAGCCGTGATGGATGTCTGGCAGCCGACGCCGCAGAAGCCGGTGATCTTCAACCTGCCGGCCACGGTGGAGATGAGCACGCCGAACATCTATGCCGACCAGATCGAGTATTTCCTGCGCAAGGTGAAGAACCGCGACTGCATCACGCTCAGCCTGCATCCGCATAACGACCGCGGCACCGGCGTGGCGGCGGCCGAACTTGGCGTCATGGCCGGCGCCGACCGCGTGGAAGGCACATTGTTCGGCAATGGCGAGCGCACCGGCAATGTGGATGTCGTGACCCTGGCGATGAACCTGTTCAGCCAGGGCGTCGATCCGGAACTGGACTTCAGCGACATCACATCCGTTGCCCGCACGGCGGAATACTGCAACCAGTTGCCGGTGCATCCGCGCCACCCTTACGTGGGCGAGTTGGCCTTTACGGCCTTCTCGGGCTCGCACCAGGATGCGATCAAGAAGGGCATGACGGCACAGGCCCAGCGCAACGACGGCGTCTGGGAAGTGCCCTACCTGCCGATCGACCCGGCCGATGTGGGCCGCGCCTACGAGCCGGTGATCCGCATCAACAGCCAGTCTGGTAAAGGCGGTATCTCCTACGTACTGGAAACGGATTACGGTCTCGAACTGCCGCGTCGCCTGCAGATCGAGTTCAGCCAGGTGATCCAGCGCATCGCCGATGGTACGGGCAAGGAAATCTCGCCCAAGCTGATCTGGGACACCTTCCAGAACGAATATCTGGAGCAGCCGGACGGCCGCTTCGGCTTCGGCAGCCATCGCACCCTGCCCGACCCGCATCAGAGCGAACGCCGCAGCCTGACCGCCAGCCTCAAGGATGGCGGTCAGGCCGTTGAACTGGAAGGCCAGGGCACCGGCCCGATCGACGCCTATATCGATGCGCTGGCCCGTCATGCCGGCCTGACCATCAACCTGATCGATTACCGCGAGCATGCCATCGCCCCGACTGCGGCCAATGGGGGCGCCTCCTCGGAGGCGGTCGCCTATGTCGAGGTCAAGCGGGCGGACGGCACCACGCTGTTCGGGGTAGGACGTGACCGGAATATCGTCGCCGCCTCCCTCAAGGCCGTCACCTCGGCCGCAAACCGGCTGCTCGCCGCCGGCTGAATCGGGCTGTCACTGCCTAAACTTTTGGCAGGCCGCCGGGATTAGGGCAGAAAGCCGCGACGCGGCCTTTCCTGCCCGCCTCGGCGGCGGCTAAAGTGGTGGCCGACTCGTGCTGGACAACCGGCACGGTTCTTGAAGGGTAGTACAGGCGACGACGCGCCGTGCGGGCAACGACCCTGACAGCGGCCAACAACGCTGAGGAGTGAGACACATGAAACTGGTCATGGCAGTCATCAAGCCATTCAAACTCGACGAAGTCCGCGAGGCGCTTACCAGCCTCGGCGTCGAGGGCCTGACCGTCACCGAGGTTAAAGGGTTCGGCCGTCAGAAGGGCCATACCGAAATCTACCGCGGTGCCGAATACGCCGTTAGCTTCCTGCCGAAGGTCAAGATCGAAGTGGCGGTGAAATCCGCACTGGCCGATCGCGTGATCGAGGCGATCCAGAATGCCGCCAAGACCGGTCAGATCGGCGATGGCAAGATTTTTGTGGTCGATCTGGAAAAAGCCCTGCGCATCCGCACCGGCGAAACCGACGACGACGCGCTGTAAGATTTTCCATCCATCCTTACAGATCGGCCCGGCTGGTAACAGCCGGGCCGTTTTGTTTCAGGCGTCATTATTGTGGCGTCAGCAGTCGGTGCCTCCGCCCGGGCAGGTCTTGTATTTGCCCGGCTCATGCAGAACCGGGACTTTCGGCGGCGCTTCAGCGCAGGCCGCGAGTAGCGGCGCGGCGCCTGAAAAGACGAACAGCACGAGCAGCAATCGGAGCATGGGGCGCATCCTTCTTGTTGTCATGCCGGTTCAACTCGGCACAACACCTGACAGTTCCCATGCCCCTAGCCTAGGGGCGGGTTAATCCTGCCGCTGCATCGCCTCGACAAGGCGCGTGATATTCAGCCGGTACATCTTCGTGAAGCTGTCAGCCTCCCCGCCGGGCGGCGACAGCGCATCGGAATAGAGCCGGCCGCCCACCTTCACCTTGGCCTCGCGCGCGATCTGTTCGATCAGCCGTGGATTGGTGATGTTCTCGAAAAACAGCGCCTGCACGCGCTGGCGCTTGATCTGCCGCACCAGCCGGCCGACGGCTTCGGCCGAGGCTTCGGATTCGGTCGTCACGCCCTGCGGCGCCAGGAATTCGATACCGTAGCGGTCAGCCAGATAGCCGAAGGCATCGTGCTGGGTAATCGCCTTGCGATAAGCGCGCGGCAGGCGCTCGAATTCCGCCGCCGCCCAGTCGTCCAGCGCCTTCAGCTCGGCGGCATAGGCGGCACCGCGCTGGCGATAATAATCGGCATTGGCGGCATCGGCGGCGGCAAGGCCGGACGCAACGGTGGCGATATAGGTCTGCATGCGCTGCAGGTCGTGCCAGACATGGGGATCCGCCACCTTGCCGTGATTGTGCCTGTCGCCCGGGCCGTGATCGTGCTCGCCCATCTGGCGCGGCCTGATGCCGTCGCTGGCGACAATGCGCGTGCCCCTGAAGCCCGACGCCGCCACCAGCCGGTCGAGCCAGGGTTCGAAATTCAGGCCGCTACTGACCAGGATATCGGCATGGGCGAGCGAGCGCGCATCGGACGGCGTCGGCTGGTAGACATGGGCATCGGCCATCGCCGGCACCAGCACGGTGACGGCGGTCCTGTCAGCGCCGATGCGACTGACGATATCGCCCAGGATCGAGAAGCTGACGACCACCTTTTTCGGTTGCGCCACGGCAGGCACGGCGAACAGCAGGGCGGCCAGCAGGCCGGCGATCAGCCGCAGCATCTCAGGCTTCCAGATGGCGACGCTGGCGCCACAGCATGATCAGGCCCTGGCGGCCGCAGCCGAGCGAGAAGAAATAGGCGGCGCCAGCGAACAGCACGATGGCCGGGCCGGACGGCAGGTCGGCATGGAAGGACAGCAGCAGGCCGCAGTAGCCTGACACCATGCCGATGAAAGCGGCCACCAGCATGCCGCTGATCAGCGAACGGCTCCAGTAACGCGCCGCCAGCGCCGGCAGCATCATCAGGCCCACAGCCATCAGGCTGCCCAGCGCCTGGAAGGCCGCCACCAGGTTGACCACGACCAGACCGAGGAAAATGAAGTGATACAGCGTGCCACCGCCGGACTGCACGCTGCGCAGGAAATCCGGATCGAAGCCATCGGCCAGCAGCGGCCGGTAGATGGCCGCGAAGACCAGCAGGCTGATACTGGCCACCGCACCGAGCAGCAGCAGGGCCGCTTCATCGACCGCCAGCACCGAGCCGAACAGGATCTGCATGACATCGACGGCGGAGCCGCGCGTCGAGATCAGCGTGACACCGAGCGCCAGCGCCACCAGATAAAACGCGGCAAAGCTGGCATCCTCGCGCTGATCGGTGGCGCGCGTGGCGGCGCCGGCGGCGATCGCCACCACCAGGCCGGCGATCACGCCGCCGATGCTGATGGCCGGCAGCGAAAAGCCGGCGACCAGGAAGCCAACGGCGGCGCCCGGCAGGATGGCATGGCTCATCGCCTCGCCGAACAGGCTCATGCGGCGCAGCATCAGCACCACGCCGATGGGCGAACCGCCGAGCGCCAGCGCGCAGCAGGCCACCAGGGCGCGACGCATGAAGGCGAATTCCGCGAAGGGACCGAACAGGAAATCGTACGCTGCAGTCATCGGATCAGGCCGCGTGACCGGGATGATGATGGTCGTGATCGTGGCCATGCCCGTCGTCGACGATGCACAGCGCCGCATCCTCGTCCCAGGATTCGGCCATGCGGCGGGCGGCGAGCTGGTTCTCCGGCGTCAGCACATCGTCGATGCGGCCCCAGGCGATCAGCCGGCGCGCCAGATAGACGGCCTCGGGGAAATTCTGCCGCACCAGATCGAAATCATGCAGCACGGCAATCACCGTGCGCTGTTCGCCATGCCAGCGCTCCATCAGCGCCAGCAGATCGGCAATGGTGCGGGTATCCAGTGCATTGAACGGTTCGTCCAGCAGGATCACACGCGCATCCTGCACCAGCACGCGGGCGAACAGCGCGCGCTGGGCCTGGCCGATGGAGAGCGTACCGAGCGGCCGCTTCTCGAAGCCCGAGAGGCCAACCGCATGCAGGGCATGCCGCGCGGCCTCGATGCCGTCCCGGCCGATACGGCCGAAGGCGCCGGCACGCTGCCAGTGGCCGAGCAGCACCAGTTCCAGCACCGAAATGGGATAGGCGCGATCCAGGCTGGCCTGCTGCGGCAGGAAAGCGATGTCGCGCGGCTTGAGCGCCCCGCGGGCAATGCTGCCATCGGCCACCGGCAGATGCCCCATGATGGCTTTCAGCAGGGTCGACTTGCCGGCCCCGTTGGGACCGACGATGGCGGTGAGCGAGCCCGGGGCAAAGCAGCCAGTGACATGATGCACCGCCGGATGGCGGTCATAGGCCACGGTCACATTGTCGAGGCGGATTTCACTGGCGGCCGGTGCAGGCATGGCGCTCATTCCTGCAGGGCCCAGGCAATCGCCAGCCAGAGCAGCGCGATCAGCGGCAGCAGCGCAACCAGCCGCATCCACCAGCCGGCGGCAAGCGCGGCAATGGGCAGGTCGAAGGCCTGTGAGTGGCGGTGTGGCTGCATGATCCGTCCTGAATGTGTTATTTTATAACATACGATCTTCAGGGCCCGTCAACCCTCTATGCCCTAAACCGGTCACATTCCGCTGCCAAACCCCGCCTGCCATCGTTAGGACGGCATGCTTTCCCTGTTTCCGGACCTGTAAACTCGTACCCATGGCCCCCCGTAAGCCGCGCCGCGCACCCCAGAAGACCTCCTCCTCCGGCCGCAAACGCCGGCTCCTGCCGACATTCGGGCAAGGCTGGCTGGGGCGGCTTGGCCGCTATGGCCTGCTGGCCGGTATCTGGGGCTTGGTCGTCGTGGGCGGCCTGCTCGCCTGGTATGCCTATGACCTGCCCGATTTCGAAGACCTTTACATCGTCGAGCGCAAAAGCTCGGTGACGCTGAAGGCCGCCGACGGCATGGTGCTGGCCACCTATGGCGACCTCTATGGCGAGCACCAAGCGCTGAAGGCCCTGCCGCCCAGCCTGCCGCAGGCGCTGATGGCCACCGAGGATCGCCGCTTCTACAGCCATTTCGGTATCGATCCGATCGGTCTCGCGCGCGCCACCTGGGCCAACCTGCGCGCCGGCCGTACCGTACAGGGCGGTTCGACCCTGACGCAGCAGCTGGCCAAGAATGTCTTCCTCAGTCCGAACCGCACGCTGAAACGAAAAGTGCAGGAGCTGATGCTGGCCTTCCGCCTGGAGCATCGCTTCAGCAAGGACCAGATCCTGGAGATGTATCTCAACCGCGTTTATTTCGGCGCCGGCGCCTATGGCGTCGAAGCCGCTGCACAGCGCTATTTCGACAAGCCGGCGGCCAAGCTCTCGCTGGGCGAAAGCGCCATGCTGGTCGGCCTGCTGAAAGCGCCGTCGCGGCTGGCGCCGACCGGCAACATCAAGTCGGCGCAGGCGCGTAGCGCCCAGGTGCTGCGCAATATGGCCGAGGCCGGCTACATCACCACGGAAGCGGCCGAAGCCGCGATCACCAAGCCGACGCAGCTGGCGCGCTCGCGCCTGCCGCTGCCCAATGCGCGCTATTTCGCCGACTGGGTGATCGACGAGGTCTACCAGCTGGTCGGCCGCGACCATGCCGACCTCACGGTCTGGACCACCCTGGACAGCCGCCTGCAGGGCGGCGCCGAACGCTCTGTCGGCACGCTGATGGATCGCGAGGCGGAAAAGCAGGATGTCGACCAGGCCGCCCTGGTGGCGCTGGCGCCCGATGGGGCGGTGCGCGCCATGGTCGGCGGCCGCGACTATATCGACAGTCCGTTCAATCGCGCGACCCAGGCCCGCCGCCAGCCCGGCTCGGCCTTCAAGCCGCTGGTCTTCCTCACCGCGCTGGAACAGGGCATCCGCCCCGACGACCAGTTCATTGACCAGCCCATCGAGGTCGCCGGCTGGAAGCCGCGCAACTATGACGGCCAGTATCACGGCGCCATGACCATGCGCGAAGCGGTGGCGCGGTCGATCAACACCGTCGCCGTGCAGGTGGATGAAAAGGTCGGCCGCGACAAGGTGATCGAGACAGCGCGCCGGCTTGGCATCACCAGCGACCTGAAGCCGCATCCATCTCTGGCCCTCGGCGCCTTTGAAGTGGGCGTGCTTGAGCTGACTGCCGCCTATGCCGCCTTCTCCAATGGCGGGTATGCCGTGCAGCCTTATGGCGTGATCGAAATCCGCGACAACCAGAATGTCGTGCTGTTCCGTCGCGATACCGGCGGTGCCTACGCCCATATGATCGGCGCCGATGCGCTGGGCGACCTGAACGATATGCTGCGGGGCGTTATCGAGCGCGGATCGGGCCGCGCCGCCGCCATCGGCCGCCCGGCGGCCGGCAAGACTGGTACGACCTCGGATTATCGCGATGCCTGGTTCGTCGGTTACACCCCCGATCTGGTGACCTCGGTCTGGGTCGGCAACGACGACAACTCGCCGACCAAAAAAGTCAGCGGCGCAGGCTTGCCTTCGCAAATCTGGCGGGCCTTCATGTCCGACGCCATGAAGGGACGTCCTGTCAGCGACCTGCCCCAGCCGCCGAGCCGCAGCTTCAGCCTGCCCTCGCTGTGGGACCGCCTTGTCGGCAGCTTCGGCAGCAGCCCGGCGCAGGCGCGCCAGCCCGCCGCCGTTCCGCCACCGCCGCGCAGCCATATCGAACCTGCCGCCCCGCCGCCATCGGAGCGGCCGCCCTCGCCCGTCCAGCAATCCGCCGAGCCGCAGATGATCTGGCAGGTCGGGCCCCAGCCGGTGCGACCCTGATGCGATATCTCGCTGGTTTTCTGATCCTGCTCTCGGCAGCATGCGTCGCCATGGACAGCCATGCCATCGACAATGTCGCCAACCAGCAGGTCACCTTCACCTCCAATGACGGTTCGGTGCTGGCCGGGACCCTGACCATGCCGAGCAACCTGGCCGGCAAGATTCCGGCCATGGTGCTGCTGCAGGGCAGCGGACCGACCGATCGCGACGGCAACCAGCCCCCGGCGGTGCGCATCGATCTGCTACGCCAGGTCGCCGACAGCATGGCGCAGCAGGGCATCGCCACGCTGCGCTACGACAAGCGCGGCATGCATGCCAATGCCGCCGGCCTGCCGACCAGTCCGGACAGCTATGCGACTTATTTCAGCTGGGACCGCTTTGTCGACGATGCCTATGCCGCCTATGCCTTTCTGCGCGCGCAGCCGATGGTGAACATGGAGCAGACCGGCCTGTTCGGCCATTCCGAGGGCGGACTGATCGCGCTCGATCTCAGCAACCGGCTAGTGGCCGGTGAAGCGCCGCGCTTCATGATCCTGGCATCGACGCCGGGACGGCCTTTGGATGTGGTGGTGCGCGAACAGCTGCAACGCCTGCTGATCGATCAAAAGGCCAGCCAGAACCAGCGCAAATTCTTCCTCGAGGCCAACGACCGTATCGCCCGCACCATTCGCGAGACCGGCAAGGTGCCATCCGATGTGCCACCCGGGCTGGTGGCGATCTATCCGTCCTATATCGGACCGTTCTGGCAATCGCAGATGAAACTCGACCCGCCGACCCTGGTGGCGAAATACAGCGGCCCGGTGATGCTGCTGCAGGGCGAAGCGGATCTGCAGGTCTCGGCCGAACGCGATGCGGCGGTACTGGACCGTGCGCTGGCGCAGCGTGAACGCGACGATCATGCGCTGGTGCTGCTGCCGCAGGGCAGCCATAACCTCAAGACCCTGCAAGGCGCCAAGGATCCCGGCCTGCAGGGCGAGATCGATCCGACCGTGCTGACCCGCATGGGCAGCTGGATCCAGGGCCGTCTCAACCGCTAGCGGTCAACCGCCGAGCGCAGCCGCCGCACGATCAGCAGATAGCTGAGCAGTGTGCCTGTCCCCATTGCTGCCATCGTCCAGCTGAGCGGCAGCGCCGTCTCGTTCAGTGCATGGCCGACCGCGATACCGGTGACCGCCGCGCCGCTCATCTGCACGAACCCCATCAGCGAGGCCGCCGCGCCGGCCATATGGGCGAAGGGCTGCAACCCGCCGGCCTGGCCCTGCGGCATGGTGAGGCCGACACCCATGGTGAAGATCATCATCGGACCGATCAGGCTGAACCAGTGGCCTTCGCTGCCCGCCATCCACAGACCCGTTTGCAGCAGCGCCATGCTGACGCCGCCAAGGGCGCAGAGGACCGTGCCCAGCTGCAGCATGGTGTCGACGCCCAGGCGCGCGGTCAGCCGCGTACCGATAAAACCGCCGATGATGTAACCAACGACGATGAACAGGAAGCAGTAGCCGAACATGGTTTCGGTAACACCGAACACCGTGCGTAGTGTGAAAGACGAACCGGAAATGAAGGCAAACATGCCGGCATAGGAAAACGCGACGCAGGCGACATAGCCGCGGAAGCCGCGATGGCGCGCCATGATCGCAAAGTTGCGCAGCATGGGACCGATGCGGGTCGCCACCGGATTGCGTTGACGGATGCTCTCGGGCAGAAAAACCAGCACGCAGAGGCCGAACAGGCCGCCCGTCGCCGCCATGGCGAAGAAATTCGCCTGCCAGCCGAACCAGCTATGCAGATAGCCGCCCAGGATCGGCGCCACCGCCGGCGTCAGACCCAGTACCATGGCCATCATCGACAGCGCGCGTGCTGCAGCGGCGCCCTCGAACAGGTCGCGTGCGATGGCGCGTCCCAGCACCACACCGGCACAGGCACCCAGTGCCTGCAGGAAACGCCAGGCGACCAGCCATTCGATGCTGGCGGCAAACGCACAGCCGATCGAGGCCAGCGTATAAAGCGCGACGCCGAACAGCAGCACCGGCCGGCGGCCGAACCGGTCGGACGCCGGACCATAGATCAGCTGCATCACTGCAAAGCCGGCCAGAAACGCGCTGAGCGTGAGCTGTACGGCCGCGGCATCCGTATCGAACAGGCCGGTCAGCACTGGCAGGGATGGCAGATACATATCGGTGCTGAGCGGGCCCAGCGCCGTGGCGCAGCCGAGCAGGAACACCAGGGCCGTCGAGTCGCGCGCCAGAGGCCGCCCGGATAGCCTCATGGCGTGCTCTCAGCCCTGCAGATGCAGGGTGGCGCCATGCCGGCGCAGCCAGCCACGCGCCAGACGCAACTCGGTTTCACCGCCCAGCAGCCTGGCACAGAGCGACCAGAACGCATCGCTGTGATCCATATGCCGCAGATGAGCCACCTCATGGGCCACCAGATAGCGGCCGATGGCCGGCGGCGCCAGGAGAAGGCGCCAGGAGAAGGACAGGTTGCCATGAGCGGAACAACTGCCCCAGCGACTCTGGGTGTCGCGCACGGTGACGCGCTGCACGGCCACATCGATTCCGGCCGCCATCTCGCGCGCCATGGCGCCGAACTCGTCTCGCGCCCGCCGCTTGAGCCAGTCGCGCAGGCGCCGCGGCAGATGCTCGGCCTGGCCGCTGATATGAATTTCGCTGTTTTCGACCCAGACCCCGCCGCGCGCAGCAGGGCGATGGCGAATGATGTGCGGCGCACCATAAAGCGGGAGGACAGCGCCGTCCTCCCAGGGCTGTGCCGCGGGCCGCTCTTCCTGACGGGCCATGATCCAGGCCACCTGCTCGGTGACGAATCGCTGCCCGGATTTCAGGCTTGCCCGAATTGGAAGCACAAGGACCACCGAACCATCCCGCGGCATAACCCTTAGGAGCATGCGGCGGGCGCGGGCGTCGCGTTTGACCAGGAAGGGGAATGTCTGCGCCCCGACCGTCAGCCGGTCGGCAACGATTTCCACAGGCGCAGAATAAGGCTTGGTCAACGGCCGCCCCTTGTCATATAACCGTCATAAATCTTACGTGCGATCGTCATCGTAGGAACCATAAAAAAGTCGGCCTCCCGACTCAGGGACGGGAATTTCTTTAGCATTGGAGACACCATAATGAAATCGACAGGGAAACTCGCGCGCGTCGCGCTCGCGCTGCTGGCCGGCACAGCCGTCGCCGCAAGCGCCGGCGGCGCCTTTGCCCAGGCCAAGGACAGCCGCATCGAGCTGCAGTTCTGGCATGCGATGACCGGCGCCCTGAACGAACGCGTCAATGACGTGGTCGAGGGTTTCAACAAGGGCCAGGACAAGTACAAGGTCGTTGCCGTCAACAAGGGCAGCTATCCCGAAACCATCACCGCCGCCATGGCGGCGTTCCGCGCCGGCAAGGGCCCGCATGTCGTGCAGGTCCAGGAAGTGGCGACCGGCACGATGATGGCCTCGCGCGCCGCGATCAAGCCGGTGTATGAGCTGATGGCCCAGAACGGCTACAAGTTCGACCCCGGTTCCTACATCACCGCAGTCACCGGCTATTACAGCACCTCGGACGGCAAGATGCTGTCCTATCCGTTCAACTCCTCGACCCCGGTGATGTATTACAACAAGGATGCCTTCAAGAAGGCCGGCCTTGATCCGAATGCGCCGCCGAAGACCTGGCAGGAATTCGAGCCGATGCTGCGCAAGCTGAAGGCTTCGGGCAGCACCTGCCCGTTCCAGTCCAACTGGCAGACCTGGATCCAGCTCGAGAACTTCTCCACGCTGCATAACGTGCCCTTCGCCTCGAAGTCGAATGGCCTGGACGGCTTCGACTCCGAGCTGCAGTTCAACAGCGCCCTGCATGTCCGTCACATCACCAACCTCGCCAACTGGATGAAGGAAGGCCTGATGGTCTATGCCGGCCGCAAGAACGAGCCGAACGCCAAGTTCGTCTCGGGCGAGTGCGCCATCCATATGGAAAGCTCAGCCGGTTACGCCACCTTCGCCCGCGGCGCCAAGTTCGAATGGGGCATCTCCATGCTGCCCTATTACAGCGACGTGCAGGGCGCACCGCAGAACTCGATCATCGGCGGCGCTTCGCTGTGGGTTCTGGGCAAGCACAAGACCGAAGACTACAAGGGCGTTGCCCAGTTCTTCGACTATCTGTCGTCGACCGAGAACCAGGTCTGGTGGCATAAGGCGACCGGTTACCTGCCGATCACGCCGATGGCCTATGAAGCCACCAAGCAGCAGGGCTTCTATACCGCCAATCCGGGTACGGACATCTCCGTGCAGCAGATGGCCCTGAAGCCGCCGACCAACAACTCGAAGGGTCTGCGTCTGGGCAATTTCCTGCAGATCCGCGACGTTATGGACGAGGAAATGGAAGCGATCTGGTCGGGCAAGAAGTCGCCCAAGGAAGCGCTCGACACCGCGGTGGAGCGTGGCAATCGCCTGCTGCGCCAGTTCGAACGCGACAACAAGCGGTCCTGATCGGTTGATTTACCACTCTTAACGGAAGCCCGCGCCTTGACTTTGCAGGGCGCGGGCTTTTCTTTGGCGCTCCATGGAAAAACGAGTCGTATTTGATCACAAGCTGTTGCCGTATCTGCTGCTCGCGCCGCAGATCGCCATCACGCTCATCTTCTTCTTCTGGCCGGCCAGTCAGGCGGTCATACAGTCCGTGCTGCGCGAGGATGCTTTCGGCACACGCAGCGAGTTTGTTGGCCTGGCCAATTTCCTCGCCCTCTTCGAGGACGAGTATTACGTCAACTCCTTCAAGATCACGGCCCTGTTCAGCACGCTGGTCACCGCGCTCGGCCTGTCCATCTCGCTGCTGCTCGCCGTTACCGCCGACCGCCTGGTGCGCGGCGCCACCTTCTACAAGACGCTGCTGATCTGGCCTTATGCCGTGGCGCCCGCTGTCGCCGGCGCGCTCTGGGGTTTCGTCTTCCTGCCCGGCCCCGGCGTCTTCGCCTGGCTGATGCAGAAATTCGGCGTCGACTGGAATTTCTATCTCAACAGCAACCAGGCCATGTTCGTGGTCGTGGTCGCCGCGACCTGGAAGCAGATCTCCTACAACTTCCTGTTCTTCCTCGCCGGCCTGCAGTCGATTCCAAAATCCCTGATCGAAGCGGCCGCCATCGACGGCGCCGGGCCGATCCGCCGCTTCTGGAGCATCGTGTTCCCGCTGCTGTCGCCGACGCTGTTCTTCCTAGTCGTCGTCAACATCGTCTATGCCTTCTTCGAGACCTTCGGTGTCATCCACTCGCTGACCCGCGGCGGCCCGGCCAAGGCCACCGAAATCCTGGTCTACAAGGTCTGGTATGACGGCTTCGAAGCGCAGGACCTGGGCGGTTCGGCAGCGCAGTCCGTCATCCTGATGGTGATCGTGATCGGCCTGACCGTGGTGCAGTTCCGCTACATCGAGCGCAAGGTTCACTACTGATGATCGAGCGCCGCCCCGTCGCCGTATTCACCGGCCACCTGACCCTGATCCTGGCGATCATCATCGTCGCCTTCCCGATCTACCTGGCCGTCATCGCCGCCTCGCATACCATCCAGGATGCGTCGCTGATGCCGCTGCTACCCGGCGCGGAGCTGCTGACCAACACGGCGCGCGCCCTGTTCGACGGCCCGCAGCTGGTCGGCGTCAGCGGCGCCACCCCGGCCATCGTCCTGATGTTGAACAGCCTGATTATGGCGGTGTCGATTGCCGTCGGCAAAATCATCATCTCGCTGCTCTCGGCCTTCGCCATTGTCTATTTCCGTTTCCCGCTGAAGACCTTCTTCTTCTGGATGATCTTCGTCACCCTGATGCTGCCGGTCGAAGTGCGCATCATCCCGACCTACAAGATCGTCGCCGATCTGGGCCTGCTGGATACCTATACCGGCCTGGTGCTGCCGCTGATCGCCTCGGCCACCGCCACCTTCCTGTTCCGCCAGTTCTTCATGACGGTGCCGGACGAACTGGTGGAAGCGGCCCGCATCGACGGTGCCGGCCCCCTGCGGTTCTTCTGGGACATCCTGGTGCCACTGACCCGCACCAGCATCGCCGCCATGTTCGTGATCCAGTTCATTTACGGCTGGAACCAATATCTGTGGCCGCTGCTGATCGCGTCGGACAGCAAATACCAGACCATCGTGCTGGCCATCGGCCGCCTCGTGCGCGCACCGGACGCCTACCTGGAATGGCCGGTCATCATGGGCATGGCGGTGCTGGCCCTGTTGCCGCCGGTTATGGTGGTGGTGCTGATGCAGCGCTGGTTCGTCAAAGGTCTTGTTGAAACTGAAAAGTGAGCGCCCCTCATGGCGAAGGTGACGCTGAAAAGCGTAAAAAAGAACTACGGTCCTGTTAAGGCCATCCACGGCGTTGACATGGAGATCAAGGATGGCGAGTTCATCGTCATCGTCGGTCCGTCCGGCTGCGGAAAATCCACCCTGCTGCGCATGATCGCCGGCCTGGAGGCAATTTCGGGCGGCGAGATCCTGATCGGCGACCGCGTGGTCAACAACATCGAGCCGGCCGACCGCGACATCGCCATGGTGTTCCAGAATTATGCGCTCTATCCGCATATGAGCGTGTATGAAAACATGTCCTATGGCCTGCGCATCCGCGGCATGGACAAGGCCGATATCGAAAAGCGCGTTCAGCGTGCCGCCGAAATCCTGCAGCTGCAGCCCTATCTGCAGCGCAGGCCGCGCGAACTCTCCGGCGGCCAGCGCCAGCGCGTGGCCATGGGCCGCGCCATCGTGCGCGAACCCAGCGTGTTCCTGTTCGACGAACCGCTGTCGAACCTGGATGCCAAGCTGCGCGTGCAGATGCGGCTGGAGATCAAGCGCCTGCACCAGCAGCTGGGCGTCACCTCGGTGTATGTGACGCATGACCAGGTGGAAGCCATGACGCTGGCCGACCGCCTGGTGGTGATGAACCAGGGCCGGGCTGACCAGATCGGCACGCCGAGCGATGTCTACAACCATCCGGCCACCACCTATGTCGGCGGCTTCATCGGTTCGCCGGCCATGAACTTCATCAAATGCCGGGTCGAATCTGGCACCGGCGGTGGCCCCAGGGCCGTACTGGCCGATGGCACAACCCTGGTGCTGCCGGCGGCCTGGACAATGCCGGCGGGCAACTATGCCCTCGGCCTGCGGCCCGAGCATTTCCGCCTGGTCCGCAGCGGCGAGACCCCGCATCTGCAGCTCAATGTCGATGTTGCCGAAGAGCTCGGCGCCGATACCCTGCTGCATGGCAAGATTGCCGGCGAAGAGATCGTGGTGCGCGTGCCGAGTCAGTCGGGCTATCACGACAATTCCAAGCCCGGTCTGGTGGTGGACACCGCACGGGCGCATCTGTTCGACTCCGAAAGCGGCCTGCGCGTCGCCGTCTGAACGGCCGTCGCGGCCAGATCAGTTCAGATCGATGGTACCCAGCGGTGAATCCGTGCGCAGTAGGTTCGGCCGCGCTTCCTCGGCCGTGCGGCTGAGCGCACTGCAGCTATAGGTCACCCGGACCGGGGCTGCCAGCGAACAGGAATACAGGTCAGTCCGGTTCAGGGTCAGCTGCGGGTCGCCGCAGTGTTTCTGCACCAGCGCCCGCACCTGCTCGGCCTTATGGGTCAGCCGGTTATAGCAGACCGAAAAATACGGCCGGCCCGTGCGGGGATCGTTCATCGGCTCGCCGAGGCCGATTTCCATCTTGCTGCTGTCGCCCGGAACCCAGCGCCCGAGGTAATACGGGTCTGTTGCCGCGCCGGTACAGCCGGCCAGAACCGCAGCAAGAATGAGGACGCCGATTACCTGTCTGGACATGGGCGCTACTTTGCCGCGCCGACCCAGGAACGGCAAGCCCGGCCCCTGACAAATCCGTCTTACTTCGGGCATAATTCCTTGAGATACAGGGCCGTTCTTCGAGTCCTGATGACAATGGGAACAGCATGACCTGGCGCGGCAAGACGGTGGTTGTCACCGGTGGAATGGGGTTCATCGGCTCGAATCTGGTGCGGCGTCTCGCCGCGCAGGGCGCCGCCGTGACCGTGATCGACCGCATGCTGGCGCAATACGGCGCCAATCCCTTCAACCTCTCCGACCTGCCGGCACCGGTCGCACTGATCGAGGCCGATATTGGCGCCGAGGGCGCATTTGCCGACAGCATCGGCCAGGCCGCCGTGATCTTCAATCTGGCCGGCCAGACCTCGCATATGGACTCGATGCAGCAGCCGCTAGAAGACATGCGGCTGAACCAGGAGGCCAATCTGCGCTTCCTGGAGCTGGTGCGCCGGGTCAATCCGCAGGCGCGCCTGATATTCAGCTCGACGCGGCAGTTCTACGGCCCGCCCCGCTATCTGCCGGTCGACGAGGCCCATCCGATCGCGCCGCCGGATATCAACGGCATCCACAAATACGCCGCCGAGGCCTATCACATGCTCTATGCGCGCGTGCATGGCATGCGCACGACGGCCCTGCGGCTGACCAACGTGTTCGGCCCGCGCATGCGCATCAGGGATGCCAAGCAGACGTTTCTTGGCATCTGGGTCCGCCACGCGATCCAGAACACCCGGTTCGAGGTCTGGGGCGGCGAGCAGAAGCGCGACTTCACCTATGTCGAGGACATGGTGGATGCACTGCTGGCGGCCGCCGACAGCGAGGCCGCCATCGGCCAAGTCTACAACATCGGCGGCTGTCCGCCGGTATCGCTGCTCGAACTGGCCGACCTGCTGATCGGCATCGCCGGCAGCGGCGGCTTCGACCGCAAGGTCTTTCCGGCCGAACGCAAGAAAATCGATATCGGCGACTATGTCGCCGATGATCGTGCCTTCCGCGCCGCCACCGGCTGGCAGCCGAAGACCACGCTGGCCGAAGGACTGCAGCAGACCGTTGCGTATTACCGCACGCATGCGGCCCATTACCTGTGAGCCCCATTTACTGATGAGAATGCGCCGATGATTCCGCAGACCAACCCGAAAGCCTCCTACCTGGCGCAGCGCGAGGATATCGACGCTGCCATCCGCCGCGTGCTGGAAAACGGCTGGTATATCCAGGGCGAGGAAGTCGCCGCCTTCGAGAAGGAATTCGCCGCCTATACGGGCAGCCAGCATGCCGTGGCCGTGGCCAGCGGCACCGATGCGCTGATCGTCGCCCTGCGCGGCTTCGGCGTCGGGCCCGGCGATGCCGTCATCACGGTATCCCACACGGCGGTCGCCACCGTTTCGGCCATCGAGCTGGTCGGCGCCACGCCGGTGCTGATCGACAGCGACGCCCACTACACCATGTCGGTGGCGGCCCTGGAGGCTGTGCTGAAATCCTGGCCGGCCGGGGCTCCGAAACCCAAGGCGGTCATTCCCGTGCATCTCTACGGCCAGCCGGCAGCCATGCCCGAGATCGCCGCGATCGCACAGCAGCATGGCCTGCTGCTGCTGGAAGACAACGCCCAGGCCCATGGTGCCACCCTGGACGGCCGCATGGTCGGCCGCTGGGGGAAGGCCGCAGCCTACAGTCTCTATCCGACCAAGAATCTCGGCGCCATCGGCGATGGCGGCATCATCACCACCGACGATGTGGCATTGGCCGAGACGCTGCGGGCGCTGCGCGAATATGGCTGGCGCGAGCGCTATATCAGCGCCATCAGCGGCATGAACAGCCGGCTCGATCCGCTGCAGGCCGCCATCCTGCGCGTCAAGCTGACCCGGCTGGCCCAGGATACCGACCGCCGCCGCGCCATCGCCGCACGTTACGATGCCGGGCTGGCAGGCTTGAGTGGCCTGAAGACGCCGGTGCCGCGCAAGGGCGCCGCCCCGGCCTATCATCTCTATGTGGTCGATGCCGGCAGCCGCCGCGACGACCTGCAGGCGAAGCTGAAGGACCGTGGCGTCGGCACGCTGATCCATTATCCGGTGCCGGTGCATCTGCAGCCGGCCTACAAGGACCGCGTGCCGCTCGGACCCGGCGGCCTGCCGAATACCGAACGCGCGGCAAAGAGCGTGCTCAGCCTGCCGCTCTATCCGCAGCTCAGCGATGCCGATGTCGATACGGTGATTGCCGCAGTGAAGGACGTGTGGAAAGCCTGACCTAGGCCGAGCGCGTGATCAGGATGACCCCGGCGCAGACCAGCGCAATGCCGGCCACCTTGGGCATCGACAGCGGCTCGTTGAACAGCCAATAGCCCAGCAGCGCCACCAGCACGTAAGACAGCGCCACGCTGGGGAAAGCGATCGAAACCGGAATCTTGCGCAGCGCGTACATGTAGCACAGCGCCGCGGCGAAATAGAGCGCAAGGCCGATGATCGACTGTGGCGACAGGAACTGCTGCAGCAGGGTCTCGCCCGACGCGCCGGACTTCAACAGAATCTGGCCGCCGACGCCCAGCAGGATGCCGGCCACCAGCGCCACATAGAACCAGGTCATGGCGCGTCTCCGGGTCTGTCAGCCAGAGCATTGCGCTCGACGTCACGCACGATGAACTGCGGCTTCTTGTTGATAGTGAGGAACAGCCGGCCGAGATATTCGCCGACCAGACCCAGCATGATGAGCTGCACGCCCGCCAGCAGCAGGATCGCCGCCATCACCGAGGCATAGCCCTGCGGCGTGCGGCCACTGATCGCCTCGATCAGGATGACGACGAAGACCAGCAGGCCGAGCCCGGCCATGACGAAGCCGACCAGTGTGCCGATACGCAGCGGCATGACCGAGAAATTGAGGAACATCGACATGAACAGCCGCACCAGGCGGCGGATCGTGTAGTTGCTCTGGCCCTCGGCGCGCGGCAGATGGTGCACCTGCAGGCGGCCGATATTCTGCGTCACCTGCATGACCAGGCCGTCGACATAGGGGAACGGTCCGGTATGCGCCAGGATACTGCGCGCCGTAAACGCACTCATGCAGCGGAAGCTGGAGAGATACAGGCCCTTGGGCTTGTCGAGCAGATGGTCGGCACACCAGTTGGTGAAGCGGCTGCCCAGATTGCGCCAGGCAGCATGCTGCTTGTCGGCATAGTAGGTGTAGACGACGTCGTATTTGTTGTCTTTGGCGTATTGCCACAGCCGCACGACTTCCTCGGGCGGATTCTGCAGATCGTCGTCCATGTTGATGATGTATTCGCCGCGGGCATGGCTCAGTCCCGCCATCACGGCATTATGCTCGCCAAAATTCCGCGCCAGGTTCACCACGGTCAGCGCCACGGCGTTCCTGCGGCACAGCTCGCGGCAGACCTCCAGCGAATTGTCGGGGCTACAGTCGTTGACCAGCACGATCTCGTGGCCGCCGGGCACCTCCAGCTTTGCCAGGGCTTCAACCAGGGTCGGCACGCTGGTGGCGCCATTGTAGACCGGCACCACAATCGACAGGGCGAAGGCGGGTGCCGTCTGCGGCGCGCCGGAGAATGCTGTTGCGGTCATCTGCTGGTCGATCATGCTTTTCTGGCCTGTACCCAAACCGAACCGCCGAACGGCAGCCGCAGCCCCATCCGGGCCAGATGCCGTTCCAGCGCGGTGACGGCAAAAAAGAGCTTGTCCTGCCAGGCCGGGAACGGCCGCACATCGCTGCTGCCCTGCTCCGTCCCGCCCGAGCCTCTGGCCGTCAGCCGGTGCAGCAGCATTAACGGAAACAGCAGGCTGTTCCAATAGCCGCAGCGCACCGCCCCATAGCCCGCCGCCTCCAGCATGGCCTGTGCGCCACCGGCGGTATAGCGCCGCGCATTGTGGACATGGTCATCATGGGCCGAGGCCATCCACTGATAGGCCGGCAGATTGAGCAGCAGCAGGCCTCCCGGCTTCAGACAGCGGCGGAACTCGGCCAGGGCCGCCGTCTGGTCGACCCCGGCATGGCACAGCACATCGGCACTGACCACCGCATCGAAGCTGGCATCGGCATAGGGCATGGCGTTGACGGAACCGACCTCGACAGCCAGGCCAGTCTTCTGGCGCGCCAGTCCGGCCGCCTCGGCATCGTATTCCAGGCCGCTCAGCTGCAGGGCGGGCACCATGCCGGATATACGGGCGAGCAGGCCGCCGGTGCCGCAGCCGGCGTCCAGCAGCCGCGCACCGGCCGGCAGGCCGGCAGCACCCAGGCGGTCGATCAAGCCGGCATGCAGGGCCCGGTACCACCACATGGTGGTCTCCAGCATCGCCATCCGGTGGTATTCAACCCGCTCCATGCATCCTGACCGTTTTTGAGATAAGTCCCAGTCGTAAGTGAAGATTTACCAAGCCGACCCTAGGCTCCGCCAGTCCGGATTGCTGTAATAGACCCATGAACCAGACCACGCCCCCACCTGATGCCCTGCAAAGACGCGGGCTGGACTGGCCGCGCCTGCTGCACGGCCTGGTGCTGGCGGTCTGTACCTTCTGGATTGCCGGCTATTTCCTGCCGCCGATCAACCACGATACTGCGGTCATCCTGTATATCTCCCGCGTCTGGCTCGAAGGCGCCCGACTCTATGTCGATGCCATCGACATCAATACCCCGCTGGTCTTCGTGCTGCATCTGCTGCCCGAGGGCATCTCCAAACTGACCGGCATCGCCGGCACCACTGTGCTGGTCGCCCTGCTCGGCATAGGCATCGGCGCCTCCTTCATCACCTGCCGCGTGGTGCTGAATGCCAGCCTCGATCCCGCCCATGCCACGGCGGATGCGCTGCTGCCGCCCCTGCTGCTGTTCCTGCTGATCGTCTATCCCAACAACATGTTCGCCCAGCGCGAACACATCATGCTGATCCTGGCGATGCCCTATCTGCTGGTGGCCAGCGGACGCGCCGATGGCGAGGACCTGAGCCAGCGCCTGAAAATCGCTACCGGCATCATGGCCGGCCTGGGCTTCGCCATGAAGCCGTATTTCCTCGGCATCCCGCTGTTCGTCGAACTCTATATCGCCAGCCAGATCACCCTCCGGCGCAGCCTGACCGATCCGGCGCCCTGGGCGGTGCTGGCGGTCTGCGTGGGCCATGCCCTGTTCGCCGTCATCGTCACGCCGGAATATTTCACCGTCGCCCTGCCGCTGGCTCGCGCCTTCTACAGCGAAGTCAGCCAGAACAACTGGTTCAGCCTGGCGCTGGGCGAGAACCTGGCCGCCCCCACCGCGATCCTGCCGCTGCTGGCCATCGCCGCCTTCGGCGCCATGCGCTCGCATATGGCCCGCGTCATCTGCCTGGCCGGTTTCGGCGGCCTGGTCTCGGCCTATGCCCAGGGCAAGGGCTGGCCCTATCACGCCCTGCCGGCCCAGGCCTTCACCCTGCTGCTCGCCGGCACCATCATCGCCTATGTGATGGACCATGTGGTCTGGCCCAAGCGCAGCGACAACCGGCCGGTCAAACTGTTTGCCGCCGCCCTGATGCTGCTGATCTTCTACCAGGAATGCCTGCACAGCCGGCCGTTCTTCAAACAACTGGAATACCGCGAATCCGATCTGCGGCGCCTGATGCATGTGGTGAAGCAGGAGCGCCGCAACGACCGCATCCTGGTGCTGTCGCCCGGCATCTATCCGCATTTCCCGCTGATCAATTACCTGAAGATGCACATGACCATGCGCTTCGAGAGCACATGGCTGCTGCAGGGCGCCTATGCCGACTGCAAGGAACTGGCGCCGCTGTACAACCCGCCGGAAGCGATGACGGCGGCGGAGTTGTTCGTCTTCCGCACCGTGGCTGAGGATTTTTACAAGAAGAAGCCGTCGCTGCTGATCGTCGACAGCGTCGCCGGCATTCCGCGCTGCCAGGGCGAAACCTTCAATTATCTGGATTATTTCTCGCGCAATCCGCTGTTCGCCAAGCGCTTCGAGGATTACGAAAAGGCGCTGGATTTCGAGCGTTATACGATCTATCGCCGGCGCGACGGGCTGAAATAAGCCGCCAGCCTTCCCGCGTCAGACGTGGAAGCTCTCGCCGCAGCCGCAACGGCCCTTTTCATTGGGATTGCGGAATACGAAACCGGATTGCAGCTTGTCTTCCACCCAGTCGATCTCGGTGCCGAAGATATACATCTGCGCCTTCGGCTCGATCAGGACCGTGACGCCCTTGTCTTCCACCACTTCGTCGAACTTCTCGGCTTCGGCGGCATACTGGATGTCGTAGGACATACCCGAACAGCCCTTGGTCTTGACCGCGATACGCAGGCCAAGCACCGGCTTGTCCGACTGGGCGATCAGCGCGCGAACCCGCTCCGCTGCCGCATCGGTCAGCGTGATCGGTTTGAATTTGGCTACGGCCGTCATCGCATCGCTTCCTTACATCACACCCAGTTCGAGCCTGGCCGCCTCTGACATATGCTCAGGGCTCCACGGCGGATCCCAGACGACATCGACCGTCACTTCGCCGACACCGGCGATGGAGCGGCTTTTCTGCTCCACCTCGGCCGGCATCGACTGGGCGGCCGGACAGTTGGCGGAGGTCAGCGTCATGTCGATCTGGACATCCCGCGCCTCGTTCACCTCAACCTTGTATATAAGGCCCAATTCGTAAATGTTAACCGGTATTTCCGGGTCAAAGACCGTCTTCAGGGCCTCAAGGACCTGTTCCCGAAGCTCTTCCGGGGCCGGAACCGCCGGTTTCTGCTCTGCGCCTGCCGCCGACATCAGCCGAAAATCTCCCTGACCCGCTGCAGGCCGGCGCACAGCGCATCCACCTCAGCCCGCGTATTGTACATCCCGAACGACACCCGAACGGTGGCCGGCACGCCGAAGCGCTCCATCACCGGATGGGCGCAATGCTGGCCCACCCGCACCGCGATGCCCTCGCGGTCAAGGATAGTGCCGATATCGTGCGGGTGAATACTCCCCAGCACAAAAGAGATCACGCCGGTCTTGCCCCGGGCCGTGCCGATGATGCGCAGCGAGTTGATCGCCGACAGCTTCTCGGTGGCATAGGCCAGCAGGTCATGCTCATGGGCGGCAATGGCCTCCAGCCCGATGCTTTCGACATATTCGATGGCGGCACCCAGGCCGACCGCCTCGACGAAAGCCGGGGTACCGGCCTCAAAGCGGTGCGGGATGTCGTTGTATTCGGTCTTGTCGAAGGTCACCGACAGGATCATGTCGCCGCCGCCCTGCCAGGGCGGCATGGTCTCCAGCACCTCGGCCTTGCCATAGAGTACGCCGATGCCGGTGGGACCATAGAGCTTATGGCCGGTGAAGACGTAGAAATCGGCATCCAGCGCCTTCACATCGACGCGCATATGCTGCACGGCCTGACTGCCGTCGATCAGAACCTTCGCGCCCTTCTCATGAGCAACCTTCACGATCTCGGCGACCGGCAGGACGGTGCCCAGCGTATTGGAAACATGGGCGACCGAAACCAGCTTGGTCCTGGGCCCGATCAGCTTGACGAATTCGTCCCAGATCAGGGCGCCGTCATCGTCAATCGGCGCCACCTTCAGCACGACGCCATAGCGCTCGCGCAGGATCTGCCAGGGCACAATATTGGCATGGTGTTCCAGATGGGTGACCAGCACCTCATCGCCGGCTTTCAGATGCTTCCAGCCCCAGCTATGCGCCACGAGGTTGATCGCTTCGGTGGCGTTGCGGGCAAAAACGATCTCGCGGCTGTCGGCGCCGATATAGCGGGCGATGATGTCGCGGGATTTTTCGTATTCGTCGGTGGCCTGCTGGCTCAGGCTGTAGATGCCGCGATGCACGTTGGCATAGACCCGCTCATACATGCGGGTCATGGCATCGATCACCACGCGCGGCTTCTGGGCGCTGGCACCGCTGTCGAGGAAGACCACCGGCCTGCCATGCACCTTTTCCGACAGGATCGGGAAATCGGCGCGGATGCGCTCGATATCGAAGGCGGCGGTTCTGGTTTTCGGCAGCGCGCTCATCGCACCACCCCTTCAGCCAGCCAGGCCTCGACAAACGTCTCGGCATGGTCGCGCAACGCGCCCTCCGGTACGGCCTCCACCACCTCATAGGCAAAGCCGCTGAGCAGCAGGCGGCGAGCCTCGCCGGCACTGATGCCGCGGGCCTGCATGTAGAAGAGCTGCTGGGCATCCACGTCGCCGATCGAGGCGCCATGGCTGCATTTCACATCATCGGCCAGGATTTCGAGTTCCGGCTTGGTATCGATCTGGGCGCGGTCGGCCAGCAGCAGGGTACGGCTGAGTTGCTGTGCATCGGTCTTCTGGGCGTGCGGAGCAACCCGGATGCCACCCTGGAACACCGCATGGCCCTGCTCGTCGACCACATGCTTGAACAGCTGGTTGCTGCGGCAGTCGGGCGCGGCGTGATGCAGGAACAGGGTGTGGTCCAGATGGGCCGTGCCGCGCGCCAGCACAAGGCCGCGCACATCCACTTCGGCATTGCGGCCGGTATATTCGATGCGCAGTTCGTGCCGCGCCATGGCGCCGCCGGCCTGGACCGAGACATGGGCATAGCGGGCATCGTCGCCCACGGCGACACGGCCCAGTGCCGCGTGATAGCTGGTCGCCGCTTCGCCCTGCAGGCGGATATGGGTGAGCTGTGCACCGGCGCCGAGTTCGATACCGGCAAAGATATTGCTCCAGCCTGCGCCGTCGGTGCCGCCGTCGCGATAGCTTTCGATCAGGGTGGCCTTGGCGTTTTTCCCTAGCCGAACCAGGTGACGCAGGTTGACGAGAGCCGGGGCGCCGAAAGCGACGATCTCGACCGGCTGGTCCAGCACGGCATCGTCCGCCAGTTGCAGCACCATACCATCGCTGGCAAAGGCCGCATTCAGCTCGCTCAGCGATACCGTGCGGTCTTCCCCGGCGGCAGCCAGAACAGCCGGCAGTGCCTCGCCGGCCTGGCTCAGCGGCAGCAGCGTCACGCCCTTCGGCAGGATGCCGATGCGCGAGGCGGCGGCATCGAAGCGGCCGTTGACGAAAACGAGACGGTGACTGTCTGCAGCCAGGGCCGTGGCCTTCAGGCGTGCGGCATCGACGCTTCCGTCATTGGCCGGCAAGGCCCATTGCTGACGCTCCAGCGCGTTCAGGCCGGTGAATTTCCAGCTTTCCAGCTTCTGGTTCGGCAGGCCAAGACGGCGGAAGGTTTCCAGCGCCGCCTGGCGACGCGCAGCCACCGCCGGCGTCCTGGCGCCGGGCAGGCCTGCGGCCGCCGCTTCATAAGCGCCGGCCAGATGATCGATCAGGGGCAAGGCGGCCATGATGCTGTCCTCAGGCCGCGTCCGCCACGATATCGGCATAGCCCTTGGCTTCCAGCTCAAGCGCCAGTTCCTTGCCGCCGGTCTTGATGATGCGACCGCCGGCCAGCACATGCACGACGTCCGGCACGATATAGTCCAGCAGGCGCTGGTAATGGGTAATCACGAGTGCTGAGCGCTCGGGGCTGCGTAGGGCATTGACGCCTTCGGCCACGACCTTCAGAGCATCGATATCCAGGCCTGAATCCGTTTCATCCAGAATCGCCATGCTGGGCTCCAGCATCAGCATCTGGAACACCTCGTTGCGCTTCTTCTCGCCGCCCGAGAAGCCGACATTGACCGGGCGCGAGAGGAACTTCTCGTCCATCTGCAGCTGCTTCATCTTGGCCTTGGCGACTTTCAGGAAATTCATCGCATCCAGGTCGGCCAGGCCGCGATGCTTGCGTACGGCATTGACGGCGGATTTCAGGAAGGTGGCATTGGCCACGCCGGGAATCTCGACCGGATACTGGAAGGCCAAAAACAGGCCTTCGCGGGCGCGCTCTTCCGGTTCCATCACCAGCAGGCTCTGGCCATTGAGAAGGATGTCGCCCTCGGTGACCTCATAGCCGTCGCGGCCGGCGATCACATAGGACAGCGTCGACTTGCCAGACCCATTCGGGCCCATGATGGCATGCACCTCACCCGGATTGATCACCAGGTTGATGCCGCGCAGGATGTCTTTACCGTCGACTTTGGCGTGCAGGTTCTTGATCTCAAGCATGGGGCAATCCTTGGGGCGTAATCTCTAACCGACCGAGCCTTCGAGGCTGACACCCAGCAGCTTCTGGGCTTCGACGGCGAATTCCATCGGCAGCTTCTGCAGCACTTCCTTGCAGAAACCGTTCACGATTGTCGATACAGCATCCTCTTCGGACAGACCGCGCTGGCGGCAGTAAAAGAGCTGGTCGTCGGAAATGCGCGAGGTGGTGGCTTCATGCTCGACCTTGGCCGAGCGGTTCTTCACTTCGATATAGGGCACGGTATGGCCGCCGCAGCGGTCGCCGATCAGCAGGCTGTCGCACTGAGAATAGTTGCGTGCGCCGGTGGCGCCGGGCATCACCCGCACCAGGCCGCGATAGGTGTTCTGCGCCTTGCCGGCCGAGATACCCTTGGAGATGATCGTGGACTTGGTGTTCTTGCCCATATGGATCATCTTCGTGCCGGTATCGGCCTGCTGGGCATTGTTGGCCACAGCCACCGAATAGAACTCACCCACCGAGTCATCGCCCTGCAGGATCACGCTCGGATATTTCCAGGTGATGGCCGAACCGGTTTCCACCTGAGTCCAGCTGATCTTCGAGCGGGCGCCGCGGCAGGCGCCGCGCTTGGTGACGAAATTGTAGATACCGCCCTTGCCGTTCTTGTCGCCCGGATACCAGTTCTGCACCGTGGCATAGCGGATCTCGGCATCTTCCATGCAGACCAGCTCGACCACGGCGGCATGCAGCTGGTTTTCATCGCGCATCGGCGCGGTGCAGCCTTCCAGATAGGAGACGTAGGCGCCCTTGTCGCAGATCAGCAGCGTGCGCTCGAACTGGCCGGTCTTGGCCTCGTTGATGCGGAAATAGGTGCTCAGCTCCATCGGGCAGCGTACGCCCGGCGGTACATAGACGAACGAGCCGTCCGAGAAGACGGCGGAATTCAGCGTGGCATAGAAGTTGTCGGTGACCGGCACAACCGAGCCGAGATACTTCTGCACCAGTTCGGGATATTCGCGCACGGCTTCGGACATCGAGCAGAAGATGATGCCCATATCCTTCAATTTGCCCTTGAAGGTGGTGGCGACCGAGACGCTGTCGAACACGGCATCCACCGCCACGCCGGCCAGGATCTCGCGCTCCTTCAGGGGAATACCGAGCTTCTCATAGGTGGCCAGCAGCTCGGGATCGACCTCATCCAGGCTCTTCAGCGTGTTTTTCTTCGGCGCCGAGTAATAGTGAATGTCCTGGAAATCGATTTCCGGGTAGCTGACCTTGGCCCAGGTCGGCTCGCCCTTTTCCTTGGCCATGCGCAGCCACGCCTTATAGGCACGCAGGCGCCAGTCCAGCATCCACTGCGGCTCGCCCTTCTTGGCCGAGATGAAGCGGACGGTGTCTTCGCTCAGGCCCTTGGGCAGCAGCTCGGACTCGATATCGGTAACGAAGCCGTATTTATAGTCACCGGCCAGGCCTTCGACGGTTTCGATGGTTTGGGCATTGGCAGCCATGGGGCGTGGCTCCGTATTTTAAGCGTTGGGCGCCGGCGCATTGGCGCGCGGCGGCAGGGGACTGAGGAAGTCGTAAGAAGGCCGCGCCAACTCGGCCAGCGTCACGCCTTCCAGCGCGCTGCGGATCGCCGTGTTGATGCGGTTGATGCCGCGGCGCGAAACACAGAGATTCTCGCGGTCGCAGGCGCTCGGCGTGTGATGGTCCGAGCACTGGGTCAGCGCGATCGGACCATCCAGCGCCGTCACAATGGCGGCAACGGAAACCTGCTCCGGCTGCATCGCCAGGCGGTAGCCGCCATGGGCGCCGCGATGGGACACCAGCAGACCGGCGCGGCCGAGCTTGGCCATGATCTTGGCCACTGTCGGTCCCGGCAGGCCCGTAGCCGCCGCCGCATCGGGTGCGTTATGCACGCCCGCAGGTTCGGCGGCGATATGGGCCATCACCATGACGCCGTAATCGGCCAGGCGGCTCAGGCGCAACATGTTGCAAATCCTTCGCAATTAGCAATCCATACCGGGCTGGTCCGGTTGGACGGCGGCAAATAAGACCAATCTGGTCTGGATTGCAAGATGATTTCCGAAAATCGGAAGTCAAGACGGGCATTAAAGGGGTTTTTTAAGGGGTCCCGGGGCAAGGGGTAAGGTTCAGTATGGAGGAAGGCGTGAATCGGAAGGAACGGCGGGCCCAGGGGAAGGCAGCGACAGGCGGCACGACCGCCTCGGCGCCCGGAGTCGCACCCGGTATCGTGCTGGCCGGCACGCCCTTCAACGAGCGGGCCATCGCGCTGCACGGGGCCGGCCGCACCGCCGAGGCCATTCCCCTGCTCCAGGAAGCCGTGAGGCTCAGTCCCGGCCATGCCCCCTTCCACAGCAACCTGGGTGAACTGCTGCGCCTGACCGGCCAGGCCGAGGCCGCCATGGACTCGCTGGACCGCGCGCTCAGCCTCAACCCCGGTTCCGCCGAGGCACACAGCAACCGTGGCAACCTGCTGCGCCAGCTGGGCCAGGCCGAAGAGGCCGCCGCCGCCTACGAAACGGCGCTGACGCTGAAACCCGACTGGGCCGATGCCTGGAGCAACCTGGCCACGGCGCGCATGGACCTGCGCGACTATGCTGCCGCCATAACGGCGCTGAACCGCGCCATCGCGCTCAAGCCGCAGATGGGCTTCTTCCGCAAGAATCTCGGCCTCGCCCTGCTGGCCAGCGGTGACTATGAAAGCGCTGAAGCGGCTTTTGCCGCCATGGACAGCGCGCCCGTCAAACTGCAGGCCGGCCTGGACGTGGCGCTGGCGCGCGGCGACCTCGCCCGCGGCCGTGACGATCTGGAGGCCGCGCTGCAATGGTATGAACGCGCCTGGCGCCAGCAGCCCGGCCATGGCGAAGCCCATATGCGCTATGGCACGGCCCTGATGGTCAAAGGCGATTACCGCAATGCCTGGCCGCATTTCGAGGCGCGCTGGAGTCTGGCCGACACCGACCGCGACAAGCGGCCCTTCACCCTGCCCTTCTGGAAGGGCGAGGCGCTGCCGCCCGGCGCGCATATGCTGCTGTTCACCGAGCAGGGTGTGGGAGAATCGCTGGTGCTGTGGAGCCTGCTGCCCGAACTGTTCGCACGCGGCATCACGCCGGTGATCGAATGCGACCCGCGCATGATCCCGATCCTGGCGCGCAGCTTCCCCGATATCGAACTGCACGCACGCACCAACCCGCCGCAGCCGCGCCTGCTGGAACCCGATCTCACCGTGCAGGCGACGCTGTTCGATCTCGCCGCCGTGTTCCGGTCCAGCCCGGCTGACTGTACCGGCGCCCTGCCGATCCGGGCCGACATGGCACGCGCCGCCGCAATCCGCGCGCAGTATCAGGCCACCGATCCGCGGCCGCTGATCGGCGTGGCCTGGCATAGCGGCAACATCAAGCTCGGCGCGCCAAAGTCGGCGAAGCTGACCGATCTGGCGCCGATCCTCACCCTGCCCGGCTACCGCTTCGTCGACCTGCAATACGGTAACCGCGCCGACGACCGCGCGGCGCTGCTGGCTGCCCATGGCGTCGACTTGCTCTACGATCCGGCCATCGACCAGTTGAAGGATCTGGACGGATTCGCCGCCCAGGTGGCCGCGCTGGACATGGTGATTTCCACCAGCAACACCACGGCCCATATGGCGGCTGCCCTGGGCAAGCCGACCTGGCTGCTGCTGCACCGGGGCATTTCGCCGCACTGGTACTGGACCCAGGGCAGCGACACCACACCCTGGTATCCGACCGCCCGGCTGTGGCGCCAGCAGGCACGCAACGACTGGACCGGCCTGGCGGAAAGCGTCGCCCGCGAATTGCCCAAGGCACTTTCCGGGGCACTTTAACTGGCCGCTTCCCTCCGCTACATCATAATGCGATGACCGATCCGCTCAACGTCGCCTTCCGCAATGCCATGCGCCGGCTGGCCGCCACCGTCACCGTGATCTCCACGACGGCGGACGATGGCCAGCGCCACGGCATGACCGCCACCGCCGTCACGTCGGTCTCGGCCGATCCGCCGGCGGTGCTGGCCTGCGTCAACCGCTCGGCGGCGCTGCATGCCCAGCTCGGGCTGGGCAAACGGCTTTGCATCAATCTGCTGCATTGCAGCCAGCAGCGCCTGTCGGAAGTCTTCGGCGGTGCGGTGGAAGGCGAGATCCGCTTCACCGAGGGCGACTGGCAGAACGATGCCAGCGGCGTGCCCTTCCTCACCGATGCCCAGGCCAATATCTTCTGCGAGGTCGAGGCGCTGCATGCCTATGGCAGCCATTCGATCTGCATCGCCCGGGTGGTGCGGGCCAACTGCCGCAGCGACGTGGCGCCGCTGGTCTACCAGGACGGCGCCTATATGTGCACGGGCCCGATCACTCAGGAATAATGCGCCACTGCCTGCAACAGGCGGCGGAACTCGCTCACAACCTTGCGCTCGACGGTTTCGTTCAGCGCCACCACGCTTTTCAGGCGCCGCGGCCGCAACGGCACCACCGGCGCCGATACCGATGACAGCGCACGCGGCTGCGGCCGCGGCGGCACCGGAATGACCCGGCGCGGCAGCGGCGTCACCTTGGCCGGTCCCTGCTGCATCGGCGGCGCAGCCGAGCGGCCGAGCGGCGCGAGCTTGAGCTGCGGATGCTCGCTGAAGCCCATCGAGGCATAGACAGCGACATGCGATTTGCCGTCGGCATCCTGGTCGATCAGCAGCAGATTGGGGAACCGCGCCGCCAGCAGCGCGAAGGTTTCATCGCCGAGGAACGCCGGCTCGGGGATCGCGCACCAGCGCTTCTGGCCCTCGAAACCGAGCGGCCGGCCATGGGCGCGATAGAGCTTGCCGAGGCTGTCGGCAAACGGCGCATTCTGATGGAAGACCAGCACGATCTGCCGATGCAGATCAGCCGGGCTGAGGCGACGGCAGACCATCAGCGCCAGTTCGTCAGGCCGCGCTCCCAGCGCCGCGGCGGCACCGAAGAACCCCAGCACCGTGCCAGCCGCACGGACATCCTGGGTCAGGAAGCCGAGGCGGTCGGCATGGCGCAGCGTGCCGATGGCGTTGAAGAAGCGCGGTTGCAGGCTCATGGTCGATCTCTGGCCGCCATTCTAGCGGTTTTCCCCTATCGCCGTCTTGGTTAACCGAGGAGCCGGGCCCACCAGCCGTAGCGCCAGCCGGCGATGCCGACCGCCACGAGCAGGGCCAGCAGGATATACAGCCCCCAGGGCCGCTGCTTTTCCGCGTAAGGATCGGTCAGCGCCCGTTCGGAGCCGGCCGGCAGCTTTGCCAGCTGGGTCAGGCTGCTGCCGAAGGGGATGTTGATCAGCGCCCGCGCATTCACCGCCCAGCCATTGGCATCCAGCAGGGGGCCGAGATTGCGCTGCCGCAGCTTCATCGCCGCGATGATCATGGACGGACCGGAGATCAGCAGCAGCACGCCGAAGATGGCGAGCGGAATCTGCCACCAGGCCAGATTGAGGAAACCGGTGACCACCGAAGCCAGCGCCGTGCCGATGGCACCGATGGCCAGGCCGATGGCGGCGAAGATGCCGGCGAATTTCGCCGCGTCGAATGCCGGCGGCGGCGGCGCTGCCGCCGGTGCGGCCGGCGCGCCGCCCGAGATCGCCTGGCTGCCGGTCTCCAGCAGCTTGTTGGTCATCTGCTGCTCGTTGGCCTTGGAGCGCGCGGTGGCGAATTTCTCGATCTGCTCGTTGGCGAATTTTCCCACCTTGCGGAACGGCAGCCAGAAAGCCTCGCGGATCGAGATCGGATGGCTGACGATCTTGACGATCACCGCATCCCAGTCGCGGCCCTGGCGGTCGTAGAACACGCCGTTGCGCCCGACCATCAGCTGGTCGGCATCGCCCGCCGTAACGGCGGCGGCAATCGTCATCTTTTCACCAGTAGCATTTGGGGCCGGCTTGCCGTCCGAACCGCGCCGGGTGCAGTCGCAATAGAGCAGATAAATACGACTCAGCGAGGCCAGCGTGGCATGCTTGGCCGGATCGTCCACGGCAACACAGAGATCGCAGGAGCGACCGTCGATATACAGCGTGCCAACCTGGAAGATCGCCTTGCCGCGCCGGGTGTAGAAATCCTTGAAGGCGACAAAGTTGTTGAGCAACGGCACGAGGTCGCGCACATAGCGCGCCAGCGTCTCGACCGAAGCAATGGCTTCGAATTCCGGCGCCAGCGCCGCATCCGCGGCGATCAGCGCGGTGATCCTGGACTGCGCATCCATCGCCTTGATCTCGCGCACCCGGGCGATGCCGAGCGGTTCGACCAGGGCGCCGGCCTTGCGTGTCAGCCAGGTCATGGCGGGTTCGAGTTTTTCCTGCAGCATGCGCCAGTCGGCTTCGGTCAGCGTGCCGGTTTCGCTGCCCAGCAACGGCAGCACCGCAGCCTCGCGCAGACGCGTCACGTCGGCGGCCCAGGCCGGGTTGATACCATGGCCCAGCGGCAGCGGCCGTTCGGCCTCGATGCGCGCCAGCGGGAAAGCCGCCACGGCCGGCGTGCCGGCCGACAGGTCGCCATCGGCTATGGCGGCGAAATCCTTGTCATCGGCATTCAGCGCGGCGCCGGCCACCGGATCGAAAGCCGCGAGGCGGCAACGGAAGAAATAATCGTCGAGCTTGGACTGCAGCGCGCGGACGGCCTCGACCGCCGGCAGGGTGCCTTCGCCCAGCGGCAGGATCTCCGGTTTCGCCTTGGCCTCGTCCCACCAGGCGATATAGGCATCCACCGCAGCGAAGAAGACATCGGCCTCGTCCTTGGAGAGTCCGGTTTCGCCGCCGCGATCGGGCTTCTCGCCGACCAGTTTCATGATCGCCTGCATCACCGCCGCCGTTTCCGGCTCTTTCGCCGCCGAGGGCGGCACCACGCCATCGCCGTTCAGCGTGGTCTTGGCGAAGATGCGGCCCACATCGGCGGCATCTTCCGGCCCGATGGCATGGGCGTCGGGCTTGCCGATATTGGTGAGGATGCGTCTGGCCGAGGCGAGGATGCGTGCCCCCTCCGCCGTGCTGTCGTCGATCTGGTTGAGCGGCAGTTCGGCATGGCCGGCGAACAGCGCATCGGGGTTGCGCACCAGCCGGCAGGTCCAGCGCACGGCATTGAGCAGTTCGACGGCGCGGATGCGGCCGTCATGGTCCTCGTCGATCAGTTCGAGCGTGCGACGGTCGAAATCGATGCCTTTGGCCGGACAGCTCAGCGCCAGCCAGAGCTTCTGGTCGAGCTGGCTGAGATGCTTCAGATCCTCGCCGGTCTCGATGCGCAGCTGATCGAAACCGCCGGCGCGGAAGAAGCGCCAGCGATGGGCATTCTCGTTCACGGGCCGCTCCTGCAACTCGGTTCCGGCGACATCGGTCTGCATCTCGGCCATGAAATCCCCCTTCAGACTGCGGGCGGCGTTATGAAACACCCGATTGCAGCCCATTGCGGCAGAGAAATCCAGCCTTTCCAAGGGCCTGACAGGTCCCCGCGCCATGATGAGCGGGCCAGTTCAGGCCCAGTCCGGGCCCATGCGATGCCAATTTGATACCCATGCGGGCCCGTTGAGAGCCAATTCGATGCCGGTTCCGGCCAGTTCGAGGCCAGTTCTGGCCAATTGGAGCCCGTTCAAAGCGACGGCCGCACCCCCACCGGATCGCTTGCGTCATCGTAATAGGCCAGCAGTCTGGCAGGGTCTTCCTTGGCCCAGCGGATGGCATCGCGACCGAGCCAAAGTCCCGATATGCGCCGGCGCTGCAACACCCTGCCATCTGTCGCGACAACGAGCTGGTTCTGGTTGGTCGCGACCTCGCGGAACAACCGGAAGGCCCGATGACCGATCGCCAGATGCTCGCGATTGCCCGGCTCGTAGAAGAACCAGTACTTGCCATCCCCGCTCATATGCTCGGGCTGCCCGTCTGCCGCAGGTTTAACGAAACTGAACTCGAAGCGGAAAGCCGGCAGGCGCGGCTGGCGCAGATCCCAGTGAGAGCCCGGTTCAGGCAGCAAGTCGTTGATCGGTTCGCCTGTCACATACCATTGCGGGCGCCAGTCCGGATCGAAATGCATCTCGGTCTCTGAGTGATCATCAGGATTCAGCGAATCTGCGCCGTCGCTAAGCCGCAGCATGTGTTCCCCCTGCATACATGGCGGCGGTTCCCTCCACATGCGGCTCAAGATCGACGGATTGTTAAAATATCTGCCTTCGGGAAAATTGTCATAAAGTGCATCGGCGAACCGCGCCCAGTCCAACATGCTCAGACAAACGTCATGACACCGATAGGTATAGTCGCCCGCCATGCCGCCCCACTCCATTGTTATATAACCCTTCCGCTTGTACCATATTTGTTCTATTTGCGACAAGCAAATTCCACAGGTCGTAACCGCATAATATGGTAGGCGGCATGGCCGGCATCGACGGAACCTGTCTCGGCGCCCCGGGTTGCCCCGGCATAGCCCCCAACGGCATGAGACAGGAGCACAGTGATGGCCCACCGACTGATCCACAGTATTCCCGGTACCGAAACCCATTCGCGCCGCCGATCCGGCCGGCCGCTGGCGTTGGTGACCGGTGCCTCGCGCGGCATCGGTTACGAACTGGCACGAGAGCTGGCCCAGCATGGCCACGACCTGCTGATCGCCGCCGACAACGCCGCCGCCCTGCGCGAGGCGGCCCAGGGCCTGAGCAGTGCCTGTGGCGTTCAGGTCGAGGCGGTGGTCTGCGACCTCGCCACCCGCGATGGCGTGGAAACGCTGTATACCGCCGCCCGCGAAGCAGGACCGGTGGAGGTGCTGTGCTGCAACGCCGGCGCCGGCGTCTATGGCGATTTCGCCGAAACCGATCTGGAAGCTGAATTGCGCATCATCCAGCTCAACGCCGTGTCGGTGGTGCATCTGACCAAACTGATCCTGCATGACATGATGCAGCGCCATCGCGGCAAGATCCTGATCACCGCATCGACCGAGTCCACCACACCCGACCCTTATCTGGTGGTCTATGCCGCCACCAAGGCCTTCGTGCTGTCCTTCGCCGAGGCGATCCGGCATTCGCTGCAGGATACCGGCGTCTCGGTCACGGCCCTGCTGCCGGGCCCGACGGATACCAACTTCTTCAAACGCGCCGGCATGCAGCGCTCGAAGGTGAACCACAGCGCCAAGACCGATCCGGCCGAGGTGGCGGCCAAGGCCTGCCGCGCGTTGCTGCGCGGCGACGATCAAAGCCTTGTCGGCTGGAAGAACAAGGCCCGGGTGACCATGCCGTCGGTGCTGAGCGATCCGGTGGCCGCGGCGCGGACAGCCGGCAAACAACCGTAAGTCGCCCGCCTCCTCGATGCATACGGAGCAAATAGCGCCATCAGCCACATAAACTCTGCATAAACATGTACGGAAAATTAGCTCTGATACTCGCCATACGGGCCTAAAGAGGGGGCGGTAGAAGCTGACCCCATTGAGGCCGCCATGTCCCGCCTGCTCTCCGATACAAAAATCCTGACCCGAATCTTTTTCGTCATCCTTCTGCTGTCAGCCTCGACGCTGGGCATCGGGATCATGGCCCGCTCCATCATTGATGTCTCCGATCAGAAGACCGACGATATGACCGCCATTTCGAGCCGCGCCCTGCAGGGCATGCGCGTCTATGCGCTGCTGCAGACCGTGATCGCCGACAGCCGCGCGATTTATTCCGCCCGCAACGCCGATGAACTGAAGCGCTTCGGCGCCACGGCGGCACAGAATTTCGACAAGGTCATGCAGGAGACCCTCAAGTGGGAACGCCTGGTGCCGGCCGACCGCCGCCAGGCCTTCGCCGAACTGCGCGGCCAGATCGAAGCCTTTATCGCCACGCGCCGCCGCATTATCGACATCGCCGAGAAACAGGATGGTGTCGCGGCCCAGGCCTTTGCCACGGCACCGGAGAATGCCAAGGCGCGCGACGAGCTGATCGAACGCATCCAGACATCGGTCAACAATAATGAAAAGGCCGTCAACGACATCAATAACGAAATCTCGGCCATGTATGCCCAGGAGCGCATCAACATGCTGCTCGCCGTGGCCGGTTCGATCATAATATCCCTGCTGATTGCCGGGTTCATTGCGATCGGCACCATCACCCGCCCGATCCGCCGCATGACCGACACCATGGGCACGCTCGCCAAGGGCGACACCAGTGCGATGGTCGACGGTGCCGCCCGCAAGGACGAAATCGGCGCGATGGCCCGCGCCGTGCAGGTATTCAAGGACAATATGATTGCCCGCGAAAAGGCCGAAGCCGATATCGCCGAACAGCGTCGGGTGACCGAGGAACAGCGCAGCGCCCGCGAAATCCGCGAGCGCAAAGCGATCGAGGAAATTTCAGCGCTGTGCGACAAGGCCGCCGCCGGCAACCTCGACAACCGCCTGAACGAAAGCGACAAGGAAGGCTTCCTGCTGACCATCAGCCAGCGCCTCAACGGCCTGACCTCGATGCTGCAGCAGGTGACCGGTGAGATCGCCACCGTGACGGCCGGCATGGCCCAGGGCGACCTGACCAACGATATCCGTGGCGATTATCACGGGGTCTTCGGCAAGCTGAAGGGTGGCATCAACGAGATGGCCGGCAAGCTGCGCGAGATTGCGGGCGAGTTGAACCAGAGCTCGGTTGCCGTCAAGGAAGCAGCCGCCGAAATCTCGACTGGCAGCCAGGATCTGGCCAGCCGCACGGAATCGCAGGCTGCCAGCATCGAAGAGACGGCGGCCTCCATGCATGAGATCACCGCGACGGTGAAGCAGAATGCCGACAACGCCCAGGCCGCCAACCAGCTGGCGACAGTGGCGCGCGATACCGCCGAAAAGGGCGGCAGCGTCGTCGCCAATGCCGTCACCGCCGTGACACAGATCGAGGCCAGTGCCCGCAAGATCGCCGATATCGTCGGCCTGATCGACGAGATCGCCTTCCAGACCAACCTGCTGGCGCTGAATGCGTCTGTGGAAGCCGCCCGTGCCGGCGAGGCCGGCAAGGGCTTTGCCGTCGTCGCGCAGGAAGTGCGCGCACTGGCGCAGCGCTCGGCCAACGCGTCGAAAGACATCAAGGCGCTGATCACGGAATCGAACGCGCAGGTGAAAACCGGTGCGGCGCTGGTCAATCAGACCGGAGCCTCGCTGACCGAGATCGTCACCGCCATCAAGAAGGTATCGGACATCGTGGCCGAGATCGCCGGCGCCAGCCGCGAACAGGCCACCGGCCTGGATCAGATCAACACCGCGGTGGGCACCATGGACGAAATGACCCAGCGCAACGGCGCCCTGGTCGAAGAAACCAGCGCCTCGGCCCAGGCCCTGTCGCAGCAGGCAACCCAGCTGGCCCATCTGGTCAGCTTCTTCAGGACCGGCGGCGGTGCTGTCCGGCCTGACAATGTGGTGGCGCTGCGGGCCTGACGCTCGCGCCCCTGACGCTCACGGGCTTGAAATGCAACACGGCCGCAGGGGTGACTTCCCTGCGGCCGTGTTCCCGTGGTGCCCGCCGGCTCTGCAAAACGGCGGACGAGGAATGGGTCAGCGTCAGCTATGGGCGGCCTTGTAGCCACTCTGCACGACGAGCTGGCGGCGCATCGCCACCACCTGACGGGTGGTCAGCTTCAGCTCATCGTCGAGGCGACGACGGCGGCGCAGACTGGCCGAGAAGCTGTCGATATCGGACAGCGTGCCGCAGGCGCGCGAGAAGTGGCCGCTCATCAGGCTGATTTCGCGGTCGCAAATCTCGCGTTCCTGGCGCAACTGCTGAGCCTGGCGCTGGGCGGCCTCGATTTCGATCTTCAGAGTGGTCGTCATGTGAACCTCCGCTCGGGCTTGTCTTGATGAACAAAGCCTAGGCGAAAGCGCAGCGCAGCGGGTGTGATCTGGCTGCTACAGTTCAGCGACCGCTGTGACCGGCCTGTGACCGAGATGCCGTTTCGGCGACAGCCCTGTGACCGGGCGGTTGCCGGGCAGAAAAGCCTCTTACAGCCAGCCGCTTTTGCGGAATCGCCAGAACAGCCAGCCGCAGATGCCGGCCACCGCCCCCAGCACCAGGCCATAGCCGTAGCGCCAATGCAGTTCGGGCATATGCTCGAAATTCATGCCGTAGATGCCGGCAATGGCCGTCGGCACCGCCAGGATCGCCGCCCAGGCGGCGAGCTGGCGCACAATGTCGTTCTGCCGCACACCGGCCAGCAGGATTTCGGTCTCGAAGGCCGCCGCCAGCCCCTCGCGCAGATCGTCGATCGAGTCGGCCACGCGCTGCACATGATCGTGCACGTCGCGGAAATAGGGCCGGATATCCGGCGTCAGCAGCGGCAGGTCCAGCCTTTCGAGCCGGCCGCTCACTTCCAGCAGCGGCAGCACGATGCCGCGCATGCCCAGCAGTTCGCGGCGCAGTTCGTAGATACGGGCGATCATCACGCGGTCGAGCGTCTCGTCCAGCACCCGATTCTCGATCTCGCGCAGTTCTCCCGCGATGTCGTCGATGACGGGGAAGAAATTGTCGGCGACGAAATCGACGATGGCATGCACCGCCGCCTGCTCGCCCAGTTGCAGCATCGCCGGCTTGCGCTCGAGCCGGCTGCGCACCTCGGCATAGGAGGACGAGGCGCCATGGCGCACCGAGATCACATAGCCCTGGCCGGCGAAGATATGGGTCTCGCCGTATTCGACATCGCCGTTCACCAGCCGCGCCGTGCGCAACACGATGAACAGGCCATCGCCATAGACTTCCAGCTTCGGGCGCTGATGCGCCATGGCCGCATCCTCGACCGCCAGCGGATGCAGGCCGAAACGCTTCTGCAGGTTTTCCAGGGCATCAGGATCGGGGTCATGGAGACCGATCCAGACGAAATCCGCACCCGCCGGCAGATGGAAGGCGGATTCATCCAGCGGCACGTCGCAGATGCGGCTGCCCTTGCCATAGGCCGCACAGGCCACCAGACCTTTCATTGGTATCTCCATGGGACGAATCAACGTTCCGGCACCGGAATGATATGCGTTTCCGGCCGCCGCCAGCCTTCAGGGACCGCTAAACACAGCGTGCCACTGTGTTGGCTATGCGCATAAGAGGTAGCCAAACCGCATACTCCTGTCCATTGCGCAACCCTGCCGAACATACTGCGCGGCATCATACCCGGTTTCGCCGCATCGTCGGCCATCCGGCCGAATCCGCTTGTGACGCGCCGCCCTCGCCGCCCCAATAGTCTGCCGCCAGTTGTGGCGGTTCAACCAAGGGGAAACACCACCATGTCTTCGACGAAGCAGCATATCGGCGCCCTGATCGCGGCGCTGACCTCGGCCGGACTGGGCATCCGGCTGAATTCCGACGGCGCCTCGTTCCGCGACTTTTACTGCCGCATGGCCGGTCACGAACCGGCCAGCCCGCTGGACGCCACCTTCGTGCGGCTCGACGACCGCTCGTTCTTCTGGCTGCAGATCTTCGACAGCCATCGTAACCCGATCGGCTGCGGCGCCGGCCGGCTGGTGCTGGCACCGGCCTGGCGCGGCGGCCTGCGCAAGCTGATGGCCAGCCAGTCGCTGTTCATCGACCGCGCCGCCCCGCTGTGGTCGGCCGGCACGCCGCCCGAGACCGACCTGTCCGGCCGGCTCGGCTATGTCGGCGGCGGCTGGATCAAGCCGTCCTGGCGCCGCCACGGCCTGATCGGCATCGTGATCCAGTTGGTGCATGCCTACATGGTCGAGCAATACCGCACCGACCATAACTTCGGCTTCGTGCGGCCCAACCATATCCCGCTGGCACTGGGTGACGATGGCTATGCGTTCGCCGAGGCCGGCGAGGCCTTCCAAGCCTATTGCGCCGGCACCGGATTCGACGAGCCGCTACATGTTGTGCAGGCCAGCCGGGCACAACTATTACGCCGGTATGCAGCCGAGCCGGTCTATGCCCTGCGCGGAGATGTGCGGGAAATGCCCGGCATACTGCCGGAAAAAGTGGTTTATGCACCACTTTCACACGAGGACACGGTGCCTATGCGTAAAGTTGGTTGACAAGCTGAGCCTGAGCGGGGGAATAATCCTCATCACGGGGGAAGTTTCCCCGCTTCAGACTTCAGACTACTACCGGGGGATGTATGTCGAAGCGCCCGCTCAATACCGACCTGGCGACCCGCCTGGAACAGGGGGTCCGGCGCCGCATGGCCATGCTGCGCGTGGCCCTGCCCGAGCTGGGTGCCGAGCTGGGCCATGACGTCACCACCCTGCGGGCCTGGTTCCGCGGCGCCAACCGTTTCAGCTTTGAAGATATCGACCAGCTGGACGGCTATTTCGCCACCCGCGGCCTGCCCGGCCTGATGGACGAGCTGCGCCAGCATGGCATGCCGCGCAACTGGCAGTTCAGCGAAGAATCCTATACCGCCGCACAGTTCGACGATCCGGCGCTGGGCAACCTGCATGAGGTGACCGCCGGCCTGCAGCAGAGCGGCCGGGCGCCGCTCAGCTTCCTGAACGAGCGCGGCCTGTTCGAGCATTGCCACATCCTCAATGTCGATGGCGGTGCGGTGCGGCCGGTCCATATGGGCGACGCCATTCCGATCCGGCCGAGCCAGAGCGTGCTGGGCCGCGACCTACGCGAGCTGGCCAACCGCGATTTCGGCCTGATGCTGCACGACCAGCTGATGAAGATCGCCCAGATGCAGGCGCCGCGCGTACATCTGATCCGTTCGCTGCAGGGACCGCAGGTGGAATATCGCCGCCTCGCCGTGCCGGTCGGCCCGCATTTCATCGTCACCATTCCCTACGACCTCGCCATCGCTCCTTCCTTCTCACTGCAATGAGACGCATGCCATGAACTTCCAGCCCGGCCGACAGGAAACCACCGTCATGCAGCGCAAACCCAATCCGACCGATATCCATGTCGGCCAGCGCCTGCGCGCGGCCCGCGTGCTCGCAGGCATGAGCCAGGAAAAGCTGGGCGCCACCGTGGGCCTGAGCTTCCAGCAGATCCAGAAATACGAAAAAGGCCATAACCGCATCGGCGCCAGCCGCATGCAGCAGCTGGCCCAGGCGCTGAATATCCCGCCGTCGTATTTCTTCGATCATAATTCGCCCGAGGCCGGCAGCACGGCCAGCACCCAGAGCATGGATGCCGCCGCCGTCTCGCGCCGCCAGTCGCTGGACCTGGTGCGCTACTTCTCGTCGATCCCCGATGACGACATGCGGGAAGCGCTGTTCAAGCTGGTGAAGGTCTGCGGCCAGGCTGACGATGCCGAACTGCCGGCGAGCGAACTGCCGGTCGCCGGGCTTGCCCTGCCAGCCGTCGACGCTGCTGACTGAAACCCCGCCGACGTTACGTCCCGACGTTTTCCCAGCGGCCGGACGCCGCACTGGCCCGGATCGCATCCAGGGTCAGGGCGATATCGATCGACTCTTCCGGCGTCGCGCCGGTCCAGGCCGCGCGGCCGGCCACCAGATCCGCAAATGATTCCGCCTCCAGACGGAAGCCGTTGCCGTCCGGCACCGGGATCGCCTCGAAGGGCACCGTCATCGGGATGCCGCGGCGGACCTGCAGCACGGCCGGGCCGCCGACCGGCGGATGGTTCAGGTAATTCGTCTCGATGATGCCATTGTCGCCGGAGACCGAGGCGCTGCGGTGATAGGCGGCGGCGAAAGTGCAGGATGCCTGCGCCACCAGTCCATCGGAGAATTCGATATTGGCCAGCGTGGTCATGTCGACGCCGTTGTGGTCGTTCACCGAGGTCGCCTGCACCCGCAGCGGCCGGCGCCCGGCCACGATGCGGACCAGGCTGACGGCATAGCTGCCGGCGTCATACAGGGCACCGCCACCGAGCGTGGGGCTGAGTCGGATATTGGCCGGATCCCGGAACAGCACGCTGAAGCTTGAGCGGATCAGCTGCAATGCGCCGATGGCGCCCTCCCCGATCAGGCGGCGCATCTGGATGGTCTGCTGTTGCGCCATGTAGGGATAAGCCTCGCGCAGGAAAACCTCCCGGCGATTGGCCGCAGCGAACATGGCTTTCGCCTCTGTCGCCGTCATCGCCAGCGGCTTCTCGCAGAGCACATGCTTCCCGGCATCGACGGCCCTGATGGCCCATTCAGCATGCAGCGCATTCGGCAACGGAATATAGATGGCATCGATATCGGGATCGGCCAGCAGAGCTTCATAGGAACCGATGGCGCGCCCGATGCCCAGCTCCGCCGCCATGGACTCGGCCTTGGCCTGACCGCGGCTGGCGACCGCGACGACCTGCACCGTCTGCGACGGTGCACAGCCATTGGTAAAGGCGCGGGCGATATTGGCAGCCCCCAGCACGCCGATGCGCAGGGGCTTCTGTGATGAGCTGCTCATGGGACCGCCTCGGCATCCAGTGAAAACATCCAGGCATAGAGCGGCACATCCTGTGCCGGCATGCCGACCGGCAACACCGCCGGACAGGCCGAGAGTGCCTTGCGGATCGCGGCCTGGTCCAGTCCCTCGAGCAGCAGCAGGCTGTGAAACGACTGATCCTTCGGCCGCAGGCTCTTCTCGTTGGTCTGGATCGACGTCCTGGCCGCGTCGGTCTCCAGCAGATGGACGGCGGCGATCCGGTCCTGCGCCACAAGACTGTCAGCAATCTTGTCGCTGTCCGTCAGCGCCTCTGCAAACGGCAGCGCGGCGATATAGCCGCCGCTACCGGTGCCTTTCGAGAGAGTCCGCCGGCCACCGCCGCGCACAAAATTGCCCAGGATCGGCATGATCCGCTGCGACCAGGGCGTTGGTGCATTCAGGCGGTCCAGATAGGACTGTCCGGCCAGGGCCTCCGGCGTTTCCAGCTCGTAGACGATGAGAAAGCGGCGGACGGTGTCGTCCAGCGCACGAAAAACACGAACAGCCCGGAAGCCCTCGACGCCCATGCGCTCGGTCGTGTGCTCGCGGGTGAGCCAGTGCAGGTAGTCCGTCTCCTGTGCCGACTCGACATCGCTCCAGATCGCCAGAAATCCCTCGCCCTGCATGGTTTCCCCGCTTACTGGGCCGCCGCGCCGACCGGCGGCTGGAGCCGGGCCGGCAGCTTGCCAAGACTCTGCAGCGCGGCCTGCATGGCCACAATATAGCCATAGGGGCCAAGGCCGCAGATGACGGCTTTGACCGCCGCCGACAGCTTGGAATGGCGGTGCATCTCGTCGCGGGCGTGGATGTTGGAAATATGCACCTCAATGATCGGCCCTTCGAAAATCTTCAGCGCGTCGTACATGGCCACCGAGGTGAAGGAATAGGCGGCGGGATTGATGATGATGGCATCGGCCACGCCGCGCGCCTGCTGGATATGGTCGACCAGAACGCCTTCATGGTTGGACTGCAGGAAGGTCAGCCGCGCACCGGCGCTGGCGGCGAAGGCCTCGCAGTCCTGCTGGATCTCGGCCAGCGTGGTGGAGCCATAGATATGCGGCTCGCGGATGCCCAGCATGTTGAGGTTGGGCCCGTTCAGGATCAGGAGTCGAGCGGTCATGGCATTACCCAGTTGTCAAAACGCGTACATCGTCAGCTGAACCACTTGGCCGGCACCATCACCAGCGACGGGAACAGCACCAGCAGGAAGAGGATGACGATTTCGGCCCACATGAACGGCCATGCGGCCTTGATAAGGTCGGCCATCGGAATGCGGGCAACGCCCGCCACCACGTTCAGAACCACACCCACCGGTGGCGTGATCAGGCCGATGGAGTTGTTGATGATGAACAGCACGCCGAAATAGACCGGATCGATCCCGGCCTGCTTGATGATGGGCATCAGGATCGGCGTCAGGATCAGGATGGTCGGCGTCATGTCGAGTGCGGTGCCGACAATCACCACGATGACCATGATGGCGATCAGCAACAGCGTCTGATTGCCCATGAAGGGCCGCAGAAGATCAACGATCTGGGCGGAGATTTCCGACACCGTGATCAGCCAGGACGACACCAGCGCCGCCGCCACCAGGAACATCACCACGCTGGTGGTGAGAGCCGCCTTGATGAACACCGGCAGCAGCTGGTTCCATTTCAGCTCACGATAGATGCAGGTCGCCACGAACAGGGCATAGACCGCCACGACAACGGCCGCCTCGGTGGGCGTGAAGACGCCGAATTTCAGGCCGAAAATGATGATGAAGGGCAGGCCTAGCGCCCAGACGCCGTCGACCACCGCATGCAGTTTTTCACGCCAGGGCAGGCGCGCCGGCATGGTGATGTCTTCGTTGCGCACCTTCCACCACCAGGTCACGCAGAGTGCCATGGCGATCATCAGGCCGGGAAAGATGCCGGCCAGGAACAGCTTGGTGATGGAGACGCCGCCGACCACGCCGAAGATAACGAAACCGATGCTGGGTGGAATGATCGGCCCGATGATGCCCGAGGCCGCGATCAGGCCACCGGACGTGGCCTTGTCATGACCAGCCCTGGTCATCATGGGAATGAGCAAAGCCGAGAGCGCCGCGGCATCGGCCACCGCCGAGCCGGACAGCGCCGACAGGATGCAGGCCGCCAAGATGGCGACATAACCGAGCCCGCCCTTGATATGACCGACGAAGGCCATGGCGACATTGACGATGCGCTTGGACAGGCCGCCGCTGTTCATCACCTCGCCGGCCAGCATGAAGAACGGCACCGCCATCAGCGGGAAGCTGTCGGCACCATTGATGATATTCTGGGCGACGATCTGGGCATCGAAGATATCGAGCTGATACATCAGCGCGACGCCGCAGATCACGAGCGCGAAGGCAATCGGCATGCCAAGCGCCATGGCGCCCAGCAATGACAGGGTGAAAACCGTAATGGTCATGGATGCGCGCCTTAAAGTTCTTCGGACTCTTTGACCGAGACAAGTTCGTCCTCGGTCAGGCGGCCCCTCAGCACACGCACAATGTCGTAGATCAGGATAATTCCGGCCGAGATACCGAAGACCAGGCCGGAGGCATAGAAGACACCGACAGACAGGTTGGTCGCCGGGGCACGGTCACCCAGGGTGATCAGCACCTGCGTCCAGCTCCCCGACAGCAGCAGCCAATCGGCGAACAGCATCAGCCCGTAGCTGACAATGAAGCATATCCGCTTGCCCAGCGGCGGCAGCAGGATGACGAGCGTATCCACACCGAGATGCGCCCGCTCCCGCAGCGCCACCACGGCACCGAGGAAGGTAAGCCAGACCATGAGCCATCGAGACAGTTCTTCCGAGAAGGCGATACCGGAGTTGAAGCCGTAGCGCAGCACTACGTTTCCGAACACCAGCACCACCATCACGGCGAGAAATGCCGCAATCACGTATTTGAGGACGTGACAGTAGAGATCGATGGCTTTTGCCATGGTCTGGCCTTTACCGAACCTGCGCAGCCGTTACTTCAGCTTCCGCACGCGCTCCAGCTCCTCATTGAAGAGCTTGACCACGGCCGGGTTGAGATCGGCGGAGAACTTCTCAGTCACCGGCTTCACGGTATCCTGCAGGCGGGCATATTCAACCGGCGAGATTTCGTTGAACTGCATGCCCTTGGCTTTCAGCTCGCCCAACGCCTTGTCGGCGGCGACCTTGGTCACCTCACGCTGGTAGGCCAGGGTCTCGGTGAAGGAGTCGCGCAGCAGCTTCTGCTCTTCCGCCGACATGCGATCCCAGACCTTCTTGCTGATCGTGATAATGTTCTGCGTGTAGGTATGGTTGGTGGCGGAAACGAATTTCTGCACCTCGAAGAACTTGTTCGACAGGATCACCGAATAGGGGTTTTCCTGGCCGTCCACGGTCTTGGTTTCCAGCGCGGTGTACAGCTCGCCGAAGTTCAGCGGCACCGGGTTGGCGCCGAAGGCCTTGAAGGTTTCCAGATAGACCGGATTGGGGATGACGCGCAGCTTCAGGCCGCGGAAATCCTCGACCTTGGTGATCGGACGCGTGCTGTTGGTGGCGTTGCGGAAGCCCAGGCCCCAGAAGCCGAGGCCGATCATGTCCTTCTCGGGCAGCATGTCGAGCAGCACTTTGCCGAACGGACCCGCGACCAGGGCATCGGCCTGTTCGGGCGTGCTGGTCAGGAACGGGAAGTCGAGCAGGCCGAGTTCCTTGATCACGCCGGTCAGCGACGTGGTGGAGGCCGACAGCATTTCCTGGGTGCCGCCGCGCACGGCCGACTGCATCTGCATTTCGTTGCCGAGCTGGGACGCCGCGAATTCGCGGATTTTCATCTTGCCGCCGCTCTTGGCGGCCAGCACTTCAGCAGTTTTCTGCACGCCGAAGCTGATCGGATGGTCGGTGTTATTCAGATGGCCCCACCGGATGGTGCGGTCCTGAATCTGCGCCTGCGCGGGTGCCACGGACACGGCCAGCAGCGCCGTCAGGGCCACAGCAGACACAGTAAGAGCATGAATTTTCATAAGAATTATCCTCCCAAGGATATTGAATCGAGCCTTGTTGGCCCTTGATACCGGCGTTCGGTAGACCATAGGAGTTTTATTGAGTCAACATATGATTTCTATTTTATATGATGATATGAGAATTTAATGATGCTATTGGGACGGAGCGACAATACGAGGCCCCTCGTACGACTCGCGCTGCTTAAGGTATGAAGACCAGCCATGAGCCTGATTGAACGCATCGACGACATGGAGACCATCGGTGAGGACGGCTATCGCCGCATCCGCACCGATATCGTGCTGAACCGGTTCAAGCCGGAGCAGAAGCTGAAGCTGGAGGCCCTGAAGGAGGCCTATGGCATCAGCGTCAGCACGCTACGCGAAATCCTGTGCCGCCTGTCGGCCGAAGGCCTCGTGGTCGCCGAGGGCCGCCGCGGCTTCGAGGTGGCGCCCGCCTCGATCGACAACCTGCGCGAACTGGCCGACCTGCGCATCCTGCTGGAAGCCCATGCCATCGAGCAGTCGTTCGCCCAGGCCGATGTGGAATGGGAGGGCCGGGTCGTCGCCGCCCATCACAAGCTGGCGCAGACCGAGCGCAGCCTGACCGACCGCAACGGCGATGCCGAGAAATGGAAGCGCTATGACAGCGAATTCCACCGGGCCCTGATCTCCAACTGCGGCTCACGTACGCTGATGGAGGCCCATGCGGCCGCTTTCGACAAGTATTTCCGTTACCAGATGATCGTGCTGGACTATCGCGGCGACGAACCGGTGCACCAGCACGAGACGCTGCTGCGCTGCGCACTCAAGCGCGACGTCGCCATGGCCAAGCAGACGCTGATGGAACATGTCACCAACTGCGTCGAGCATGCCATCACGTCCGGCAAGCTCCGCTAGGCCGGATCAGCCGGCGGCCGGTTCCGAGGCCGCCACCATAATCATTTCGACTTTCAGCGCCGGATTGGCCAGCACTGCCTGCCAGCAGGCACGTGCCGGCGGCGCACCGGGCGCCAGCCAGCCGTCCCAGACCGCATTCACCGCGGCATAGTCGGCCATATCGGCCAGGATGATGGCAGTGAACAGCAGCCGCGCCTTGCTGCTGCCGCTGAGCTGCAGCCGCTCTTCCGCCTTCTCCAGCGCCTGGGCCATCTGTTCGGCAGCACTCAGGCCGCCGTCATAGGGGGCTTTCGGCGTCACCGCGAAATAGGTGGTGCCGTTATGGGTGACGGCCAGGCTGGAGCGGGCGGTGGGATTCAGCCGCTGGATCAGGTCTGCAATATCGGTCATCGGATCAGGCCGGGATCAGGTGCATGTCGCTGCGGCGCCAGGCGAGCTGCAGGGCATCGCCCTCGCGGATGCCGGTGGCCTGCACGAAGGGAATGCGGGCACGAAGCGCCAGCCCGTCGCTGCCGCCAATCAGCAGCACGCTGTCGCCGTAATTGACCAGCGCCTCCACCTTGAACGGCACAATGCAATGCTCGACCGAGGCTGCACCCTGCCAGACACCGATGGCTTCCGGCCGGATCAGGCCATGGAAGCGGTCGCCGGCCGGCGCAGGCAGGTCGAGCCGGCCGATGGCGGCGGCCGTAAGCGCGCCGGAGCCGTCGCGGGTGACATCGAGGAAATTGCTGTCGCCGACGAAGCCGCCGACGAAGCGCGTGGCCGGACGCAGGTAGACATCCAGCGGCGGCGCGAACTGCTCCACATCGCCCTGGCTGAACACCGCGATGCGATCCGACATGGTCATCGCCTCGGTCTGGTCATGGGTGACGTAGATGGTGGTGATGCCCAGATCGCGGTGAATGCGCTTGATCTCGACCTGCATATGCTCGCGCAGGTTCTTGTCGAGTGCGCCGAGCGGCTCATCCAGCAGCAGCACATCGGGTTCGAAGACCAACGCGCGGGCCAGCGCGACGCGCTGCTGCTGGCCACCCGACAGCTCGCGCGGCTGGCGGCCGGCAAAATCGGCCAGACCGACCATGGCCAATGCCTCGGCGCTTTTCTTCGCGATCTCAGCAGCGGGACGTTTGCGCATGCGCAGCGGGAAACCGACATTCTCGGCCGCCGTCATATGCGGGAACAGCGCGTAATTCTGGAACACCATACCGATGTTGCGCTTGTGCGGCGGCACTGGACCGATCTCACGGCCACCGAGCCGGATGCTGCCCGAGGTCGGCTTCTCGAAACCGGCAACCATCATCAGCGTGGTGGTCTTGCCTGAGCCACTCGGCCCCAGGAACGAGACGAACTCGCCCTTCTGGATGTCCAGCGAAATGCCGCGCACGGCGTTCTGCTTGCCGTCATAGGATTTAACGAGATCGCGGATCTCGAGATAGGTTTCGGTCATTGCATTTTCCCCTGCCGGCATGCCCATCGCGGCGCTGTTGGTGCGCGGATCGAAGATGGTCATGCCTGCCTCCTTACCACGGTCCGCCAGACCAGCGGACTCAAAACTGCGAGAAGCACCACGCCGAACAGCAGCGTCGACACCACCGAAATGATCGGGTCGGCCTCGATGCGGATGCTGTCGAACATCTTGCGCGGCAGCGTGGACGCCGCCTGGCCGGAAATGAAGATCGCTACCACGGCTTCATCGAAGGAATGGATGAAGGCGAACAAGCCACCAATCAGGAAGCCAGGCCGCAGAACCGGGAAGGTGATTTCCCAGAAGGTGCGCAGGGGGCCGGCGCCGAGATTCATGGCGGCGCGTTCCAGGTTGCGGTCGAAGCCCTTCAAAGCCGCCGCAATGATCAGATAGCTGACCGGCACCGACAGGCAGGTATGGGCCAGTACCACGCCAAGCGGCGAATGAATGATCTTCAGATGGCTGAAATAGGAGTAGTAGCCGAGCGCCATGACGATATGCGGCACGATCATTGGCATCATCAGCAGCAGGTTGACCGCCGAACGGCCGAAGAAACGCTGCCGCACCATGGCAAACGAGGCCGGGATCACCAGCACCATGGTCAGCAGCATGGTGGCGAGGCCGATGCCGATGCTGTTGATCACCGGCTGGGTCCAGCGCGCATCGGCGAAGAAGGCGCGGTAATAGCCGAACCAGTAGCCCGGCGGCGGAAATTCGAAGGAATTCGCCGTGCTGAAGGACATTGGCACGACAATCAGCAGCGGCCCGACCACGAAGAGGGCGACAACCAGCGCGGCAGCAAGGACGTAAGGCATGCTGTCAGCCCCAGAGCTTGTCGAGACCGACGAAGCGATTGTAGATCGCAAAGATCGCCAGGGTCACGAGCAGGAGGATGACGGAGGTGGCCGAGGCCTCGCCGAATTCGAGAAATTCCTCGATCTGGGTGCCGATCAGGCCGGCGATCATCTGTTCGCGCGGACTGCCGAGCAGCACCGGCGTCACATAGAAACCCAGGCACATGATGAAGACCAGTGTACAGCCGTTGACGATGCCGGGCGCGCTCAAGGGGAGAAAGACGCGGCGGAAGGCTTCGAACGGCGTGGCGCCCAGACTGCGGGCGGCGCGCACGAAATTCATGTCGATCTTCTTCATCACCGAATACAGCGCCAGCACCATGAAGGGGATCAGCAGGTGCACCATGGCCAGAGTCGAACTGAAACGGGTGAACAGCAGCTGCGGCGCCGGATCCCAGCCAAGAAAGGCCATGATGGCACGCAGCGGCCCGTTATTGCCCAGGATCACCATCCAGGCAAAGGTGCGGACCAGGAAGCTGGTCCAGAAACTCATCGCCACGATCAGCAGCATGACGGTGGCAAAGCTGCCGCCGATCCGCACGATCATATAGGCGAGCGGATAACTCATCAGCAGGGCGAAAATGGTGACGATGCCGGCAGTCTGGAACGTGCCCCAGAGCACACGCCAGTAGAAGGCATCATTGAAGAAGGACATGTAGTGCTTCAACGTGAAGCCGGGGTCCATCACGCTGAAGAACACCACCTGTCCCAGCGGGACCAGGAAGAAGATGGCGAGAAAAGCCACCACCGGCAACAGTAGCAGCCAGGAGGCGGCATTGCTGCCGCCTTTGGCGAATGCCGCCGGCACCGACGGAATCATGGCACTGACTTTTCCCACTGGCATCGTCCTGGTCCGCCGTTCCGTTACCGCGAAATCCAGCGTTCGAACTGCTTGTTCGCCTCGGCCAGCTGGTCTCCGGCCTTGCTGGTATCCTGCACCACCACCTTCTTGATGTTTTCCGGCGAGGTGGGAGTCAGCTTTGCGTCTTCGGCGGAGATATGGTCGAAGGCCTTGGGGTTCAGCGGGCCGTAGACATTGGCCAGGCTGAACTTAGCGATACGCTCGGGTTGCACGGCCGACTGGATGAACTTCCAGGCCAGCTCCTTGCGCGGCGAGCCCTTGGAAACGACCCAGTAGGCCTTGTCGAGCAGGGCCTGGTTCCAGACCATCTCGACCGGGATGTTCTCGCGGATCAGGCGCACCGGATAGGTCTGCCAGATGCCGATCAGATCCACTTCGCCATCGCGCAGCAGCTGGCCCGACTGCGGGCCCTGCGTCCACCAGACGCGCACCGAGGACTTGATCGTCTCCAGCTTAGCGAAAGCGCGATCTAGGTCCATCGGGAACAGCTTGTCGGCCGGTACGCCATCGGCAAGCAGGGCGATGGCCAGAACGCGGCCGGCATGGCGCTGTAGACAGCGGGCGCCAGGATACTTCTTCACATCGAAGAATTCGGCCCAGGTGGTCGGCCCGCCATTGGGGAACTTGTCCTTGCGGTAGGAGATCAGCGTGGCGAAAGCATGCGAGCCGACACCGTTCTGGAACACCGCATCCGACCACAGTTTGGAGGTATCGATCGGCGACTGCTTGATATCCTCGATAATGCCGGCTTCGTTGGCACGCACGATATCGGCATCGCCCAGGGTGGTGCAGTCGAATTCATAGACGCCGGTCTTCACCTGCGCCGCCAGCTTGGCAAAGGATACCGGCGAGACGGTTTTGATCTCGACGTTGTTCTCGCGCATGAAGGGCTCGAACCAGTTGACCTTGGCCGATTCCTCCCATGGGCCGCCCCAGGTGTTCACATACAGCACATCGCGGGCATAGGCCCGGTTGATGAACGGACCCGGGAAGGTCAGCGCGGCCGTCGCGCCGGCCAGCTTCAGCGCCGAACGACGATTGATCTGTAACCCTTTACCGGTCTTGATGCTCTTGGTCATCGTAATCCCCTCCTCCATTGCGCCTGCGTCCAGGCGTTCAGTGCACTGAAATACTCAGGTAATACTGCTCAGCCCAGCGAGGCGGCGTAGACGCGCTGCCAGTTGCCATGGGTGATCTTGGCGACTTCCTCGGGATTGAAGCCGCGACGCTGCAAGCCACCGGTGATCTCGCCGATATTCTGCACATCCCTGAACCAGTCGGCCGGCGGCGCCTTACCGGCATTGGTGGCCGAGCCGGCGCCATAATCGACGCCGCGGGTCCAGCGGCCGGCACGCATCCAGTCGAGATCCTTCTGGGTGGTGTTATGGCTGCGGTCGGTGCCAATGCCGACATGGTCGATGCCGGCGATATCAACCGTGCGGGCGACCATCTCGCACCAGTTGTCGACCGAGGCGCAGTAATGGGTGCCGGTGATGTTGCGATAGGTGGCGCAGCCGATGACGCCGCCGTTGTCACGCAGCGCTTTCAGAACATCGTCGGTCTTGTTGCGCTTGTGCGGATAAAGCGAGTCGGCATTGGCATGGCTGATCGCCACCGGCTTCTGCGAATGCTGCACGGCTTCCAGCGTGGTCTGGTTGCCGACATGCGACAGGTCGACCAGGATGCCGGTGCGGTTCATCTCGCGGATCACTTCCTTGCCGTAACGAGCCAGGCCGGAATCGCGGTCCTCGTAGCAACTGCCGCCGAGGTCGTTCTGGTTGTTGTAGGTGAGCTGCACGACGCGCACGCCCATATCGGCGAACAGTTCGACGAAGGCGATACGGCTCTCGAACAGCACGGCATTCTGGAAGCCAAGCAGGATGGCGAGCTTGCCCTCCTTCACCGCGCGATCCACATCGGCGGCGGTGCGCGCGATCATGATGATATCGGCGTTGGCGCGCTCCATGTTGCGCCAGCGCGCAATGGAGTCCATCGATTCGATGGCGTTTTCCCAGAAGCCGAGCGTGACGGTAACGCAGCGCACGGTGCCTTTCAGCAGGGATTCGAAGACCGCGCGGTCGAAATGGCCGCACTGCAGGCCATCGTAGATCATCGGGGCGTTGGTGGTCATGGCATGTCCTCAGGCGGCTGCAGTGGTATCGGCGGGTTTGGACAGAAGCGAGAAGTCAGTTTCGTCATCGTCGGTGCGGCCGATGATGCGGCCATTCTCGTCGACGATGATCGGACCGGCGTGACGGCGCGACACCACCGAATCCGGTGTCAGCGACTGGTTCGACAGATGGTAGATGTCTGACCACAGGGCGCGCGACACGGTGAAGCCACGACGCAGCATGCCGGTGAGGAAGACATCGATGTCGTTATCCGATACAGCGTCGGGTTCGCGGCGGTCGATCGCCGCGATCGAGACCGAGCCGCTTTCGCTGCCAGCCGTCACCGTCAGCTCCGTGTGATAGCGCAGCGCCAACGGCGCCAGGGCCTCGAGCAAGCAGGGTTCGCGCAGTTTATTGACCACGAGAACGCCTTTGTCGCGTTGCCGGCAGAGATCCACGGCCAGTTCCAGCAGCACCGGACCGACCGCCCAGGCATGCTCGCCATCGGCATCGGCCAGCAGGCAGCCGCTGTCACCCTGCGTGATCTTGAGGCGCGTCGGCGACATGCCGCGCAGGGCCTCGAAATGGCTGAACAGATGCTTCAGGCCCTGTTTGCCGATAGCTTCCGCGGCAATCACCAGTTCGCGCACTGCCGAGACGGTGCCGGATGGCAGGTCGGTCAGCAGCAGGATGCGTTCAACAATCAGGCGTGTCTCGCGCACCGACAGCAGGATGTCGCCGGGGCCGGCAGTCATGGTGGCATGGGCAGTCATACGACAGGCTCCGCGGGATAGATCCAGTCGGCATGGGCGCCGGCGCGCAGGTCCTCGGGCAACGGCGCGCCGTGGTAGATCACGCCGCGCAGGTTGCGATTGAGGAAGTCGCGCGTCTTGTCGATGCCGTGCAGACCGATGTTGAGCAGCCGCACCATCTGGATCGGGATGAACTCCTCGCCCATGATGTTCATATGCGGCGAGTGGTATTGCAGGCCGCGCAAGGTCTGCACCCGTGCCGTAATGCTGCGGAATTCCGGATGGCGCAGCAGGAACCAGGCCGTCGACAGATTGCCCGGCTGCTGACTCAGGGCCGCATCCAGCTTCTGCACCAGCCGCGGCAGGTCGAGGCCGAGATTGTAGGCCTGGTCAACCTCTTCATGCGGGCCGCGGCGCGGCTCCTCGGCGGTCGCCGACTTGTACCAGATATACCGTTGCGAGGCCTCGGTGCTCAGATCCATGGCGAAGCACCAGGCGTAGTCGCCATGCAGGATCTGGCGCAGCGTGTCGACGCTCATCTGCGGCTGTGTGGTCATCTCCTCGCTGACCACCAGGGTCTCGCAGAGCGCATCGGCGATCTCGGGCACCAGTTCGATCAGCAGGGAATGCAGGGTTTCCAGGGTTTCGGGCAGCGCGGTGGCTTCCACAGCATCGCAGATGGCGGCAAACGGGAAAGCCGGCACGACACCTGACACGGTGCCCGAGCGCATGAATTCCGCCACCAGCGCCAGGACATTACGCAGCTCGGCCGCCACCCGTTCGCTCGGCACCAGGGCGTCATAGACCATGCGGTCTTCCAGACGGAAGCGGACGGCACGTTCCAGCAGCGTCTGCAGCCGCTTCACTTCCGCCGCATCGGCGGCAACACGCAGCGACTTGCCATGCGCCAGAGCGGTCTCGCGCGCGGTGATGAAACGGTCGATCAGCTTGGGGTGGTTGTTGGCAAACAGGATCAGGCCAAGCGCCGAGCCGTTGCCGACACCAAGGAAGCGGCGGATTTCCGGAGCCAGTTCGATCGCCTTGTCCGACCGGTGACGCGCCAGCTGGGTCACCAGATCGGTGGCGAACTGGCGCATCATATAGGCGCTGAGCATCTGGGCAGCCAGCGGCTGGCGCAGGGCATGATCGTCTTCCAGCGCGCGGAAGGAACGCGTGCCGAAGGTGCCGTTGCCATCCAGCCCGGTGTTGCGCATCAGGTAGCAGACCTGCGCCAGCTTGGCGATTTCCGGCTGGCGACCAGCCGCCAGACTGTCGACCGTATGATCGAAGACACGCGAGGAGCGGTTCGAGCGGGCCCAGACCAGTGTGCGCTCGGTGGCACGGCCGGCATAAAGCTTGGGCAGCTCGGCCTGGGTGAAATCGACATCGGCCTGCGACATCGGCCCTTCGACCAGGGCGCCCATCATGTCCCAGTTGCGACCGATGATGCGGCCGGTGCGGCCCTGCGGATTGAACTCATTGGAAAAGACCGGGAAATCGAAAACGCCGCTCGGCGCCTCGATGCGGTAGAGCGCACGGCCCTTGGCGCGCTCGTCAATCTCGAAGCTGAGCTTCTGGATATTCCAGCGCTCGCGCGCGGCACGGGCGACAAAGGCGCGTGAAACGCTGATCCGGCTTGGCTGGAATGCCGCCAGCGCTTCTGGGCGCATCAAGTGTTCGGGCGCGCGCAGCGCCACCTGCGGCGCTTGGCTCAGCGGGTTCTCTAGCGCGGGGCTGATCTTGCGACTGGTGGCGCTCATGAACTCTGGCCTCGCAGCAGTTGGGTGATCTGGTCGGCGGCCGCTATCAGGCGCGCACGGCTCTTCTCGGCCTGGAAACGCTGCTGCGGACCGACCAGCGACAGCGCGGCCAGAATACGGCCACTGGCCTCGAACACCGGCGCAGCCGAAGCCATGATGCCTTCCATGCGGTCGCCCGAGACGGCGAAGCGTTCGCGCCGCACCTGTTCCAGCATGGCGGTCGACGGCACGGTGATGCCGCCATCGACCCAGCGCTGCAGCTTTTCCGCCGGCACGAATGCGGCCAGCACGCGGCCAGAGGCCGAGTTGTCCAGCGACAGGCGGGCGCCGACTTTCAGTTCGGCCCGCAGCACGCCCTGGGATTCCACACGCTGCACAATGCGGGCTTCGGGTCCGTCCAGCACCGCCAGCGAGGCGGTTTCAGCGGTGTCGTCCACCAGTTTCTGCAGGATCGGCACGGTGCGGTCGCCCAGATTGGCCTGCTCCAGTGCGGCATTGGCGAGCCGGGCGGCATGCATGGTGAGGCGGAAGCTGCCGTCCTCGATCTGCTCGACCCAACCGGCCTCGATCAGGGTGACCAGGCGCTGGTAGACGGTGCCGCGTTCGCCGCCGATGGCCCGGGTCAGTTCGACCAGCCGCACGCTCTTGCGCGCATCGGCCAAGGCGTCGAGCACGGCCAAGGTCTTCAGGACAGAAGTGAGGGGCCTGACGCCCCGTTGCGGCTCGCTCATGTCTTCTATATGAATACGTTGTATGTTATTTATATACTCCCTCCGGACTCGGCTCCCGGTCAAGCGGATTCTTTCGTCTCGCTAAATCAGCGAGCCGCTATCCCCTGCGCCTAGCACCTTGGATGTCCGCAGCCGGGGACCACCGAATGGTCACTTCCGATCCGCCGCGGTGCACGCGATGCTGGGCGCTCTCCTCCCATTCACAACAGACCGGGACCGTAATGCTTCGACCGCTGAAATCCTGGATCCGCAACACCTCGCGCAGCCTCGGCTACGACATCGTGCCGCTACGCGAGATGAAAGACCGCGACTTCGCTATCCATCTCGGACAGCTGTTCCGCTTTCTCGAGATCGACTGCGTGATCGATGTCGGCGCCAATACCGGCCAGTATCACGACTTCCTGCGCGACAAGGTCGGCTTTGGCGGTCTGATCGTCTCCGTCGAACCGGTGCGCCACAACATCGAAATCCTGGAGCGCCGCCGCGCCTCCGACAGTCGCTGGCATATTCTGGGCCATGCCCTCGGCCGCGCGGAGTCAACCCTGCCGATCCATGTGATGAAGTCGGATCAGTTCAGTTCCTTCCTGACGCCCGACAACAGCGCCGTGCCGGACTTCAACGGCCTGAACGAGGCGGCGCATACAGAAACCGTGGCGGTGCACCGGCTGGATGACGTGCTGCCGGCACTGCAGCAGCACTACGGTTTCCGCAATGTCTACCTGAAACTGGATACTCAGGGCTTCGACCTTGAAGTGCTGGCGGGCGCGCAGGCCAGCCTGCCCGGCATCAAGGCGCTGCAGACCGAGGCCTCGATCATCGGAATCTATGAAGGTATGCCCGATTACGTGGAAACCATCCGCGTGCTGAACCAACGAGGCTTCGACATTTCCGGGCTCTATCCGATCAGCCGCGATCCCGGCATGCGCCTGATCGAGTTTGATTGCGTGATGATCAATCGCACCATCGCCACGGGCAACGGGGCCGCCCGGCGCGCAGCCTGACCTGCGCCGCTACTGTGCGGCGTCCAGCACCGGCTGCCCCACGGCTGGCGTCGCCGTCGGGTCGATCATATGCAGCAGTTCGGCTGTGTCCTCGCCGCCAACAAAGCGGCTGTTGGGCTGGCTGAGCAACCGCTCCCGCGTGGCATCGTAATCTGTCTGCGTCAGGGTGATAAAAAAGCGCACCAGTGCGTCTTCATAAGGCGCATCGAAGGTCCAGCCCAGGCCGCGCTCCTGCACCATCGCGCCGACCTCGAATCCGTTGGCGGCCAGACAGGGCACGCCAAAATAGCCGGCCTCGTAATAACGGCAGGGCAGCAGCCAGCGTGAATTATGCTCGGTATTCTCCAGGTCGATGGCCCAGGCGAAATCCAGTTCGCGATAAATTTCGGGTAGGTCGCGCGGGCTAACATACGAGCCCTCATAGACCAGGTTATCCAGCCGGGCCAGCGCCGCCGCAAAGCTCTGACGATCCACCGTGGTCAGCACGCCGTGGAACTTGAACAGCACCAGGCCCTGCAGGCGCTCGGCCAAGCGCACGATCAGGTCGAAAGTCTCCTGACCGCGGATCAGGCCACAATAGCCGACCACCCAGCGATAGGCCCCGCGTGGTGCCGGTGCCGCATCCGAGGCAGGCCGCGATGCGGCCAGGGATTGCGGGAAATGCGCCGGTAGCTTGTTTTCCATCAGGAACCAGCGGCGACGGTAGCCCTGGATCGGCGCGAAGTAATTGCGCAGAAACCCGGGCGAAGACAGGACAAGGAGATCGGCGCGGCGCAGGCCGAACCGCTCGATAGCCCGCAGCAATCGCGCCTTCCAGCCAGCTCCGACAAAGGCTGGCTGCACATCCAGCACTTCGTAGACGATTCGAGTGTCCCGTCGCGCCAGCAGGCGGGCGATCAGCGCCAGCAGCAACTGGTCGATATTGCGGGCATAGAAAAATCCAGCCTCACGCAAAGCGCGCCGCTGGCTGAACAGCCGCGGAACGGCCTTCAGCAGCGCCAGTGCGCGCTGGCCGTAACGACGGTCATGGGTACGGCCGAGCAGGATGCAGGGCCAGCTGGGATGGAAGTCGGCGTTGTAGTGATCGCGGCGGAAACCGAACATCAGCAGGTGATAGCCGTGACTGAGAAAAGACTCGGCACGCTTGATCGTGGTGGCGTCACTGACATCGGGCGCGAAGAACACAGCGGTCTTCTTCTGCCGGACGGGACTGTGCATCTCTCGCTCCTGGGTTACGGCCGCAAGCGCATGGCCTACGGATTCGGCGCGTTTCCAATGGCAACTTAAGGTCCGATGGCTGTCGGCCGTTGTGATTAATCTGTGCCTGAAAACCTTCGCCACAAAATCGCCTAAAGCCGCGCAGGGCCTGTATTTTCAGCATGTGCGCCATGCATTTGCGGTCACAGTCTAATCACTGGCGATCCGACGCGTGCTGGGTTTCCATGAGACTTGTTCCACCCAGTCCAAGACAGGATCACCGTGACCATGATTGCCGCTCCGGCACGACAGGCCAGCCCGTCCCATGCCAGCCTCACAGACCTGCCCAAGCGCTTCGACCGCGTGGCGCTGAGCAGTGTGTTCGGCAATCCGCTCGATCGCCGAACCTGGTCGGGCGCGCCCTATAATGTGGGCCGCGACCTGCAGGAACTGGGCATCGCGGTGGAAGGCATCGATTCCGGCAGCAGCAAGGGCGAACGGGCCATGCTGGCGCTACGCTATATGCTGAAGGGCTATGGCCTGCCACGCACCAGCGAAGCCGCCCTGCGTATGCCAGCCGCCCGCCGTCAGGCTGCCGCCAGACTGGCCGAGATCGCGCGCCGCCGCCATATCCGTCATGTGCTGCATTTCGGCACGCTGGATCTGCCGCCGGCCGACCTGTCCGATGGCGTGAAGCATTACCTCTATTGCGACCATGACTGGGCGCTGTCGCTGCGCCACCGCACCGACCTGACCGGTTACAGCAAACGCGCGCTCGACCTGTTCGAACAGCAGGAGGGCGAGGCGCTGGGCTCGGTGGAGCATGTCTTCACCTTCGGCACTTATGTGCGCGACCACATCATCCAGCATTACGGCCTACCGCCGGATCGCGTCACCGCCGTCGGTTCCGGCATGGGCCAGATCGAGCCCTATGAGCAGCCCAAGGATTTCAGCCGGCCGAATCTGCTATTCGTCGCCAAGCATATCTTTGCCGCCAAGGGCGGCCATCTGCTGGTCGACGCATTCAGGCTGGCCCATCGCCAGCGGCCCGACCTGACGCTATCCATCGTCGGCGACGAACGCAGCCGCAAGCATGTGCCCGAACATCCCGGCATCCATTTCCATGCGCATCTGCCCTGGCGCGAACTGCAGCGGCTGTATCGCATGTCGACCCTGCTGGTGCAGCCGATGCTGAACGATCCCTGGGGCCAGGTGTATTTGGAAGCGATGCTGTCGCGCACCCCGGTGATCGGCCTGCAGCGCAACGGCCTGCCCGAGATTCTGGAAAATGGCCAGCATGGCTTCCTGGTCGAGCGGGCCGATCCGGAAGTCCTCGCCGCCACCATTCTCGATGCGCTGAGCGACCATGACCGCCTGGCGCATATGGCCTGGAGCGGCCAGCAGCATGTTCTGAACTCCTACTCCTGGAATGCCGTGGCGCAACGCATCGCCCTGGTCTGACCCGAAACAAAACCTCCCCAAACGCAAAGGAACCCACCATGGCCGACAAGGTAGCATTGATCACCGGAGCCACCGGGCAGGATGGCGCCTATCTGGCGGAACTTCTGCTGGAGAAGGGCTATGTCGTGCACGGCATCAAGCGCCGCTCCTCTTCGATCAATACCCGGCGCGTCGACCATCTGTATCGCGACCGGCACGAAGAAGACGTGCGCTATTTCCTGCATTACGGCGACATGACCGATACGTCGAACCTGATCCGTCTGATCCAGGAGACTCAGCCGGACGAAATCTACAACCTGGCCGCCCAGAGCCATGTGCAGGTCAGCTTCGAGACGCCGGAATATACCGCCAATACCGATGCTCTCGGCACGCTGCGCCTACTGGAGGCGATCCGTATCCTGAAAATGGAAGACCGAGCCCGCTTCTATCAGGCTTCCACCTCTGAACTCTTCGGCAAGGTGCAGGAAATCCCCCAGCGGGAAACCACGCCCTTCTATCCGCGCAGTCCCTATGCCGTGGCCAAGCTGTATGCCTACTGGATCACCGTGAATTACCGCGAGGCATATAACATGCACGCCTCGAATGGCATCCTGTTCAACCACGAAAGCCCGATCCGCGGCGAGACCTTCGTCACCCGCAAGATCACCCGCGCCGTGGCCGCCATCGAGCATGGCCTGCAGAAATGCCTCTACCTGGGCAACATCGATGCCAAGCGCGACTGGGGCCATGCCCGCGATTATGTCGAAGGTATGTGGATGATCATGCAGCAGGACAAGCCCGACGATTACGTCCTGGCCACCGGCGAGGTGCACAGTGTGCGCGAATTCGTCGAACTAGCTTTCCGTCACATCAATCGCCCGATCGAATGGGATGGCAAGGGCGCCGATGAAAAAGGCTTTTGCAGCAAGTCAGGCGATATCCTGGTTGCCGTCGATCCGGAATATTACCGCCCGACCGAGGTAGAGTTCCTGCTTGGCAGTCCGGACAAGGCCTGGCGCCAGGTCGGCTGGCAGCATCGCACCAGCTTCGAGCAACTGGTGACCGAGATGGTGGATGCCGATCGCGCCAACCTGAAGCAGAACCACAACGATCACAGCGTGTACAGCCATGCCTGAGCAACGCCCAGTCTACTCCCTTGCGGGCAAGCGCGTCTGGGTCGCCGGCCATCGCGGGCTGGTTGGCTCGGCGCTGGTGCGGCGGCTGCAAAGCGAGGATTGTCAGATTCTCACCGCACCGCGCCAGCAACTGGATTTGCGCAGCCCGGAGCAGGTGCAGTTCTGGCTGCGCGAGACCCAGCCGCAGGCTGTGATCGTGGCGGCTGCGAAAGTCGGCGGCATTCATGCCAATGACACGCGACCGGCGGAATTCCTCTACGACAACCTGATGATCGAAGCCAATATCGTGGAGGCCGCCCGCCAGCATCATGTCGAAAAACTGGCTTTCCTTGGCTCCAGCTGCATCTATCCGAAGATGGCCCCGCAGCCGATCCCGGAAACCGCGTTGCTTACCGGACCGCTGGAACCCACCAACGAATGGTATGCCATCGCCAAGATCGCCGGCATCAAACTGTGCCAAGCTTATCGCCGCCAGTATGGCTGCGATTTCATTTCGATCATGCCGACCAACCTCTATGGCCCAGGTGACAATTTCGATGTGATGCAGGGCCATGTCATTCCAGCCCTGATGGCAAAAATCCACCATGCCAAGGAGTCCGGTCAGGACGCCGTGAAGGTGTGGGGTACCGGACGGGCGCTGCGGGAATTCCTGTTCGTGGACGATGCTGCCGACGGCATCGTGCATGCGCTGAAATTTCACTCTGGCGAAGACATCCTCAATCTCGGCACCGGTGGTGAAATCTCGATCCGCGACCTCGCCGGACTGATGTGCCGGGTCATCGGCTTCCGCGGCCGGCTGGATTTCGACACCAGCAAACCGGATGGCACGCCGCGCAAGGTGGTGGATACCGGTCGCCTGCGTGCGCTCGGCTGGCAGGCCGAAACCCGGCTGGAAGACGGACTGCAGCGCACCTACCGCTGGTTTCTCGAACACCAGTTGTCAGACCTGCGGGCCAGCGCTTGAGCGACACGACGGATCCGCTGGCAACCGGACATCTGCAGGACGATCTGCGCCGCCGCACCCTCCGCGGCGGCGCAATCGCCTTCGGCAGCCAGGCACTCCGGGTTATTATCCAGTTCGGCTCCACCATCGTCCTGGCCCGCCTGCTGCCACCGCATGCCTTCGGCCTGATCGCCATGATCGCGGCGCTGACCGTGCTGCTCGATCTGGTCAAGGAGCTGGGCCTCTCCGCTGCGACCATCCAGCGGCCCGATATTACGCAGAACCAGATTTCCACCCTGTTCTGGATCAACACGGCCGTCGGCTGCGCGATCGCCGGCCTGCTGCTGGTGTCGGCACCGGCGATCGCGCGCTTCTACGGCGAGCCGGAACTGACCGCCGTGACGCAATGGCTGGCGGCCGGCTTTGCCGTCAGCGGCCTCACCATCCAGCATTGGGCCTTGCTGCGCCGGCAGATGCGCTTTGGCGCCATCGCGCTGCTGGAAACCGGCGCTGAACTCATCGCCATGATCCTGGCCGTCGTGATGGCCCTGCGCGGTGACGGCTACTGGGCCCTGGTCGCGCAGCGCCTGGCCGTACCGGCTATCGCTTTTGTCGGCAGCTGGCTGCTCTGCCCCTGGCGTCCCGGACTACCGCGCCGCGATGCGGGCCTGGGCAGCCTGATCGGCTTCGGCGCATCCGTGACCGGCTACAACCTGGCGACGGCCGCCGCGCGCAGCCTGGACCAGATGCTGATCGGCTGGCTCTGGGGGCCGGCGACCCTGGGCCTGTATGAACGTGCCGCCAAGTTGGTGCTGGTGCCGGTCAATAACATCAACGCGCCGCTCTATGCCGTGGCCATGCCGGCCTTGAGCCGCCTTGACGCGCGCCCAGAACGTTACCGCAGCGCTTTCCTGCTGATGTTCGAGAAATTCGCCATGATCACCATGCCGCCGGCAGCCCTGGCCTTCGTCTGCGCCGACTGGGTGGTGGACATGCTGTTCGGACCACAATGGACGGCGGCCACGCCTTTCGTGGCGTCTTTCTCCTTCGCCGCCATTTCGCTGCCCACCATGCTGGCCGTCGGCCTGCTCTATCAGAGCCAGAACCGGCCACGCGAATTGCTGCGTGCCGCCCTGGCGGACTCCGTGCTGGTCGGCATTGCCATTGTGGCTGGCCTGCCCTTCGGTGCGATCGGCATTGCTGTGGGCTATGCCGCCGGCGGCCTGTGCCTGCGCCTGCCGGCCGCCTTCTGGCTGGCCAGCCGCCGGGGCCCGGTCGGCCTTGCCGACCTGTGGAGCGCGGCAACGCCGTCGCTGGCGGTATCGGCCGCTGTGGCAGGTGGCATCTGGGGCCTGCGTCACCTGCCTGCGGTGATGGCGCTGACACCGATACAGGCGCTCGCCGTTATGACGGTTACCGGCGGCGCGATAGCCCTCGCGGTCTTTGCCCTTATTCCGCGCAGCCGCCGGGCACTGGAGCGTCTCTGGCTGCTGCCGCGCCAGCTCATCAACCGGACAGCCTGATTAAACTGAACGCAGAGAAGCTTCAGACTCCGACCGGGGCACCATCCGCATCGTGCTGTGGATTGCCGTTCTTGATGCGCAGCCGGCCCTGGCGATCGACCCAGAGCGCATAATCCCCGAGCCGCGCCAGATTGCGGCTCTGCCAGTCTGACCCCAGACGCAGGCCACCCCGGCCGCCACCGATCTCTACGGCCTCGAAGCCATCCCTGTATTCGATCGCACCACTGCTGCCGATCACACTAGCCTGGCCCTTGGCGCTGCCGCCCAGGCGCGCCAGCCCGGCCCTGTCAGCCTTGGCATCGCCGCTGCCGCTGCAGCCGACCATGGCAAGCTGCCCGGTCAGATAGGCGTCCAGAAGATGGGTCTGCTTGAACATCGAGTACGCCGTGCAGCCAACCAGCGTGGCGAATCCCTGCAGCTTGATGCCGGGACCACCCTTGGAGAAATCCGGCGCGCCTTCATGATTGTTTTCGAAGCCGCAGCTAGACAGCAGCGTGCAGCCATTTTCTGCCACCAGGCCATGACGCTTGTTGAGCAGGAAATAGCTGCCATGGAAGCTGATATCGTAGCAGCCGTCGCGAAGCGCCGCGCCATTGTCGCCATTCTCGCCGAACACGCCGCCCACGACACGCACGGCCGACAGGATGCCCCCGGCCTTATCGTGATGGAAACTGGCGCCGTTGCCACGATTGTTGCGGAAGAAGCAGTTGGCGATCTGGCCTTCAAAGACATTGCCGAACAGATGGGCGCCGTCGCGGCCGCAATTCTGCACGACCAGGTCACGCAGGCAGAAGTTATAGAGGAAATGCGCGTTGCCGCGGCAGATCAGGCGGATGCCGTCGCCATCCTGTCCGCTGCCGTGGATATCCAGGCCCTGGATCAGCAGGAAGCGGAAGGTTGAGCGGCTGACGACGTCCAGAACGGGACTGCCATCGGTGATGGCCGATATCAGCCGTGCACCCGGCGCAAAGATGCCAGACTGCCGCGTGATGTTGACCGTCGGCGCAATACGCAGACTGCGGGTGATGCGGTATTGCCCGGGCGGAATGGTCAGCAGACCGCCATCCGGCCGGGCGAAGGTGGCATCCAATGCCGCCTGGAGGGCATTCGTATCATCAGCCTTGCCATCACCACGGATACCAAAAGCGGCAGCGGAAAGAGCCGCGGCAGGCGATGAGGGCTCCTGGGCTGCCGCATGGGCGTCGATGCCCAAGGCGGCCCCGACGGCCAGACCGCCGCCCAGAGCAAGCAGGTCGCGACGCTGCATACTCATTCCTGCAGCAGGGGGGCGGATGGAGCGTGCGCACGCAGATGGCGGCGCAGTTGTGGCATAGCCGGCATTACCGGCTGCCAGCCGGCGACGGGCGCGGCGATACGCTGGTGTACCACCGACAGGGCGGCGGCCAGCAGCAGCACGACCCAGGTCTTCGGGCTGACATAGGCACCCGAAGCCTGGCCGAAGACCAGCCAAACCGCCAAGCAGAACAGGACGCTCGATGCGCCCAATGTCCGCAACCAGAAAGACAGGCCAACCAGGATGATGCTGCCCCAGACCAGGCCGAGATAGATCCAGTGCAGCCAGAAATAATTGGTCAGCACTTCGGAGATCTTGTTGATTTTCCAGCCGGCCGAGAATTGCGAAGACTGCACGAAGACATTGATCACCAGGTCGGCGATATAATTCTCGCCGGTCAGTCCTGCACCGGCCCAGGGATGCTGCTGCATCACTTCGATGGCGACCAGAGCCGGACCGATCACGCGGTAGAAGAAGCTGGGATCGTTGCCGGCACTGATATTGCTGAATCGCTCGGCATAAACGGTGGTGCCCAGAACAGTAAAGATAACAGCGACAATCACACCGGCTGCGAAGATCGCAAGCCGATAGCTGTGGCCGAGCCGCCCGATTGGCGGCGTGGCCGGAAGGACGCAGAAGTAATAGGGCACGATCAGCAGCAGGGCGAGCAGCAGGGTTGGCCCCGGCATCACCAGAAGTCCAAGTCCGAGCAGAACAAGGTAGATCATCAGCTTGCGAGGATGCTGCGAAACCACAAACCAGGAGAATATGAACAGCGTATACCCGAACGTCACCGCCGAAGGCTCGGAGGTGAACAGTTTGGGCCGCACCTTGCCATACAGAATCTCGTCACGTTTATCGGCGTCGTAGATGCCGGAATCGTAGATTGCGTTGCGTACCGCGTCGCTGATGCTGCTCAGTCCGGCATAGCTTTCCAGCAGACTGCCGATCAGGATAAACATAGTAAAGCCGAGGAAGAGGGTTGCTAGCTGATTCCGACTGGCCTGCAACAGGGTGAGAAACATCGCATAGGCAATGATCAGCGAGTAGCTCAACTGAATCAGACCCGTGAAACGCTTGCCCAGATAATCCAGATTGGCGGCCGAGAGGCTGGCACAGAGATAAAGCAGCACAATACCGAGCAGGCCGGCGAGATGCCGGGGCTGTATGTCGTTCCGACGACGCCAAAGCAATACGACACCGACCACACCCGATGGCGCTGCGGGAAACGGCACCGTAGGCGTCACCTGGATCGAAACCCCGAGATAGATACCGATGAAGAAGACCACCATCAGCGCCATGTCGGTGCCGTTCAGTTTCGGCTCGGCGATCAGCTGCAACTTCATGGCGTTGCCATGGCGGCCAACAGGCTCTGCCCGCGGCTGGCCCAGTGAAAATGGTCGCGGCAGACGTCATAGGCGCGATCCTGCAGTCCGTTGAGACGGTCGCAGTCATCAATCACCTGCAACACGCCGCGCGCCAGTTTCTCGTAATCGGCATAAAGAAGGATACTGTCGTCGTGACGCAGGGGCACGCCCGCCACAGAACCGTCCAGAGCCAAGATCGGCATGCGATTGAAGATATAGTCCAGCACCTTCAGCTTAAAACCGCCGCCATGGCGTTCGGCCACCAGGGCAATGCGGGCCTGACGCATGAATTCCGGTATGCCATCGACCGGCCCGGTGAACTGGGTGGCCACGGCTTTTTTGCGCATATGATCGAGGAAAGACGCCTCCGCGCTGCCCACCACCTGCAGCTCGGCGCTCTGCGCGGCAAAGAGCGGATCGGCGACGGCGACAAACTGTTCCAGATTCATCCGCTTGGCAATCCAGTCAAAGCTGCCGACGATGATGGCGCGGCGCGGCAGGGCTGCCGTGATCCTGCGGCTGCTCTCGGCATGATCGCCGCCATAACCCGGCGTCAGCACTTCGATGCGGCACCCCGGGCGATACGTCTGATAGCGCTCGGCGTCTTCTGGCGTGATGGCTGTGACTAGGTCGACGGCGTCGACCATAGCATTTTCCAGCCATGCAGCCTTCAGGGCATCATAATGCAGCACCTGGCGCTTGAGAAAATTCTCATGGCCGCTGGCGATCTCGCGCCGCAGGCTGGCCTCGTGATTATGCGACACATAGACCAGCCGTGGACGATTGCTGCCCCGCGGCAGGCGCCGCAGCACCGGACCGAGCGCCCAGCCGGCCGAGATACCGTCGAAAACGATGGCATCCCAGCGTTCCTGTTCAAGTCGTTGCTCCAACAGACGCTGCAGCGCCGGGGTGCGACTGCGGTCGGCGATATGGGGCAACGTCGAGGCCAGGCTGACCAGATTCGAGCGCGGCCGGTGCTCGCTGAGCCACCAGTGAACCTCGCCGTCGCGACCCGGGGGGCGCGACGGCGAGTCGGGTCTGGTCAGGCCAAGCACATGCATGTCTGCGCCGCCGGCCACCATCGCATCGATCAGTCCACCGGAATAGATGAACTGGCCGTTATGGCGCGGGTCGGGGTCGGCAAGCGTGAGCCAGAGGCAGCGCATCAGGGGTTTCGCCTACTGATCAAAATGCATTCCGTCCGGTGAACCCGCCGAAAATCGTGCGGGCTATAATCTGAACGTCCAGCAGCAGCGACCAGTTCTGTATGTAATAAATATCGTGCTCGACGCGTTTCTGGATCTGCTCGACGGTTTCGGTCTCGCCACGCCACCCGTTTACCTGGGCCCATCCGGTGATTCCCGGCTTGACCCGATGGCGCCAGTGATAGTTTTCCACCGCGTCGTGGTAGAGCACGCCGCCAGCCTTGCACAGCAGGGCATGAGGCCGCGGACCCACGACCGACATCTCGCCACGCAGCACGTTGATGAACTGCGGCAGCTCATCCATGCTGGTGCGGCGCAGGAAAGCCCCCACGCGGGTGACGCGCGGGTCGTTACGCTTAGTCAGCGTCTCGGCATTCGGGTCACGGGCATGGTGATACATGGTGCGGAATTTAAGCACCTCGATCAGCTGGTTGTTCCGGCCATAGCGCTTCTGCTTGAACATCACCGGTCCCGGCGAATCGAGCCGGATGGCCAAGGCGATCACAGCCAGAACCGGCGAGATCAGCAACAGGATGGCGGCGGCGAATAGCCGGTCTTCCAGCATCTTCGCCACACCGTTCCAGTCGCGATAGGGCCGCCGGTCGACCATCAGAAGCGGCACATCGCCGATGCGGTCGGCCACGCCCTCGCCCAGCCGCAGGCCATAAGGATCGGGACAGAGGCAGATATCAACGGCCACACAGCGCAGCTTGGCCAGGATGCCATCCAGCTGGCCCTGAGCCGCATAGGGCAACGCCACAATCACGGCATCCACACGCTGGCGGCGCACATCCTCCACCAGGTCGTCGCAGTTGCCGCGCACGCTATGGCCACGCCAGCCGCTGGGGCGGTCGCCGGCCCGCTCGTCATAGAGGCCAACCACCACCGCATCCGCATCGGCACGATCGCGGAAATGCCGCAGCAGCGTCTGGGCATCCGGCCCGGCGCCGAGAATGGCGACCCGGCGGCGCAGACGCCCATTCTGACGCCAGTGATCGATGCGCAGGGTCAAGCCGACCCGAGCCACCGAAGGTAGAAACAGGCCAATGGTGAACCACAGGCCCAGCCAACTCCAGTTTTGCAGCAGATCCGCACCGCTGACGGCCATGGCCAGCGCCATGGCCACGCCGGTGGCACACCAGGCCATCAGCATGCGCAGCAGATGCACATGGCCGTGGCGCAGACGGCCGATGTCATAGGCGCCGGCCAGATGCAGCGCATTGACGGCAACCAAGGCGCCGAACATCGACATCGCCACATAGTAGGAAGCCGACATCGGCAGGTCGGGCGCTGCCAGCAGCAGCGCCACCAGCCCTGAGGCCAGGGCAACGATGGCATCGAAGCCACGCAGAATACCGCTGACGATTTCGAGCGAAACCGGCGGCGTCACGCCTTTTTCGATATGACGCAGATGCGCAACCGGCTCGGCCGGCCGGCCGCGGTGGCGAATCTCGGGCCGCATCGGCGCATAGGCAACAGCCGACTGCACGGCAGCAGAAGAACGAGATGAGCGAGAGCCTGGGAGGACGTCGAGTGACATGCTAGCAGCTCCAATTCTGGGGACCTCTGATATGGCATGCGACCTGTGCAGGCGCTTGTGACCATGCCGGGGTTGCTGCGGCGCAATATCGCCGCCGCCGTGCCTAGGATTGACGCAGACTACCGAAGACCTGATCGGCGAAGGCTTCTGGCGTACGGCCGGCAATGAAAGCCGCCGATGCAACTGGATCGCGAAAGCGCTGCGGATCGATCTCCACCATCCGTGCGATCGCCTTCGCCAGTTGCCGCGGATCTGTCACATCGGCAACCAGACCGAGACGATTGTCCCGCACGAGGCGGCCAAGCAGGCCGTAATCCTGGGTCAGCAACGGCTTGCCGGCGCGCGCCGCCCACAACAGCACGCCGCTGGAGCCAACAAACCGCTGATACGGCGCCAGTACCACACCAGCCTGTTGCACCAGGGCAGCGATCTCGGCACTGGCGAGCCGGCGGTTCTCGATATGCATCCACAGCGCTGGCTGATCTTTCGCCAGACGCTGCCGCCGCAGGGTGACCTCGCGCAGGATGTCGGGTGCCACCTGCCCGGCCACCACTACGGCAATCTGCGCCGCCGTTTCGGGCCGCAGCAGATGCAGGGCATCGACCAGCTGCAGGACGCCCTTGCGTTCGGTCAGCATCCCGAACAGCAGCAGCATGATGCGGCCTGGCGGCAGGGCCACGGGTAGTCCCGCATCATTGGCCGGTGGTGGCGGAAAGGCCGGATCCGGTACGGCACTGACCTTGTCGCCGCGGTCATAGCGCTGCACGGCATATTCAGGGAAGAACGGATCCAGCGTCAGCACCGCGCCGACGGCTGGATTGCACAACATCAGGCGATAGAGCAGATCCTTGCGCAGGTCGCGCAGCTTTTCCTTCCAGTCGGGCTTGTAAGGGCCGATGGCATGGTAATGCACCGAGGGCCGGAACAGGATGCCGCCCAGCACCGCCTTGCCTGCCCCAAGCCCGCAGGCCAACGGCAGGGTCAGATGGTCGAGCGCAAGGAAATGGCCGATGCCCGCACCGGTGCGACGCAGGTAGCGCCGCATCACCCACCAGCGGGCAAAGCCACTGACCACCAGAATGCGGTGCGTGCAGTATTTCTGCTCGGAGGGCGTCAGTGCGAGCAACCGCACACGGCCGCGCAGGGCTGCCGGCAAGGCCACATCCAGAGCCACCTGCAATTCCGGCGCCACCGCAAGCCAGATGCGATCAACAGCGGTCTGGCGGTCGACGCAGGCCAGAAGATGGCCGAGCCATTCCTCCGCATGGCCATGCGGGTCCGGTTCGAAGACCAGAATATCCTGCCGTCGCGCCTGTGGCTGGCCTTCGCGGCACAACATCGTGAGCGTCGCATCCACGCGGTCGATCAGCCGGTCCCGGGCATGATGCCGCTCGACATGGCGGCGGCCCTGCTCAGCCATCTGATTGCGCAAGGTCTCATCGTCCAGCAGCCGCAAGGCGGCAGCAGCCAAGGCCGGTGCATCGTTTGGCGGCACGCAGAGAAACGCTCCGGTTTCAGCCTGCAGATTCCACAAAGCGCCGCCGGGCAGAGCCGTGGTAACAAAACTGCGTCCTGCCGCCATGATGCTGTAGATTTTCGACGGAACCGCGAAATTGGCCCCATCGGGCTTCTGCGGCACCAGATGGGCATCGCCGGCGGCCAGGCCTTCGGCCAGCCGCTCGCGCGGCAGCAGTCCCTCCATCTGCAGATTGTTCAGGCCGCGGCTGGCGATTTCGGTCGCCAGTCCGGCAGCCTCGCCACCGGCACCGCGCAGCAGGATACGCACCTCAGGCCGCAGATTCTGCAGTTCGGCCGCCAGGGCGATGATCTGCTCCAACCCCTGCTTGCGTCCGAAATTGCCGCTGTAGAGCAAGGTCGGCGGCCGTCCCGGCGGCGCCGGACGTGGCGTGATGGCTGCGATATCGACCCAGATTGGCAACAGCTCGATCGGAGCCGATACACCGATGGCGCGCAACTCCGCCGCCATCTCCTCGGACAGGACAAATATCGTATCGAGCCGGTTGAGGGTGATCCGTTCACACAGCCGCATCAGACGGATCAGCAGGCCGGACTTCACCATGCCAAGCCCGCGGGCCAGGCCGGACTGGATATCATGCACCAGGGCGACATGGCGCCCGCCGCGTCGTGTCGCAAACACCCCCAATAGCACGCAGAAGATCGAGGGGCAGAGCGAGATCACCAGCTCATGGCGGACGATCCGCTGGGTCAGCAAGGCCCGGAGTCCGGCCAGCAGGAACATCAGCTCACTGGCAATCCGCATCATGGCCGAGCGTCGCTTCGGCAACCAGCTATGCAGACGCTCGACTGTTACGCCGTTTGCAAGGCCATGACGGGGCGCAGCATGGTTGAACGCTGCGAAATCCGCCGGGTCCGGGTAATGCGGCAGGCCGGTCAGGACGGTGACATTGCGTCCGTGTCGCACCAGACCTTCAGCCAGATCGACGCAATAGGGCGCCGAGCCGATGACCTCGGGCGCATAATTCTGGGTAACGAAGAGCACGGATTCGCGCAAAACCGCATCGCGGTCGTCGATCCTAGCCATGCGATCAGTTCCATTCGGCGGGTTTGGCCAAGACTGCACGGTCGTATCCGTAGCTCATCTGGCCATAGCCGTAATTACGATAGCCCTTCGGATCGACGCGGGTCATCACCAGACCGGCGATGTCAGCCTGCACTTCGAGCAGATCCTTCAAGGCTTCCATCACGGCGTCGCGCTTGGTATCGCCCCAGCGCACCAGGAAGGCCACCTTCTCGACCATACGCGACAATGTGAGCACCTCCGCGCCAACCAGGACCGGGGCGCTGTCGAGCAGAATCATGTCGTAGCGCGGGGCCAGCGCCTGCAGGATCAGTCGCATGCGATCGGATGTCAGATGTCGCATCGCCTGCGGCGTGAAGACTCCGGCCGGAATGATGTCAACTCCCGACAGGGTATCGGTATAGATGCATTGATCTATGGTCTCGGGTTCATCGCAAAGCAGTTCGGCCAGGCCGTTACGGTTCTGGCACTGGAACAGCTTGTGCAGGCGTGGATTGCGCCAGTCGCAGTCGATCAGCAACACGCGCCGGCCATGGCTGGCCAGCAGACGCCCGAGCGAGCCGACCAGAACCGACTTGCCCTCCCCCGGCACGGCCGAGCCGAACAGCACGGTCTTCGGAGACTGGGCCGCTTCGGAAAGCTCAAGGCCGATATGCAATTTGCGCAGCGCTTCGCTGTATGGCGAAACCGGTTTGCGCAGGACATGAGCCAGTGGCGTCATGCCACCGCGCAGAACCGGCACCAGGGAGAGCACCGGCAGACCGGTGAGCGTCTCCAGTTGGTCGGCGCGACGGAAGGTGCGATCCGCGCTGTCGCGCAGCAGCGCCACAACGATACCCAGCAGGATGCCGCCAACCGCGCCCAGGAAGACCAGCAGGGTCTTCGGCGGGAAGCTCGGCTTGCTGGGCGGAGCCGCCGAAGAAATCAGCTTGGCATTCGGCTTCTGCAACTGGTCCTGTCCGATGGTCTCCTTCGAGCGGCTCATCATCTGTTCCAGCAGGTTGCGATTGACCGTCGCCTCGCGCTCCAGCGCATCCAGCCGGATCGACTTGTCATTCACATTGCCGGTCTGGTTCTGCAGACGGTCGAAATTCTGCCGCAGCGCTTCATAACGCGCGGCGGCGGTGCGCGCCTCGTGGCGCAGGCTTTCGATGGTGCGGCCAACCTCGGCATTCACCTTGTTGCGGATATCATTCACCTCGGCCCGCGCCGCCAGCACGCGCGGATGCTGAGGACCAAAGCTGCCGGACAGTTCGGCCAGGCGCCGGTCGGCTTCGGCCTGCTGGGTCTTCAGAGACTGGATCAGCGGGGAGCGCAGCACTTCGGGCACGCTCTGGTTATCCACCCCGGTGCGACGCAGGGTTTGCGCTTCGCCCAGACGGGAATCGGCTTCGGCCTTGGCGGTCTGCGCGGTGATCAGCTGGGTGTTCAGTTCGGTCAGCTGCTGGGCATTGATGCCTGCACTAGTGCCTCGATACAGGTTATTCTGTCGGCGATAGGTTTCCACCGCCTGATCGGATTTCTCCACCTGGTCGCGCAAGACGGCGATGCGGTCAGAGAGGAATTTCTCAACCTCGGCACTCGCCTCCATCTTGTCGCTGCGCTGCCGCGCCAGATAGGCATCGGCAAAGCCGTTGGCGAGGCCAGCCGCCATATCCGGGGTCAGGGCACGAGCCTGGATATTGAGAACATGCGAGCGGCCAAGGGTCGTCGTCTCGATCTTGGCCAAAACGGTGTCGATCACCGCATTCATTTCGCGCTCGGCCTTGACCTGCGGCGGCAGATCTTCGGCCGGTGTCGGATTACCCAAACCGGGAATATAGGCTCGTGCGGTTTCGGGGAGGTAGCGCAGCGGATTGAGATAGCCTGTCCAGCCCGATTCGGGACGCAGCGCCGGATTGAATTCCGGATTCTGCGCAAGCTTCAGCCTGTCCACGACCTGTTGTGCCACTTCGCGCGACTGCACGATATAGGCCTCGTTCTGGATGCGCTCGGCGTCGGGGCTGATATCGGCAATGATCGCTTCGATATTCAGGGCGCGGGTGGCCGGCACACCGACCAGCACGCGCGTATCGGCCACATAGTGGGCCGGAATCTGCCTGGCGACCAGCAGGGCGATAACCGCGCAGACAAGTGTGCACAGCGCGATCAGACCGCGATTGCGCCACAGCTTGCGCAGCGTTTCGATGAAATCGCCGCCGTCCTGCGGCGCCGGCGCGTAGATCGGCGGCGCCGCATAAACCGGCGCCATCGGCGCGGCAGGCTGCAGGCGGGTGGCGGGATTATAGCGATCGGGCAAAGCCATCAGAAATACCGCTCTCGGACAGTGATGATGTCACCGGGCAGAATCTGGGTATCGGCGTTTGCATCGAGCTTGGACTTGCCGCCCCCCTCTGCCGGGCGCGTGACATAAAACGAGCTTTCGCGGGCGCGATAGGTGAAACCGCCAGCCAACGCGATGGCATTGAGAACGGTCATGCCGCTGACAAAGGGATAACTGCCAGGGGTGCGGACCTCGCCAACGATATAGAAGGGTCGGTAAGTGAGCACTTCGACGCTGACGCTCGGATTTTTCAGGTAGTCAGGAGAAAGCTTCGAGACCAGCTCGCGCTCCAGGTCGGAGGCGCTCATGCCGCCAGCCTTCACCTGCCCGATCAGCGGGAAAGACAGCTGGCCGCCGCCGTCAACGGCGTATTCGCCCGTCAACTCCTGCTGACCGAAGACGGTGATGCGCACACGGTCGCCCGAACCGAGACGATAGCCATCAGTAGCCGGCAGGGGGCCGGGACCGCGCGACGCGGTTTGCGCATCGGGCTGCATCTGCCGCACCGGCTGGGCAGCCGTTTGCTGGCTCTGCGCCATGGCTGGCAAGGCAACAAGAATGAAACCAAGCGCCACGACCGCAAGGGCAGGCGCAGGCGAGACAGACGAACGAATGGCTGTGATGCCAGAGACGGTCCACATGGCCGGGCACCTCTGCTGGTGGCGGGATCAGACATGGCCGCCTGAGGGCAACCATTCACATCACGCTAGCAACAAAGGCCCCGCACCGGTGTGACCAAACGGGGTTTTATCCAGGGCTCAAAGATGACTGCTGAGCCGCAGCATCACCACATTTTCGTCGAAATCACTACCGGCCACATTGGACTCGCGGGTACGGTAGGTATAGCCGCCCGACAGCGAGAAATTGCGGTTGATGAGATACTTGGCACCAACGCCGGCCAGATAATAATCATCGTCACGGGTGATACGTTCGAAGCTGTCATTCTGATAGCCCAGCGAGGCATTGAGGATCAGGTTGCGGAGCAACTCGTGATCGGCCCGCACTTCGCCCCGGGTCTGGAAATAGCCGGGCGAGTTCGCAAGTGTGGTTTCCTGGATGTCGCGGTCGAGCGTACCGGTGATGGTGGTCAGGCGCGTCACGTTCCAGGTGAGTTTGATTCCGCTGGCCCAACCGTCGATCGATCCGAGCCGGGCATCGCGGTATTCCTGGCGGCGATAGCCGGCATAGGCATCGAGGAAGATCAGGCCGGTCAGATCGTATTGCGTACCGGCACCGATCAGGTAGCCATCGGAGTCACGGTTAAAACCGCCAGTCAGGCGCTCATATTCGCGGGTGTTGTAAGTGCTGAGCAGATAGACCTTGCGCAATGGTGCGATCTCGTAACCGGCCTTCAGGCCTGCTTCATACTGATCGCGATCGCGACCGCTCTGGTCCAGCACGGCGCCGGCAGCATTGCGCACATTGTCATAGCGATAGCGCTCGGCCTTGCCGTCGGCACGCAGCGAGAAGCGGTTGAACTCCTTCTCGGCGCCGGCATTGCCGCCATAGACAGAATATTCGGTCGGTTCGGTACCGCCCTGATTGTCCGGTGAAGAACGCGGTTCATGGCGCACCTGATAGCCCGCACCGGCGAACAGGCGGAAATCGCGTAGCACATCGATGCGGCCATCGGTCGAAAGCGTATAGTCGGTGTAATCCTCGTCGTTGTTATCGGCATACCGCACGACACGGGAATCGGCATGCAGGTTCAGCGCATGATTGTTCCAGTTCGAGCGCAGGTCGAGCGTCGGCTCGATGCTGGTGATGAAGTCGCTCTTCTCGTTCGTCGCCGTGGCGAAGATATTGCTGTTGTAGCTTTCCTGCAGCGCCAGATCGGGGAACAGCATAAAGCCGCCCAGCCGCACACCGACCGGATCGTAGTCCGGCCGCGGCCGATTCATGACTGTTTCACCGCGCTGTGGCTCGGCCGGGCTTTGCACATCCTGCGATGCGCGTACCGGCTGCTGGGCGATAGCTGATGCCGGCATCACTCCGACAACAAAAGCATAGAGCGTCAGCGCGCTGACCGAACCAGAAAACCGCCGCATAGGCCGGGCCCCCACTAAAGCTATGGAATCCCGACGCTTATAACACAACCTGACGCGCGGATGGAACCCGGCGATGCCAGTCCCAGGCGGTTGTCACCATGCTTTCCAGGCCGGACAGGCCCGGCTGCCATCCGAGTTGTCGTATGGCGCGGCCAGCATCAGCCAGCAGAATCGCTGGATCGCCGGGCCGCCGCGGTTCGATACGGACCGGGATACTGTGACCGGTGATCTGACGGGCTACGGCGATCACCTCCCGCACAGTCGTACCGGCCCCGTTGCCAAGATTGAAGGCATGGGCGCCAACGGCGCTGGTGAGATACCGGAGGGCCAGGACATGGGCATCTGCCAGGTCAGAGACATGGATATAATCGCGGATGCACGTACCATCACGAGTTGGGTAGTCATCGCCATAGATCGCTATCTGGTGGCGACGACCTGCAGCCACCTCCAGCACCAGCGGGATCAGATGAGTCTCCACCGGATGGGCCTCGCCGATCCCCGCATCCGCATCGGCCCCGGCGGCATTGAAATACCGTAAAGACACCGAATGCAGCCCATAGGCCCGGGCATAATCCTGCAGGGCACGCTCGATAATCAGCTTGCTGGTACCATAGGGATTGAGCGGCTGGGTGGGATGGCTTTCCGGCATCGGCGTGGTTTCCGGCTCGCCATAAACTGCAGCACTGGAGGAAAAGACGATGCGTTCGATGCCATTGCGCCGCATGGCATCCAGCAACGCGATGCTGCCGCAGACATTGCTGGCGTAATACTGCGCCGGATCGGTGACCGATTCGCCAACCACGATCAGGCCGGCTAGATGGATCACAGCAACGGGATTGTATTTGCGGATCACCTCGTCCAGCCGCACGCTGTCGATCAGATCACCGCCTTCCAGCGGCCCCCACTGCACCGCCCAGGCATGGCCGGAAACCAGGCTGTCATAGGCGACCGGCAAGTAGCCGGCTTCGGCCACCGCCTTGCAGACATGGCTGCCGATATAACCGGCGCCTCCGGTAATCAAAAGTGCCGGCCTGGGATCAGCAGCGACCATAGGAGTCCACCAGGCGCACGATATCGTCTTCGCCCAGATAGGAGCCCGACTGCACCTCGATCAGATGCAGCGGCAGCTTGCCGGGATTCTCCAGCCGATGCGCCGCACCGATCGGGATATAGACCGACTCGTTCTCGCGCAGCAGGATGCTTTCCTCGTCACGCTGCACCAGCGCCGTGCCATGTACCACCACCCAGTGTTCGGCGCGATGGTAATGCTTCTGCAGGCTCAGCTTGGCACCCGGCTTCACTGTCAGGCGTTTGACCTGGAACCGCTCGCCGGTGTCGACCGAACGATACGAACCCCAGGGCCGATAGCAGGTGCTGTGCGACTGCGGTTCGGATCGGTTGCCCTTCTTGAGCTGATCGACCACACGGCTGACTTCGTCGACGCGATTCGCCGCTGCGACCAGCACGGCGTCGTCGGTGGAGACCACCACCACGTCATCCAGGCCAATCACCACGACCAATTTGTCCTCGGTGCGCAGATAGGAATTATGCACATCGCGACTGACCACATCGCCGATGGTGACATTGCCCTCCTGATCGGCCGCACCGCTTTCGCGCAGCGCCTGCCACGAGCCCAGATCGCTCCAGGCCATGTCAACCGGCACCACCGCCACCTGTCTGGCATGCTCCATCACCGCATGATCGATGGAAAGGGCCGGCGCGGCGCCAAAGGCGTCCTCATCTAGGCGGAAGAAACCGAGGTCCTCACGGCCATCAGCCACTGCACGTTCGCAGGCCGCGTACATTTCCGGATGGAGACGCCGCACCTCGTCAAGGAAATGCCGCGCCGACAGAAGGAAGATACCGCTATTCCAAACATAGCTGCCGCTCTGCAGATAGCGCTCGGCGGTGGCGACATCGGGCTTTTCGACAAAGCGGTCGACACCGCGGACATGGTCCGAACCCTCCAGCAGCGGGCCGGTTTTGATATAGCCATAGCCCGGTTCCGGCCGCGTCGGACGGATGCCAAAGGTCACCATGCGGCCATCGACAGCCGCACCAAGGCCGGCTTGCACAGCACGATGCAATTCTTCCGGCATGCCAATGGCATGGTCCGCGGGCTGCACCAGCATGATCGCATTGGGATCTTCGCGAGTTAGCCAGAGCGCGACGGCAGCAAGAGCCGGAGCCGTATTACGCGCCTTCGGTTCCAGCAGAATTTTTCGCGCCTCAATCCCGAGTTCGCGCAGATGATCGTCGATCAGAAAACGGTGCTCGTCATTGCAGATCAGGATCGGCGCCGCAAAGCCCAGATCCGACGAATTTCGCAACACCGTTTCCTGCAGCAGGCTGCGCTGCGACATGAGCGGCAGCAGTTGCTTGGGGTAAGCGGCACGTGACATCGGCCACAACCGGGTGCCCGAACCGCCCGCAAGCACAACAGGGTGAATCCGGAAAGCGGCCTGGTCCAGCGTAGCGCTGGCTTCAATCGCGGCATTCATGGTCGACCTCACGGGGATGACTAGGATGCTGCGACTATGTCGATGCACCCGTGAAGCGACCAGTGATCAAACTGTGGTTCTGCGGCGCAGACAGCAGACACAGAAATGACAGAATTCTTTACGCAGCCGGCAAAGCGATACGCACGCTCAGGCCACCGCCGATGCGGTTGACTGCACTGATGCTGCCGCCCACCGCCTCGATGTTGCGGCGAACGATCCACAGGCCGAGTCCAGCATGTCCAGCGCCGCCATTCTCGGCCGTCAGAACAGCGGTTTTCGGACGCAAGGAGAAGTAGCGATCAAAAATATGCTCCACCTTGCGCGGATCGATGCCAGGTCCCTCATCGTCAACATGCAAATGTATCGTGCTGTTCTCGCGGAACAGATAGACCGCCACGGTCCCCCCGGAGGAAGAGAAGCTGATGGCGTTGTCCAGTACATTCTCGAATGCGATATCGATCACGCCGAGACCGGCACGCACGATCATGTCCTCTTCTAGGGTGCGGATCAGGCGGATGTGGCGCTCTCCCATGACATCGCGATACCGCAGCAGGATATCGGCCACTATGCGGGTAAGATCGACCCGTGGTCGCGGTGCGTCGATCAGATCGGCAGTATTGTGATCCAGCCGCTGGGTGGCATTGACCAGGGCGTTGAGGCGCCCCAGCGAGGACTCAATCAGGCTGACGGCCCGGCCGGCACGAACATTATCAGCAGGCAGTACGCGACGGATGGGATCGAGGGAGGCCTGGATCGTACTGAGCGGCCCCTTGAAAGAATGCGCATTATCTTCGGCGGTCTGGCGGATATCCTGGGCGATATTGCGCAGGTCATGCACCAGATGATCGAAATCCATCGCCACACTGGTCAGCTCAGGTACCACATTGCGGTCGGTGAAGGAGTAATCTGCCGTGCGTCCCTGCCGCACCTCGCGCGCCACCTTGCGAAAGTGATGCAGGCTGCGCCAGACACTGAGGGCAATCAGGATCGCCAGAAGAGCAAAGGCGAAATAAATCGCCGCGGCGATGCGCACTTCGCGCGTCTGCCAGTAAGAACGGCCAATCGAAATGTTGAGGAATTCAGTGGTTGGATGGGCCGAGATCAGAATCCAGCAGCCCCAGCGCGACTGGATCGGCAGCAGCGACGTCATGATTTCCTCATGGCCGTCGGGCTGGCGGTAGCGGATATCGATGGGTTCGTCCCAGGCGCAACGATCCGAGAGCTGGCGCAGAATCCCCCGTTCGGCCAGGCTTTCCAGCTCGGTGCCGATCCGGTCCGGCCGCACTTCCGGGGTCGAGGCAATGAAATAGAAATTGCCGCTGTCGCCACCACTGGCCGGGCGGAACATCAGTTTCAGCAGCGTGCGGCCGTCGTTGAACCGTTGCAGCTCGGCATTCAGCGTCTTATGCGGCACGCCCTCGGGCCGGTTCAGGATCGGCACCAGGGCCTGTGCGATCAGCCAGCTGCGTTGCTGGATGCCACGGCTCACCAGCTCGCGCCGCTGCTTGTCGGCACCCTCGAACTGGCCGTAGAGCACGATCGGCAGGGCGACAAACACCGCAATCAGCAGAACAAGCTTGAGCGTCAGCGAGGCGCCAAGCCGGCGCACCCGCTGCAGCATATCAGGCTGACTCGGCCGGGATGGTGCGCCAGCGGTATCCGAAGGCGAGAAAGTTCTCGATTTCAGCAAAGTCGACATCGATGGACCGGAATTTGTTGCGAATACGCTTAATCGACGAACGCACATTGGTGCGATAGCCATCTTCCCCCGCGCCGGCGATGAATCCGGCATGGTGCACGCAATCATAAATCGCACGATAGGTTGCATATTCGCCGGCATTTCTGACCAGCATGTGGACGATATTGAACTCCACCACAGTAAGGTTGACATCGGTGCCGCGCCACCAGGCCCGACTGATCTGCGGACGCAAAGTGAGCGCGCCGCATTCTATATTTTCCTCCTGCCGCTGTTCGGCCGGAATCTTGCCGGCACGAACGATCAGGTTCACGCGCTTGGCTAGGATTGCTGCGCCACGCGATTTGTTGACAAAGTCCATCGCTCCGTTTTCCAGCGCGGCATTTTCATAGGTCGCTGCCAGCATGCCGGTGAGGAAGATCACCGGTACATTGACACCGCGTCGCCGCGCCTGCCCGAGTAGTTCCAGCCCGGTGACACCCGGCATACGCCAGTCCAGCACCAGAACATCGCTGGTCTTGCCACTGGCGAAGTATTCGAACATGCCGGCACCGTCGCGGAAATCCACGACGTTGAAGCCAATATCCCTCAGCTCGCCGCCGATGGCCTCTCGAAAGTCGTCATCGTCGTCGACCAGAACGATGCGTGCGCCATCACCCTGCTGGGCGAGCTCATTTGCTGCCGGTGCGGGATCGCAGATCGGCGCTGCAATTACGTCTTCCCTGTTCAGTGCCGTCATGGCCATTCACCTCATAGCTGAGAACACGAAACACCCGGGTCTGAACGTCGGGATAGAAAGAGACGTCGAGGGTGCATTGGGGGTAGCGGTAGCGCCAGACACGAGCCGGCGGGCGTTGCTCTTCCTCGGCCGGCGCGCCCAGCATCTGGCGAGCCTGTGTCGTATCCAGGCCCACTAGATTGAGGCCGGCCTTGCCATCGAGCGTGGTGCCGGCAGGCGCCACCGCAGGGATCGCCGTGGAAGGCGGTACAGCGGTCGCCGGGGCAGAAACCGGCGTGGGCCGCGCCTGCGGGACTGCGGGGACAGGAGGCTGGCTTGCCACGGACGGCTTCGGCGGCGGAGAGACATTGCGGAGAGGCTGCTGCGCAGGACGGGGAGCGGACCAGGAAAAATCCGGGCGCGCGCCGCTGCTGTCTGCCGGCCACTGGCGCGCCTCGCAGCCGCCCAGCAACACCAGACAGGTACTGGCAAGACACCATGGGATCATCCCCTTCATCATCGGCCCCTGCACAAGAACATCACCGGAAACAGCAACCTTTGACGTCGAACAGGCGTCATGCCCGGTCCGGCGCGCAAAAAATCATTCCGGGAACGCGGGGAAACCCCGGGTCACCGGCCTTCTCGTGTTTCCCCCAGGGACTGTTGCCGCCGGGCTTGCAGCCCGTCAGCCAGAGCCAAACGCTCGAACAGCAAAAAGATCGCACCGAAGCCACACAATAATTGCGGCGGGAGTGAACACCCCTATCGATGGCGATCAATGGGGCAATAATATGGAGCGTTGCCCTCTCTTCAAGCAAACAGAGGCGCTTCTGTGGCCGGGCCACAGAAAAGTCACACCGCATGTGACATTGCATCCTGATCCGCTGTTGACCACGCCATTGCCACACACGCAAGGCGTCGCAATCTCCATCATTCCATCAAATCAGCCGGCAACGGTGACAGTACGATAGAGGAGATCACGATGAGCAAGACTGAATTCCACCGCGGCATCCTGCGCGAATACGATATCCGCGGCATCGTTGGCTCGACCCTGACCCTGCCGACGGCGCAATTGCTGGGCCGCGCTTTTGGCACCCTGGTGCGCCGTCGCAACGGGCGCAGCGTCGCGCTGTGCCGCGATGGCCGGCTCAGTTCGCCGCAGATCATGCGCGCCTTTGGCAAAGGCCTGAAACAGGCCGGTATCGATGTCCTGCGTGTTGGCCTCGGGCCGACTCCGATGCTGTATTTTGCCGAACGTCACCTGCAGGCCGATGCCGGCGCGATGATCACCGGATCGCACAACCCTCCTGACTATAACGGCTTCAAACTCTCTATTGGCGGCAAGACCATCTACGGAGAGGAAATTCAGGCCATCGGCGACATCATCGCCAAGGGCAGTTTCGCGGAAGGCAATGGCCATACCCTGCGTCGTACGGTAGCTGGCGCCTATGCCATGCGGCTGCTGCGCGATGCCGAACTGGCGAAACCGCTGTCGATCGCCTGGGATCCCGGCAATGGGGCTGCTTGCCCGATCGTCGAGCGGATCGTGCGCGCCCTGCCCGGCCGTCATGTCGTGCTGAACGGCGATGTCGATGGCACATTCCCCAATCATCACCCGGACCCCACTTTGCCCGAAACGCTGGAACAGCTGCGCATAGCCGTGAAAGACAACAATTGCGACCTCGGGATTGCTTTCGATGGCGATGGCGACCGCCTGGGCGTGATCGACAATGCCGGTCATGTTCTTTGGGGCGACCAGCTTATGATGCTCTGGTCGGAAGAGGTGCTACGCAAGAATCCCGGCGCCACCATCATTGCCGATGTAAAAACCAGCCAGACGCTGTTCGATACCATCGAACGGCTGGGCGGCAAGCCACTGATGTGGAAGACCGGCCACTCGCTGATCAAGGCCAAGATGCGCGAGACCGGCGCCCTGCTGGCCGGCGAGATGAGCGGTCATATCTTCTTTGCCGACCGCTATTTCGGCTATGACGATGCCCTGTATGCCGCGATCCGCCTGCTGAATATCGTATCGCGCAGCCCGCGCAGCCTGGCCGAGATGCATGACCGCCTGCCCAAGACAGTGAATACGCCGGAACTGCGCATCGAAGTTCGTGAGGAAGAGAAATTCGCCATCATCGACCGGGTCAAGGAGCGTCTGGCCAGGGCCGGCGCCAAGGTCAACGACATTGATGGCGTGCGGGTGCAGACCGATGATGGCTGGTGGCTGCTACGCGCTTCCAACACCCAGAATGTACTGGTCGGTCGCTGCGAATCTGGCGATACGGCAGGTCTTGATCGCCTGAAACAGGCGCTCGGCGAGCAACTGACGGCTGGCGGCGTCGATGACGGTGTCATTGCGGGTGCCTTGGGGAACAGCCATCGTCCGCAATCTCACAAGACGCAACACGAAGGCCATCGTCCGGCAGCATAGACCGCAGGACAGCCCGAAACGAAAAAGGCCCGGATCACTCCGGGCCTTTTCAGTTTGCCTTCAAGAACCACCGAGAAGCCATTCCGGAGAATGGTGGGCGCACCAGGGCTCGAACCTGGGACCCGCTGATTAAGAGTCAGCTGCTCTACCAACTGAGCTATGCGCCCAGTGGTCGTCAAAAGCTGGGGGAAAATACCCGGATTCGCCGGAATTGCAAGGCCTTCGTCCCGGCGATTTTTACCAGTTCGGACAAAGACTTAAATCGGCCCGATTCGGACTCGCCCGACGCCTACAGCCCGCTCATATGACGTGGGATTTCCACGTCGCGGTGAACATAGCAATTGATCAACAACCCGATACCGACCAGCAGCGTCATCATCGCTGTCCCGCCATAGGAAACCAGAGGCAGCGGAACACCGACCACCGGCACCAGGCCCGAGACCATGGCGATATTGATGAAGACATAAAGGAACAGCATGGTGGTGATGCCGCCGGCCAGCAGGCGGCCGAACTGGCTGCGCGCCCGCAGCGCAATCGCATAGCCATAGGCGATCAGCAGGATATAAAGCGCAATCAATACCAGCGCGCCAATCAGGCCATGTTCTTCCGCCAGCATGGTGAAGATGAAGTCGGTCTGCTTCTCGGGCAGGAAACTCAGATGACTCTGGGTTCCCTGCAGGAAGCCTTTGCCGGCAAACCCGCCCGAGCCCAGTGCAATCTTCGACTGCAGGATGTGATAGCCGGCGCCGAGGGGGTCCTGTTCGGGGTTCATGAAGGTGAACACACGCTTCTTCTGATAATCGTGCAGGAAATTCCACAGCACCGGCAGCGCACTGCCGCCGCCCACGATCACCAGGATGAATTTCCATGCCCGTACACCGGCAAAGAAGAACACCGCCCCCGACGATGCCAGCAAGAGCATGGCCGTACCGAGATCAGGCTGCTTGATCACCAGAATCACCGGCACCAGAACGACGGCCAGCGGTAGCACCAGCCAGCGAATCTGCCCGACCTCTTCATACGACAGGCCATGGAAATAGCGCGCCAGCGTCAGCACCAGCGAGATCTTCATGATTTCCGAGGGCTGGATATGGATGACCCCGAGGTCGAGCCAGCGCTGCGCACCCATGCCGATGCGGCCGAACAGCTCAACCGCGATCAGCAGCACCAGGCCAACAGCAAAAATCAGGTAGGAAAACCGCATCCAGATCCGGATGTCGGTGGTGGCGATCGCCACCATGATGACCAGGCCGACGGCAAAACGGGCCATCTGCCGGTCCGCCCAGGGATCGATATCGCCACCGCCGGCGGAATAGAGCGTCGCAAAGCCGACGCAGGCGATCAGGGTGATCAGCAGCACCAGGCCCCAGTTCACATCACGCAGCTTGCGCCCGAAGCTCAGATCATTGCCGCGACTGGACCAATGAGCCATGTCAGCCGCCTTCCCTGGGCGCTGCGGACGGCGTCGCAGCCGTATTGGGACCAGGGGCAGGTCGACCCTTGCGTGACGGATCCAGCTTCTGCGCCTCCAGCATGATGTCGCGGGCGATCGGCGCTGCAGCGCCCGAACCGGAACCGCCATGCTCCACCACCACGGCGCAGGCATAGCGCGGCGCGCTGACCGGTGCGAAGGCAACGAACAGCGCGTGATCGCGCTCCTCCCACGGCTTTTCCTCGTTCTTGCGTACGCGCGTCTCACGCTCCAGACGACTGATGCGGCGCACCTGACTGGAGCCGGTCTTGCCGGCCATGGCAAATTCCGGAATGGTGATGCGGGCGCGATGCGCCGTGCCGCGGGGTGGCGTAGTCACGCGAATCATGCCTTCCAGCGCCAGGTCCAGCTGCTCGCGCTTGATGCCGGTATGGGGCCAGCGCTGCGAGGCCGGTCGCTTGTCGGTGGCCGGCCCGTAAGCCTCGTCCTGCCGCACGATGCGCGGCTGCACCGCATAACCGCCATTGGCCAGCCGCGCGGCCATCACGGCCAACTGCAACGGCGTGGTGGTGACATAGCCCTGGCCGATACCGGTATTGAGGTTTTCGCCCTGGTGCCATGGCTGCCCCAGCACCGCCTGCTTCCAGGATTTGGTCGGAATCAGGCCGCGCCGTTCGCCGGTCAGGTCGATGCCGGTAAATTCACCCAGGCCCAGCCGCTTGGCCATCTCGGCGATTTTGTCCACGCCGGTGCGGCGCGCCGCTTCATAGAAGAAGACGTCGCAGCTTTCTTCCAGGGCGGCGACGAAGTTCATGCTGCCATGGCCGCCCTTCTTCCAGCAATGGAAGACGTTATTGCCGAATTCCATATGGCCCTGGCAAAAGACCCGGGTATCCGGTGTGATATTCCCGGTTTCCAGGGCCGCCAAACCGACCAGCATCTTGAATGTCGAGCCCGGCGGATATGTACCCTGGATCGCCTTGTTGATCAGCGGCTTGTATTTGTCGCCGTTGAGCTGGCGCCATTGCGACGGCGTGATGCCGACATTGAACCAGTTCGGGTCGTAGCCCGGATTAGACACCAGGCTGAGGATTTCGCCGGTATGGATATCGATCACCGCGCCGGCGCCGCTCTCCTCGCCGAAGCGCTCCTGCGCAAACCGCTGCAGGTCGGCATCGATGGTCAGAACGATATCGTCGCCGGGCTGGCCGTTATAACGCTGCAGCTCGCGGATGCCGCGGCCATAGGCATTGACCTCGATCTGGCTGTGCCCGGCACGCCCGCGCAGGCGTTCGTCGTAGATCTTCTCCACGCCGCTCTTGCCGATGCGGAAACCCGGCAGTTCCAGCAGCGGATCGTCGCCCAGCTCATTCTCCGCCACAGCACCGACATAACCGACCACATGGCTGAACAACGGGCCATAGGGGTAATCGCGCGTCTCGCCCACGTCGAGCTGCACACCGGGCAGGTCGGGTGAATGCAGGTTCACCTTGGCAAAGTCGTCCCAAGACAGATTCTCGGCCACCACAACGGGCACGAATTTGCGACGCCGCTCGATCTCGCGCTTCACCCGCGCACGCTGGTTGTCGTCGACCTGAATCAGCTTCGACAGGGCCTCCAGCGTGCCATCCACATTCCGTGTCTGCTCGGCGACGATGAGGACGCGATAGTTGCGGCGGTTGGACGCCAGCTCATGGCCATTGCGGTCCACCACGCGGCCGCGTCGCGGCGACAGCAAACGCATATTGATGCGATTTTCATCGGCCAGCAGGGCATATTTGTCGGATTCCAGCACCTGCAGGTAATACAGCCGCGCCGCCAGCGTCCCGAACAATGCCAGCTGCGCCGTGCCCAGCAGCAGGGCGCGCCGGGTAAACACCCGCTGCAGATCGTTATCGCGCCGGTTCATCCCGTTAAACCGTCACGGAGCTGCGGAGCCAGCGGCGCTCCAGGCGGCTCAGCGCCCAGTAGATGCCCGGATACAGACCCAGCGACAGCACCACCTGTGCCAGCACCGGCGCGGTGGGCAGCAGCCGCCAATGCAACAGCGACACCAGTGCCCAGCTCAGGGGCACCACGGCACCCACCACCAGGGCGAAAGCCGTCCAGTTGACGAAAAAGGACGAGCCCAGGAATACCCGACGCTGCGACACGCCAAGTTCATGGATGATGACCAGGGTCAGGGCATTCAGGCCAAGCGGGCCGGCGCTGAGGAGATCAAGCAGCAATCCGATCAGGAAGGCGCCGACCATGGTCATGAGATCGGAGCGGAAAATGCTCCAGTAGAAGACCGCCATCAGGGCAAAGGAGGGTGCCACGGTATCGAAATGCGGCAGGCCGAGCGGCAGCAGACCGATCAGCACCAACGCAATACTGCTCAGGATCGGCAGCAGCGCGCGGAGGCGGCGGCTGGTCTGGCGAAGCAGCGCAGACATGGCCGTGGCCTATCGCTTCAGCGGCGGAGATGGCGCCGACGGATCTTCCGCCTCGACACGGGTCTCGTCGAACTGCATCACGCGCAGAAAGTCCAGACGCCCAAGATCGACGACAGGCCGCACGCGGATGACGCCGTCGATGGCGACGATCTCGCCCACCGGAATGCCGGCCGGAAACTGGCCGCCATCGCCCGAGGTGACGATATGCATACCGATGGCCGGCTTGGCTGCGCCCGAGAGGTATTCCAGACGCGGCTGAGGCGAGTTGTCGCCCGTCAGTACGGCGCGATGGCCGCCATCCTGCAACATGACCGGCAGGCGCGAATTCAGGTCGGTGACCAGCAGGATGCGGGCGGCACGCACACCGACTTCGGCAACGCGGCCGACATAGCCGCCCTCGCCAATCACGGCCTGGCCCTTCTTGATGCCATCCTTGGTGCCGACATTGAGCAGGGCGGTCCGCACGAAGGAACCGCCGCCATCGGCGATGACTCGGCCGCTGACATAGGTGTGGCTGAGATCCGGTCCCGCCGACAGCAGACGGCGCAGCGCGGCATTGTCTTGTTCCAGCCGGCGCGCCACTTCCTGCCATTGCAGCAGGCGGGCATTTTCGGTGCGCAGGCGGAAATTCTCGTCATGGACGAAGAGGATGTCGTCGGCCCAGCCGATCACGGCGTTGACGGCGCTGACCGGCTGCGCAACGGCGCTCAGCACCGGCTCCACGATATCCGCGCCGACGGTGCGCAGGCGCTCGACCACCGGACGGTCGACGCGGCTCAACAGGATAAGGCCGACAGCCGTGGCGAGCAGGAGCAGAAACGCAAAGCGCTGCAGCAGCGCGCGGAACGGCGCTGCAACCCAAGCACTGCGTCCAGACCGTCTTGCCATGTGCCTCCGTCTACCCCGTTAGACGTTGCCCGCCCGCCGTTCAGTACGGCGGGTTGTACAGAACGTGCTTCAGCGTCTTCATTTCTTCCAGCGCGCGGCCGGTGCCCAGCGCCACGCAGCTGAGCGGCTCGTCAGCGATCGACACCGGCAGGCCGGTGGCATGGCGCAGCACGAGGTCCAGATTGCCGAGCAGCGCGCCGCCGCCGGTGAGAACGATGCCCTTGTCGACGATATCGGCAGCCAGTTCCGGTGCGGTGTGTTCCAGCGCGACCTTGACGGCCTCGACGATGGCACCGACCGGTTCGGCCAGGCTTTCGGCGATCTGGCGCTGGTTGATCACCAGTTCCTTCGGCACACCGTTCATCAGATCACGGCCCTTGATCTCCATCGAGAGACCGTTGCCGTCTTCCGGCGGCGCGGCCGAGCCGATCTGCTTCTTGATGCGCTCGGCCGAGGCCTCGCCCACCAGCAGGTTATGATTGCGCCGGATATAGGCGATGATCGCCTCGTCCATCTTGTCGCCGCCGACGCGCACGCTGCGCGAATAGACGATGCCACCGAGCGAGAGCACGGCCACCTCAGTGGTGCCGCCGCCGATATCGACGACCATCGAGCCGGTCGGCTCGGTCACCGGCAGGCCGGCGCCAATCGCGGCGGCCATCGGCTCTTCGATCAGGAAGACGCGGCGCGACCCGGCGGACTCGGCCGAGTCCATGATGGCGCGCCGTTCGACCGCGGTGGAACCCGACGGCACGCAGATGATCACCTGCGGCGAGGCGAAGCTGCGGCGGTTGTGAACCTTGCGGATGAAATGCTTGATCATTTCCTCCGCCACTTCGAAATCGGCGATCACGCCGTCACGGAGCGGGCGAATGGCTTCGATATTGCCCGGCGTACGGCCCAGCATCTGCTTGGCCTCGTCACCGACAGCCAGAACCTGCTTTTTGCCACGGTTATTGGCGATTGCCACCACGGAGGGTTCATTCAGCACGATCCCTCGACCCTTGACGTAGACCAGCGTGTTGGCCGTGCCCAGATCAATGGCCATATCGGCCGACATGAAACCCATCAAACGCGAGAACATCGAGAAGAACCCTCACCAGCGAAATATCGCGCCGTTATCGCCTTTGGGACCGGAACAGCGCAACCCCCAGCCCCCCTATTTTTACCCCACTGAAATCAGGCACTCATGGCTGCCGGCGCGGTCTTTTCCCGCTTCACCAGCAGCTTGTTGAGCGCATGAATATAAGCCCGGCAGCTGGCGACCAGCGTATCGGCGTCAGAAGCCTGCCCGTTCACGGTCTTACCGCCCTCTTCCAGCCGCACGGTCACCTCGGCTTGGGCATCGGTGCCCTGGGTCACGGCATGGACCTGGTACAGCTGCAGATTGACCTGATGGGGGAACAGGGCCTTGATCGCATTGAAAATCGAATCAACCGGTCCGTTACCCGTCGCCTTGACCGATTTGACCGCACCATCGATCTCCAACTCCAGTTCGGCACTCTGCGGCTCTTTGGAGCCGGCAATCACCTGCAGCGAGACGAAGCGGATGCGGTGGCTGTCATGAGCCACGGTATCGTCGACCAGAGCAACAAGGTCCTCGTCGAAGACCTCCTTCTTGCGGTCGGCCAGATCCTTGAAGCGGCCAAAGGCATCGTTGAGCTGGTTCTCGGCCAGATTGAAGCCAAGCTCTTCCAGTTTCTTGCGGAAGGCATGGCGGCCGGAATGCTTGCCCATTACCAGGGTCGAGCGGTTCAGGCCAACCGATTCCGGTGTCATGATCTCGTAGGTGCCCGCATGCTTCAGCATGCCATCCTGATGGATGCCGCTCTCATGCGCGAAAGCATTGGCGCCGACGATGGCCTTGTTCGGCTGTACGACGAAGCCCGTCACGGCAGAAACAAGCCGCGAGGCCTTCATGATATCGGTGGTCTTGATGTTGGTTTCGAACTGCATCGCATCGGGCCGCGTGCGCAGCGCCATGACAATTTCTTCCAACGCTGCGTTGCCGGCGCGCTCGCCCAGGCCGTTGATCGTGCATTCCACCTGACGCGCGCCGCCCACGACGGCAGCCAGCGAGTTGGCAACCGCCAGACCGAGATCGTTGTGGCAATGCGCGGAAAACCTGGCTTTATCGCTGTTCGGGATGTTTTCAATCAGGAAGCGCATCAGCGCCGTGTACTCTTCCGGCACGGTGTAGCCTACGGTGTCGGGCACGTTGATGGTGGTGGCGCCAGCCTTGATGGCGCTCTCGATCACGCGGCACAGGAAATCGCGATCCGACCGCGTGCCGTCCTCGCAGCTCCACTCCACGTCGTCGCAGAGGTTGCGCGCATGAGAAACGCTGTCGATCACGGCCTGATGCACCGCCTCGGGCTCCATCTGCAGCTTGAACTTCATATGCAGCGGCGAGGTGGAAATGAAGGTATGGATGCGTGCCCGCTTGGCGGGCTTGAGCGCCTCCCAGGCGCGGTCGATATCCTTCTTGCCGGCGCGGGAGAGACCGCAGACGGTGGAGTTGACGACGCGCTTGGCGATTTCATTCACGGCTTCGAAGTCGCCGTTGGAAGCGATCGGGAAGCCGGCCTCGATGACATCGACGCCCATGCCTTCCAGCACGGAGGCGATCTTGAGCTTCTCTTCCAGATTCATGGACGCGCCGGGCGACTGCTCGCCGTCGCGCAGGGTCGTGTCGAAAATGATGACGCGCTCGCGCGCGCTGCCGGCCGCCGCTGTCGTCATGTCAGACCCCTTCTCGCCCATAGACGGCGGTCTCACGCCGACCAGACCCCAAAAGGCCGGCGCAACGCGATTCTTGCCGTGGTTTCCGTGCTTTAACCATAGTCTACACGCTCCGGCGGGGTCCGGGCAAAGGCCGAAAAGTCAAAGGCCTTCATGGACTTGCGCGGCTACTCTCCGATACCAGGCTTAAAAAGGGATGAATTTGACGGAAATACCGACCAAACAAGTTAATAGACTGAAAACACGGTGAAATTGTGTCCGCCCCGGAAATCTTAAAAAGCGGCCGCCAGACACCCGACAGATGCCGCTCGCCGGCCGATAATCCCGCCATGGCAAAGCCCTCCTCGCCCCCACCCGACCGCCTACTGATCGACCGGCTGGCCACCCCCATCGGCACCGCGCTGCTGGTCACCGATGCGGCGGGCTTTCTGCGTGCGCTTGACTGGAGCGATCACGAGGCGCGCCTGCTGAAGCTGCTGCGGCTGCATTACGGCACTGGGACGAGCATCGACACTGCCCGGTCGCCCAAAACCCTGCGGCAGTCTGTGGACAGCTATTTCGCCGGCGAACTGACCCGGATCAATGATATCGCCTGTCGCACGGCCGGCACGGATTTCCAGCGCCGGGTCTGGGCGGCGCTGCGCAAGATTCCGGCGGGCAGGACGCTGACCTATGGCGCATTGGCGGCGAAGCTCGGCATGCCCAAGGCTATACGCGCGGTCGGAGCGGCCAATGGCGCCAATCCGCTGAGCGTGGTCGTGCCCTGCCATCGCATGGTCGGCGCCAACGGATCGCTCATCAAGTATGGCGGCGGCCTGGAGCGCAAACGCTGGCTGCTGGCTCATGAAGGCGTCGTGGTGCCGAAAGTGGCATAAACAAAAACGGCCGACGGTGATGAACCGCCGGCCGCATCGTCTGCGATATGGAATCGCTTAGTTGCTGCGAGCCTTGTCGACCAGCTTGTTCTTGGCGATCCAGGGCATCATGGCGCGCAGCTTGGCACCCACTTCCTCGATCGGGTGCTTGGCCAGCGCCGCACGGGTCGCCTTGAACGAAGTCTGGTTGACCTTGTTTTCCAGCATCCAGTTGCGGGTGAAGCGGCCGGACTGGATGTCTTCCAGAACGCGCTTCATCTCGGCCTTGGTCTCGGCAGTCACGATGCGCGGACCGGTGACGTATTCACCGTATTCGGCGGTGTTCGAGATCGAGTAGTTCATGTTGGCGATGCCGCCTTCGTAGATCAGATCTACGATCAGCTTCACTTCATGCAGGCACTCGAAATAGGCCATTTCCGGGGCGTAGCCCGCTTCCACCAAGGTCTCGTAGCCGGCCTTGATCAGCTCGACCAGGCCACCACAGAGCACGACCTGCTCGCCGAACAGATCGGTTTCGCATTCTTCCTGGAAGGTGGTCTCGATGATACCGGCCTTGCCGCCGCCATTGGCCGAGGCATAGGAGAGCGCGATTTCCAGGGCGTTGCCCGAGGCATTCTGGTGCACGGCAACCAACGACGGCACGCCGCCGCCCTTCAGGTATTCCGAACGCACGGTGTGGCCCGGGCCCTTGGGCGCGATCATGAAGACGTCGAGATCCTTGCGGGGCTCGATCAGGTTGAAATGGATGTTCAGGCCATGCGCGAAGGCAAGGGCGGCGCCTTCCTTCATGTTGTCGCGCAGGTCATTAACCCAGAGGTCCGACTGGCCCTCATCGGGAGTCAGCACCATGACGACGTCGGCCCACTTGGCGGCCTCGGTCGGGGTCATCACCTTGAAACCGGCCTCTTCGGCCTTCTTGGTGCCGGCCGAACCCTTGCGCAATGCGACAGCGATGTTCTTCACGCCGCTGTCCTTCAGGTTCATCGCATGGGCATGGCCCTGGCTGCCATAGCCGACGATGACAACCTTCTTGCCCTTGATCAGGTTCAGGTCCGCATCGCGGTCGTAGTAAACGCGCATCTCAGTCTCTCCTCAAAAAGCGTCGTTGTTTTCGTGTTCGGCTTCAGAATTAAAGCGGCTTCGGGCCGCGGCTGATCGCCACGACACCAGTGCGCGACACATCGACCAGACCGAGCGGCTTCATCAACTCGACGAAAGCGGTGATCTTTTCCGGCGCGCCGGTCAGCTCGAAGACGAAGGATTCGATCGTGCTGTCGACGGCGCGGGCGCGGAAGATATCGGCAATACGCAGGCTTTCCACGCGCTTCTCGCCGGTGCCGGCAACCTTGATCAGCGCCAGTTCGCGCGCAATATGCGGGCCTTCGACGGTCAGGTCATGCACATTATGCACCGGCACCAGACGGCCGAGCTGAGCCTTGATCTGCTCGATCACATTGGCCGGGCCAGAGGTGACCACTGTGATGCGCGAGAGATGCGCGGCATCCGAGACCTCAGCCACGGTCAGGCTTTCGATATTGTAGCCTCGGCCCGAGAACAGCCCGACCACGCGAGCCAGGATGCCGGGCTCGTTATCGACGAGGACGGACAGGATATGGGACTGGATCGGCTGCTGCGGCGCGGACATGATCGGATTTCTTCTGTGCTGTATGGCCGGCCTCAGACGAGGGCCATGCCTTCTTCACTGACGCTGGCATTCTTCGGATCCTTCGGCTTGTCGTCGGCCAGGATCATCTCGTTATGGGCCGCGCCCGAGGGCACCATGGGGAAGCAGTTCTCCGCCTTGTCGACAGCGACATCCACCACCACCGGACCATCGATGGCAATCATTTCCTTGATGACACCGTCGAGATCGGCCGGATCGGTAACCCGCAGGCCGCGGCAATGGAAGGCTTCCGCCAGCTTGACGAAATCGGGCAGCGATTCCGAATAGCTCTGCGAGTAACGCCCGCCATGCAGCAGCTGCTGCCACTGGCGCACCATGCCCATGTATTCGTTATTGAGAATGAACACCTTCACCGGCAGGCGGAACTGCGCCGCGGTGCCCAGCTCCTGGATGTTCATCAGGATCGAGGCCTCGCCGGCAATATCCACCACCAGCTTGCCCGGATGACCGAGCTGCACGCCGATGGCGGCCGGCAGGCCGTAGCCCATGGTGCCCAGGCCGCCCGAGGTCATCCAGCGGTTCGGCTTGTTGAACTTGTAATGCTGGGCCGCCCACATCTGGTGCTGGCCCACTTCGGTGGTGATGAAGGTGTCCTGATCCTTGGTCAGCTCATACAGCCGCTCGATGGCGAGCTGCGGCTTGATGATCTTGGGGTCCTTCTTGTAGCTCAGGCTGTCGCGGGCGCGCCACTGGTCGATCTGCGCCCACCATTTGTCCAGTGCCTTCTGGTTCGGCTTGTGGCCGCCCTGTTTCCAGGCGGCGATCAGCTGTTCCAGCACCTTGCAGGCATCGCCGACGATATTGAGGTCGCAGCGCACGGTCTTGTTGTGCGACGACGGATCGATATCGACATGGATCTTCTTCGAGCCCGGCGAGAAAGCATTCAGCCGGCCGGTGATGCGGTCGTCGAAACGCGCGCCGATATTGATCATCACGTCGCAATCATGCATCGCATGATTGGCTTCCCAGGTGCCATGCATGCCCAGCATGCCGAGGAACTGCTTGTCGGTGGCCGGGTAGCCGCCAAGCCCCATCAGCGTATTGGTGATGGGGAAGCCGGTCAGCTTCACCAGCTCGTGCAGCAGTTCCGACGCCTTCGGGCCGGCATTGATGATGCCGCCACCGGTATAGAAGACCGGACGCTCGGCCGCGGCCATCAGCGCCACGGCATCCTTGATCAGCGAGGCCTCGCCTTCCACGCGCGGGCGGTAGGTCTTGTGGCGTATATTGTCCTTGGCGGTGTAGGTGCCCTGGGCCACCTGCACGTCCTTGGGCAGATCGATCACCACTGGGCCCGGACGGCCGTTGGTGGCGACATAGAAGGCCTCATGGACGACGCGGGAGAGATCATCCACGTTTTTGACGAGATAGTTGTGCTTGGTGCAGGGCCGGGTAATGCCGGTGGTGTCGCATTCCTGGAAGGCGTCGGTGCCCACCAGATGGGTGGCGACCTGGCCGGTCAGGCAGATGACGGGGATGGAATCCAGCAGGGCATCGGTCAGGCCGGTGACGGCATTGGTGGCGCCGGGACCGGAGGTGACAAGCACCACGCCGGGCTTGCCGGTCGAGCGGGCATAGCCTTCGGCGGCATGGACGGCCCCCTGCTCGTGGCGCACCAGGATGTGTCGGATGGCATTCTGCTTGAACAGCGCGTCATAAATCGGGAGTACCGCGCCGCCCGGATACCCGAAGACGACCTCAACACCCTGGTCGATCAGGGCCTTGATCAGCATTTCGGCGCCGCTCATCTGCTGGTTTGGCAGGGTCGGCGCAGCCTGCGCTGCGGTAGACATGACACTCAATCCTTTGGGCGATCAGCCCTTTTAGACGAAAATCGGCCGGAACACGCCGCCCCGGCCGTCAAAATCGGCGCCAACCTAAACGGCCGCTCCGCGCACGGTCAATAGGTATCTCACAATGAATGGAAAGATTTCCGCCTCTGGGTTGAAATTTTCTTGCTGGCTGAGATCGTTTTCCACAACCAGGTCCGGAACGAACTGGTGTCGGAACCAGGTGGTCTGCCGCTTGGCGTAGTGGCGGGTGTTGAGCTGGCCGATACGGGCCGCCTCATCCAGCCCGATCTGCCCCTTAAGATATTGGAACAATTCGGGAAGTCCGTGGGCCTTGCGCATCGGGGCATCGATGGGGATATCCGCCCGCGCCAGCACCGCCCGCACCTCCTCAAGAGCACCCGCCTTGAGCATGTCGTCAAAACGCCGGTCGATCCGGGCATACAGCGCCGGTCGCGGTGGCTGCAGCAGCAGGCGGAAGACCGGATTGGACAGGGGCGGAGCAACGCTTTCGGCCTGCCAGGCAGCCAGGCCGCGGCCGGTGGTCTGCAGCACCTCCCAGGCTCGCACCAGGCGCTGGCTGTCGCCCGGCTTCACCTGCGCCGCCGTGACCGGATCTTCGCCGCGCAGAACCGCATGCAGGGCGTCCGCACCATGGCGCTCCAGCCGCAGCCGCGCTGCCGCGCGCACATCGGCCGGAATCGCGGGAATCTCGGCCAGGCCCTCGAAGAGGCTGCGCAGATACATGCCAGTGCCGCCCAGCAGGATCGGCAGGCGACCCGCGTGAATGGTCTCGGCGATGGCGGCCTTCGCCAGTTCAACCCAGCGCGCCGCCGTGCCATGCTCGGCACCATCCAGCACGCCATACAGGCGATGTGGCGCCTGCGCCATTTCATCGTCGGTTGGGCGCGCGGTCAGGATGCGCAGATCGCGATAGACCTGCATGCTGTCGGCATTGATGACGGTGCCGTTGAACCGCTGCGCCAGGGCAATGCCCAGCGCCGACTTGCCGCTGGCGGTCGGACCGGCCAGCACCAGGATCGGGGCAGTGTTAAGGTTTGTCTCAGGTTCTGTCGCGGGCATGGTTACTGGCGGCATCCGAGTTGCGCCGCCTCTTCTACAGTCCTAGAACAGGTGGATGCAAAACATTCTCACCCTGATCGCCGCCCCCCACAATGCCGTGCTGACGCCGCGCGCTACCAATGCCGTGCGCGATGCGCTGGCGCTGGCCCGCGGCAAGGTCGGTCCGGTCGACTGGCTCGATCAGGGCATTGCCTGCGACATTCCCTTCGATGGCGTCGATGCCGCCGAAGCGGAAAAGGTCGCCAAGGTGGCCCTGCGCAATGCGCCGGTCGATGTGGTGGTGCTGCAGACGGCCGACACCCGCCGCAAGAAGGCGCTGGTGGCCGATATGGAGTCGACCATCATCCGCAACGAGATGCTGGACGAGATCGCCTATCTTGCCGATATCGGCGAGAAGGTCGCCGATATCACCCGCCGCGCCATGAACGGCGAGCTGGATTTCTTCGCTGCCCTGCGCGAGCGCGTTGCCCTGCTGAAAGGCCAGCCCGCGACCCTGCTGGACGAGGCCGCCGGCCGCATCAAACTGATGCCGGGCGCACAGGTGCTGCTCAACACGCTGAAGCAGCATGGCGTGCATACTGCGCTGGTCTCAGGCGGATTTGATCATTACACCCAGCGGATCGCCGAACAGCTTGGCTTCGACGAGCAGCAGGCCAACCGCCTGCTCATCGAGGACGAAAAGATCGCCGGTGTCGCCGAGCCGATCCTGGGCAAGGAGGCCAAGCTGGAGGCCCTGCAGCGTGTGGCCAAGGCGCGCGGGATCTCCGAGGCCGACTGCATCACGGTGGGCGATGGCGCCAACGACCTCGCCATGCTGGAGGCCTCAGGCATGGGCGTCGCCTATCACGCCAAGCCGGTGGTGCAGCAGGCGTCGAAGATCAACATCCGCCATGGCGACCTGACGGCACTGCTGTATCTGCAGGGCTATCGCGCCGACGAGATTTTCGGGCGCGGCTGACGCCCCGTGTGTCATGGCCGGACTTGATCCGGCCATCCACGCCTTACTTTCCAATATTCGCAATGCCCAGAAACGTGGATGGCCAGGACAAGCCTGGCCATGACGCTTGTCTGGTAGTACGTGCGATCTTCACCGCGCCGTCCAGCCACCATCAATCGCGATGGACGTGCCGGTGATCGACTTGGCGCCCTCGCTGCACAGGAAGACGGCGGTGGCCGCCACTTCCTCGATCTCGACAAAACGCTTGGTCGGCTGCACCGCCAGGATCACTTCGCGGATCACCCGATCGCGCGGCATGTTATGGGCCTTGGCTTGGTCGTCGATCTGGTTTTCCACCAGCGGCGTGCGCACATAGCCCGGACAGATCGCATTCACCGTGATGCCGGCCTCGGCCACTTCCAGCGCCACCGCCTTGGTCAGGCCGACCTGGCCATGCTTGGCCGCCACATAGGCCGACTTGAACGGCGAGGCCACCAGGCCATGGGCCGAGGCGATATTGACGATACGGCCCCAGCCCTTTTTCTTCATGCCGGGCAACGCCGCCTTGATGCAGTGATAGCTGGAGCTGAGATTGATGCTCTGGATCGCATCCCATTTCGCATCGGGAAATTCGTCCACCGGCGAGACGAACTGGATGCCGGCATTGTTGACCAGGATATCGATGCCGCCCAACTCGGCTTCGGCCTTCTTGATGAAGGCGGCGATTGCCTCGCCCTTGCTCATGTCGGCGCCGTCATAGACCACCTTGACGCCGAATTCCGATGCCAGACCGGCGCGCAGCCTTTCGATCTCGGCGGCGTCGCCAAAGCCGTTCAGCATGATGTTAGCGCCCTGGGCCGCCAGGGCCCGGGCGATACCCAGTCCGATGCCGCTGGTGGAACCGGTGACGACGGCGGACTTGCCTTTCAGCATGGGGCGACCTTTCTTAAAGCCTCTGTTCGGTATGGCCGAAGCCTAGCGGAAAACGCCGGCTTCTGCCTAGCGGCAGCCCACCCGGCAGGGCTGGCGGGGCCCTGAGCCTTGCACCCTCCCCCGGCCCCGTGGGATACCAGAGACAGACGTTTTCAAGGCCGTTTCAGGAGCATTTCCCACATGCTGAACCGCATTACCCATCTGGACGACGAGCCGGAAAAGAACGGCGACGACGAGAAGGAAAAGGCCAAGGACAAGACGCCGGGCATCGAGGAGCGGCTGTTCAAGGCACGCACCATCCTGATCTACGGCGGCATCGACCAGAAGATCGCCAAGGAAGTCTCGGCCCGCCTGCTAGCCCTGCAGTCGGCCGGCGATGAACCGATCACCATCTTCATCAACAGCCAGGGCGGCCACGTCGAATCCGGCGACACGATCTATGACATGATCAAGTTCGTGAAGCCCGATGTGCGCGTGGTCGGCACCGGCTGGGTCGCTTCGGCCGGCGCGCTGATCTATGCCGCCGCCAAGCGCGAGAACCGCTTCAGCCTGCCCAACACCCGCTTCCTGCTGCATCAGCCGTCCGGCGGCGCCGGCGGCACGGCCTCGGATGTCGCCATCCAGGCCAAGGAAATCATCCGCATGCGCAAGCGGCTGAACGAGATCTTCGCCCGCGAGACCGGCCAGACGCTGGAGCGCGTGGAGAAGGACACCGATCGCGATTACTGGATGAGCGCAGAACAGGCCGTGGAATACGGCCTGGTCGGCAAGGTCGTGCAGAACGCCCGCGAGATCGAATAACCGGTTCGCACCGGACACGAAAAAGGCCGGCTTTAAGCCGGCCTTTTTTATTGGCTTGAACCGCCGCTTACGATTTGAGCGGCACCGGCACGAAGCGCGGCTCGCCCGAACGCTGGATCTGCAGCAGCGCCACCTTGCGCTTGGCATCCTTCAGCGCCTTGAGCATTTCCACCGCATCGTCGGTATTGCGGATTTCCGACTGCGCCATCTCGATGATGACGTCGCCAACGCGCACGTCACGCTTGGCGGCCGGGCCATCGGGCTCCACATCGGTGATCACCACGCCCTTCACGTCATCCTTGATGTCGTGCTTCTGGCGCAGTTCCTTCGACAGCGGCGCAACGCGCACGCCCAGATCGGCCAGCTCGGTCTCGTTGCGGCCGGCCTTGGGTCGGGCGCCATCGGTCTTCTGGCTGCTCTCCTGCTTAGCCGAGGCCATGGCGGCTTCCAGCTCGCCTAGCGTCGCCTTCACCGTCTGCTTCTTGCCCTTGCGGATGAACTCAACATTCACCGCCTTGCCCACGGGCGTCTCGGCGACGCTGCGGGTCAGCGCATTGGTGCTGGCAATCGCCTTGCCGTCGAAGCTGACGATCACATCGCCTGAATCGATGCCGGCCTTCTGGGCCGGGCCGCCGGGCACCACCTTGGCGACCAGGGCGCCGCGCGCCTGCTGCAGGCCCAGCGCTTCCACCATCTCGTCGGTGACCGACTGGATCTGCACGCCGAGCCAGCCGCGCTTGGTGCGGCCGAACTCGATCAGCTGCTGCACCACCGGACGGGCGAGATTGGCCGGCACGGCAAAGCCGATGCCGATCGAGCCGCCCGATTGCGAGAAGATCGCGGTGTTGATGCCGATGACATTGCCTTCCTTGTCGAACAGCGGACCACCGGAGTTGCCCTTGTTGATCGAGGCATCGGTCTGGATGAAATCGTCGTAGCGACCGGCATTGATGTCACGGCCGCGCGCCGAGATGATACCGGCGGTGACCGTGCCGCCCAAGCCGAAGGGATTGCCGATGGCGAGCGTCCACTGGCCGACGCGGATTTTCTCCGAGTCGCCCCACGGGACAGCCGTGAGCGTGCGGCCCTTGGGCTCGACCTTCAGCACGGCGATATCCACTTCCGGATCGCGGCCGACGATCTTGGCTTCCAGTTCGGTGTTGTCATGCAGGATGACGCGCACCTGGTCGGCATCGGCGATCACGTGATTGTTGGTCACCACATAGCCGCGGGCATCGACGATGAAACCCGAGCCCAGCGACGACACCTGGCGCGGCGGCCGGTTGCCCTCGCCGCGCTGCTGGCGGTCGAAGAATTCCTTGAAGAAATCCTCAAACGGCGAGCCCGGCGGGAATTGCGGCAAGCCTTCCGGCATGGCGCCACGGTTCTGCACCGTCTGCGTGGTCGAGATATTGACCACGGCGGGCAGCAGTTTCTCGGCCAGATCGGCGAAATCGCCATCCGGTGCGCGCGCCTGCGTGGCCCCCACAGCGAAAGTGACGACCAGACCGGCGGCGGCTGCCGTGCAACGGCGCAGCAATCCGGCGGAGACCAGGCGACGCGGCAGAATGGCATTCATGGGCAACCTCCTCGCCGCCCTGTCGGGCGCGGCGATCATGCAGGACTATCGCTGGGGCGCCCGGCGCGGCACGCCGGTCGGGTTCTCGAAATAACGGAAGAAGTCGGAGTCGGGCGACAGCACCATCGTGGTGTCGCTCGGCTGCAGAACCTTGGTATAGGCCTGCAGCGACCGGTAGAAGTTATAGAACTCCGGATCTTTGTTGGCCGCTTCGGCAAAGATCTTGGTGCGTTCGGCATCGCCTTCGCCGCGCAGGATTTCCGAACGCCGGCGGGCGTCGGCGATCAGCACGGTGCGCTGGCGTTCCGCTTCCGAGCGGATACGCTCGGCCAGTTCGAAGCCAGTTGCGCGCTGCTCGTTGGCTTCACGCTGACGCTCGGTCTGCATACGGCGGAAGATCGCCTGGCTGATGGTATCAGGGAAGTCGGCGCGCTTGATGCGCACATCGACCAGTTCGATGCCTAAGCGCCGGGAGTCTTCCTGCAGGGTGTTGGTCACCTGCTGCATCGCCGACGGACGGTCGCCCGAGATCACCGAGGCGGCGTCCAGACGGCCGAAGGCGCCCCGGAAGGCATTGGCGACAGACGGCGCCAGACGGCCACGCAGGCCCAGTTCGTTGCGGACGGTCTGATAGAACAGCAGCGGGTTGGTGATGCGGTAGCGCACGAAGCTGTCGACCACCAGGCGGCGCTGGTCAGACGTCAGGATTTCTTCCGGCTGCGCATCGAGGCCGAGGATGCGCTTGTCGAAATAGACCACATCCTGGATCAGCGGAATCTTGGCATGCAGGCCAGGTTCGGTGATGACCCGGCGCGGATCGCCGAACTGCACCACCAGGGCCTGCTGGGCCTGATGCACGGTGAACAGGGCGCCGCGCAGCAGGAAGCCGGCCGCGACGACGACGATGACGATAATGGTGAGGAGAGAGCGGTTCATCTGGATTCTCCTCAGCGCTGCGGCTGCGCCGCGGGCGCCGCCCGCTTCTGCAGTTCCGGTAGCGGCAGGTAAGGCACGACGCCGCTGCCGGCGCCATTGCCATCGACGATCACCTTGTTGGTGCCGCGCATGATGGTTTCCATGGTTTCGAGATACATGCGCCGGGTGGTGACGTCCTTGGCCAGACGGTATTCGTTGTAGACCTGCGTGAAGCGGCTGGCATCGCCCTGGGCATTGGCGATGGTTTCCTGCTTGTAGGCCTCGGCCTGCTGCAGCAGGCGCTGCACCTCGCCGCGGGCACGCGGCACGATGTCGTTACGGTAGGCTTCTGCCTCGTTCTGCGTGCGCTCGCGATCGGCCTGGGCCGACTGCACATCGCGGAAGGCATCCAGCACCGAAGCCGGCGGTTCGGTGCGCTGCAAAGCCACCTGGGTGACCACCACGCCGGCGCCATAGCCATCCAGGATCGCCTGCATGACCCGTCGGGTGTCGTCGGCGATCTTGGTGCGGCCTTCGGTCAGGATGAACTGGATATTGTTCTTGCCGACCACTTCGCGGATGGCGCTTTCCGCCACCTGCTTGATGGTGCGCGCGGGATCGACCACGCTGAACAGATACTGGCCGGCATCCTTCACCTGCCACAGCACGGTGAAATCGATGTCGACGATATTCTCGTCGCCGGTCAGCATCAGGCTTTCTTCCGGCACATCGCGCTGCTGGGCGCCGCGGGTGGGCGACTCGCCCAGCGAGCGGAAACCGATTTCTTCGCGGTTGACCGAGGTGACCTTGGGCGTCAGGACGGAATCGATGGGCCAGGGCAGACGATAGCGCAGGCCGGGTTCGGTCACGGCATGGACCTTGCCGAAGCGCAGCACCACACCCTGCTCGTCGGTATCGACGCGGTAGAAGCCGGTGCCAAGCCAGATGGCAATCGCCACCAAGATCAGCAGCAGGATGCCGCGACCCGATACATCGCCGCCGGGCAGCATGCCGCGGAAGCGGTCCTGACCCTTACGCAGGATGTCTTCCAGGCTGGGCGGCACGCCGCCGCCGCCGGAGCCCGAGCCATTGCCGCGCGGTCCCTGTCCCCAAGGTCCGCGACCGCCACCGCCGCCGCCACCTTGCCAACCGCCGCCACCTTGATTGCTCCAGGGCATCCCACTGTCCTTCTCAGCCGAAACCGTCTCGCAAAGCGATTGGGGGCTGTTGTTGCCGGGCTTAACTGCCCGTGATTGTATCAGACTGCGTGCGAACGCTGTCCGACTGCTTTGCCTGCCTGCTTTTGCCTGCCTGCCGTCCCGGCCGGTGAATTGCCCCGCCCCCGGCCCCGCGATATATCACTCGCGTGGCGTAAGCTGGGCCTTCGCGGCCGATTATCGAGAATATTGGAACGTTTACAGGGATTTCAAGCATGACCGGGGTGACAGAAGCGCAGATCATGGCCGCGCTGGGCGGTGTGGTAGACACCGATCATGGCAAGAATGTGGTCGAGCTCGGCATGGTTGCCGGACTTGTGATCAAGGGTGGAAATGTCGGTTTCGTGCTGGAAGTGCCCGCCCAGGGTGCCGCCCGCAAGGAACCACTGCGCCGGGCCGCCGAACAGGCGGTCGCCGCCCTGCCCGGCGTCACCTCCGCCACCGTGGTCCTGACCGCCGAAACCCAGGGCAAAAGCGCTGCCGCCCAGCCGGCGGCCCACAGCCATGCCGGGCATTCTCACGGACCGGGTCATTCCCATGGCCCGGCCCAAGGCGCGGCCCAGGGTGCAGCTTCGGCCGCCGGTCGCCCCGGCGCGGCCCCTGAAGTGGCCGCCCGCCCCGCCATTCCCGGCATCAAATCGATCATCGCCGTGGCGTCCGGCAAGGGCGGCGTGGGCAAGTCCACCACCGCCGTCAACCTGGCTCTGGCCTTGGCGCAGGGCGGCAAGAAGGTCGGCCTGCTGGATGCCGATATCTACGGCCCCTCGCTGCCGCGCATGATGGGCATCACTGGCAAACCCTATTCGCCCGACGGCAAACGTCTGCACCCGATGCAGGGCTGGGGCATCCCCTGCATGTCAATGGGCTTCTTGGTGCCGGAAGACACGCCGATGATCTGGCGCGGGCCGATGGTGATGAGCGCGCTGGAACAGATGCTGCGCGACGTGGAATGGGGCGAGCTGGACGTGCTGGTGGTGGACATGCCGCCAGGCACCGGCGACGCCCAGCTGACCATGGCCCAGCGCGTGCCGCTGGCCGGTGCGGTGATCGTTTCGACTCCGCAGGACATTGCCCTGCTGGATGCCCGCAAGGGCCTGAACATGTTCCGCCGCGTCGATGTGCCGGTCTTCGGCATCGTCGAGAATATGAGCTATTTTTGCTGCCCCAATTGCGGCCACCGCAGCGACATCTTCGCCCATGGCGGCGCGCGCAAGACGGCCGAGGAACTGGGCTGCGACTTCCTGGGCGAGCTGCCGCTGAAAATCGAGATCCGCGAGACCTCGGACGGCGGTACCCCGATCGTGGCGTCCATGCCGGAGAGTGAGGAAGCGAAGGCCTATCGCGCGATTGCCGCGAAGGTGGCCGAGAAAATCGACCGCGATGTGGCGGCCAGCCGGATGCCCCGCATCACCATCCAGTAGACCGGGGCCGGCCGGCTCAGATACAGGCCGGGCGCATCAACGGATCGACGCCGCCGCCGTAGCCGCGGTCCTGCATGCTGGCAATGACGATGTTGCGCAGGGCATTCAGATGCTCGAGCAGACCGCGCTGCTGGGCGCGCCCGGCAGTGCGGTCCGTCGTGGCAAGGCTGCAGGCGGAGTCGCATAACGCGGCAACCAGCGGATAGCCGGCACGGCTGGCGCTGCCCCGCAGGGCGCAGACGATCCGGGCGATCTGCCCTATGCACACCTCGGCATGGGCCGGATTGCTGTGGGCCGCTTCCAGGGCCCAGACCGCCTTCTCGACTTCTCCCTGCAGCAGGGTTTCGAAACTTGCTGCGGCGCTGCCGCCGGTATCCGCCGAAATGCCTATCATCATTATTGCCCTGTGGTCATCCGCAAAGAAAAACGGCACCGGTTTTGGCCGGCGCCGTCTGTTCTAGCGATCTGCTCTGAGGGCAGTAAGGTTACTTCTCGGTTAGGCTTCGCTGGCCTTCTCTTCCGAGATCGCCGCCTGGGCCGCCGCCAGGCGGGCGATCGGCACGCGATAGGGCGAGCAGGACACATAATCGAGGCCGGCATTGTGGCAGAAGCGCACCGAGGACGGGTCGCCGCCATGTTCGCCGCAGATGCCCAGCTTGATATCCTTGCGGGTGGCGCGGCCGCGTTCGGCAGCGATCTTCACCAACTCGCCCACGCCGTTCTGATCGATGGTGACGAACGGGTCACGCTCGAAAATACCGGCCTTCAGATAGTCGTCCATGAACAACGCCGAGTCATCGCGGCTGATGCCCAGGGTGGTCTGGGTCAGGTCGTTGGTGCCGAAGGAGAAGAACTCGGCCGTCTCGGCAATGTCGCCGGCACGCAGCGCGGCGCGCGGCAACTCGATCATGGTGCCGACCAGGTATTTCACCTTCTTGCCCTGCTCCTTGAAGACTTCAGCGGCGATGGCATCGACGCGGGTCTTCAGGATATCCATCTCGGCCTTGGTGGCGACCAGCGGGATCATCACTTCCGGCTCGACGGCCTTGCCACCACCCTTGGTCACGGCAACAGCCGCCTCGAAGATGGCGCGGGCCTGCATCTCGTAGATTTCCGGATAGCTGATGCCCAGACGGCAGCCACGATGACCCAGCATCGGGTTGGTTTCTTCCAGCGCCTTCTTGCGCTCCTTCAGTGCCGCGACACTCAGGCCGGTGCCGCGGGCGACCGCGTCGAAATCGGCATCGGTCTTGGGCAGGAATTCATGCAGCGGCGGATCGAGCAGGCGGATCGTTACCGGACGACCGGCCATGATCTTGAACAGCTGTATGAAGTCTTCGCGCTGCATCGGCAGGATCTTGGCCAGCGCCTTCTTGCGGCCCTCGACGGCCGGCGACAGGATCATCTCGCGCACCGCGGTGATGCGGTCGGCATCGAAGAACATATGCTCGGTGCGGCAAAGGCCGATGCCCTCGCAGCCGAAGCGCACGGCGGTCTCGGCGTCAGCGGGGGTTTCCGCATTGGTGCGGACCTTCAGCTTGCGCAGCTTATCCGCCCAGGTCATCAGCAGGCCGAAATCACCCGACAGCTGCGGCTCGATCATCGGCATGACGCCCAGGATCACTTCGCCGGTGGAACCATCGATGGTAATGACATCGCCCTTGTTCACCGTGATATCGCCGACTGTCATCTTGCCGGCGCCGTAATCGATGCGGATGCCGCCAGCGCCCGAGACGCAGGGACGGCCCATGCCCCGGGCCACGACGGCCGCATGGCTGGTGGTGCCGCCGCGTGCGGTCAGGATGCCCTTGGCGGCATGCATGCCATGGATGTCTTCCGGCGAGGTCTCGACGCGGCAGAGGATCACGGCTTCGCCCTTGGCGGCCCACTGCTCGGCCTCATCGGCCAGGAACACGGCCTTGCCCGAGGCAGCGCCCGGCGAGGCAGCCAGACCCTTGGCGATCACCTTGCGCTCGGCCTTCGGGTCCGGCGTCGGATGCAGCAGCTGGTCCAGCGAGGCCGGATCGACACGCTCGATGGCTTCACCCTGGCTGATCAGCTTTTCCTTCACCATATCGACGGCGATCTTGATCGCCGCCTTGGCGGTGCGCTTACCCGAACGGGTCTGCAACATCCACAGCTTGCCCTGCTGGACCGTGAATTCGATGTCCTGCATGTCGCGATAATGCTTTTCCAGCCGGACGAACACCGCGACCAGCTGCTTGAAGGTATCAGGCATGGCCTCCTGCATGGAGGGCATTTCGTTGCCGACCTTCAGGCGCGATTCCTTGGTCAGCTGCTGCGGGGTGCGGATACCGGCAACGACGTCCTCGCCCTGCGCATTGATCAGGTATTCGCCATAATAAATCTTCTCGCCGGTGGACGGATCGCGGGTGAAAGCGACGCCCGTGCACGAGGTCTCACCCATGTTGCCGAACACCATCGCCTGCACATTCACCGCCGTACCCCATGAGGCCGGGATGTTGTTCAGGCTGCGATAAGTGATGGCGCGCTGGTTCATCCAACTGGAGAACACGGCGCCGATGGCACCCCAGAGCTGGTCGCGCACATCCTGCGGGAAGGGCCGGCCCAGTTCCTGCTCCACCTTCTTCTTGTAGGCGCCAACCAGTTCCTTCCAGTCGGCAGCCTTCAGCTCGGTGTCCAGGTTGAGGCCATGTTCTTCCTTGTGCATTTCGAGCAGTTCCTCGAAATGCTCATGTCCGATATCGAGCACGACATTGGAATACATCTGGATGAAACGGCGATAGCTGTCCCAGGCGAACCGCTCGTTGCCCGACTGCTTGGCCAGCGCCTCGACGGTCACGTCGTTCAGGCCGAGATTCAGCACGGTATCCATCATGCCGGGCATCGAGGCGCGGGCGCCCGAGCGCACCGAAACCAGCAGCGGCTTCTTGGCGTCGCCGAACTTGGCGCCGACCAGCTTCTCCACCTTGATCAGCGCGGCATCGACCTGGGCCTTCAGCTCCTTGGGATACTGCTTGCCGTTCTTGTAATAGGCGGTGCAGACCTCGGTGGTGATGGTCAGGCCCGGCGGCACCGGCAGGCCGATATTCGACATCTCGGCCAGGTTGGCGCCCTTGCCCCCCAGCAGGTTCTTCATATCGGCGCGGCCTTCGGCCTTGCCGTCGCCGAACGAGTAAACCAGCTTGCCCTTGGCCAGAGCGCTCTTGGGGGCGACAGCCTTCTTCGGCGCCGACGCCTTCACAGCCTTTTTCACGACCTTCTTTGAGGCTGCGGCTTTCTTGGCCTTCACCTTGGATTTCGTAGCCGGCTTGGCAGCCTTCTTGGCCTTGGGGGCGGTTTTCTTCTTCGGCTTGGGCTTGGCCATCGGTCTGTTACCCTTCGATCTGCGAGAAGTCGGCGATACGGTCCATGCTTCCGGCAACGGCGGAAAGCAAACTCAAACGGTTACGGCGCACGGCGCCGTCATCGGCATTGACGGTGACGCGCTCGAAGAACGCATCGATCGGCGCACGTAGCCGCGCAAGTGTGGCAAGATAATGGCGGAATTCCGCTTCATCCTGTGTCTTTGCCGCGACTTCGCGGCCGAGATCGCCCAAAGCGCCGACCAGCGCGCGCTCCTCGTCCTGGGCGATCAGGTGGCCATCCACCTCGCCCAGCGTCAGGTCCGGGGTCTTTTTCAGCTCGGCGCGCACGATGTTGTTCGCCCGGCGATAGCCGGCCAGCAGGTTGCCGCCGTCTTCGGTCGCCAGGAAGCCGCGCAGCGCATCCACCTTGTCCAGCACGCGCACCAGGTCGTCATCGGCGCTCTTGGCGAAGATGGCGGCGATCAGGTCGTGCCGCACGCCCTGCTCGCGCAGATGCACCTTGAGGCGGTCGACGAAGAACTGCATCAGCTCCTCGGTCGGATTGCGCGTACCCTCGGCCTGCACGATCTGCAGCGACAGCGCCGAGCGGAACAGCGTCTTCAGCGGCAGGGCCAGCCGGTTTTCCAGGATGATGCGGATCACGCCGAGTGCAGCGCGGCGCAGCGCAAACGGATCCTTCGAGCCGGTCGGCTTCTCGTCGATGGCGAAGAAACCGGCCAGCGTGTCGATCTTGTCGGCCAACGCCACGGCAATGGCCACCGGCGTATTGGGGCAGCGGTCATTCGGACCCTGCGGCGCGTAATGCAGCGCGATGGCCTCGGCCACCTCGGGCGCCTCGCCATCGTTCAGAGCGTAATAGCGCCCCATGATACCCTGCAGCTCGGGGAATTCACCGACCACACCGCTGACCAGATCGGCGCGCGCCAGCCGGGCGGCGCGACGGGCCAGCTTGGCATCGGCATTCACCGCGCCGGCGATCTCGTAGGCCAGGCGCTCGACGCGCTCGACCTTCTGCGCCACGGTGCCGAGTTTGGCGTGGAAGACGATATCCTTCAGCGCCGGCAGGCGGTCTTCCAGGCGGGTCTTGCGATCCTGGTCCCAGAAGAACTTGGCATCCGACAAGCGCGCATTCAGCACCCGCTCGTTGCCGGCCACCACCTGCTTGCCGCCGTCATCAGTCAGGGTGTTGGCGATGATGACAAAGCGCGGCGCCAGCGCGCCGTCGGCCGTGTTGAGCGCGAAATACTTCTGGTGCGTCCGCATCGTGGTGGTCAGCACCTCGCGCGGCACATCCATGAACTGCTGCGGAATCCGGCCCAGCAGCACGACCGGCTGCTCGACCAGGCCGGTCACTTCGTCGGCCAGGCCGGGATCGTCCACCAGCATCAGGCCTTCGGCGGAGGCCGCGAAGGCGGCATCCTTCAGCACGGCGGCACGGCGGATGGCAAAATCCGGCTCGACATAGGCGGCGCGCAAGCGAGCCAGATAGTCGCCGGCATTGCGCACGGAAAACTTTTCCGGTGCCTGGAAGCGATGGCCGCAGGTGGTGTCGCCAGCCGTGAGATGACCGAAGACGAAGGGCACCGTCTCGCCCTCGAACAGCGCGATCATCGAATGCAGCGGTCGCACCCAGCGCAGCTCATGCGCGCCCCAGCGCATGGATTTCGGCCAGGGCAGCTGCGCCAGCGCTTCGGGCAAGATACGCAGCAGGGCATCCTTGGTCGCCTCGCCCTTCTTCTCGACGATAGCGAACCAGAATTCGCCCTTACCGGTATCGCGCTTCTCGCACTGATCGAGCGAGGTCAGGCCGGCGCCGCGCAGAAAACCCTGCACGGCCGCATCGGGCGAGCCGACGCGCGGGCCTTTCTTTTCTTCCCGGATATCGGCCTGCAGGCGTGGCAGACCTTTCACCACCAGCGCCAGGCGGCGCGGCGTGACATAGGATTCCGCTGCCTCGAAGCTCAGGCCGGCCTTCTTCAGGCCCTCGGTGACCAGGCGCAGAAGGTCCTCGGCGGCACGCTGCTGCATGCGCGCGGGAATTTCTTCCGAATGGACCTCAAGCAGGAGTTCGCCGAGCATCAGACCGTCTCCTGCAGATGGCCGCGCGAGCGCAGCCACTGGGTGCAGCAGGCCTTGGCCAGCGTGCGCACACGGCCGATATAGGCAGCGCGCTCGGTGACGCTGATGACGCCGCGCGCATCCAGCAGGTTGAAGGCATGGCTGGCCTTCAGGCACTGGTCATAGGCCGGCAGCGCCAGGCCCTTCTCGACCAGCGCCATGCATTCCTTCTCGACATCGGCGAAGCGGCGGAACAGCTGCTCCGTGTCGGCATGCTCGAAATTATAAGCCGAGAATTCGCGTTCGGCCTGGTGGAACACCTCGCCGTATTTCACGCCACGGCCGTTGAAGTCGAGATCGTAAACGTTGTCCTTGCCCTGCACATACATGGCGAGGCGCTCGAGGCCGTAGGTGATCTCGGCCGAAACCGGCGCGCAGTCGAAACCGCCGACCTGCTGGAAATAGGTGAACTGCGTCACCTCCATGCCGTCGCACCAGACTTCCCAGCCCAGGCCCCAGGCGCCCAGCGTCGGGTTTTCCCAGTCATCCTCGACAAAGCGGATGTCATGGCGCTTCGACGAAATGCCCAGCGCTTCCAGCGAGCCGAGATACAGCTCCAGCACATTGGCCGGGCTCGGCTTCAGGACCACCTGGAACTGGTAGTAATGCTGCAGGCGGTTGGGGTTCTCGCCATAGCGGCCGTCTTTTGGCCGGCGCGAAGGCTGCACATAGGCGACGCTCCACGGTTCCGGGCCAAGCGCACGCAGGGTGGTGGCGGGATGGGAGGTGCCGGCGCCCACTTCCATGTCATAGGGCTGCAGCAGGACGCAGCCCTGACGTGCCCAATAGGTCTGCAACGTGAGGATCAGATCCTGGAACGACGAAGCCGCGGCGTTTCCGGTGGGCGCCATCGTTAAGTCCTCTGTTCTCTCGCCTTTGCGTGCCTTTGGGGGGTGCCCGAAATCGCGCGGACCATAGCCAGCGGAGGCCCGAGAATCAAGCCATTGCGGGCGTTAGACTTACGCCCGAAAGGCTAGGCCGGGCGGCACTCCGGACGGCCGCAGGTCTGGCCCGTGGTGTAGGTGCCGCAGACCGGGCAGGGTTTCAGGTCCTCGGCCACCGCCTTGGGCTTGACCGGCTCTGCCGGCGGGGGGGCCGGCGGCTTGGCCACGGGCTTGCGGTTGAAGGTGCGCCAGCCATACCAGACGGCGGCAATCACCAGGATCAGCAGCAGGTATTTCAGCATGGGCGCAGGGCTTTACCGGCTCTCAGACAACGGAGCCCGAGTCTGCGGCTTTTGCCAGGCCGGCCGCAAGCCCTCCGGACCGCCGATCAGACCGCCACTGATCAGACCGGCAGGGCGGCGCCGTCACGCAGCACCGCGTCGATGGCGGGCTGGTAGGCGCCGCCATCGGCCGCGTGCAGCACCAGGCCGGCCTCCAGCACCAGTGGCGCCTTGCTGCCCTTCACCGCCCGCACGATCACCCGTTTCGCCGGTTGGCCGGCCCGCGAGACCAGCGGAATCACCCGAATCGCCCCGGCCGGCTGCTTGCCGGATGGCGGGCTGAGCGCCGCCAGAATATCGGCCAGGCGGTCGGCCTTGTGGATCAGGGTGACGCCGCCGCCGGGCTTCGCATAGCGCAGCAGCGCGGCGATCCAGTGGCCCAGATCAGCCTCATCGCCCTCGCTGCGCGCGGTGGCGCGGCCGGCATGAGGGGAGACGCGATGCCGCGTGCTGTCGAAATACGGCGGGTTGGCAAACACCTGATCGAAGCTGCCGGCTGCCAGTCCGGCGATCCGGCCCCGGATATCGCCCTGCAGAACACGCAACCGCTCCGCCATGCCGTTCGCCGCGATGTTGCGCTCACACAGGGCCACCAGATCGGGCTGCAATTCCACGCCGGTGATCTGCACAGATTTCAGGCGCGCGGCCAGACAGAGCATGCCGACGCCGGAGCCGCAGCCCAGATCGAGCGCATGCTGCGTGCCGCCAGTCTTGCTGCGCGCCGGCACGGCGGCAGCCAGCATGACGGCATCGGCGCTGGCGCGCTGGCCCTTTTGCGGCTGGATCAGCCGGACCTGGCCGCCAAGCAGGGCGTCGTGTGTGTGATGGCTGTCAGGCATTTGATCTGAAACGGAAACTTGAAAGGGAGCGGCGCTTGACCGGGTATGCCAGCCCACTATGCTCCAGCCAGACGACCGGACACAATATGGGTTACGCGACAGTGCAGACTGCCTCCAAACAGATTCAGGGCGCGACGGAGCCGGGCCGCAAGCCCAGCATCGAGCCGTTGCGCGCTCTGGTGGCAGCCGAGATGGATGCGGTGAATCGCGAGATCATCGACCGCATGGCCAGCGATGTCACCCTGATTCCGGAACTGGCCAGCCATCTGATCGCCGCCGGCGGCAAGCGCATCCGCCCGCTGCTAACGCTGGGCTCGGCCCGGCTCTGCGGCTATGCCGGGGACAAGGACGTGCTGCTGGCGGCCTGCGTCGAATTCATCCATACCGCGACGCTCCTCCACGATGACGTCGTGGACGAAAGCGACCGCCGCCGTGGCAACGCCACCGCCAATGTGCTGTGGGGCAACCAGGCTTCGGTGCTGGTCGGCGATTTTCTGTTCACGCGCTCTTTCCAGCTCATGGTCGAGACCGGCTCGCTGGAAGTGCTGCGCATCCTCTGCGGCGCCTCGGCCGAAATCGCCGAGGGCGAAGTCCTGCAGCTGGTGATCGCCAACGACACGACCTCCAGCGAGGCCGATTACCTGAAGGTCATCAAGGCCAAGACGGCCGCGCTGTTCGCCGCCGCCTGCCGCGTCGGCGCCGTGATTGCCGGCCGCGCACCGGCCGAGACCCAGGCGATGGACGATTACGGCCACAATCTCGGCATCGCCTTCCAGCTGGTGGACGATGCGCTGGACTATGCCTCCGACGGGGTGACGCTGGGCAAGAATACCGGCGACGATTTCCGCGAAGGCAAGGTGACTCTGCCGATCCTGCTAGCCATCGCCAAGGGCAGCGAGACCGAGCGCGGCTTCTGGCGTCGCGTCATCGAGACGCCCGAGGCGCAGACGCCCGAGGATTTCGCCCAGGCGCTGCGCTACCTCGACCGCCACAGCGCCATCGAGGAAACCATGGCCCGCGCCCGCGCCTATGCCCAGAAGGCACGCCAGGCGCTGCAGGTCTTCAACCCCGGACCGATGCGCGATGCGCTGTCGGAAGCGGTCGATTTCGCTGTCGAACGGGCCCAGTAGCGCTTCCTGTAAGCCTCTGGCCGGCCACGACTTTCCCCATGCCTGCTTTTCCGCCCGGAATGCGCCTTGTGCGCCTTGCGGGGGCGTAGCGCAGGCGCTATACAGTCGGCCCGCGCCGGTCGGAGCGTAGCTCAGCCTGGTAGAGCACTAGCTTCGGGAGCTAGGGGCCGGAGGTTCGAATCCTCTCGCTCCGACCAGCGCGCGGCTCTCCCCGAAAATTTACCTCTTATTCTATTCCGTCACCCAAGTTACTCGGTAACGATGGGCGGTACCGGCGCGCGCTTCACCGTCTCGCGCCACAGGATGTAGAGCCCGCTGGCGATGACAATGGCACAGCCGAGCCAGGTATGAATGTCGGGGAAATCCCCCCAGATATACCAGCCGATCGCCACCGACCAGATCAGGTGCGTGTAGTCGAAGGGCGCGGCCACCGAGGCCGGCGCCAGACTGTAGGCACGCGTCATGAACAGCTGCGCGGCGCCACCGATCAGCCCAGTGGTGACCAGCAGCACCAGGCCTTCCATATCCGGCGTCACCCAGAAAAACGGCAGCAGCAGGCCGGTGACCGCACTGCAGAAAGCCGCATACCAGAAGGCGATGCTGGTGGAGGGTTCGGTACGACTGAGTTTGCGGATCTGGATGATGGCGAGCGCGTAGAACAGCGTGGCGGCCACCACGATCAGCGCGCCGCTGGTCAGCATCCCCTCGCCTGGCCGCAGGATCACCAGCATGCCGATGAAACCGACGATGATCGCCGACCAGCGATGCAGCCCGACCTTTTCCTGTAGCAGCCAGACCGACATGCAGGCGATGAAGATCGGCGCGGCAAAGGAAATCGCCGTCACATCGGCCAGCGACAGGAACTGGTAGGCATAAAAAAACAGCGCCATGGAAATGCAGCCGAACACCGAGCGCAGGCTGAGGCCGGCGAAACTGGTGGGGCGCAGCACGGCCCAGAAATTTCTCGGTCCGCCGGCCGTGCGCAGTACCATCAGCAGGATCGGCGGAAAGGCGCAGAAGCTGCGGAAGAACATGATCTGCACGGTGGGATAGCTGGCGCCGAGCCATTTCACCAGCGCATCCATGATGCCGAACAACGACACCGCCATCAGCATGTAGCCGATGCCGAGGGGCGTATTGGAAACCTGCGTATATTTGGGGAAGACAGACATCGGCTGGATGGGGAGAAAAAGAAACGGCCCGGATGGTTGTGCCATGCCGGGCCGTGGAATGCACGCGTCAGGCTGTTACATCAGCTCCCGTAACGGACCGGGCCGGCGATCTGCACGAAGCGGCCCTTCTGCACCTGGAACAGGAAGCTTTCCTCGGCGCCCAGATGCTTGGTCGGGCCGTAGCTGACCAGCGGGCCGCCGAAGATATCGCGGAAGCCCTGGATGCCTTCAATCGCCGTCACCATCTTGTCGGTGGTCAGGTCCTTGCCAGCCCGTTGGAAGGCAAAGGCCAGCTGGTCCATCAGGCCATAGCCGTAGACGGCGCCGATATTGGCATCGGCATTGAACTTGGCCTTGTACTTGTCCATGAAGGCCGCCACCTGCGGCGAGGCCGTGTCGCGATACGGCATCACGGTGCCTGCCATGACATACAGGCCTTCCGTCGCGCCGCCGGGTGCGCCGGCAACGATCTGGTCGTAATTGGCCGACTGTCCGAGGAAGTCGACATCCCAGCCCATCTTGCGCGCCGTGCCATAGGGCACGATAGCATCGCGCACGATGGTGCCCATCACCACGATGTCGCAGTTGGCCGCCCGCAGTTTGGCCATCTGGGCGGTGAAGTCGGTGGCGATCGGAGTGTTGGTAGCGGTCTCGATCACCGGCAGGTTCATCGCCTTGGCCTGGTCCTGCACGGCTTCCAGGATTTCCTTGCCGAAATCGGTGTCCTGGTAGAGCGTGCAGAAGCGCTGCTTGCCCTTGTTGGCCACCATCCACTTCATGCCGGCGCGCACCTGGTCGTAATAGGACGACAGGCCGGCGAATTTCAGCTTGTGGAAGGGTTCCGACATCTGCCGCGCCGCGGTGATCGGCGAGAAGTTGATCACGCCGGCTTTCAGTTGGTCTGGCAGCACCGCGTTGTTCATCGGCGTGCCGAGCGCGCCGGCCATCAGGAAGATGTTGTCGCGGTTGATCAGCTTGTTCGCGGCCTGCACGGCGCGCGGCACCTGATACTGGTTGTCCTCGACGATCAGGCGGATCTTGCGGCCATGAATGCCGCCTTGCTCGTTGATCTCGTCGATCTTGAGCCGCATGGCCTGCGAGGAATGCACGCCATAGCTGGCTGCCGGACCGCTAAGGTCCGTATGCATGCCGAGGACGATTTCGGTTTTGGTTACGCCACGCACCTTGTCCGACTGTGCGGCAGCGATGCCGGCAGTCAGCGTTGAAACGGCCACGGCTGCGACCGCGAGTACGGCTACCCTACGCATGCGGACCTCCCTGAAGGTTTTATGGTTTTTACACGGAAAATCTTAGTCCTCCCGCGCGAGCGCACCTACGGGATTCTGCAACACAGGCTGCGTGTCGCGCGCTGTTTGCGTTGCACAAAAGAAAACGCCCGCGGCGGATGCCGCGGGCGTCACAGGAAATGCGAGACTTTTCTTGTCGTCCGTATCCGGACCTTTGAAACCTAGTACTTGATCGGACCGCCGGCGAGCTGCACGAAGCGGCCCTTCTGGATCTGATAGAACAGCACATCGGTTGTGCCCTGATGCTTCTGCGGACCGAAGCTGATCACCGGGCCGCCGAAGACATCGCGGTAGCCGTTGATGCTTTCCAGCGCCTTCAGGAACTTCTCGGTGGTCAGGTCCTTACCAGCGCGATCCAGCGAGGTGACGATCAGGTCGGCGATGTTATGACCATAGACCGAGCCGATATTCGGATCGCTGCCATACTTCGCCTTGTAAGCATCCCACCAGGCGCCGACCTGCGGCGAGGCGGTGTCGCGGTACGGCATCACGGTGCCGGCGCCAACATACAGACCTTCAGTGGCGCCGCCGGGGGCGGAAGCCACGATCTGGTCGAAGCTGGCCGACTGCGACACGAAGTCGACATCGGTCCAACCCATCTTGCGGGCGGTGGCATAGGGCACGATGGCGTCACGCACGATGGCGCCCATCGCCACCAGGTCGCAACCCGAGGCCCGCAGCTTGGTGATCTGGGCGGTGAAGTCGGTGGCGATCGGCGTGTTGGTCGCCGTATCCACCACCGGCATGTTCATCGCCTTGGCCTGGTCCTGCACGGCTTCCAGGATTTCCTTGCCGAAGTCGGTGTCCTGATACAGCGTGCAGAGCTTCTTGCGGCCGTTCTTCTCGACCAGATACTTGATGCCCGCACGGGTGTGATCGTAGTAGCTGGAGAAGGTCTGGAACTTCAGCTCATGGAACGGCTCGGCCATCGAGCGCGCGGCAGTCAGCGGCGCCAGATTGGGCACGCCGGCCTTGAACTGGTCGGCAAAGACCGCGTTGTTATGCGGCGTGCCGAGCGCGCCGGCCATCAGGAAGATCTTGTCGCGGTTGATCAGTTTGTTCGCGGCCTGCACGGCGCGCGGCACCTGATACTGGTGATCCTCGACGATCAGCCGGATCTTGCGGCCATGGATGCCGCCTTCCGCATTGATCTTGTCGAAATACAGCCGCATGGCGTTCGACACATGGACGCCATAGGACGCCGCCGGGCCGCTCAGATCGGTATGCTGGCCGATCACCACTTCCGTCTTGGTGACGCCACGCACCGACTGGGCGTCCGCCGCGCCGGCCAGACCGGCCACCGCCGCAAAAGCCGCTGTCGCGGCCAGAATTCTCGTACGCATCCTCATTCTCCCTTTCAGTAAACCGTTGGTTCAGTTCACGCGTTCACCGGCCGCCGTTCAGGCGCCGGCATACATTTCCTCGATCAGAGGCTTGTATTTCTCGTTCACGAACTTGCGCTTCAGCTTCATGGTCGGCGTCAGCTCGTCATCCTCGGCGGTCAGCTGCCGGTCGATCAGGCGGAATTTCTTGATCGTCTCGACGCGGGCAAAGTTCTTGTTGACCTTCTCGATCTCGGTCCAGATCAGTTCCTGCACTTCCTTGGCCTTGCACAGCGAGGTGAAGTTGGTGAAGGGCACGTTCAGGTCCTGGGCGAATTTCACCACGTTGTCGTGGTCGATCATGATCAGGCAGGTCAGATAGGCGCGGCGGTCGCCGATCACCACCGCATCCGAAACATAGGGGCTGAATTTCAGCTGGTTCTCGATCTCCGACGGCGTGATGTTTTTGCCGCCCGCCGTGATGATGATGTCTTTCATCCGGTCGGTGATCTTGAACCAGCCCTCGTTGTCGACGGTGCCAACATCGCCGGTATGCAGCCAGCCGTCGACGATTGTCTCCGCCGTCTTGGTCGGGTTGTTCAGGTAGCCCATGAAGACATGGGGGCCCTTGAGCAGGATTTCGCCCTCGGGGCTGATCTTCATCTCGGTGTTGGGCACCGCCTGGCCGATACTGCCGAGCTTGACCTCGTTCATCATCGGCGAGCTAGCGAGACCGACATTCTCGGTCTGGCCATAGACCTCGCGCATGTCCTTGCCCAGCGCCAGATACCATTTGATCAGGTCGGGTGAGATCGGCGCGGCGCCGGTGACCAGCCACTTGCAGCGGTCGATGCCGATAATGCGCTTGATGTTGCGCAGCACCAGCTGGTCGGCGAACCAGAAGGCCATCTTGAGGCCGGCCGAGGGCTCGCGCCGCTCCAGCCGCGCGGCGGCGACCTGGTAGCCGATGCCGATGGCGATCTTGTAGGCCAGCTTGCCCAGGCCGGTGGCATCCTTCATGCGGATGGCGATGCCGGAATAGAACTTTTCCCAGAGCCGCGGCACCGCGAAGAATACGGTGGGCTGCACCTCCTGCAGGTTCTGTGGCACGGTCTCGGGGCTTTCGGCGAAATTCACCGTCGAGCCCGAGCGGATCGGCCACAGCAGGCTGAAGCCGCGCTCGGCGATATGGCAGAGCGGCAGGAAGCTGAGCTGCTCGTCGGTGCCATCCTGCTCCAGCAGGCGGCCGGCATTCTCCATCTGGAAGATCAGGTTGCGATGGCTGATCATCGCGCCCTTGGGCGCACCGGTGGTGCCCGAGGTATAGATCAGGATCGCCAGGTCTTCCGGCTTGCCGAGGGCGAGCTGCGCGTCCCAGAATTTCGGATTGCTCGTCTCGAAGTCGCGGCCGAGCTGCAGCAACTGGTCGAAACTGATCACCATCGGATCGTGGAAATCGGCCAGGCCTTCCATGTCGATGATGACGATCTTGCGCAAACTGGGGCAGCGCTCGCGCACTTCGAGAATCTTGTCGAGCTGCTCGTCATTCTCGGCGACATAGATCGTCGTCTTGCTGTCGTTGATGATGTATTCTACCTGCTTGGCGGAATCGGTGGTGTAGACGCCGTTGGTGACGCCGCCGACGCCCTGGCAGCCCAGATCGGCATAGAGCCACTGCGGATTGCCTTCCGAGATGATCGAAACCACCTCGCCGCGCTTCAGGCCCAGCGCCGCAAAGCCCAGTCCGGCATGCTTGGCATTCTCGCCATACTGGGCCCAGGTGATCGAATTCCAGATGCCGAGATGCTTCTCGCGCATCGCCACCTTGGCGCCGCGCTCGCCCACCTTGCGCCAGAAGTAACGCGGCATGGTGTCGCGATCGATGATGGCGAGAATATCGGCATCGATTTGGATGCCTGTTTTTGTGTCGACCGCCTTGGCACTCATGGTGCACCCTCCCTGGGTCGCGTGGCGATAGCGTTACCGCCAGGTTTTACGCTTTTTCCAGCGCCGCTTGCCGCGCACGCCCTGTTCTTTCATGCCGAGATAGAATTCCTTGATGTCTTCCTTTTCCAGAAGACGGGCGCAGGTATCGGCCATCACGATGCGGCCGACTTCCAGCACATAGCCGTAATGCGCGGCATGGAGCGCCACATTGGCGTTCTGCTCCACGAGCAGGATGGTGGTGCCCTGCTCGGCATTGATGCGCACGATGATCTCGAAGATTTCCTTCACCAGCTTGGGCGACAGGCCGAGCGAAGGCTCGTCCAGCAGCAGCAGCTTCGGCCGGCCCATCAGCGCGCGGCCAATCGCCAGCATCTGCTGCTCGCCGCCCGACATCGAGCCGGCCGCCTGGTTCTCGCGCTCCTTCAGGCGCGGGAAATAGCCGTAGACCATCTCCATGTCTTTGGCGACGCCATCGGCATCCTTGCGGGTGAAGGCGCCCATCATCAGGTTTTCCTTCACCGTCAGGAACGGGAAGGTCTCGCGGCCCTCGGGCACATGGCCGATGCCCAGCCGCATCACCTTGTCGGGATCCATCTTCTGGATGTCGCGGCCCTCGAAGGCGACGCTGCCCTTCTGCGGGTCCATGACGCCGGAAATGGTCTTCAGGATCGTGGTCTTGCCGGCGCCGTTGGCGCCCAGCACCGTCACGATGCTGCCTTCGGGCACTTCCAGGCTGACGCCGCGGATCGCCATGATCGGACCGTAGAAGGTCTCGATATTCGAGAGCTTGAGCACTGGCGGATTGGCGAGTTTCTGTTCGATGGAAAGGGCAGCGCTCATCTCAGCCTCCCAGATAGGCTTTGATGACTTCGGGATGGCTCTGCACCTCCTGCGGCGTGCCCAGAGCTAGCACGCGGCCGTAATTCAGCGCCAGCACGCGATCCGACACTTCGTTCACCAGGCCCATATCGTGTTCCACCATCAGCACGGTGATGCCGAGTTCATTGCGGATGTCATGGATCCAGAAGGCCATGTCCTCGGTCTCTTCGGTATTGAGACCCGACGAGGGCTCGTCCAGCAGCAGAAGCTTGGGCTCGGTGCAGAGCGCGCGCGCCAGCTCGACCACCTTGCGGGCGCCATAGGGCAGATTGACGATATAGGTGTCGCGGTAATGCTGCAGGTCGAGGAAGTCGATCACATGCTCGACCTTCTCGCGATGCGCCAGCTCCATCCTGCGCACCGCCGGCGTGAACAGCAGCTCCTGCACCAGGTTGCCGCCACGATGGGCATGGCGGCCAAGCAGCAGGTTGTGCAGCACGGTGGCATGCTCGAACAACTCGATATTCTGGAAGGTGCGCGCGATCCCCATGGCGGCGATCTTGTGCGGCGGCACGCCGGTGATCTCCTCGCCCTCGAAGCGCAGCACGCCGCTGGTCGGGTCGTAGATGCGGCTGATCAGGTTGAACACCGTGGTCTTGCCGGCGCCGTTCGGGCCGATGATGGTGAAGACCTGGCCCTTCTCGACGTCGAAGCTGACGCCGTCGACGGCTTTGATGCCGCCGAAGTTGATGGCGAGATTGTCGGCCTGGAACAGGGCGGTCACCGGTTGCGCTCCGACTTGGTATAGGTCTTCTGCCGCTTGAAGGTGGCCTTCTTGTAAAGCGGGAAGAGCGAGAAATAGAGCTTCACCTTCATCCAGCGGCCATAGATGCCGAGCGGCTCGAACAGGATGAAGAAGACCAGGATCAGGCCGAAGATGCCCGGTTCCAGGCCCGGCTGGCGCGCGATGGTTTCCGGCAGGAAATCGCGCAGGATGGCGATCAGCTGCGGCAGCCAGCCGACGAAAATGGCGCCGAAGATGGCGCCGTGGATCGAACCCAGCCCGCCGACCACGACCATCAGCAGCAGCTGGATCGACAGCAGGATGTTGAAGGCATCGGGCGCCAGGTAGCCGATCTTGTGGGCGAACAGCGTGCCGCCGAAGCCGGTGAAGCCGGCCGAAATCGAAAACGCCATCGTCTTGTAGGCGGCGAGGTTGACGCCCATCGACTGGGCGGCGATTTCGGAATCGCGGATGGCGATGAAGGCGCGGCCGGTGGGTGAGCGCAGCAGGTTGAGCGCCGCCAGCACGGCCAGGATCAGCGCACCGAAGCAGAGATAGTAGAAGAACACGTCTTCCACCATGGAATGGCCGAACATCTCCGGCCGCTCGACGGCAAAGCCCTTGAAGCCGCCGGTGACATGCTCCCAGCGGATCAGGATCTGCTCGATGATGAACGCGAATGCCAATGTGGCGATGGCGAGGTAGACGCCGGTGAGCTTCAGCGCCGGCCGGCCGATCACCGCGCCGATCGCCGCCGACAGCAGCGTCGCCACCGTCACCGAGATCACGAAGGGCACGCCGAGGCTGAGCAGGATCGAATGGGTATAGGCGCCGATGCCGAGGAAGGCGGCATGGCCGAGCGAGACCTGGCCGGTATAGCCGGTCAGGATCATCAGGCCGATGCCGACAATGGAGAGGATGAAGACATAGGAGAATTCACCCAGCCAGAAATCTTCCAGCACAAACGGCGCCGCCAGCAGCAGCAGGATCATCAGGCCGTACCAGAAGCGGTCGACCTTGTCGCGGAACAGGTTGATGTCCTGGTTGTAATGGGTCTTGAAGAAGAAGCGCATGATCTGTTTCCGCCCTTACACGCGCTTGCGGCCGATATTGCCGAACAGGCCCTGCGGCCGGATGAACAGCACGACCAGGATCACCACATAGGCGGCCACATCCTTGAAGCCTTCGGCCATGTAGATGCCGGAGAACTGCTCGATCACGCCGATCACCAGGCCGCCGATCACCGCGCCGGGAATCGAGCCGAAGCCGCCCAGCACCGCGGCGGCAAAGGCCTTGAGGCCGAGCAGGCCAATCGTCGTGTCGATCAGCGATACCGGCGCCAGCAGGATGCCGGCAACGGCGGCGACAGCAGCCGAAATCGCCCAGACCAGCGAGAAGATCATCTTCACCGGAATACCCATGTAATAGGCCGCCAGCTGGTTCTGCGAGGCTGCCTGCATGGCCACGCCGATGCGGGTGAAGCGGAAGAAACCGTAGAGGACGGCGCAAAGCAGCGCCGTGCCGAACACGATGGAGGCATTCACATCGGCGATCACCAGACCGCCGACGCGCATGACGCCATCGGTGAAGGGCGTGTTGAAGGCGCGCGTCTCGGTGCCCCAGATCATCGAGGCGCCGGAGCGGAAGATGAAGCCGAGACCGATGGTGAGCATGACGACCGAGAATTGCGGCTGGCCGATCACCTGGCGCAGGATCACGGTGTCGAGCAGATAGCCGAACACCGCCATGAACAACACCGCGCCGCCGAAGGCGACCCAGTAATTCAGGCCGAAACCCTCGATCAGGGCATAAGCCATGAAGGCGCCCAGCATCAGCAGGTCGCCCTGGGCGAAGTTCACCATTTCGGTGGCTTTATAGATGAGCACGAAACCGAGTGCGATCAGGCCGTAAATACAGCCTGCCGCCAATCCGTTCAGCAGCAACTGGACAATGTCAGACAGCGTCCACCCTCCCACAGGTCATATTCAGGCGATTCTTGGTGTCGCCGTCTTGTGGTGGCAGATTATGAAGACGACGGTGTTAAGGTCAATCGCTTTCGCGCTCGGATGAACGCTAATCACTTGACGCTACGTCAATTTTTCGCACCCTGACGGAGCCGTCCGCCAGAAATTGCCCAGGAAAAAACCAGCATGTCGATCCCGTTCATCAAAGACCTCGCCTTTGCCTACGGAACGGTCAGCGGCCTGAGCCCTTTGGTGCGCCGCGTCATTGCGCCGAATCCCTCGCCGTTCACCTTCCATGGCACCGGCACCTATATCATCGGCAAGGGCCGGGTGGCCGTGGTCGATCCCGGCCCCGACGAGGCGGATCATATCGACGCCATCCTCTCGGCCCTGCCCGATGAGACCGTCAGTCACATCCTGATCACTCATACCCATCGCGACCATTCGCCGGGCGCGACCCTGCTGAAAGCGAAAACCGGCGCGGAAACCTATGCCTTCGGCCCGCATCCGCAGCCCCCGGGCGGCGTGATGGTGGAGGAAGGCGGCGACCACGACTTTCAGCCCGATCACCTGCTGAAGGATGGCGCCGAGATCAAAGGCGCGGGCTGGACCGTGAGCGCACTGCACACGCCGGGCCATATCTCCAATCATCTGTGTTTCGCGCTGCATGAGGAAAAGGCGCTGTTCAGCGGCGACCATGTGATGGGCTGGTCCACCACGGTGATCTCGCCGCCCGATGGCAGCATGACCGATTACTATGCGAGCTTGCGCAAGTTGCTGTTCCGCGACGACGCGCGCTACTACCCCACCCACGGCGCGCCGATCGACGCGATGGCCACCGGCCACAGTCCGCAGCATTTCGTCACCGAGCTGATCAGGCACCGCGAGGCGCGCGAGGCACAGATTATCGAGTGCCTGACCCAAGCTGGCCCGCAGCAGATTCCGCAGATGGTGAAGAGCATGTATGCGGATGTGCCGTCTTATCTGCATCCGGCGGCGGCGCGCTCGGTGCTGGCCCATCTGATCCATATGGTCGGCGATGGCCGTGTGACGGTGGACGGCGACGGCGCGGCGGATGAGGCGGCGGTGTATCGCAAGACCTGAATCCCGCATGCCGGGCTGCTATGCAACCGGCATCGTCACGCAGTCTTCATATAACCCGCTTGCAGCCCGCGCACATGCACCCTATCTGGGCTGCACGGCATGGAGGGTGGAATGGACACGGGTGCACGGAGCAGCCACTGGAACACCGTCTACACAACGAAGGCTGCAGATTCCGTCAGCTGGTACCAGTCCGTCCCGCAGGTCTCGCTTGACCTGATCGGCCGCGCCGGCGTCGCATCGGATACCGCCATCATTGATATCGGCGCCGGCGCCTCGGCCCTGCCCGATCACCTGCTCGCGGCCGGCCATCGCGATGTCAGCGTGCTGGATGTAGCGGAAGCCGCGCTGAGCAAAACCCGCGCACGGCTGCACCCGGACCAGGCCGCCCGCGTGCACTGGATTGTTGCCGACATCGCAACGTGGCAGCCCTCGCGCATCTATGATCTGTGGCATGACCGGGCGGTGTTTCATTTCCTCACCGATCCGGCCGCCCGCGACGGTTATCTCGCGGCCCTGCGCCGGGGCACACGGCGCGGCAGTCAGGTGGTGATCGGAACCTTTGCCAGTGACGGCCCACAGCGCTGCAGCGGGCTGCCGGTGCAGCGCTATGCCACCTGCGAAGTCGCAGCCTTGCTCGAGCCGGACTTCGAGCTGGCCGAGGCCTTGTTACATGACCACGCCACACCGGGTGGCAGCATCCAGAAATTCCAGTTCGGCCGCTTCCGCCGGCTCTGAGCGCAGAAGACCGCGGGCTATGATGCCTGGGCGTTTTGACGCAGGGGGCATCCACCCGGCCAGAGGCCTCGTAAGACAGGACGGTATCCCTTTGGCGTCCTTGTTCCATGAGTTGCATGACGGCCCATCCGCGCCCCGCGCGCTTCACCTTCCAGCATCCCGACCTGCGCCGGCCGGGGGCGGCATTCCTGCGCGATGACGGCCGCCAGACTATCCTGACCATGCAGTTCGGCGAGCTGCGCGGCAGCCTGCCGCTCGACCGCGTGGCCGGCAGCCTGCAATTGTCGCCCGACGATTCCGACCGCGCGCTGATCGCGCTGGTGCCCGAGGCCTTGCTGTATATGCGGCAGGTGCGCGCCGACGATCCGGTGCCCAGCGAACTGGTCGACGGCCAGCCATCCTGGATTCCGCGTCCGCATGTCATGCAGCGCGCCATCGCCACCGTCCGTCAGGCGCTGCAGCAGCCGCTGGCGCTACCGCAGGATGGCGACAATCCGGCCCGGGATGGCGTTCTTGTGGCAGGACCGACCGGCACCGAGATGCGCCAGATCGCCAGCGCCCTGCTTGACCGCCTGCCCGGCACCACCACCGAAGAACTGGAAGCGCGCTTGCAGAATGCGATCCTGGAGGTGGCGCGCGTCGATTGGCTGCGGCGCGCCACCGGCACCCTGCAGCGCACGGTGGGCGAACTGGCGCAGTTTGCCGCCCGCCGCACCACCGATCCGGCCGGCGACATGGCGCGGCGCAGTGCACTGCTGCTGCGCGACGTGGCGATCTGGAGCACCGAGAAAGCCATGGCCGCCGATACAGCCGTGGGCGACATCATGGCCCTGCTGACCGAGCCCGATCGGCTCTGCGACCGCGCCTGGCCGCTGGTCCGCGCCCTGCGCGCCCTGATCCTGGATGTCGAACCGGTGATGCTGCACTGGTCCCAGGCCACAGCGCAGAGCGATGGCCCGCGTCCGCGCGATCTCGAACAGATTCTGCGACTGATCAGCCAGCGCTATGGCAGTTTCGATCCCGCCATGTTTATGCGGCCGGCGACGCCCATCCAGACCCCATGCTATCCTGTGCCTCCAACCGGCGGACCCACCCCATGAGCGACAACACCGACACCCGCGCCGCCGACACCCGCGACACCGCCAATCCTGCACTCGACAGCCTGCAGCTCGAAGGCTATGAGGAACTCGCCTTCGCCGAGATCGCGCACTATCCGATGCTGGCGGCCTGTCATGCCGCCTGGCTTGCCGCGCATAAGGGAAGCACCCTGCCCGCCGTCATCGATACCGCGGCCCTGCCGGCCGCCGTGCTGCCCTATACCATGCTGCTCGACTATCTGCCGGCACAGCGCGACGTGCGCGTCCGGCTGGCCGGCAATTACGTGGGCGAGCGCACCACCGGCGATGATGGCGGTCGCCGGCTGGGCAATTTCTTTGCCGCCCGGGATGCCGCCATCGTCTATGCCAGCATGGAGCAGGTGGCGCAGGCGCGGCAGCCGAGCCTGGCGCGGCGCAGCTATGTGACGTTGGACGGAAAGCAGTTCGGTTATGTGCGGCTGATCATGCCTCTGTCCGTCGACGGCCTGACGGTGACCGGCTTCTTCAAGACCATCGAGCCCGACACCCTGAAGACCGACGCCGGCTGATCCGGCGGCACGGAGAGTGCGCGCGACTGCGGCGTTAATCCCTCCGTCATGCCATGTCGAAGCCGTGGCATGACATGGCGACGTGCCGGTCAGGCCACCGCCTTGCCCACCGTCATCGCCGTACGAAAATCCTCGTCCGCGTCGATGAAAGCCGCTTCCGGCCCCGCCCCGATGGCGTCGAAATAGCGGGCGATGAAACAGCGAAAGGCGGCGCAGAGCGCAATGTCGCCGATCTCCACATCGGTGAAGCCCGCCGCGCGCAGCCGCTGGATATCGGCCTCGGTCACCTGCGAGGCATCGCGCGCCACCTGCTGCGCATAGCTGAGCATCGCGACATCCTTTTCGGGCAGGCCGGCATTGCGGAAATCGCGCTGCACCGCCAGCACGGCCGCCTTCGAGCCCAGATCGGCGATCAGTTGCTTGCCATAGACATGGGAACAATAGCTGGAGCGGACTTCTTTCGCGGCGATCAGCGTGATCAGCTTCCAGCCGCGTTGCCCGAGCGAAAAGCCGCCCCGCATCGTATCGACGAAAGCGGTATAGGCCGGCAGCAGATCAGCCCGGGTGGTCAGACAGCGCATCGCCGCCATGACAAAGCCGAGCTGCGCCTTCTGGGCCTGGTAGATCTCGGCCACCCGTCCGGTGGCGGCGTCATCCGCTATGGTCTGCAGGTACATCTCTTTTCCTCCTGGTGATGACGGACCGGTCCGGATGCCCGTTTGAATCGCGCGGGCATCCAGACCGGATAACGCCTGGCTCAGCGCTGGCTGAGCAGGTAATAGTCCGCCGTGTAGGGCACGCGCGCCACCGCGCCGGCACTGCCCGCTGTGCAGCCGCCGGCCGGCGCGATGCCACCCACGGTATTCACGCGCTGCACGCTGGTGATCGCACTGAAGGCGCCGGCTTTGGCGCCGGCTTGGGTGGCGGTGAGCAGCAGCCAGGGAATGTCTTTCGGTTGCGGCGCATCGGCGCGCGCCTTCACGCTGCCGGTGATCTTGCTGCCATCAGCCGCTTCCCAGCTCGGGCCGCCGTAATGCTTGCCGATCTTGGCGCCGCGCGTGTCGAACAGCTCGGCCTCGGGGCCGGTGAAGGCCCAGTCATAGGCGCCGGGGCCGACCTGGTTGGCTTTGGCGCGGCATTCGTAGATCTGCACGCCCTTGGCCGGCACGATCATCGCCAACTGCTCGCCGGCGGCCGGCTTCAGCGGATCGGGCACGGCAACGGCCTGCGGTTCGCCGGCGCAGGCGGCCAGCAGGATCGGGAAAACCAGAACGGACTTACGCATGCTCATCACTCCCATGATGTGTGTGTTTTGACGGGGGTGAGACCTGCGGCACCGGGCGGCCTGTCTGCTAGTCCGGTTTTCGAACCTGCGGGGTCTGGCTTGACGGAAAGCTGGAGTTATGTTCTATTAATGTTCTTGTTTTTGAAAGTCCTGAATACTTTTGTATGCATCTTGCCGGTGGCGAGAGCCTTTTCGCCGCCTGCATGACGGCGTAGGCCATGCGGAATGAACCGTCGGGAACGATCCGGAAGCATGGGGAACGCTCCGGAAGCAACCGGAATGATCGGGAAGCGTCCGGAAGCAATAGGACACAATGGGAAGCAGCAGGAGCGGATGGGAGCAGCCCGGAAAATGCGGATGGCCGGGCCCGGAAACAGTCCGGACCCGGCCATCGTCATAACAGCGTATGAACCGGCACTGACGCGCCGGGCATTCTTTTTCGGCGCTTACGCGCCGGGGGTCGGCAGCTTGTGGCCCTTGAACTGCTCGCGCAGCTTGGTCTTCAGCAGCTTGCCGGTGGCGGTATGCGGCAGCTCGGTCACGAAGACCACATCGTCGGGCAGCCACCATTTGGCCACCTTGTCCTCGAGATAGGTCAACAGCTCGTCGCGGCCGACCTCCTGGCCCTGCTTCTTGATCACCAGCAGCAGCGGACGCTCCTGCCACTTCTCGTGATGGACGCCGATCACGGCGGCCTCCTGCACGGCCGGATGGCCGACGGCGGCATTCTCCAGGTCGATCGAGGAGATCCATTCGCCGCCCGACTTGATCACGTCCTTCGAACGATCCGTGATCTGCATGTAGCCGTCGGCATCCAGCGTCGCCACGTCGCCGGTGGTGAACCAGCCATCCTTGTCCAGCACGCTGCCGCCATCGCCCTTGAAATAGCCCTTGGTGATCCAGGGCCCGCGCACCTTCACATCGCCAAAGGCCTTGCCGTCGCGCGGCAGCTCGTTGCCGTCGTCGTCGGTGATCTTGATCTCGACGCCGTAGACCGTGCGGCCCTGCTTGGACTGCACATCCAGGCGCTTTTCCAGCGGCAGATCGGCATGCTTCTTCAGCAGGTTGCCGGTGGTGCCCAGCGGCGACATCTCGGTCATGCCCCAGGCATGGATGACGAAGCAATTGAGCTGCTTGGCGAAGCGCTCGATCATGGCGCGCGGCGCGGCACTGCCGCCGATCACGCAGCGCTCGATCAGGATATCCTTCTTTAGATCGAGGCCCGGGTTGGCGTCGATATACTGGAAGAAGGCGAGCCAGACCGTGGGCACGCCGAGCGAGAAGTTACATTTCTCGTCGCGCAGCAGCTCGTAGACGCTCTTGCCGTCCAGCGCCGGGCCGGGGAAGACCAGCTTGGCGCCGCACATGGCCGCGCCATAGGGCACGCCCCAGGCATTGGCGTGGAACAGCGGCACGATCACCAGGGCGCTGTCGCCCGAGCCGAGATTGAGGCCGTCGCGCTGGCAGACCGCATAGGAGTGCAGCACGCTGGAGCGATGCGAGAACAGCACGCCCTTGGGGTTGCCCGTGGTGCCGGAGGTATAGCAGAGCGACGACGCCGTGCGTTCGTCGAATTCCGGCCAGGCGAAGTCGTCGCTCTCTTTGCCGATCAGGTCCTCGTAGCACAGCAGATTCGGGATCTTGCTGTCCTTTGGCATATGGGCCGCATCGGTCAGCACCACGAAGGCCTTCACGGTCTTCAGGCTGCCGGCCAGCTTCTCGATGATCGGCAGGAAGGTCAGGTCGACGAAGAGGTAGCTGTCCTCGGCATGGTTGACGATGTAGTCGATCTGCTCGGGGAACAGGCGCGGGTTCACGGTGTGCAGCACCGCCCCCATCCCCGAGACGCCGTAATAGAGTTCGAAATGCCGGTAAGTGTTCCAGGCGAGCGTGCCGACGCGATCGCCCAGCTTCACGCCCAGCCGGGTCAGCGCATTGGCCAGCTTCTTCGAGCGGCTGCGCAGGTCCTTGTAGGTATAGCGGTGGATCGGACCTTCGACCGTGCGGGTCACGATCTCGGTGTTGCTGTGATAGAGCGCGGCATACTCGATCAGCTGCGAGATCAGCAGCGGACGGTCCTGAATCAGGCCCAGCATGGGCTTCCTCCTGTGTAACCCTTTTGTTTTAGTGGGGTCAGTCTAGGACGCAGCCTCATACACCTGCAAGCAGGCGACCGGATTTACCCAGCGTCAGCTGCCTGTGAACACCGGCTTGCGCTTGGCCAGGAAGGCGTCGCGGCCTTCGGCGAAATCGGCCGAGTTGAACAGCAGCGCCTGGCCGTCGGCCTCCTGCGCCAGCACCGCCTCAAGGGATTGGGGTCCGCGCGCCAGGGCGGCCTTGGTGAAGCCGATCGGCAGCGGCGCCATGGCCGCGAACCTGGCCGCCAGCTTGAGCGCTTCGTCCAGCGCCGCGCCGGGCGCAGTCCCCTGGTCGGCCAGGCCGATCTGCACGGCGGTGGCGCCGTCGATCTCCTCAGCCAGCATCAGCAGGCGTTTCACCCAGCCGGCATTGACCCGCTGCGGCACCGTCCACAGCGCCGCCATGTCGGGCATCAGGCCGACCTTGGAAAACGAGCAGCAGAATTTGGCGTCGCTGGCCACCACCACCTGGTCGCAGAGCAGCGCCAGTGACATGCCGGCGCCATAGGCGAAACCTTCCACGGCCGCAATCACCGGTTTCGGCCCGGCCGCGATCAGGCGCACCAGGCGATGCAGGTTGGCCAGCCGCTGGCGGCCGCCGACACCGGCGACATTCTGCATGGAGGAGATATCGCCGCCGGCGCAGAAGGCGCCGCCCGATCCGGTCAGCACCAGCACGCGCACCGCCAGGTCGTCCATGGCGGCCGCCACGGCGTCATGCAGCGCGGCGCGCAGGTCCAGCGACAGGGCGTTGCGCTTGGCCGGGTAATTCAGCCGGATCACCCGGATACCGGCGGTCGGGGTTTCAGCCAGGACCAGGGGCTGGGACTCAACCATGATTCGCTACTCCTCGGGAATCGGGGGCGATTTTCCCCGTAAACTTGTATGCACGACAGCCGCCGGGTAATTTTATTACATTCATCTCTGCACAGAATTTATTCACAGTGACTGTTTATCGACACGAGTGTAACCGTAAGGCCACACTTTCTGGTGTCGGTGGTCATAATACCGGAGAAACGTTTGAGAGACAGGAACTTGTCTGGTTATCTCACCCTCGAATTTTCTCTCGGAGGTTTGCCCTATGATCAAGTTTGCTTTCCGCGCCGCCCTGGTTGGCCTGGGCCTCGTGGCTGCTGTTCCGGCGATGGCGGATGACCGTCTCAGCCTGACCCTGACCCCGGCCGTGGCCTCGGAATACTATTTCCGCGGCATCAGCCAGACGGACGGCCACCCGGCCTACCAGCTGACCGGCGAAGGTCTGTTCAAGATCAACGACACCTTCTCGGGCTACCTCGGCTTCTTCGGCAGCAATGTCGACTTCAACAACCAGGTCAGCGCTGAAATCGACGTCATGGGCGGCTTCCGCGCCACCTTCGACAAGCTGAGCCTGGATGCGGGCCTGATCCGCTACACCTACCTCGACCAGCCGCAGGGTGTTGCCAACACCTACGACTTCACCGAGGGCAAGCTGACCGCGGCTTATGACTTCGGCTTCGCCATTCCGAGCGTCGGCGGCTACTACAGCCCGAACTTCCAGCTCGACTCGGGCAAGGCCTACTACCTGACCGCCGGCCTGACCGTGCCGGTTCCGGTGACCGACATGGAACCGAAGATCATTGCCAATATCGGCCGTCAGCATATCGACCGCCCGCAGAACTTCTTCGGCGTCACCACCACCGACAAGAGCTATGTTGACTGGAATGTCGGCGTGTTCGCCACCGTCTACTGGGGCATCACCGTCGGCCTGCAGTATGTCGACACCAACATCGAGAAGCGCGTCTGCGGCACCAGCGCCAATTGCGGCCCGGCCGGCGTCCTCTCGATCAGCCGCGCCTTCACCTTCTAATCAGTCTCCCGTCTCCGGACGGCCTGAACAGCCGCTGCCATCGCAAGATGGCGGCGGTTTTGTTTTGAGGGCTACACCAAACTTCCAATAGCAGCGAAGCCCTGCACCGGCAGGCCCCTCAGGCGCCGGAGTCTGGCTTCCGACATTCCGCCCAGCGCATAGACCGCGAGGCCACGCCGCCGGGCCGCCATCGCCAGGGCCGCAAAGCGCACGGGTCCCAGACCCGTCGCACCCGGATGGCTCGCCGTCATGAACACCGGCGAGACCAGCACCGCATCCGCCCCGGCCCGCGTCGCCCGCGCCACCGCACCGGCATCATGCGCCGCCGCCGTCAGCAGGCCCGGCCAGTCCTGCCGCCGCACAAGGCCCTGCGGCAGATGCAGCCCGTCGGCATCGAGCTGCCGCGCCAGCCGCGCATCGCCGGCCACCAGCAGCACCAGACCCAGCCGGCGGCACAGCACAGCCACCTGCAGCCCCAGTGCGCGGCGCCGCGCCGGCACCAGCTCGTAATGGCGGAACAGCACGCCATCGCCGGGCTGCAATCCGGCAACGGCCGGCAGCGGGTTGCTCAGCCGCGTTGCATCGGTGACAAGCAGGCGTACCGGCAGACCGCAGGGCTTTCGCCCGCGCCTGCGGATTGGTAGCGTGCCGCCGGTTCCTGTTTTTGTTCCTCGCATCAGTGCAGCCTGCCATGACCCAGCCTTCGCCGGAAGCATCCGACAGCCTCGCAAGCCGCCTCGCCGGCGTGCAGGCGCGTATTGCCGAAGCGGCGGCGGAAGCCGGTCGCAAGGCCGACGCCGTCACGCTGATTGCGGTGGCAAAAACCTTTCCAGCCGAAGCGGTGGCCGAAGCGCTTGCTGCCGGCCAGCTTCATTTCGGCGAAAACCGTGTGCAAGAAGGCATGGCGAAGTATCCGGCCTTGCGCGAGATGCATCCGGATCTGGTGCTGCACCTGATCGGACCGCTGCAGACCAACAAGGTGAAGCAGGCGGTGGCGCATTTCGACGTGATCCACACGCTGGACCGTCAGAGCCTGGCCGAGGAACTGGCGAAGGAATTTGCCAAGGGCGGCCGTCGCCTGCCCTGCTTCGTGCAGGTCAATACCGGCGAAGAACCACAGAAGGCCGGCTGCGCACCGAAAGAGGCGGATGCCTTCATCGCCGCCTGTCGGGCGCTCGATCTGCCGGTCGTCGGCCTGATGTGCATCCCACCGGCCGAGGAAGAGCCGTCGCCGCATTTCGCGCTGCTACACAAGATCGCGAAGCGCAACGGACTCGATCAGCTCAGCATGGGCATGAGCAGCGATTTCGAAACGGCGGCAATGCTGGGCGCGACTCATCTGCGCGTCGGCAGCGCCATCTTCGGCGGGCGGACATATCCGCCCGCGGCCTAAACGGGATCAGTTCTTCTTCGTCGTGCCGCCAGACGCCAGCGTGACGCTGTCGCCGGTGATGACAAACGTCACCGAGCCATCGCTGGTCTTGTAGGTCCACTGCTCCAGCGGCCCGAGCTTCTGCAGCTCGGACGGCTTGCCCAGCACCTTCTCCAGCTCCGCCTTGGTCTTCACCGGCTCGGCTTTCTTCAGGGCTTCTTCGGTGCTCGGCGGGCCGCAGGCGATCAGGGCCAGCGGCAGGGCAAGCGTGAATGCAAGGCGGGCCAGGCGAGCCATGATGGTACTCCATGAATAAAAAGGGCCGGGTCAGTTAAGCGGCCAACCCGGCCCACGTAAAGCTTGAATGAGCTGTCTTAACGCTTGACTCAGAACTGCAGCGGGGTCGCCTGGCGCACGCCGGGGATCGCCTTCACCTTGTCGGCAACCGCCTGCGGGATCGGGCCATCGACTTCCACGAGGCAGATCGCTTCCTGGCCACGCTCGGCGCGGCCGAGATGGAAGGTGGCAATGTTGATACCCGCATCGCCCAGCACGGTGCCGAGACGACCGATGAAACCCGGCTTATCCTCGTTGGTGATATAGAGCATGTTCGGGCCAAGCTCGGCATCGATATCGATACCCTTGATCTCGACCACGCGCGGGTTCTTGTTGGCGAACAGCGTGCCCGAGAGATGACGCACCTTGTCGGCATGGATGGTGACACGCATCAGGGTCTGGTAATCGCCCTCGCGGTCATGCTTGACCTCGGAGACCTCGATATTGCGCTCCTTGGCCACCAGCGGCGCGTTGACCATGTTGACGCTGCTGAGCTGACGGCGCAGCAGGCCTTCCAGCACGATGGCGGTGAGCGGACGGGTGTTCAGCGTCGCCGCATGGCCTTCGTATTCGATCATCACCTTGGTCAGGTTGGCTTCGGCCAGCTGGCCGACGAAGCTGCCGAGCTGTTCGGCCAGCTTCATATAGGGGCGCAGCTTGGGTGCGTCCTCGGCCGAGACCGAGGGCATGTTCAGCGCATTGGTGACGGCACCCGAGATCAGGTAGTCGGAGATCTGCTCGGCCACCTGCAGCGCGACATTCTCCTGGGCTTCGTTGGTCGACGCACCCAGATGCGGGGTGGCGACGAAACGCTCATGCCCGAACAGCACGTTTTCCTTGGCCGGTTCGGTGACGAACACATCGAAGGCGGCACCGGCCACCTGGCCGCTGTCCAGCGCTTCCTTCAGGGCCGCCTCGTCGACCAGGCCGCCGCGGGCGCAGTTGACGATGCGCAGGCCCTTCTTGGCCTTGGCCAGCGCCTTGGCGTCGAGGATATTGCGGGTCTGGTCGGTCAGCGGCGTATGCAGGCTGATGAAATCGGCCCGCGCCAGCAGCTCGTCCAGTTCCACCTTCTCGATGCCCAGCGAGGTGGCGCGCTCCGGCGTCAGGAAGGGGTCATAGCCGATGACGCGCATCTTCAGGCCCTGGGCGCGATCGGCCACGATGGAGCCGATATTGCCGCAGCCGATCAGGCCGAGCGTCTTGCCGTAGAGCTCGACGCCCATGAAGCGGTTCTTTTCCCACTTGCCGGCCTGGGTGGAGCGGTCGGCCAGCGGGATCTCGCGGGCCAGCGCCATCATCATGGCAATGGCATGTTCGGCGGTGGTGATCGAATTGCCGAACGGGGTGTTCATCACGCAGACACCGCGGGCGGTGGCGGCCGGAATGTCGACATTGTCGACGCCAATACCGGCGCGGCCGACGACCTTCAGTTTCGTGGCGGCTTCCAGCACTTTGGCGGTGACCTTGGTCGCCGAGCGGATCGCCAGGCCGTCATAGTCGCCGATAATGGCGAGCAGCTCTTCCGGCTTCAGGCCGGTCTTGATGTCGACATCGACGCCGCGCGACTTGAAGATGTCGACGGCGGCGGGGCTCAGTTCGTCGGAAATCAGAACCTTGACCATGGGATAGTCCTCAGGATTGTCGGAATGGGGAAAGAAAAACGGGCGCAGCCTGTGACTGCGCCCGTGGATCGGATCAGGCGGCTGCGGCCGGCTTGTAGGTGGCCTTCACTTCCGCGAAAGCCCAGTCCAGCCAGGGACAGAGCGCAGCCACATCGGCGGTCTCCACCGTGGCGCCGCCCCAGATGCGCAGGCCCGGCGGCGCGTCGCGATAGGCCGCGATGTCGAGGGCAACGCCCTCCTTCTCCAGCACGGCGGCGATCTGCTTGGCAGCGGCTTCCTGGTCCTTCTCGCCGAGGGCGGTGAACCAGGGATCGACCACCTTGAGGCAGATCGAGGTATTGGAGCGCACGGCCGGATCGCCGGCCAGGAAATCGACCCAGGGGGTCTTGGCCTTCCAGTCGGCAATGGTCTTCAGATTGGCTTCCGAACGGCCGATCATGCCCTTGAGACCGCCGACGCTCTCGCCCCATTTCAGGGCATCGAGAATGTCTTCGACGCAGAGCATGGAGGGCGTGTTGATGGTTTCGCCCTTGAAGATGCCGTCGATCAGCTTGCCGTCCTTGGCCATGCGGAAAATCTTCGGCAGCGGCCAGGCCGGCGTGTAGGTCTCCAGCCGCTTCACGGCCTTCGGGCTCAGCACGATCATGCCATGGGCGGCTTCGCCGCCGGTGGCCTTCTGCCAGGACCAGGTGGTGACATCCAGCTTCGACCAGGGCAGGTCCATGGCGAAGACAGCCGAGGTGGCGTCGCAGATGGCGAGGCCCTGACGGTCATCGGCGATCCAGTCGCCGTTCGGGACCTTCACACCGGAGGTGGTGCCGTTCCAGGTGAAAACAACGTCACGGCTCCAGTCGACCTGCTTCAGATCGGGAAGCGCGCCGTAGCCAGCCTTGAGCGTGCGGACATCCTTGAGCTTGAGCTCCTTGGCGATATCCGAGCCCCAGCCGGCCCCGAAGCTTTCCCAGGCCAGCACATCGACGCCGCGTTCGCCCAGCAGCGACCACAGCGCCATTTCGACGGCGCCGGTATCGGACGCGGGCACGATGCCGATCTTGTAATCGGCCGGAATGCCAAGGATTTTGCGATGCAGCTCAATGGCTTCGACCAGACGCGCCTTACCCTCTTTCGAGCGGTGCGAACGGCCGACCAGAGCATTTTTGAGGACTTCGGGGGTCCAGCCGGGGCGCTTGGCGCAGGGGCCGGAGGAGAAATGCGCGGATTTGGGGCGCAGGGCAGGCTTGGTCATCTGTCTATCCTTCCAGATAGTAAGCGCCCCGTTGGGGGGGCGTGTCCCACGGCCCTTCTAGCCAAAGTCGGCTATCGGCGCAATGGCCATAACCGTCACAGTTAACCCGATTTAATGCTTTTGAGGGATGCAAGCCGCTGCCAAGGCAGGCATGGTTCACCCGCCCGTCTCATCCGGTGTTTAAAAATATGCTGCCTGCCGTGCCGTATCCGCGCCAGCGCTTCTGGCTTCTTTGCCTCGCCGTCTTCATCGGTATCGCTGCCCTGGTCAGACTGGTCCTGACCATATGGGTCGCACTCGAGACGCCCGATTCCTTCGGCGCCTTTGCTGCGGCCTGGATCGTCGGCCTGGCCGACGACCTGGCCACCGCCCTGCTGCTCGGCCTGCCCTTCCTGCTGGGCCTTTACGTTTTCGCCTGGCCGCTGCGCAAACGCTGGGGCCTTGTGCCGGCGCATCTTCTTCTGCTGCTGTTGCTCGGCGTCGTGGTGTTCAGCGCCGTGTCCGAGCTGTTCTTCTGGGAAGAATACAACAGCCGCTTCAACGGCATTGCCGTCTACTACCTGATCTTCCCCAAGGAAGTGATCGGCAACATCCGCGAGTCTTTCGACCTGCGCTATTACCTGCCGCCGATCTTCGCCGTGGTGCTGATCATTTATGCCTTCCTGTGGCGCCGCATGACTGCTGCGCTGAAGGCGCCGTTCCTGCCGCGCGAACGCCGGCGCGCACTTGGCCTCGGCGCGATCTCGGCCGCACTGGCGCTTCCCTTTGTCATCTTCGGCCCCTATGAGCCGGTGGCGACGCGCACGGTCAACGAACTGGCGATCAACGGTATGCACAGCATCCTGGACGCCTATTTCACCAACGACAGCAAATACGATGGCGTCTATGCCGGCATCGCGGAAGACGAAGCCCTGCCGCTGCTGCGCGATATGGTGAAGCAGGACAACACCACCAACCTGGCCGCGCCCGGCGAGCGCAGTCTGCGCCGCCGCGTCGACAATGGCCCGCCGCCGGCGAAGAAGCTGAATGTGGTGCTGATCCTGGAGGAGTCCTACGGCTCGATCTACTTCGAGGATGTCTTCGACCCGAAGCAGAAGGACTACTGGAAGACGAAGTCACCGAACTGGCACCGCATCGCCGAAGACGGCCTGCTGTTCACCAACATCTACGCCACCGGCGACCGCACCGTGCGCGCGCTGGAGGCGGTGTTCACCTCCTTCCCGCCGATCCCGGGCATTTCGACGGCGCGCCGCGCCGGCTCGGAAGGCATGAATTCGCTGCCCTTCCTGCTGGAGAAATTCGGCTATCGCACCGCCTTCCTTTATGGCGGCCCGACCAGCTTCGACAATATGGGCTATTTCTGGAAAACCATCGGCTTCGACCAGGTGCTGGGCCAGAGCGATATCGCCGACCAGAGCTTCAAAACCATCTGGGGCGTGGCCGATGAGTACATGTTCAAGGAAGCATTGACCCGCATCGACAAGATGGCCGCCGAGCCGGGCCCCTTCTTCTTCGCGGCGCTCACCGTCACCAATCACCGCCCCTTCATGTTCCCGGAAGGCCGCGTGCCCTTCAAGCCGGCACCGAATGCGCGCGATCATGCGGCGGCCTATGCCGACTGGGCGCTGGGCCAGTTCATCGATGCGGCGCGCCAGAAGCCATGGTTCGAGGATACCGTCTTCGTCATGCTGGGCGATCACGGCCCGAAGGTCTGGGGCGCGGCGCAGATTCCGGTGCAGGCCTTCCGCGTGCCGATGGTCGTGCTGGCGCCGAAATACATCAAACCGGAACGCAATCCGGTGCTGGGCTCCAGCATGGATGTCGGCCCGACGCTGATGGGTATCCTGGGACTGAGCTACGACAGCCCGTTCTTCGGCATCGACCTGCGCCGCGCGCCGCGCGACGGCAGCGGGCGCATCGCCATGGCGCATAATTTCGATGTGGCGGTGGGCGACGGCAGCAATGCCGTGGTGCTGACGCCCAAAGGCGGCCTGGTGCCTTACAAGATGAAGACCGGGCCCTATCAGCTGGAGGGCATGGGCGAAGACACCCTGCCCGAACTGCTGCGCAAGCAGGCGATCGCGCAGACCCAGACCGCGCACCGCATGTTCTACGCCCGGCAGTATCACGAACTGTCGGCGCCCTGATGGCCCGGCCGGACCGGTGTCAGGCGGTCTTCGCTTCTTTCTCGGCCAGTTCCATCAGGGCCGGTGCGCGGTCTGACACCTCGCGCAGGATGGTTTCGGCCACCAGCAGCCGCTTGCGCGCATCGTCGTCCAGGATACCCTGGATCTGTTCGCGGTCGATGCGCTCCACCGTCTCGCGCAGTTCCCAGATGGTGGACAGGAACACCTTCTGGGTGCCGACCGGCAGCACCTCTGCATTCTCCAGCGCCGGAAAAACCCGCAGCACCACATCGATCTTCATGCGCAGCAGATCGACGATCAGCGAGCCGTGGTAGTCCTTGAGCTGCGCCAGCGCATCGGCTTCCGCATTCTCCATGCGGTCTTCGATCAGCACCAGCACGCCCTCGATCTCCATCAGCGCCGTGCGATATTCATAATAGGGTTCGTAAGAGGCCTTGCCGATGCGGGCGATCGCATCCTCGGCAATCTTGTGCGCACGCCGGGTCTGGCGCTTAAGCGCATCGAGCAGCGTTTCGATCTCTGCTTTCTTGTAGCGTTTGCCGTTGATCTTGGTCATGGATGCTGCGGCCTGCGAAGAAGACGAAGTGTAACCAATCCGGCCCCCGTCCGGCCACAGGCCGATACCGAACCGTCATAAAAAAAAACCGGCCGCCCGAGGGCGACCGGTCGTGTTGGGTCGCGGGAATCCGCGAGGATCGGATCAGTCGATGCGGGCGCCGGACGCCTTGGCCACCTCGCCCCAGCGCTTGATCTCGGCGGTGAGGAAGCTGGCGAAGGCCGCACCGGCGATATTCGGCACGGCAGAGCCGTTGTTCTTCCAGATTTCCACCAGTTCCGGCGTGGCCATCGCGGCCTGTACTTCCTTGGTCATGCGTTCGACGATCGGCGCCGGCGTACCCTTGGGGGCCCAGATGCCGTACCAGGTCGAGACCTCGTAGCCGGGCACGCCGGCTTCGGCCGCCGTCGGCACATCGGGGAAAGCCGGCGAACGCTGGGCGGCCGCCACCGCCAGCGCCTTGATGCGACCGGCCTTGATCTGGCCGGCCGACGAACCGAGACCGTCGAAGATCATCTCGATGCCCTGGCCGCCGACCAGATCCTGCATGGCCGGACCAGCGCCACGATACGGCACATGGGTGATGTCGGTCTTGGTCAGGATCTTGAACAGCTCGCCGGCCAGATGATGCGAAGTGCCATTACCGGCCGAACCGTAGGACAGCTTGCCCGGCTTGGCCTTGGCTTCGTCGACCAGCTGCTTCAGCGTGGTGGCCGAGGTGCGGCTGGTGTTGATCACCACCACCTGCGGCGGCTGTGCGATCACAGCCACCGGCACGAAATCCTTCTCGATGTCGTAGTCCAGCTTCGGATAGACCGAAGGCGCGATGGCATGATGCGCGCCGCCGACAAAGTAGGTGTAACCATCGGGCGCCGCGCGCGCCGCCACGCCGGCACCGACCGTGCCGCCGGCGCCGCCGCGGTTATCGATAATCACCTGCTTGCCGAGCTTGTTGCCCAGATGGGCGGCGAGCGGGCGGGCGAAGGCATCGGTGCCGCCGCCGGCCGGGAAGGGCACGACCAGGGTGATGGGTTTGTCGGGCCAGGCCTGGGCCTGCGCGCCATGGATGGTGAAGGTCAGGCCGGCCAGAACCGCCGTCGCCAGAACTGCCGTTGCCAGAACCGGCGTTGTATGGGCCAGAATGCGCCGCATCGTGTCTCTCCCTTCTAAGCGAGCCGGTTTGCTCCGGCTGTCGCGCGTTTCCTCAGGACCAGGAGTCTTAACGGCAAAACGGTCGCAGACCAACAATTTCGTTGGAGCCGCAACCGTTTTGCACTGCCGCATGCCCATGTTTCAGTCAGCCGCCAGGAGCACCGCCAGCGCCAGCAGGGCAAAGGCCGCCGCCGCCACGAAGCGCACCGGCCGCAGCGGCAGCCGCCGCATCAGCCGCTCGCCCAGCAGCACGACCGGCACATTGGCCAGCAGCAGGCCCAGCGTGCTGCCGACCGTGACCAGCAGCACCGCATCGTAGCGCGCCGCCAGCGCCGTGGTGGCGAGCTGGGTCTTGTCGCCGATCTCGGCCACGAAGAACGCCACCAGGGTCGTAGCAAAAGCGCCCCAGCGGCCGGGCTTTGGCGCATCCGCGTCATCCAGCTTGTCGGGGATCAGGGTCCACACTGCCATGGCGGCGAAGGACGCCGCCAGGATCCAGCGCATCACGCGAGCATCGAACTGGTCCTGGATCCAGACGCCGAGCGCGGCGGCCAGCAGATGGTTGGCCACAGTGGCGACAAGAATGCCGGCGAGGATCGGCAGCGGCCGGCGGAAGCGCGCCGCCAGCAGCAGCGACAGCAGCTGGGTCTTGTCGCCGATCTCGGCAATGGCGACGAGGCAGGTGGTGGTGAAGAAGGCGGTGAGCATGAGGGCGTGCACACAGGGGACCGGGCGGCAGATGAGGCCATAGGCTGTCCCGTCGCCGCCCGGTCCGGGTGTCGACAGGTCAAGCCTAAGGTCTCGCCATACCAGATGCTGATTCCGGTCCGGCAGCGCCAAGGCGAGAGGGCTGGTCTCCGCTCGCCTAGTCTGTTGACGCTGCCCCCGCTCAGGTCTTCGCAAAGACCGGCGGACGGCTACTCCCCAAAGGGTGTGGCCGATGTGTAGCGCGACCGGCGGGCTCTGCCAAGCGGCAGGGTGTCACAGCCGCATTTCCGCCATAACTGCCACCCTAGAGTGCACCTGTCGCCGCGATGCGACCCATAAACGCACTGACAGGAAAGGACCACCCCATGTTCACGCTCCGGACGCTGCCGCGCAGCGCCCTGTTCGCCCTTGCGCTGGTGCTGCTAGCTCTGACCGGTTGCGAAACCCGCTCGATCTCCGATTCCGGCTACCGTGCCGAGGGCGGCCGCCGCGCCCAATCCAACCCCTTCTACCGCGGTGAACTGACCGCCTATGACGTGCTCGGTATCGAGACCGACAAACCGATTTCGGATGACGATATCCGCAAGGCGCTGGCCGCCAAGCAGCCGATCGCCGCGCGCAAGGGCTCTGCCGTGATGGTGGTGCAGTCGGGCGCCGCCTTCCCCGACCACGATATGGTGGCGGCGCTGGAGCGCTATTATACCGTCGCCGCCTTCACCGGCGTGCCGATGCAGGGCAGCGCCAATGCGGAAGCGGCGAAATACGCGCAGGTCTTCCGGCTCGCCGCCGCCCAGGGCGGCTACCAGACCATCGTCGTCTACTGGGGTGTGCTGGAATCGGCCACCGAAGGCTCGGGCGGCAAAGTCGTGTCCTGGCTGCCGATCATCGGCGGTTCGATCCCCGACCAGTCGCAGCTCATGCGCATCCGCCTGATGGTCGCCGTCATCGACGTTGCCAGCGGCCAGTGGGACACCTTCACGCCCGAGCCCTTCGTCGACGAGGCCAGCAGCGCCGAACGCCGCCGCGCCGTCTCCGACCAGCAGCAGGTCGCGCTGCTGAAAACCAAGGCCTACAAGGCCGCGACCGAAACCCTGGTGCAGCGCTACAGCCGCTGATTCCGCCAGCGCCGGCAGCCTTATGCGGCGGCTGCCGGCGTTGCCGCATACACCCATATTCTCACCGGACGAACATCAGTTGCCGGCCACAACCGGACATGCTTGAGTGACGGCGAACAAAGAATAAACGGGGGAGTTCGCATGGTCGCCCGCTGCCGCACCGTCGCCTTCCAGGGCATCGAGGTGATGCCGGTGGATGTGCAGGTGCAGCTGGCCAACGGCCTGCCCGCCTTCGCTGTCGTCGGCCTCGCCGATAAAGCCGTGGGCGAAAGCCGCGAACGCGTGCGCGGTGCGCTCGGCGCCATCGGCCTGGCGCTGCCGCCGCGCCGCATCACCGTCAATCTCGCGCCCGCCGATCTGCCCAAGGAAGGCAGCCATTACGACCTGCCGATCGCCCTGGCCCTGCTCGCCGCCATGGGCGTGCTGCCCAGCGATGCGCTCGATGGTTTCGTGGCACTCGGCGAACTCGGCCTCGACGGCGCCGTGGGCCCGGTCACCGGCATCCTGCCGGCGGCGCTGGCCGCCCATGCCGAGGATCGCGGCGTGATCTGCCCGCAGGCGCAGGGTGGCGAAGCGGCCTGGGCCGGCGATGCCGCCCGCGTGCTGGCGGCGCCCTCGCTGCTGGCGCTGATCAACCACTTCAAGGGCGCGCAGGTGCTGAGCCCGCCGGTGGCGCGCATCGCCGAGGACACCGCCGCCACGCCCGACCTGCGCGACATCAAGGGCCAGGAGGGCGCCAAGCGCGCGCTCGAAATCGCCGCCGCCGGCGCGCACAACCTGCTGTTCATCGGCCCGCCGGGATCGGGCAAGTCGATGCTGGCCCAGCGCCTGCCCGGCATCCTGCCGCCGCTGGACTCATCCGAGATTCTGGAAGTTAGCATGATCGCCTCGCTGGCCGGCCAGATCGCCGATGGCCGGCTCACCCGCAAACGGCCCTACAGATCGCCGCATCACTCTGCGTCGATGGCAGCGCTGATCGGCGGCGGTGTGAATCACAAGGAATAATGCGATTCACACCAATTCATGCGACTGATGCCACAGTAAACTATTGATATATAATAACTTGTGGAACAGCGATGGACGCTATTGATGGAAAAACTTATCTGCAGCATATGGCGCCGCTTACCGGTGAAGGATTTACGCTCGACCCTTCTGGCTACGAACGGCTAAATCTTTGGACCCATGTGCTGATGCACATCGTCGAAGCCCGCACAAATTTCCAATGGGTTTTGGATCATCCGATAGCAATGGGTGACCTAGATAATATCCTTCAGCATAAAGCCTTCTTTGTGGCCGCTCTTATGGCATATGGCCGCTGCTATGCCTCCTCTGGATCTGGCATTCCAAAACTGGACCCAAAACAGGTCTATCAAGGGTCAACGGATGGAATGGATGTACATTTACGTTTAATCGAGCTTCGCAACACGATAGCGGCACATACAGATAAATCCGACTTGGTGAGGTTAACTCTTGCTGTAAAGGAAGAGCCCGCACGCGTGATTGTCCGCCATCTCGCGACCATGGCCATTCCGACTGATGAGATTCCAGATTTTCTGGAAGCCGTGGCCCATACGGAGCATTTTGTTACACTCCGGCTCAATGACTACCTCAACCATCTTGAGGCGAAAACCGGCAAGAGAATAGAAGTGGGATAATCCTCTGCTCAACGTACGACCAATGCTGAAGGTGAGGAGCACAAATGACTAACTCCTCGAAAATAGTCTTCCTCGACGTAGACGGCCCGCTGTTATCTCACCGCGCACGGCTACACCCGCGCAACCAGGAAGCCCATGCGGTACCTCCGCTCCCGGAACCTATTGATTGGAAGATAATCAGAGCGCCGCGAGGCAGTGAGGCGATCAGATACTTCGATGAACTCGGTGTAAGCCTTATCCTAAAATTGCTTCGCGGACATGGCGCTCAGTTGGTCATATCATCAAATTGGCAAAAAGCTGGCCTAGCCAATGTGAAGTACATTTTGGAAGAGAACGGCATATCAGCCTCCTTCCTGCATGCTCATTGGAATACAAACGGAGGTTCTGGAGCCACGCGCGCGCAAGAGATATCCGCCTGGTTGGACGCCGCCGCACAGCGCGATGAAGATATCCAAGCGTTCGCCGCCATCGACGACGATCAGAGCATTACAACATTGGCCGGGGGCATCCTTGTCTCGTATTGCGACGGCATACGGTGGGGTGATTTCTGCTCCGCTTCAGCAGCTCTTGGAGGCGGATTCGAAGTATCAGACCTCGAGAGAAAAGAGGGAAAGCTGACCGGCAACATGGCGAAGGGGCCATTGGGAGAAATAGTCATTTCTGGTCATGGCGTGCGCAATCGTCGCTTTGAATTTCCGCTTGCGGAAAATGACTTCGGCCCCGCTCCCGCCGGATGCATCCGCTTGAGAACTTCCGAATATCAGCTGATCAGGATTGGCAGTAAAGCCCATGAGTTCTTTTAGGGCCGCGATCTCACGAGACATCTCAACCTTCGTTAAGAATACTGAAAACAGAGGGAGCGGAGTCGGACCCTCCAAGCTCCGCTCCCGAGGTGACGGCGGGGTTGCAGCCCTGCCGCCTCGGCCATCGGACGCTGACACGTTCGACAGCCGCCTTCTCAAAGCTCAAACTGCCCCACCGTGAGGGTGAGGTCCTTCTTCCGACCATCGGCGAAATCGAGACATGCCTGAATGGTTTCTCCGTACACCAAGTCTCGCTTGAGTTGGACAAGTCGGACACGAGCTGAATATTCGAGATCCAGGATTTCTCCAGCACGAACAGGCAAAGAGCCAATGGGAACAAATCTTATCGGTTCAACCTGCACCTCGATGGCACTATTGCGAGCGACATCGCTGTGAACACCGATAACCTGTCGTGTGCTTGATCCAAGATTCTCAATGCGCAGCCGCACGAAAGTATCGTCTCCAGCGCGTGCGGGTTCGACATAGGGATGGGCGATGATTACCAACCCAATTTCTTCTTGATGAGCCTGAGCCTGAGGAGTCATCACGCCGACAAAGGTCGCCACACCCAAAAGAAGTAGTGCTGTACGGATCATTTCTGTCTCCAAACTTTTACTCCAGATCATGCTTCCAGCCGTGATTTCGGACACCCCTCGCCCCTGGCTCTTTCGCATGATCCGCATGTAACTCTTTGGCGAAGCATTCCTGGAAAGCGGGTGTGCCTACCACCAGGCCGCGCTCAGTACATTCCTTACGGATACTGGCGTGATACTGCTCCTGGCTCCAACCGCAGCCGGACAGTCCCAGGACGGCGCCAAGCAGAATGACAGTTGCGGTGGTGTTCATGGTGACCTCCTTATTCTGCCGGATGAGGGTGTGGGGTGTGCGTACTGGTATCGTCCAGTTCTTCCTCTTTCTGCCGCCGGCCTGCACCGAACTGCGCATAGAGCGCCGGCAGCACTAGCAGCGTCAGTACGGTGGAGCTAATCAGGCCGCCGATGACGACGGTGGCGATTGGCCGCTGGACCTCGGCGCCAGTACCGGTGGCAATCGCCATCGGCACAAAGCCGAGCGACGCCACCAGCGCTGTGATCAGCACCGGGCGGAGGCGGATTTCCGCCCCTTCCAGGACAGCGGCAATCTTGTCCACGCCCTCAGCCAGTTCCTGCTGGAACCGCGTCACCATCACCAGGCCGTTCAGTACGGCAATGCCGCTCAGCGCGATGAAGCCGACGATGGCGGAAACCGAGATCGGCATGCCGCGCAAAGCCAGTGCTAGGATGCCGCCGACCAGGGCAAACGGGATACCGCTGTAGACAATCAGCGAGTCCCGGACGCTTCCGAGCGCCATGAACAGCAGGAAGAAGATGGCGGCAAAGCACAGCGGCACCACCAGGACCAGGGTGTCGCGGGCGGCCAACAAGTTCTCATACTGCCCGCCCCAGCCCAGCCAGTAGCCGGACGGCAACTGTATCTGTGAAGCAATGCGCGCCTGGGCGTCCTGCACCACCGAGCCGATATCTCGACCACGCACATTGGCCTGGACGACCACCCGCCGCTTCCCATTTTCGCGGCTTATCTGGTTCGGGCCTTCGCTAATGGCGATATCAGCAAGCTGGCGCAACGGGACGGTGATCGCCTGGTTGCTGTTGGGCAGGATCACTGGCACTGGGAGGTTCCGCAGCACCTCTAGATCGCTGCGCGCCGCATCAGACAAGCGGACGACGATGTCGAAGCGTTTATCGCCCTCGAACAGTACGCCTACTTCATTGCCGCCGATGGCGGTGGCAATGACATCCTGCACGTCGGCCACCGACAGGCCGCGACGGGCGATCTCGCGCTTCTTCAGGTTGATGTCGAGATACGGCAGACCGGCGGCCTGTTCGACCTTGACGTCGCTGGCGCCCGGAACACCGCGCATGACCGAAGCGACAGCATTCGCTGTTTCCAGCAGAGTGTCGAAATCATCGCCATAGACCTTCACCGCGATGTCCGACCGGACGCCTGCAATCAGTTCGTTGAAGCGCATCTGGATGGGCTGGGTGAACTCATAGTTGTTACCCGGCACCTGCTTCACGGCACGCTCGATCTCGGCAACCAGTTCGGCCTTCGTCTTGCTCGGGTTCGGCCACTCCTTCTGCGGCTTTAGGATGATAAAGGTGTCCGACACGTTGGGCGGCATCGGGTCGGCAGCCACCTCGGCAGTGCCCGTCTTGGCAAAGACGGTCACGACTTCGGGGAAGCCGGATACGGCCTTCTCGACGAGAAGCTGCATCCTGGACGACTGGTCCAACGAGGTGCTGGGGATGCGCATCGCGTGCATGGCGATGTCCTTCTCATCCAGCTGCGGGATGAATTCCTGCCCAAGCTGGGTCATCACCAGAAGCGAGGCAACGAACAACCCAGCCGCGGCGATACCCACCCGGCCCGGCATATGGACCACCTTTTCCAGGATGGCCCGATACCGAGTCTGGGCAGCCAGCATGAAGCGGCTTTCTTTCTCCTTGACTGGCCCACTGACAAACAAGGCAATCATGGCCGGAACAAAGGTCAGGGACAGCACGAAGGCACAGGCCAGCGCGATGATGACTGTGAGCGCCATCGGCTCGAACATCTTGCCTTCGACGCCCGTGAAAGTGAGCATCGGCACATAGACGATGATGATGATGGCCTGGCCGAAGACGGACGGCTGAATCATCTCTTTAGAGGCGACCATCACCTCTAGCATACGCTCCCGCCGGGTCAGCACCCGCTTCAGCTCATGCTGCTTGTCCGCCAGGTGACGCAGGCAGTTCTCGGCGATGATGACGGCGCCATCGACAATCAGGCCGAAGTCCAACGCACCCAGGCTCATCAGGTTGGCGCTGATATGCCCTTTGAGCATGCCGGTGGCGGTCATCAGCATCGTAATGGGAATGACGGCGGCGGTAATCAGAGCGGCTCTGATATTCCCAAGGAACAGGAACAGCACCACGACGACCAGCAGCGCGCCCTCTGCCAGATTCTTCTCGACCGTGGCGACCGTGGCATCTACCAGCTTTGTGCGGTTCAGCACCGGGGCTGCTTCCACGCCGGGCGGGAGGGAGGCGTTAATCTGACTCAATTTCTTGTCGACACTCTCGGCAACCGTGCGGCTGTTCCCGCCGATCAGCATCATCGCGGTGCCGACCACGACTTCCTTGCCGCCAGAGCTGCCGGAACCCGTGCGTAGCTCATGGCCGATGTCGATGGTGGCGACGTCACGAACATAGACCGGGACGCCATCGCGGGTGGTGACGACGACCGCGCCGATGTCGTCGATGTTTTCCAGACGACCATAGGAGCGGACCACCAGGCCTTCGCCATTCTGCTCCATGAATCCGGCACCAATGGCCGTGTTATTGCGCTGAATGGCAGTGGACAGATCTGTGAGCGTCAGGCCCTGGGCAACCAGGCGGTCCAGCTTAGGCTGGATATGGAATTCCTTGGTATAGCCGCCGATGGAGTCGATACCCGCCACGCCCTGCACACTGCGGAGTTGCGGCTTGACCAGCCAGTCCTGCACCGTGCGCAGGTAAGTGACCTGCTTCATCTCTGTGTCGAGGATTTCACCCTCGGGCGTGCGGAAATTGCCGTTCGCCTGCCAGCCGGGCTGACCATCAACCGATGGGGTACGCGGCTCCTTGTAGCGGATCAGCCACATATAGACTTCGCCAAGGCCGGTTGTAATCGGACCAAGGCGCGGTTCCACGCCTTCAGGCAGACCTTCCTTCACCTCGGTCAGCCGCTCACTCACCTGCTGGCGGGCGAAGTAGACGCTGGTCTTCTCCGAAAATATGGCCGTGACCTGCGCGAAGCCATTACGAGACAGCGAACGGGTGCTTTCCAGGCCAGGAATACCGGCCAAGGCGTTCTCAATGGGGTATGTGACCTGCTTCTCGATTTCCGTCGGCGACAGCGCAGGCGCCAGGGCATTGATTTGCACCTGGTTGTTGGTGATGTCGGGTACGGCATCGATGGGAAGCTTCAGCAGGGACTGAATGCCCAGGATACAGACGCCGACCACCAGGATGAGGACGACCAGCCTCTGCCGGATCGACAGGCGAAGAATATGCTCAATCATTGTTCTGGTTCCGCCTGCGGCAATCAGTGGGCGTGCTCGGCTTCAGCCTTCTCAAGCTGAGCCTTCAGGACAAAAGAGTTCTCGACTGCGACGGATTCGCCCGCATCGACTCCGAAGCGGATTTCGACCTGGCGACCATCGGCGCGACCAAGGACCACCTCGCGTTTCTCAAAGCCTTCATCGGTACGGACGAATACGACCTGATCCTTCTTGATGCGCTGGATGGAGGCTTTTGGCACCAGGATGCCAGCCTTCTCGGACGAGCTGTTCACCGTCATGGAAGCAAAGTCGCCGGGACGCCAGTTGCCGCCGTCATTGGGGATTTCGACAAGGACCTTGGCCAGCCGGGTCTCACGGTCGATGACGGGGCTGACGAAGACGACTTTGCCCTTGGCTGGGTTGGCCTGACCTTCGATGTTGACGGCATCGCCTTCCTTGACGAAGGCCAAGTCGCCCGGCGCCACTGACGCTTCGACCCAGACGGCCGATAGGTCGGCAATGGTGAAGAGTTCGGTCTCGGCGGGTACGGAGGCGCCAATGGCTCCGCGGCGCTCGACCACGCGACCCGCAATCGGGCTGCGGATTTCGAGGATTTGCAAACCCGAGCCGCTGCCGTTCATACGAGCGAGGTCAGCGGGGTTGAGACCCAGTGCCGCCAGCTTCTGGCGTGCCAAGTCGACGCGGATACGGGCCTCTTCCAGCGCGGTCCGGGCCGTCAGGAAATCCTGCTCGGACGAGATTTTCTTCTCCCACAGGTTCTTTTCCCGGTCGTGAGTGTTTCGAGCCAACGCTTCCGTGCGCTGGGCTGCCAGCAGCTCACCCTTCACCTCAGCGATTTCCCGGCTCTCGATGGTCGCCAGCAGCTCGCCCTTGGCCACCGTATCGCCCAGACGTTTCTTCAGGTCGATGACGACGCCAGAAGCCTTGGCCGCCACGATGGCCATGCGGTCGGGATTCGCCGTGACGGTACCCGGGAAGGTCGTGGTGCGGACCAGGTCGCCCTCGGTAGCCTCGGCAACAGTGATGCCGGACTGCTGGATCTGCTCGGCCGTGAGCTTGAGCGGGTCGCCTTCTTCCTCGCCTTCGCCGTGGCCGTGACCATGCCCGCCACTTTTGCCATGCCCTCCGGCTGCTTCGTCATGATGACCGCCAATCAGGCCGGTCTTCACGGCTACGACCGAGCCGCCGATGCCCAGGGCGATGCCCACAATCAGGGCGATGATGGTATTGCGCATGGTGTTCTCCGGGAGGTCAGTAGGTGCGGCCGACAAGGCGCATCAGCTCGATGCGGGCCAGGTGGTAGTCGCGCAGGGCAGTGGCATGTTGGGCTTTGACGTCGAACTGGGTGCGCTGAGCATCCAGCAGGTCCAGAAAACCGAATTTGCCAGCGGAGTAGCCTTCACGGGCCGCGGCCGCGGCTTCATCGGCGGCTGGGATAATCGTCTTGCCCATGGCTTCGGCTTCGCTGTGCGCGGCCAGCAATGTCTGTCGGGCTCGCGCGAGGTTGCCCAGCAGCGTCAGTCGCATTGCGTCGGCCTCAGCCTCGGCCCGGTTTAAGTCTTGGCGAGCACGAAGGATGTTGCCGCTATTCTGGTCGAAGACCGGGATGGGAATGGACAGTCCCACCACCAGGGCATTGCCGCCGTCCTCGTTGTACCGGCGCATACCGGCTCGGACCGTCGGGTCCGGCACACCGGCCGCGCGCTCGCGATCCACGCCAGCACGGGCCTGAGCGATTGTTGCACTCAGCCGTGCAAAATCTGGATTCTCGGCCAGCGCCGCTTCATCTGGACTGACATCCGGCACATTGCCGATGCGGTCGAACCAGCCGGAATTCACCGCCAGCGCGACATTCGGCACACCCAGCAAGGCGGTCAAGGCAGCACGATTGCCCTGAAGCTCGCGCTGAGCTTTCTGACTGGCAACCTGAGCAGCCGCCAGGGTGATATCGGTCTTGCGCGACTGGACGGGAGACTCACGGCCATTCTGGACACGCTCGCGGATGGCGCCTGCCAACGACTGGGCGTTCTTCAGTCGGTCATCCTCCAGGGCAACTAGGCGCGCGGCATAGAGTGCGTTGATGTAAGCCTTGGCGACTTCGTCTCGCAGGGCGAGTTGGTCAGCGGTGCGGTCGTGAGCGGCAAGCGTCAATCCGGCTTCGGCCGCATCAATGCGCGCCTGCCGCTTGCCGCCGATCTCGATGCGCTGGGACAGACCCGCCGTCAGCTCAATGTTGTTGGTGCCGCGATACTCCTTGCTGCCCGCGAAGTTCTCGGCGTCAACAAATAGCTCCGGGTTCGGCCATGCACCGGCTTGCATGCGGTCACCGGTCGCGCCTTCGCGCCGGGCGTCGGCTGCACGGATGCGGGGCGAATTGGCCTCGGCAATGCGCAGGGCATCGTCGAGCGTGCGAATTTCGACCGTCTGCGCCCAGACAGTCATAGGGGCAGTGGAGGTCAGCGCCACGCAGAGTGCGAGCGCGGGAGGGCTATAGAAGCGCATGGAATCCTCGGACAGACACAGGTTTCCCGGTGCGGACGCACCAGGTCGTGTTCAGAGTCGAAGGATCAGGCTTTGGGAGGTTCCAGGAGGCCGTCAGGCTGCGCAACGGCAAAACCGTTGTCGCGAAGGGCCAGGAGCTTGGGCGCCGTGGGCATGGAATGATTCAGGCTGGCCACGGAATGCGGCAGGCCACGACCATGCTGTTCACAATGGGAAGCACAGTCCTGGCTTCCATTGGCACCTGGCTTGGATTTCTCGATATCGATCTGCGACGCACTATCGCCCGACTGGAATGCCGATACCGTCGTTTGGTCATTTAAACCGGCGGCCATAACCGGATGCTCTAGATGCCAGGCCCCCACAGTCGCGCAGAAAAGCATGCCAAGCACAGTGACAATGAGGGCGAGACGCCGACCTGTCGAAAAGTGCCTGAAAATGCTGATTTTCATTGCTTCCGTATGCCTGGGGATACGCTTACTTGACGTTCAGATTGTACTGCGCCTTGCCAACTTCCTTACCACCATCGGCAAGGGTTGTCATGGCCCGAACATTACCGGTGGCCGGGGCCGAAGCCTTGCCAACCAGCTTGTCGCCCTGCGGCTTCAACTCGACCGTGCTCTCGGCGTTGTTCACGAAGAGACGCACATTGGCCGACATCGAGGCTGTAGGGTTCATCGGCTTATGGTCCTTGATGACATAGAGATGGACGTCACTACCCTTGACGACCAGCTCGCCTTCGTAAGAACCGATTTTCTTGACCTGGCCACCGTATTTCGCCTCGTCCGCCTGCGCCGAAACGGCGAAAGCGAACAGGCCTGCGGCGACCAATGCACTCAGTTTCCTCATTCGACACCTCCATGTTTGAGGGACATACAGAACTAGCGACGGAAGATTACGCTGGCAAGTCACGGCGTTGTCAGGCTGCTGCGACGCTTCGCCGCCGTAATACTGTTACATCCGCTCTTGCGACCGAGGGTGAATACCATCCCAAAGAATACAGGCGACACCGCAGAAAATGGCGACGTCCGCCAGATTGAAAGCGGGCCAGTGCCAGCCGAAGGCATGGAAATCCAGAAAGTCGGTCACGGCCCCGTGCCGATATCTATCCAGAACATTGCCGACGGCACCGCCAATGATAAGCCCAAGCCCCGTGGATGTGATCCAAGAGGCTTCTCGCCAGAGCCACCACAGGAGGTAAGCGATGACCACGAGAGCAAACAGCGACAGTGCCCACCAAGGTATATGGCCGCCGAGCAGGCCAAAGCTGACGCCGTCATTGCGCACCAGGATCAGATTGAAGAATGGGGTCAACTGAATGGCCCAGGTGGAATCACCTGAGCCCGCGGCAAGGGCCATTGCCTTACTTGCCTGATCCAGGAGGAGCGCGGCGGTGCCCCATACAAATCCTGCAATACGCGGCGTCACGGCGATGTTTTACCTGCTCTGGCCAAGTCACTTCGCGCATCCCGCACAATCGACCAGGCCGATTGCAGGAACAGTCCTGCGATAACGATGGCAACGACCAGATCCGGCCATGCCGAATCCGTCCAGGCGACCACGCCAGCAGCAACGAGAACGGCGGCATTGCCGATGGCATCATTCCGGCTGAATAGCCAAACAGCTCTGACATTGGCATCGCCCGCACGATGCGGCACCAGGACAGCGGCAGCCGTGACATTTACGGCAAGTGCGATAAGGCCGAACAAGCCCATCAACTCAGCTTCCGGCGTATGCAAGACCAGAACCCGATAGGCCGTATTGGCAAGGACTGCGAGCCCCAGTGCGCCAAGAAACAGGCCCTGGATGAGAGCCGAACGCGCACGCCACGCCAAACTCCACCCTATAGCCAGTAGCCCGAGGAATGTGATGAGACCATCGCCCAGGAAATCGAGCGCATCGGCCTTCAGTGCTTGAGAACCAGACCAGAAACCGCCCATCGCTTCGACGATGCCGTAGCCAACATTCAGCAGCACAACAATCCAGAGCGCGCGCCGATAAGCTGGTGCAACATGCGACATGTCTTTCGGCAGCTCACCGTTTTCGCCATCCGTTTCGGTATCCAGACGCTGAAGGTGATAGCCCAGACCTGTCACCGCCCTCTCGATTTCTGGCAACTGTACGGCGGGTTCCGCGACATCGAGCGTCATGACCTGCGACGCGATTGATACCTTGACCTCGTTGACCCCAGATATCTTTCTGGTGGCGCCCTCAATCTTGGCGGCGCAACTGGAGCAATCCATGCCGGTGACACGGTATTGGATGTCAGAGACCTTCGGTGCAGCCGTGGCGGACATGATTTACCTGATGATTGCGTTGCGGATGCGGGTGACATTCCGGTTCATCACGTGCCGGATGTAGTGGATGTAGAACCATCGTTTCCAGCCCCTGATATTCGTACCGACCTTGGCGTAAAACTCGTCAGGGGTATTGAATAGGCCGAAATCGTGATTGATGCCTTTATCCTGGATATAGGTATCTCGACCCGTCCATGCCGTCTTCGGATTACGGAAATCATCGGTGGACACGCCGTATCCGCAGAAGCTTCCGGAGCAATCAGGATAACGGGCCTGAAGCTGACGAAGATATGTGGTGTCGAGAATGAGACCTTCTAGATTCAGCCACCGGCCATCGAGTTGTACCTCGACCCAGCTATGCAGGATGTTGACGGGCGCCAGCAGATAGAAGAGGCCGGTGACGGCGCCTTTCTGAAGACGCTTGTGAATGGTGAAGCCGTGGAATCGGCAGGAAATGCCGACCGCGCGCAGCAGCGCCATGAAGAGGGTCGCCTTGGTGTTGCATTGACCGTAGCCGTCAGCCAGCACGGCTGACGCCGGAATATCGTCGTCGGTGTTGTAGCCGAACAGGATTTCGTCACGGACGAACTCATAAATTGCCTGCACGCGGTCTTCGCGAACCATGTCACGCCAGCCGCGCTCGGCAATCAAGGCCGTGATGCTTGGGTGGTCGAAGTCGAGCAACAGCGTGCGCTTCAGCAATTCGCACACGCATTCGGCTTCGTTGGGCGTTACGGGCTGGTGGCCGCGGAAAGCAATGTCGGTCGCAAGCATGGTGCGCCTGTTGATTTGATTTCACTTCGGATACCGTACAGCCTACAACTATTGTAGGTTCAAGCGGTGATTTCACCTGCCATAGACGAGTTCACAACATGGAAAATCAATTACTTACGATTGGACAGCTTGCTGACCAGAGCGGCTGCTCTGTCCAGATTGTCCGTCACTATGAAGAGGAAGGCTTGCTACCAGAGCCTCCCAGGACGGCAGGCAATCAGCGCCGATATGGCGCCAATCATCTCCGGCGCCTGCAATTCATCAGGCACAGCCGGGATCTTGGCTTTTCGCTCGGGGATATCCGGGAAATCATCCGCATCTCAGACGAGCCGGACCAGAGTTGCGATGCGGTCAATGCAATCGCGCAGCAACATCTCGAAAACGTCGAGCGACGCATCTCGCAGCTCAAGGCCTTGCGCAAAGAGCTGAAGCGGATGGTTGGTGAATGTGGCTCCGGCAAAGTCGCTGAATGCCGCATCATTGAGACGCTGGCGGACTTTGGACATGCCCATTGCCGTCATGACCGGGTGTAAGTTCGATCTCCGGGGAGAATTGCAGTCCCGCACCTTCGGTTTACAAAACCGAAGGTCTGCCAAAGGCAGGCACCGGCCGGCGGTAATACTCGGTAGAAAATCTCGCTGGCCTGTGGCTTTCCCAGCCTAAAGCGCTGGAGATCAAGGCCAATTTATCCACGGAAAAGAATCGGTGGATAATTTCTGACTTCGGCCATATGGCCAATTTGGACTTGCACGGTCCTAGAATATATTGATCTCAGCCATTGCCGATCTTGAAGGCTCTGGGTTGCGACAGCAGCCAAACGGCCCGTGCGCCGGGGGTACAGAGGGGTTGAGCGGAACGCCAGTTGGCGCTGGTGCCCGCTATTCAGAATGGCGGAAAGGAGAACCGAACTGTTGTTGTACCATTTCGTCACGTTGCTCGTGGCGACCCTGCAGCTGGTGATCGATCTGATTACGCTTCTGCAGTAATGCCGTAAGGCGGGGGCGGGCTGCGTCACGGCGCAGCCCAAACCTCAAGCAAGACGCCGTCCAATACAGAGCCCTCGAAACCGGCTGGGCCCTGAAAACAGGCTGGGCCTCGAAGCGTTGGCGCGCTGCGAGGCCCATTACTGGTGGGGAAGGAGACTTCCCTGTTGTGTACCGTAGCTAACGGTATATCGCATGTAGCCATCTGGCAATACGCTTATACGCGGATCACCGGAAAGACCAAGAAACAACAAACTACTGAAATAATTGCATAATTTAAGTTCCGCAGCGATGCACCTCGACCGTGACATGCGACATATGCGGAATCTGCAAGAGCTTCCCCCGGTAAACGTCCGGTTCCAGCGGGTGATCGGATACCAGGGCTACAATGACAGCCAGGTGCCCTGGGCCTACCCGCCACAGATGGAGGTCGCTCACCCGGTCGCCGTCTTGCTCGAGCATTTGGCGAATCTGCATGGCGGTGTCCCCTGCCGGCACGGCATCGACAAGCACCGCACCAGAAACGCGCATGAGACTCCAGGCCCAGCGGGCGATCACAATCGCGCCCAATAGCCCCACTACCGGGTCCATCCAGAGCCAGCCGAAAAACCGTCCCGCCAGCAAAGCAAGGATGGCCATGACCGATGTCAGGGCATCGGCCAGCACATGCAGATAGGACGCCCGAAGATTATGGTCGTGATGGTGGTGATCATGATCGTGGTCATGTGCATCGGTTTCTTCATCCCGATGCAGGAGCCAAGCGCTGAGCAGGTTGACGACTAAACCAAGCGCCGCGATCGCGATCGATTCATCGAACCTGATTGGTGTCGGCGCAGTCAGGCGAAGGGCGGATTCATATCCGATCAGCACTGCTATGACGGCCAGAATCAGCGCGCTTGAGAACCCGGCCAACTCACCGATCTTCCCCGTTCCAAAGGTGAAACGCCTGTCGCCGGCATGGCGTCGGGCAAATGCATATGCCGCGGCCGCAATGGCGAGCGCACCGGCATGGGTTGCCATATGGATGCCATCCGCCAGAAGCGCCATGGAACCGAACATCAGGCCCGCGGCAATTTCGCCAACCATCATCACGGCGGTCACGCCAACCACGATCCACGTCCGGCGCTCGTTCCGGTCATGGCCGACACCGAGGAAAACATGGTCGTGCTGCCAGTCAGACAGGGAATGCGTATGCATGAAACCTCCGGCGTTGGACAGCATCTGGTACAATTCTGCGGCTCATGGCGTCAGGGCTACTCCGTTCCATAGAATGCCTTCAGAGGACGGATAACACAAACACACATGAATTTAACCGGGTCTAATGCTAATCAGTGGGCCAAATAGACCGTCTGTTGAAAAGAACAATGGCCCAGGACAAAACCCTTCCGCAAAACCTCACACAAGCCTTCAGGGCATCCGACCTTGAAAGCGAGCGGATCGCATCGATCATTCGCGCCATCATCCTGGTGACGCTGCTTGCCGCAGTTTTCACGGCGCGCACGCAGGAAGCGGATCACCGACCACTGGAGCTGGCCGTGCTGGTTTACGGCCTGGGAACCATTGCGGGCCTGGTGGCGGCCTGGAGGAAATATCATCCTGTCGTCCTGCCCTATTTCCTTGTCGGTTTCGACATCATTACCCTGACCATCGCAATCGTCATGATCGGTGCGGAATTTGGCATTGCACCCATAGACGCATTCACGCTGCCGATTTCGGGCCTGCTTGTCGTGGTCTTTTTGCACGCTTCGCTGCGCTACAATCCTTGGCTAGTGGTGTTTGCAGCCGGCATTCTGGCGGCAGTAATCCTGATCGCCTCCATGGTCAGCAACGTCGACGAATCCGGCTTCCACACGGATGCAGCAGAGCATCTGATGCATTTCAGGGTGTTTCCGATCATCATTTTTCTGCTGACCATGGGCATTCTCGCGGTAACGACCGCACGAACCAGGCGACTGATTGCCAATGTCTACGTCAGCACCAGTCGGGCCGCCACCTTGTCTCGCTACTTTTCCCGCGACGTCGCTGAAGAGCTGATGAACAGACCATCTGGAACAACGGAGTTTGGCGATCGCATCCGCGCCGCGGTGCTGTTTGCCGACTTGCAAGGCTTCACCGCCATGGCGGAAGCGATGGATCCAGGTGAGCTTGCCAAGTTCGTTTCGGACTTCAGGGAGCGGATTTCCAGGCCGGTATTGGCCAATGGCGGCGTGGTCGATAAATACATCGGCGACGCGGTCATGGCGGTCTTCGGCGCACCACGACAGGCGCCGGACGATGCAAAGCGGGCCATACTCTGCGCCCTGTCGATGGTCGATGAAATCGAGGCCTGGTCCCGGGAACGCATAAAGCTGGGCAAGCCGCCCATTCGTATCGCGATTGGCGGACACTTCGGGGATGTGTTTGCAGGCGTGATCAGCGACGGGACACACCTGGAATATACCGTCATTGGCGACACGGTGAATGTCGCAAGCCGTCTCGCGCGATTACCGCGTGCCCTGGAGACACCGCTGGTTCTCTCGACTCCGCTTGTCGAGGCGGCAGGTTACCACGATGTCAGGCTTGTGGCGCTGCCGCCGCAACCGCTTCCAGGCCACCCTAAACCGATGCCAGTACATAAGCTTTCAGGCTGACGAGCCTGGGAGCAGCTTCAGTCTCGTCTCCGGCAGACATGCCTTGACCTTCCCACGCAGGAAGGCCGTAAGGCTTGAGCAGCCAAGGAGATACCCGATGACTGACTTTACCGTTCCCGACATGACCTGTGGTCATTGCGAGGCCAGTATCCGCAAGGTGGTTGCCGCTTTGCCTGGCGTCGATGACATCGTCGTCGATCGCCCGAACAAGCGCGTTTCCGTGCGTGGCTCAGTGTCTGACGATGCGGTTCGCAAGGCCATCGAAAATGCTGGCTTCACGCCACAGGCAGCGTCGGCCTGACCTCCCGACAGGTTCCGTTCATTTGATGCGGACGGCACGCAGTCGCAAAGCGTTGGCAATCACACTTACCGACGACAGTGCCATGGCGGCCGCAGCAATGACGGGGGACAGAAGCAACCCGAAGGCCGGGTAAAGCACCCCGGCCGCGATCGGAACACCCGCTGCATTGTAGATGAAGGCGAAGAACAGGTTCTGTCGGATGTTGCGCATGGTCGCCGCCGACAGGTGACGGGCCTTCACGATGCCCTGAAGATCGCCCTTCAGCAGGGTGACGCCGGCACTTTCGATGGCCACATCCGTCCCGGTCCCCATGGCAATGCCGACATCGGCGGCCGCAAGCGCGGGGGCGTCGTTCACGCCATCGCCGGCCATTGCCACCACCCGGCCTTCGCGGCGTAGGCGCTCGACGACGGCGCTCTTGCGGTCTGGCAGCACATCGGCCTCTACCTCTTCGATCCCGAGGCGCCGCGCCACGGCTTCGGCCGTGATGCGGTTGTCGCCCGTCAGCATGACGACATGGATGCCATCTTCGCGCAGGGCGGCAAGCGCTGCCGGCGTCGTCTGCTTGACCGGATCGGATATCGCCAGGATACCGGCCACCTCCTGGTCGATGCCAAGATAGATGGCGGTTGCGCCGTCCTGGCGGAGTTCATCGGCCTGGTGGCTGAACCGCTCCGCCGGCAGGCCGTGGCTGCGCAGGAAGTCCGCATTGCCGATGATGACCTGATGGCCATCGATCCGTCCGACCACGCCTTTGCCGACCGGGCTGTCGAACTCGGTTGCCGTCCCGAGCGCCATGCCGCGTTCGGCCGCCAGTTGTACGATAGCCTGAGCGAGAGGATGCTCGCTGCTGCGTTCGAGGCTGGCTGCGAAATACAGCAGCTTGTCCTGGCCAATCTGGGCTGTTGTGCGGATCTCGGTGAGCTTTGGCTTACCTTCGGTCAGCGTCCCGGTCTTGTCGACCACAATGGTATCGACCTTTTCCATCCGCTCGAGCGCTTCTGCATTCTTGATCAGGACGCCGAGCTGGGCGCCCCGCCCGACCCCGACCATGATCGACATTGGCGTCGCCAGGCCAAGCGCGCAGGGACAGGCGATAATCAGGACGGATACAGCGGCAACCAGTCCGAAGGTGAGCCGCGGCTCCGGACCCCAGACGGCCCAGGCGGCAAAGGCGAGGATCGCCACGAGGATGACAGCCGGCACAAACCAGCCGGCGACATCGTCGGCAAGGCGCTGGATCGGCGCCCGGCTGCGCTGGGCCTGCGCCACCATCTGGACGATCCGGGACAGCATGGTGTCATGGCCGACCTTGTCAGCGCGCATGACGAATGACCCGGTCTGGTTCATGGTACCCGCGATCACCTTGCTGCCGGCTTCCTTGGTGACGGGCATCGATTCACCGGTGACCATGGATTCATCCACGGCACAGCGGCCCTCCAACACTTCGCCATCGACCGGCACTTTTTCGCCGGGTCTGACGCGCAAACGATCGCCGATCTGGATAAATTCAGCCGGAATGTCCTCATCCGAGCCGTCGGCCGTAATGCGCCTGGCCGTCTTCGGTGTCAGGTCCAGCAGCGCCTTGATCGCGCCCGATGTCTGCTCACGCGCCCGCAATTCGAGAACCTGGCCAAGCAGGACCAGCACAGTGATGACGGCTGCTGCCTCAAAATAGACCGCGACGGCGCCATCGGGCCCGCGGAAAGCCGGCGGAAAGAGACCAGGATGAATGGTTGCAACCAGACTGTAGACCCAGGCAATGCCTGTCCCCATGGCGATCAGAGTGAACATATTCAGCTGACGGGTTGCGATCGATACCGCGCCGCGCTGGAAGAAAGGCCAACCCGCCCACAGCACGACTGGTGTTGCCAAGACCAGTTGGATCCAGTTCGACATCTGCGGCCCGACAACATGCAGGTTCAAGAGATGTCCACCCATCTCGAGCATGAAAACGGGGACGGTCAGTCCCAGCCCGACCCAGAACCGTCTGGTCATATCGATCAGTTCGGGATTGGGGCCGCTGTCGGCCGTGACCATTTCCGGCTCGAGCGCCATGCCGCAGATCGGGCATGAGCCGGGTCCGGACTGGCGGATCTGGGGGTGCATCGGGCAGGTATAGATGGTGCCCGCCGCAGCCGGCGGCACGGCTGGCTTTGCCTGCCCGATTGTGTTGCTGACTGGATCGGCAATGAACTTGGATTTACAGCCGCTCGAGCAGAAGAAATACGACTGACCGTCATGCTCTGCCCGATGGGCGGTTTTTGCCGGATCGACCTGCATGCCACAGACCGGATCTTTCACTGTGTCCGGCGTGCCATGCTGATGGCCATGATGATGGTCGTGGCTCGAATGGTCGTGGCGGGTGATATCGTTCATTTTTTGCTCGTCTCGGTCAGTCGCTGAAATATTCAATCCCAAGAATTCAGTCAGTCGTCGTGGCAATTGCCGGATTCACGAATGCTGCGCAGGGTACTTGTGCGATCAAATTCCATCTGCACCCGGCACTGATGTAAACGCGGCGACGGTGGTCGCGACCTTGCCGAGGGAAGACGATGCTCATCCATGATATAGGTCAGCACCTGCCGGTCATTGACCCAGGTCTCAGCATCCGGCGCTCCGTAACGCGAGATGATATCCGCCCTGGGCAAGCCGATCAGATCGTCGAATCTGGATGGGGTGCCTGCTGCACAGGCGGCAAAAAGTATTGGCATCAGCAGGATGAGAACCCGGATCGACACGATCAGCCTCCGCAATATCGCAGGCAAATATCTGCTCCGGTCGATGACCGGGCAGTTCGCAGATTGGGTCCTTAACGGTCAGGATATCGGAAAACTCAGGTTTTTCAAATGCGAAGCGCCGTGAATCGACGGCCAAGCAGCGCCTGCTCAAATATTGGTAACCCCTCGTTCCGGCCTTGACCTTGCCATGCTGGAAGGTTGTATCGTGCCTCTCATGATGTCCGGTCAGCCCCAGATGACGCTTTCGCCGTGGCGGCGCCTTGCCGCCGCGCTGGCGTTGTTTGCGATTCTGTTTGCCGGAACCGTGTCCTCGCTTTCGCACAGCATGGCAATGGCTGCGACATCGAGCACGATGATGGCGGCCATGGTCTCCGGATCGGCCGTGCATGATCCTGCAGACCAGGTCTCGACGGCCGGCCACGACCATCAGAGTGTCAAGATTTCGAAGATCGATGCGACCACTGCCCATGAAAAGGGCCTGCCGCATGATCACGATGCCATGGCTACCGGCGGCGACAGCGCACCTGGCAATTGCGATCAGGGCTGCATCCTGTGCAAGGACTGCGCGCTCTGCGGCCTGTTTGCCTTCGGCGAGCGGCCACTGACGGCCTTCGTCGCCTACTATGCGGGCTATGCACTGCCGGTGACCCAGTCGCCCGCAAGCCTCACGCCCGCACTTCCTTCCGAGCCTCCTCGAGTCTGATCGACGCCTGAAGATCGTCCCGCAGCACTACCTGCGGTCGATCATCCTTTCGTCGTTCAACTTGATGAGGCTTTTCCATGTCTTCCTTGAGCTTTCGGTCAGCCCTTCTGGGCATGACCATCAGCCTTGCAGCGCAAGCTGCCTGGGCTGCAGAGCCGCCGACCGGTGTTCTCGACCCGAACGCACCGACCGCCCCGCTTCCCTATCAATCCGCCTTCAGCGGCTATAAGCGCCCGCAATTCGAGGGCAAGACCGATTGGCGCAAAGCCAATGACACCGTGCGCGATGTCGGCGGCCATATGGGTGCCATCAAGTCGGACAGCACCGATGAGATGCCGGCCAAGGCTGCGACCGATGCGTCGCCGGCGGCCGGCGGCCATGCCGGACACGGCAAGTGAGGCCCGTCATGATGAGCCAAGCCATCACCATGCGCCGCCTCACCGCGAGCGTTGCTCTTGTCGCCCTGCTGGGCGCCTGTGCCGGTCCGGTCGCCAACCGTGCCTTCGAGGAGGTCGCATCCACCACGGAACAGCGGATCGGCAAGAAACCGGTCTGGATCAAGTCCGAAGAGGATGAGGCCCAGGTCCGCAAGACCATCGACGACCTTCTGGCCAAGCCGCTGAGTGCCGATGACGCGGTCCAGGTCGCCCTCCTGAACAATCGTCGACTGCAAGGCAACTTCTCCGAGCTCGGCATCGGCGCTGCCGATCTGACCAGTTCCTGGCGGCCGGAGAATCCCGGTTTCAGCTTCGCCCGCCTGCGACGCGGCCAGGAGATCGAGATCGAGCGCTCGATCGGTATCGATGCGCTCAGCCTGCTGGTGTTGCCGATCACGGCCAGCATCGAAAGCCGGCGGTTCGAACGGACCAAGCTCAACACCGCCACCGAAGTCCTGTCTCTGGCGGCCCAGACCAAACGGGCCTGGTATGAGGCTGTGGCAGCCGAGCAGACCGCCAAATACGTTGCCCAGGTGCGCGAGAGCGCCGAAACCCAGGCCGAACTGGCGCGCCGCATGCGCTCGGTCGGCAACTGGAACACGCTCGACTATATCCGCGAGCAGATCTTCTATGCCGATGCCACAGCCCGCCTGGCCAAGAGCCGGGTCATGGCCACGGCCGCCCGCGAGCGGCTCGGCCGCCTGATGGGTCTGTGGGGCAAGGATATGGCCTACAAACTGCCGGATCGGCTGCCCACTTTGCCTGGCCGCCCGCGCAGCGTGGAGAATATCGAAGCCAAGGCCATCACCGAACGCCTCGATATCCAGATGGCCAAGGCTGACGTCTCGGCCCTGCAGAAGTCCTATGGCCTGACCAATGCGACCCGCTTCGTGAATGTCCTCGAAGTCGGTTTCCAGCGGAACAGCCAGAGCGAGGCCAAGGACCAGACCGGCTACGAGATCAGCTTCCAGGTTCCACTGTTCGACTTCGGCGACGCCAAGGCGACCAAGGCCGAGCAGTATTACCTGCAGGCAGTGCATCGCCTGGCCGATACGGCGGTGAATGCCCGCTCGGCTGCGCGTGAGGCCTGGCTCGGCTACCAGACCAACTATGAACTCGCCAAGCACTATCAGGACGAGGTCATCCCGCTGCGCCAGAAGGCGTCCGAGGAGATGGTGCAGCGTTACAACGGCATGCTGATCAGCGTGTTCGAGCTGCTGTCGGACGCCCGCGACCAGATCGCCGATGTCACCTCGGCACTGGAAGCACAGCGCGATTTCTGGATCGCCGATACCGATCTCACTTTCGTCACCATCGCGCCCGTCGAAGCCGGCCCACCGGCCGGTGGCGGCGCTGTTGCCGCTGCCCGCGCCGGCGGCGGTCACTGAACCCTTGGAGACATGACCATGTTTACCCGACGCAATCTCTTCTCAGCTGCCGCCACCGGCATCGCCGCGGCGGCCGTCAGCCGCTCGGCGCTCGCCGCCCTGCCGGAACCGGCCTATCCGGCCGGCCCCAAGACCGAGCCGCCGCCGCTGCCCAGCACCGGCCGGCCGTTCAATCCGGTCGTGACCCTGAACGGCTGGTCAGCGCCCTGGCGCATGAACGGCCAGTGGAAGGAATTCCACCTGGTCGCCGAGCCGGTCGTGCGTGAACTGGCGCCCGGCATGAAAGCCAATCTCTGGGGCTATAACGGCCAGTCGCCCGGCCCGACGATCGAAGCCGTCGAAGGCGACTGGGTCCGGCTGTTCGTCACCAACAAACTGCCGGAGCACACCACCATCCACTGGCATGGCCAGATCCTGCCCAGCGGCATGGACGGTGTCGGCGGCTTGAGCCAGCCGCAGATCAAGCCGGGCGAGACTTTTGTTTACGAGTTCCAGCTCAAAAAGTCCGGCACCTTCATGTACCACCCGCATGCGGACGAGATGGTGCAGATGGCCATGGGCATGATGGGCATGTTCATCGTGCATCCGCGCGACCCCAACCAGTACCGGGTCGATCGCGATTTCGTCTTCCTGATGAGCGCCTACGACATCGAGCCAGGTGCGGCGACGCCCAAGGTCGCAGAGATGACCAATTTCAATCTCTGGACCTGGAACAGCCGTGTCTTCCCCGGCATCGACACCCTGCCGGTGCGGATGGGCGACCGGGTGCGCATCCGGTTTGGCAACCTGACCATGACCAACCATCCAATCCACATGCATGGCTACGATTTTGCCGTCACCTGCACCGATGGCGGCTGGGTACAACCATCGGCACGCTGGCCGGAAGTCACCATCGACTGCCCGGTGGGTGCCATGCGGGCGTTTGAGTTCGATGCCACCAACCCGGGCGACTGGGCTTTCCACTGCCACAAGTCGCATCACACCATGAATGCCATGGGCCATGATGTGCCAACCATGATCGGCGTCGATCATCGCGGCATCTCCAAGCGCATGGTCTCGCTCATTCCCGACTACATGACCATGGGTGAGCGCGGCATGGCGGATATGGGCGAAATGGAAATGCCGCTGCCGGACAACACGCTGCCGATGATGACCGGCACCGGTCCCTTCGGGCCGATCGAGATGGGCGGCATGTTCACTGTCGTGAAGGTCCGCGAAGGCCTGGCCCGCGGCGATTACAAGGATCCCGGCTGGTACAAGAACCCGCCCGGTACGGTTGCCTACAAATACAACGGCGACGTCAACAAGCGCGGCTGAAGAGCCGTAACTCAGCAGAAGGAAAACTCAATGCTCTCGAATCATCGCAAAATGATGCTCATGCTGGTCAGCGGCACGCTCAGTCTGGCGGCCGTCGCCGTCTCCGCAGCGCCTGGCCATAGCGGCGGCCACGGTCACAACGACAAGAAGGGGGCCTACGATGGCCATGCCGCGGCCTTGGGCGAGCCTGGCGATCCGAAGGCCAACGCCCGGGTCATCAATGTCAACATGACGGACGAGATGCGCTTCAGCCCCGCGACCGTGATGGTCTCGCGCGGCGAGACGGTCAAGTTCGTGGTCAAAAACAGCGGCCAGCTCAAGCATGAGATGACGCTCGGCACCATGGATGAGCTGGTTGAGCATGCCAAGGTGATGGAGAAAAACCCGGAGATGGAACATGACGATCCCAATGCGGTCACCGTCGATCCGGGCAAAACCAAGACCATCCTGTGGAAGTTCACCAAGGCAGGCACCTTCGATTACGGCTGCCTGGTTCCTGGCCACATGCAGGGTGGCATGAAGGGCAAGATCATCGTCCGCTGATCAGGAAGGTCATCATGTCCAACATCAGTGCCGTCGTGATTCTTCTGGTCCTGGCCGGATGCGCCGCGCAGTCGAATCCACCCTTCCCGGTGGATGAGGCTGCCTGCGCGAAGGTCGGCCGGGCCGGCACGGCAGAGTACCGCCAATGCATCGCGGATCGAGTGGCAGCCTACGACGAGCGCTCGAACCGCTGGCGCGTTGAACAGTCAAACTGAAAAGGAGTTGCATCATGAAGAAGCTTATCCTCGCCGCCGCCGTGTTTCTGGCTCTTGGTGGAGCTGGCCTTGACGCTTTTGCCCAGATGACGGGTAAGGGCGAAGGCGAGATCCGAAAAGTCGATAGGGACGCGAGCAAGATCACCATCAAGCACGGCCCGATCGAAGCTATGGATATGCCTGGCATGACCATGGTCTTCCAGGTGAAGGATCCGAGCCTGCTGGACAAGGCCAAGGTCGGCGAGACGGTCAATTTTACCGTGACCAAGGACAGTGGTGCCATGGTCGTGACCTCGGTCGAGCCCAAGAAATAGGGGCCGGCAGAGGCCTCCCCTGGTCCGGATGGCGCCGTTGTGGGTCCTTCGGTCCACCACTCGGTCAGGGGAGGTTTTGCTGGACATCGCGCCCATGCCGTTAAAGCTTAATTCTGCTCCATTTCAAGTGACCAGCCGCATGAAGGCCTGGCGTGACCATCATCACGTATCTTGGCGTCACGCTACCTGGGCGCTCATGCTGTTCGCTCTTGTGCTGCTGCTCCCGCCAGCAGTTCGCGCCCATACCGAATTCGGCCCCCAGATCGATGTCGACCACGCTCTGATCGAGCCGCGGAACGGCACAAGTGCGGTCCTGAAATTCAGCATCCATAACAATACAGGCAGCATCATCCACCTGCTGCGGGTAGACACGCCGGTCGCGTCCGGCAGCCGGATCATGTTCAATGCCGGCGATGGGCGTCAGTTGCAATTGGACTCGCTCGGCGTGAAGCCGGAGCAGGTTCTGGATTTCGCCACATCTCATATGTGGGTCGAGTTGACCGGGCTGCGCGAGACGCTGCGCAACGGCATGCATGTTCCCTTGCGTCTCATTTTCAACGCCGGGCAATGGGTCGATGTTATCGGCGATGTCGGGGCGCATCATGACCATTGATGGCCACCGGTCCCATAATACCTGGCGGGCCTGCGTCACTTTGCCGTTCGGAAGCAGGCGGAGTCGGTGTAGACTATGCACATGACCGCCGGTTTGGCCAAAGCACTCCGTCTTCTGGTCGCCATTGGGCTCCTGCTGGGCCCGCTGGCGCCGATGAGCGCCAATTGTGCGCCGGCCAATGATGCTGGCGCGGCCCAGTCGGAAACCATTCAGGCCTCGGCATCAGGTCACGATTGCTGCGACGAAGCCGATCAGGCCGGTCTCGATGGCACTGCCGATCTGTCGAAATGCAAGGTTGGCTGCATCGCTATTCCGGGCGTGAGCCTACCCCCGCAATCAGCCATGACCCGGCTTAATGTTGTGGCTGAACCTTCATTCGCCGACCGCGGCATCGCCGACTGGCTGCCGCCGCCGCTTTACGATCCGCCGATCCTCCGCTCCTGACCTGACCCACGGCCCGGCCTGCCGGGCCATGTCCGACGTCTGGAGACGGAGCATTTTCCATGTTCAAACCTTTTGTATGCCGTGGTGCCATTGGCACCATGCTGCTGCTGATTGCCACCGCCGGTATCCCGGTCCTGGCGCAGCCGACGCTGGGACAGCCTGCTTTGGGTGGCGAGCTGTCCTTGCTGCTGGCGACGGCCCGCAACCAGCATCCCGATATCGCGGTCGCAGCGCTTGAGCGCGACATGGCGGCGGCTAGAGCCTCGGCCGCCGACAGCCTCGCGGATCCGACCTTCCGGGTCGAATTCAACGACAACACGCGCTCGTCCGGCCCGCTGCCCAATCAGCTTGGCTATCGCAAATACATGCTGGAGCAGAGCTTCCCATTGGGTGGCAAACGCGACTTGCGCCGCAGCATCGCAGATGCCGACACGGCGGACGCGCAGGCGCGCCAGGATCAGGTCGCCAATGAACTGGTCGCGCGGATCAAGGGCGTGCAGGCGCAGCGCTATCTCGCCCAGGCAGGTTTGCGCATTCTCACTGAGCAACGCGGCCTGCTGGATCGCACCGTAGAGGCGGCCGACCGCGGCTATGCACAAGGGCGGATCGGTCAGGAAGGCGCGCTCAACAGCCGCCTGGCCCGCAACCGGCTGGAAATCGAAATTGCGCGCCTGCAGGGCGATATCCGCCAGCTCGATGCCCGCCTGAACGGCCTGCTGGGTCGAGATACGAGCGCCATGTTGCAGCCCCCGTTCGGGCTGGCGCCGATGCCAAGGCCGGAGCGGTTGCAGTTCGAGAACCTCATGGCGGAAGCCTTCGACCGCAGCCCGCAATTCCGCCAGTTGGTCGCTCGCGGCACCGGCGCCGACACCAGGCGACGCCTTGCCGATGCCGACTGGGTGCCCGATGTCTCGCTCGGCGTGGGTACGATCGAGCAGGATTTCGGGGTGCGGGCCTACGAGGCCTACGTCACTCTGAACATTCCCCTGCGCGGCGGTCTGCGGGATGCCAAGAAGAACGAGGCGATTGCCGAGCAGAGCGCCGTCCGGGTCCGGCGCCTGGCGATTGAACTCGAATTGGCCTCGACTTTGCGCGAGATGCTGGCCGGTCTGGAGGCCCAGCAGCGCATCGAGAATTTGAGCAGCGGCAGCATTCTGTCCCAGGCGCGTGCGGCGCTGACCGCCCAGTTGCGCGCCTATGAGCAGGGCAGCGGCGGTTTCGCCGACCTGGTGCAGGCGCAGAGCCGGCTGCGCGAGGTCGAACTGGATGGCATCCGTGCCCAGGCCGAACAACGCCGGCTGCTGGCCGAAATCGAACGTCTGGTCGGAGGTGACCTATGATCCGCCCTCAATTCATCCTGGCTGGCGTCGCGATCGCGGCACTGGCTGGCGCTGGTGGCTATGTCTTGGGAACGCACGGCCTGCCGGGGGTATTTCGTGGCAAGGACGCGACCATGTCAGCCATGACATCGGCCCAGCCAGCCGGAGAAGCACCGAAGGCTGAAAAGAAGCTGCTCTATTACCGCAACCCGATGGGCCTGCCCGACGTCTCGCCGGCCCCGAAAAAAGACTGGATGGGCATGGATTACATCCCGGTCTACGAGGGCGAGGAAGAAGGGCTCGATCGCGGCATCAAACTGAGCCCGCAGAAGATCCAGCTGCTCGGCGTCCGCACGGAAGAAGCCCGCAGCCGCATGCTGTCGCAGCCGGTGCGCGCGACCGCAAGCTTCCAGTTTGACGAACGCCGCCAGGTCGATGTGACCCTCAAATACGAAGCCTGGATCGAGAAGCTACTTGTCAACGCCACTGGCGAGCCGGTCAAGGCCGGCCAGACCATGATGCTGGTCTACAGCCCGGCCATGGTACAGGCCCAGGAGGAATACCTGCTGGCCGCACGCCTGCGCGATGAAACCCCTACAAATGACCAAGCTGCGCGCAATGATGCAGATCGCCTCGTTCAAGGCGCGCTTTCCCGCCTGCGCAATCTCGACCTGCCCAAAGCCGTCCAGGACCGCCTGCTGCGTAGCGGCCAGGTCAGCCGGCAATTCGCCATTGCCGCCCCCATGCAGGGCCTCGTGATGGACAAGGCCGTGGTCGAGGGCATGCGCATCATGCCGGGCGAGCGGCTTTACCGCCTGGTGGATGACAGCCAGCTCTGGCTGCAGGCCGAGGTGTTCGAGCAGGATCTGGGTCTGATCAAGCCGGGCCAGCCGGTCGAGATCGCGGTGAACGCCTATCCAAATCGTAAGTTCGCCGGCAAGGTCGCTTTCGTCTATCCGACGGTGAACCGCGAGACCCGCACCGCCCGGGTGCGGATCGAGGTGCCCAACGCGGATGGCGCGCTCAAGGCCGAAATGTACGCCTCGGTGCTGCTGAATACCCAGGCGACCACCGAAGAGACACTTGCCATACCCGATAGTGCGGTGATCGACAGCGGTCGGCGTCAGATCGTCATCGTCGATATCGGCATGGGCCGCTTCGATCCCCGCGAGGTCAGGCTGGGCGCACGCGGCGACGGCTATGTCGAGGTGCGCGACGGGCTGGATGAGGGCGAGGCCGTGGTGGTGCAGGCGAACTTCCTGCTCGACGCCGAAGCCAACCTGAAAGCTGCCCTGCAATCCTTTGCGCCGCCGCCGGCAGGACAGTCGGGTCAGGAGACGCCGAAATGATTGCCGCCCTGATCCGCTGGTCGACCCGCAACATCTTCCTGGTGCTGTTTGCGACCCTGTTCCTGAGTGCGGCTGGCCTGGTTGCACTGAGCCGCCTGCCGCTCGATGCCATTCCCGACCTCTCCGACACCCAGGTGATCGTCTACACCGAGTATCCGGGCCAGGCACCGCAGGTGGTCGAGGACCAGGTCACCTATCCGCTCACTTCAGCCATGCTGAATGTGCCCCGCTCCAAGGTGGTGCGCGGCTTCTCTTACTTCGGTGTGTCCTTTGTCTATGTGATTTTTGAGGAAGGCACCGACCTCTACTGGGCCCGCAGCCGGGTACTGGAATACCTGAACTTCGCCACCAAACGGCTTCCCGCTGGGATCACGCCGGCCTTGGGCCCGGATGCGACCGGTGTCGGCTGGGTCTACCAGTATGCCGTCACCGGAGCGCAGAAGACGCTGGCCGAGTTGCGCAGCTTTCAGGACTGGAATATCCGCTACCAGCTCGCCAAATCGGACGGCGTGGCTGAGATCGCGTCCGCCGGCGGTTTCGTCAAGCAGTATCAGGTCGTGGTCGATCCCCGCAAACTGCAGGCCTTCAACATACCGCTTGAACGGGTCGCCGAAGCGATCCGGCAGAGCAACCGGGATGTCGGCGGCCGGGTGATCGAGATGGCCGAAACTGAATTCATGGTGCGCGGTCGCGGCTACCTGCGCAGCCTCGCCGATATCGGCCAGATTGTCCTGAAAGCTGAAGGTGGCACGCCGGTACGGCTGTCTGATGTGGCCCGCATCGAGCTGGGGCCGGACGAGCGCCGCGGCATCACCGAGCTGAATGGCGAAGGCGAGGTGGTGAGCGGCACCGTCATCCAGCGGGCTGGCCAGAATGCGCTTGCCGTGATCGACGGGGTCAAGGCGCGCATCCATGAAATGAAGGCGAGCCTGCCCGAGGGCGTCGACATCGTGACGGTCTACGACCGCTCGGAACTGATCCGGCGGGCAGTTGCCACGCTCAAATCCACCCTGATCGAGGAATCGGTCGTGGTGGCGCTCGTCTGCTTCATCTTCCTGCTGCATGTCCGCAGCGCGCTTGTCGCCATCGTCACCCTGCCGGTCGGTATCCTGATCGCGATTATCCTGATGGAGACATTCGGCATCACGTCCAACATCATGAGCCTGGGCGGCATTGCGATCGCCGTCGGCGCCATGGTCGATGCCGCCATCGTGATGATCGAGAATGCCCATAAGCGACTGGAACGGGCCGGCCCGGATGCCGACAGGGTCAAGGTACTGACCGAGGCAGCCGTCGAGGTCGGTCCGTCGCTTTTCTTCAGCTTGCTGATCATCACGGTATCCTTCATACCGATCTTCGCGCTCGAAGCGCAGGAAGGCCGGCTGTTTAAGCCGCTGGTCTATACCAAGACCTTTGCCATGGCGGGCGCAGCCCTGCTCTCGGTGACACTCGTGCCGGCGCTGATGGTGTTGCTGATCCGCGGCAGGATCGTTCCTGAGCACCGCAACCCGGTGAACCGGCTGCTCATCGCAGCCTACCGGCCGGTGATCGACCTGGTGCTCCGCGCCAAGGGACTGACGATCGCGATCGCCATTCTGGCTCTGGGCTTGAGCTGGATTCCGTTGTCCCGCATCGGCACGGAATTCATGCCGAACCTGAATGAAGGCACTATCCAGTATATGCCGGTCACTCTGCCGGGACTTTCGATCGCCAAGGCGGCCGAACTTCTGCAGACCCAGAACAAGATCATCAAGAGCTTCCAGGAGGTGGAAAGCGTCTTCGGCAAGGCGGGCCGGATCAATTCGGCGACCGATCCGGCGCCGACCGAGATGTTCGAGACCGTGATCAACCTGAAACCGCAGTCGGAATGGCGGCCGGGCGTGACCGTCGACAGCCTGATCCGGGAGATGGATCAGGCGCTGCAGATCCCCGGCGTCTCGAATGCCTGGACCATGCCGATCAAGATGCGCACCGACATGCTCTCGACTGGTATCCGCACCACGCTTGGCATCAAACTGTTCGGGCCAGACCTCGCCGAACTCGACGGCCTTGCCAGGAAGATCGAGACCAGCCTGCGCAAAGTCCAGGGCACGTCGAGCGCCTTTGCCGAGCGCGTGATCGGCGGCTACTACCTCACCATCGAGCCAGACCGCCTGGCGCTCGCGCGGCATGGTGTGACCGTCGACACCTTACAGAATGTCATCGCCATGGCGCTGGGCGGCGAACTGGTCACCAGCACAGTGGAGGGCCGGGAGCGCTATGGCGTGATCATCCGCTACCCGCGCGAATTGCGGTCCAGCCCCCAGGCCATCGCCCGCGAAGTCCTGGTGCCGTTGCCCAATGGCGCCATGGTGCCACTCGGGCAACTGGCCAGCACCAGGCTGGAACAGGGGCCGACCGGGATCCGCACCGAGAATGCCCAGCTCGCGGTCTATGTCTTTATCGACATGCAGGGCCGCGATATAGGTTCATATGTCGCCGACGCCCAGGCGCTGCTGGCCCGCGAGGTGCAGTTGCCCAAGGGTGTGACGCTCGCCTGGAGCGGCCAGTATGAGTATCTGGAGCGGGCCAAGCAGCGCCTCAGCGTCGTCGTACCGGCGACGCTCTTCGTCATCATGCTGCTGCTCTACCTCAATTTCCGGCGCATGACCGAAACCCTGATCGTGATGCTGAGCCTGCCCTTTGCCCTGATCGGCGGGCTCTGGCTGATGGACTGGATGGGGTTCAACTTCAGCGTGGCAGTCGCCGTCGGCTTCATTGCGCTGGCTGGCGTCGCCGCCGAAACCGGGGTGATCATGCTGATCTACCTCGACCACGCGCTGCGCGACCGGCAGGCGCTCTGTCGCACCGAAGAGCGTGCCTTTACGAAAGAAGACCTGCGGGCGGCGATTGTCGAGGGCGCCGTCGACCGCGTGCGACCAAAGGCCATGACAGTGATCACCATCATGGCGGGCCTGCTGCCGATCCTGTGGATCACTGGGACTGGCTCGGAAGTCATGCAACGCATCGCCGTGCCTATGATCGGCGGCATGGTGTCGTCCACCTTGCTTACCCTGATCGTTATCCCCGCGATCTATGCCCTGATCAAGCAACGCAACATTCCAAAGATGTGAAGGAGACCACCATGAACCGTCGCGCTTTTCTGATGCTGACCCTTTCAGCCACGGTACTTCCCATCGTCCCGGTCCGGGCGATGGAGGCCATCCATGTGCTGAAAACCTCGAGCTGTGGCTGCTGCAACGCCTGGATCACCCATCTGCGCAAGGCCGGTTTCCAGGTCACGGCCAAGGACGTCCCAATGGCCGTCCTCAACCAGGAAAAGCTCAATGCCGGGCTCACGCCGGAGCTTTCCTCCTGCCATACCGCCCGGGTTGGCGGTTATGTGATCGAAGGCCATGTCCCGGCAGACGACATCAAGCGGCTGCTGCTGGAGCGGCCGGACGCACTCGGCCTGACGGTGCCCGGTATGCCCGAAGGCTCGCCCGGCATGGAGACCGGAGAGACGGACGCTTATGAGGTTTTGCTGTTTGCCAAGGGCGGAACGGCGACGGTCTATGCCCGTTATTCATAGACCGGTCTGATCACGGTCCTGGAGACATGCCATGGCGCATCATTCGCACGAGATGCATAAATCCCACTACTTACGCTTCGCCGCCGAACTGGCGGTCGATTTCGTCATCATGTACCTGGTCATGTATACCATGATCAATTCGCTTTCGAATTTCCATTTTAACCTCAACAACGTCTACATGACCCTGATGATGGTCGCCCCCATGGCTCTCGTCATGCTTGTCGCCATGCGCTCGATGTTCCCCATACAGCGTCTGAATTGGACGATCGTTGCCGTGGCCGCACTTGTATTCATCGGCAGCTATGTCGGCATGCGCACACAGGCAGCCGTCGGAAATGCCGAATTCGTGCGCTCCATGATCCCGCATCATTCGGGCGCCATCCTGATGTGCCGTGAGGCCGCAATTACGGATGCGGAACTGGCCGATCTGTGTCAGCAGATCATCAAGAGCCAGCAGGAGGAGATCGACCAGATGGAGCGCATCCTGCTCCGGCTTTCGAAACGCGCCGCCTGACATTGGCGCCGCCACGGCAGACCCGCATACGTTCTTATGATGGGTGATCTTCTGCCGAAAAATCAATTGTGACCCCCATCCACCGGAGTTAACTTCGCCCGGACAGGCAACGCCTGCGCAGGCAAGATCAGGCAGGCAATGGGGAAAACATGGCGACATCGGCCATCGGAAAAGCTGTGGCCTTGAGTGAGGAGCAGCTTAAAAAACTCACCGCGATCGAAACTCGTGCCCGTCAGGCATCCGAGATTATCACCAATTACGTCGTGACCTACGACCTCAACAGGGAAGCAGATTATTCGCAGGCCCGATCCGAGGTCATCGACGCCATCCACTCGCTCGACAAGGACGCGGTTCACCTCACCACGACCACCTGGCTGATACGGTCTGGGAAACTGCTGCTACGGGTCTTCTCAACCATCGCTGACGCCTGCGACGGCAACGACAATATCGTCGTTATCCGGCTCGGGGCATCCGTCGGCTACGCCAAGAAGGGGCCGCGTTACTTCAAGATCAGTGCACCGGCACAGGCCGCCTGAGCGACAGTATCCCAACGATAGGAGCGACCATGGCTTCATTCACCACGCGCGTCATCCTGCATGACGCCGATGACGACGACTATCTCCTGCTACATGAAAAGATGGATGAAGAAGGTTTCTCGACCATCATCGTCAGCGACGATGGGACGGTCTATGAGCTTCCGCCGGCGGAATACAATTACGAAGGCGAGATCACTCGCTCAGATGTGTTGGCCAAGGCCAAGTCCGCGGCGGCGGCAACGAAGCGGAAATACGGTATTCTGGTGACGGAAGCCAAAGGCCGCAGCTGGAGCGGGCTGAAGCAGGTGAACTGACACGCGTTTTCATCCAAGTGCCAGGCTGATCAAAGCGCGGGGCAGAACTGGTCCCGCTGTCGCTTGCGGCTTGGCCCTCGGATTTCGTTCGACCTGGAGAGCCGTCACGATACTGGCGAAACGCGACCTATTGTCCGCGAATCTTTATTTTATAAGGCTGATCGTCGCGGCAAATGCGCTTCGCCTGATCATAAGGCCCGTAGGGATCACCCTGCATCGGAAACCACCGCGACGCATAACCAGGGGCATGGAATATGGAGCGGCTGCTTTCCCACAGATTGCTGGACGTCGCATCTATGACGGCATGGCCGAGAATGGAGGCGTCGCTATCGGCAAGGTGATTGAATGAATCAAAACTTCCGAATTCCGTAACCCAGACCAGCCGCGGCAGATCGTGCTGATAGATGAACGCACGAAACTCCGGCGTCATTGTGTTGGCAAGAATCCGGTTCTTGTAACGCCACCCGTATGTCAGATAGGTCCGCGCGATAAGCCGGTGGTTTACAAAATCCTGGCAGAACCGATCCCCCAATCCGGCCGATTGGCCAAGACCATCTGCATTCTCGGCTTTGATTGCAGCCCAGTCCCGATTGTAGGAATTCACCATGTCCCAGGCGATGCGCTCGGCCGCCTCGGCCGGGATGTACACTTTCTCCGGCAACGGGACGATGAGATACATGATATTGCTGAGCGTATAAGGCGTATTGGCGTATGGCTGCCCATTCCCTCGCGGCATCAGCAGGTTTACGCCGCGCTGATCGTCATTCACGAGAAAGTATTCGCAATATTCTGCGCGCGTGGCTCTTTCGGGAAGCGGATACCTGTCAGGCAGGACGCATCGCACCATGCCGGTCGCGATGACTGCATGCGCTTCCGTCATGCCGTTCTCCCAAGGAGCAAGGACAACAATGACCGGGATGCCGGAATCGACATAGCGCTGGATAATTGTTTCCGGCCGCAGCTGGGCAGGCCAGATCGGCCGGCCATTGGCAACCGAGGCGCGGTACAGCAAAGGAATGCGGTCCATTTCCCGCAGCGTCCGGACCATGCCTTCAATCGTCAAACCGCCCGATCCGGCTGGAACATGCGATGACGTTACCTGATCAATGACCCTCGTTGCGGCTTCCGTGATGTCGGGCACCGACCTCCAGGGCCCATGATGCTCGTGATGAAAATGCCGGCCCGCCATCCAGATCGAGGCCTGGGCACAGGCGCCGGTACGCCGATCCTGCTGTGTGTATGCCAATGCCTCGACGGCAAGTTTGGCGCCCAACAGGTGCGCTTCATGCTTTGTCCTGACCAGAAGATCGCATTGCATATCCGGCAAGGTCTTCTGGCATTTCAATATGACCCGTCCAAGCGGCGCATGATCGATCGGGCGCAGGACGATATATCCGATATACTGGCCCTCGTTGCACAGCCCCTCAAGGCCATTGGCGATGTCTCGGGGATCTGGAAGGGCGATGATCTGATCAATCGCAGCCGAGAAGAAATGCACGCGCCGACAGATTTTCGTATGGCGCTTGAATACCTTTGAATAGAAGGTGGAGAACTCGGCCGTGAAATCTCGATCGAGATATTCCTCCTCGATGATGGCCGCGATCGCACCGGTATCTCTGGCGGATTTGAGGATGGAATCGACAGCAAGGATCTTTTTGCGTCGATCGATGCTCAGGTGCAGATCTTCCCACTCGGCGTCGTTTTCTAGTTTTGTTGTTGTGATCGCCATCGTCAGCAGGACAGTCTGAAATCAGTGCGTTCCGTAGATGGAAAAAGGCAGCCTCTCGGCTGCCTTTCTACCAGAGATCGGTCGCAATGCTAACCGATCATCACAATGCTCAGCACGTCGTCGCTATCCGATCCTTACCGCAATACTATGGTATTCAGCGTCACGACGATTTGCTTCGATTTCCTCGATGGCTTCGCGCGCATCGTCACTGACCTCCCAGCCCAGGCCTGGTGCCTGCCCGTGTTCGGAGGCCAGCGCTTCTTCCGTCTGAAGAGGAAGAGGTTGGCCAACGCGTTTCGGGTGCATATCTGTCTCACTCTCTCCGATTCGATTTTAGATCACCACAACATGTTGAGGGGATTCACGAATCTCCTCTCAATATGTCGTTCTCCTCCGGTGTAACACCTTGTTTGTTGCACATGTGGTCAAGCCCTGCAGCAAAAAAAAGCGTAACCCCGCGCTAATCACAGCCATTTTGAGCTTGCGCCCTGGCAGTCGACCGCCGACTCCGGCTGAGCAACATGCTCCGGACACAAGCCAACGCTGTGGTCAGCGGAGAACAAATGAAGTGCACGCCCTGCCGTATCAAGACCAACGCGGTTGAGAATTTTTCACGCTTCACTTCAGTGTGCAGACTTCGCCGCTGAGGTCATGTCGGGTAGCGCTTTTTCAAGAGATCGAAGCCTTCTCTGAGCAGCTCCGTCATCGACCGACGATGCGTGGCGGCAAAGGTCTTGAACTCGGTATGGAACTCGATTGAGACCTTGAAATTCATGGCCTTGTCGTCAGGCGATGAACCGCGCGTGCGCGTCGCGCCGGCCGAGCCGCCGTCCGCCTTCTTCCCACGAATGCTCTTGCCCATTGGCCCCGGCGACCGTCATGTCGCTGCAATAAATAAAGAAAAGAGGAATTACATAAATAAAGAAACAGCGGTTGACAATCCCGAAATTCGGACTACGCTAATCAGCATATCCGCTGAACTCCCGTTTATTCAGGTGCCCAATGCCTTCGACTTCACGTCAAGCCGATGACGTCTCCACATTCGGCCGCGCCATCAGCAAATTCCGCAAGGAGAAAGGCTGGAGCCAGAAAGAGCTCGCGGCGCGCATCATTCGTGAAGATGGCGAAGCAATCTCGCCGCAGTATCTGAATGACATCGAGCATGATCGTCGCAGCCCCACCTCTGACCATATCGTTCGTCAATTCGCCTCGGTCCTCGAGGTCGAAGCGGAGTGGCTGTATTACCTTGCCGGTCGCTTCCCAGACTATGTGCGCGAGCGCAAATATACGCGGGAGGAACTGAACGAGCTGATGGTGGCCTTCCGCTCGCCGGCACCAAAGTCCAATCGGAGCTAGCGTGAAGTCCGTCCCTGACAGGACCGGCCGCTTCAAGATGCGGCCGCACTATGACCCGATTGAACTTGATCAAAGCTGCGAACGGATCGTCACCGATTATTTGAAGCAGCGTTATGGCAAGGTCGAATTTCCGATATCGACGGACGATATCACCTGCCTCATCGAGCGCGACACTGACGATCTCGACCTATACGCAGACCTGACGCAGTGGGGCCCTGAAGTCGAAGGCATCACCGAATTTCGGCGCAATGGAAAGCCCCGCGTAAAAATCTCCAGGAAGCTGTCCGAAGATCCGCGGATGGAAAACCGGCTGCGCACAACGCTGACCCACGAGTACGGTCACGTCTGCTTTCACGCTTACCTGTGGGATGAGAAGTTCCAGAGCAGTTCCGAAGGGCGCGAGCGCGGCGTTGATCGGCAGATCTGCATGCGCGAGGGCATCATCAATGCGCCCCAGGTCGACTGGATGGAGTGGCAGGCGGGTTATGCCTGCGGCGCCTTCCTGATGCCGAGGACTCGATGCCGCAAACTTGCCGAAGAGTTTCGAGCCGGAATCGGCCAGGCGACGGAGGCACCGGTCACTCCTGACCAAGCCGTCAGCATGATCGACAGGGCGCGGACCGCATTCCAAGTCTCGGCGGACGCCGCCCGTGTCCGGCTTTTAAAGCTTGATATTATTAAGTAATTTCTAGTTTTCCTTAGCATTTGGCTCCTGGCATTCAGGCCCGTTAACCATGGCCTTGACAAAAGCTTGGCCACAAAATACGCTAATTAGCGGATCGGCAGTTTGCCGTTCTTTCTGAAGCTTGAACATGGAGGGCCAAGGCCCATGACCGACAAACGTAACCAGCATGTTGTGCCCCACGCCGATGGCTGGGCCGTGAAGGGCGCCGGGGCCGAACGCGCCTCCGCCGTCCTGCCGACCCAGGCCGAGGCGATCGACCGCGCCCGCGAGATCACGCAGCGCCAGGGCACCGAACTCTTCGTCCATGGCCGCAACGGTCAGATCCGTGAGCGCGACAGCCATGGCAAGGACGATTTCCCGCCGCGGGGCTGATCCGACGCCAGAAGCGGAACGCCCCACCCAACTCTTTTCCCGTCTAGCAAGGAGATTCCCATGAAGACGCGTATCGAAGTTCAGATCGAGGACCAGCCGAACCCCGACCTCCTCGAGGTCGAAGCCGAGACCGGCCAGGACATCCGCAAGGCGGTGCTGGCCAAGGCCGGCTTCGACGAGGCCTACATCTTCCAGCACGACACCGATGTCGATGTGGGCGATGAGATCCTCGGCAAGAAGGCCGTGGTCCTGGTCCTGCACCGCTGCAAGAAGATCATGGTCTCGGTGCAGTATGAGCACGAGACCAAGACCAAGAAGTTCACGCCGGCGGCGACTGTCAACCGCGTCCTGCTGTGGGCCGTGGGTCGCAACGGCTTCAAGCTCGACCCCGACGCCCGCAGCAAGGCGAACCTCATCCTGCCCGGTGCGGATCAGCCGCTGCCGCGCGGCGATGCGATCGGCAAGTATGCCGACAAGAAGAGCTGCAGCCTCGTCGTCTCGCTGACGCTCAAGGACTTCAATAATGGCTGATCTGCCGCCCGATCAGGCAACCCTGGAAGCGCATCTCGATGGGGTGCGCTTCCTCCAGGGCATCGAGGACGGGCGCTGGATCGTCCAGCATTATCAGTTCCCCGACCTCTATGTCCGTGTCATCGGCAAGGACTTCGCCAGCGGCCAGGTCTTTGCCCATGACTTCCACTTCGAATGCCGCGGCTTTCCGGCAACAGCACCTTTTGTCGAGCGCTGGGCATTCGGTGATGGGCCGACCTTCGGCCAGCGCCCGCCGGCCCCGACCGGCTCGCCCGGCTTCACCAATGCGCTGAAGGACTGGGGCGATCACGGCACGCATGGTGGCATCTATCTCGCCTGGCAGCGCCATGCCGCCGTGCATAACGGCTGGACGCAGAAGCGCCCCGACCAGGCTTGGCACCGCAACCGCCCGCTCGTCTTCATTATGGAGAATCTGCATGCTCTCATGGCTGAACAGGCTCAGCACATGGCTCTTCAGCAGCCCGTGCCGGCTTAAATGCGATCCGGCGATCTGGGCGGCTGGCGTTCGTGAGCTGGAACGCCGCACTTTGGGCGGGCGCCGCGAAAGCGGTGCCTTCCTGCTCGGCCGTCCCGAAGGCCAGGCCAAACGCATCCTTGAATTCGTCTTCTACGACGATGTCGATCCGCATGCCCTCGACACCGGCATCGTGCATATCACCAGCCCGGCGCTCTCGAGGCTTTGGGCGATCTGCCGCCAGCGCGGCTACGGTGTAGTGGCCGACGTGCATGTCCATCCCGGCAGCTACCTGCAGAGCCAGTCCGACCAGGACAATCCGGTCATGTTGCGGGCGGGCCACTATGCCCTGATCATTCCGCACTTCGCCCGACGCGAGACGCTGCCGGGGGGCATCGGCATGTACGAATTCCTGGGCAATAGCCGCTGGCACACCCATACCGCCAGCGGACAGCGCTTCTTCAAATTGGAGGCATCGCGATGACCATCCATCTCCGTCGCTCCCGCATCGCCAAGGCGCTGACCGATGTGCCGGGAGGACCGGATTTCGAGAAAGCCGAGGCCCAACTGGCCACGATCCATGTCGGCGTCCTGCTCAGCCCGGACCTTGCCCGCACCGCCGCCGGCCAGGCCGCCGCGCTGACTGCGATCGCAACTGCCATGAAATGCTTCCAGCAGGCCACGCTGGTGCTCACAGAGGATGTGCTCCTGCTGCGCCCGCTGCCGATCGGCAAGAGCTTGATCGAGGTTGCCTGGGCGCTCGGCGCGTCGATCAGCACCACCCCGTCGCCGGGGATGACACATGGCATCGCCATCGGCCTTCCGGCCGCCATGCCCATTCCCGATGACCAGCCGGCCTTTGTCAGCTGCTGGTGGGATGGCTGGCTGGCGGGCCTATCTCCGGGCTGGGATCCACGCCCTTGTGGCCGTAGCGCCAATCCGCTGGCCGGTGCGTTTGCCGGGGCACTGGCCGTCCGCGAGGCTTTCGCCGCCCTGCGCAAAGATCCCAAAGCCGGCCGCCGCGAGGTTACAGTGTCGCTCTGGGAGCCTTGGAACCCGCAGGCGGATACCGGACCCGACCAGGTGTATATGCCCGATGACCTCTGGTTGGTGGGCCTGGGCCATCTCGGTCAGGCCTTCCTCTGGACACTCGCCTTCGTCCCCGGTGCAGGCCGGCTGGTCCTGCAGGACGATCAGACGGTGAATGAGGAGAATATCGATACGGGCCTGATCAACAGCCTGGAGAGCCTGGGCCGGATGAAGACCCGGGTGGCCCAGCACTGGATCGAGGCCGCCGGCTGGTCCGCCCGGCTGGTCGAGCGCCGCTTCAACGACGATCTCCGTCCCACCGAGCATGAAGCACCCCTGCTGATTTGCGGCCTGGACAATGTCGTGCCTCGCATGGGGCTGGCGAAAGCGGGCTTTGCGTACATGATCGATGCCGGCGTCGGCCATGGCCCGGTTGACTTCGAAGGCATCCAGGTCCGCGTCCTGCCCCAGGGCAGCAGCCCGGAGCGCTACTGGACCCATCCTGCCAACGACAAGGATGTCGACGCCGTGATGCGCCTGCCGGCCTATCAGGAACACGAGCGCCAGCATGACGGCTGCGGCACCTTTACCCTCGCCGAGGCAAGTGTCGCCGTGCCCTTTGTCGGTGCCGCGACCGCGGCGCTGACGATTGCCCAAGCCATGCGGCTTGCCAGCCTCAAACCCGCGATGAGCCTGTTGCAGATGGAGCTCGGCGCCCCGGCCATGACTTCGTTCAGCGATCTGCATCCCAGGCCTGAGCATGGCCTGGGCGGCTTCAGGGTCGCCGTCTGATCTCACCCACTCTATCGATCATAAGGAAATGGCAATGAAATACTTCCCTCTTGTCCAGGCCGGCATTGCTCTGACCGGCGTCTTCGTCAGCTACATGGCTTATTCGAACACCGAGAAAGTCCTCGATATGAATACTGCCGCCGCCAGGCCGCGGATCGATATTGTCGAGGAAAGCCTTATTGACCTGGACGGCAAGCTCCATCTGATCGTGGCGTTCGAGAATGCCGGCACCCATCCGGCCAGCCAGTTCCGCATGCCGATGCGCGCTTACAATGAGAAGTATGAAGAGCGCTTTGCCGACCATGCCGAGACCAACAACCTGATCAACCCCGGCAAGACCAGCCGCATGATCCGCATCCCGGTCGCCAACACGGATGACTTCAGGCATATCGTGGTGTGCCCGACCTATCAGGATCTCAAGGGGAACCGATTCTCCGACCAGTATTTCTTCAGCCAGCAGGCGTCCAATGGCAATCGGCCCGTCTATGGCAGCATGGAGCAGGCCGATATCGAAAAGGTCAAAGCAAAGCTGAAATGCGACTGATTCGTCAGTAACCGAGCGCCTTGCTGGACTTGGACGCAACGTCTTCGTCCCGATGGACCTGCTGCCACCGCGCATACCAGCGCTCGAAATTGGCAGCGATGCCCATGGCCTCGACCAGGCGACGCATGCGCGTCAACGAAAGCCCGGCCAGGTCGATTTGATCCGCTGCCGGCCCCAGCCCCCAGCCGTGCTCCCCATAACCCGGGTTACGCATGGCAAAATAGATCCAGTCACAGATAGCCCGCTCGGCCGTGGCGCAGATAAAACGGCCGCAACGATCGAAGCTTCGATCGATATTGTCCTCATCTGCGCCAGCGTGAAAAACGGCAGCTTCCATGCCGAGAATTTCAAACCGGCCCAGTCCAGTCTGAATGTCGCGCGCCGCGCCATCTGGCTCGACGATGAAGAAAGTGCCCGGCAGGGTGGTGTAAACTGGGCCTTCGCTCAAAACCCAGCGGCCAGTGAGACGTCCCGATGGCGCCAGGAAAGGCAAAAGCTCCGCTCCATGTACCTCCGGCCGCACATTGATCCGAAAGAACAACTCTCCTGTTGCCCGCCTATAGGCATGTGAGTTCCGCCGATAGACGGCGGCATGGTCAGGGCGTCTCAGGTCGAGGATACGAGGCAGACCATTCATGCGGGTCATCGCGCTTAGCCCTCAACTCGCATACAGCTTTAGTCAGAAGAAGGTGCGGCGAATTTCTGCCGCAATTCTGCCGTCCTGGGGACAAAAGCCATTGTCATCAACCTTAGCCGGCAAGCGAGCAGAACCATGACGGGCGATCTCCAGTATAACAGGGGGCAGCACATACCGCAGAAGAAAAGGCGATCCCGCCGGGCCCAACAGGGCCAGTTCCTGCTGCCGGACCTGCAGGCCTATGAGCAACGCTACCTGCAGGTAACGGGAATTGGCCCGTTCTTCCAGGATGGCCATCTGCCCGAGACCCAGTGCGAGATTACCCTGGCTGAACTCAGTCGTGACGCCGACGGATTCCTGATCGCTCTGCCGGAAGAATTCGCAAAGGTCACGGTAGGCGTCGGACTTCTGCCGGCGATCGGCTGGGGCAGCATATTTCAGGGCGAACATCTGCAACGCCAGATGCACGCGGTTTTGACCAGGCGAGTGGCGGCCACACTTCGCTGCATTGCCCCTGATGAACGCCTGGCCGGATCTGATCTGAAGACCATGACAGGTGGCGCCGTTACCGGCCCGCTCTACGAACTCTTCGAAATTACTCAGACCTATCCGGAGCCTTGCGACGAAAACCGCGTCTACCTGCCAGTGGTGGAACTGATCCGCTACTTCTGGTGTGTCAACAGCCGGCTGTCCAAACGCGTCTTCGATGGTCTGCTGGGGCTTCACAACCAGCATGAGACGATCTTCAGCCCCCAGACGTCGACCTGGATTGCGCCCGACCTGTACCGGGTCGATGCGGGCCGAGGCCTGACCGACAGCGAACTTTACACCATCCTGCGCTATTGCACCGCCCCCCAGGGCAGGGAGGCCTGGCGGTCGGTTTTCCGATCCCTGCAGGCGCAGGATATCCGTCAGAAGCCAGCCTATCCCGATATGCCCTTCGCTTTGCCGCAGGAAACCCAATGGGACTATGATTTCATCTCGGCCTGGGCAGACAGGAGATACAGTCACTCGGGTTCGGTCGGCGTAAAGCTGATCCAGCGCTTGCGTAACATTGACGAACAGTGGAAACCGCCGCGCGTCCTCGTCACGCTCCCCGATGAGGACCAGACCTCGGCAGGGCAAAATGGCGGCGAAGATGTCATTTTCCACCGGAAGCCGCGCCGCACAGGTCCACTCGTTTACGAGGCGCAATCACCATCGCGCCGCAGGGCGCTTGCGCTCAATGTTGAAGGTGACTGGCTTTTCAACCGCCTTGTAGAACGGATCGACATCAAGCGGCCGCTGGCGGGCGGCGCCGCAATAATCCAGGCTCTCGAAGTGCCTGACGAGGCCACATACCTGGCCTCCACGGCCGATGGTGGCTGGCATCAGACCGACGTCGGCGCCTTATCGGTCAAACCGTTGCAGGCCGAGACCTCCGGCGCGATTCCCGATCGGCTCGACCAGCTTATGGAAATTCTAAAACATCTCAGCCCATATGGTTATGAAACCCGGCTAGTCCCGACGCCCTACACGAACACCGGCGTCGAATGGGTCTTTCCGAAAGTTAAAGCGTTAAACGGACGCAATTGGTATTGGAGCCTGGCACGAAACAGGCCCCGGCGATTCCTGATCGCCGAGATCATCAAAAATGATGTCACACACTACCTGTTCGATGCTGAGATGGATGGGCAATCGGATTTCAGGTCCGCCGGCATCGTCACCAGCCACGATGGGAAGTGGCAAACAACCCGCTTATTTGACGTCGCAACACAACTTACCTTGGCAGCCGGTAGATGGTCTCTTGTTGGAAAGAAAATCGATCTTTCCACATGGCGGCATACAGAAAGCGATTCCCTAAAAAATGCCGCGCGGTCTTTGTCCGTTCGCCTCATATCTATTGTGGAGTCCTAAAGTCGGGCACCTCGGAAGCGAGGATACGGCTTTGATGCCAGGCGTTGCTTTTCAAGACATGCACGAGCGTCGCGCTTTCGAATACAGCTCTCCTTGTATGGCGGGCGAGCGAGGTATTCCTGCGCGACCTCCATAAATTCCGATGGCAGGTCATGCCCGTCCTTGATGGCCCAGCTATACCAGAAGGCAGATGCCCGGCAGACCTCAACAAAGGTCTTTGGCCAGCTCGTGAACAGCCGGCTCGCCAGCATCATCAGGTGATACCGCCAGACAACTCCCTGATCCTCGAAATCTTCTGGCATACTCTGTGCCTGGAATGGCAGATCGAACTGCTCCGCCACCGCGCTTCGCAACATCGCACCCCGCGCGTCCTGCGCCAGCAGCCTCAGGATGTGACGCAGAATGTCGAATATGGTCAACGCGGGGACAGTCGCTTCGCCCAGGGCGCCGCAGTCCTCAGTCAACACATTGGCAAGGTAGCGCTCGAAGCCAATTGCCATCGAATCTGCCTGGATAACAGGCGCTTTGGTCAGATCAGCCCGACACATGTAACAAAGGCGCATGGCCTTGGCCCGGTGAAAGACCACCCGGGTGCCGCAGCCAGGACAGCAGTCGTGAAGGCGAACATTATGGATCGGGCAGGTCGTCACCCAGGCAATCCGCCAGGTCTTTCGAAAATAGGCATCGGCCGATAGACATAGTGGACAAAACTGCTGCCCGCGGCGCCGGCGATCGCGATGGAATACCCCAACATGCAGGATCAGCCGCGGTACCGCGGAACCATGGCGTGCACCGAACAGGCGCCCTTCCAGTGCCGTCAGTGTCGTCTCCCAAGCATCCGCAAAGGATGTGCCGGTGCCCTGGGCTATCCGGGCCACAAAGAGACGATCAGCGACCTGGTCGACATCGCGGTTCCAGATCTGGCGGTTCGGCCAGACAAGATGGCAGAAGGTGTGCAGACGCGGCGCATTGCCGAGCGCGAGGCGACAGAGCCAGGAGGAGAGGATTTCTCCGGGCTTCGGTTTCGGATGATACAGCCAAAGCGCGTCCTGGGTCATATCAGACCCCGCGTTTACGCTCTCCCGGGCTTTGCCAATCGAGGCTGTTCAGAAGCTTCCTGGTGATCTGCTCGGTGCCGTTCGACACGGCCTCGTAGGCCGCCTTCTTCAGCAACCGGCTCAATTCACCGATGATGCCGCCACTCATGGCATGAAGCTGGATCGCCAGTTGATCATCCGCCAGGTTCGAGGGCTTGGCCAGCGGAATCACGCTCTCGAAACTTACCAGCAACTGCAGAAAATCATCATCCAGTTTCCAGTCCGGCAAATGCCGCTTGTCGAAGCGGCTGGCGAGCTGGCCATCGGCCACCATGGCGCGGACCGCATCGACGATGCCTGCGGCCACGATCGGAAGCTGGAGCTCGTTGCTGAGATTCTTGATGACCGTCAGAAACAGCCGTTGCTGGTTGTAATGCCCGACCAGGACGTTATGGATCTCATCGATGATCAGCAGCTTCAGTCCGCAGCCGCGCATGGCCTTCAAGGCCAGGCTCTCCTTGTTGCCCAGCGCCTCGGTCGGGCGGTAATTGAGGCCCAGCGCGTTCAGTACGGCGTTCCAGAAGCGGTTCTCGTCCGGTTTGGGCGGCGCCTGGATATACAGGACTGGGATCTGAGCCCATTCCTCGCCGGCATCGTCGCGCCGAGGGTTCAGGTTGAGGAATTCCCGTAAAAGCGCGGTCTTGCCATTTCCGGTCGTGCTGTAAAGCAGCATGTTGTGAGGACGATGCCCGTGCGAGCCATCCCGCAACTCCTCCATTTCCTTCAAGTAGGATTGAGCGCGCGGATAGCTGATGAATATACGTGTCCAGTGCTCAAGGATGCGCTTTTCGGGTGGCAGCACGAGCATGGCCTCCAGCCCGGGCGAGAGATGCTCGAGGCTTGCAGACGCCAGAGGACGGGGCTCAGTCATCAGAACCGCGTGGGGAAGGGTTTAAGCCGCCGCGGCAGCCTGACGACATTCTCAGGCTGAGACTGTTCCGCCTGGGCCCCCAGATCATTGGATGGCTTCGACAATGCTTCCGGAATGCGCTTGCGCTCCTGATGATCCTTGGCCCGCGCCATACGTCGACGCGACTGCTTGGCCTTGCGAGTCGATTCCACCTCTTCGGATACGATCTTCTCAAGCTGATGATGGGCATCAAAGATGGCAGCTTCATCGACCGGTAAGGACCGCTCCTCCAGATACCGGATTGCAGCCTTGGCCTCCCACTTGCTGATGGCGGGCCTTGTCTGGTCCCGATAAGGCACCTCGAAATATTCGTCCGCCTCGGGCTCGTATAGCCAGGCCTTACTGATGTCCCGCGGATCCATGTGGACCTTGTATGTCCGCGCAGCCTCTCCCGGCATCGGAATGAGATGTCGGATGGCATCGCTCATGTAGTGAATTCGGTCGATCTGCAGGCCATAGCGCTGCACGGTCCGCCCTTTGAAAGGCGTGAATGCCAGCCTGAGGCGGCGTTCATCCTTGATATAGGCCGGAAGCTCTTCCTTCTGGCCTTTGGGCCCGAAGAAGAAGCTTTCCCACTGCGCGCGCGGAGACTGGCCGAGTTCCGAGTGCATTTCTTCGTGGTATCGGCCGATGAAGTTGAGCACCAGCCAGCGCTCAAACCCCCGCAAGGTCATGGCGGCCGTGTCAGATGCATTGCGATCGCCACGTTCCTTAGGACTCGAATAGGTCGCGCCCGGTAACTGCTTGAGCCAGCCTGCCGCCGTACCGATCAGCCGCTCGATATGACCGCCGTAATTGGGTGTGCGCACGGGTCGGAAACGCGGTTCAATTCCGTAGATTCGGCAGGCGGATTTTAGCATTTCGCCACGGAATTCCTTGGCATTGTCGGCTAGGATAACCCCCGGCTTCCCCCAGACCGGCCAGGAATACTGCAGCCTCAGCTCCGCCAGGAATGTCTCCTTGGGCAGCATGGCGTTGATCAGGCACATGCCGGCGCTCGAGGCGCTCGGGCTGTCAAATGACAGGAAGAACCCGACCACCATGCGGCTGTAGACATCGATCGCCAGCGTCAACCAGGGCCTGCCAATCGGCATGCGATGAATGTCATCCACCAGTTCAATGTCACAGAAGCAATGGTCGATCTGGATATGATGAAGCGGACGATCACCGCCTGGGTATTTGCCCCTAATCGGTTTCATCTTGTCGCGGGCGGTGGCAAACCCATCCCGTGAAGCAACGCGCTCCCACCGAGGCAGCGCGTTGATGCGGTTGAGGAACGTATTGTAGTGAGGCGTCATCGCCTCAAGGCCGGCGTTCCGGCACCGAATCTTGAGTTCATCGTAACTGGCAGCCACCGACGGCGACTTGCGCTTCAGATAATGCTTCTGGATGACATCCGTCAGGATCGCCTCAACGTCCGGTTTCAGCCGCGTGATCCCCGGCCCGCCCTGTCCGCCGACCGGCAACAGGTCGAGGCTGACACCGTCATTCATCCGATAGCGTTTCAGGCGCCGAAAGATGGTCGCACGATCCACCTGAAGCTCTGTAGCAGCTTGTGCCACAAGGTCAGCCCTCGCACGACCGGCATCAATGATCGGCTGCAACGCCTTCTGCCAGCGTGCCGCCTCTTCGATCTGTTCAAGGCTTGCGTTTGCCTGGGTGAGCTTCTCAAATTTGTCGCTATCGGCGCGATCGATATCGGATCGCTGGACGGATTCAATTGCTCGAGTATCGCTCCAGCGCAGGACCAGGGTGTCCAGGCTGTCGATCCGCTCAATCCGAGCTTTGCGCCCCTTTACTGATACCAGGCTTCCCCGCCGTAAATCGATATCCGCCATCTACCGCCTCCTGCTCCGGCAAGCGGAGACAGGTTCCCTCTTCGATCGGCCGGTCGAGGTTGGCGGCGAATATCCGGTGCAGGAGGTGATGGCGCAGGCCAGCCACCACGTCAGAGACCGGCCAGCCCGCCTCGCTTGCCATCTGCGTGATGTGGCCCATGGTAGCTTCGCCGTCGGCGTCTTGCACGATGTTCCGCAATCTGACGGACAATTCCGGTTCGGGTCGGCGGTCCCAGTACGGCAGCAGGAGCTCTGCATTCTTCAGGCGCGGAATGCGAATCTCCGATTCGGTAAGAATGGCGAAGCCGTAGCCATGCTCGTCTGCATAACGATGTATGGTTTTCCACTTTTCACGCCACTGCTCCGCATTTCTTACAAGGTCTGCGGCCGGTTTGACTTCAAACAGCATTCGGGCGTGCCGCCAGGGTGACCAGGCTGCCTCTGCCCAGCCTGCCAGGATGTCGGGCGTGTAGCGCCGGCGTCGACCAGCCAATTCGTAATGGATCGTTATAGGCTGGCTCTTGAGTGATTGCAGGCGGTGATCGAACTGCAGCAACATCAGACAGTCTCGCTCGAGACGGGATTCGTAGGCTATTGCCTCAGTTCCAAACCTGGTCGGCAGGTAGCCAGTCAGGGCGCGCCGGCCGAGCGGAATTACCCGGGGCATAGCTCGTCTGCCTGCACGACCGGCTCGGGGTCCGGCCGCCAGGGCTGCTCCCAGTAAGGCACCGGGAAGGTGCCAATGAGGTCGTTGGAATTCCGCACAGGGCTCATGTCTGTAACTGGCTGATTGAGATCAACCAGCAAATACTGTTTCACAATCAGCGTATATACAGCATCGCTCACCTGTTGTTCGGCCCAACCATAGGCAACCATGATCGACCTCAAATCCCCGATGGTCAGGGGGACTTTCCGAAACTCGGTCGTCTTCATGATAGCGCCGAAAAGTTCGTCAGCAGGAAATGCCCCCCAATACTTATTTAGGAATTCAGCGTTCTTCAGGCGCCGGACCCGGATTTCCTTCTCCGTGAGAATCACGAAGCCGCATTGCATGATATTTACGGTTTCCCGGACGGCCCGCCAGAAATGCGTTTCCCGGCCTCCATCCGCGGCCAGCTCGGCGCTGCTCCGGACCTCGATGAACATTTCCCGACGGCCCCAAGGACAGTAGCGCGGGCGATGCCAGATGGCGTAGAGGCTGGGTGTATACTGCCGATAGCCAGAGCCAACGGCTATATCGAAGGTCGGCAACATCGTCCTGACCTTCAAAACCTTATGGTCCAGCTGGAGCAACTGCAGGCAATCCCGCTCCAGATCGGTACGATAGGGTTTGACTGGATCTCGAAAGCGGGTGGTCAGATGGCCAGCGATCGTCCGGTTTGGTTCGATTCCTTTGATCATCGCGTATCCAGTCGCGTTATTTGATGTGACATGAAAACTGGTCGCATTTTCTAATGTCGGAAGTCGCAGGAATTGTTATGGGATTGCCACTCATCGGGTGCCGTCAGTCGCATTTTTCGTTGGAATTGACAGGCGGGTTGCGTGCCAAACCGGGCGAAGTCAGCCTGGCGCATCTCGGCGTGCTGTTTCTGGATGAGCTGCCCGAGTTCAACCGCCAGACACTCGACAGCCTGCGTCAGCCGCTGGAAACCGGACAGGCGGTGGTGGCACGCGCCAATGCCCATGTCAGCTATCCGGCCCGGGTGCAGCTGGTGGCGGCGATGAATCCCTGCCGTTGCGGCCATCTGGACGATGCGGCGCTGGCCTGTGCCCGCGCGCCGAAATGCGCCGGCGACTACCAGGCGCGCCTGAGCGGGCCTTTGCTGGATCGCATCGACCTCACGCTGGATGTGCCGGCGGTGGCCGCGGCTGATCTCGCCGCGCCGCCGCCACGCGAGGACTCAGCCACCGTGGCCGCGCGTGTGGCCGCCGCGCGCGACATCCAGCGCGCGCGCTATCGCGGACAGAACATCCGCACCAATGCCGAGGCCGATGGCGAACTGCTGGAACAGGTGGCCGCACCCGATGCGCCCGGCCGCGAGTTATTGGGCAAGGCGGCCGAGGCCATGCACCTGACCGCGCGCGGCTATCACCGCGTGCTGCGTGTGGCGCGCACGCTGGCCGATCTCGATGGCGCCGACAGCGTGAAGCGCAGCCATGTGGCGGAAGCGCTCAGCTATCGAAGGCTGGCCTTTGTGCGTTAGCGCGCCGGCACCGCGCTGATCACCCGCCGCATCCCAAACGCAAACAGCAGTCCGCCGGCATACATCAGCACGCCGTAGAGCCCGCCCGGGATGGCGAGCGCGTCGTCCTGCAGCACGCTGCTGGCGATCACGATGGCCAGCGTGGCATTCTGCACGGCGGTTTCGATGCCGAGCGTCACCGCCTGCGGCCGCGACAGCTTCGCCAGCCACGCGACCCCGAATCCGACCGCCAGCATCAGCAGGTTGAGCAGGATGGCGAAGCCCGCCAGCGTGCCGGCATTGTCGCGCAAGAGCGCCCAGTTCTTGGCCACGGCGCCCAGCACGATCAGGATGAACAGCACGGCAGCAAGGCGTGTCGCCCGCGGCTCCCATTTGAGCGCAGTGCCCGACCAGCGCTGACGCACCAGCATGCCCAGGCCCACCGGCACGCCCAACATCAGGAAAATCTGGCCCATCATCAGGCCGACCGGCACGCTGACCGCCGCCTGGGCGGCGCTGCCGGCGAAATGCTGCATCGACCAGATCACGATCGGCGGCAGGGTGAAGATCGTCGCCACGCTGGCCACCGCAGTGAAGCTGACCGCCAGCGCCACATCGCCGCGCGCGATATAGGTGAGCAGGTTCGAGGTCGTGCCGGTTGGGCAGGCCGCCAGGATCATGAAGCCGATGGCAAACGTTCCGGTCATGCCCACCAGCTTGAGCAGCGCGAAGCAGATCAGCGGCAGCAGCACGAAATGACAGACCACGCCGACCAGCAGCGCGCGCGGCTGCCGCACGATGCGGACGAAATCCGCGCCGGTGAGGCCGAGGCCGAGCGAGAACATGATGAAGGCCAGAATGCCCGGCAGCAGAATGCTGGTTACGATATCGCCGTCCATGATCCGTTTCCTCCTGTCGGCTGACGCGGCATTGCCTGGGCGGCTTGATTGACCGCGTGCCCGAGATTAGGCGATGCCCGTCAAGGATTCCATCATGGGGATTCCATCATAAGCTTTCCATGTTGACGTTGCGTCAGCCGGACTCCGGAGTTCGCCAAGGGCTGGCTTGCCCCGCGCGATCTGCGCCATAAATGTCCGGACATGAAACCCCGGGAGATCGCGCCATGAAAGCCGTCCGTTTTTCCACCTTCGGCAAGGCCCATGAGGTCGTCGAACTGATCGACCTGCCCGATCCGGGCGAACCGGCTGCGGGCGAGGTGCTGATCGATGTGGAGGCTTCCGCCATCAACCCGGCCGATCTGCTGCAGTTCGAAGGCAAATACGGCGCCGCGCCGCCGCCGCTGCCGGTGATGGCCGGCGGCGAAGGCGTCGGGCTGGTGCGCAAGGTTGGCGATGGCGTGACGCATCTGAAAGCCGGCGACCGCGTGCTGCTGCTGTTCGCCGGCCGCGGCAACTGGCGCAGCAGCCTGATCGCCAAGGCGGCCAAGCTGTTCCCGCTGCCCAAGGCCGATCCGCTGCAACTCGCCATGCTCACGGTCAATCCGCCCACCGCCCTGCTGATGCTGAAAAACTTCGTCACGCTGCAGCCGGGCGACTGGGTGATCCAGAATGCCGGCAATTCCGGCGTCGGCCAGAATGTCATCGCGCTGGCCAAACGCATGGGCCTGCGCAGCATCAGCGTGGTGCGGCGCGCGGATCAGGTGGCTGACCTGAAGAAAGCCGGTGGCGACGAAGTCCTGGTCGATGGGCCCGACCTGGCGAAACGCGTGGCGGCGATCACCGGCGAGGCGAGGCCGAAGCTCGGCATCGATGCAGTGGCGGGCGCCGCCACCGGTCGTATTGGTCGGGCGCTGGCCGAAGGCGGCACGGTGGTGAATTACGGCATGATGTCGGGCGAGCCCTGCGCCATGCCGCCGGGCGATGTGGTATTCCGCGATATCGCTTTGCGCGGCTTCTGGCTGGCGCGCTGGTTCGCCACGGCGAAACCCGACGAGATGGCCAAGGTCTATGGCGAACTGGCCGGCTATGTCGCCGATGGTACGATCTCAGTGGCGGTGGAAGCCACCTATCCGCTGGAGCAGATCAAGGACGCGCTGGCCCATGCCGGCCGTGACAGCCGCAAGGGCAAGATCCTGGTGACGCCGAAGCGCTGAAGCTGCCCTCACCCTCCCGCCGCTTCGCGTCGGGGCTCTCCCTCTCCCACCCTGTGGGAGAGGGTTGGGATGAGGGTCTGAACATCGATGGCCTCACAAGTCACGTCCGATTGCATCCCGACAATACTTCGGCCGGTACCGTAGGATCGCCGGCTGACCCGGTGATGATGACATGGCATGGTGCTGTCAGTTTCGCTCCCGCCACGAGTCGCCAGAATGACCGCCCACACTGCCACCACTGCCCAGCCCCGTTCGCTGGCCATCGAATTCCTGCTGCTGGCGGTGCTGGCCACGCTCTGGGGCGCGTCCTTCACCTTCATCAAGGTCGGCGTCGCCACCATTCCGCCGATCACCCTGATCGCCGCCCGCACGGTGATCGCTGGCGCCGTGCTGCTGCTGGTGATGCGGCTGCGTGGCATCCGGCTGCCGCGCGATCCGCGTATCTGGCGCAGCCTGGCGATCCAGGCCTGCCTCAATTCGGTGCTGCCCTTCACACTGATCGCCTGGGCCGAAACCCGCATCGATGCCGGCCTGGCGACGATCCTGAACTCCACCACGCCGATCTTCGCCTTCCTGCTGACTTGGGCGATCACCCGCCATGAAGCCGTGACGGCGCGCAAGCTGTTCGGCACGGTCACCGGCATGCTCGGCATCTGCTTCATTATCGGCATCGGCGCGCTCACCCAGCTCGGCAACGACCTCTGGGGCCAGTTCGCCATGCTACTGGCCTCGCTGTTCTATGGCGCCGCCGCCATCTACGGCCATAACTTCAAGCATCTCGATTCCATGGTGCCGGCCACCGGCTCGATGCTCTGCGGCGCCGTCATGCTGGTGCCGCTCAGCCTGATCGTCGACCGGCCCTGGACGCTCACGCCCTCGGAGGCCTCCATCGGCGCGCTGCTCGGCCTGTCGGTGCTGTCCACGGCTTTGGCCTTCACCATCTATTTCCGGCTGGTGCGCACGCTCGGCTCGGTGGGGACCACCTCGCAGGCCTATCTGCGCATCCCGATCGGCGTCGGCATCGGCGTGCTGTTCCTGGGCGAGACGCTGTCGTCCACCTTAGGGATCGGCCTGGTTTTCGTATTGGTGGGAGTGGCGGCGATGTCGCTGCCGGCGCGGAAAAAACCGGCGCTCTAGAAGAAGGTCTGCACGACCATAATCATGGTGGCGGTATCGCCATCGGCGCCCAGTGGCAGCCACAGCGCCTCGTAATCCATCCAGCGGTTGTCCAGCTTGCGCCGGATGCGCGAACAGACCGCTTCCCCGCGCAGCGCCACGGCTTCCGCCCGCGGCAGCACCACAGCGCGATAATCTTCCGGCAGTTCGTCGAGCCAGCGGGCCGAGAAGTCGAAGCCGCGCTTCTTGGCCTGCTCGGTGCCGACCAGCCGGGTGCGGAATCGCAGCGGCTCGCGATGGATTTCGATCATCACCATCTGGCCCAGTGCCCGGCGCATCTCCAGCGGATCGAGATCGGCGCGTGCCGGCATCTTGCGCCCGCGGCATTTGTGCAGCCAGTAATCAAGAATTTCACGCGCCACCTCGCCCTGGCAATCCGAGGGCTGCGGATTCCAGATGGCGCTGTTCAGCGGCTCGCGATCCGCTCCGCCTATCTCGGACACCGTGGTTGCTCCTCCGCCGTCTCTGCGCGAGTCATCCCTGTTCACGCCGCATCATCCGAACGATAGAGAGCACCGAGAATCTTGGTGACCACGCCGCCCTCCATCAGCGGCAGGGCCAGTTTGTCGACCTGAAGATGCTCGCGCGCCGAGGGGCTGATGCGCGAGGCATGCACCGGCGCGCCGATGCGGCAGACCTGGCGGTATTCCTGCAGCGGCTTGTCGCCAATCATCTCGGCCGTTTCGCTGACCACGCGGTTGGTCAGGTCGAAGCCGAACAGGATCGTTAGGTCGGTGCCATAGAGTCGGTAGCGGAAATCGTCGTTATCGAGACAGTCGAGAATCATCAGATGCCCCAGCCAGGGACGCAGGTCCTCGACCGAGAAATCGCTGCGCGGCGGTGCCTGTCGGGTGCCGCGCCGGGCGTCCCACAAATCGAACAGCGCGCGCAGGCGAGGATGGGCGATCGTGGCGCTGCCGCCCGCATCTTCGTAACTGAACACCCGGTGTTTCAACTGCATGAGCATGACTGGATTCCGTATTTGTCACCCTGCATAACGACAGAGTTTACGGGCCGCCGGGCAGTGATTTTCCGGTTACGTGGATATGATGACACGGCCCGCTCGGCGGCCGCGGGGGGCTGGATTCTGCACCGCCGTTCCCTATATGGGCTGAGGTCGCCAGCCGCCGCGATCCGGGCGGGCTGGCGGAACCAGGCTGGGGCTGGACCGGTTTGGCCAAAACAGGACAAGTTTGGCTCGGTTTGGACAAGTTTGGCCCGGTTTGGCGCCGGGCAGGCCGGGCCAGGACCGCGGCGGCTAGCGGTGGACGCCTGAAATCGTTACATATTTCCGCCTTGTTTCTCCGGATTCATGCTGTCCATGCTGCACAAGACTGATGTTGTCGTGATCGGCGCCGGCCCAGTCGGCCTGTTCGCCATTTTCGAATGCGGCATGGTCGGTCTGCGCTGTCATGTGGTGGACGCGCTCGACGCCATCGGCGGCCAGTGCAGTGCGCTGTATCCCGACAAGCCGATCTACGACATTCCCGGCTTCCCGAAGATTTCCGGTGCCGGTCTGGTCGAGCAGCTGGAGCAGCAAGCCGCGCCCTTCGCCCCCGTCTATCATCTGGGCCAGCGGGTCGATGCGCTGGCGCGGCTGGAGAAGGGCGGCTTCCGGCTGACCACCTCCAAAGGCATCGCGATCGAGGCTGGCGCCGTGATCATCGCCGCCGGCGCCGGCGCCTTCGGTCCCAACCGCCCGCCGCTCGGCAACATCGAAGAATATGAAGGCCAGCCCGGCGGCAGTGGCGTGCATTACCTGGTGCGCCGGCCCGACGATTTCCGCGGTCGCCGCATCGTGATTGCCGGTGGTGGCGATTCCGCCATCGACTGGGCGCTGGCACTGCATGGCGTGGCACAGCAAATCTGGTTCGTGCATCGCCGCGACCAGTTCCGCGCCGCACCCGACAGCGTGGCCAAGCTGCGCGCACTGAACGGCCATGGCCTGGATATCGTGGTGCCCTATCAGCTCGATGCGCTGGAGGGCAGCAACAACGTGCTGACCGGCGTGCGCATCAAGTCGCTGGATGGCGACGAGAAGCGCCTGCCGGCCGACGCCCTGCTCGCCTTTTTCGGCCTGAAAAGCGATCTCGGCCCGATTGCCGGCTGGGGCATCGACCTCGACCGTCACCATCTGCCGGTCGATCCGGCCAGCTGCCAGACCTCGGTGCCGGGTATTTTCGCCATCGGCGACGTGGCGACCTATCGCGGCAAGCTCAAGCTGATCCTGACCGGCTTCGCCGAGGCGGCCTCAGCGGCCCATGCCATCTACCCGTTGCTGCATGATGGCCAGCCGCTGCATTTCGAATATTCGACCTCGAAGGGCATGCCGGGGGCCGCGAAGCCTTAAACGATGCGGCTGGTGCGGTTGCCCCAGTAGCGATCCTTGATCAGCCGCTTGTACAGCTTGCCGGTCGGGTGCCGTGGCAGGGTTTCCTCGAAATCCACCGAGCGCGGGCATTTGATCGAGGCCAGATGCTGTCGGCAGAAGGCCAGCAGTTCTTCCGCCAGCGCCGGCCCGGCATCCTTCATGTCGACCGGCTGCACCACCGCCTTCACTTCTTCGCCGAAATCCTCGTTCGGCACGCCGATCACCGCCACATCGGCGACCTTCGGGTGCTCGATAAGCACATTCTCGGCTTCCTGCGGATAGATATTCACGCCGCCGGAAATGATCATGAAGGCCTTGCGGTCGGTCAGGTAGAGATAGCCTTCGGCATCGAGATACCCGACATCGCCGAGCGTGCTCCAGCCCCTGTCATTGAAGGCCTGCTGCGTCTTGCCGTCGTCGTTGTGATAGGTGAAGGGCTGGCCCTTGGCGAAATAGACCAGGCCCGACTGGCCGGCCGGCAGTTCCTCGCCGCTTTCGTCATCGACGATATGCAGCTCGCCGATGGTGGCGCGACCGACCGAACCCTTATGGGTCAGCCACTCTTCGCTGGTGATGAAGGTCATGCCGTTGCCTTCGGAAGCGGCATAATATTCGAACAGGATCGGACCCCACCAGTCGATGATCTGCTGCTTGGTTGCCTGCGAGACCGGCCCGGCGCCATGAATGGCGACGCGATGCGACGACAGGTCGTAGCGCATGCGCACGTCCGGCGGGAGCTTGAGCATGCGCACGAACATGGTCGGCACCCAGTTGGAGTGGGTGACCTTGTATGTCTCGATCAGCTTCAGCGACGCTTCCGCATCGAAGCCCGCCATAATCACCAGCGTGCCGCCCACCTTCGAGACCAGCATGCAGTAGCGCAGCGGTGCGGCATGATAGAGCGGTGCCGGCGAGAGATAGACCATGTCCGGCCCGTAGCCGTAGAGGCTGTAGCCGTTGTCGACGAAATAGCTGCGCGCACCGACCGGATCGCCGGTGATCGTGCGCTTGATGCCTTTGGGCTTGCCGGTGGTGCCCGAGGAATACAGCATGTCGCGGCCCTGCAGCCCGTCGGCCACCGGCACCGCCGGCATCGCGGCTGTGGCCGCTTCCCAGCTCTCATAGCCATCCACCATGGCCCCGATCATGTAGAACCGCTCGACAGCCGGGCAAAGCTGATGCAACTCGGCGGCCATCTCGCGAAACTCGTCGGTAATCACCAGCACACGCGCCCCGGAATCGCTCACGATATGCGCGATCTCGGGCGCACTGAGCCGCGTGCTGATCGGGGTGTAGTACAAGCCGGCACGATCGGCGCCGAAACAGACCTCGAAGAATTCCGGCCGGTTCTCGATCACCAGCGCCATATGGCTGCGCGGTAAAAGCCCCAGCCTGCGGAACAGCTGGGCGGCGCGGTTGGATGCGGCTTCCAGCTGGCCGAAGGTGGTCACCGCACCGGTCTCGGCCATGATGAGCGCCGGCTTTTCCGGGGTCTTGCGGGCATGTTCCGTGATGTAGATGAGATCGGACAACTCAGTCTTCCTTTTGCAGAACGCTGCGCAGCTCGGTCTTCAACACCTTGCCATAATTGTTTTTCGGCAGGGCCGGCACGAAGCGATACTGCTTGGGCCGCTTGAAACGGGCGATATGATCCAGGCAGAGGCGGTCCAGCGCCTCGGGCGTCACCTGCGCACCATCGCGCGGCACCACGAAGGCGATCACCTCCTCGCCCCAATCGGCATGCGGCTTGCCGACCACGGAAACCTCGCTGACGTCAGCATGCTGCAGCAGAACCTCCTCCACCTCGCGGGGGTAGATGTTGCTGCCGCCGGAAATGATCATGTCCTTGGAGCGGTCCTTCAGGGTCAGGTAGCCGTCTTCATCGAAGCTGCCGACATCACCGGTATGCAGCCAGCCATTGCGCAGGGTCTGCGCGGAGGCATCCGGATTGCGCCAGTAGCCAGCCATCACCACCGGACCGCGGCAGATGATTTCACCGATCTCGCCGGCCGGCAGCGGATTATCGTCGGCATCTATCACGCGCACCTCCACATCGGTGCGGGCCACGCCGGCCGAGCCCAGCCGCTGGAGGTAGCGCGGATGGCCGTCATCCAGATGCATCCGCTTGTCCATGCCGGTGATGGTCATCGGCGCTTCGCCCTGGCCGTAGATCTGCGCCAGCTTCGGGCCCAGCGCCGCCAGCGCCGCCTGCAGGTCGGCCACATACATCGGCCCGCCGCCATAGACGATGGTCTTCAGGTTGTCCGTATTGGCCGAGGCGATCTGCGGCGCATGGATCAGGCGATGCACCATGGTGGGGGCGAAGAAGAAGCTGGCGCCCGGCCAGCGTGCGATCAGGTCCAGCGTCTCGGCCGGATCGAAACCGCCCGATGCCGGCACGATCTGGTTGGCACCGCGGGCCAGATGCGGCACGCCATACATGCCGGAGCCATGGCTGATCGGCGCGCAATGGATCATGCAGTCCTGCGGATCGATACGATCGACATCGGCAAAATAGTTCATCGTCGCCGACCAGATATTGGCATGGGTCAGCATCGCCCCCTTGGGCCGGCCGGTGGTGCCCGATGTATAGAACAGCCAGGCCAAGTCACCGGGAGAAACCGGCGCCATGGTGACCGGCTCCGCCCGATAGAGTGCTGCGAATTCGGCATCCTCGGCGACGATCAGCCGCTGCAGCGTCGGGATGTCTTTGGCAAGTGGCGCGAGGTCTTCGGCGAACGCAGCCGAGGCGACTACCAGCTTCGCCTGGCTGTTGTCCAGAATCCAGGCGACCTCGCGGGCATGCAGTTTGGCATTGATCGGCACGGCGGCGAGGCCGGCATGCCAGAGCGCAAGCATCAGCTCCCAGTATTCCGGACAGTTCTTCAGCACCAAGGCGACACGATCGCCCGGCTGCAGGCGGCCGGCAGCGATCAGGCCGGCTGCCAGCCGCGGCACCCGGGCGCCAAAATCGGCATAGCTGTGCCGGACGGTGTCGCCGACAGAGAGAGCCGGCCGCTCGCCCCATACCTTCGCCGCGCGGTGCAGCAGATGCGCCAGATTCATGGTCGCCCCGGGTTGTTTCCTCAGGAGCGATGTTACGCAAACAAAAGCGGCACCCACAATGGGTGCCGCTCTGTCAGATTCGAGAGTGCCTCGAAATCAGGCGTGATATTCGGTCTGCACCAGGCCTTCATCGGCCGAAAAGCGGTTCTGGTATTTCGGCGCGATCCGGTCCACCGGCAGCAGGATGAACACGTCGGTGGTGCCGAACTGATGGTCGATCACCGCGCCATCGCCGATATAGGCGCCGAGTCGCAGGTAGCCTTTGATCAGCGGCGGCAGCGCATGCAGGGCGGCGCGTGGGCTGACCTGATCGGACGCCATCATGTTCATCGACACGAAACGCTCGGGCAGGGCGCGGACGCGCCATTCCGGCGGCGGCAGGTGGTTGTGATGCAGATAGCTGAGCGCCACCGCATGCTGCTGCGGATCGGTGCCGGGGAAAGAGGCGCAGCCGAACATGAAGCTGATGCCATGATCGGCGACATAGGTGGAAATACCGCGCCAGAGCAGCTGGATCGTCGCATTGGTGCGGTAGTCGCGATGTACGCAGGACCGGCCCAGTTCGAGCAGGCCGCCGCCAAGGCCGGTGTAATCCAGCATCGGCTGCAGATCGTATTCCGAGGCCGAATAGAAACCGCCATGCATTTCGGCCATGGTCCGGCGCAGCAGGCGATAAGTGCCAACCACCTGTTCACCTTCGGGGCGGCTGCGGTCGAAAACCATCAGGTGATCGCAGAGCCGGTCGAACTGGTCGAAGTCGAGGCCGAGGCGCGCCATTTCCGGCGAAGGCTGGGCTGCCATTTCCTCGTAAAAAACCTGATAGCGCAGCCGCTGCGCTGCCGCGATGTCGTCCTGGCTGCGAGTCAGCCGGACCTCAAAACGTCCGTCGGCCGAGACGCAATGCCAGCCGCTGCGCGCCGGACGTGTAGCCGTCAGGGCCGATGGAACGGGGAGAGGCAATTGCATATTCATGCTCCGGACTATCGCCACACACCATGACGCAATCGTGTCAAATATATGACACATATACTAAAAACCACTCCCGAGAGAAACATCTAGCTGCCAGCGTAAAGCCGGCGCCCATATGTAGGGAATAGGCGAAATAAATCTGACATAAAATTGGCGGGTTTTGCGAGCCGGAATCAGTCCTCGGCCGCCAGGGCAGGTTTACCCTGTCCCGGCTCCACCCGAGTCGCCGCCCCCTGCCGGGTCAGCCAGGCGAGCAGAATCAGCCCGGGCAGGGCCGCCAGGGTGGTGAGCAGGAAGAAGACCGGCCAGCCCATGGCCTCGGCCAGGAAGCCGGCATAGGAGGACAGGACCGTCCGCGCCACCGCTGTCAGGGAGGACAGCAGGGCATACTGGGTGGCGGTATAGGCCACATCGCAGAGCGCCGAGAGATAGGCGACCAGGGCTGCCGTCCCCATGCCGCTGGCCAGGTTTTCGACGCCGACGGTGAGCGCCAGGAACCACAGGTCATGGCCGCGCATGGCCAAAACGGCAAACAGCAGGTTTGACCCCATCTGCAGGATGCCGCAAACCCAGAGCGCCCGGTACAGCCCGACGGCCTGCATCAGCCAGCCACCGAGGAACAACCCGAGCATGGTGGCGCCGAAGCCATAGAGTTTACCGATCTCGGCGATCTCGCTCTTGGTGAATCCGATATCGAGGTAAAAGCTGGTGGCCAGCACGCCAGCCAGGCTGTCGCCCAGCTTGAACAGCATGACGAACAGCAGGATGCCGATCCAGCCACGGCGGCTGATGAACTGCAGGAAGGGGCCGGCGACGCTGGCATAGAGCCAGGCCATCAGCCGCGCCGTGCCGCCGGACAGATGCGGACGCTGCTGCAGCCAGGCCTGGGCCTCGGCGAAACGGCGCTCGGCATCGCCGCGCGGCTGCGCCTTGGGCTCGGCCACCAGCAGAACGGTGATGACACCGATCAGCAGGATGGCCGCCATCGCCAGATAAACCAGCGGCCAGGCGAAACGGTCGGCCAGGTAGAGCGCGCCGGCCGACGAGACCAGCATGCCAACCCGGTAGCCGAAGACGATGGCGGCAGCGCCGGCGGCAAGCTGGCGCTCCTCCAGAATCTCGACGCGCCAGGCATCGATCACGATGTCCTGGGTGGCAGAGGCGAAGGCCACCGCGACAGCGCAGAGCGCCGTGACGGCCAGGGCATGCGCCGGATTGCTGAACGCCAGGGCGACAATCGCCGCCATCAGCAGGGCCTGCGCGAAAATCAGCCAGCCGCGCCGGCGCCCGAGCCAGCGCGTCAGCCCGGGCAACGGCAGGCGATCGACCAGCGGCGCCCAGAGGAATTTCAGGGTGTAGGGCACACCGACCAGGGCAAACAGCCCGATCGACTGCAGCGAGACATTCGAATCCTTCAGCCAGGCCTGCAGCGTCTGCCCGGTCAATGCCAGCGGCAGGCCCGAGGCAAGACCGAGAACCACAATGGCCAGGACCCGGCGGTCGCGATAGACCGCAAAGGCGGCCAGCCCGTCACGCAGACGCTGTGGGTTCACCCGTCAGTCCCGTCTGGCATAGCCGAGCGGCTGCAGGGCCTCGCTGATCTCGCCAAGGATGGCGGGATCGTCGATCGTGGCGGGCATGCGATAGTCCTGCGCGTCGGCAATTTTCTGCATCGTGGCGCGCAGTATCTTGCCCGAACGGGTTTTCGGCAACCGTTTCACTACGGCGGCCTGCTTGAAGGCTGCCACCGGGCCGATTCTCTCGCGCACCAGCTGAACCAGTTCGCGCTGGATCTGGTCTTCCGGTTTGACCACACCGGCCTTCAGCACCACGAAGCCGAGCGGCACCTGGCCCTTGAGCGGATCGGCGACACCGACCACGGCGCATTCCGCCACATCGGGATGCGAAGCCAGCACCTCTTCCATGCCACCGGTGGACAGGCGATGGCCGGCGACATTGATGATGTCGTCAGTGCGGCTCATGATGTAGATGTAGCCATCCTCATCGATGAAACCGGCATCGCCGGTATTGTAATAACCCGGAAAGCGGTTGAGATAGCTTTTGCGGAAGCCCTCGTCGTTGTTCCACAGCGTCGGCAGGCAACCCGGCGGCAACGGCAGCTTGATCACGATATTGCCGATATCGCCGGCCTTCACCGGCTGGCCATCGTCATCGATCACGCGCACGTCGTAGCCAGGGACGATCCGCGTCGGCGAGCCATGCTTGACCGGCAGCACCTCGATGCCCATGCAGTTCGACGCCACCGGCCAACCGGTTTCGGTCTGCCACCAGTGATCGATCACCGGCTTCTTCAGATTGTCTTCCGCCCATTTCACCGTATCGGGATCGGCACGTTCGCCGGCCAGGAACAGGGTGCGGAAATGCGACAGGTCATAGTTCTTCAGCAGCGCGGCCTTCGGATCTTCCTTCTTGATCGCCCGGAAGGCTGTCGGCGCCGTAAACAGCGCCGCCACCTTATGTTGCTGGATCACCCGCCAGTAGGCGCCGGCATCGGGTGTGCCGACCGGCTTGCCCTCGTAGAGCACGGTGGTGCAGCCATAGAGCAGCGGCGCATAGACGATATAGGAATGCCCGACCACCCAGCCGACATCCGACGCAGCCCAATAGACGTCGCCGGGATTCATGCCGTAGACGTTTTTCATCGACCAGTGCAGCGCCACCATATGACCGCCATTCTGACGTACGACGCCCTTGGGGATGCCCGTGGTGCCCGAGGTATAGAGAATGTACAGCGGATCGGTCGCCTTGACCGGCACGCAATCCGCCGGTTCGGCTTTATCGACTTCCGTATCGAAATCGAAATCGCGCCCCTCGACCAGCGGTGCCCGATACATCGGGCGCTGGAAAATCAGGCAGGTTTCGGGTTTGTGCGCCGCCAGATCGATGGCCTGGTCGAGCAGCGGTTTGTATTCCACCACCCGCCCGGGCTCCAGCCCGCAGGATGAGGCAATCACCAGCTTCGGTTTTGCATCGTCAAAGCGTGTTGCCAGTTCGCGCGGCGCAAACCCGCCGAACACCACCGAATGGATGGCGCCGATACGCGCACAAGCCAGCATGGCCATGGCCGCTTCGGGCGTCATCGCCATATAGATGATGACGCGGTCACCCTTCTGCACGCCATGGGCCTTGAGCGCACCAGCCAGTTTGGCCACGCGGTCGCGCAACTGGGTATTGGTGAACTGCCGCACCGTGTTGGTGACCGGCGAATCATAGATCAGCGCGACGCGATCACCGTGCCCGGCCTCGATATGGCGGTCCAGCGCGTTATAGCAGGTGTTGCATTCGCCACCGGAAAACCAGCGGAAGAACGGTGCGTTGCTGGCATCCAACACGCTGTCCCAGCGCTTGGTCCAGTGCAGCGCCTCGGCTGCCTGCGCCCAGAAGGCCTCCGGGTCGGCCATCGCCGCGGCGTAGACTTCCTCGTAGCGCTTGGCCATCTGCTTCTCCCGACGTCTTTTGTTATGACGCCGATCTTAGCAGATGGTCAACGCAGACGAGAACCGTTTACTACTCCGCCGCCAGCGCCGCGCTCCCGCCCAGCAGGCCGGCCCTGGCCGCATCGTATTCGCGCTTCAGGCGAGCAACCAACTCGCCCACTGGCGGAGAATCCGCGATCAGACCGACGCCCTGGCCAGCGCCCCAGATGTCGCGCCAGGCCTTGGACTTCGAACTGCCGCCCGAGCCGAAGCTCATCGCGGTCTTGTCGGCTTCCGGCAGGTTATCCGGATCCATGCCGGCCTTGACAATGCTCTTCTTCAGGTAATTGCCGTGTACGCCGGTGAACAGCGAGGAATACACGATGTCGCCGGCAGCGGAATCGATCAGCATCTGCTTGTAGTCCGGCATGGCATTGGCTTCCTCGGTGGCAATGAAGCGCGTGCCGATATAGGCGAAATCAGCGCCCATGGCCTGCGCAGCCAGAACCTGGCTGCCATGCGTAATCGACCCCGACAGCGCAATCGGCCCATCGAAGAACTGCCGCACCTCGGAGACCAGTGCAAACGGGCTGAGCGTGCCGGCATGACCGCCAGCGCCGGCGCAGACCAGGATCAGGCCGTCGACACCAGCTTCCAGTGCTTTCTTGGCATGGCGGATGTTGATCACGTCATGCAGCACGATGCCGCCATAGGAATGGATGGCGTCGACCACCTCGTTGGGTGCACGCAGAGAGGTGATGACGATCGGCACCTTGTACTTGACGCACATCTCCACGTCATGCTGCAGGCGGTCGTTGGACTGGTGCACGATCTGGTTGACGGCAAAGGGCGCCACCGGCTTGTCCGGATGCTTGGCGCGGTAGTCGTCCAGTTCGGTGGTGATGCGCTTGAGCCATTCTTCCAGCATCTCGGCCGGGCGGGCGTTCAGCGCCGGGAAGGATCCGACGATACCGGCCTTGCACTGGGCGATCACCAACTCCGGCCCGGAGACGATGAACATCGGCGAGCCGATCACCGGCAGCGACAGGCGACCCTTGAGGACGGCGGGAACGGTCATGGCTTCCTCTCCATAGGATTTGTTGCCGCCAAGATTAGCAGGCAGCACAGGGCGCGCAATCGCGCCAGATTGACGCTGCGGAAGTCATCCGGGATACCGGATTCCCCGTATAAGACAGTGAAATACATATAGCGGGCACCATGATCACAGTTCTCATTCTCGCCGGCGTCGCCCTGTTCGGACTGGGCGCCACCACCCAGCATCTGAGCCACAAGGCCGAGCGCGATTTCCCGCCGGCCGGCCGCATGATCGAGGCCGGCGGCATCCGCCAGCATGTGATCGAACAGGGCCCGGCCGATGGTCCGCCGCTGGTGATGGTCCATGGCGCCTTCGGGGCAGCCGAGGATTTCGCCATCAGCATCATGCCGCAGACCGCACAGCGCTATCGCAGCATCGCCATCGACCGCCCGGGCCATGGCTACAGCGACCGTGGCGAGGATGCGCCGGTGACCCCGGACAAGCAGGCGCGCTACCTGCATGCGGCCCTGCAGGCGCTGAATGTCCGGAAACCGGTGCTGCTCGGGTTTTCCTTCGGCGGCGCCGTCGTGCTGTCTTACGCGCTGCAATACCCGGACGATGTCGGCGCGGTGGTGCTGATCAATACGGCCAGCCATCCCTGGCCGACGCCGGTGGAACTCTCCTACCGCCTGGACGCCGTGCCGCTGGTCGGCCCGCTGCTGCGCTACACCGTGGTGACACCCGCCGGCCATCTGATCGTCGACAGTGGCATCGAAGGCGTGTTCAAGCCCGCACCCGTGGCGCCCGCCTATGCCAGGGCGCCGGTCGCCTTAAGCCTGCGGCCCGACAGCTATCATGCCAATGCGGAAGACATCCGCACGCTGAAGCCCTTCCTGGCCGAACAGGCGCCGCGCTATCCGTTCCTGACCGTGCCGTTGTTCATCCTGGTGAGCGACGAGGACAATGCCGCCTCGCCCATCATCCACAGCCGGCCACTGGCGGCGGCTGTGCCGAATGCAGACCTGATCGAGGTGCAAGGCGGCGGCCATCCGCTGCATTTCACCCGGTCGCAGATCGTGCTGGATACCATCGACCGGGCGGCAGCGCGCGCCGCTCTCAGGCGCTGACGATCCGCAGGGCGGCTTTCGCCGGCAGCGCCGCGAGCAGCGCCAGCAGATCGGGCAGTGTCAGGGCGACGCAGCCTTCGGTCCCGCTGTAATCGGGCCGCGCCACATGCAGGAAAATCGCACTGCCCAGGCCCGGTACGGGCGGATCGTCATTATGCCCCAGCACCACGATCACGTCGTAGACCGCATCCTCGCGCCAGAGTTTTTCATGACTGGCGTCATGCGGTAGAGCGACAAAGCGGTTGTAGTCAGGATCGTTCGGATCGTCGCACCAGCCATCGGCCGGCGTCAGCGCCTGCACTGGCAACCGCGTATCCGGCGCCGCCATGCGGTCTGCCCGATACAGCACCTGGCGAATGGGATAACGGCCCAGTGGCGTGGCACCGTCGCCCTCGCGCTTGTCGGCTTCCGCCCGCACGCCGCCCTTGCCCAGGGCGCAGCGGAACCGCAAGCCGCCATAGGCCAGAAATCCATCGGAGGTGACGAGAATGTCGCTCATGCCGCAATCAGGCGGCAATCAACCCGCCAATGCAAGACTCAGAAGGCCGGGGTGCCGCCGCGGGTAATGCCGCTGCGCAGGTTCTTCTGTTCCTGCATCTCGAAATACTTCTGATAGGCGTCGGTGGCGCGGTTGGCCCAGTCATTCTGCTTGCTGTCGCCGGCCTGGATGGTCGTGGCCGAGGCTGCAGTGGCGGCCTGCGGCGAGGCCGGGAACGGCGTGCTGCGCGCCGAACCGAATTTCGAGGTGGCATTGAGCTGGGTGACCGGCTGGGTGCCGACACCGCGCGTCGGCACACCGCCGCCGCCCATCGGAGAGGCCGGATACCAGTTGCGACCGTCAGCGGCCTGGATGGCATTGTTCGGCATGGCGCTGGTCGGCCCAGAGTTCGACGGCACGGTGTTCGTCTGCATCGGTCCGGCAGCACGCGGCAGCGGGGCGGCGGCACCGGCGGGAAGCGGCAGGGCGGTGGCAGCATTGCTGGCCGCCGATTTGGCTTCGGCCTGCTGGGCCGCGGCGGTCTGCTTCAGGGCCTGGAACAGATCGGCCGGCAGTTCAATCGGGGCATCGGAGCGGGTATCCGGCTTGTCGGCATCTTTATCCGTCGTCTTGCGTGCCCGCTCTGCCGCGCGGCCTTCATCCATTCTGACGCCGATTTTCAGATCCTGGCTCTTGTCCTGGATCGGCTGGGCCTGTGCGGCCTGGGCTTCCATCACCTGCGGCTGCGCGGCCGCCACCAGATCGGGCGATACCGTGCTGTCAGGCTGCGTCGAGGGGGCCGCCGCCAGCATGGTCTGCGGCAGGTCCTTGTTGTGGTTCGGACCGATATCGATGCCGAGCGCGGCCAGGGCATGCTCGCCCGGATCCTTACCGGTCGCGTCCTCAACGATTCCGCTGATCATCGACGCGACCAGTCCGATCGGACCGCCGAACACGCCACCACCGATGATACGCGCGCCGGGATCGATCTTGTCGCCGGTCACAGCGCGGTAAATCGTCGAAACGATCGGGATATGCTGCAGCGGATTGATGATGTCGAGGAAGTCACCGAAGGTGAACCCGTCCTTGCCAAACATCGGGCTGCCGCCCTTGTCCTCACCTGACACGGCTTTCTGGGCCGTGAGCTGGGATGCAGCGGCAGCGTTGTAGGCGGTTGCGGGGATCGGGCTCGGCATGACAGTCCTTTCTCGGACATCATGTTGCAAGCCATGGGCCATATTCAGGCCCTTACAGATCAATATGTTAGCCGGACCAGCGCCCAGCCCCGGCAATTCCTGCCGGGCCGTCAGAGATAGTGGCCGGACCGTTTGCGCTTGGCCGCCAGATAGGCCTCGTTATGGGCATTGGAGGGGAATTTATGCGGCACACGCTCGGCCACGGCGATGCCGCAGGCTTCCAGCCCCTTCACTTTTTCCGGGTTGTTGGTCAGCAGCCGCACGCTGTTGTAGCCCAGTCGCTGCAGCATCCGGGCCGCTGGCAGGAACCAGCGCTCGTCGGCATCGAAACCCAGCCGCTGGTTGGCATCAACGGTGTCGAAACCCTGATCCTGGAGCTGATAGGCGCGCAGCTTGTTGACCAGGCCGATACCGCGGCCCTCCTGGGCCAGATAGAGCAGGATGCCCCCGCCGGCCTCGGCAATGGTGCGCACCGCACCACGCAGCTGCTCGCCGCAGTCGCAGCGTAAAGACCCCAGCAGATCGCCGGTGAAGCATTCCGAATGCAGGCGCGCCAGCACCGGCCCGGTCGGGTCGGGGGCGCCGATCACCAGGGCAAAATGCTCCTGACGACCATCGGCCGGGCGGAACGCATAAAGCTGCGCGTCTTCCGCATCGATGACCGGCAGACGCGCCCGGCTGACCGGGGCAAGCGTCTCGGCGGCGGCAAGGTCATAAACCCCCACGGCCTCCCCGGGCACCGTGAGGATATCGGCCGGCAGCACGGTGTTGGCCGCGATCGGCAGATGCAGCGCGGCCGGCAGCAGATAGGCCGTCTTGGCCAGCTTGACCGCCAGAGCCGCCGAGGGCGGGGGTGCGGCCTTGATGCGAGTGAACGGTCCGCGCAGCGGTGCGGCGAGGTCGCGGCTGGCATCGGCCAGATCGCGGACCAGGGCAGCACGGCCGACCGCATCCACCGGCAGGTCATGCAGCGGTAACAGAATCATGTCATGCCCGGTCGGGCCGATATGCAGCACGGCGGCACGCGACGCCGGCAGAACCAGCGCCGCTTCCCCGCTGAGCGGCAGCACGGCATCCAGCATGGCCTCGGTCAGGGTCTCGGCGGCCAGCACCAGCACGCCTGCACCATCCGCCATGGTCAGGAGAACCGGGCGGCCGCGGCGCAGTTCATGGCCGGCACGGTCGACGGCAATGGCGGCAGCAGAATGGGAAAGCGTGGTCATGACCGATCCGATGTACGACTCTGGACGCAGCCCGGCAAGGCACCGGAGCCTGCCGGGGCTGTCCTGGCGGCCGAAACGGCCCGACCGTGACGCCGGTTACCCCAAGGAGAAGGTGTCGCCGAAACAGCCCGCCCCGCTCCCGCGCATGCCCAGCCTGCAGGCGCGCCTGATCGCACGGTTCCTGCGACGTCTGGTCAAGCCGCGTCAGGTTACCCCGGCCGATCTGCCGCTGATCCGCACCCTGATGGGAGCCTTCACCCGCAGCCGCCTGCCGCCCGGCGTGCGGGCCGAACGCGTCCGCGGCCCGGTGCCGGGGGAATGGCTGCATCCACGCCAGCCCCGACGCGGCCGGGCGCTGCTGTATCTGCATGGCGGCGGCTATATCGCCGGCAGCCCTGCCACCCATCGTGCCATCACCGCCCGGCTGGCCCTGCTGCTGCAGGTCAGCGTCTTTGTCCCCGACTACCGTCTGGCACCGGAGCATCCCTACCCTGCCGCCCTCCAGGATGCGGAAGCCGCCTGGCGCTGGCTGCTCGGCCTCGGCCTGCGTGCCGACCGGCTCTGGCTGGCTGGCGACTCCGCCGGCGGCGGTCTGGCGCTCGCCCTGATGCAGACCTGCCGGCGGCAGGGCATGCCATTACCCGCCAAAGCGGCACTCTTCTCGCCCTGGACCGACCTCACCTGCACCGCGCCGGCCCTGCAGGACAATGCCGGGCGTTGCGCCTGGTTCACGGCCGCACAGCTGCGCTTTGCCGCCGGGCTTTATGCTGCCAGTGCCGATTCCGCCCAGTCCGGTCTCTCCCCCCTGCATGGCGATTTCGCCGGTCTGCCGCCGATGATCCTGCATGTCAGCGATTCCGAATTGCTGCGCGATGATTCCCTGCATCTGGCCGAACGGGCCCGGACGGCGGGCACCGTGGTGCAACTGACGGTCTGGCATGGCCTGCCGCATGCCTGGCCGAATTTCGCCGGCCTGATGCCGGAGGCCGATGCCTGCCTGCGCGCGGTCGCCGCCAGTCTGACCGAAGCTGCCGCTTGAGCCGGCCCGCCACACAGGCCAGACTCCACGCGTAAGGAGCGAATCGCACAGGATGATTCGCCCGGACGGGAGCTGTGCTTGCAGGAAAAAGAACTGCGCTTCGCATTGGTGTGCTTCGGCGGTGTCTCGCTGGCCATCTACATGCACGGCGTCACCAAGGAAATCCTCAAGCTCGTGCGGGCATCGCGCGCCTATCACGCCCTGCCCAAGGGTCCGGCCCGTGAAACGGCACGCTTCGCCGACCACGTGCATCCCAGCGACACCGAATACGACAGCGAGCATGCCTATTTCGAACTGCTGCAGGAAATCGGCAAGCAGGTCGATCTTCGCGTCGTCGTCGACGTGATCTCCGGCGCATCGGCCGGTGCCATCAACGGCATCATCCTTGGCCGCGCGCTCGCGCATGATCTGCGCATCGACCATTTCCGCAATCTCTGGCTCCACGAGGCCGATGTCTCGCGCCTGCTCGATCCGAGCAAACGTGCCAGCCGGTTCAGCAAGGCCTACATGCGGCCGTTGCTGTGGCTGGCGGCCCGCTCGCGCTTTGGCCGGTTGCTGCTTGGCGATGGCGAGGTCCGCGAGAAAATCTCGCTGTTCACACGGTCGCGCTGGTTCCAGCCGCCGTTCGACGACCAGCATCTGCTGCGGCAGCTGCTCGCAGGCCTGGAGGCGATGGGCGATCCGGCCAAACCCGGCGAATCGCTGATGCCGGCGCAGCTGGCGCTCGACCTGTCGGTGACCATGACCGACTTCTATGGCTTCCTGCAGCATATTCCGATCCACGACCCGCCCTATGTGCAGGATCGCGAACACCGCCATGTGCTGCATTTCGGCTATCGCCGCTGGGCCAGCGGCGAGGAGCAGTCCGACTTCACCAGCAGCAACGCACCGGCGCTGGCCTTTGCCGGTCGCGCCACCTCGGCTTTTCCCGGCGCCTTTCCACCGGCGCAGCTGGCCGAAGTCGACCGTTTGCTGGCGCAGCAGAATCGGAAATGGGAAACCAAGCCGGCTTTCGTGGCCGCCAATTTCCAGGATTACCTGAAAGCCGGGCTGGATCCGGAGCTGACCTCCTTCGTCGATGGCGGCGTGCTGGCCAACAAACCCTTTGCCGCCGCCATGAAGGCGATCCGCGGTCGCCCGGCCTATCGCGAAGTCGACCGTCGCCTGGTTTACATCGATCCCCAGCCACTGCGCCCTGCACCGCCGCCGACCGGTCGCCTCCCGGGTTTTTTCCGCGTTTTGAAAGGCGCCCTGAGCGACATTCCGCGCAACGAACCGATTGCCGACGAGTTGATCTGGGTGAGCCAGTTCAACGAACAGGTCCGGCATCTGCGCGGCGTCATCGATGCCACCCAGCCGCAGATCGCCCGGCTGGTGGAAGAAAGCGCGCCGCAACATCTGGATGCGCCCTTAAGCGAAATGGAAGTGCGGCTGTGGCGCATGCAGGCCAGCGAGCGCGCCGTACGCGAGGCCGGCTTTGCCTATGAAGGCTATGTGCGGCTCAAGCTCGGGTCGGTGCTGGATTTCGTGACAACGCTGGTCTGCGCCGTCTGCGGCTACGGCGAACGTTCGGCCGAGGCGCTGTGGATACGGCAGGTTCTGCTGCACTGGGCCGAAGACCGCGAAGTCTGCCACACCATCTCGCATTTCGCCAAAGCCCGGCCCGGCGCCTCCATCGACACCCTTCCCGGCTGGGTGCGATTCCTGCTGCGCTTCGATGTCGCCTTCCGCCAGCGCCGCGTCAGCTTCCTGATCCAACGCCTCAACCAGCTTTACGGCAAGCTGGACGAGCCCGAACATCGGGGCCTGAAGACCGACCAGCTCGACCAGATGAAACGCGCGCTCTACGAAGCGCAGGGCACGCTGCGTCATTTCGATACCGCCGCCTGCCTGAGCGCCGACACCACAGAGCGCATCAAGACCCTGCTGTTTCGCCGCATCGACCGCCAGCAGGCGGAAAGGATCGACGAACGCGCCCTGGAATTCGCGCAGCAAAATCTCTCGTCCATCGATGCGATCGTCGATGCGATGGCTGCGGATATCGACCTGAACCGCCGCACCGACCAGCTGGATGCCCTGCTGGCCGAGCTGGCACCGGAAGACTGGAGCGTGGCGGCACGACGCGATCTGCTGGTCGGGTATATCGGCTTCCCGTTCTGGGACGTCCTGACCTTCACCATCACAAACTGGCGCGACCTGGGCGAGTTCAACGAAATCCGCATCGACCGCATCAGCCCGGAGGATGCCGTAGCGATCCGCCGGGGCAATACGCTGAAGGGCGTCAACCTTGGCCGTTTCGGCGGCTTCTTCAGCCGGGCGCACCGTGAGAATGACTATCTCTGGGGCCGCCTGCATGCCGTCGACCGCCTGATCGACATCGTCTACGACGCCGGCAGGGGGCACGATCAGGATGAAACCTTCGACCGTACCGATATCAAGCTGAAAGCCTTCCGCCTGGTGCTGGATCGCGAGGCCGCCAACCTGGCGGTCAGTCGCACGCTGGTCGCGGATCTCCGCCATGAACTGGATGCCATCGCTGCCGGAAAAGCCGCCTGAAACGCGGGTTCCGCGTCTTGTCCGGGCATGGAAAAACGCTATGCTCGGCCGCCTCCTCACATCAAGCGAGCTTCGCCGTGACCCGTTCGATCCGTTCTGCCCTCATCATCGCTGCCGCCATGCTGGCGCTGAGCCCCGTTGTGCTGGCGCAGCCGGCCGCCAAGAAGACTGCCGACGATCCGGTCGTGGCGCGCGTCAACGGCCAGCCGATCATGCGTTCGGCCGTGATCGACTTCTACAGCCAGCTGCCGCCGCAGATGGCCCAGATTCCGCTGGAGCAGATCCTGCCCGGCATCATCAATGAACTGACGGCGCGCAAGCTGCTGGGTGATGCCGCCGAGAAGGCCAAGCTGGGCGACGATCCGACCGTGAAGGCGCAGTTGCAGTCAGCCCGCGAGCAGGTGCTGCAGCAGGCCTATCTGGACCGCAAGGTGAAGGCTGAAGTGACCGATGCCAAGCTGCGCGCCCGCTACGACGAACTCATCAAGCAGCAGCCGCCGCAGGAAGAAGTTCACGCCCGTCACATCCTGACCGCCTCTGAGGCCGATGCCATGGCGGCGCTGGCCGAAGTGAAAAAGGGTGCCGATTTCACCGAAGTGTCGAAGAAGCGCTCCACCGGTCCGACCGCGGCCAGCGGCGGCGACCTTGGTTTCTTCACCAAGGACAAGATGGTGCCGGAATTCGCCGAAGCCGCCTTCAAGCTGCAGCCTGGCCAGGTGACCGAGACGCCGGTCAAGACCCAGTTCGGCTGGCACATCATCAAGGTGGAGGCGCGCCGCAAATCCGACCCGCCGAAATTCGAGGATGTGCGCGCGCAGGTCCAGGAGATGATGGCCGGCGAGGTTGTCGAGAAGATGGTGGCCGAGCTGCGCAAGACTGCCAAGGTCGAGCAGTATGACTGGGTACCGCCGGGCAGCAAGCTGCCGACGATCGCTCCGGCCGAACCGAAGAAAAAACCGTAAGACGACGTAAGGACGATATCGATGGCCGCGCATCCGGTTTCCCCGCTGGCACCGCAGAAGCAGCCCAGCCTGCCCGCGATTGCCGGTGCACAGCTTGCCACCGCCCTCTCGGGCATGCGCTACAAGGGGCGCGACGATCTGCTGCTGATCGAATTCGCCGCCGGCACCCAGGCCGCCGGCCTGTTCACGCGCTCCTCGATGCCGGGCGCTCCGGTGGAGTGGTGCCGTAAGGTGCTGCCCAACGGCGCGGCCCGCGCCCTCGTGGTCAATGCCGGCATCGCCAATGTCTTCACCGGCAAGGCTGGCGCCCAGGCCGTGAAAGCCACGGCTGACGGTGCCGCCAAGGCTGTCGGCTGCAAAGCGACGGAAGTCTATCTCGCCTCCACCGGCGTGATTGGCCAGATCCTGCCGGCCGACAAGATCGTGGCACAGATGCCGAAACTGAAAAGCGGGTTGAAGACCGATGGCTGGATGGCCGCCGCCCGGGCGATCATGACCACCGACACCTTCCCCAAGCTGGCCACCGCCACCTGCAAGATCGATGGCAAGACGGTGACCATCAATGGCTTCTGCAAGGGCTCAGGGATGATCGCGCCCGACATGGCGACCATGCTGGCCTTCCTGGTTACCGACGCCAAGCTGCCAGCCGAGACATTGCAGGCCCTGCTCAAGGGGGCCAACAACCAGAGCTTCAACTGCCTCACTGTCGATGGCGATACCTCGACCTCGGATACTGTGCTGCTGTTCGCCACCGGCAAGGCCGGCAACGCGCCGCATGCCAAGGCGTCCGACAAGCGGCTGGCTGATTTCCGCCGTGCGCTCACCGATGTGATGGGCGAGCTGGCGCAGCTGATCGCGCGCGATGGCGAAGGCGCGCAGAAGCTGGTGACCATCAACGTCACCGGCGCCAAGAGCGATGCCTCCGCCCGCATCATGGCGCGGGCGATTGCCAATTCGCCGCTGGTGAAGACGGCGATTGCCGGCGCCGACGCCAACTGGGGCCGCATCATCATGGCGGTGGGCAAGTCGGCCGAGCCGGCCAACCGCGACAAGCTGGTGATCAAGATCGGCGGCAAGGCCGTGACCAAGAACGGCATGGTGCGCCCCGATCATGACGACGCGGCGGCGACCAAGCATTTCAAGAGCCAGGATGTGCGGATCGATGTCGACGTTGCCGTCGGCAAGGGTGCAGCGCGCGTCTGGACCTGTGACCTGACGCACGGCTACATCGACATCAATGCCGACTATCGCAGCTGACGACCCGCTCTGCCCCGGCGACGCTGCGGCGTTGCTGGCACCCAAGCCGGTGGTTCTGGTCGTCGCGGCCGCCCTGGTCGATCAGGACGGCCGTGTTCTGCTGACCCAGCGCCCGCCCGGCAAGAAACTGGCCGGCATGTGGGAGTTTCCCGGCGGCAAGGTGGAAAAGAACGAGACGCCGGAAGCAGCCCTGGTGCGCGAACTGCACGAAGAGCTGCATCTGGATATCAGCGCCGCCTGCCTGGCGCCGTTCGCCTTCGCCAGTCATGCCTATGACGACTTCCACCTGCTGATGCCGCTTTATGTCTGCCGGCGCTGGGCCGGCCAGCCGCAGCCGCGCGAGGGCCAGGCCATGAAATGGCTGCGCCCGATCAAGATGCGCGAGCTGGAGATGCCGCCGGCCGACCTGCCACTGGTCGCCATGCTGCGCGACCTGCTCGACTAGCCTGAAATCCGGTCCAGCACGTCGGGCGCATACTGGGCAGCGAATTCAGCCGATGGCGGAATCGGTCGGATCACATCCACCAGCACCCCGTTCGGGTCGGCCACGATGAAATGCCGCTGGCCGAAGTCTTCATCGCGCAGCGTCAGGCGGATATCTAGGCCGCCCGCACGGGCGCGTTCATATTCGGCATCCACATCCTCGACCTCGAAATTGAGCAGCAGGCCCTGCGCCGGTTTGCGATAGCCTTCCGGAATGGTCGGATGGGTATGGTCCAATATGGCAAGATGGACGCGCGAATCGGTCTGGCTGGTGAGATGCACATACCAGTCGCTTTCAAAGGCCGGCGCGAAGCCGAAATGGGTTTCATAGAACGCGCGGGTCTGGGCGAGCTTGGTCGTGCAGATCACGGGATAATAGCTGGTGAGTTTCATGAGGACACTCCGGGTTATGGCAATGGGGGTTGACGTGACCGGTCGAGCCGGATATAAACATACAGGCTGTATGTATGCAAGAAAAACGTCAGAGCAAGGCTGAAAAACACGCGGCGACCCGGGCGGCCCTGCTGACCACCGCGCGCGCGCTGTTTGCCGAGAAGGGCTATGCCGCCACCGGCACCGAAGAGGTGGTGGCGCAGGCCAATGTCACGCGTGGCGCGCTGTACTATCACTTCGCCGACAAGCAGGCGCTGTTTGCCGCGGTGGTCGAGCAGGTGGCGCAGGAGGTTCTGGTCGAAATCGAACGCGCCGCTGCCAGGGCGAAATCCCCGCTCGAGGCGCTGGTGAAGGGCAGCCATGCCTTCATGGATGCCTGCCTCGAACCCGGCGCACGGCAGATCTACCTGATCGACGCCCCGTCGGTGATCGGCTGGCAGAAATGGCGCGAGATCGATGCCCGCCATGGCATGGGCTCTCTGCGGCAGGGCGTTGAGGCGGCGCTGGCTGATCTGCCCCGCGGTCAGCGGCTGCCGCCGGAAGCCCTCACCTATCTGCTGAGCGGTGCGATGAACGAGGCCGCGCTCTGGCTGGCCGAAGCCAAGGATGAAGCCGCCGCCCGCAGGGCTGCCGATGCGGTTCTGCAGCGCATCCTGGAGCTACTTTTCACGCCTGATGGCTGATCAGTAGCCTTTGGGCGGTCCGCCGACCGGATGCGCCACAGTGCCGAGCGCATCCGACAGGCGCGTGGTCGCCTGCCCCGGCCGCAACGGCTTCTGCTGGCTGTCATGAGGCGACCAGCCGGTCAGCGCGATCATCTCGAAGCTGGCCGGAATGCGGCCTTCGGTATCCGCATAAGTCTGCTGGTACAGTTCTGCCATGCGCAGCAGGGTGGCCCGGCGCGTGAAGGCCTTGCGCCGGCCGAGCGCGGCATTGGTCTCACCCATGCCGCGCAGGTCCTGCATCAGACGAAAGGCATTGCCGTATGTCACGGGGATCACTTCGCTGTCGGCGACTGGCAGGGCAAAGCCGGCGCGCTGCAGCAGGGCAGCGGCATCCAGTGTTTCCGCCATCGGCGAAACACGCGGACTGACGCCCCCTTCCAGCTCGGATTCTGCCGCCAGCCAGGATTGCCGCAACTCGGTGAGAGTCGAGCCCCCCAGCATGGCGCCAAGGAAAAGGCCATCGGGTTTCAGCACGCGGCGAATCTGGATCAGCGCACCCGGCAGATCGTTGATCCAGTGCAGGTTGAGCAGCGCGATCACGAGGTCGAATTTCTGCGCGGCGAACGGCAGGAATTCCTCATCGCCGACAACATGCGGGCCCCGGTGCGCTTGCTGGCCGGCGACCGCATCCATGCCAACCAGCGTTTCGATGCCACCGCGTCCCTGCAGGCGCGCTTCCAGCCAGGCCGCATCGCAGCCCTGAACAAGGGCCAGCGGAAAGCTGCGGCGGATATCATCCAGGCGATCGAGCAGGCGATCGGCCACGGCAGCACGCAGGAAATCGTAATCCCCGCCCTTGCGGGCCACCCGCTGGCGATGACGCCGCTTGGCGCTGCGATCGAAGACCTGCATAGTGTCGGACATCGCTGCATTTTGACACGGGCATGACGACCTCGCCATGGCGGCACCGGAAAAAATTGCCAAGAAACCGGCAGCGCGTCGGACCGTAAAGCGCAAGCCTCTGAACCTGGCGCTTCAGGGCGGCGGCACCCATGGCGCCTTCACCTGGGGTGTCCTGGATCGACTGCTTGAAGAAGACTGCTTCGACTTCGAGGGCATCAGCGGCACTTCGGCCGGCGCCATGAATGCGGCCGTGATGGCGCATGGACTGGCGAAAGGCGGACCGGAAGCGGCACGCCAGAGCCTGCATGACTTCTGGCGGCAGGTCGCCGATGCCGCCGCCCTGTCGCCATTCCGTCCGACCCTGCTCGACCACTGGTTCAAATTCGGCGGCATCGATTATTCACCCAGCTATCAGCTCATGGAGCTGAGCACCAAGCTCGCCTCGCCCTACCAGAGCAATCCGAACAACAAGAATCCGCTGCGCGATATTCTGGAAGCAACCATAGACTGCAAGGCGCTGCAGGACTGCACGGCGGTCAAGCTGTTCGTCTGCGCCACCGATGTGCTGGAAGGCAAGATCAAGGTTTTTCAGAATCAGGAACTCAGCCTCGACGCCCTGCTAGCCTCAGCCTGTCTGCCGCAACTGTTCCAGGCCGTGAAGATCGGCCGCAGTTATTACTGGGATGGCGGTTTCATGGGCAATCCACCGATCTATCCCATCATCTACAACTGCGATTGCCGCGATGTCCTGATCGTCCAGATCAACCCGATGCGCATTCCCGAGGTGCCGAAAACGCCGCAGACCATCCTCGATCGCGCCAACACCCTCAGCTTCAATTCCAGTCTGGTGCGCGAAATGCGCGCCATCGCCTTCGTCAGCAAGCTGCTCGACTCAGGGTTCGATGATGGCGGCCGCCTCAAACGCATGCTGATCCACACTGTGGATGCCGAGGAACAGCTGGCGCGTTACGGCGCCACCAGCAAATACAATGTCGACTGGGATTTCCTGCAAAGCCTGTTCACGCTGGGCCGTCGGCAGGGCGGCACCTTCCTGCGCAAGCATTTCGATGTCGTCGGCAAAGCCTCCAGCACCGATATTACCGCCAGGTTCCTCTAGGCGGCCTTCGCCGGCTGCAGAACGCGCATCACGGCACGGGCACGCTTGGCCACCTTCTGCGGCGTAAAGCCGGGCTTATAAATCGAACTGCCCAAGCCGAAACCGGCCGCCCCGGCCTCGAACCAGGCATCCATGTTATCGGCATTGATGCCACCGACCGGCAGGATCGGCATGGTGGGCGGCAGCACGGCGCGCAGGCTTTTCACCACCGCCGGCGAAAAGGCCTCGGCCGGAAACAGCTTCAGCGCATCGGCGCCGGCATGGATCATGGCGAAGGCTTCGGTCGGCGTGGCGAAGCCAGGCACCGCCACCATGTCGAGCACCTTGGCCTTGTGCACCACATCCGCGCAGGCATGCGGCGCCACGATCAGCTGGCCGCCGGCCTGGCAGATGCGCTTCACATTGGCCGGATCGACCACGGTGCCGGCGCCGATCAGCGCTTCGCCGCCATAGCGCTTGGCCAGCGCCTTGATGCTGGTCAGCGGCTCGGGCGAATTCATCGGCACTTCGATGATGCGGATGCCGGTTTCGATCAATGCGGCGGCAATATCCACCACTTCTTCTGGTTTGACGCCACGCAGGATGGCGATAAAGGGACAGCTGCGCAGCCAGGTATTGAAATCAATCATGGCATTCTCCCTTGCAGCAGCTGGCCCAGACGGAAAAGACCGCGGGCCGCCGCATGGTCCGGCGCGATATCGGCTGCAATGCCAAGGAGGGCAAAGGCGTTCCGGTAACGCGACGCCAGAGCGCCGGTTCCGACAATCATCACACGACCGACCCAGTCTGTCCCGCGCAATTCGTGGCCGATCAGGATGCCGGACAGGTAATCCGCACCTGCTGCAGCGCACACTTCATTGAACAGCCGCCGTGTGCGCACACCGAAAAGATGGTGCAGCAAACCGCCCGGCTGACCCGACCGTGCGATGCCATCGGCAAAGGCCGCAGCCGCGGTATCAGGGTCCGCAGTCTGTTCAGGAGCCAGCATCGCGGCGATCAGGCCATGGCTTTTGAGCTGGGCGAAAATCTCCCCGGTCATCGCCGTGGCAAATCCGGCGATACGACCGTCTTTCACATGGACATGCTTGGAATGGGTGCCCGGCAAACAGATGGTGGCATCCTGTGCATGATCCAGGCCGAAGATCTGCATCTCCTCGCCACGCATCACATCGGGAATGCCCGCGGGCGTGCGACAGGACAGGCCGGGCACGATCTGCGCCATACGCCCGTGCCCCAGTTCGACCTGGCAGAGCTTGGCAGCGAGATCAGTCAGATTGGCCGGGCAGGCAGCGTAAGGCGCTTCACGCCAGCCCTGGCGGCTGCCGACCATGCCGGAAAGCAGAACCGGTACATCTGGCTCGGCATCCAGCCAATCGCCGATCTGATCGCGCAGCACGGCGACATAGTCGGTCGGTGTCAGACTGGCGATGCCGGACACGGCCATGCGGATATCAAGAATGCTGCCGTCAGAGCCAAGCCGGTAGGCCCGGAACCCGCTACTGCCCCAGTCGACCGCGATCACGGGCGATCACGCCGCCAGGCGCTTGCCCGTTCCGGCATCGAAGAGATGCACCCGATCCTGCTGCGGCACAAAATGCACCGTGCTGCCCGGGCTGAAGCTGCGCCGCTCGCTGAAAACGCCGCAAACCTGCGCACCGCTCAGATCGGCATAGACGAAGGTGTTGGCGCCCGTGGGCTCGACCACGCCTATCGTCACCGGCAGGCCGCTGTGATCGGAAGGCGAAAGATGTTCGGGGCGGATGCCATAGACCACCGGCTGCCCATCCTGGCCCGCCGCCGCGCCATCCAGCGGCAGATCGATTCCCGCTTCGGTCGCCACCCAGTTGCGGCCGCCATCGCGGCGCAGCGTGCCCCGGATCAGATTGATCGCCGGCGAGCCGATAAAGCCGGCCACAAAGAGGTTATTCGGACGGTCGTAAAGATCGAGCGGCGTGCCGACCTGCTCGACGATGCCGTCATGCATCACCACGATACGGTCGGCCATGGTCATGGCTTCGATCTGATCGTGGGTGACATAAATCGACGTCGTCCGGAGCTGCTGATGCAGCGCCTTGATCTCGGTGCGCATCTGCACCCGCAGCTTGGCATCCAGGTTGCTGAGCGGTTCGTCGAACAGGAAGACCTGCGGATTGCGGACGATGGCGCGCCCCATGGCAACGCGCTGCCGCTGGCCGCCCGACAGCTGCTTGGGATAGCGATCCAGCAGTTGCCCCAGGCTGAGAATCTGCGCCGCACGCTCCACCCGCTCGGCAATGATCGGCTTTTCGGCTTTCCGCAGCTTCAGCGAGAAGCCCATGTTCTCGCGCACTGTCATATGCGGATAGAGCGCATAATTCTGAAACACCATGGCAATGTCGCGGTCTTTCGACGCCACGTCGTTGACCACCCTGTCGCCGATGCGGATATGGCCGCCGGTGATTTCTTCCAGCCCGGCAATCATGCGCAGTAGCGTCGACTTGCCGCAGCCCGAAGGCCCGACCAGAACGACGAACTCGCCATCCGGAATCTTGATGTCGATACCGTGGATGACTTCCAGGGCGCCGTAGCGCTTGCGCACAGCCTCAACACTCACACTCGCCATGTCTAACTCCCTGTTACTCTTCTTGTCTTTATCTTCCGCGTCAGGACTTCACTGCCCCCGCAGTGAGCCCCGCCACCATGTAGCGGCGGAAGGCGTAATAAACCGCGGCCGGCGGCAGCGCATAGATGATGCCGGTCGCCATCAGCAGATTCCATGGTGCGTCGTCGGTGCTCAGGAAGTGTCCCAGCGCCACCGACAGCGTGATCTCGGTTTCCGCCGACAGCAGCAGGAAGGCATAGAGATACTCGTTCCAGGCCAGCAGCAACGCGTAAGTACCGATGGCCACCATCGAAGGCATCATCAGCGGCAGGTAGATCAGCCAGAAAATCTGGATCGGACTGGCGCCGTCGATACGGGCCGCCTCGTCCAGCTCATAGGGCAGCTTGTCGGCATATTGCCGCAGCATCCAGATCGCGTAAGGGCTGGCGAAGGTGACCATGGTGAGGATCAGCGACCAGCGACTGCCGAGCAGACCGTACTGTCCCATGGTCGTATACATCGGGATGGCCAGGAAGGCGGCCGGGATCAGATAAGTGAGCAGCGCCATATTCGACACGGTTTCGCCGAAACGCACCTTCAGGCGGCTAATGGCGAAACTGGCACAGGTGCCAACCGCCAGGGTCAGAACGGCGACCGCGACGGCAACCAGCGCGGAATTCCAGAGCTGGGTCCAGAAATGGCCGAGAAAGTAATGCCCCTGAGTCAGCACGGTCTTGTAATTGTCGAGTGTTGGCGCTTTCGGCCAGACCGCCCCGGCAAAGGCCTCGGCCTGGGGCGTGATCGACATGACGAAGAGGTGGTAAATCGGAATCAGGGTCCAGATCAGGATCAGGACCGCGACCAGCATCAGCCGCGCCTCATCGAAAGCCTTGCGGATATTCATTGGTTGTCTCCGCGCAGGCGACGCACCATCAGAACCACAATCGGCACCATGAACGGCAATGCCACGATCACGGTCGCGACGCCGGAGCGGATTTCACTCATGCCGAAAGCATAGCGGATACCGAGCGTGGCCAGAACCTGTGTGGAGTCGGCCGGGCCGCCGCCGGTCAGCAGGTAGATCGAGTTGAAATCGCCCAGCGTCCAGATGGTCGAAAGCAGCGTGGAGGTGATGTACATGTTCCGCACGCCGGGGAAGGTGATGTAGAGGAATTTCTGCAGGCCACTGGCGCCATCCACATCGGCCGATTCATAGAGATCTTTCGAGATGGTCAGCCGGGCGGCGACCAGGATCAGGGTCCAGAACGGCAGGTATTTCCAGATATGGATGGTGATGATCGAGCCCAGACCATAGGTGCGGTCGAGCAGCCAGCCCGGTCCATCCTGGAGAGTGAACTGGAAGATCAGTGAATTGATCATGCCCCACTCCGCATTCAGCATCCAGCGGAAGGACAGGATGGTGGGAATGGATGGGATCGCCCAGGGCAGGATGAAGATGAAGCTGATCCAGCGAATCCAGCGGCGCTCGTGCACGAAGAATCCGGACAGCAGCAGAGCCAGCATCAGTTTGATATTCACTGCCAGCCCGAGGAAAATCACGGTGTTGGCGAGCGTGCGCAGGAAAATCGGGTCGTCGAAGATCCGGTTATAGGCCCGCGCGTCCGTGCCAAGATAAATCCCGTATCCGACCGGGAACAGCACGAAGGTCAGGAAAATGGCGATGTAGGGGATCAGCATGATGATCCCCCAGGTAGCCTCAGCCGATAAACGGCCAGAGCGGTGGGAGGGCGCGACGTCTTGCGCGATTGATACCATCGTCGCGGCCCTCCCGTTACGCGTCAGCTCTTAACCAGGACCTTGATACGGGCGATCATTTCATCGACCGCCTGTTCCGGGCTGATCTTGTCGCCGGCGACGCGCGCAATGGCACGGCCCCAGACATTCTCAGCGTTGATCGTGGTGAAGTGATAGTCATAGACGAACTGGAAGGGGATCGTGCCTTCCTTGATGAACTGCTGGTAGACCTGCTTGCGGTGCGGGTCTTTGCCATCGGTCCAGAACGGACGCTCCGCACCCGCCTTGGTCACGGTGAACCAGCGGCCCAGCGCGCCTTCGACGAAGGGATTGAGGTTCTCGTCTTCCAGCAGCATGGCGAGGAACTGCTTGCCCAGCGCCTTCTGCTTGGCATCGGCGAACACCACGGCGGTCTTCACCGCGGCGAGGTTCGGCAGCGTGCCGCCATCGGGCTTTTTCGGCCAGCCGGCGGTCTGGATCAGCGTCTCGTAGTTGATCTTCGCCTGGGCATCGCCCTTGTTGGCATTGTCCAGGTGCGACGACGGGATCGAGATGGTCGCGTTATGCGTCATCACGGTCGTCTTGTTGTGGAAGTTGACGTTGTTGTCTGTATCGGTCCAGGTCACCGAGGACGGCGGCGTGCAACCCTTGAGGTTGACGTCGGCGTAATCCTTCAGCGCATTAACCAGGCCCTGCTTCACCTTCGGGTTATCGACCGTCAGGTTGCCGTCCTTGTCGACCGGCGACGCGTCATAGGCGTTCACGAAGGTCAGGAAGCTGTAGAAGGTGTCGCTGGCGGCGATCGAGCTGGGATGGCCGATGCCGTAAACGCGCTTGCCCTTGGCACGCAGGGCCGGCTGCACCTTGTCGCACCAGAAGCCCCAGTAGCCCTTCCAGTCGGTCGGGATGTCTGTAACCTTGAAGCCGGCATCCTCGATCATGTCCTTCCAGTAGAAGGTATGAATGGTCTGCTGCTGCACCGGCATGGCGTAATAGGCGCGCTTCTTGGTGGTGGCATTGTTCAGCCACACCGTCTCCAGCGTACCGGGCAGGAACTTGTCCTTGATCGGCGTGATGATGTCGGTCAGATCTTCGATCTTGTTGTCATTCGCCCACTTGCCAGTGGTGCGGAAATCGTAGGTGGTGCCGAAGCCCACATCCGGCGGCGAGCCGGCTTCGACGGCGCTGACCGTCTTGGTGATCATGTCCTCGGTGCTGAACAGGCTGAGCTGCACCTTGGCATTATGCTTCTTTTCGAAACGCTCGATGAAGGCGAACAGCGCCTTGTCTTCAGCTTCGTAGAAACCCTTGGTAAACCAAACCGTCAGCTGCTGCTGGGCCGCAGCAGGCGTCGCGAAGGACGCCATACCGGCCAGAGCAGTCGTCGCCAGAATCAATCCTAATGCTTTACGCATCTTCTCGGTCCTCCCTGAACCACAGACCCGTTGTGGGTTCTGCTATGCCGTTCAATGCAACGTCGGCTAGCCGACGTTGCATCTCATATATCAGTTTAGCCAGCCCTCCCGGCCCTGCCAAGTGTCATTCGTGCGAAATCCGCACGCGACTTTCGGCTGGTGTCCCGCCCAGACACGTTCAACCTGTGGCGAAGCTGTGTCCGGGCTGCAAACGGCGGCTCAATGGTTATGCCGCGGCACGCCGAAGGTTTCGGCGATCTTCTGGTAGTCGGTGGCGAAGTCCAGGCAGCCGCCTGTGGACAACTGGCCGACATACTTGCGCTGCAACTCCTGCCACGGCGTCTGGTTGACGAGTTTGGGCGGCACCCAGGCCTTGCGCCGACGATCCAGCTCGTCTTTGGAAATCATGATGTCGGCACTGCGCTTGTTCAGGTCGATGCGGATTTTGTCGCCGGTCTGCAGCAGGGCGAGGCCGCCGCCAATGGCCGCTTCCGGCGATGCATTGAGAATCGACGGACTGCCCGAAGTCCCGCTCTGGCGACCATCCCCGATGCAGGGCAGCAGGTTGATCCCCTGTTTGACTAGACGGTCGGGCGGCAGCATGTTGACCACTTCGGCCGCGCCGGGATAGCCGATCGGACCGGTATTGCGAATCACCAGAATGCTGTTTTCATCGATGGGCAGGACCGGATCGTTGATCCGCGCGTGATAATCCTCCGGTCCTTCGAAGACGATAGCGGTGCCCTCGAACGCATTCGGGTCGCCAGGCCGTTCCAGATACTTCTTGCGGAATTCCGCCGAGACCACCGAGGTCTTCATCACGGCGGACTCGAACAGGCTTCCCGAAAGCACAGCGAAACCGGCTTCCGGCAGCATCGGCTTGGCATAGGGCCAGATCACATTGCGGTCTTCACAGATCGCTGCCTTCACATTCTCGCCCATGCTCTTGCCATTCACGGTCAGGGCATCGGCATGCAGCTTGCCGGCTTCCAGCAGCTCGCGCATCACCACCGGCACACCGCCGGCATGATGGAAGCCTTCGCCCAGATGCTCGCCGGCCGGCATCAGGTTGACCAGCAGCGGGATGTCGTAGCCGACCTTGTCCCAGTCCGTCACATCCAGTTCGACACCCATATGGCGGGCGATCGCGTTCAGATGCGGCGGGCAGTTGGTGGAGGCGCCGAGCGCACTGGCCGCCACGATGGCATTCTCGAAGGCCTTGCGGGTCATGATCTGCGAGGGCTTGAGATCCTCATGCACGATCTCGACGGCGCGGCGGCCGGTCTCGTAGGCCATCTGGGCGCGCTCGCGATAGGGCGCCGGGATCGAGGCGCAGCCGGGCAGCGACATGCCCAGCGCCTCGGCCATGCTGTTCATCGACAGCGCCGTGCCCATGGTATTGCAGTGACCCGGGCTGGGCGCCGAGGACGCCACCATCTCGAGGAACTGGTCGTAGTTGATGCGGCCGGCCGCCAGCTCCTGGCGCGCGAACCACACGACGGTGCCCGAACCGGCGCGCTGGCCCTTGTACCAGCCATCCAGCATCGGACCGCCCGAGAGCACAATGGCCGGAATATCCACGGTGGCCGCCGCCATCAGCATGCCCGGCGTGGTCTTGTCGCAGCCGGTGGTCAGCACCACGCCGTCGATCGGATAGGAATACAGCAGCTCGGCCAGCGTCAGATACAGCAGGTTGCGGTCCAGCGCCGCCGTGGGCCGCTTGCCGGTTTCCTGGATCGGATGGGTCGGGAATTCGAACGGAATGCCGCCGGCATCGCGGATGCCTTCGCGCACACGCTTGGCCAGCTCGATATGGTGGCGGTTGCAGGGCGACAGGTCGCTGCCTGACTGGGCGATGCCGATGATCGGCTTGCCGCCACGCAGCTCGGCCAGCGTCAGGCCGAAATTCAGGTACCGCTCCAGATACAGGGCGGTCATGCCCGGATCATGGGGATTGTCGAACCATTCGCGGCTGCGCAGGCGTTTCTTCTCGGTCATGTCGGGCTCCCTCGAACCAAATCGTACTTTACGTCTTCTTGATCTGCCTCTCGCGATGCAGAACGAACAGTCCGCTGGCGACGATAATAGCGGCGCCCAGCAACATCAGCGGCGTGGGCAGGTCGGCGAAGAAAATCCAGCCGAGCAGGATCGCCCAGAGCAGAGAGGTATAGGTGTAGGGCACCACCACGGCGGCCGGCGTCAGCCGCAGGCCCTGGTTGATGCAGGCATGCGCAGCCGTCGCCACCACGCCGATCAGCACCAGATAGGCGATACCCTGCAGGTCGATCGCTTCCCAGCCCCAGGGCAGGGTCAGCAGGCCGGCGGCCCCGACCGCCAGCGTGTGATAGACGATCATCGACAGCGCGCCGGTGGCACGAAGCTGCCGGGTGACGACCATCATCAGCGCATAGGCTGTAGAACCGGCGAGTGCGATCAGGGCCGGCGCGGTGAACACGCCGCCTTCCGGCTGCAGCACCAGCAGCACGCCGATGAACCCGAATCCGACTGCCAGGCCGCGACGCCAGCCGACCGTCTCCCCCAGCAACGGGATGGCAAGAACGGTCACGATCAGCGGCGTGGCCTGGTAAACCGACATCACGTCCGCCAGAGGCAGATAGCGGACGGACATGTAGAAACAGGCCACCTCGGCCACGATCAGCAGCAACCGCAGCACCTGACGGCCCGGCTGCGCCAGCACGAAGGTCTCGCGCCAGCCGGCCTTGTGAATCATCGGCAGCAGCACGACCAGCGCCGCCGCAGACCGGATGAACAGCAGCTGGCCGACCGCCACGCTGGCGATCATCCATTTGCCCAGAGCATCGTTAAAGGTGAAGAGCGCCGTGCCCAGCAGCATGAAGGCGATGCCGCGCCAGTGCCCGGCCGCCTCGATGCCTGCGGCAGTTCCGCCCAGGCTGCGCTCAGCCATGATACACCCGCATGATCAGCCGCTCTTGCGCTCCCGGCCGCGCGCCTGCTCCTGCAGGATGATCTGGTAATCGCGCGAGGCCGCCCGGATATGAACACCCAGCAGGTTCAGCGCCTTGGTGCGTTCCTTGGCGCGCAGCAGCTTGACGATATTCTGATGCTCGGCAAGCGAATCCCCCACCGTGCGTTCTTTCGAGGTAACGCGGGCGCGCAACGCCTGGATTTTCATCTCAAGCTGCTGATGCGCCTGGGTCAGGAAGCGGTTGTTGGCCCGGGCCAGGATATGCAGATGGTATTCCGTATCCAGCCGGCGATAGGCCGGCATGTCGCCATCCTGCACCGCCTTGGCCATGCGGCGCACATTCTGCTCCAGCGCCTCGACCAGCCCGGGCTCATCGTTGGCCAAGGCATCGCGCAGGGCCGCCGATTCCAGGATCACGCGATACTGGCACATCTCGGCCGCCTCTTCCGGCGCCAGCGAGAATACAAAACTGCCACGCTGCGGCTGGATATCCACCAGACCTTCCAGTTTGAGCTGCAGCAGCGCCTCGCGAACTGGTGTCTTGGAAATGCCCAGCTGTGCCGCCAGCACGTTTTCCGACAGCGCCTCGCCCATCATTAATTCGCCATTGGTGATCCGCGAACGGACGTGATCCTTGACCAGTTCGGTGAGGGATTTCGGACGCTCAAGCCGCGTGGTGCGGGCGGCGGTGGTTTTTGCCATGACGAGACCTTGTTTCCTGCCAGATCGCACCGTAGCAGCGCCACTGGACCGCCTCAAGTTAATATCTGATATGTCAGATGACTTGCTCCCGTCGCCCCTGTCAGCTAGGAAAGGAGCAACAGGGAGGCGCTGACGCGATGGCGTTCGATATTCTCTGCCTTGGCGAGGCCATGGTCGAGTTCAACCAGACCGGTGGCGCTGGCAGTGACCAGTATCTGCGCGGTTTTGGCGGCGATACCTCGAACTGTGCGATTGCTGCAGCGCGGCAGGGCGCTGCGAGCGCCTACTGCACTTTACTGGGACATGATCCGTTTGGCGACCTGCTGCTCGGTCTCTGGCGTACCGAGGGCGTCGATACCAGCACGGTTGCACAGCGCGACGATGCCCCGACAGCGATCTATTTCGTCACCCATGGCGAACAGGGCCATACCTTCACTTATTATCGCAAGGGCTCGGCCGCCAGCCGCATGACACCGGCCGACCTGCCCGGTGACGCGCTGGAAGCCGCCAAGCTGCTGCATGTCTCGGGCATCACGCTGGCGGTCAGCCAGAGCATGCGCGATACGGCGATGGCAGCCATCGGGCGCATGCGCAAGGCCGGCCGCAAGGTATCCTTCGACACCAACCTGCGGCTCAAACTCTGGCCGATCGAGACGGCACGCGAGGCGATCCATGCCGCGTTGCGTCTGAGCGATATTGCTTTGCCGAGCCTGGAGGATGCGACAGCGCTCAGCGGCCTGAGCGATCCGGTGGCGATCCTCGATTTCTACCGCGCCATGGGCATCCCGCTGGTGGTGCTGAAATGCGGCGCCGATGGCGTTCTTGTCGCCAGCGCCGAAGGTCGCTGGCGACTGGCCGGTCATCGCGTATCGACCGTGGATGCCACCGGCGCCGGCGACTGTTTCGACGGCGCCTTCCTGGCAGAGCTGGTCCGCGGCGCCGACCCGTTGCAGGCCGCAACTTACGCCAATGCCGCGGCAGCCCTCACCACCATCGGCTACGGCGCTGTGGCGCCGATCCCGCGCCGCACCGCCGTCGAGGCCTTCTTCACCTCGATCGGCCGTACGGTGCCGCAGCCCTTCTGATCAGGCCTTGTAGTCTCGCGCGGTCTGGCGCTGCTCGCCCAGACCCTGGATGCCGAGATGAACCTTGTCGCCGTCTTGCAGATAGACTGGCGGCTTCTGGCCCAGGCCAACGCCCGGCGGCGTGCCGGTCGAGATGATATCGCCGGGCTGCAGCGACATGAACTGGCTGAGATAACTGACCAGATAACGCACGCCATAGACCATGGTTTTGGTCGAGCCATTCTGGAAACGCTTACCGTTCACATCGCAGAACATTGTCAGGTTCTGCGGATCCGGCACTTCGTCGGCCGTTACCAGCCACGGTCCGATCGGGCCGAAGCTGTCGCAGCTCTTGCCCTTGGTCCACTGGCCGTGCCGCTCGGTCTGGAACGCGCGCTCGGAGACATCGTTGATCAGGCAATAGCCAGCGACATGCTTCATCGCATCGGCTTCGCTGACATAGCGCGCCACCGAACCGATCACGACGCCAAGCTCGACCTCCCAGTCGGTCTTCTGCGAGTTCTTCGGGATGATGATGTCGTCATCCGGTCCCATGATCGCCGAGGTGGCCTTCATGAAAATGATTGGCTCCGGCGGCACGGTGGCGCCGGTCTCGGCCGCATGGTCGGAATAATTCAGGCCGATGCAGATGAACTTGCCGACACGGTTGACGCAGGGCCCGATGCGCGGGTTGCCGGATACAACAGGCAAAGCCTTCGGATCGAGCGACTTGAGCTTGTCCAGTCCAGCGGGACTCAATGTGCTGCCGGCAATATCGGGCACCACGGTGGACAAGTCTCGGATGGTGCCCGCCGCATCGAGCAGGCCGGGCTTTTCCTGGCCCACCGGGCCGTAACGCAACAGTTTCATCTCACGTTTCTCCTTGCAGAACGATCAGATCGACCAGCCGCCATCGATCACATGGATCGTACCGGTGGTGAAGGCGGACTCATCGGCGGACAGATAGACGGCCAGCGCCGCGATTTCCTCCGGCGTGCCGAGCCGGCCAAGCGGCTGGCGCGACACGAAGCCGGCGCGCGCCTGCTCCACACCGCCGACTGCTGCCGCCTGGGCGGCGATGCGATCGTCCAGCGACGGCGTCTGGATGGTGCCCGGGCAGATCGCATTGCAACGGATGCCCTGCTTGATGAAGTCGGCGGCAATCGACTTGGTCAGGCCGATCACGGCCGCTTTGGTCGTGCCGTAGACAAAGCGGTTCGGCGCGCCCTTCACCGATGAGCAGGCCGACGACATGTTGACGATGGAACCGCCCTTGCCCGCCGCGATCATGCCGGGCAGGAAGGCCTTCACCATGCGATACATGGCACGCACATTGAGGTCGAAGGAGAAATCCCAGTCTTTCTCTTCGGTCTCCAGGATGGTGCCGTGATGCACGAAGCCGGCGCAGTTGAACAGCGCGTCGACTGGGCCGATCTCCTTGGCGAAAGCGGCGATGGCGTCGGCATCCAGGACATCCAGCTTGCGGGTGCGGATATTGGGCAGCGCGCCGAGCTGCTTCAGCTTTTCTTCGTTGATATCCGTAGCGATCACCCTGGCGCCCTCCTGGGCAAAAGCGATGGCCGAGGCTCGACCGATCCCTTGCGCCGCTGCCGTGATGACTGCTGTTTTCCCTTCCAGACGCATACGCTTCTCCTGCTGTCAGATATCAGGCCACCGCCGGCAGGCAGGCCGGACCGATGGGCTCGAAACTCTTGTAGGTGAGGATGAATTCCTGGTGCCCGAGTCCCTCGGATTTGGTGGCGGCACCGGCGCCCACCTGCTTGATCAGATCGAATATCTCGCGGCCGACGGTATCGAGATCGGCGGTGCCGTCGAGAATCCGGCCGGCATTGACATCCATATCATCGGCCATGCGGGCATAGGTCCGCGGATTGGCACAGACCTTGATCACCGGCGCTAGGGCGGAACCGACCACCGAACCGCGTCCGGTCGAAAACAGGATGACATGCGAACCGCAGGCAATCAGTTCCGCGATCTCGGCATTGTCGCTGATATTGGGAAAGCCGAAGCGCACCTCGCCATCGGGCACGACATCCAGAAGATAGAGCCCGCCACGCGGCGGAATATCGCCCGGCTTGATGATGCCGCTGATCGGCGAGGCACCGCTCTTGGCATAGGCCCCCAGCGATTTTTCCTCGATGGTGGTCAGGCCGCCATCGGCATTGCCCGGCGCAAAGCTGGGATATCCCAGCGTCTCGTAATAGCGCGCCGCCTTGGCGACGCAGGCCTTGAGCTCGATGCCCAGTTCGGGCGTGACGGCACGTTCCGCCATCCAGCCTTCCATGCCGATCAGCTCGCCGGTCTCCTCGAAGATCGCTGCCGCCTTTTCCGCAACCAGGAAATCGAAAGCGCGCCCCATGGCCGGATTGGCGGTCAGGCCCGAAGTGGCATCGGAACCGCCGCAGATGGTGCCCACCACCAGTTCGGAGACATCCATCGGTTCGGTCGGCTGTACGGCCAGGTTTTTGAGCTGCGCTTCGACCCAGGCGCGACCCTTTTCAATGGTGGAGCGGGTGCCGCCATGCTCCTGGATCGCCAGCAGCTCCACCGGACGGCCGCTGTCCTTGATGGTGCGCTCCAGCAGTTTCTTGTTGAAGCCCTCACAGCCCAGCGAGATCAGCAGCACCGCACCCACATTGGGATGGGTGCACAGCCGCTGCATCATCTTCAGCGCATAGGCATTGGGATAGCAGCCGGGAAAGCCGATCACATGGGCGCCCTGCTCGCGATAGGGCCAGGCGATCTCTTTCGACACATGATGGGCGCATTCGACCAGATAGGCTACCGCGACATAATTGCGGATACCCTTGCGGCCGTCGGCGCGACGCCAGCCGCGCATCTCTGTCTGTGTCATGGGGCTGCCTCCACCGCCACGGTATTGGCCATGTAATCGCTGGCGACATTGTGGTTATGCACATACTCGCCCAGTGCAATCGCCGCCGTGGCACGGCCGATCGGGGCGCCGTATTTGACGATCTTCTCGCCGGCGGCGATATCCCGTATTGCGATCTTGTGGCCGAAGCCGAGTGCACGCTGCAGGATCACGCGACGGCCGGCGACTTCGACCGCCGTGTCGGCCGCGATTTCCTGACGCGCCACGGCGATGTTGTCGCCGGATGCCAGGATCAGCAGGCGCGGATCGGTCTCAGAACTTGCCATAGCGCTTGTAGGCCTCCTGCGGGTCCATGCCGGCCATGATATGGCGACGCACTTCGCCTTCGGTGCTCATCACCTCTTCCGTGCGGGTGACAACCGCTTCCGCCATGGCGGCAGGCACGATCACCACGCCATCGCGGTCGGCAATCACATAGTCGCCGCTGCTGATCGTCACCGTGCCGATGGTGATCGGCGCACCGAAGCGATCGGGCACCCAGCGCGATACGATATCGGAGGGCGTGAAGAAGCTGCACCAGACCGGGAAACCGATTCCCTCGATCATCGCCACGTCGCGGCAGCCGCCATCGACGATATAGCCGCGCACGCCTTTGAGCTGCAGCGCCGAGGCCGACAGCTCGCCCATCAGCGCGACTTCCTTGTTGTTGGGCTGGCAGATCACCACCCGGCCGCCGGGTGCCTTGGACAGCACCCCGGTCCATTCCAGCAGGGTTTCGTGGGCGGATCTGGTGCGGTCGATATGGCCGCTGACCGTCCAGATTTCACCGGCCAGGGTATGGGCCGGATCGATCGGGCGAATCTCGTGCGGCAGCAGGCAGTTATCATGGCCCTGGGCGCGCAGCACATCATGGACAGCCGAGGCGTAGCACCGGCTCAGACGATCGGCCAGAGAGCCGGTCGACGGGGTCTCGGTCATTTTCTCTCCCATCTGATATATCAGTTGGCCGGACTTTACCGGCTTTCCCGGCACCTGCCTAGTCGCTGGCACGGGGCCGCCATGGCAATCTCTTGCCGCGCCGCAGCGACCGGCGGATAATCACCATCGGCAGGAAACCGCCCAGAAGAGGACAGGCCATGATCAAGAAAATCGCTCTCGCCGTCGCCATCGTCGTGATCGCCATTGCCGGTGCGGCCTATTACTTCGCGTCCAACCTCGACAGCATCGTCAAGGCGGTGATCGAGCGCTACGGCACCGAGTCAACCCAGGCCAGCGTCACCCTGAAAAGCGTCAAGCTCGCGCCCACCAGCGGTAGCGGCGAGCTGAGCGGCCTGGTGGTGAAGAACCCGAAAGGCTTCAATGGCCCCGAAGCGATTGCGCTGGGCGACATCAAGATCGCGCTTGATATCGCAAGCCTGCAGTCCAACACCATCATCATCAAGGATGTCACCATCCTGCAGCCGGCGATCTCCTATGAATACGCCTCCGCTGGCGGCAATCTGGAAACCCTGCAGAAGAACGTGCAGTCCTACGCGGCCAAGTTCAGTGGCGGCAAGAAAGAACCCGACAAGACCGCCGGCGCCGCCGAGGACAAGGATAAGGCCGCCAGCAAGCAGCCGGAAAAGAAAGTCATCATTGAGAACCTGATCATCCGCGACGGCAGGATCGCCATTACCCATAGCGCGCTGCAGGGCCGCACGCTGTCAGCGCCGCTGCCGACCATCCAGTTGAAGGATATCGGCAAGGACAAGGGTGGCGCCACGCCGGCTGAAGTGACGGACAAGGTGATCGGCGCGATCACCGCCCAGGCCAGCCGCGTCGCCACCGGCGAACTGCAGAAGCAGGCGGGCGATCTGCTGAAGAACCAGGCCGGCGGCCTGCTCGGCGGCAGCGGCACGGGCGGCAGCACCGGCGGTACTGGCTCGGCCACGGACAAGCTGAAAGGCCTGCTCGGCAAGTAGATAGCTGCATCAATAATGCGTACGTGCCATAAAATGCATATGTGCCATCGCTAAATATTATAGCGGCGATGGTCGTCGACACCCGGTCGCTGGGCTAGCATAAGGCTTCGGCTTTCTGGCCAGCTTCCGGTGTGTTTTCCCCATGATCAATCCTGTTGTGCGTAACGCCCTGGCCGGCTTTGGCGCCCTGTTGCTCGGTCTAGGTCTCGGCCGCTTCGGCTATACGCCGCTGGTGCCGGTGCTGATCGAGAACGACTGGCTCAGCGCTGGCGAGGCCGGTTATCTCGGCGCCACCAACCTGTTCGGCTATGTCGCTGGCAGCCTGCTGGCGGCCACCTTGGCGCGGCTGGTGCCGGTGGCGCGCCTGACGCGCATCTCCATGGTGCTGACGGCTGTCAGCCTGATCGTCTGCGCCCTGCCCTGGGGTTTTTTCTGGTTTGCGCCCTGGCGGTTTCTCGCCGGCTTCACCGGCGGCCTGCTGATGGTGGCGGCGATTCCGCTGATCCTGAGTCGCGCGCCGCTGGCCCAGCGCGGCCGCACCAATGGCATCATCTTCACCGGCGTCGGCACCGGCATCATCACGGCCGGAACGCTGGTGCCGGCGCTGGCCGGCCTCGGCCCCGCGCCGATCTGGGCCGGCATGGGCCTTCTCGCGCTGATCATCGCGGCCCTGACATGGAAACAGTGGGACAGCGATGCCACCCTGCCATCACCGGCCCTCGGCGATGCGCCGGCGCGCGCCTTCACCCTGCCGGTCGCCCTGCTGCTGGCTGCCTACACGCTGGATTCCGCCGGCTTCGTGCCGCACACGGTTTTCCTGGCCGATTACGTGGCACGCGGGCTTGGCCGCGGCGTCGCCGCCGGCGGCCTCTCCTGGGTGCTGTTCGGCATCGGTGCCCTGAGCGGTCCGATCTTGGTCGGCTTCGTGGCCGAGCGCTTCGGTTTCTATCGCAGCATCATCGGCGTGCTCGCCATCAAGAGCTTCGCCATCGCCATCCCGCTGGTGTCGCAACATCCGATCGCGCTGGGCATTTCGGCCGTCACCGTCGGTGCGATGACGCCGGGCATCTCGGCGCTGGCGTCCGGACGCGTGGTCGAACTGGTCGGCTTTGCCGCCCATCGCCAGGTCTGGGGCTGGCTCACCGCCGGGTTTGCCGGCGCTTCGGCCGGCGTCGGCTACCTGTTTTCCTACCTGTTCGAGCAGACGCATTCCTACAACCTGCTGTTCGCCCTGGGGGCTGGCGGTATTTTCGCGGCGATGCTGCTGACGATTTTCGCCCGCAACCCGCCCATAAAATCCACAGAATAGGATTGTAAGAATCAGCCCGGACGCGCAGGATATCGTCATGCATCCGCTCGTTCATGCCTTCTTCGATTCCGCCACCTACACGGTCAGCTACGTGGTCGCCGATCCCGCGACGCAACGCTGTGCCATCATCGACAGCGTGCTGGATTTCGATGCCGCGTCGGGCCGCACCGCCACGACCAGTGCCGACGCCATCCTGAAGCATGTGGCGGCACAGGGCCTGCAGACCGACTGGGTGCTGGAAACCCATGTGCATGCCGATCATCTGTCGGCGGCGCCCTATCTGCGCCGGCGTAGCGGCGGCCGCCTCGGCATCGGCAGCGATGTGACCCAGGTCCAGGGCGCCTTTGCCCGCATCTTCAATGCCGGCGCGGACTTCGCCTGCGACGGCAGCCAGTTCGACCGCCTGTTCGCGGATGGCGACACCTTCATGATCGGCAGCCTGCCCGTGCAGGTGCTGCACACGCCCGGCCACACACCGGCCTGCGCCACATATGTGATCGGCGACGCGGCGTTTGTCGGCGATACGCTATTCATGCCCGATTACGGCACGGCGCGCTGCGACTTCCCCGGCGGCGATGCCCGGCAACTGTATCGCTCGATCCGCCGCATCCTGGCGCTGCCGCCACAGACACGGCTGTTTCTCTGTCATGACTACAAGGCGCCGGGCCGCGACGATTATCGCTGGGAAACCACGGTGGCCGAGCAGCGCCGGTCGAACGTGCATATCCGCGACGGTGTGGATGAAGACAGTTTCGTGACCATGCGGACCGCGCGCGATGCCGAACTGGACATGCCGAAGCTGATGTTGCCGTCCGTGCAGGTCAACATGCGCGCCGGCCATCTGCCGCCGCCCGAAACGAATGGCCGGCGCTATCTTAAAATTCCGCTGGATACGCTTTAGCCGCCATACAGCCAGTCATTCCCGGCATAGGCCTGCTCCGTCGTACGGCCCGACAGCGCCATGTTGCGCAATTCGCGCACCGGCCCGGTCGCATGATAGAAATCGCCATAGACCCTTGCCATCACCTGCACCCGCGCCGTGCGCAGGTAACGCGCCTGCTGGTAGGCGAGGAAAGCCTCGTTCGGATCGCTGCGCGACTGGCTAAGGCAATCGGCGAGGCAGACTGCATCCTCGATGGCCATGCAGGCGCCCTGGGCCAGATACTGCAGCATCGGATGCGCCGCATCGCCCAGCAGCGTGATGCGGCCCTTGGTCCAGTTCGCCACCGGCTCGCGGTCGCACAGCACCCACATGCGCCAGGACTCAATCTTGTCGAGCAGCTTGTGCACCTGCGGCTGCTGGTTCTGGAAGCGCTCGTTCAGCTCATCCACATCGCCAAACGCATTCCAGCCTTCCTCGTAGCGGTTTGAGTGGAACACGGCGACCAGATTGTACAGCTCGCCACGGCGCAGCGGGTAATGCACCAGATGGGTTTTCGGGCCGGCCCAGAGCACCACGTTGTTTTCGAACTGGCCCTGCGGCACGTCTGCGGCCGGCAGCACGGCGCGATAGGCGACATGGCCGGAAACGCGCGGCTTGCCATCGCCGACGATATCCTCGCGCACGGCAGACCACAGCCCGTCGCAGGCGATCATCGCGCTGCCGGCAAGACTCTCGCCATCGGCCAGCGTTACGGTCACGCCCTCGCCGGTATCCGTATAGGCGGCGACCTTGGCATTGTTGCGCAGTTCGATCTGCGGCTGGGCGCGGCAGGCCTCCACCAGCGTGGCATGCAGGTCGGCACGATGGGTGACGGCATAAGGCGTGCCCCAGCGCTTTACCACCTGCTCGCCCAGCGGCATGCGCGTCACCTCGTCGCCGGTCAGGGCATCGCGCATGATCAGGTTGTCGGGAAACACCGCCTTGGCATCGATGCCGGCGCGGATGCCCAGGGCATCGAAGCGCTTGAACACATTCGGACCGAGCTGGATGCCGGCGCCGACCTCACGGAATTCAGCCGACTGCTCCAGCAGGATGCTGCGGATGCCCTTGAGCGCCAGCGCCAGCGCGGATGCCAGTCCGCCAATACCGCCGCCAACAACGATGACCGGACGATCCTGTACCTGTGTCATAAATCCCCCCCTGCCTGCCGGGCATATTTGCCTCAGCCATTTAATCCGTACACAGATTATATTGAAATGTCAAGCGGTTTTTACCGTGTAAGCACCAGCCCCAATAGAATCCGGTAGCCCCGACCACCGCTTTAGGCATTCAATACGCACCAGAAACCGGTCTGCTGCATGGGGGGCGCTGTCATGCTGTCATTCAAGAGTTGGGGCATTCTCTGGAAAATCATGACCGTCATCCTGGTCCTGCTGGCCGCCATGGCCGCCAGCGTCTGGACCGGCTATCGCGGCCTGCACGAACTCTCCACCGATATCGCTGAACTGGAACTGCAGGCCAAGCGGGTCGAGAATGCCGGACGCGGCACCGCCAACGCCTTGAGCTGGATCCGCATGGTGGAGAGCATCCCACATGCCACGACGCCGGCTGCACGCAGCGAGGTCGCCGCCAGGGCCGCCGATGAACGGCGCCGGCTTGGCGTGCGCATCGACAACCTGAAGGGCCTGCTGCATGGCGCGGACGCGCAGCAGCGGCTGGCCGCTATGGTCCAGGCAGTCGAGGCCTATGAAGCCGTGCATCGCAGCGTGCTGCAGGCGGCCGAACAGGGCAATGCCGAGGCCAGCCGGCAGGTTGCCGCCGCCGGCGCGGTGCAGGCCGAGGAGATTCGCAATCGCATCCGGCCGATGGAGGATGCGATCTCCAAGGAGATCACCGAGTTCAGCGCCAAGGCGCGCGTGGATGGCGACCGCGCCGTCACCGCCATGCTGGTGCAGTCGGGCATCGGCGGCGCCATCGGCCTCGGGCTTGCCATCCTGATCACGCTGGCGGCGATCAGCCGCCCGCTGCGCCGCATGATCTCGGGGATGGAACGCCTGGCCCAGGATGACCTGAACATCGAGATTGCCGATGACGGCCGCCGCGACGAGGTTGGCCTGATCGGACGCTCACTGCTGGTGTTCCGCCAGAATGCCATCGACAAACGCAACGCCGAGGCGAGTGCGGCAGCGCAACGGGCGGAAACCGAACGCGAGCGCAACGCACGGGAAGCGCGCGAGCGCCAGGCGATTGCCGAGATTTCGAACCTTTGCGAGCGCGTCGCGGGCGGCGACCTCGCCGGCCGTCTCGACGAGGCCGGCAAGGATGGCTTCCTGCTGACCATCAGCCAGCAGCTCAACACCCTGACCGAAACGCTGCAGCAGATGACGCGCGAACTGGCCGATGTGACCGGCGCCATGGCAAACGGCACGCTGACACGGTCGGTCGATGGCAGCTACAGCGGTGTTTATGGTCAGCTCAAGGACAGCGTCAACAGCATGGCTGGCAAGCTGCGCGACTTCGCCGCCCGCCTGGCCGAAACCGCCCAGGTGGTCCGCAACGCCTCGGCCGAGATTTCCACCGCCAGTCAGGATCTGGCCCAGCGCACGGAATCCCAGGCCGCATCAATCGAGGAAACCGCGGCCTCGATGCACGAGATCACCACCACGGTGAAACAGAATGCCGACAATGCCGAGGCCGGCAACCAGATGGCTTCGGCTGCCCGCAATGCCGCCGAACGCGGCGGCCATATCATGACGGAAGTGGTCGGTGCCATGGGCGGCATCGAAGAGAGCGCGCGCAAGATTTCCGACATCGTCGGCCTGATCGACGAGATCGCCTTCCAGACCAACCTGCTGGCGCTCAATGCCTCGGTCGAAGCCGCCCGCGCCGGCGAAGCCGGCAAGGGCTTTGCCGTGGTGGCCCAGGAAGTCCGCGGGCTCGCCCAGCGTTCCGCCAGCGCCTCGAAGGACATCAAGACGCTGATCGGCACGTCCAGCACCCAGGTCAGGACCGGTGCCGAACTGGTCGGTCAGGCCGGCCGCTCGCTCACCGACATCATGGAATCCGTGAAGAAGGTTTCCGACATCGTCGCCGAGATCACGGCGGCCAGCCGCGAGCAGGCCACCGGCCTGGACCAGATCAACACCGCTGTCGGCCAGATGGACGAGATGACGCAGCGCAACGGCGCCCTGGTGGAAGAAACCTCGGCTTCAGCCCAGCAGCTTGCCACGCAGGCAAACCAGCTGGCGCAGCTGGTCGGTTTTTTCGATACCGGGCACCGCTAGGCCGGACTGCAGTATACTCAGCCGATGCCGCCGAAAATTTCGCCGAATTTTGCATTGGCCATGCCGAGATCCTCGTAGCGGCCGATATCGGTCCAGTAGCCCTCGATCTGCCAGGCGCCGACCGGCGCACCGGCCTCCAGCATGCGCGCCAGCAGGCTGGGCATGTCGAGCAGCTCGCCAGGCTTGATCCAGTCCCAGGCTTCCGGGCTCAGCACATAGATGCCGGAATTGACCTTCATCTTCTGCGACGGCTTTTCCTCAATGCGTGCGACCCGTGCGCCATCGACCGAGACCACGCCGAACGGCACCGTATAGGTATGCTCGGTCAGCGCCACCGTGGCCAGCGCGCCGGATTTCTCATGCGCCTCGACCAGGCTCGGGAACCACAGCGTCGTCAGGATATCGCCATTCATGACGATCACCGGATGCTCCGGACGCTGCGGCAGCAGCGACAGGGCGCCGGCGGTGCCCAGCCGGGAAGGCTCGCGCAGATATCGGATATCCGCGTTGTAGCGTTGTCCGTTACCGAAATAGGATTCGATGATCTCGGCCTTGTAGTTGACCGATACGAACAGTTCGTGGAAACCCTGGCCGGCGAACTGGATGATGGTGGTTTCCAGAATCGGCCGTCCGCCCACCACCACCATCGGCTTCGGAATCGTCTCGGTCAGCGGACGCAGCCGCGTGCCCAGTCCGCCTGCCATCAGCACCACCCAGTTGCGATGGGACTGCTCGCTGAGCAGCTGCCGCATCTCGAGCAGATCGAGGATACGGCCTTCGCCATCGACAACCGGTAGGACCGTGATGGCATTTCGCCGCATGGTCTCCAGGGCACGGACATGGTTGACCGAAGAATCGATCACCATCGGCTGCGCATTCATGATCGTATGGGCGGCGGTCTCCAGCGAGATGTTGGCCAGGATCGCCCGCCGGATATCGCCGTCGGTGACGGTGCCGCGCAGGAAGCCATTTTCGTGAATCAGCACGATCCGCAGGCCGTTGATATGCAGGCAGCGAATCACGTCGAGAATGGAGGCGCTCAGATCGGCAAGGCAGTTGTCGAGCGACCGTGCATTGCCGGATTCGCGCCGCTGTCCTGTACCGTCCCGCATCGCAAAACCCGCTGGTCTTTTTAACACCTTGTTATATATATACCCGCGAGAATGCTGTGATTTCGTTAACAAAGCGCCAAAGGCCGCGCGCCCACCGATGAAGATCAGACCGATTTATATGTCGTGCGAGGTGCAGCGGCGCGAATTGAACGCGCGGCTGTTCTTTGCCGTGGCGGCGGCGGCCCGCGGCTACACCAGCATGCTCACCCAGAAGCTGATCATGCGCGCCAATCTGCCCAACCTGCCGGCCGGCATTTTCTGGCACAAGACCGTGAGCCGGCAATGCGCGCATTATTACGCCCTCGCCCATCAGCACGGCAGCCGCACCGTCGGCAGCTGTGAGGAAATCATCAACATCGCAGACAACGACTACGGCGCCGACTACGCCAAGATTCATTACAACGAGGCCACGGCGCAGCATGTCGACGTCTATCTGTCGTCGACCTCGCTGGATGCACGGATGGCCAAGGCCATGCCCTTCGGCAAGGTCCTGACCATCGGCAATGCCCGTATCGAGCTGTTGCGTCCGCATACGCGTGCGCTGTACATGCCGGCGGTCCAGGCCATCAAGCAGCAGTTCGGCGACTTCACCCTGATCACCTCCTCGTTCGGACTGAGTGGCAGCTTCCGCCCGGTCGAACAGGAACGCGCCGGCTATAACAGCCTGGCCCGCGACATGCAGCGGGACTACTTCTCCGAACAGCATGAGCGCGAGCAGATCGGCATCGCCACCATCGTCCTGCTCAGCGAAAAGCTGTCGGCGGAAGGCAAAACGGTCATCGTGCGACCGCACCCGCATGAGAATCCGCAGATCTGGCGTGACCGCCTGCAGCATCTGCCGAAGGTTTTCGTCGAAGACAGCGGGCCGATCGTGCCGTGGCTGCTGGCCGCCGACGCCGTGCTGCAGGGCAACTGCACCACCGGCCTGGAGGCCTTGCTGCTGGACAAGCAGGTCGGCAACTTCATGGCCGAGGCCGACCAGATGTTCAGCTCCACGCTGGTGCCCGCCCTGGGCCCGGAGAATGCGCTGGAACAGATCAAGCAGCCCTATCCGGAAAGCCTGGATATCATCCGCAAGTATATCTTCGGCGTCGACAACTTCGTGGTGCAGGAAACGCTCGATGCATTCGATGCGCTCGACCCGCCGGCCTGCACCTTTGCCGATCTCGCCCTCACGCCGATGCGTTCGGTCAAGAATTTTGGCGCTGACAAGTCGATGGAGCGCCGCTGGCCGCTGCTGAACCACCGTGAATGCAAGCTGTTCGTGCATGCGGCCGCCAAGATGCTGGGCATTGAGGGCGTCGGTGTGCTGATGCCGGCGCCGAACATGGCACTGATTGCGCCGCTCTCGGCCATGCAGAGCGTCGTGGCCGCAACCACGGCGGCGCATCCGGCATGACCGGCGATCCCGACCTGCGCATCCTCGGCCTGATTGTTGCCCGCGCCGGGTCCAAAGGCGTGCCGCGCAAGAACCTGCAGGAAGTCGGCGGCCTGTCGCTGATCGGCTACAAGGCCCGCTCGGCGCGCAACCAATGCACCCGGCTGGTGATCTCTACTGAGTCCGAGGAAATCCAGGCCGAAGCCCGCCGTCATGGCGTCGAATGCCCGTTCCTGCGCCCGGCCGAACTCGCCAGCGACACCACCCAGGCGGTCGAGGTGGTACAGCATGCCATCGACTGGTTCGAACGCGAGGAGGGCACCTCCTATGACGCCATCCTGCTGCTTGAGCCGGCTTCGCCCTTCGCCCGTGCCGAGGACTACGCCAAGGCCATTGCGCTGTACAAGGCGCGCAAGGCGACGCTGGTGGTCGGTGTGCGCCAGGTGACGATGCCATCGATCTTCGTCGCGCCGATCGGCCCCGACGGTTCGATCGCCACCATTGTCGACCGTATCGCCAATATGCACACGCTGCGCCGCCAGGACTTCAAGGACGAAGTCACCATGAACGGCAGCCTCTACCTGTTCGACTGGCAGACCTTCAAGCGCACCGGCAAGATTTACGGCGATCCGCCGAACAGCTACGGCCTGGTCATGGATGATCTGCATTCGGTGGCGATCGACCGTCCCATCGACCTGCACCTGGCGCGCTACCTGGTCGACAAGAACCTGATCGACCCCGGCGAGTGGCCGGCCTGACGGCTTACGCCGGCTTCACGCCCACGATGCGCATGTCGCGCGGCTCGCGCAACTTGAACTGCGCCGGTTCCTGCCGCACCTCGACAAACCCGGTCTCGACCAGCAGGGCCGCCAGGCTCTGCGGCGTATAGCCCCAGCAGTGATTCATCAGCGGATCGCGCCAGCGCGGATCGCCGTAGAACACCCACATGCTGCGCTGACCTTCCGGACCGGGCCCGGCCGCCAGCATCGGGTTCTTCACCAGCTCCATCGCCGCGCTCAGCAGGTTCGGGCATTCCAGCACGATCTTGCCGCCGGGCTGCAGCACGCGACGCCAGTCGCGCAGCACATCGGCCACCTGCCAGCGCCAGATATGCTCCACCACATGCACAGCCAGGACCTCGCCGGCGACATTGTCGGCAAAGGGCAGCGGCTGGGTGATATTGCACTGGACATCCACCGCGCCGCCCTGGCCGCGCGAGGCCAGCGCATCGCAATTGATATAGCCGGGCAGGATCTTGTCGCCGCAGCCGAGATTGAGCTTCACGCCGGACATGACCGCCACCGCGGCCGGCACGGCAACCGGTTCCGCCGCCAGCGCCGCAGCGGCAGCGGCCTGCCATTGCGCGGCCACGGCCGTAGTCGAACACTGCGCTTCGACCAGCGCCTGACCGGCAGCGATGCGCGCCACCATGGCCTGCGCCTCCTTCTCGGCCCGACGCAGCGCATTGGCCAGTGAGCCATCCAGCAACAAACCCCCATCGAAGGCCTGCAGGGCCGGCTGCGGCACCGCGACAACCAGCCGGCCGGCGCGGATCGCCGTCACCGCGCGGCTTGCGCTGCGCAAACGGCCGCGTTCGTCCGGCGATGCCGGCAGCACCACCGCGTCGCAAGAGTCCAGCGCCGCGGCAATGGCTGCGTCGTCGCCCTCGCGCACCGTCACGGTCAGGCGACCGCCGGTCACTTCATGCATGCGGCGCAGCGTGCCGGCCAGAGGCTCCGGCAAGGTGCCGAGGATGGTCAGAGCAAGCGGGCGCAGCGACGTATAGGCCAGCAGTTCATTGGCCAGCGGGCCTAGTTCGGGCAGGTCGACGGCATCACCGAACCACACCAGTTGCAGGGGCTGGCCCGGCTGCGGGGCAAAGCGTGGCGGCAGGGCCGGCAGACTGCAGGGATCACTGACCAGAGACGCCGTCCGTCCGGTTTCCTGGTGCACCAGCGCGGCAAGCCCGGGCGAAGCCGCAGCGAAGCCATCGGCCGACGCCGCCAGCGTCCGCAGCACGCCCGGCTGGACCAGCGTCTCCAGCTGCCCGTCATGGCAATCGATCAGCACCCGCGCGCCCTGCTGTCGCGCCCAGGATGCGGCCTGCAGCACGGCCGGCTGCACGGCTGCCGGCAGCACCACGACAGCGGGCGCTGCAGCGGCCAGTCGTTCCGCGGTCAAGCCGGTCAGTGCCAGCAGGCCGCCGGCGGCCCGGTGACGGGGCAGCGGCGTGACGGTCAGACAGCAGAGTTTGATCTCGGACATCGGATGCTCATCGCATGGAGTTATGAGGCAGGCAAGGCAGAAGCCGGCGCCAGCAGGCGGGCGACGCCACGATTCAGCCCGTCGCGCCAGGGCGGCAGGCGAATGCCATAGACCTGCGCCACCTTTGCGGTATCGAGAACCGAGAAGGCCGGCCGCTGTGCCGGCGTCGGATAGTCGGCCGTCGTGATCGGCGCCACCGGCACGGCACGCTGGCCCAGTGCCGCTGCGGCCTCCATGGTTGCTTGCGCCACGGCATGCCAACTGGCCATGCCGCTGCCGGCCAGATGGAACAGGCCGGCGAACCGTGGATCGTCTGGCGCCACCGCACGCATCCGCGCCATGGCAAGCAACGCCACGGCGAGATCCGGCGCATAGGTGGGCGAACCCTGCTGGTCGGCCACCACCCGCAAGCTGTCGCGCTCGCCGGCCAGACGCAGCATGGTACGGACAAAGTTGCTGCCATAGGGACTGTGCAGCCAGGCGGTGCGAACGATCACCGCGGCGGGATACGCCTGCAGCACCGCCTGCTCGCCGGCCAGCTTGGAGCGGCCATAGGCCGTCTGCGGGTTGCAGGCATCGCTCTCGCGGTAGGCCTGCGTCGCCATGCCGTCGAAGACATAATCGGTGGAGACGTGGATCAGCGGCAGGCCGGCAGCGGCGCAGGCCTGCGCCACGGCGGCGGCGCCATCGCGGTTGATGCGGAAAGCGAGATCGGGTTCAGCCTCGGCCTTGTCGACGGCGGTATAGGCCGCGGTATTGATGACGATATCGGCAGCCGCCAACGCTGGCGATATCGTGGCCGGATGCGCCAGATCGAGCTGCGGCCGACCCAGGCACACGACATCGCAGCCGGACTCCGCTGCAGCCTCGGCCAGGGCACGGGCGAGCTGGCCGCTCTGCCCGATGACGGCGACGCGCAGCCGCCCGGTGTTGTCAGACCCCGATGCCATTCTGCGTCGTGATCAGCGGCGGCAGCGGATAATACGGCGGCAGGACTTTCACATCCCGCAGCAGCGGCGCGGCGCGGTCCTTGTCGGCAATGACCGGGTTGCTCACCTTCCAGTCGATGCCGATGGCGGGATCATCCCAGCGGATCGCATGCTCGCAGTTCGGATCATAGGGCGCGGTGCACTGGTAGAGGAAATCGGCGCTGTCGCTGAGCACGGCGAAACCATGGGCGAAGCCCGGCGGAATCCACAACTGACGATGGTTGTCGCCCGACAGCACGGTGCCGGTCCATTTGCCGAAATGCGGCGAGCCCTTGCGGATGTCGACGGCCACGTCGAACACTTCGCCGGCCAGCGCGGTGACCAGCTTGCCCTGGGCATGGGGTTCCTGAAAATGCAGGCCGCGCACCACGCCCTTGCCGGAGCGGGAGAAATTCGTCTGCACCGAGGGGACGCCGAGGCCGTTGTTGAGATAACGCGGTGCGTTCCACAGCTCCTTGATGAAGCCGCGGGCATCCGAGAAGGCGCGCATCTCGATGATGAACACATCGGGCAGGTCGGTGGCGATGATCCGCATCGGCTTGACTGTATCCTTCTGCGCCGGACCGGGTTCCGGCCCCGGCAGACTAGCGGCCGAAACCTGACGATACGTTAAGAAGTCCGGCGGTTAAGAAGCGGGCGGCAGCAGCTGCCGGACCAGGGCCAGCCAGCGCCGGCCGATGGCCTGGGGACTGTACTGCGCCGCCACATGGGCCTGGCCGCGCCCGATCCGCACCAGCGCCGCAGCCGGATCGGCCAGCGCCGTGGCCACCGCCGCCGCCAGATCGCGGTCGAGACCGACATACTCCCCCAACGGCAGGTAGCTGTCGATCGGATGCGCCACCGTGTAGCGGCCGGCATAGAGCGCCTGCAGGGCGCGGTTGTTGCTCTTGCCGCGCGAGAGATGCGACTCGACATCGAAGGGCAGCACCACGATGTCGCAATCCTCCAACCCCTGCTGCACAGCCGGCACCGACCAGGGCGTCACCGTCACGCGATGGGTCTTGCCGCCCTCTTCCAGCACCAGCACGCCATCGGGCGCGGCACTGAGCGGTTCGCAGATCAGCTGCAGTTGCACCGACTGCTGCGCATCGATGCGCGGCAGATCGTATTTCAGGAAGCGCTGCATCGCCTCGGCATGCGACGACATCATGCCGAACCACAGCAGCTTGAGCACCGGGCCGGGCGCGAAGCGCGGCGCGCGCTGTTCCACCTCCACCACATCGTCGACCACGAAAACCGGCAGCTTGTCGCGCAGCACGGTGCGCAGCATGGCGGCCAGCGCCTCGGTGGGCGCGGTGACGGCGCTGCTGCGGGCGAAGATGTTGTCGAGGATCAGGCGGTAGGTCTCGGCGCCCTCGCGGCCCAGCTTCTCGGTCAGCCGGGCGGCATATTCGGCGCTGAACTTGAAATCGGAGACATCGAGCAGGATGACGCCGCCGCGCGCCCGCACCGCCTCCATGCGATCGAGGAAGACCGAGATCACCTTGGCGAAATGGACGATGTCGTCTTTCGGCTGGTGCAGCACCAGCAGATCGATGGCGGGATCGAAATCCGGTTTGAACAGGTCGAGGAAGGAGATCACCGTGGCCGGCACGCCGTCCTGGCGCAGGGCCGCCGCCGGGATCAGGCCGCGATAGCGCGCGCTGGCCAGATGGCCGCTCTGCTCCGCCGGCTGCTGGGGCGGGATATTCGCTGCGAAAACCACCCGCATGGCGCCGTCCTGTTGCGATCCTGCCGCAGCATCGCCCGTACCGGGTAGCGATCGGGTTAATGCGGGGCGGTGCGGAAGGCCGGCGGAATGGTGCACCCGACAAGATTCGAACTTGTGACCTCTGCCTTCGGAGGGCAGCGCTCTATCCAGCTGAGCTACGGGTGCGCCGGGGCCGGCGTGATGGCGCGGACCATACAGGAGCCGCCGGCCCCGGGCAAGACGGGCCGGCGGGCCGATAAGCCCGGGCATCCTGCGGGAATCCTTGGGCAATCCGGGCGGCGCCGCCACCCGGCAAGGCCGGGCAGGCAGGACCGGGCGGGTGGCGATCCGGCCGGCGGCGCGATCATGATCCGGGCTTATATCGTCTTGTTACGGGCGTGGTCCGGCTTATCCGCCGCCTGTTGCGCCTTATTCCGGCTTATCCGGTCTTATCCGATGCTTATTCCGTCTTATTCTGCGTTGCTCGCGTTCTCCCTGTCCAAGGCGATGCCTTTTACATCCTGGGCGATCAGTCAGTGCCGGCGCGGCGGCCGCACCGGCGCCCGCAGCAGCAGGGCGGCGCCATTCATGGCGGTGACCGGCGCCTCGCGCTCCAGCAGGCGGCGCAGGAAGCGATACGCCAGTTCATAGCCATGCTCGGGCCAGGAGGACAGAATCGGCCCCCGGATATCCAGCAGGGAACACGCGACCTCACAGCCCCAGATATCGGTCATGCCGGTTTGCGGCAGGCGGCGTTCCGGCGGTCGCACGCCAGCCGTGAAATCGGTCCAGACCCCGTTCTGCAACGTGCGGCCACGAAAGCGCGCCTCCGGGAAACAGGGCAGGCCGTAACCGTCGACGGTCGGCGGCTGCAACGCGATCTCGCGGCCTTCGGTATCGCAGAGCGTTGCGTGCTGCATCTCGCATTCGATGCGGATGAAGGACACGGCTTTCGCATAGGCCCATTCCGGATAGGCGGAATGAAAGCTGCCGCCGCCGAACAGCGAGCAGGTCCAGGCGCAGACATAACCGCGCGCGGCATCGGCTGCGGGACCGGAGATCCGGCCGCGCAGCGGCTGCTGCCGGCCATCCGGGTAACGGGCGTACAGATCGAAGGCGAAGGCTTTCATGGCCGCAGACAGGGGGCCCAGACGGTATTCAGACAATATGATACAAAAAGAGAACAAATAGTCAAGTCCAGTCCTATGCCCCCAAATCACATACACCTTAAAATTGTAACTACCTCCAATGCGCTACAATTTTTACGGAGAGTCACCTTTGAAGATGCGCGTTTCGGGCGTAGGGTGTCGCCTTGACCAAAACCCAAGCCGCCACGAGACGCATGCAATGACGTCGTCTTTCCATCGGCTTACCGCGAGCCCCCAATCGGAAGCGATCCGCATCGCCACCGTGCGGCATTACGATATCCTGGACACCCCGCCCGAAAGTTCGTTCGACCACATCACCGATCTGGCTGCCGACCTGCTGCGCGCCCCGGTCGCGCTGATCAGCATCGTCGATGAGGGCCGCGTCTGGTTCAAATCGCGCCATGGCATGGCGCTGCCTGAGATCGGCCGCGATCCCGGCCTGTGCGTATCGGCCATCCTGCAAAAGCGCCCCTGGCTGGTGGCGAATGCCGCCGCCGACCCCCGCGCCGAGGCGCATCCGCTGGTCACTGGCGACTTCGGCCTGCGCTTCTATCTCGGCATCCCGCTGCAGGCCGGGGACGGCTCCAATATCGGCACGCTCTGTGTCATGGACCGCAAGCCGCGCGACGTGACCCGCCGGCAGATCGCCAACCTGGGCAGCCTGGCCGCGATCGCCATGAGCCAACTGGAACAGCGGAGAACCGCGCGGCAGGCCGCCGCCGCCCTGTCCGAGGTGGCAGCCGACAAGGAAAAGGCCCTGCGCCTGGCCGCCATCATGGCCAACGAGATCGACCACCGGGTGATGAACAGCCTGCAGCTGGTTGCCGGACTGCTGTCGATGCAGAGCCGCAGCAAAAGCGACGACGACGTGTCGTCACAACTGAAACAGGCGGCCAGCCGCGTCTCGGCCATCGCCCGCGTGCATCAGCATATCTACCTGAACGAAGGCATCGAGCATGCCGATGTGACGCAGTATCTGCAGCGCATCTGCGACGATCTGTCCAACGTGCTGCAGGCCAGTAACCGCGGCGCCATCGCGGTCAGTGGCGCCGAGGTGAGACTGCCCACCGCGCGGATCGTGGCCATCGGCCTGATCATCAACGAGCTGGTGACCAATGCGATCAAATACGGCAGGGGCAATGTGGCGGTGCATTTCGCCGATACCCAAAGCGGCTATACGCTGTCGGTATCGGATGAAGGCCCCGGCATGCCAGCAGGCCAGATCGACCAGCCCAGCCGTGGCTTCGGCATGAAGGTGATCGGACTGCTGGTCAAGCAACTGCGCGGCCAGATCAGCTTCGGCGCACAGGACAATGGCAGCGGCACCAAGGTGACCATCGCCTTCCCGCGCGACCTTGCCCAAGTGCGCAGCCACGAGCTAATGCCACCCGCTTCCGTCACTCTTCCACCATTCCTGTGACAAAAATCCACCAACCAGCCCCGGCTGGCCGAAACCGGAACCATAAGGCCGTGCATGGGTTGCTGATGCGTGCCAGTATACGCAACTGAAGCCGGCACCGGAGTATTGCCAGTGACTTCCCCAGAAATCATGGATTTTGCCGCGCGGACAGCCAAACTGTCTGCAGGTATTGTATTGCCTGCGGGCATTGTCGCAAACCGCGCTCAGGCTCAGGCCGCATCTGTCAAAACCGGTCTCCCCTCCACCAGCGGACTCAGCGTCATGCAGGTGGAAACACCGCCCGTGACCGCACAAACCATCCTGCTGGTGGAAGACGATCTGCTGATCCGCCTGACCACCGCCGATTACCTGGAAAGCCGCGGCTATACCGTGCTGCAGGCCGAGGACGCGGCCGAAGCGGTGCTCTGGTTCGAGAGCGAGATCATCGATCTGGTCTTTACCGACCTGCAGATGCCCGGCAGCATGGATGGCGCCGGCCTGGCCCAATGGGTCATGATGCATCACCCAGCCGTACCGGTGATCATCACCTCCGGTGTCGCGCTGGATTGCGAGCATGGCCTCGATCCGATGATCCGCAAACCCTATGACCTGGACGCCGTGCACCAGCGCTTTCAAAATGCCCTGCGCAAATCCGCTTAGCGGCGGTTTCGGCCTGCATGCCAGGCCGCCGCATGGCCTGAGCCGCGCGGCGCGTCAGCTCCAGGAACAGGTCTTCCAGGTCGGCTACCGGCCCCGCGAGGCCGACGCCGCCCTGTGGCGTCATACATTCCCGTACAGATCGCCGCCGAACACATCGTCATGGGTCAGCCGCGCCAGGACGCCCATCGACCCGTAGAAGTGCAGGAAATAGCTGTTCGCCAGTTCGCGCCGGATAAAAAACCGCGTCAGCTTCATCACATCGTCGCGAATTTCCTCGGCTATCTGCTTCACCCCGATGGTTTCGGGCAGATAGAGCACCAGCGCCTCCTGGATGCCCCAGTTGAATCGGCTGCTGATCGGATGCGCCAGGTCGCGGGCCGTGATGAAGGCCGAGAGCTGCGGCTGCTCGTAAAGCCGCCCGACATGTTCACCCTCGTAGCATTCCAGGAACAGTGCATTGTGATGCGCCGGCGAGAGCACCATCACGCCGGTATTGAACATGGTGTCCAGCGGACCGATGCCATGGGCCTGGAAGAGATTGTGCATCTCCCATTTCCACATGTCGCGCTCGAAAGCCGGATTGATGCGGACCTTGTGGAAATGTTCGATGTAAATGGCCCGGGCGGCATCGGACATCTGGCCGCCGACCGGACAGAGGCTGATCTTCTCGGGCGGGCCGGCCTGCTCCATGATGTTGATCGCCCTGGGCGCGATGATGATGTCTGAGTCGAGCCAGATGATGCGCTCATACTGCTGCGACCAGGCCTGATTGAGGATCAGCAATTTCTGCCAGGCCGGAGAACGCGCCGCAGCCCGCGTACCGGTGTCCAGCGCGCCGGACACCACGATCAGGTCGAAGCCACAGAGGTCGGCGTATCTCTGCCAGGACTCGCTGCACAGCCGTTGCCAGATATCGACATAACGGTCGCCGATGACGAGGGTGACGATGGCAACCTTGCGGCCGGTCGGCGGGATGAAGGTCTGTCCGTTTTCGACGAGGATAATCACGGGGTTCAACCGTCTCGCAGATTCAATTCCAGTTGCGGAATTGATGCCAGAGCGGAACCATGGACGGCAACTGTTTTTCGCCGTTTCCGGCCCCGTGTCCTGCCGGATTGCGGCCTCAGGCCGCCTTGCGCGTCAGCTCCAGGAACAGGTCTTCCAGGTCGGCTTCCTGGGTCGAGAGATCGACGATCTCCAGTCCGGCCGCCTGCAACTGCGCCAGCACCTGCGGGAAGGGCGTCTGGCTCGGGCGGTAGTGCAGCCGCAGCCGTCGCGGCCCGAGCAGTTCCGCCCCTAGCTCCGCCAGGCTTGCCGGCGCTGTCTGCAGATCGGCCGCCAGAGTGAGGATCACATCCTTGCGGTCGAGCCGCGCCAGCAGCTTCGGCGTCGCGTCATGCGCCACGATGCGGCCGTGGTTGACGATGGCGATATGATCGCAAAGTGCCTCGGCCTCTTCCAGGTAATGCGTGGTCAGCACCACGGTGACGCCGGACGCATTCAGCCGGCGGATATAGGCCCAGAGCTGCTGGCGCAGTTCGATATCGACGCCGGCGGTAGGCTCATCCAGCACCAGCACCGGCGGCGCATGCACCAGCGCCTTGGCCACCAGCAGGCGACGGCGCATGCCGCCCGACAGCGTGCGCGCATAGGCTTTCGCCTTGTCACTCAGCCCCATGGCGGCGAGGATTTCGGCCGTGCGGCGTTCGGCCCTGGGCACGCCATAGAGGCCGGCCTGGAATTCCAGCGCCTCTTCCGGCGTGAAAAACGGATCGAGGTTGAGTTCCTGCGGCACCACGCCGATGGCGGCGCGCGCCAGGCGCGTCTCGCGGTCGATATCGTGGCCCCAGACCATGGCCTGGCCGCCGGTCTTGCTGACCAGGCCGGCCAGGATATTGATCAGCGTGGATTTGCCGGCCCCGTTCGGGCCGAGCAGACCGAAAAAGCTGCCGCGCGGAATATCCAGCGACACGCCGTGCAAAGCCTGCTTGGCCTTGGCGCCCTTGCCATAGACCTTGACCAGATTGCGCACGGAAATGGCGGCATTCCGGTCCGGAATGGAGTCGGTCGACGGGGCTTCTGACATGGCGTTTATGGCCTGAAAGGCTGGCGTGGCGGACGGCACTGGGCTAGGTATCATTCCGTGCCCCCAAGGTCAAAGGACCGGGGCCCGAACCGACCCCGGAGAAGACCATGCAGGCCGCCAAATCATCTGCTCCCGAGACGATCACCGTTGAAAGCCCGGTTGTCGCCTGCGATGGCGGCGGCGGTGCGCTGGGCCATCCGCGCGTCTACCTGAACATGGGCGACAAGCACGAGATCGACTGCCCCTATTGCGGCCGGCAGTATCTGCTCAAAGAGGGCGCCGGCCACGGGCACGGCCATTAAGCCGGCATGGCCTCCAAGCACCGCCTCTATCTCGTCGACGGCTCCGGCTACATCTTCCGTGCCTATCACGCGCTGCCGCCGCTGACGCGCAAATCCGACGGCCTGCCGATCGGCGCCGTGTCGGGCTTCTGCAACATGCTCTCGTCCTTGCGCGACAAGGCCGAGCATGACGAGGCCGTCAGCCATATGGCGGTGATCTTCGATGCCGGCCGCGAAACCTTCCGCAGCGAGATCTATCCCGAATACAAGGCCAACCGCAGCGAGACGCCGGAAGACCTGATCCCGCAATTCGCCCCGATCCGCGAGGCCACCCGCGCCTTCGGCCTGCCGAGCATCGAAAAAGACGGCTTCGAGGCCGACGACATCATCGCGACCTATGCCCGCATCGCCAACGAAGCCGGCATGGAGGTCTGCGTCGTGTCGTCCGACAAGGACCTGATGCAGCTTGTACGCGACGGCGTCGGCATGATGGATCCGATGAAGGATCGCAGCATCGGTCCGGCCGAGGTGATGGAGAAGTTCGGCGTTTCGCCCGACAAGGTGATCGACGTGCAGGCGCTGGCCGGCGACAGCACCGACAACGTGCCCGGCGTGCCCGGCATCGGCATCAAGACCGCCGCCGAACTGATCAACATCTATGGCGACCTGGAAACACTGCTGGCGCGTGCGGCTGAGATCAAGCAGCCCAAACGCCGCGAGACGCTGCTCAACAACGCCGACAAGGCGCGCATCTCGTATCAGCTGGTGAAGCTGAAGGACGACGTGCCGCTGGAGCTGGGGCTGGACGATCTCAAGCTCGGGCCGGTGGAATGGCCCAAGCTCTCGGCCTTCCTCAACGAGATGGAATTCCGCACGCTGACCAGCCGCATCGAGAACCGGCTGAAGTCGCGCGGCGTGGATATGAGCGGCGGCGCGCCCGGAGTCACGGCACGGCCGGAGACCATGTACAGCGCACCGGTGGCATCCGCGCATAAATCGACGACGCCGATCGCTTATGCCGGCGAAGGCGGACCGGAGACGCCGCCCGTCAGCCGCGACCATTACGAGCTGGTGCAGGATCTGGGCGCGCTGCAGACCTGGATCGCGCGCGGTTTTGAATCCGGGATCATCGCCTTCGACACCGAGACCACCGATCTCTCGCCCACCAAGGCCAGCCTGGTCGGCATCAGCCTAGCGGTGGCGCCGGGCGCGGCCTGCTATATCCCGGTCGGTCATGTCGCGCCGGGCGGCGGCGGGCTGGATTTCTCCGGCGCGGGCGCGATCAAACAGCTTGGCGTGACCGAGGCGCTGGAGGCGCTCAAGCCTTTGCTCGCCGATCCGAGCGTGCTGAAAATCGGCCAGAACATCAAATACGACATGGCGGTACTCGACAAATACGGTATCGGCATCGTGTCCTACGACGACACCATGCTGATCTCCTATGCGCTGGATGCCGGCAAACACGGCCATGGCATGGACGAGCTGTCGCAGCGCCATCTGAACCATACACCGATCAGCTATGACGAAGTGACCGGCACCGGCAAGGCGCGCATCTCGTTTGCCGAAGTGGCGCTGGACAAGGCGCGCGACTATGCCGCCGAAGACGCCGATGTGACGCTGCGGCTCTATCATGTGCTGAAGCCGCGCCTGCTGGCCGAGAAGCAGACCGCGCTCTACGAGACCATCGAACGGCCGCTGCCCGCGGTCGTCTGCGCCATGGAAGTGGCCGGCATCAAGGTCGATCCGGCCGAACTCAATCGCCTCTCGGCCGACTTCGCCCAGCGCATGGAGGCGTTCGAGAAGAAAGCCCATGAGCTGGCGGAAGAGAGCTTCAACATCGGCTCGCCCAAGCAGCTCGGCGAGATCCTGTTCGACAAGATGAAGCTGCCCGGCGGCAAGAAGGGCAAGACCGGCGCCTATTCGACCGGCGCCGATATCCTGGAAGAACTCGCCGCCGAGGGCCATGAACTGCCGCGCGTGGTGGTCGACTGGCGCCAGCTCGCCAAGCTGAAAAGCACCTATGCTGATGCGCTGGTGGCGCAGATCAACCCCAAGACCGGCCGCGTGCACACCTCATTCGCACTCTCGGCCACCAATACGGGGCGCTTCGCGTCGTCTGATCCCAACCTGCAGAATATTCCGGTGCGCACCGAGGAAGGCCGCAAGATCCGCAAGGCCTTCGTCGCCGAAGCCGGCCACAAGCTGGTCTCGGCCGACTATTCGCAGATCGAGCTGCGCATCCTCGCCCATATCGCCGATATCAACACGCTGAAGGATGCCTTCCGCGACGGCATCGACATTCATGCGCTGACCGCCAGCCAGGTGTTCAACACGCCGGTGGAAGGCATGGACCCGATGGTGCGCCGCGCCGCCAAGGCCATCAACTTCGGCATCATCTATGGCATGAGCGCCTTCGGCCTGGCGGCGCAGCTGGGCATCCCGCAGCGCGAGGCGCAGAGCTATATCGAAGCCTATTTCCAGCGCTATCCCGGCATCCGCGCCTATATGGACAGCACCAAGAAGCAGGTGAAGGAACACGGCTTCGTCACGACCTTGTATGGCCGGCGCGTGCATTTTCCCAATATCAATTCGAAGAATCCGGCCGAGCGCAATTTCCTCGAACGCGCCGCCATCAACGCGCCGATCCAGGGCTCGGCCGCCGATATCATCAAGCGCGCCATGGCGAAGCTGCCTGCCGCGCTGGCCGCCGAGGGGCTCAAGGCCCGCATGCTGCTGCAGGTGCATGACGAACTGGTATTCGAGGCGCAGGACGCGGAAGTCGAGGCGCTGATCGCGGTGGCCAAGCGGGTGATGCAGAATGCCGCCAGCCTGTCGGTGCCGCTGACCGTGGAAGCCGGCATCGGCCTGAACTGGGAAGAGGCGCATTAGCTTTTTTCGTCGTCCCCGCGAAAGCGGGAATGACGACAGTGAGTGCGATGGCTTATTTCTTATCTGGCACGCAGCGGTCGACGATGGCGCCGCAGGGCTCCATGATCTCGCGGCCTGTCGCAGTGCGGCCGCGGAATTCGATGGCACTGACCCGGCCGCGCTGCAGCACAAAGGTCGCCTCGCAATAGCGGAAGTAATCGTAGGCCGCATCGCCGCGGCCGGTCGGCGTGTAGCCGACCAGGTCGGAACGCGCTTCGGCCGAACGGCTGGTCTCGCGGAAATAGCTCCACAGATCGGCATCATTTTCGCGGTTGCGGGCGGTCGGCTCGCCGGCGCAGGCCATCAGCTGGGCATCGCTGAACCCGATCATCGCGCTGCGGGCGCGTTCGGCCTTTTCCTCCAGCGGCGAAGCGCAGGCGGCAAGAAGGGGCAGCAGAGCGGCGAGCGGCAGAATCTTGTGCATAAGATCACTTTGCCGGAAGCCGCCGCCCCGGTCAAATACCGCATGCCCGTTGTTCCGCTGCCGCCGTTGCGTTAAACCGGACGGCAATCAGGAGGACCCGAGACCATGGCTGGTACCGTCATTGTCAAACCAGAGAAGCTGCGCGCCGCCGTGCGCCATATCTGCCTGGCCGGTGGCAGCAATGCGCGCGAGGCCGCCCTGGTCGCCGACAACCTGGTGCTGGCCAACCTGACCGGCCATGACAGCCACGGCGTCGGCATGCTGCCGCAATACATCCTCGCCGTGGTGGAAAAGCGCCTCAAGGTCAATCAATCGGTGACGCTGCTGAGCGACGCCGGCGCCATCCTCAACCTCGATGGCGACTGGGGCTATGGCCAGGTGATCGGCCATGAGGCCATGGAGCTGGGCATCCGCCGCGCCCGCGACCTCGGCGCCTGCATCGTGAGCTTGCGCAACAGCCATCATATCGGCCGCATCGGCCACTGGGGCGAGCAATGCGCCGCCGCCGGCATGGTCTCGACGCATTATGTGAATGTGGTCGGCCGCCCGGCGCTGGTCGCGCCGTTTGGCGGATCGGATGCGCGTTTCGCCACCAATCCCTATTGCTGCGCCCTGCCCGCCACCGAACCGGGCGGCGAACCGATCGTGCTCGACATGGCCACCAGCATGATCGCCATGGGCAAGGTGCGCGTTGCCATGAACAAGGGCGAGCAGATCGCCCCCGGCACGCTGATCGATTCACAGGGCGCGCCGACCACCGACCCGACCACGATGTTCAATGCCCCCATCGGCGCCATCCTCGCCTTCGGCGGCCACAAGGGCTACGGCCTTGCCGTGATCGCCGAACTGCTGGCCGGCGCGCTGACCGGCGGCATCACCATGCATGACGGCAGCTGGGCGAAAAACACCATCACCAACAACATGCTGTCGATCATTATCGATCCAGCCAAGCTGGGCGGCGCCGAAACCTGGAAGACGGAGACTGCCGCCTTTGTCGACTGGGTGAAGAAATCCCCGCCCGGCCCTGACGGCAAGGGCGTAATGGTCGCCGGCGAGCCCGAGCGCAAATCCAAGGCGAAACGCAATGCCGAGGGCATTCCGGTGGATACCACCACCTGGAACGAGATCATCGCCGCCGGTGAATCCGTGCAGGTCGCCGCCTCTGAAACCAATGCTGCTGCCGGTCTGACGTAAGGAGCCTGAGCTGATGGCCAAGGACGATCCGATCCAGACCGCCGCCCTGCGGCTGCGCCAGGCCGGCGAAACCGGCCAGCCCTGCGCGCCGGTGCGCGACCTCTTCCCCGAGGGCGATCTCGCCTCGGCCTATGCCGTGCAGGCGCTGAACCGCGATCACTGGGTGAAACAGGGCCGGCGCATGATCGGCCGCAAGGTGGCGCTGAGCGCGAAAGCCGCGCAGAAGGCGATGAACCTGAAGGAGCCGGCCTATGGCATCCTCTATGCCGACATGCTGATGGGCGACGGCGACGAGGTGGCCCCGGGCCGCGTGATGCAGCCGCGCGTCGAGGGCGAAGTGGCCATCGTGCTGGACCGCGACCTGACCATGGAGCAGCCGACGCTGGCCGATATCTACCGCGCCGTGGCCTATTGCGTGCCGGCCATCGAGGTGGTCGGCGGCCGCATCGCCAATCTGGATGCCAAGCCGCTGGACCTGATCGCCGACAATGCCAATGGCGGCGCCTTCGTGCTGGGCAATCCGGCGCGGAGGCTCGACGGCCTCGACCTGCGCCGCATGACCATGAGCATGACCAAGAACGGCGAAGCCGCAGCCAAGGGCACCGGCGAGTTGGTCTATGGCAATCCGCTGCATGCGCTGGCCTGGCTGGCCGGCCGCCTGGTGCAGGACGAGATGCCACTGAAGGCCGGCGACGTCATCATGACCGGAACGTTTTTCGCCATGCTGCCGGCCGCGCCCGGCGACCAGTTCGAGGTGACGGCCGAGGGTCTCGGCCGCTGCGCCGTCAGTTTCGCGGGGTAGATCATGCTGCGCCTCGCCGTCGTCAGCCTGGTTGCGTCACTGCTTCTGCCGGCTGTCGCGGCTCATGCTGATGACTGCCAGGGCACGCCGGCAGATGCCGTCACCAGCCTGCCGGCGCCGCTGGACCAATGGGGCCAGATCGTCTGCACGCCCTATGGCCATGTGATCGCCGCGCGCCAGGGCTGGGCCTGGACGCAGCCCGGCGGCTTCCAACCGGTGTTCCTGCCGGCGCAGATGGTGAACAGCAATCCCGAGCCCATCGGCAACCGCGCGTATTTCACGGCAATCACGCTCACCCCGGTCAGCGCAGGCGAGGCCGCATCGGCGATCCGCGCCTATCGCGAGACCTTTCCGGCCGATCCGGAGCCGAAGCGCAGTTACCGGCTGGACCTCACATCGGTATCGAAACGGACCCTGCGACTCTATTTCCTGGATGACAGCGACGATGCCGGCGGCCGCAGCCGCTGGGGCATCGCCTGCCGGCCCGATGGCCATAGCTGCGAACCGAAATCGCTGTTCATGATGATCGACATGACCAGATCGCGGCCGGCCAACCCGAAGCCCTGAACCGAACAGCGGAGACGATCCATGCGCGCCATCGAACTGCAGGGCTTCTCGGTCGACAGTCTGCGCATGGCGGAGCGGCCCGATCCGGTGCCCCATGCCGGCGAGGTGCTGGTGCGGGTGAAAGCCGTGTCGCTGAATTTCCGCGACTGGCTGATGGCGCTGGGCCAGTACAATCCGAAACAGAAGCTGCCGCTGATTCCGGTGTCGGATGGCGCCGGCGAGGTGATCGGTGTCGGCCCCGGCGTCACGGCGTTCAAGCCCGGCGACCGTGTGCTGGGCCATTTCTTTCCGGCCTGGCTGAGCGGCGAACCCAGCGTGGAAAAATTCTCGGTCTCCATGGGCGGACCGCTGGATGGCTGGCTCTGCGAGCAGCGGCTGTTCCCGGCCCGGGCGCTGGCGCATATCCCCGAACATCTGTCGTTTGAGGAAGCCGCAGCGCTGCCCTGTGCGGCGCTGACCGCCTGGAGCGCCATCGTCACGCTCGGCAAGGTGCAGCCCGGCGACCGCGTGCTGATCCAGGGCACCGGCGGCGTGGCGCTGTTTGCGCTGCAATTCGCCAAGCTCTGCGGCGCCGAAGTGATCGTCACCTCATCCAGCGACGCCAAGCTGGAAAAGGCCCGCGACATGGGCGCCGACCATCTGATCAATTACAAGACCGATCCGCAATGGGGCCGCAGCGCCCGTGCGCTCACCGATGGCGCCGGGCTGGACCATATCGTCGAACTGGGCGGCGCCGGCACGCTCATGCAGTCGATCCGCGCCATCCGGCCCGGCGGCTTCATCGCCATGATCGGCGTGCTGTCGGGCGCCAGCAGCAACGATCTGCTGCTGCCGCTGGTGGTGATGCAGCAGGTGCGGCTGCAGGGCGTGACCGTGGGCAGCAAGGAAGGCCTGGATGCCATGCTGCGCGCCATGGCGCTGGCCGAGACGCGGCCGGTGCTGGACGAGAGTTTTGAATTCTCCGAAGCCGGCGTGCGCGCGGCTTTCAACCACATGGGCAGCGGCAGCCACTTCGGGAAGATTGTGATCGACGTCAGCTGACATGACGGGCTAATTTCCGTCGCATGCTGCCAGCCCGTATCGCCCTCTATACCTTCGGTATTTTCACCCGCCCCTCGGCTGATCCGGCCAATGACGGATTCCATGCGCGCAACGACGCCAACCTGGCCGCCGCCGAACGCGCCGCCGGCTTCATCGCGCGATCCGGTTATGACGGCGATCCGGGACCGGCGAGCTGGGGGCCGCATGCCTATCCACGCTTCTACACCCAGCATGCCGATGCCCATTCGCCGTCGACGCTGTCGCTGTGGGCCGACCTGGAATCACCGATGGCTTACACCTATCACGGCCTCCATGCCGAGGCGCTGGCCCATGGCCGCGACTGGTTCCTGAAGCCGGCCCTGCCGCCGCTCAAACCCGCCTGGCCGCCCTATGTGCTGTGGTGGGTAGCGCCGGACCATCGGCCCGACTGGCGGGAGGCCGTGGCACGGCTGGAGCATCTGCACGATCACGGCGCCTCGGCGCAGGCCTTCCACTGGCAGGCGCCCTTCGATGCCGCGGGCCGGCCGGCCGTGATCGACCGCGATCTGGTGCGGCGCCAAGCCGAAGTGAATCGGGCAGACGTGCATCGGACGGAAGTGAATGGGGCCGGGGCGAACCGTCATCCGGCCTAAACCTCAGTATAGTATCGTGGCCGCTCCGGCCGGCGCATGATGCCGTCAGCCAGCCCCTTATTCTCCTGCCCCTCTTCCTCCCGCCCCGAGGCCCGTCATGTATCTCACCCTGCTCACCATCGGCCATACGCTGATCAGCGTCGCCGCCATCGTCACCGGCATTGCCGTGGTGGCCGACCTGCTGCGCGGCCGCGACAGCGCCGGCCTGACCACCAGCTTCCTGGCCACCGCGCTGCTGACCAGCGCTACCGGCTTCCTGTTCCCCTTCACCGTCTTCCTGCCTTCGCATGGCACCGCCATCGTGGCGCTGCTGGTGCTGGCCGTGACCCTGCCGGCGCGCTATCGCTTCGGGATGCGCGGCCTCTGGGGCGCGATCTATGCCGGCGGCGCGGTGGCCAGCCTGTTCCTGCTGGTCTTCGTGGCCATCGCCCAGGTCTTTGCCAAGGTGCCATCGCTCAAGGCCGTGGCGCCGACACAGTCGGAGCCGCCCTTCCTGATCACCGAAAGCCTGACGCTGGCGCTGTTCGTCGTGCTCGGCATCCTGGCGGTGCGCAAGGTCCGGCCCGGCCTGAGCGGCTATCCGGCATAAGGCAGCATCCGCTCGGCCAGCGCGGTGTCCATGTATTCGGTGATCGCCGCGATGCGGCCAGCGCGGAAGACGATCACGAAACAGTAGCGGTTTTCGTAGGCGCCGTGGCGCGTGCGGTTCAGACCGTGCGCCTCCACCACCACGCGGTCGCCCTCGGCGATGAAGCTGTCGGCCACGCAGCGGTTGGGCCCATCGAACTGCGCGCCGACGCGGGCCAGCAGATCGCCCAGCACCGCGGCCTTGCCGTCGTAACGGCGCGGCCAGTCAGTGCCGCCGGCAATCGTCCAGGTCACGTCATCGGCCATCAGCCCGACGAACAGCCGGCCGTTGCCCTTGGCGGTTTCGGCAAAGGCCTCCTGCAGCAGACGCTTGTTGGTTGCGGCATCCATGACCTTCGCCTCAAGCCGCGATGGCAATGGGAAAGCGACGGCCCATCGGTTCGGGCGGCAGACGCAGGCCATTGGCTAGACAGGCCACCGTGCGGTAGTAGCCGGCGAGCAGCAGCAGTTCCAGCACCGCTTCCGGCGTGAAGCTGCGGCTGACCACGCCCCAGAGGCCCTCGGGGATATCGGCGCTGGCATGCAGGGCATCGGCGAGCCGGACCAGCAGCGCGTCCTCCGCAGTCCAGCAGGCATCCTCGGCATTGCCGAAGACGCTGGCATAGGCCTGGTCGTCACTCAGGCCCGCCTCGGCCTGAAAGAAATGGATGCGCAGGCCCCATTCGTATTCGCAGCGGCAATTCGCCGTGACGCGCAGCAGCAGCACCTCGCGCTGATGGACCGTGAGGTTGCTGCCGGCGAAATAGATCGGTGCGCCGCGGATGAAACGGTGCAACAGGTTGCCGTCGCGGGCGAGCGTGGTGAACAGCGCAAAGGGCGGCTGCCAGCCGGCCGGCAGACGGTCGAACACGGCCTGGATATCCGGCGCATAGGGCGGCGGGGCCGGGTCGATGCGGGGCGAAGGCTGATGCGCGGTCATCATGGACGAGATCTCCGATAGCGGTTGGCCCACGCAGCATGGCCCTGATGGAATCATTCTTCCAATCGATAGATTGTATGATCTATATTCGTGCGATGAATTTGCAGAGCCTCGACCTCAACCTGCTGGTGGCGCTGGATGCGCTGGTCACCGATGCCCATGTCGGCCGCGCCGCCCTGCGCGTCGGCCTGTCGCAACCGGCGATGAGCCATGCGCTGCGGCGCCTGCGTGAAATCCTGAACGATCCCCTGCTGGTGCGGGTTGGCACCGGCATGGAGCTGACCCCGCGGGCGCAGGGCCTGCGCACGCCCCTGCGCGAAACGCTGGAGCAGGTGCGCGGACTGTTCGTGGCCGACGGCTTCGATCCCGCCCGCAGCAGCCGGCGCTTCACCCTGATGGTGCCCGACCATCTGTCCAACCTGATCCTGCCGCCGCTCGTGATGCGCGTGGCGGGCGCAGCACCCGGCATCCGGCTCGACGTCGTGCCGTGGCGCGGGATTTCCTATCTCGGGCCTGATTTCGCCCGCAGCGTCGATTTCGTGGTGAACTGCCATGCCGACGCCTTCCCCGGCTTCCATCATCATCGCGTCTTCGGCGATTCCGATGTGCTGGCGGTGCGGCGCGGCCATCCGCTGGCCGCAAAGCTGAAGCGGCAGGACGTCTTCCTGGCGGCCCGCCATGTCGGCGTGATCGGCCGCGGCCTGCGCGAGGACCTGATCGACACCTGGCTGCAGGCCAATGCCGGCTTCACCCGCTCGCTGGCGCTCACCGTGCCAAGCTATCTGCAGGCCCTGCATGTGGTGGCGCGCAGCGACCTGGTCGCCTTCGTCCCCAGCCGCATGATCGCCAGTCTAAGCGATCAGCTCGGCATCATGGCCGTGCCGCCGCCGGTCGCGCCCGAAGGCGATACCGAATATGTGTTCTGGCCGACGCGCAACCAGAACGACCCCGGTTCGATCTGGCTGCGCCAGCATCTGATCGCGGTCGGCCGCGATATCGACAGGCAGAAGCGGAAAGCGGCGTAACAGTCCCATATTCAAATCGTCATGGCACGCTTGCGTGCCATGACGGACTGATAAGAGCCGCCTAGCCGGCCACGACAGCGGGCAGTAGCCGCACGCGGCTGCGCGGGAAACGCACGGTGACGACCGTGCCTTCGTTCTCGCGGCTGTCGATGGTGACCGAGCCGCCATGCAGTCGGATCATCGCCTGCACCAGCGGCAATCCCAGGCCGGTGCCGCCATAGGCCTTGTTCATATGGTGGTGCAGCTGCACGAAGGGCTCGAAGGCCTTGGGCACATCCTCGCGCTTCATGCCGATGCCGGTATCGCTGATGACGATCGCCAGGCGGCCGTCGCCTTCCAGACGGGCGCTGAGCGTGACGCTGCCGCCGGCGGGGGTGAATTTCACCGCGTTGCCCAGCAGGTTGAGCAGCACCTGGCGCAGCGCGCGCTCGTCGGCCTGCAGATAGGGCAACCCGGCGCCAAGATCGGCCTGCAGCGCCACATCGGCCGCGGCGGCACGTTCGCGGATCATGCGCAGGGCCATCTCGCACTGCTCCTGCACATCCAGCTCGGCCTCGGTCAGCTCGACGCGGCCAGCCTCGATGCGGGTGTGATCGAGCAGGTCGTTGACCAGGCTGAGCAGGTGACGGCCGCTGGCCAGAATATCGTTGGCGTATTCCTTGTAGCGCGGATCACCGAGCGTGCCGAACAGCTGGTTGGTGAGGATTTCGGAAAAACCGATCACGGCATTGAGCGGCGTGCGCAGCTCGTGACTCATATTGGCGAGGAAGGCGCTCTTGGCGTGATTGGCTTCCTCGGCGGCGATCTTGGCGCGGGTCAGGTCGTCGATGGCGCGGCGCAGGGCCTCGGCATCGCGATTCACGCGGGCGATGACGCGATTGTACTGCAGGGCGATCGGCTCGACCTCGGAACCGACCGCCACGCGCACCGGCTGGTCGAAGCGGCCCTGGCCGCGCTGGCGCTCCATGTCGTTGACCAGGTCGAGCATGGCCGAGCCGGCGCCGTGTTCGGCCTGGTTGAGGCCGACGGTCTCGGCATCCAGGGTCACGCGCAGCGGCAGCACCAGGTTGATCAGGCGCAGGATCGCATAGGTGATACCGAAGCCGTAGACGGCGGCGGCCGCGCAGCCCAGCGCCTGGACGCCGAACTGGGTCAGGCGGTCATACTCCATCCCGTTCGCATTGGCGGGCCAGCCGGCCGGATCGCCGAACAGCGCCACCGCCAGCGTGCCCCAGACGCCGGCGCACAGATGCACCGGCACGGCGCCGACCGCATCGTCGATCTTCAGCCGCTCCATCGCTTCGGCCGCGCCCAGCGCCACGGCGCCGCCGATGGCACCGATGATGACGGCGCCGAGGCCCGACGTGTTGTGGCAGTTGGCGGTGATCGCCACCAGGCCGGCCAGCGTGCCGTTGAGGAAATCCTCGACGCGGATCTTGCCATGCACCAGCTGCGACAGGATCAGGGTGGCCACCGCGCCGGCGCAGCCGCCCAGCGTGGTGTTGACCAGGATGGAGGGCACGGTTTCGTTGAGCGCGAGCGTCGAGCCGCCGTTGAAGCCAAACCAGCCGAACCACAGCAGCATGGTGCCCAGCGTCGACATCACCAGATCATGGCCGCGCATGGCGGTCTGGCCGCTGCTGAAACGCCCCGCGCGCGGGCCAATGATCAGGACGGCGGCGAGCGAGACCCAGCCGCCGATCGAATGCACCACGCTGGAGCCGGCGAAATCGATAAAGCCGAGCGCCGCCAGCCAGCCGGCGCTGCCGCCGAACTGCCCGGTGTTCCAGGCCCAGTGGGCATAGACCGGATAGATCAGGCCGGAGATCACGATGGTGATCAGCATGTAGCTGGCAAAGCTGACCCGTTCGGCCACCGCGCCCGAGACGATGGTGGCCGAGGTGCCGCAGAACATCAGCTGGAACAGGAAAAAGGCGCCCATGGTGATCTCGCCGCGGCCATCGAACAGCCAGTGGCTGGCGCCGACCCAGCCGGTCGCGCCCGCCCCGAAGGCCAAGGCGAAGCCGAAGGCCCAGAACAGCAGGCCGGCGATGCAGAAATCCGCTAGGTTTTTCAACGCCACGTTGATGCTGTTCTTGGCGCGGACGAAGCCGCTCTCCAGGCAGCAGAAGCCGGCCTGCATGGTGAAGATCATGCAGGTGGCAACCAGGATCCAGACGATATCGATGCGGTCAGCGGTCATGCGGCGGGCGTCATACGGGTTTGGAAAGCAAAGCAAGAGACATACCAGCGGGAAAAGGCGATTCCTGGCTGCAATAGCCGTCTGGCACCGGCCCGCTGATGCCTATATTTTCGCCAGCCTTGTCGGCATTTGCACCGGGGGCTGTTGGCTTTTGCCCCCCACGCCATTATCTCTGATCCCAGCCGACACCCTGTTTTCGTCGCCAACCCTTTTCGATTGTGAAGACCGCCATGGACCTTTCGCCCAAGCCCGCCGCCGCTACGCCCGGCCTGACCGGCTTTGTCACCGACCCCGCCGCTGCCGGCGCACCCGCTGTGGCTGCCGACGCGATCAAGGATGCCGATATCACCACCTTCATGCAGGATGTGGTGGAAGCCTCGATGAAGACCCCGGTGCTGGTCGACTTCTGGGCGCCGTGGTGCGGCCCCTGCAAGCAGCTGACCCCGGCGCTGGAAAAGCTGGTCAAGGCGGCGAACGGCAAGCTGAAGCTGGTCAAGATCAATGTCGACGATCCGAAGAATCAGCCGCTGGCCCAGCAGCTGCGCATCCAGTCGATCCCGGCGGTCTATGCCTTCTCCGGCGGCCAGCCGGTCGACGGCTTCGTCGGCGCGCTGCCGGAAAGCCAGCTCAAGAAATTCGTCGAAAGCCTGCCGGGCGCCGGCGCCATCGAGGACACGGCTGCCGAAGCGATCGAAGCCGGCAAAACCGCCCTGGGCGAGCAGGCCTTTGAAGATGCAGCCACCGCCTTCTCCACCGCGCTGGGCACCGAGCCGGAGAATCCCGCAGCGCTCGGCGGTCTGGCCCGCGCGCTGATCGGCATGGGCGAGGTGGAGGAAGCCAAGGAAATCCTGGCCAACGTGCCGCCGGCGATCGCCGAACATGCCGAGATCGCCGCCGCGCGCTCGGCGCTGCAGCTGCTGGAAGACGGCGCCAAGGCGGCCGGCAACCTGAAGCCGCTGGAAGACGCCGTAGCCGCCAATCCGAACGACCACCAGGCGCGCTACGACTATGCGCTGGCGCTGGTGGGCGACAACCGCCAGGGCGAAGCGCTCGACCAGTTGCTCGATATCGTCAAGCGCGACCGCAAATGGAACGAGGAAGCCGCGCGCAAGCAGCTGGTGACCATGTTCGAGGCGCTCGGGCCGATGGATCCGCTGGTGGTGGAAGCCCGCCGCAAGCTGTCGTCGATCCTGTTCTCCTGATCGCGCCATGCGGGAACCCTCGCCCTTCGAGCAGGACACGCCCGCCGGCATCGGCGACCTGAGCCCGACGATTCCGATCTTCCCGCTCAGCGGCGTGCTGCTGCTGCCGCGCGGCCTGCTGCCGCTCAATATCTTCGAGCCGCGCTATCTGGCGATGACGCGGGCGGCGCTGGATGGCGCCAAGCAGATCGGCATGGTGCAGCCGAGCGAATATGCCGGCCGCAGCGGCCAGTCGCCGTCGAATGCGGCCGATGTGCAGCCGGTCGGCTGCCTGGGCCAGATCGTCTCCGCCACCGAGACCGACGACGGCCGCATGCTGCTGACCCTGCGCGGCCTGTGCCGCTTCCAGATCGCCCGCGAACTGGAAGCCGATACGCCCTATCGCCAGGTGGAAGCGGATTACACGCCCTATGCCGATGACCTGACGCCGCAGGTGGACGGCCTGTGCGACCGCAGCCGCCTGCTCAATGCGTTGCGCGGCTATTGCGCCCATCACAACCTGCCGGCCGACTGGGACGCCATCGGCGCGGTGAACGACGACCTGCTGGTGCATTCGCTGGGCATGATCTGCCCCTTCAGCGCTGGCGAGAAACAGGCCCTGCTGGAAGCCCGGGATTTCAAGGCCCGCGCCGCCCTGCTGGTCGGCCTGCTGGAACTGGCGCTGCTCGACAAAACCACGCTGCCGCGCGGCCGCAAGCCGAACTGAAGGATCAGAGATCATGACCGAAGGCTTCACCCCGCCCAATCCCCTGGCCGTTCCGCAACAGCCGCTGCCGCCGGCACACAGCAATGCGCCGGTCGATCCGAAACTGCTGGAGCTGCTGGTCTGCCCGGTGACCAAGGGGCCGCTGACCTATGACCGCGCGCGCGGCGAACTGGTCAGCGAGAAGGCCGGCCTCGCCTTCCCGATCCGCGACGGCATTCCGATCATGCTGGTGGACGAAGCCCGTCAGATCGACGACACCCCGTAAATTTCCGATGACCGAATACGGCATCTACCAGAAGGCCGGACGGCCGGCCTGCACCGACCTGCGCTATGTCTCGGCCGAGAAGCGGCTGGAGGTGGTGTTCGAGGACGGCAAGAGCTTCAGCTTCACGTCGGAATTCCTGCGGATCGAAAGCCCCTCGGCCGAAGTGCAGGGCCATGGCGCCGGCCAGAAGACCCTGGTGCCCGGTCGTTCCCATGTCGGCATCATCGGCATCGAGCCGGTGGGCACCTATGCCGTGCGGCTGAAATTCGACGACCTGCACGACAGCGGCATCTACAGCTGGGAATGGTTCTACGACCGCGGCCATGACCAGGATGTCCTGTGGCAGGACTATCTCAGCCGCCTGGAGGCCCGCGGCCTCAGCCGCGAACCCCGCACGCGCTGAAGCCGGCGACGCTTACGGTACGGCCAGCGCAATCCCCGCTTCCCTGAAATACCGCACCGCGCCCGAGTGGAAGGGCATGAAGGTATTGGCCTTCACGTTCGCCGCCGTGGTGCCGGTCGCCGTCACATGGATTCTGGTCGCCTTCGCCGGATCACCCATCACCGCCTTGACGATGCGGTAGGCGACATCGTCTGACAGCCCTTCGCGCGCCGCGACAAAATTCCACACGGAAACCGCCGCCACCGGCTGCGGCTGGCCCTTGTAGGAGCCGGCCGGAATGGCGCTGTCGACCAGATACGGATAGTGTTTGCGCAGCGCGATGGCGGCCTGGCCATCCAGCGGCAGCAAACGCAGCCGGTCGCGATCAGCCATCTGCTGGAAGGCCGGCACCGGCACGCCGGCGCCGAAGAAGAAGCCATCGAGACGCCCCGCCATCAGCTCGTCGGCCAGCATCTGCGGCGCGCCGAACACGATCTCGGGCTTGAGCTTCAGCTCTGCCGCCATGTCGCGGAACATCGCCGCACCGGGGCCGTTTTCCGGCCCGACACCGACGCGCCTGCCGTCGAGGCCAGTGATGCCGCTGACACCGGCATCCGGGCGTAGCCCCATATGGAACGGCGTCTCATACATCGGGAACAGCGCGCGCAGGCCGCGCATGGTTTCGCCCTTGGTCCAGGCGGCGCTGTTGTTCCAGGCCTCGAAGCCGGGCCCCATCGCCACCAGGCCAAGATCGGCCTTTGCCTCATGCAGGGCGCGGATATTCTCGTAGCTGCCGCCGCTCGGCTCGACGCCCACGACCAGACCGGTCTCGGCGGTGATGAATTTCGCAGCCGCCTCGCCGTATTCGAAGAAGGTGCCGCCCTTCGCCCCGCTCAGCAGCTTGAGCGCCGGTGCCTGCGCCCAGGCAGGCGTCGCCATGGTGAGCAGTCCGGCAACCGCGATCAGCGCGAGCCGCCCCATCATGCTGGATATCCGCATCTTGCAATCCCCCGTTTGAGTTATGACCGACAGTGCTGGATCAGGCGGTCGATAAAACTTTCACACTGCATCAGTTCGCGTTCGGCAATCCATTCATCAGCGATATGCGCCTGGGCAATCGTGCCAGGGCCGATCACGACGGTGGGGATACCGGCCTGCGTCTGGAACAGGCCAGCCTCGGTCATGAAGGCCACCTTACGATGATCGTTGCGCCCGGCCAAAGCCTTGGTCAGCGAGACAATCGCGGTATCGGCCGCATTATCCAGGGCCGGCGACTGCGCATAGGTATCAAACCGGAAACCGGCCGGGGCATGGATCGCCTGCATTGCCGGCTCCAGTTCGGTGGCGGCAAAGGCATGCAAGCCGGCCAGCAGATCTGCGGCATCGTCGCCGGGCACAGTGCGTAGTTCGAACAGCAACTCCGCCGTCGCCGGCACCATATTCAGCGCCGTACCGCCGCGCAGCACGCCGACATGGGCGGTGGAATGAGGAATGTCGAACAGTTCATCGCGCCGCCCCGATGCCTGGAGGTGCCGGCCCAGCGCCTGCACCGCCCCGGCAAAGGCTGCGGCATATTCGACCGCATTGACGCTGCAGGGCGCCAGAGAAGAATGCCCGCCCTGCCCGGTCACCGTGACCCGGGTATTGCTTTTGCCCTTGTGACCGATCACCACATCCATGCCGGTCGGTTCGCCGACGAAACAGCCGGCAAAGGACCGCCCCGATTCTGTCAGCCGCGCAAGCAGCGGCCGCACGCCGACACAGCCGACTTCCTCGTCATAAGAGAAAGCAAGATGCAGGGGTCGGCCGAGCCGGCTGGTGCTCATCACCTGCGCCCTGGACAGGCAGACGGCAAGAAAGCCCTTCATGTCCGTGGTGCCGCGCCCGTAGAGCCGGCCGGCTTCACGGCGCAGCCGGAACGGATCGGAGGACCAAGCCTGGTCATCGACCGGCACGGTATCAGTGTGGCCCGACAGGATATAGCCGGGCGGGCCCTCCGGACCGATCGAAGCGATCAGATTCGCCTTGGTGCCATCGTCATTGGAAACCTGCTCGATACGAAACCCAAGCGCCTGCAGGTAATCCCCGATCCAGGCGATCAGCGGCAGGTTGGATTTCGCGCTGGTGGTGTCAAAGGCCACCAGTCGCGACAGGATATCCAGTGTTGTGTACAAAGACATAGGGCGCGTCAGTTCGCTGTGGCACCGGTGGCTTTCACAACCGGTGCCCATTTGGCCTGCTCGGTGGCGAGCAGCTTTGCCGTCGCCTCCGGCCCGCCTGCAACCACGGTGGCGCTGAGTTCGGACAGGCGCTCTTTCAGGATCGGATCGGCCAGCGCTTCCATAGCGGCCTGGTTGATCCTTGCTACGACCACGGCCGGCGTTTTTGCCGGCACCAGCAACGCGACCCAGCTGTAGCCGATGAAATCCGGCAGTCCAGCTTCCGGGGCCGAGGGCACATCGGGCAACTGCGGGATGCGCTGCTCGCTGGATACGAGCAGCGCCTTCACGGCGCCGGAACGGATATGGCCCAGCGCGGTGGGCACGTTATCGATCATCAGCTGCACCTGGCCGCCGAGCAGATCCTGCATCGCCGGCCCGGCACCGCGATAGGGTACATGCGCGATATCGACCTTGAGCAGGCTGGCAAACCAGTGGCCCTGCAGATGGCCGATGCTGCCATTGCCAGGCGAGGCGTAGCTGGTCTTGGCCGCATTGGCCGTTACCCAGGTTTTGAAATCCGCCATGCCCGACGGGACCGAGGGATGCGCCACCAGTACATTCGGCACATTGACCAAATGGGTGACCGGCGCGAAATCCTGCTTCACATCGAAGGGCAGCTTGGCATACAGCGCTGGATTGATGGCATGCGTGGATACGGTGGCCGCAAGGATCGTGTAGCCGTCCGGCTCAGTCTTAGCCACCGCATCGGACCCGATGATACCACCGCCACCGGTGCGATTCTCAACGATCACTTGCTGGCCGATGGTCTTGGTCATGCCCTGTGCCACCAGGCGCGCCACGACGTCGGTCGAGCCCCCGGCAGCAAACGGCACCACGATCTTGACCGGACGCGACGGATAGGCCTGGGCCCGGGCGGTGTCTGTCAGGGTCACTGAAAGCATAGCTGTCAGAACAGCCGCAAGCGTCATTCCGGACTTGAACATTTTTTATCGCCTCTCCTGTATCGGTTGCATCCACCAGATGCGGAAACGATGCCGAAGGCGCCGAACGGCGTCCAATCGCGACTTGCTATAGGGGTATTTGCAGAGCGAATAGATGTTCAACCGAGACGGTGACGCCCGACTTGGCTGAGTGCGACCGTTCTAAGTGCGGCGACGAAAGCGGCGAGCGCCTTGGTCGGCGGCCGATGCGCCTTGAGGATGCCGAAACTGTTCGGCACGGTTGGTTCGAAACGCCGCAGCACCAGATCGGGCGATTCATATTCGCTCGCCATGAAAGCGTTGATCAATGCCACCCCGAGCCCGGCTGCACTGCAGCCGCAGGCAGCCGCCGAGGTGCCGGTCTCGATGCGGATATTCGGAACAATACCGCTGGCTTCAAACACCTTGTCGAGCCGAATACGCGCCGGATATTTGCGGGCAATGGTGATCAGCGGCTCGTCCTTAAGATCGGCGGGGCCGATGGTCTTGCGCCGGGCCAGCCTGTGCCGTCTGGGCAGCACGCAGACCGTCGGCACATCCACCAGCGGCACCACATCGACGCCGGGATGACCGACCGGCAGCAGGGATACGGCCAGATCGGCCTGATCACCGGCGATCAGTTCGGCGGCATATTCTGTCGTCCGCATGTCGATGACGATGCGCAGCGCCGGATACTGCCGGGCAAAGACGGCAATGGCGGTCGGGGTGAATTTCGCCGACAGGCTGGGGGAAATCACCAGTCGGATCGGTCGGGTTTCCGACTGGCCCATGCGGCCGGTGAAATCGGACAGCTGCTGCAGCCCATCGAAGGCCCGCTCCACTTCATCCAACAGGGCGAGCGCCTCGTCGGTCGGCACCAGACGACTACGCTCGCGCCGGAACAGCACAAGGCGCAGGCGCGCCTCCAGTTCGTTGATCAGGCGGCTGACCGAAGGCTGCGACAGATTCAGCGCCTTGGCCGCACCCGTAGTTGTGCCGGCCATCATCACAGCCCGGAAGGCCATGAACTCACGCAGATTGAGCGGTGCGGCCATGTGCTGTCCCCCGGGCGCCAGCTTCTAACAAGCCGGGGGGCGGCGGGACTTGTCAAGGCGATGCCAACAGCGGCATCCGAAGTCAGATCGGCTCGCCCTTCAGCAGGCGGGGCAGCTGGCCCAGATCTCCCATGGCATGCCGCATGAACAGCTTTTTCAGCGGGACTATGCGGTCGACCAGCCCCAGGCCCAGATCGCGGGCCAGGCGCAACGGCGCGATGTCATTGGAGAACAGCCGGGTCAGACCGTCGGTGACGGCGCCCAGAACCACATTGTCGACCCGGCGCCAGCGTTCGTAGCGGTCGAGCACATCCGAACGACCGATATCGAGGCCGAGGCGTTTCGCCTCCACCAGGGCTTCGGTCAGCGCGGCAATGTCACGCAGACCCAGATTCAGCCCCTGGCCGGCAATCGGATGGATGCCATGGGCCGCATCGCCGATCAGCGCCAGGCGGTGATCGGTGTAGCGCTGCGCCAGCAGGAAGCTGAGCGGATAGGACCAGCGCGGGCCGGTAACGTCGCAGATGCCATAGCCGCCGCCGAAACGCTGGCGCATCTCGGCGGCAAAGGCGGCATCGTCCAGCGCCATGATGGCGGCGGCGCGGGCCGTGGGTTCGGTCCAGACCAGGGAGGACCGGTGCCGGCCGTCTTCGCTGTCGGTCATAGGCAGGATGGCGAAGGGCCCGGCCGGCAGGAAGCGTTCCTGCGCCACGCCTTCATGCGGCAGCTCATGCTGCACGGTACAGACGATACCGGTCTGATCGTAAGACCAGTCCAGCGTGGCAATGCCGGCAGCCTTGCGGATGGCTGACTGCTTGCCATCGGCGCCGACCACCAGACGGGCATGCAGGCGGCGGCCGTTGTCGAGTTCCAGCTCGGCCGGCGCCCCGGCGCCGGACTGGCCATACGCGATCCGCCGCAGCGTCATCGGGGCAATCAGCTCGACCTTCGGCTGGGCCTGGATGGCGGCCTGCTGGGCGACGCGCAACAGACGGTTCTCGACCAGATAGCCAAAGGGCCGGTCGCCGAGATCGCGATGGTCGTAGTGCAGGAACAGCAGCGAGTCGCCGTCGGAGACCCGGATATCCCACATCGGCTGGGTGGCCGGCACATGCTGCCACAGGCCGATGGCGTCCAGCATGCGCTGGGAGGCCAGCGCGATGGCCGAAACCCGCCCGTCGAAGCCGGCGGCGAGCGCCCTGGCGGGGTCCTCGCGATCGATCACCGCCACCGAAAGACCGTGGCGGGCCAAGGCGATGGCCTGGGTCAGGCCGTTCAGGCCGCCGCCGATCACGGCAGCATCGAACAGGTCTGTGGTGGAGGTCATCGGGGCGATCATGGCGGTACCATCCGCAGCCGGACCGTACTTGTCCAGACCGCACCCCGTATTTTCTTTGGACTGCGACAATCGGGCGTACTAGCCTGCCTCCATGCAGTTCAAGCCGCTGACCGCTCTGGTGCTGGCCTGGCTGACGGGCTTCCCGGTCCTGGCCGCCGAGAAGATTCCCGTCGATCTGGAATTGATGCTGGCTATCGATATCTCGGGCAGCATCGATGCCGAGGAAGCCCGCATGCAGCGCGAAGGTTATGCCAAGGCGCTGATCGATCCCCAGGTGATCAAGGCGATCCGCGGCGGCATCCATGGCAAGATCGCGCTGTATTATTTCGACTGGTCCGATTCCTACATGCAGACCGAAGTGATGGACTGGATGCTGATCTCCGATCAGGCCAGCGCCGAGGCCGCATCGCGCAAGCTCATGGAACAGCCGACCCGCACGGCGCGCCGCACCAGCATCACCGGCGCCATCGCCTATGCCATCCCGCGCTTCGGCAGCGGCCCCTACAAGGGCGTGCGCCAGGTGCTCGACGTCTCCGGCGACGGCCCCAACAACGATGGCGGCCCGGTCGATATCGCCCGCGACAAGGCGCTGGCGGCCGGCATCGTCATCAATGGCCTGCCGATCAACAACAACCGCCCGAGCCCCTGGGGCTTCCCCGCGCTCGAAGACCTCGACCGCTATTACGAAGGCTGCGTGATCGGCGGCCCCGGCTCGTTCGTGGTGACGGCGGAGAATTTCCAGAGCTTTGGCGAAGCCGTGCGGCGCAAGCTGATCCTGGAAATCGCCTCGGCCCCCATGGTGCCGCCGGCCTGGCAGCGGGCTGGCCCGCCGGTGCTGCTGCAGAAGGCCCAGGGTGCCTATCGCTACCCGAAAGGCTGCGATATCGGCGAACGGCAAAGCCAGGACTTCTGGCGCCGGCGGATGGATCAGTAGGAAATCCCGCCGAAATCACCGGCCAATGCCTTGGCCTCGCCCGGTTTTTGCCGTATTTCCGAGGAATAACCGACCGGACTGAAAACCATCCCGGCCATACCTGATTTTCTGCTGCCTCGGAGTATTCCCATGACCACCCGTCCCGGTCCGTTCGACCGCGCCGACTTTCCGTTCGCCCTGCGCCTTGTGACCGAAGCGGCGGCGATTGCCGCCCATGACTGGGTCGGCCGCAGCAAGAAGGAAGATGGCGACGGTGCCGCGGTGGAGGCCATGCGCAAAGCGCTGGGCAGCATCAACATCAACGCCATCGTGATGATCGGCGAAGGCGAGAAAGATAACGCACCGCTGCTGTATCGCGGCGAGCGCATCGGTGCCGGTGAACCGGAAATCGAGATCGCCGTCGATCCGATCGAAGGCACCACCAACATGGCCAACGGCACCGACAATTCGATGGCGGTGATGGCGTTGGCGCCGCGCGGTGCCATGTTCGATCTCGGCCCGAGCTTCTACATGGACAAGCTGGTGCTGCCCGCGCCGGCCAAGGGCAAGGTCGATCCGACCTGGCCGGTGAAGAAGAAGCTGGAGGCGCTGGCCGCCGCACTGAACAAGCCCGTATCGGAGCTGCGCATCTTCGTGCTGAACCGCAAGCGCCATCACGCCATGATCAAAGAGATTCACGACGCCGGCGCCCGCACCGTGCTGCAGGAAAACGGCGATGTCGCCGGCGCCTTCATGGCGGTGCAGAAGGGCAGCAACGTCGACGCCCTGTTCGGCACCGGCGGTTCGCCCGAAGGCATCATCACCGCGATCTTCGTGCGCGCCATGGGTGGCGAATTCTTCGGCCGTGTCGATCCGCAGGGCGACGAGGAAGCCCAGAAGGTGAAGGCGTTCGGCCTCGACAGCGGCAAGTGGCTGTCCGGCACCGAACTGGTGAAGAGCGACGACGCCGTCTTCGTCGCCACCGGTATTAACTCCGGGCCCGTCTGCCGCGGCGTCAGCATCCAGGGCGGCACGGCCTATACCCACAGCGTGATCCTGATGGCGAAGACCGGCGCGCGCTACGACATCTCCAGCCGCTTTCCCGTAGCCTGAAACAGAGTCCCGCCATGAGTCCGCGCGAGGTTGCGATCAAGCCCTTCGACGGGCAGAAGCCCGGCACATCGGGCCTGCGCAAGAAGGTGTCTGTCTTCCGGCAGCCCGGCTATCTGGAAGCCTTCGTACAGGCGGTGTTCGACACCCAGGCCGGCCTGCAGGGCGGCACGCTGGTGCTGGGCGGCGACGGCCGTTTCTTCAACCGTGAAGCGATCCGCATCATCCTGCGCATGGCTGCCGCCAATGGCGTCGCCCGCGTGCTGGTCGGCCAGGGCGGTATCCTGTCGACACCGGCGGCCAGCGCGGTGATCCGCGCCCGCCAGGCCCAGGGTGGCCTGGTGCTCTCGGCCAGTCACAATCCCGGCGGCCCGGACGGCGATTTCGGCATCAAGTTCAATATCGCCAATGGCGGCCCGGCACCCGAAGCCGTGACCGAGGCGATCTACCAGCGCACCCGCAGCATCGACCGGTACCGCACCCTGGAAGTCGACGCGCCGAATCTCGACCGTATCGGGGAGAGCAAACTCGGCAGCATGACGGTCAGCGTCTTCGACCCAGTCGCCGACTATGCCGCGCTGCTGCAGACCCTGTTCGATTTCGACGCCATCCGCCGGCTGATCGCCGTGCCGGGATTCCGCTTCCGCTTCGATGCCATGCATGCCGTCACCGGGCCTTATGCCAAGCGGCTGTTCATCCAGATGCTTGGCGCCTCGGCGGCCAGCGTGATCAATGCCGAACCGAAGGAAGACTTCGGCGGCGGCCATCCCGACCCCAACCCCGTCTATGCGCCGGAGCTGTACAAGGCCGCGGTGCTGGATGGCACGCTGGATTTTGCCGCCGCCTCGGACGGCGACGGCGACCGCAACATGATCCTGGGCAAGGGCATCGCCGTCTCGCCCAGCGACAGCCTGGCCGTACTGGCCGCCAATGCCACGCTGGTGCCCGGCTATACCAAAGGCATCAGCGGCGTCGCACGCTCGATGCCGACCAGCCGCGCCAGCGATTCCGTGGCGGCCGCGCTCGGAATCGAAAGCTTCGAGACGCCGACCGGCTGGAAATTCTTTGGCAACCTGATGGACAGCGGCCGCATCACGCTCTGCGGCGAGGAAAGCTACGGCACCAGTTCGAGCCATGTGCGCGAGAAGGACGGCCTGTGGGCCGTGCTGTTCTGGCTCAACCTGCTGGCGGCCCGGCCCGGCGAGACCGTGCTGTCGCTGCTGCAGGCGCACTGGAAGCGCTTTGGCAGGCATTATTACAGCCGGCACGATTACGAGGCCGTGGATGCCACGGTGGCCAGCCGGGCGCTGGACCGTCTGCGCGCCGCCCTGCCCGATCTGGCCGGCACCGCTATCGGCGGCATGACCGTCACCGCCACCGACGATTTCGCCTATACCGACCCGATCGATGCCTCGGTCAGCAAAGGCCAGGGCCTGCGGGTGATCTGCGGCGAGCAGGCCCGCCTGATCGCCCGGCTTTCGGGCACCGGCACCGAAGGCGCCACCGTTCGTTTGTACTTCGAGCTGTTCGAGGCCGAACCGGCCCGGCAGGGCGATGACGTGCAGACTCGTTTGCAGCCGCTGATCGCCTTTGCCGAACGCCAGACCGGACTCTGCGCCAGCAGTGGCCGGACCGGGCCGGATGTGATCACGTAAGGTTTGAACAAACCGTCGGAGGGATGATGTCGTTGCCGCCGCCGATCGACCAGACACCTGCCTGGCGCGCCCTGGCTGCCCATGCCCTGGCTGCACGCAACCGGCATCTGCGCGACCTGTTCGCTGCCGATCCCGAACGCTTCAACAGCCTGTCGTTTCGCTGCGGCGACCTGCTGCTGGACCTGTCGCGCCAGCGCATCGAAGCCGAGACGCTGGAGCTGCTGCTCGATCTCGCCCGCACGGCCAATGTGGAAGGCTGGCGCGACCGCATGCTGCGCGGCGAACCGATCAATACCACCGAGAATCGCGCGGCGCTGCATACCGCGCTGCGCCTGCCGGCCACCGGCAGCCTGACCGTCGATGGCACCGATATCGTCGCCCTGGTGCAGGGCGAACTGGTGCGCATGGGCGAGATCATCGATGCGATCCGCGACGGCACCTGGCGCGGCACCACCGAGAAGCCGTTCCGCAGCGTGGTCGCCATGGGCATCGGCGGTTCCGATCTCGGCCCCCGCATGGCGCTGGAAGCGCTTAGCCCCGACCGCCTGCCCGGCATCGACATCCATTTCGTCAGCAATGTGGATGGCGCCGATATCGCCCGCACGCTGGAGAAATGCGAAGCCGAGACCACGCTGTTCATCGTGGCGTCCAAGACCTTCACCACCCAGGAAACCATGGCCAATGCCGAAACGGCGCGGGCCTGGCTGCAGGAAAAACTCGGCCCCGGCATTATCGACTGGCCGCGGCATTTCATGGGCCTGTCGGCCAATACCACAGTGCCGGGCAAGTTCGGCATCCGGCCGGAGCAGGTGCTGCAGTTCTGGGACTGGGTCGGCGGCCGCTATTCGCTATGGTCGGCCATCGGTTTCCCCATCGCGCTCGGCATCGGCATGGACAAGTTCCGCCAGATGCTGGATGGCGCCCATGCGATGGACCACCATTTCGCCACCACGCCGCTGAACGAGAACCTGCCGGTGCTGATGGCGCTGGCCGGCGTGTGGAATGTCAACTTCCTGCGCTCGACCGCGCTGGCCGTGCTGCCCTATGACCAGGGCCTGTCCAAGCTGGCCCCCTATCTGCAGCAGGCCGATATGGAGAGCAACGGCAAGAGCGTCGACCGCTGGGGCCGTCCGCTGGGTTACGATACCGGACCTATCGTGTTCGGCGAGCCCGGCACCAATGGCCAGCATGCCTTCTACCAGCTGCTGCATCAGGGACCGCAGACGATTGCCTGCGACTTCATCGCGCCGCTGAAAAGCCGCTACCCGATCGGCCGCCATCACGACATCCTGCTGGCCAATGTCTTCGCCCAGGCCGAAGCCCTGATGCGCGGCAAGACCCGCGAGGAGGCCGAAGCCGAACTGCGCGCCGCCGGCGCCGAGGATGCGGCCGTGGCTGCAACGGCGCCGCATAAAGTCTTCGCCGGCAACCGGCCGAGCACGACCATCCTGCTGCCGCAGATGGATCCCTATCATCTCGGCATGCTGATCGCGCTCTACGAGCACAAGATTTTCGTGCAGGGCACCATCTGGGGCGTGAATTCCTTCGACCAGTGGGGCGTCGAGCTGGGCAAGCAGCTGGCCAAGCCGATCCTGGAAGAGCTCAGCGATGCCTCGGTGCTGCACCCGCATGATTCCGCCACCGGCGGGTTGATCGCCCTGGCTCGCAGCACGCCGCGCGGCTGATCAGTCGGGCTTATAGCCGGCCGCGTTTGTCAGGTCGGCGCCATCGAGTGCGGCGCCGGCCAGATCGGCCTCCTGCAGATCGGCATCCACCAGCACGGCCGCCTTCAGGATGGCGCCGCGCAGATCGGCATGGCGCAGATTGGCGCCGTCCAGATGGGTGGGGAAACTGCGCGTCGCCGCCACCACCAGCGGTCCCAGATCGGCCTTGCGCAGATCGGCATGGCCGAGCTTGGCCCCCTTCAGGTTGGCGCCGCGCAAATCGGCTCCCGCCAGGCGGCAGTTGCGCAGATCGGCGCCGGCCAGCCGCGCACCCTGCATGGCTGCGCCTTCCAGATTGAGACCGAAGAATACCGCCTTCATCGCCATCAGGCCGGTGAGCTGCGCCTTGTAGAGGCTGCCGATCTTGCGCAGGTCGAAATCGCTGAAATCGACCAGCTGACCCTGCGCACCGCCGGACGTCACCCAGAGCGCATGCAGGCGCAATGCCTCTTCCGGGCTCATGCCCAACTCATCCAGCGCCTTGCCAGCCGGCTTGTCGCCCAGCATGCCGTCGGTCTTGGCACCCGAGAGATCGGCCTGCTGCAGCTTGGCATCGGTCAGCACCGCATTGGTAAGCGTTGCCCCGGTGAGCCGCGCGCCGGACAGATCGGCGCCGGACAAGTCTGCATTGGTCAGGTTGGCATGGGCGAGATTGGCGCGCACGAGATTGCAGCCAACCATGATGGCATCGGTGAAATCGGTGTGATGCGCCACGGCGCCGCTCATGCGTGCCCTGGTCAGATTGGCGCCCTTCATGGCGGCCCCCTGCATCTCGACGGCGCCATGCTTGTGTTCCATGGCGCGGATATCGCGGGTGACTTCGTCGCGCTCGGCGATCACGCCATCGCGCAGGTCGGCATCGAACAGGTTGGCATGGGTCAGATTGGCGCCCTGGAGAATGGCGCCGCGCAAATCGGCGCGCACCAGGCTGGCACCGGTGAGATTGGCATTGCGCAGATCGGCGCCGAACAGCACCGCACGATCGAGGTTGCAGCCGCCCAGGCTGGCGCCATACAGCGCCGCGCCGGTGAAATCCGCATCGCTCAGGTCGGCACCGGCAAACATCATGCCTTCCAGATCGTGGAAGGACAGGATGGCGCGCCGGCCGCCGAACACGCCGTTGCGATAATCCTGATGCAGTTTGACAATTTTGGCGATCTCGGCCTGGGTCGGCTTTTTGCGGACCGTGCCGGATTTGGGCGGTGCCGTATCAGCCGCCAGAGCCTTCGGACTGCTGTCCATCATCTCCTCCGCCGGGCATCAGCCCGTAGAAGAAAAATGGGATCAGGTGGGCATCTTTTCAATGGCAGCAAGGCCATCCTTCATCAGCTTGGTCGCCGCGGGACCACCGCTGACCAGTTCGAGCATGCGCACTGCACCATAAAGTTGCTGTTTCACAGCTTCCTTGCCCAATGCATTGAGCTTACCGGCCTTGATGTCGTTGATCAGTGTACTGCCACCCTGCTCGATCTGACCGCCAAGCTGCTTCAGCGTGCCGCTCACATCCTTGTCGGCGCCAATCTCTCCGGCAACGCGCGCCACTTTCTGAATGGCATAGACGCGATTCTCGGCCTCCACCTTGGCATCGAAGATAGCCTGCTTTACGGCCGCTTCCTGGCCCGGCTCGATGGTCGCGGGCGTTGCCAGGGCGTCCAGAACCTTGGCATCGGCGCCGGCCAGCACGCCGGTCTTCACCATATCGCGCAGCTTCACGCCGGCCGCATCCATCTCGGGCTGCGGGCCGTCCGCCATGCCGTCGGATTTGAGCCGGCCGATCATACGGACGAAATCGTCCACCATGCCGGCAATATTGCCGGCTTCCATCTTGCTGCTGTCGCTGCGTCCGATCGACTTGAAGAAGCGCTTGCTGTCGCCGGCAATCATCCGGCGGGCATACTGGCCGGGCTTGAGATCGGGGATCCCGGTCGGCAGGTCGCCCATCTCGCCAAAGACCGGCAGGGCCTGGAACGGGTCGCTCATGCGCGCCAACACGAAGGCGATCATGTAGCCGGGCTGGCCCGCACCGAAGTTGCACAGGGCTGTGTAGGTTTCCTTGATCACTTCGACCTGGCTGTCGAGGAATCTGCCGACCGGTTTGGGCGACAGCTCTTCGCGTAACGTCTCCAGGAAGGCGGCGATCTCCAGCATGCCCAGCATGTCGATCAGATCGAGCAGAACGGTTTCGCCGCCCAGCTTCGTGACCAGTTCAGCGCGATAGGCGGGCTCGGCCTGGCTGCGTGAAACCTCTTCGCGCAGGCGGCGCGCGGCAATGCCCCACAGCGTTTCGCCCAGTCTGGGGATACGCGGGTCCTCGACGGCGCCCAGAGCCGGCGGCGTCTCGGTCCGCACACTGGCTTCAAGCTGCTTCACCGCGGCCTGGTCGAGGCATTGCAGGACGAAGTCCCAGCAGGGCGCCAGCGATGTACGAGAGATGCGGCCGAACTGCTTGTCGCCATCCTCGGGCAACACCAGCAGATCCTCGAAGGGATGGCAGAAAATACGCTGCAGCGTGAGATGCCGCGGCGGCCGGGTCTTCGCCAGGCGCGGACGCAGGGTGCCAAGGGCGGCATCGGCCATGGCCGCCGACAGGATGACGGCGCGCGAGCGCTCGATCAGCAGGGTAAGCTGCGCCACCTTTTCGTCGGGGATCTCGAAAAGCTTGCGCTCGATATCGCGCAGTTCGGAGGCCAGATCGGTCATATCCGTCTCCGTTTCACATGCTCGACGCGGCGCACCATCTCGATGTCGAGCGAGCCCGAATTCCACCCTTCAAGGGCACGCACCTGCATGCGCGTGTTCTCCTGCATTGCCTGCGCGTTCGGCCGGTTCAACGCTTCTTTCTCAGGGATGATGGGCAGAACTCGATAAATTTCCGTTACCGCCGAACGCTGATGGTCGCGATCCTGACCCTCCGCGTCCTTCCACAGCAGCAGGATGAACTCCCAGCCATCCACCGTCCAATACAGCCGCTCGATATCCTTCTGCAGGCTGGCGGTCGCCTTGTCCCAGTTGGCCAATACGCGTTCGGCATAGTCGACCGGACGGATCGCCGCCTCGGCCAGATCCGCGGCAAAATCCTCGGTAAACGCCGCCACCTTGGCGATGCCGCGGGCCAGATCGGCGGCTTCCGACTTGTCGGTGGCGGCCCACTGGTTCAGCTGGTCCGACAGATCGCCGATGCCCTTGACCAGACGCCGCACCCGGCAGTCCTTGGTCGTGCCCGGCATGCCCAGCGGCGCCACCATGCCACCCCATTGCTCCAGGCGGGCATAAAGCTCGTTGGCATTGGTGCCGAGCCGTTTGGCGATATCGCCCAGGCCGCTCTTGATACGCTCGCGGCCGCCGGCGGATGCAAAGTCGGAGACATGCAGATTCATCTGTCCGCCGGACAGCCGTTCCAGCGCCTGCTTGAACAGATAGAAGCGCGTCAGCAGCACCTCGTTGTCATCGTCGGCAATCGCCTCCTCGGCGGCGCGCTGCGCCTCCGGACCGGCAAGCCCGGTTTTGGCGGTCTCCAGGGTGGCGCGTCGCACATTCGGCGGCAGACAGGAATTGCCCGCGAAGATCGCCTCCTGCAACGCCCGGTCATGCATGGTCAGCGAGAAGATGTCGGGCACGTCCTTCCAGCGGATGACGTAGTTGCCCTTCACGCCGGAAAAGGCGGAAACCGTCAGTTCCAGCTGGTCGCGGCTGTCCATGCGCACACGCGCCTGGCTCAGGGCCGGTGTGGTAAAAGCCACCGCCGTGCCGCGCTCCTCGAACTTGGTGGGCTGAAACTGGTGCCCGGCACCTTTTGGAAAATTCATCCCCACGCCTGACGGTAGAATAGCAAAACTCTCACGCCTACTTAATCACAAGGCGCGGGCGGCGCAAACGATCTGGGCTCAGACCGCGAGCCAGGCGCGCGATTTTTCAATGACCCGGATGGTTTCGTCCCAGAGATCCATCCGGTGCAGATCGGCCGGATCGACCCAGGCCACCGCAGCGGCATCGTCGCCCGCCACGGCCTCGCCGCCTGTCCAGCGGGCGACGTAATCGACGATGGTGTAGTGATACAGAACTTGGCCGGCTGCATCCCGCTGGATCGAATCGATGACCTCGACCAAGCCGAGCAATTCGATCTCGACCCCGGTTTCCTCGGCGATCTCGCGCCGGATACCGGCGGCCACCGTCTCGCCCAGGTCCTGGGCGCCCCCTGGCAGGCTCCAGATGCCGGCCCGCGGCGGCTTGCCACGCTGCACCATCAGGACCCGCCCCTCTTTCCAGACGATGGCACCCAGCCCGACCAGCGGCTGCAGGGGGTATTCACGCGACATGACCTGATGCTCCATCGTCCGAGATGGACCGGACCGTAGCAAAAAACGCCGGGGAAATATCTTGGGGGACGGCTCGAACAGGCTGGCGGATCGTTATGCCGCAGCCGGAACCGGAAGGAGCTTTGCGCCGGGCACTGATTTTCGCTATAAGTACAATATCATCAATGGTTTATCTGTGATTATCGCCATTTCATGATTGAAATCCGTCCATTGCGCCTGCGCATTCCGATCCAGCTGGGGCTGCTGGTCGCTGGCTTCATCGTGCTGGTCACCATGAGCCTGACCTCGCTGTGGCTGGCGCGCGAGTCGGATGCTGCCTCGGAAGAGGTCGCCCATACGCTGGAGGTCAACGCCGCCATCGTCACCTATCAGGGCGCAATCCGGCGGGCGGAAAGCGGCCAGCGCGGTTATCTGCTGACGCGCGACAGCAGTTATCTGGCGGATTACGAAATCGGCCTGCGCCGCCTGCGCGAAATCCACAGCGACCTGGAGAAGCTGATCGCCGACAACCCGTCACAACAGCAAAAATTCGCCGCGATCCAGCCGCTGCTGAAGGAAAAGCTGTCCGAACTGGAGCAGACCATCGGGCTGGTGCAGGCCGGCCGCGGCGAGGAAGCGATTGCGATCACTCGTTCCGGGCAGGGCCTCGATCTGATGAACAAGGTCCTGGCGCAGATTTTCGCCATGCTGAACGACGAACGCAGGTTGCTGGAAGAGCGGCGCGACTATTCCGACCGCACCAACCTGCTGCTGTTCATCGTCAATTTCGTCGGCGGCCTGATCATCGCCATCCTGGCCCTGGCCTCGATTTCTCTGATCCGCAAGCGCAGCGGGCAGCTGGCACAGGCCCATGCGGAACTGGCGCAGGCCAATGCCGAACTCGCCAACACCAACCTGCAGCTGGAGGAACGCGTCGCCGAACGCACCGCCGATCTGCGCGAGGCGAACGACGAGATCCAGCGCTTCGCTTTCATTGTCAGTCACGATCTGCGCTCACCGCTGGTCAACATCATGGGCTTCACCAGCGAGTTGGAGACCCTGCAGGACGACATCTTCGCCGAACACAAACCGGATGAGCCGCCTGCCAAACGCGAGGAACAGCGCAAGGATTTCGCGGAAGCACTTGGCTTCATCAAGACCTCGATCGCCAAGATGGATCGCCTGATCAATGCGATCCTGCAACTGTCGCGCGCCGGCCGGCGTGAATTCACCGCACAACCGATCGATCTGGGCGCCCTGTTGAAAGCGCTGGCGGCCGACATCGCCCACCGCACCCAGGAAGCCAACGCGACCATCGAGATCGGCGCCTTGCCTGTCCTCACCAGCGACCGCCTGGCGCTGGAGCAGATCTTCTCCAACCTGCTGGACAATGCGATCAAATACCTGCGCACCGATATTCCCGGCCTGATCGATATCTCCGCCAGCGAGCGTGGCAATTTCGCCGTCATTCAGGTGGCCGATAACGGCCGCGGCATCGACCCCAAGGACCATGAGCGCATCTTCGAGTTATTCCGACGTGCGGGCACCCAGGATCGTCCCGGCGAAGGGATCGGCCTGGCGCATGTGCGTACGCTGGTGCGCCGCATCGGCGGCGCCATCAAGGTCGACAGCGCCCTGAACAAGGGCACGACCTTTACGGTATTTTTACCGAAAAAATGGACACCCTAGAACTGATGTGCAGAAAGCGTTCCGATGCCTGAGAATAAGCCCGTAACCATCGTGATGATCGAGGATGACGAAGGTCATGCGCGGTTGATCGAAAAGAATATCCGCCGTGCCGGCGTCAACAACGAGATCGTGCCCTTCAGTGCTGGCGCGCCGGCGCTGGAATTCCTGCTCGGACGCGACGGCAGCGGCAGCGAGCATACGGGCCATGCGCTGCTGATCCTGCTCGATCTCAACCTGCCTGACATGCAGGGCACCGATATCCTGAAGGCGGTCAAGGCCAGTCCCGGCGTCAGCCTGTCGCCGGTGGTGGTGCTGACCACGACCGACGACAAGACCGAAATCCAGCGCTGCTACGAGCTGGGCTGCAACGTCTATATCACCAAGCCGGTCAACTACGAGAATTTCGCCCAGGCGATCCGACAGCTCGGTCTGTTCCTGACCGTGATGCAGGTGCCCGAGAACGGCAAGCACTGATCGCTGCCGACAGACGCAAAAAAACGGCGACCGATGGTCGCCGTTTTCGTTTGCTGGGTTGTGGCCTTTTATTCGGCAGCCTGGCTCACATCTCCATGCAGGATCTGCCACAGCTTCTCTGCGGTCGCCGGCATATCGACATGCTTGACGCCCAGATCGGCCAGCGCATCGACCACGGCACTGATCGTGGCCGGCGCCGAGCCCACCGCACCCGCCTCGCCTGCGCCCTTGACGCCCAGCGGATTGGTCTTGCACGGCACTTCGCACAGGATCACGTCGATCTCGGGGAAATTGTCGGCGCGCGGCATGCAATAGTCGGTGAAGCTGCCGGTCAGCAACTGGCCGTCTGCGTCATAGACGGTCCGCTCATACAGTGCCTGGCCCACGCCCTGCACCACACCGCCATGAATCTGGCCTTTCACGATGGTGGGGTTGATGACCTTGCCCATATCGTCGGCCACCACATAGCGCACCACTTCGGCTGTGCCGGTGGCCTCGTCGATCTCCACCTCGCAGGCATGGCAGCCATTGGGGAAGGTGATCGCCTGAATCTGATGATCGACGGCCGTGTCGAGCCCGGCAGCCTGGCCGTAGGCAACCCCTGAGCGCTTCCGCGCCTCCTCCGCGACATCCATGATGCCGACGGCGCGGTCGGTGCCGGCAACGCTGAAGCGGCCAGCGGCGAATTCGATATCGCCGGCCGCGGTTTCCAGCATGTCGGCAGCCACCGCCTTGCCCTTCTCGACGATCGCATCCTTGGTCTTCAGGATGGCGCCACCCTGCGAATAGAGCGAGCGCGCACCGCCGGTGCCGCCACCGGTGGGGATCATGTCGCTGTCGCCCTGCTTGATGCGGATCTTGTCGAAGTCCACGCCAAGCTGATCGGCGACGATCTCGGTATAAGCGGTTTCATGGCCCTGGCCCGTCGACTGCGTACCGACATAGACATCGACATAGCCGTCTTCGGCAAAGCGGATTTCCGCCCGTTCGGTCGGCGCGCCGCCGGTGGCTTCCAGGTAATAGGCCATGCCAATGCCGCGGCGTTTGCCGTTCTTCTTCGCTGCGGTACGCCGCGCCTCGAAGCCGGCCCAGTCGATGGCCTTCAGCGCAGTATCGGCGGTGTTCTCGAACTCGCCGGAGTCGTAGACCAGGCCCATGGCGCTGGTCCAGGGGAAGGCGGTCGGCGGAATGTAGTTCTTGCGGCGCAGCTCGGCGCGGTCGATGCCCAGCTCGCGCGCGGCGACATCGATCAGGCGCTCCATGATGTAGTTCGATTCCGGGCGGCCGGCGCCGCGATAGGCATCCACCGGCACGGTATTGGTGAACACGCCCTCGACACGGCTGTGCACCGCCTGGAAACGATAGACCGAGGACAACACCTTGGTGCCGGCCATGGTGGGAATCATCGGCGCATAGGTCGACAGGTAAGCACCCATATCGGCGATGTTGTGAATCCGCAGCGCCAGGAAGTTGTGATCCTTGTCCAGCGCCATCTCGGCATGGGTCAGGTTGGCGCGGCCATGCGTATCGGTGAGGAAGGCCTCGCTGCGTTCTGAAGTCCATTTGACCGGACGGCCGAGCGCGCGGGCGGCAAACAGGGTGAGCACCTGTTCCGGATAGATGAAGATCTTCATGCCGAAACCGCCGCCGACGTCATCGGTGAAGACGGCGAATTTCTCGTCCGGCAGGCCGAAGATCTTGGCCAGCAGCTTTTTCTGGACCCAGACGCCCTGGGTCGGCACATGCAGGGAGAACCGGCCGGTCTGCTTGTCGAAGGCGGCGAGCGACACGCGTGCTTCCATCGAGGCGACGACGATGCGGTTGTTTTCCAGCGTCAGCTTCACGGTCTTGGCGGCACCGGCGAAGATGCCATCCACCTTCGCCTTGTCGCCCACTTCCCAGTCGAAGACGCGGTTGTTCGGCGCCTGCGGCCAGATCTGCGGCTGGCCGGCATCCATGGCGGTGGCCAGATCGGCCGCTGCCGGCAGGCTGTCGTAATCCACCTCGATCAGTTCGGCGGCATCGCGCGCCTGCGCCACCGTCTCGGCGACGACGAAGGCGACCGGATCGCCCACATGGCGCACCGTGCCGTCGGCCAGCGCCGGACGCGGCGGGTCGGCGCGGTTGCTGCCATCGCGGTTCTTGAGCGGGATGGTGCAAGGCAGGTCGCCGATATTGGCGGCCTTGAGATCGGCCACCGTGTAGACCGCCAGCACGCCAGGGGCGTCCTTTGCGGTGGTGGTGTCGATCTTGAGGATTTTCGCATGGGCGTGCGGCGAACGCAGGAAGACACCATAGGCCTGACCAGCCAGGCTGATGTCATCGGCATAGCGGCCCTTGCCGGTGATGAAGCGCTGGTCCTCGACACGGCGAACCGGCTGGCTCTGGCCGAACTTGGTCATGCGGGCAATCCTTTCAGGGCAGGCGCCTTGCCGGCGCCACGGGGGGCATTTTGGGGACAAATGATAGGCATTCCGCCTGCCCTTTCAACCCGTCGGATTGCACGGATGCAATCCGGTCCCCAGGCACTTCCCGGTGCCTTATGGCCCGTAGGCGCGCAGCGAACGATAGGTCCAGAAGGGCAGCGCACCCATGATCACGCAGGCGCCCGAGAACAGGAAGACCGCGGTGTAGCCGCCGGTCAGATCGTGCAGCGTCGCGCCGCAGAGCGTGCCGAAGGCGACGCCAAGACCGCCGCCCACCAGGATGGTGCCGAAAATCATGCCGAAGCGGGGACCGTGGAAAATCCGCGCCGCCGTGGCGCCCACCATCGGGCCGCGGGCGCCGAACGACAGACCGACCAGCAGGACAAACGCCCACAGCACGATATCGGCGGGCCACAGCTTCAGCAGCCAGAGCGCGCCCAGCCCTGCCAGACTGAAGGCATAGGACAGTGCCGCCGAGGTGTGGCGGCCGATGCGCCCATCCATCCAGGCGAAGCCGAGAATGCCGACCGGCGTCAGCACGCCGATCAGGCCGTAGATCGAGGCGGCTTTCAGCGGCGCGTAACCCAGTTCGACCAGATAGACGACCGCCTGCACCATCACCGAGAACATACCCGCCGAGGTAAAGAAGAAGACTGAGGCCAAACCCCAGAAGGCCGGGTTGCGCATCGCTGTGCCGATGGTCCATTCGATGGCGACGATCTTTTCCACCACATCCGTACCATCACGATTGACCGGCGGCGGCGGACGGATGCGGCCAACCTGGGCCGTGGGCCAGGACACCAGCAGCAGGATGGGCGATACCAGCACCGCAATCGCGGCCAGCATACGATAGGCATTGCGCCAGCCCCAGGTCTCGATCACGAACTGGGCCAGCGGCACCAGCAGCAGCGAACCGATGCCCAGACCGGCATAGACCACGCTCATGGCGCGCGAGAGTTTCACATTTTCGAACCAGCGCGCCAGCAGCGCCGAATGCGGCGCGTTGCCCAGGCAGGCCGCACCGCTGCCGAGACCGAGGCCGATGAACAGGTAGAGCTGCCATAGCGATCCGGCAAAGGAGGCAAGCAGCAGGCCGGCCGCCAGCAGGATCAGGCCGCCGGCATAGAGCCGCAACGGGCCGAAGCGGTCGAAGCAGTAGCCGGCCAGCGGCGCGCAGATACCGGCCAGCAGCATCTGCAGCGAATAGATCGCGGCCACATCGGCGCGGTTGGCCTGGAACTCCACCGTCAGCGCCAGCAGGAAGGTGGTAAAGGCCTCGCCGCTGCCGCGTGACAGCACATTCAGCACAAAGCAGATGCCGACCAGAAGGAAAGCCGTGCGGGCCGCCGATGCGCGTCCTGTTCCGTCCTCCGGCATGCGATCAGGACTCCATGCCGGCTTCGGCCTGGCGCAGCATTTGCCGGGCGATCACCAGCTGCTGGATCTGGCTGGTGCCTTCATATAGCCGGAACAGCCGCACATCGCGGTAGAAGCGCTCGACCGCATAGTCCTGGATATAACCGGCGCCGCCATGAATCTGCACGGCGCGATCCGCCACGCGACCAACCATCTCTGAGGCGAACAGCTTGCAGCTGCTGGCCTCCATCGACACATTCTCGCCGGCGGCATAGCGCTTGGCCGCGTCGCGCACCATGCAGCGCGCCGCATAGGCCTCGGTCTTGCTGTCGGCCAGCATGGCCTGGATCAGCTGGAACTCGGCAATCGCTTGGCCGAACTGCCTGCGCTCGCGCGCATAGCTCAGCGATTCATGGATCAGGCGTTCGGCGGCACCGACACACATGGCGGAGATATGCAGCCGGCCGCGATCCAGCACCTTCATCGCCGTCTTGAAGCCCTGGCCTTCGCGGCCGCCGATGATATTCACCGCCGGCACTTTCGCATTGTCGAAGATCACGTCGGCGGTATGCGAGCCGCGCTGGCCCATCTTCTTGTCGGGTTTTCCGATCGTGATGCCTGGCGTATTGGCCTCGACGATGAAGGCGGTGACGCCGCCGGCGCGCTTGTTCGCGGGATCGGTGCGCGCCATCAGGGTGAAGATGCCGGCATGGGGTGCATTGGTGATGAAGCGCTTGGTGCCATTGATGATGTAATGATCGCCTTGTTTCTCGGCACGGGTCTTCACGCTGGCCGCATCGGAGCCGGCATCGGGTTCGGTGAGCGCAAAGGACGAGATCACTGCCCCGCTCGCCAGCTTCGGCAGCCAGGTTGCCTTCTGCTCCGGTGTGCCGTCGATCAGGATGCCCTGGCTGCCGATGCCGACATTGGTGCCGAACAGGCTGCGGAAGGCCGGCGAGGTCCAACCCAGCTCGAAGACCAGATCGACCTCTTCGGCCAGGTTGAGGCCGAGGCCGCCGTATTCTTCCGGGATGGAAAGACCGAACAGGCCCATATCGGCAAAGGCCCGGCGGATATCGTCCGGCACCCTGTCTTCCTCGGCCACCTGCTGTTCGAGGGGAACCAGCCGCTCGCGAACGAAGCGGCGCAGACCCTGCCGGGTCTGTTCAAGGGTATCCGTATCCATCGTCGTCACTCTGCCAAAAGGTCTGGCGCCAGCTTGGCACAATCAGGCACAGGCGCAAGACGGACAGGAAAAAACTTCGCCCTCACCCGCGCCGGAACGCAATCGCCGCGAGCCAGCCGGAAAACACTGCCAGCAGCACGGCGACCAGGCCGTAGACCGCCGGCTCGGTGCGCGAGAAATCATAGACCTCCTGCTCGATGCCCTGCTTGTCGATGAACAGCGGCGTCGACTGCGCGGCAACGATGCGTTCGTCGCGCACCAGATAGACTTCGGTCTGGTAGGTGCCGACCGGCACGGTGGAGGGAAAGCTGATTTCGGTGCGGAACAGCTTTGGGCCCAGGAAATCGATGGCGCCGATATTCTCGCGATAGAGCCCGTCGCGGATTTTCAGACGCACGATGGATTTCTCGTAATCGCCGATGGTTTCGCCGCGACGCAGGCCGAGATAGCGGAAGCGCAGATTGCCGGTGCCGATCTGCAGGCGCTGCAACAGGCTGCGCGGCGCGATCTGGTCCAGCGGCTTGCTGGTCGCCACCGCATAATAGGACGGCACGTTGTCAAAGCTCTCCGAGCGCCGTGTCAGCCACAGGCCGAGCGTCGGCCGCTTGCGCCGCACCACCGAGGTGGCGGTGGGGCCGCGCACCACCACAATCACCTCGCCGGGTTCATCGATGGCGCCGAACAGCAGCAGTTCCGTGCCGGTGAAGCTGGAGGTGATGGCGATCAGATGCGATGACAGGTCGGTAATCAGCGGCGCATCGGCCGGCGCCGGGCCGCGCGGTGCGTTCGGCGTCGCCTGCGCCAGGGCTTTTCCGGCGCCGAACAGCAGCAGCAGGACCAGCAGCAGCCGCGTCATCGTGGCCCCGCCTCAAGGAAGAACTGGTCATCGGGCGGCAGGATCAGTTCGATGGCCAGCGCAATGGCGACGGCCAGCACCAGGGCGGCCAGCAGGCCGCGGATCTGTTCGCCACGCAGGCGCGCCCCATGGCGCACGCCGTATTGCGCCCCGATCACCGAGCCCACCAGCAAAAGCAGCGCCAGCGTCACATCCACCGTTTGGGTGGTGATGGCATGCAGCATGGTCACATTGGCGGTGACGAAGATGATCTGGAACAGCGAGGTGCCAACAACGATGGCGGTGGGCATGCCGAGCAAGTAGATCATCGCCGGCACCAGCAGGAAGCCGGCGCCCACGCCCATGATGGCCGCCAGAATGCCGACCAAGACGCCGAGCACCAGTGGCAGCAGCATGCTGATATAGAGCTGCGACTTGCGGAACCGCATCTTGAACGGCAGCGCGCGGATCAGTGGATGATCGTTCAGCCGCTTGCGTCGCACCGGCGGCTTGCTGCTCGGCTTGGCTCGTAGCGCCCGAATGCTTTCGGTCAGCATCATGCTGCCGATGGTGCCGAGGATGATGACGTAAGACAGCGCGATCACCGCATCGAGCTGGCCGAGGCGCTTGAGCACGGTGAAGAGATAGGCGCCGAAACTGGATCCGATGAGGCCGCCGACCAGCAGCACGCCGCCCATCTTGAAATCGACATTGTCCTTGCGCCAGTGGGCGTAGACCGCCGAAACGCTGGCCGCCACCACCTGGTTGGCCGAGGTGGCCACCGCGACTGGCGGCGGCACGCCGATGAAGATCAGCATGGGCGTGAGCAGGAAGCCGCCGCCGACGCCGAACAGGCCAGAGAGATAACCCACCGCCCCGCCGAGCCCGAGCAGCAGCCAGATGCTGACCGAAAGCTCGGCGATGGGGAGGTAGATCTGCATAATTGTCGAAAGACCCTGACGAACGCGCGACCGGCTTGGCAGGCCAGCTTAGAAGCCTTTTAGCAAAGTGGCACGGTTATCGTTGCGATTTTGTTGCGTCTGTTATTTTGCCGTAGAGGCCGTTGCCGGCCCCGCCACGGACACGCCGGCCCGCTCCAGCTCGCGGCCGATACCGCCGGACAGGAAGGTGAAATACATGCGGAAGTCCGAAATGAAGGACCAGAGCGGGTATTTGAAACTGGCCGGTTTATTCTTCTCAACGAAGAAATGCCCGATCCAGGCCGGGCCGTAGCCGATCAGCAGGGCGCCCACCAGCCAGTACCACTGGCCTGTCAGGATCAGGGCGGCAAGGCTGGCCAGCGCCAGGGTGGTGCCGAAGTAGTGCCAGGCCCGGGTGACCGGCTTGGCATGCTCCCGCAGATAGAAGGGCCAGAACTCCGCATAGGTAGATATCCGATTGTCGGACATTGTTGTTTCCTCCATAATTGCCAGCCTATGGCTTTTGCCATATTTGCCGGATTTCCGGTAATTAATTCAACATTTGCCTACGAACGAGATTCGAGTTGACGTTGACGTAAGCGTAAACTAAGACTCGACCCGATCAAAATTTGAGCCTTTAGGGAGGGCCTGCCGTGTCGGATATAACCTACACGATCACCGATCTGGCGCACGAATTCAAAGTCACTGCGCGCGCCATCCGCTTCTATGAGGACAAGGGGCTGCTGCATCCGTCCCGCCAGGGCATGATGCGGGTCTATGCGAAGCGCGACCGCGCCCGCCTGCTGCTGATCCTGCGCGGCAAGCGCCTGGGCTTCAGCCTGGCCGAAATCCGCGAGATGATCGACCTCTACGACCTGGGCGATGGCCGCGTCGAACAACTGACCCTGACGCTGAAGCGTTCGCGCGACCGCCTGTCCGCCTTGGAACTCCAGCGCAAGGATATCGACGACGCCATCACGCAGCTGAAGCAGGATGTCCGCATTCTGGACGATTTCCTGAAGCTGAACCGCGACCGCCCGGCCGCCGTCACCTTCAAGGATTTCGTGCATGGCCGCATGCAGGACCTGGCTGCCGTCGCCGAATAAGCGGGTGGCGCCGCATTCCGGCGCCACCGTCTCTTCCCGTCCGCCTTTTTATAACCAGATAAACGTCTGTCCGTTCTCGAAGGAGACTCCGTCATGATGCGCAACGTGGTGATTGCCGGCTACGCCCGCTCGCCCTTCACGCTGGCCCGCAAGGGCGCGCTGGCCAAGGTTCGCCCCGACGACCTGACCGCGCAGGTGATCAAGGCCCTGATCGAGCGCACCGGCGTCGACCCCAAAGCCATCGAGGACGTGATTGTCGGCTGCGCCTTCCCTGAGGGCGAGCAGGGCCTGAACGTCGCCCGCCTGATCAGCTTCCTGGCCGGCATCCCGCAGGATGCGGCCGGCACCACGGTGAACCGCTTCTGCGGTTCGTCCATGCAGAGCATCCATCAGGCTGCCGGCGCCATCCAGATGAACGCCGGCGAGGCCTTCATCTGCGCCGGCGTCGAAAGCATGACCCGCGTGCCGATGGGTGGCTTCAACACCCTGCCCAACCCGACCCTGCTGAAGGAATATCCGCAGGCCTATGTCTCCATGGGCATCACCGCGGAAAATCTGGCCAAGAAATACGGCATCGACCGCAAGGCCCAGGAACAGATGGCTGTCGAAAGCCATGCCAAGGCGCTGGCAGCCCAGAAGGCCGGCAAGCTGAAGGACGAGATCGTCGCCATCGTCGACGGCAACAACCGCGTCGAACTCGACGGCTGCATCCGCCCGGAGACCACGGCGGAAGGCCTCGCCGGCCTCAATCCGGCTTTTGATGAGAAGGGCACCGTCACTGCCGGCACCTCGTCACCGCTGACCGATGGCGCGTCCGCCACGCTGGTCTGCTCGGAAGATTTCGCCAAAGCCCATGGCCTCAAGGTCCTGGCCCGCATCAAGTCGGTGGCTGTCGCCGGCTGTGCGCCGGAGATGATGGGCATCGGTCCGGTGCCGGCCACCAAGAAGGCGCTGGAGCGCGCCGGGCTGAAGCTCGGCGATATCGACATCATCGAACTGAACGAAGCCTTCGGCGCCCAGGCGCTCGCCTGCGTCGCCGAAGCCAAATACGACATGAAGAAGGTCAATCTGGACGGCGGCGCCATCGCCTTAGGTCATCCGATGGGCGCCACCGGTGCACGCATCACCGGCAAGGCCGCGTCGCTGCTGAAGCGTGAAGGCAAGCAGTTCGCGCTGGCCACCCAGTGCATCGGCGGCGGTCAGGGCATCGCCACCGTTCTGGAAGCCGTCTAAGTCGCACCGGAGCAGTCAGATCATGACCGAGATCAAGAAAGTCGCGGTGATCGGCGCCGGTGTGATGGGGTCCGGCATTGCCGCCCATGTCGCCAATGCCGGCATCCCCGTCATCCTGCTGGATATCGTGCCGCAGGGTGCCAATGACCGCAGCGCGCTGGCCAAGGGCGCCATCGAGAAGATGCTGAAGACCAAGCCAGCGCCGTTCATGCATCCGCGCGTGGCCAAGCTGGTCACCCCGGGCAATCTGGAAGACGACCTCGACAAGCTGGCCGACGTGGATTGGATCTGCGAGGCGATCATCGAGAATGTCGAGCTGAAGCGGAAGCTCTACGCCCAGCTTGAGCAGAAGCGCAAGAAGGGTTCGATCGTCACTTCGAATACCTCGACGATCCCGCTCGACCTGCTGACCGAAGGCCTGCCGGAAAGCTTCGCCGCCGATTTCGCCGTCACCCACTTCTTCAACCCGCCGCGCTACATGCGGCTGTTCGAACTGGTGAAGGGTCCGAAGACCAAGACCGACGTGGTGGAATCGCTGCGCCAGTTCGGCGACGTCAAGCTCGGTAAGGAAGTGGTCGACTGCCAGGATCGTCCCGGCTTCATCGCCAACCGTATCGGCATCTACTGGTCGACGGTCGCCACCGCGCTGGCCTATGACCTCGGCCTCACCGTCGAGGAAGCCGACAGCATCGTCGGCAAGCCGATGGGCGTGCCCAAGACCGGCATCTTCGGTCTGGCCGACCTCACCGGCATCGATCTCGGTCCCTATGTGGTCGGTTCGATGCTGAAGACCCTGCCCAAGACCGATCCGCTGCATCAGTTCTACAAGGCGGATCATCCGCTGAACGCCCTGATGCAGAAGCTGATCAAGGACGGCTATACCGGCCGCAAGGGCAAGGGCGGCTTCTACCGCGCCCGCGGCAAGGAAGCGCTGGATCTCAAGACCGGCGAATTCCGGCCTAGCATCCGCGCCAATCTCGAATCCGCGAAAGTCGCCCGCAAGGGCCTGCGCGCCCTGGTCGAACACCCCGACAAGGGCGGCCAGTATGCCTGGGGCGTGCTGAGCCGCGTGCTGTCCTATGCCGCCGACCTGGTCCCGGAGATCGTTGACGACATCGCCGCCGTCGATACCGCGATGAAGACCGGCTATGCCTGGAAATACGGCCCCTACCAGCAGATCGACCAGCTCGGCACCCAGTGGTTTGCCGACAAGCTGAAAGCATCTGGCATGCCGGTGCCGAAGATGGTGGAAATTGCCGCCGGCCGCCCCTTCTACAAGGAAGAGGGCGACAAGGCCTATCGCCTGATGCCGTCGGGCGACTATGCCGAGATCGTGGTGGCGCCCGATGCCTGGATGCTGGCCGACAAGAAGCGCGGCAAGCAGCCGATTTCATCGAACAAGGGTGCCAGCCTGTGGGATGTGGGCGACGGCGTCGCCTGCCTGGAATTCCACACCAAGATGAATGCGGTGGATGCCGACATCATCGCCATGGTCAAGGAAGCCGGTAAGATCGACAAGAAGGGCTTCAAGGCCCTGATCATCGGCCATGACGCCGACAACTTCTCGGTCGGCGCCAATGTCGGCATTGCCTTGTTCCAGGCCAACATCGCCATGTGGCCGGCCATCGAGCAGGGCATCAGCGAAGGCCAGGACGCCTATATGAAGCTGAAATACGCGCCCTTCCCGGTCGTGTCGGCGGTCGCCGGCATGGCGCTGGGCGGCGGCTGCGAGATCACGCTGCATTCATCCGCCATTCAGGCCCATGCCGAAAGCTATATGGGTCTGGTGGAAGTCGGCGTCGGCGTCATCCCGGGCTGGGGCGGCTGCAAGGAGCTGATCACCCGCGCCATCACCAACAAGCGTCGCCCCGGCGGTCCGATGCCGGCGCTGGCCCAGGTGTTCGAGGCGATCTCGACCGCCAAGGTTGCGACCTCGGCGATGGAAGCCCGCGACATGCTGATCCTGCGCGACAGCGACGGCATCACCATGAACCGCCGTCGCCTGCTGGCCGATGCCAAGGCCAAGGCGCTGAAGCTGGCGGAAGACTACAAGCCGCCGGTGCCGGTGGAGATCAGCCTGCCGGGCCCCACGGCCAAGGCGGCGATGAGCCTGGCCGTCGAAGGCTTCGCCCAGCAGGGCAAGGCCACCAAGCATGATGTCGTTGTCTCCGGCGCGCTGGCCAATGTGGTCTCGGGCGGCAACACCGACATCACCGAAGTGGTGACCGAGAAGAAACTGCTGGAGCTGGAACGCGAGAACTTCATGGCGCTGATCAAGACCAACGCCACGCTGGACCGCATCGAACATATGCTCACCAAGGGCAAGCCCCTGCGCAATTAAGCAGGGATTGAGGGAGACAGGCCATGCCGAGCTATACCGCCCCGATCAAGGACTTCCAGTTCGTGCTGCACGATGTGCTGCAGATGGAAAAGATGAGCAACCTGCTGGGCTTCACCGATGCCAGCCGCGATGTGATCGATGCCGTGCTGGAAGAAGGCGGCAAGTTCATGAGCGAGGTCACTGCGCCGCTGAACCGCGTTGGCGATCTGGAAGGCTGCAAATGGGACAACGGCGTGGTCACCACGCCGACCGGCTTCAAGGCCGCCTATGAGAAGTATTGCGAGGCCGGCTGGGGCGCGCTGACCGCCGAGGAAAAATACGGCGGCCAGGGCCTGCCCCATGTGCTGGGCATCGCCATGGCGGAAATCCAGTCCTCGGCCAACATGGCCTTTGCCATGTATCCCGGCCTGACCCATGGCGCCTACGAGGCGCTGCTGCGGCACGGCTCGGAAGAGCAGAAGGACATGTATCTGCCCAACATGGCGTCCGGCAAATGGACCGGCACCATGAACCTGACCGAGCCCCATTGCGGCACCGATCTGGGCCTGATGCGCACCAAGGCCGAGCCGCAGGCGGACGGCAGCTACCTGATCACCGGCACCAAGATCTTCATCTCGGCCGGCGAACATGACATGGCCGAAAACATCATCCATCTGGTGCTGGCCAAGATTCCGGGCGGCCCGGAAGGCATCAAGGGCGTCAGCCTCTTCGTGGTGCCGAAGTTCCTCGTGAATGCCGATGGCTCGCTGGGTGCCCGCAACGGCGTCAGCTGTGGCTCGATCGAGCACAAGATGGGCATCCACGGCAACTCCACCTGCGTGCTGAACTACGACAACGCCAAGGGCTGGCTGGTCGGCAAGATGCACAAGGGCATGCAGGCGATGTTCGTGATGATGAATGCCGCCCGCCTCGGTGTCGGCGTACAGGGCCTCTCCCAGGCCGAGGTCGCCTACCAGAACGCGCTCACCTATGCCAATGACCGGCTCCAGGGTCGCTCGATCACCGGCACCAAGAATCCGGAAAAGCCGGCCGATCCGATCATCGTGCATCCGGACATCCGGCGCATGCTGCTGACCATCAAGGCTTTCGTCGAGGGCAGCCGCGCGCTGGCGCTGTGGACCGGCATCGAGCTGGACATCGCCGCCAAGCATCCCGATGAGGAGCGCCGCCAGGAGGCCGACGATCTGGTCGCCTTCCTGACGCCGATGGTGAAGGCCTACATGACCGATTACGGCTACCAGTGCGCCACCATGGCCCAGCAGGTCTATGGCGGCCACGGCTATATCGCCGAATGGGGCATGGAGCAGTTCGTGCGCGATGCCCGCATTGCCATGATCTATGAAGGCGCCAATGGCATCCAGGCGCTCGACCTGGTCGGCCGCAAGCTGCCGACCGGTATCGGCCGCCTCGCCCGCCGCTTCTTCCACCCCGTCTCAAGCTTCATCGAAGAGAACATGATGAACCCGGCCATCGGCAAGGATTTCGTCATGCCGCTGGCCAAGGCTTTCGCCCGTCTGCAGACCGCCACCGCCGTGGTCAGCGAGCGCGGCCTGAAGAATCCCGACGAAGCCGGCGCCGCTTCCTGGGATTACCTCAACCTCTTCGCTCTGGTCACGCTCGGCTTCATGTGGGCCCGCATGGCCCAGGTGGCCAAGCAGAAACTGGCCGAAGGCGCCGAGGACAAGGATTTCTACGAGACCAAGCTGATCACCGCCCGCTTCTTCATGGAACGCATGCTGCCCGACACGGCGGCGCAGCTGGCCAAGATCCAGGCCGGCTCGGAAAGCACCATGATGCTGAAGGCCGCCAATTTCTAAACAGGACTAGCCGTGCAGTGCATGGCCCAAGTCTAGCCGGAGGAAATAAAGAGAATGACCGAATACGGCATCCCGCGGAGCATCTATACGGAAGATCATCAGATGTTCCGCGAGGCGGCGCGCAAGTTCTTTGAGCGCGAAGTCGTCCCCAATCACGCCAAATGGGAAGAAGACGGCGTGGTGCCGAAAGAGATCTGGCGCAAGGCCGGCGAGAACGGCTTCCTCTGCGCCACCATGCCGGAGGAATACGGCGGCTCGGGCGTCGACCGGCTCTATTCCGCCATTCTGATGGAAGAGCAGGCCTATACCGGCTGCACCGGTCCCGGCTTCTCGCTGCATTCCGACATCGTCGCGCCCTATATCCTCGCCTATGGCTCGGAAGAGCAGAAGAAGAAGTGGCTGCCCAAGATGGCCACCGGCGAAGTGATCGGCGCCATCGCCATGACCGAGCCTAGCGGCGGCAGCGATCTGCAGGCGGTGAAGACCACAGCTATCAAGGACGGCAACGAATACGTTATCAATGGCCAGAAGACCTTCATCACCAACGGCCAGAATGCCGACCTGGTGATTGTCGTGACCAAGACCAACCCGAAGGAAGGCGCCAAGGGCACCACGCTGTTCCTGGTCGAGACCGGCCGCGAGGGCTTCACCAAGGGGCGCAACCTGGAAAAGCTGGGCATGAAGGCCCAGGACACCTCGGAGCTGTTTTTCTCCGATGTGCGCGTACCGCCGGAAAACATGCTGGGCGGCGAAGGCCAGGGCTTCTTCTACCTGATGCAGGAACTGGCCTGGGAGCGGCTGCAGATCGCCATCATGGCGGTGGCCGGCTGCGAGGGCGCCTTGAAATGGACCATCGACTACACCCGCGAGCGTAAGGCTTTCGGCAAGTCGGTCATCGATTTCCAGAACACCAAGTTCGAGCTGGCCGAGCTGAAGACCGAAACCCAGATCGCCCGCGTCTTTGTCGACAAATGCATCGAACTGGTCGCCCAGCACAAGCTGGACCCGGCTACCGCGGCGATGGCGAAATACTGGTGCAGCGACCTGCAGTGCAAGCTGCTCGACCGCTGCCTGCAGCTGTTCGGCGGCTACGGCTTCATGTGGGAATATCCGATCACCCGCGCCTATGCCGATGCCCGCGTGCAGCGCATCTATGGCGGCACCAACGAAATCATGAAGGAACTGATCAGCCGTACTTTGTAATCCGGGAATCCGGCGGAATAACAAGCCCAGGGAGAGAAACCATGACCGAAGCCTTCATCTATGACGCCGTGCGCACGCCGCGCGGCAAGGGCCGCGCCAGCGGCGCCCTGCATGAAGTCACCCCGATGCGCCTCGCCACCACGGCCCTGGAAGCCGTGCGCGACCGCAACGAACTCGACACCTCGCTCGTGGACGACGTGGTGCTGGGCTGCGTCATGCCGGTGGGCGAACAGGGCGCCGATATCGCCCGCGTCGCCGTGATCCAGTCCGGTTATGCCGAGACCACCGCCGGCGTGCAGATCAACCGCTTCTGCGCCTCCGGTCTGGAAGCCTGCAACATGGCGGCCGCACAGGTCATGTCCGGCCAGTCGCAGATGGCGATCGGCGGCGGCGTCGAAAGCATGAGCCGCGTGCCGATGGGCTCCGATGGCGGTGCCTGGGCCACCGATCCGGCCGTGGCGATCTCGACCTATTTCGTGCCGCAAGGCATCTCGGCCGACCTGATCGCCACCAAATACGGCTTCAGCCGCGACGATGTCGATTCTTACGCGGTTGAAAGCCAGAAGCGCGCCAAGCGTTCCTGGGACGAAGGCCGCTTCAAGAAGTCGATCATTCCGGTCAAGGACATCAACGGCCTGACGATTCTCGACCGCGACGAGCATCTGCGCCCCGAAACCACCATGCAGACCCTGGCTTCGCTCGATCCGTCCTTCGCCGTGATGGGCGAGCAGTTCGGCTTCGATTCCGTCGCCACCCAGCGCTACCCCGAGGTCGAGCGCATCGAGCATGTGCATCATGCCGGCAATTCATCCGGCATCGTCGACGGCGCCGCCGCCGTGCTGATCGGCAACAAGGAAGCCGGCAAGGCCTCGGGCCTGAAGCCGCGCGCCCGCATCCGCAGCTTCGCCTCCATCGGCTCGGAGCCGACCATCATGCTGACCGGACCTTCGTTTGCTGCCGAGAAGGCCCTGCGGCTGGCCGGCATGAAGCCGTCTGACATCGACCTCTACGAACTGAATGAAGCCTTCGCCTCGGTAGTGCTGCGCTTCATGCAGGCGCTCAACATTCCGCATGACAAGATCAACGTGAATGGCGGCGCCATCGCGCTGGGTCATCCGCTGGGTGCTACCGGCGCAATGATCCTGGGCACTATGGTCGACGAACTGGAGCGTACCGGCAAGAGCACGGCGCTGGTCACGCTCTGCGTCGGCGCCGGCATGGGCACCGCCACCATCATCGAGCGCGTCTAAGCGCCATACAGGATCAGGGCAGAAACATGATCGACTATAGCGTTGACGGCGACGGCGTCGCCTCCATTACCTGGAACATGGCCGACCGGCCGATGAATGTGATGAACGGCGACAGCCTCGCCGCCTTCCGCGAGGCGGTCTACAAGGCGATTGGCGACAAGGCCGTGAAGGGTGTGATCGTCACCTCGGCGAAGAACGACTTTGTCGCCGGCGCCGACCTGACCAACCTGCTGAAGGAAAGCAAGGATGCGGCCCAGGCGCTGCAGAACAGCTTCGGCCTGCAGAAGCTGTTCCGCGACATCGAAAAGGCCGGCAAGCCCTTCGTCGCCGCCATGAACGGCACGGCGCTGGGCGGCGGCTACGAGATATGCCTGTCCTGCCATCGCCGCATCGCCGCCGATAATCCGAAAGCGCTGATCGGCCTGCCGGAAGCCACCATCGGGCTGCTGCCGGGTGCCGGCGGTACCCAGCGCCTGCCGCGCCTGATCGGCGTGTCCAAGGCGCTCCCCATGATGCTGGAAGGCAAGAAGGTCGATCCCAAGGCCGCCCTGGCGCTCGGCATGGTCGACGAGGTCGTCGCGCCCGCAGAACTGCTCGCCCGTGCCAAGGCCTGGATCCTGGCCGAGGGCCAGACCGGTCATGTGAAGCCCTGGGATCAGAAGGGCTTCCGCGTGCCGGAAGCCGCCAACACGCCCAAGGGTGCGCAGATCTTCACCGCCGGCAATGCCATGCTGCGCGCCAAGACGCTCGGCAACTATCCCAATGCGCAATACATCATGTCCTGCGTCTATGAGGGCATGCTGGTCGATATCGATACCGGCCTGAAGATCGAAAGCCGCTATTTCGTCGCCTGCACGCAGTCGAAGGAAGCGCGCAACATGATCCGCTCGCTGTTCTTCTCGATTGGCGACGCCAACAAGCTGGCCAATCGCCCGAAGAACGTGCCGACGCAGGCCTATACCAAGATCGGTATCCTCGGTGCCGGCATGATGGGTGCGGGGATTGCTTATTCCGCCTCCTCGGCCGGCCTCCAAGTCGTGCTGCTGGACAGCACGCAGGAGTCGGCCGACAAGGGCAAGGCCTATACCGCCGGGCTTCTGGATAAGCGCGTGAAAGCCAAAAAAGCCAGCGAGGCCGACAAGGAGAAGCAGCTCGGCCTGATCACGGCCACGACGTCTTACGACGACCTCAAGGGCTGCGACATGGTGATCGAGGCCGTGTTCGAGGACCGCGCTATTAAGGCCGACGTGACCAAGAAGGCCGAGGCACAGATCGCACCGACCGCCATCTTCGCCTCCAACACCTCGACGCTGCCGATCAGCGGCCTGGCCGAAGCCAGCAGCCGGCCGGCCAATTTCATCGGCCTGCATTTCTTCTCGCCGGTCGACAAGATGCCGCTGGTGGAAATCATCCGCGGCAAGCAGACTTCGGACGAAACGCTGGCCCGCGCCATGGACTTCGTGAAGAAGATCCGCAAGACGCCGATTGTCGTCAATGACAGCCGCGGCTTCTACACCAGCCGCGTCTTCGCCACCTACGTGAACGAAGGCCTGACCCTGCTGGCCGAGGGTGTCGCCCCGGCCCTGATCGAGAATGCCGGCAAGGCCGCCGGCATGCCGGTCGGTCCGCTGGCCCTGGCCGACGAAGTGTCGTTGGAGCTGATGCATCGCGTCCGCGCCCAGACGCAGAAGGACCTCGGCGCGGCTTACAAGCCCGATGGCTCGGCCCCGGTGCTGACGCTGATGGTGGAAAAGCTCAGCCGCCTGGGCAAGAAGGCCGGCAAGGGCTTTTACGAGTATCCGGCCGACGGCAAGAAGAAGCTGTGGTCCGGCCTCGCCGAGCAGTTCCCGGTCAAGGCCGAGCAGCCGGCGCTGGCCGATGTGATCAAGCGCATGGTCTATATCCAGTCGGTCGAGACCGCCCGCTGCGTCGAGGAAAACGTCATCATCGACATCCGTGATGCCGATGTCGGCTCGATCATGGGCTGGGGCTTCCCGCCCTTCCGTGGCGGTACGATCAGCAATATCGATACCGTCGGCGTGCAGCCGTTTGTCGCCGAATGCGACCAGCTAGCGCAGAAGCATGGCGCCCGCTTCACGCCGCCCAAGCTGCTGCGTGACATGGCAGCTGGCGGCAAGAGCTTCTACGCCGCCTGATCTGCAACACAGCCACATGAAAAGGGCCGGATATCTCCGGCCCTTTTTTTGTCTGTCGCAGGTGATGGTCAGTCAGCCGGCGCGGCAACCTCGCCCTCGTTGTCGACCGGCGCATCCGGCTCGAACAGTGTCGTGCTGCCGGTTTCGCCACCCGGCTGGATGCTCCCGGTATCGGCACCGCTGCCATAGAGCTGGTCCGGCAGCCAGAGTGCGATCTCCGGGAAGATGTACATCAGCACCATCGCCAGCAAGACGATGAAGACGAAGGGATAGATGCCCTTGAAGATGTCGTCGATTGACAGACTCTTCGGTGCCACGCCCTTGCAGTAGAAGGCCGCCATCGCCACCGGTGGGGTGAGGAAGGAGGTCTGCAGGTTCAGTGCCACCAGGATGCCGAAGAACAGCGGATCGACACCGTAATGCTGCAGCAGCGGCAGGAAGATTGGCACGAAGATAATGATGATCTCGGTCCATTCCAGCGGCCAGCCCAGCAGGAAGATGATGAACTGGGCCAGGATCATGAACTGCGTGCCTGACAGATCGAGATAGTCGATCAGCGCGCGCACCACTTCATGGCCATTCAGATAGGCAAACACCGCCGAGAAGGTGGCCGAACCGACGAACAGCCAGCACACCATCGCCGCCGACCGGGCGGTCAGGTAGACCGATTCCGTCAGTTTGGCGAAGCTGAAGCTGTTGTAGCTGATCGCCAGCACGATGGCGCCCGCGGCACCCACGGCGGCCGCTTCGGTCGGCGTCGCGAGGCCGAACAGGATGGCGCCCAGCACAGTGACGATCAGCAGGGCCAGCGGCAGGAAAGACGTTGCCAGAGCCCAGATCACCTTGCTGAGCGGCACATCGAGGATTTCCTTCGGCGGCTTGGGCGCCAGCGAGGGATTGATCACCGCACGACCGATCACATAGGCCATATACAGGCCGGCCAGCATCAGGCCCGGCAGGAAGGCGCCGGCATAGAGCTTGACCACCGACACACCCGCCGTGGCGCCGTACAGGATCAGCAACACGCTGGGTGGGATCAGAATGCCCAGACAGCCACCGGCGCAGACCACGCCGGCCGCCAGCTTGGGGTCATAGCCCGCACGCAGCATGGCCGGCAGGGCCAGCAGGCTCATCAGCGTCACCACGGCGCCGACGATGCCGGTGGCCGTGGCAAACAGCGCGCAGGTCAGCAATGTCGCCACCGCCAGCGAGCCTGGCAGGTTTTTCGCTGCCAGCTCGATACTCAAGAATAATCGGTCCAGGATGTTCGCGCGTTCGACGATGTAGCCCATGAACAGGAATAGCGGCACGGATATCAGAACGTCATTGGCCATGACGCTGAAGGTGCGCTGCACGAAGAGTTCGAAGATATGGCTGCCCATGGCGTAGTAGCCGAAGCCGACGCCGATGGCCATGAGGGTGAAGGCGATGGGGAAGCCGAAGCCGATGGCGAACAGGAACACCACCAGCATCAGGATGCCGACCTGGGGATCCGTCATCACACCTTCTCCCCGTTGGCACCTTCAGTGCCATACTGCTTCTGCAACACCTGTTCCAGCTCCTCAACATCGCCCAGGCGGGGCGGCCAGTTTCCATTTTTGATGCAATAGATGCAGCGCAGCACCTCTGCGACGCCCTGGGCGATCAGCATCACGCCGGCAATCGGAATAATGGTCTTGAAGGGATAGATGATCGGGCCGGCCGGCGTGAACAGGCTGCGCTCCTTCACCGACCATGAATAGGCGGCATAGTCCCAGCCGATGTAGAACAGCGTGATTATGCCGGGAAAGAAGAACAGGAAATAGAGGATCAGGTCCGATTTGGCCTGGGTGCTCGGCTTCCAGTTGCGATAGATCCAGTCGCCGCGCACATGGCTGTTGCGGGCCAGCGTATAGGCGCCGGCCATCATGAACAGCGTGCCATAAAGGATGTAGGCCGCATCGAAAGCCCATTCCGTGGGCGCGCCCAGCACATAGCGGGCGAAGACCTCGTAACTCGTCGCCGCCGTCAGCAGCAGGATGCACCAGCCGAATGCTTTGCCCAGCCAGGTGTTGATGGTGTCGATCCAGAAAACCAGCTTGTTATCCATGCGCGTCCCTGTTCCGCGTATTCCGCCTGTTTTATGCGGCGTTTATGCATGTCCCACTTAAACGACGGGAACCGCCGGTCGCCCGGCGGTTCCCGCAAATACTCGACGTGCTTCGTATCAGCCCTTGCGATTGAAGAAATGGTTGTAAGCCACTTCCTTGCTCGGGTTGTTCAGCAGTTCGTAGCGCACCGTACGGCGCACCCAATCGATCTGCGACTTGCTGACCTTGGCGAAGAAGGATTCCTCGTTCTGCGCCTTCAGCACGACATCCCAGGCCTTGAGCTGCGCATCCTGTACCACGCGCGGCGTGCGGAAGACGCGCACCTTGTCCTTGGTCTGCATCTCGGCCAGGTCCTTCGAATAGCGGTCGAGCGCCTTCCACGACATATCGGCGGAAGAAGCCTCGGCAGCATATTTCAGGATCTGCTTCTGCTCAGCCGGCAGGCTGTCGTACTTGGTCTTGTTGAACAGGATTTCGAACATTTCTGCAGCCTGGTGATAGCTCTGCAGCATGTAGACCTTCGAAACGTCCGGGAAGCCCAGCACGCGGTCTGACGACGGGTTGTTGAACTCGGCACCGTCCAGCAGGCCGCGATCCATCGCCGGCACGATTTCACCGCCGGCCACGATGGTGACGGCCGCGCCCATTTCCTTGAACAGATCGGCCGAAAGACCAACCGTGCGGTATTTCATACCCTTCAGGTCGTCGGCGGTCTTGATTTCCTTCTTGAACCAGCCGAGCGGCTGCGCCGGCATCGGACCCGACATGAAGCCGACGAGATTCAGCTTCAGGATGTCATGCATCAGCTCGTTATAGAGCTTGTAGCCACCGCCGTAGTTCATCCAGGCCATCACGCCGTTGGCATCCCAGCCATAGGGCGGCACGGTGCCGAACAGCGAAAAGGCCTTGTGCTTGCCATACCAGTAGGCCGACACGCCGTGGCCGGCATCCAGCACGCCGCTATGCACGGCATCCTGCATGCCGAAGGCGGGCACCACCGAACCGGCGGCCAGCACGTCCAGCTTCAGGCGACCGCCCGAAAGATCGTTGACGCGGGTGGCGAAGTCGGAGGCCATCTCGTGGAAGATGTCCTTGGTCGGCCAGGTCGACTGGTATTTCAGCGTCACCGTCTGGGCCCGCGATACGCTCGGCATTGCCACGGTGGCAACGGCGGCGGCGCCAGCCAGACCGGCGCCACGCAGGAACTGGCGACGGCCGGGCTTCTTGGACGCGCCCGAGTTTTTGGACGCAATGGGGGTATCTTTACGCTCGGTCATCGTATCCTCCCAAGGATGTTTCGCCGGTTTCCGGCTGTGTTTTGATTCGGAATGTAAATCGAGCGTCGCCATCATTGGTCGTATACGTTGCTCGGAGCAAGAAAATTTTATGTGCGTGTTATGCCCTGCACTGCACCATTGGACAGACGTCAGCCGATTTGACCGTTTGCCGCCGATGGATCAGACTAAAGTCCAATAAAAAGAACCGGAGGAACACAAATGACCCCGCCCGCTGCCGCAGCCCTTCAGCCGGTTGCCGATGTCCGCACACAGGTGTCGCCGGAAGAATGGCAGACCCGCACCGACCTTGCTGCCGCCTATCGCCTGGTGGCGCATTACGGCTGGGACGACCTGATTTTCACCCATATTTCCGCCCGGGTGCCGGGGCCGAATGAACACTTTCTGATCAACCCCTATGGCTGGATGTTCCACGAGATCACGGCCTCGTCGCTGGTGAAGGTGGATCTGGACGGCAATATCGTCTCGCCCACCGCCTACATCATCAATCCGGCCGGCTTCACCATCCATTCCGCCGTGCATGCCGCCCGTCACGATGTCGGCTGCGTGCTGCACCTGCATACCGGCGACGGTATCGCGGTTTCGGCCATGGCCGATGGTCTGCTGCCGTTGAGCCAGACCGCCATGGTGGCACTGAGCACACTGAGCTACCACGAGTTTGAAGGCATCGCGCTCAACCTCGATGAACGCGAGCGGCTGGTCGCCGATCTGGGTCAGAACAACCTGATGATCCTGCGCAACCACGGCACGCTGGCCTGCGGCAAAACCGTGGCGCAGGCCTTCCTCAACATCCACCTGCTGGAACGCGCCTGTCAGGCCCAGGTGCGCGCCATGAGCGGCGGCGCCAGGCTGCATCCGCCGCAGCCCGGCGTGCAGTCGCTGGTGAAACAGCAGGTCCAGGGCATGAAGATCGATGTCAGCGGCCTGGCCTGGGCCGGCCTGCTGCGGCTGCTGGATGCCAAGGACCCGTCTTACAAGTCCTGAAGCCGCAGCAGCAGCGCATCGATATCGGCGGCACTGTGATACAGGCCGAAACCGATGCGCAGGCGGCGGCCGCGATGATCGGTGATCACGCCGGCCTTTGACAGCCGCTGCTGCACGGCCTCGGCGTCATCGAGATCGAAGGTGAGGAAATTGCCGTGCGGCAGCTGTACCGGCAGCAGCAGTTGCTGCGCGGTCAGCGGTCCCTTCGGCAGGCCGGCGATGAAGCGGTGCTGCAGTTCGCGCACATGGTCATGGATCATGGCCACGGTGATGCCCTCGGCCTGCAGCCAGTCCTGCACCGCGCGGAAGCGGTACAGCCCCGAGGGATCGAAGGTGGCGCCCATGAAGCGCCAGCCATCGGCGGCATAGCCCACGCCGCCATCGCTGCTGCTCAGCGCCCCGAAAGCGGCATACCAGCCGGTATCGCGCGGCCGCGCACCCCAGCCGGGCGGGCAATGCATGAAACAGGCGCCCTCGCCCGCCATGGCGTATTTGTAGCCGCCGGCCAGATAGAAGAGCCGCGCGGCATGGGCCGACCAGTCGGTCGGCCGCGCCATGAAACCGTGATAGCCGTCCACCACCAGCATGGCTTCGCCGGCCGCGGCGACCAGCCGGTCGAAATCCTCCAGCGCGAAACCGGAATTGAAAAACACCTGGCTGACATAGATCAGGTCATGGCCGATCAGCGCCGCTTCGGCAAAGCGCTCGGCGAAGCTCTCGAAGGGTTCGGTGGCGACCCGCTGCACCCGCGCCAGCCCCTCTTCCTCCATGCGGGCGATCTGCCGGCTGAAGGAATGGAATTCGCCATCGCTGGTGAGGATGCGGATGGCGCGGTTGGCCGGGAAACAGGACAGCAGCCGCTTCACCAGCTCATGGGTGTTGGGCGCAAAGACCAGACTGGCCGGATCGGGCAGGCTCAGTTGCCGCGCGATATGGCCCTGCACGCCCTGCAGCACCGGCCCCAGCACGGTCTCCCATTTGTCGTCGATCAGTTCTGCCGCCTGATCCCAGGCCAAGAGCTGGGCCGTGCGGCTGACATCGGGCCAGGGATGATGGCTGTGGGCGGCAAAATGCAGCCGGGCTGCATCGGCCCCGAGGAAATGCGTGAAATGCCGTTTCAGGTCGAGCAGGGCCATGCGCTTTCCATCTTCCCGTCTGTCAGGAAATATTTTAGGTTTAAAACGTTTCCGGGAGCAAGAACCATGACGACGGACGGCATCCAGACCGACTTCTCCGACCGCATGAGCTATGGCGACTACCTGCGGCTGGATACCCTGCTGGCGGCACAGCAGCCGCTCTCGGGTGAGCCCGACGAGCTGTTGTTCATCACCATCCACCAGGTCCAGGAATTGTGGATGAAACTGCTGAATGCCGAGCTGGACCGGGCCATGGCCTGCATCCGCAGCGACGATCTCGGCCCCAGCTTCAAATGCCTGTCGCGCGTCTCACGCATCCAGGTCCAGCTGATCCAGGCCTGGGACGTGCTGGCCACCATGACTCCGGCCGACTATCTGCGCTTCCGACCGGCGCTGGGCTCGTCGTCCGGCTTCCAGTCCTGGCAGTACCGCCAGATCGAATTCAAGCTCGGCGCCAAGAATGCCCTGATGCTGAAGCCGCATCAGCACCGCCCCGACATCCATGGCCCGCTGCTGGCCGCCTTCGAGGCACCGAGCCTCTATGACGAGGCCCTGCGGCTGCTGGCCCGGCGCGGCCTCGCCGTCCCCGATGACATCCTGCAGCGCGACGTGACGAAGCCGCACCAAGCCGACGAGCGCGTCGAGGCCATCTGGGGCACGATCTATCGCGAGTCCGAGACCCATTTCGATCTCTACGAACTGGCCGAGGAACTGGTGGATGTGGAAGACAGCTTCCAGCAATGGCGCTTCCGCCACATGAAGACGGTGGAACGCATCATCGGCATGCGCCAGGGAACAGGCGGCAGCGCCGGTGTGGCTTACCTGAGACAGGCCCTGGAACGCAGCTTCTTCCCCGAACTCTGGTCGGTCAGGACCAAGCTCTAGTAGGCCGTGAACAGCACCATGAAGGCCGAGACGGTGACGGTGGCGATCACCGTCGTCACCAGGATCGTGGATGACGCCCGCTGCACATAGGTATTCTGCTGGGTGGCGAGGATATAAACATTCGCCGCCGTCGGCATCGAGGCCTGGATCACCGCCACCGCCGTGAGGAACGGGTCGAGCTTCAGCACGAAGGCCGCCAGCATCCAGACCATGATCGGATGCACCGCCAGCTTGCCGATGGCGGTGAGCGAGATCTGTTCCAACCCTTCCGAGATCGGCCGGCCGACCAGCGTCAGACCGAGCGCGAACAGCGCGCAGGGCGCCGATGCATTGGCCAGCAGGTTGAGCAAGGTCTCCAGCGGGCCGAACAGCGACAGCCCGGTCAGCCCCCAGAACAGGCCGGCGAAGGTGGAGATGATCAGCGGGTTGCGCGCCATGCCGATGGCGACGCGGCGGAAGATCGCGCCCAGCGAGGCCTGGCCGCCGTTGGAGCCTTCGATGATCGCCGTGGTCAGCGGGATCAGGATGATGTGGTCGAACACGATAATCAGTACGGCCGGCAGCACGGCGGCATCGCCGAACAGCGTCACCAGGATCGGCAGTCCCATGAAGCCGACATTACCGAAGGATGCGCCCATGCCCTGCACGGCGCGCTCGCCCCAGCTGATCGGGAACAGCAGACGGCTCAAACCCACGGTGAAGGCCCAGGCGATCAGGCCGCCGCCGGTATAGGCGGCGACGAATTTCGGATCGAAGGCCGTGAAGACCGGTGCCTGCGCCATCTTGATGAACAGCATCGCCGGCAGCGCGAACCAGATCACGAAGGCGTTCAGGCCGAGATAGGCCTGCGCGGTGATGATGCGGGTATAGCCGGCGGCATAGCCGACGAAGATCAGGCCGAAGAAGGGCAGCGAGACATTCAGCAGGGTTCCCATCGCGCCCTCTCCTCCGGCCTATTCCGCCGGTTGCGGCGTCACCAGCCGCTTGGCGAAGGCCTGCCGCACATTGTCCGGCATCGCGATGGACTTGCGGGCCTTGAGGTCGAACAGCACCGCGACGATCTCGGCGCGCGCCAGCGGCTGCTGCGTGTTGCTGTCGAGCAGGAAATGGCAGAACCGCCAGGTCTTCTCGCGCAGCTCCAGGATACCGGTGCGCACCAGATAGGCGTCGCCAATATTGAGAGGGCGGAAATAGTCGATGGTGTAATCCAGCGCCGCCGAACCCAGACCCTGCCCGCGCATGCTGTCCGCCGTCATCTCGCCGCCGGCCAGCATGTTGCCGGCCGCCTGCGAGAACTGCGCCATATAGAAGCGCGTCGCCATGCGGCCGGTTTCTTCGGCCTCCCAGCGATCCACCGACCCGCGACAGGTTTCCTGCATGCCCTGCACCGGCAGGTCCGGCACCGGCGGCCCACTCGGTGGCTCCGGCGCGGGTGGCGCCTGCAACTGCGCGCTCAGGTTTTCCGCCGCCTGCCGCACATCGGCGGGCAGCGCCAGCGGACCGCCGCCATCCAGACGGTCAAGAATCAGCAGGGCCTCACAGGTGGCCGACAGCGTGTTGGTCTCGGCCTCGTAGAGTTCATGACAAAGATGCAGGCGATCGGCGGCTACGCGGCGGATGCCGGTCCGCAGGCGCAGCACCGCGCCTTCGTGATTCTCGCGCTTGAACTGGATGCGATGCCGCAGCGGGCGCGCCGCCACCTTGTCGGCCTGACGTCGCGTCGGGCCATAACCCAGCGACATCAGGAGCTGTTTCTCGGCTTCGGCAAACCGCGAGAGATAGAACTGCACGTTCAGATGCCCCATGCGGTCGCATTCCCAGGGCTGCACCGGCGAGCGTCCGGTCGGCACGAAGCCGTCTTCCACCGGCGGCAGCGCTTCCTGCACCGGCGCGGCATTGGCGTCGACCAGCACGCGCTTGAAGCCCGCCTGCAGGTCGGCCGGCAAGGCGACGGACTTGCGCTGCACCAGATCGAAGCAGAGCGCCAGCACATCGGCCTGCATGCAGAGCGCACCGGTCTCCACATTGTAGACGCGATGGTGGAACTTGATCTTCTTGCCCTCGGCCAGGGTCACGCCGCTTTCCATGCGGATCAGGTCGCCCGCATGCAGCTCGTTGACGAACCGGGTCTCGGCATTGACGGCGGCAATGCCCAGCTTGTGGACCTTGAAGGCCTCCTGGCCGAAACCGGCCGCCAGCATCACGCTGGCCGCCGCATCGCTGATGCGGGCGGTATAGAACTGCACGTTCATATGACCGTACTGGTCGCATTCCCAGGCGGCGACAGAACCGCGGAAGGTTTCGCGGAAATTGCTCACGGCAGACTCTCTGAAATGGAACCGGAAGAACGCAGGGCGGGCCTCTATGTTCGCCGCTCAGGGCCCGGCGCGCAACCGCCCGATCAGGTGATCCACATGGCGGCGCACCACGGCTTCGCCGGTATCGCCCAGCACCTTCAGTCGCCCGGTGGTTTCCAGCATCAGGGCGCCGCCGACGGCCGCCACCAGCGATACGGTTTCCGCCCGCACCGCTTCCGGATCCAGCTTGCTCAGACGCTGCATGGCATCGCCCAGCACGGTATAGCCCTGGATCATCCGCCCGTTGAGCAGGCGGTCCAGCTCCGGCGTCAGACTGGTGGGACGGAAGCCCTGACCCAGGTAGAGGCCGAGATAGAGGTCATCGGGACGTCGGCGGTAGAAGTCATAGAACGCCAGCGCCCCGGCCATCAGCTGCTCATCGGCGGCGGCCTTCGCCACCGCTTCGCGCAGATGTTTGTGCAGGTCGGCCAGCGATCCCGCCAGCAGGTCGGCATAAAGCGCCTCCTTGCTGGGATAATGCAGATACACCGTGCCGACGGCGACCCCGGCCTCGGCGGCGATGGCGCGCAGCGTCGTGCCATCCAGCCCGTCGCGGGCAAACAGCACACGCGCCGCCGTCAGGATGGCATCGCGCTTGAAGGCGCGGACGGCATCGCGCCGCCCGCTTTTCTTCTTCTCGCTTATCGCGGCGGTTTCAGCGGGCATTTTTCCAGGCCAGCGGATCGCCGCCATCGCGTTCCTTCACGGCGGCCTTGAAACCGATCTGCTCGCAGCGCGCCTTGAAAGCGACGCCCTCAGGCGAATGCCGCGTGATGCCATCGAACAGCGTCGCCAGCGTCTGCGTCGAATTCAAGCCCATATTGTCATAAGCTTGGTTGATCATCATTTTCTGCATCATCAGCTGGTTCTTCGGCACGCTGGCCATGCGCGCCACCAGCGCTTCCACATGATCGTCCAGCGCGGCCTCGGGCACCGTGTCGATCACCAGGCCGTAGTCCTTGGCCGTGCGACCATCGATGAGATCGCCGGTCAGCAGCATGCGCTTGGCCTTCTCGGCGCCCAGGCGATAGACCCACATGGCCGTGGTCGGGCAGCCCCAGATGCGCGCCGGCGGATAGCCGATCTTCGCATCCTCGGCCATCACCACCAGATCGCAGCACAGCGCGATGTCGCTGCCGCCTGCCACGGCGAAGCCGCGCACCTTGGCCACCACCGGTTTCAGCGAGCGCCACAGGCTCATGAAGCAGTCGGTCGAATGCCGCATCCACTGGTAATCCACCAGCGGATCCCAGGGCATGTCCTGGCTGCCTTTCACCGGGCGGGGCTTCTCGGCGTATTCCTTGAGGTCGTAGCCGGCGCAGAAGGCGCGCCCGGCGCCGGTCAGCAGGATCACATGCACATCGTCATCCTGGTTGGCGCGCTCCACGGCGGCGCGCAGCGCATCCGGCGTGTCCTCATGGATGGCGTTCAGGTGTTCGGGACGATTGAGCGTGATGCGGGCGACGCGGCCGTCGCGCTCATACAGGACGATGGGCTCTTTTTTGGCGGGTTCCTGGCTCATGGTTTCCTCCGTTTCTGGAGAAAACCATATCACTATTCATAAAAATGAACAATGTTCATAATTTCAGCTCACGATACCGCGCACCGGGCAAGGGATTGTCGTAATAGGCCGGAATATCGCCAAAACCCAAGGTGTCGTAGATGCGATTGGCCGCCACCATCGAGGGGAAGGTATCCAGCCGGATCGCCCGGTAGCCCAGACGCCGGGCCTCGGCAATCACGGCATCGGCCAGGCGCCGGCCCAGATTCTGGCCGCGGCCTTCCGGTGCGATATAGAGCCGTTTCATCTCGGCGATCCCGTCGCCCAGGTCGCGCAGGCCGACGACACCCACGGCATCGGCGCCGAGACGACCGAGCAGCAGGGCGCCTTTTTCTGCCGGCGCATATTTGCCCGGCAGCCCCGCCAGTTCTTCGTCGAAGCCCTGGAAGCAGAGGCTGAAATCCAGCGACTCGGCATAGGCGGTGAACAGCCGGCGCACCGCGGCCGTATCGGCCGGGCCGGCAGCGGGAGAGATGGTGGCGTCTGGCGAGTCGGTCATAGGCCTATCAGACAGGAAAAAGGGCGCGGTGCTCAACAGGGGACAGCACCGCGCCCGACCGGCTTGCACCGGTTTCCGGCGATTATCGGGGCAACCGCCGAAACTGAACCTTGTTCGCTGGCCTCAAAGCGTAACCGTACCTTCCAGGAAGGGCTTGGCCGTGCCGGCCATATGCAGGCGCTCACCCTCCAGCCGGCAATGCAGCGTGCCGCCGCGCGCCGAAGCTTGATAGGCCGTGATTTCTATCTTCCCCAGCTTCGCGGCCCAATAAGGCACGATGCTGCAATGGGCCGAACCGGTGACCGGATCTTCCGGGATGCCCTTCGCCGGTGCGAAGAAGCGCGAGACGCAGTCGATGCCGGGTTTGTCGCCGGGTGCGGTGACGATGACGGCGAATTTGTCGATCTTCATCAGTGCCATCATGTCGGGCTTCATGGCACGGACTTTCGCCGCGTCGTCATAGACCAGCAGATAGTCGCGCGCCGCCAGCACTTCGACGGGCGTCACACCCATGGCTTCCACCACACCAGGACCGGGCGTCACCGGCTGGGCCGGACGGATCGGGAAATCCAGCGACAAACGACGGCTAGCATCGTCCTGGGTCACGGTGAGCGTGCCGCTTTTGGTATAGAAATCGACATGCCGGCGCGACGACTGCAGCCGGTTGAACAGTACCCAGGCACTGGCCAGAGTCGCATGGCCGCAAAGATCCACCTCCACTTCCGGTGTGAACCAGCGCAGGCGGAAGCCGTCATTCTCAGGCACGAAGAAAGCGGTCTCGGCCACATTGTTCTCGGCGGCGATGTTCTGCATCACATCGTCGGGCAGCCAGCTTTCCAGCGGCATCACCGCGGCCGGATTACCCTTGAACACCGCATCGGCGAAGGCATCGACCTGATAGATCGGCAGTTTCATCGCAAGCTTCCTTACACGAACAGCAGCAGGGCGGAGAGCAGGGTCAGGCCCGCCATCAGCAGATTGAACACCAGCCGGGCGCGCGCATCGGTGAGGAAGCGGCCGATGCCGACGCCGAACAGCGCCCACAGCGAAACACAGGGCAGATTGATAAGGGTGAAGATCGCCGCGATCAGCGCCAGCTCGATGCCATAGTCGCCGCCCGGCGTGGTGAAGGCGGCGATCGCACCCACCGCCATCATCCAGGCCTTCGGATTGACATACTGGAACAGTGCCGCCTCGTGGAACCGCATGGGACGCGCTTGGCTCATCGTGTCGGCAGCGCCGGCACGGGCCAGTTGCCAGGCCAGCCAGACCAGATAAGCGGCGCCGACGATTTTCAGCGCGCCATGCAGCCAGGGCGTGGCAGCAACCAGCGCGCCGACACCAAGACCGGAAACGATAATGAGAGAGAGAAAGCCGATGCTGATGCCCAGCATATGCGGCACGCTGCGGCGGAAACCGAAATTGGCGCCCGACGCGGTGAGCAGGATGTTGTTCGGGCCCGGCGTGATCGAGGTGACCGCGGCGAAGATCGCCAGCGGGGCCAGCAGGAACACGGAATCAGGCGGAACAGCGGACATGGATGGCCTGGGAAAAGCCGGCGTCGCGGCGGGCAACTATGCCGCGCGACGCCGGCAGCCGGGGGGCTTAAGCGTAGAACCGGGACTTGTTATCGAAGCCACACCGGTTTGCGGGTTTCCGCATGCACATCGGCACGGGTCAGCCCGACATCTTTCAGAATCTCAGGCGGCAGGGCTTCCAGGTCGGACCGTTCACGGGCCTGGCGCTGCCAGTCGAGCAGCATCAGCACCACCGACGTCGCGCCCTGGGCGCTGACAGTCACAGTGCGGTCGATAACCCGGCCGATCGTGCTGCCCGCGCGTTCGACCGGGCCAATTTCGGAAGGCCGGTCGATTGTACTGGTCCAATTTGTCATGACACGCTCCATTGTTTGTATCAATTCTAATGATTGAACCCGGTCAATCCGGGTGATTGCGATAATTGATTGACTCACTCATTGAGTCAATGGCAGTATTGTCACCATGACAATGTGGATCCCCAATCTCGAACAGTTCCCCGGCCCGCGCTACCAGGCGCTGGCCTCGGCCATCGAAGCTGCGGTCCAGACCGGCGAACTGCCGGTCGGCGCCAAGCTGCCGCCCCAGCGCAACCTCGCCTGGAAGCTCGGCGTCACCGTCGGCACCGTCAGTCGCGGCTATATGCTGGCCGAGCAGAAGGGCCTGCTCTCAGGCGAAGTCGGACGCGGCACTTTCGTGAAGCCGATCGACAGCATGACCAACAGCCCGTCGCCGATGACCGGCCCCATGCTGGGCAGCAGCGAGATCATCGCGCCCGAGCAGATGGAGATCGCCCGTCTCGGCACGCCGGGCGTGATCGAACTATCGCGCAACGAACCCTCCCTGCCCGATTACGAAGACCTGCTGCGGCGGTCGCTGCAGAAGCTGTCGGCCAAGCGCGGCCTGCAGAACCTGCTCGGCTACAGCCGCACGCTGGGCGATCCGGCCCATCGCATCGCCGCCGCCCAGTGGATCGCCCGCACCGGGCTGGTGGTCGCGCCGGAACAGGTGATCGCCACCGCCGGTGCCCAGCAGGCGCTGGCCATCGTCATCACCGCGATGACCATGCCGAACGAGATCATGCTGGTGGAAGCGCTGACCTATGGCGGCGTACACGAGAACGCCCAGCAGCGCCCGATCCGCATGGAAGGCGTGGCGATGGATGACGAGGGCATGATCCCCGAGGCGCTGGCCGAGGCCGCACGCCGCACCGGCAGTCGCTTGGTCCTGATCCAGCCCACCATCCATAATCCGACCACCGTGATGATGGGCGCCGAACGCCGCGCTGCCATCGTCGCCGTCGCGCGCAAATACGACCTCACCATCATCGAGGACGATGTCTACGGCTTCCTGGTGCGCGAACGGCCGCTGCCGGTGGCGTCGCTGGCGCCGGAACGCACCATCTACATCACCAGTGCCTCGAAATGCATGGCGCCCGGCCTGCGCGTGGGCTGGATCGCCGCGCCGCCGGCGCTGATCGAGCGGTTCACCGATGCCCTGCATGCCATCGCGGTCAACAATCCGCGCATGAACCAGGAGATCGTGCGGCAATGGATCGAGGACGGCACCGCCGCCGCCCTGGTCGAACGCCTGCGCGAGGAAGCCGCGATCCGCAACGCCATGGCGGTTGAGGCTTTCGAGGGCCTGACGCTGCGCAGCAATCCGGCCAGCCTGCATTGCTATCTGGAACTGCCCGCGCCGTGGAAACCCAATGCCTTCACCAACCAGGCGCTGGGTCAGGGCGTACGGATCGCCAGCTGCACGTCGTTCCTGCTCGATACCCGGCCCAATCCGGCGCCCTGGGTGCGCATCTCGCTGGCGCCCTCGCCCGACCGGCGCGATATTGCCGAAGGCCTGCGCCGCCTGCGCAGCCTGATCGAGCGTGGCCCGGAGGCCCGCCAGGCCATCGTCTAGTCCGGAGTTCCTGTGACCATCCTGCTGTATCTGGCGCCGATCGCCATCGTGATCGGGCTGGTGGCGACCGGCCGCGTCTCGCTGATCAAGGCGAGTCTCGCCGGCCTGATCGCCACCCTGCCCGCTGCCATCGTGGCGCTGCACGGACAGCAGCCGCTGCTGCCCTTCTTCGCGCTGGAAAGCCTGAAAGGCGCCTGGCTGGCCTGGCATGCGATTGCCGTCACCTTCGCCGGCCTCACCGTGCATCACGTGATCCTGGCCGCCGCACCGCCAGCGGCAGAGACCACGACGCCGAAGGTCGCCGTCTCGCGGCATCGCCAGGCCTATTTCCTCTGCTTCATCGCCAGTGGCCTGATCGAGACCGCCATCGGTTTCGGCGTCGGCTATGCACTGGCCATCCACGGCCTGCTGCGCCTGGGCGTCGCGCCGCTGCCCGCCATCGCCATGGGCGTGCTGAGCCAGCTGCTGGTGCCCTGGGGCGGGCTTGGCATCGGCACGCTGATCGGGGCCGCATTGGGCCATCTGCCGCTGCAGACCTTCGGGCTCTACAGCGCCAGCCTGATGCCGGGCTTCCTGGTCGTGCTGCTCGGCTGGTTCTGGTGGTGGTCGCAGCGCCTGCAGCTCGGCCTTACGGCGAAAAACATGGCGCTGGATCTGGCCTGGACCGTGGCGCTGCTCGGCCTGCTGTGGCTCGGCAACCGCTATGCCTCGGTGGATACCGCGGGCCTGATCGCCACCGCGCCGTTGCTGGCGCTGGGCTATGCGCTGGATCCGAACCGGCCGACGCCGCAGCGCATGCTGCGCATCGCCGCGCCCTATCTGCTGCTGCTCACCGTGCTGCTGTCGACCCGGCTGATCGCGCCGCTGTCGCATCTGCTGCAGAGCCACGGCGTGGCGCAGCCCTTTGCCGACATGCCGGCCTTCCCCTGGCTCTACCAGGCCGGCGTGATGCTGCTGCTGACGGCCCTGGTCTATGGCGCGGTCATGCTGAAGCCGCAGCAGTGGCCCGTCATCATGGCGCAGAGCTGGAAGGCCGGCCGCATCGCCATGGGCACCACGCTGATCTTCCTGGTGATGGCGCGGCTGATGGCCGCTAGCGGCATTCCCGCAGAACTGGCGACCGCCTGGCAATCTGTGGCCGGCGAACAGGCCCTGCTGGCGACGCCGCTGTTTGCCGCCATCGCCGGCGGACTCACCGGCAGCAACACGGCATCGAACAGCCTGATGCTGCCGCTGCAGGCGGCACTGGCCGGCTCGGCCGGTGCGAATGTCGTCTGGGTCAGTGCCCTGCAGAACGTGACCGGCAGCCTGTTCACGCCCTTCTTCCCGGGCAAGATCGCCATGGCCTGCGCCTTTGCCGGCATCGCCGGCGCCGAACGCCAGACCTATCGCGTGGTGATCGCGCTGGCGCCGCTGCTGCTGATCGTGGCCGTGCTGCTGACGCTGCTGCTTTAAACTTTTATCCGCGTGATGGTATGCGCGTGGTTGAGCGGGCCGTGGCCATGGCCGAAGCCCGGCGCGGTCTCGATGGCGCGACGCACATAGGCGCGCGCTTCGGTGACGGCATCCTTCAGAGACAGGCCGAAGGCCAGCCCGGTGGCAATCGCCGAGGCCAGCGTGCAACCGGTGCCATGGGTGGAGGTGGTCTGCAGCCGCGTATCGGTAAACGCCGTGACCCGCGCGCCTTCCTGCAGCAGATCGACCAGCCGGTCGCCGTCGAGATGCCCGCCCTTCAGTAGCACGGCCTGGGGTCCGAGCCGCAGCAGCGCTTCCGCCGCCGCCGCCATGTCGGACTCGGCCTCGACGGTCAGGCCCGACAGCACGGCGGCCTCGGGCAGGTTCGGCGTGATCAGGGTGGCGCGCGGAATCAGCTTGGTGCGCAGCGCATCGGCCGCCGACGGCTGCAGCAGCGAGGCGCCGCCCTTGGCCACCATCACCGGATCGACGACCAGCGGAATATCCGGGGCATAGCGTTCGAGCGCATCGACCACGGCTTCGATGATATCGGCGCGATGCAGCATGCCGGTCTTGATCGCATCGGCGCCGATATCCTGCAGCACGACCTTCAGCTGTAATGCGATGAACGCGGCCGGCACATCGAAGATATCATGGACCGTGCGGGTATCCTGGGCGGTCAGCGCCGTGATCGCGGTGGCAGCATAGCCGCCCAGCGCCGTCACCGCCTTGATATCGGCCTGGATGCCGGCGCCGCCACCGGAATCAGATCCGGCGATGATGAGGACGCGGCCTTTTTTCGCTGCCGGAGGCGCGACGTTCATGCCGCCTGTTCCAGCGCGGTGACGATATCGTCGACCACGGTCTGCACCAGCGTCTCGTCCTCGCCTTCGGCCATCACGCGGATCAGCGGTTCGGTGCCGCTGGCGCGAATGACCAGACGCCCGCTCTTGCCCAGACGCTTCTCGCCGGCATCGATGGCCGACTTTACTGTCGCCTGCTCCAGCGGTGCACCGCCGGCATGGCGCACATTGCGCAGCAGCTGCGGATAGGGCGTGAAGCGGCGGCAGAATTCGCTGGCCGGCTTGCCGGATTCACAGAGCGCCGCCAGAACCTGCAGGGCGGCGACGATGCCGTCGCCGGTGGTGGCGAAATCCGACAGGATGATATGGCCCGACTGTTCGCCGCCGAGATTGTAGCCCTCGCCGCGCATGGCCTCGAGCACATAGCGGTCGCCGACCTTGGTGCGGATCAGCTCGACGCCGATGCTGTTGACGAACCGCTCCAGGCCCAGATTGGACATCACGGTGGCGACCAGGCCGCCTTTTTCCAGCCGGCCCTGGCGCAGCCAGCTTTCGGCGATCACCGCCATCAGCTGGTCGCCGTCGATCACCTGGCCGCGCTCGTCCACCATCACCAGACGGTCGGCATCGCCATCCAGCGCCACGCCGACATGGGCGCCATGGGCGACCACGGCTTCCTGCAGGGCGCGCGGATGGGTGGAGCCGCAGTCGCGGTTGATGTTGAAGCCGTCGGGTTTGACGCCGACCGGGATCACCTCGGCCTCGAGTTCCCACAGCACGGCGGGCGCCACCTTGTAGGCGGCGCCGTTGGCGCAGTCGATCACGACTTTGAGGCCGGCGAGCGTGCGGCCCTTGGGCAGCGTCGCCTTGGCGAATTCCACGTAACGGCCACCGGCATCGTCGAGGCGGCGGGCGCGGCCGAGCTTGGACGCATCGGCCAGCGCCGGATCGGCATCGCCGAGGATCATCGCCTCGATCTCGGCCTCGGCGCCATCCGACAGCTTGTAGCCATCGGGACCGAACAATTTGATGCCGTTATCGTGGAAAGGATTGTGCGAGGCAGAAATCATCACGCCGAGATCGCAGCGCAGCGCCCGCGTCAGCATCGCCACGGCGGGCGTCGGCATCGGGCCGACCTGGAAGACGTCCATGCCGACAGCGGTGAAGCCGGCGACCAGCGCCGGTTCGAGCATGTAACCCGAGAGCCGCGTATCCTTGCCGATCAGCACGCGATGGCGATGATCGCCGCGGGTGAAGAACGCGCCGGCGGCCATGCCGACTTTCAGCGCGGTGGCGGCCGTCATCGGCTCGGTATTGGCCAGGCCGCGGATGCCGTCGGTGCCGAAGAATTTGCGGGTCATGCGACTCGGGTCCCGTTACGAATTTGCTGCGGCGGACTATGCCACAGACCATTCAAAAACGGCAGCGTTTACGCAGCGAATCCGCAGCCCGGCCTGTAACGCCTTGTTACATATCGCCGGCGATTGCGCGCCAGAGCTTCAGCGCCTGCACGGTTTCGGCCACGTCATGCACGCGCAGGATCAGGCCCTGCCCCGGGCGGGTCTGCGCCACGGCGGACAGCGCCGCCGCCAGCGACCCGGGCAGGCGTTTTGCCGGATCGGCCGCGCCGGCCACCGCCCCGATGAAGCTCTTGCGCGACACGCCGACCAGCAGCGGACAGCCAAGATCGTGGAACCGATGCAGATGGCGCAGCAGCAGCAGATTGTGTTCGACGGTTTTGCCGAAACCGATGCCGGGATCGAGGATGATGCGCTGCCGCGCAATGCCGGCAGCGATGCAGGCTTCGATGCGATGGCCGAGATAGGCCAGCACCTCGGCCACCACATCGGCATAGCGCGGCGCCTGCTGCATGCTGCCGGGCTCGCCCTGCATATGCATCAGCACCACCGGCAGGCCGCTTTGCGCGGCAACCGCCAGGCTGCCCGGCCCTTCCAGCGCCGAAATATCGTTGAGAATGGCCGCTCCCGCGGCCGAGACCGCCTGCATGGTGGCGGCGTTGCGGGTGTCGACCGAAACCGGCACGCCGAGATCCTGCAATCCGGCCAGCACCGGCAGCAGGCGCGCGATTTCTTGGTCGGGCGTGACGGTGGCGGCGCCCGGCCGCGTCGATTCCGCACCAAGATCCATCAGGTCGGCACCGGCGGCGACCTGGGCCCGGGCCTGCGCGATGGCGGCAGCGGCATCGGCCTTCAGGCCGTCGCCCGAGAAACTGTCATCGGTGACATTGACGATGCCCATGACATAAGGCCGCGACCAGTCGAGGCCGCATATCGGTGCATGTGCTGTCACGGGGTCATTCCGGAATCGCGCCTGTTCGTTCGGCTTCGTTCGGCTTCGTTTGCGTTCGTTTCGCTTCGTTTGCCTTCGCCCGGGCTTCGTTTGGCTTCCCTGGCCTTCGTCTGGCTTCGTTCGGCTTCGCGTTAACCGGTTTTACCACCTATCGGCGAAATCTGGCCGGACAGCCGGATCATTTGTTCTTATCATGTTCTCATCGAAAAAGCAAGCCGTCGGCCGGCCTTACCCTGGCGATCCTTATCCCCGCCCCCCCCGCCCGGCCGGACGAATGAAGAATTAACCTTGCTGGCGTCGCGCCGTGGGCGGATAAGCACGCGATGACCGTCCCGCCCACCCCTTCGCCGGCCGCCTCCGCCGCGCCGGCCGATCTGGCCGAGGCCAACCTGCAGGCCCTGCACGGCTTCCTGCCGCTGGCCCAGTCGCGCGCGCTGGCCAGGTTTCTCGAGTATATGATCGAAATCCACCCTGCCGACCGGCTGCCGGGGCGGAGCGCCTTCGATCCGCTGCGGATTCCAGCATTGCTGCCCGGCATCGTGCTGGTGCAGGTGGAGCGCAGCGGCACTGGCACCGGCGCTGCCCCGCGCTTCCTGACCAGGGTGGCTGGCGAAAATGTGCTGACCGCCTGTCCGGTGCCGATGCTGCGCCGCTATATCGACGAGATCGTGGCCGATATCCCCGGCAGCGACAGCGCCCTGCAGCGCCGCCAGACCGTGCTGGAATGCGGCCACAGCGTGCTGTACCAGGGCCGGCCGCTGCTCAACCATGCGGTCAAGATGGTGGCCCTGGAATACTGCCATTGTCCGCTGGCCGGTGATGGCGCGGCCATCGACCACGTGCTGTCGTATTTCCAGTATACCGCTGATCGCTGACCCCTGGCCGCTGACAGCGGCACCGGCCGCACGCTCCTCCCACCAATCTGCCCTCCTGCAAGTCTTCCCCTTGCAAGTTTCCCGACGCCGCAGGCAAGCTGAGGCCTGCGCACCAGAGCGCCGGACTGCGCCGGAGACACCATGACCATCGAATTCCTGCTGATCGCGCTTGTGATCGTCGCCACGCCGGGCACCGGCATGATCTACACCGTGGCCGCCGGCCTCTCGCGTGGCGGCCGCGCCAGCGTGGTGGCGGCCTTTGGCTGCACGCTCGGGATCGTGCCGCATATGCTGGCGGCGATCACCGGCCTGGCCGCATTGCTGCATGCCAGCGCGCTGGCCTTCGACCTGGTGAAATATGCCGGCGTCGCCTATCTGCTGTGGATGGCGGTGCAGATGTGGCGCGACCGCGGCACGCTGCGCCTGAGCGCGGACGATGCTGGCGGCAGCAGCACCGGTGACCGGGGCCAGCCGGCGCTCCGCATCATCTGGCAGGCGATCCTGATCAACATCCTCAATCCGAAGCTGTCGATCTTTTTCGTCGCCTTCCTGCCGCAGTTCGTCAGCCCTGATGACCCGGCGGTGCTGGCGCGCATGCTGGAATTGAGCGGCGTGTTCATGGCGATGACCTTTGTTGTCTTCGCGCTGTATGGGTTATTTGCCGCCGCCGTGCGCGACCATGTGATCGGCCGGCCGCGCGTGCTGCTGTGGCTGCGGCGGAGTTTTGCGGCGGCCTTCGTGGCGCTGGGGGCGAAGCTGGCGCTGACGGAGCGGTGACCACGCCACCGCATACGATTTTAGGCCGACATCAAGCTCGACACTAAAATATTAACCACCCCCCATTCTCCTTGAGTAATCTACTCATGGGGAATTGAGGGAGGCATAGCTATGGCATGGAATGACGGCCTCGTGGCCGGGACGGTCGCTTATGAAATCGCTGCATCTGCCAATCCCCGTATCCGTGTTGTAGCGGGTCCGGGAACCGGAAAATCATTCGCAATGAAGCGGCGCGTCGCTCGCTTATTAGAAACGGGCGTCGCGCCAAATCAAATTTTGCCAGTCACCTTTACTCGAGTTGCAGCTGAAGACTTACATCGCGAACTTGTAAGTATGGATGTACCTGGATGCGAAGAGTTAGTCGGAACAACTCTTCACAGCCTAGCACTCCGTTTTCTAATGAGAAATCATGTCTTAGATACCACGGGCAGGACACCGCGCCCGCTAAATGATTTCGAGGTAAAGCCGCTAAAAGCCGACTTGGCCGCAACTCACGGCGGCGCCCGGCAGGTTCAGAAAAAAATCAAAGCATACGAATCTGCATGGGCGCGACTACAACAAGATCTACCTGGCTTCGCTCAGAACGATGCTGACCGCGCCTTTTCTAATGATCTGGTTTACTGGCTCCGATTCCATGGATGCATGTTGATTGGAGAAGTAATACCTCAATTGCATCAGTATCTAGCTAGCAATCCAGCTGCTGAAGAGCGCAGTGAATATGCTCACATACTTGTAGATGAATACCAAGACCTCAACAAAGCAGAACAGGCGGTTATTGCGCTCTTATCCGATCAAGCAGAAGTCCTAATCGTCGGTGACGATGATCAATCCATATATAGCTTTAAGCACGCCCACCCAGAGGGTATCCGTGATTGGATTGTAGAAAATGGAGGAGCCGCCGACCTCAATCTAGCAGATTGCCGCCGGTGTCCAACGACCGTCGTCGCCATGGCAAACAGCCTTATCTCCCACAATAACCGCCTCATACAACGGCCGCTACTTCCTATAGCAGCCAATGGACCAGGCGACGTACGCATCATCCAGTACCAAGACCTAGATGCTGAAGTTTTAGGAGTTACTGGACTAATTCAAAATCTTGTCGCGAATGGGACGCCGCCCGGCGACATACTCGTCCTAGCGCAAAGAGGCGTAATCGGCACGCCTATCTACAACGGCCTCTTGCTACGCGGAATACCAGTAAGGTCATATTATGCGGAGGCAGAATTAGACAGTGAGACCGCTCAACGTAGATTCTCTCTATTGAAGCTTTTTATCAATAGAGAAGATCGGGTGGCTTTGCGATGGCTACTCGGGCTAGGCAGCGACACTTGGCGATCAAATAGTTATAAGCGCTTGCGCGCCTACTGCGAACAAAATGGCGCAACCCCTTGGGGCGTTCTGCAGGACATCGAAATTGGCTTAATACGGTTGCCGTACTCGGCGCAACTCGTGGAGAGATTTTCAGAGTTAAAGGAAGAATTGAATCATCTAGAGAATCTTTTTAGGGATGCCAACATGAATGGAGTTATCGATTTCCTTTTTCCGGAAGGAGATGAGGAAATTAATGATATTCGGACACTTTCCCTAGAAATTATTAATATCATCGGAAGCGAAGATAGAGTTGAATTCTTAAGGGAGCTCACCACTTCGATTACAAAGCCCGAAATTCCAGCCGAGATTGAAGACGTAAGGATTATGAGTTTGCACAAGAGCAAAGGACTTAGCTCGCCCGTCACTATAATCGCTGGATGCGTTGACGGATTATTGCCAAGGCAGCCCGCTCATGACCTTCCGGCGGCCCAACAGGTTTCCGAGATTGAAGAGCAGCGCAGGCTTTTCTATGTTGGAATAACTAGAGTCAAGTCGACTCCAGCACAAGGAAAGCCCGGCAGCCTTATCATTACCTATTCTCAAAGAATGGGTATGGCAGAGGCAATGGGCGCTAATATTGCTCCTGCGGGTTCGCGCCGAGGAGTCGCCTATTTGCATGCCAGTCGTTTTATAAATGAACTAGGACCAGCAGCCCCGCGCGCAGTGGCCGGATAATTACTGAAGAAGTACCCTTAATGAGAAGTGCAACCATTCCGGCGTGACGATGAAGATTGGCATCCTTGAATGCGGGCCGGTGCCCGCGCCGCTGCAAGCGCAGTACACCAGCTATCCCGCGATGTTCGCGGCACAGCTCGGGCCCCTGCTGCCCGCCGCCCGCTTCGAGACCATCTCGGTGGTGAACGGCGAGGCTCTGGGCGCGCCGACGGACTGCGAGGCCTGGCTGATCCCCGGCTCGCGCCACGGCGTCTATGACGACCTGCCGTGGATCGAACCGCTCAAAAATTTCATCCGCGCGGCGGCCAGGCTGAAACGGCCGATGGCGGGCGTGTGTTTCGGCCACCAGATCATCGCCGAGGCCCTGGGCGGCCGGGTGGAGAAAGCCCCTATCGGCTTTCGTATCGGCATGGAGCAGTACAGCACCACGCTCGGCGGCGAGAGCCGGACTGTGGCGATGCCAGCCTTTCATCAGGACCAGATCGTCGTGCAGCCGCCGGGTTCGGAGGTGGTGGCCAGCAGCGCGGCCTGCGCCTTTGCGGCGTTGCGCTACACCGATGCGCCGATTTTATCCGTGCAGTTCCATCCCGAATTCAGCCAGGCGTACCTCACCGACCTGATCGACTGCATGGCGCAGCAGACCGCGCAGCCCGGCATGGCCCAGGCGCCGGCGACGACGGACGATACCGGCATGCGCTGGATTGCGGAGTTCCTCGCCAGGGCGATGGCCGCGCCGGCGGCGGAGGCGGCGAAGTAACGGCACAAAAAACTGGACCCCGGGTCAGGCCCGGGGTGACGGTTTATATAAACGCGCACGCTCCCAGAGATCGTCACCCTCGGATTTATTCCGAGGGTCCATTTGTACGGTCCGATGCGCGGATGGCTGGGATGGGCCCTCGGGACAAGCCCGAGGGTGACGGCCTGTGGGGTGGAAAGAGCGCAGATCAGGACAAAGAAAAACGCCCGGCTTGCGACCGGGCGTTTTCGTGGATGCCCGGATCAAGTCCGGGCACGACAGCTTAAAAGTATCAGGCGCCGGGCTGCTTACGCCCCCGGCTGCGGCTCCGGCTCGAAACCGGGCTTGCTGCCGCCACGGCTCGACGTCGGCACCGCCGAGCGCGGGCCGCTGTCGCTGCCCGGCGTCGGCGTGCGGTCGTCGGTGCGCACGATCGGCTCGCCACGCAGCAGCGCGCGGACCTCGTCGCCCGACAGCGTCTCGTATTCGAGCAGCGCCAGCGCGATCTTGTCGAGATCGGCGCGATAGTCGGTCAGGATACGGCGCGCGGTGCCTTCGGCGGTGTCGATGATGGTGCGGATTTCCTCATCGATCAGGCGCGCGGTGGCGTCCGAGACATTCTTCCGTTGCGTCACCGAATGGCCGAGGAAGACCTCTTCCTCGTTGTCGGAGTAGCGCAGGCGGCCGAGCTTGTCGCTCATGCCCCATTCGGTGACCATGCGGCGGGCGAGGCCGGTGGCCTGCTGGATGTCGTTCGACGCGCCGGTGGTGATGTTTTCCTTGCCGAAGACCAGCTCCTCGGCCATGCGACCGCCGAACATCATCGCCAGGCGCGATTCCAGTTCGAGCTGCGACATCGACAGGCGGTCTTTCTCGGGCAGCGACATGGTGACGCCCAGCGCACGGCCGCGCGGGATGATGGTCACCTTGTGCAGCGGATCATGCTTGGGCACATGCAGGCCGACCAGCGCGTGGCCGGCCTCGTGGAAGGCGGTGAGGCGCTTTTCCTCTTCGCCCATCACCATCGAGCGGCGCTCGGCGCCCATCATCACCTTGTCCTTGGCATGCTCGAAATCGGCCATGGTGACGACGCGCTTGTTGCGACGCGCCGCCAGCAGCGCGGCTTCGTTCACCAGGTTGGCGAGATCGGCACCCGAAAATCCAGGCGTGCCGCGGGCAATGATCTTGGGCTCGACATCCGGGCCCAGCGGGACTTTCCGCATATGGACGCGCAGGATGTGCTCGCGGCCGATGATATCGGGATTGGGGACCACGATCTGGCGGTCGAAACGGCCCGGACGCAGCAGGGCGGGATCGAGCACGTCGGGGCGGTTGGTGGCGGCGATCAGGATCACGCCCTCGGTGGCCTCGAAGCCGTCCATCTCGACCAGCAGCTGGTTCAGCGTCTGCTCGCGTTCGTCGTTGCCGCCGCCGAGACCGGCGCCACGATGGCGGCCGACGGCGTCGATTTCGTCGATGAAGATGATGCAGGGCGCGTTCTTCTTGGCCTGCTCGAACATGTCGCGCACGCGGCTGGCGCCGACGCCGACGAACATCTCGACGAAGTCGGAACCCGAGATGGTGAAGAAGGGCACGTTGGCTTCACCCGCAATGGCGCGGGCCAGCAGGGTCTTGCCGGTGCCGGGCGGGCCGACGAGCAGGCAGCCCTTGGGGATCTTGCCGCCCAGGCGCTGGAATTTCTGCGGGTCGCGCAGGAAGTCGACGATCTCTTCGAGTTCGCTCTTGGCTTCCTCGATGCCGGCAACGTCCTCGAAGGTGACGCGGCCATGGCGCTCGGTCAGCAGGCGCGCCTTGGACTTGCCGAAGCCCATGGCCTTGCCGCCGCCGGACTGCATCTGGCGCATGAAGAAGATCCACACGCCGATCAGCAGCAGCATGGGGAACCAGGAGATCAGGATATTGACCAGCGTGTTGCCCTCTTCGGGCGGCGCGGCCGTCACGCGCACGCCGCGCTCGGTCAGCTTGGAGACTAGGGTCGGGTCGTTGGGCGTGTAGGTGGAAAACAGGCGGCCGTCGCGGAAATGGCCGGTGACGGTGTTGCCGCCCTGGATGGTCACATCGGTGACCTGGCCGTTGGCGACATCGTTGAGGAAATCGGAATAGGCGAGCGCCTGGCTGCCGCCGCGCACGCTCGGGCCCTGGAACAGGTTGAACAGCGCCACCACCAGAAGACCGATGATGACCCACAAAGCCAGGTTACGACCGAACATGTTCACAGAAGCGATATCCTCTAACAAAAGCGCCGGGCGGAGGCTGTTCTCCGGGGCCCAAAAACTTTAGCCGATTTTCGCCGGCCCAGACCATAGATATGACCGCGGCAGGGCTAAACAAGCGGTTACGGGAGCGATTTTCGCCGGGATTTCAGGCCTGTGTCACAACCGCCGGCGCCGCCAGGACCGGGCGGAAGGCGATTGTGACACCGGCCGGCAGCTTCCCCCAGCCCAAAGCCGGCACCGCCAGCAGCCGGTTGCGCTGCCACAAAGCCGGCAGGGCGGGCCAGACGGCGGGCGGCACGGCGGCCAGAACCGCCGCAGCGATGCCGTCCGGGCGGGTACGGCCAAGCGGCGCGAGCACCAGGCCGGCGCTGCGGCGGCCGCCATGGATGCGGAAACGGCCATCCCACAGCAGATCGGCGCCGGCCTTGAGGAGCATGGTATCCGGCAGATGGCGCGCCTCGCGGCAGACCAGCAAGGCCGCCCTGCCCTTCAGCGGACGGATCTGGCAGCGATGCAGGGTCTGCGGCGCGACGGTCTTCGCGCGCAGGGCGGCCAGCAGCCGTTCCAGCCGGTCGAGCCGTGGCGGCAGCGGATCGCCGCCGATGGCGCCGAGCAGACGACTGAGGCTGCGCAGCGCGATCTCGTCGGGCGCGCTGCGCAGGGGTGCGGGATCGAGCCAGGCGAAGCCGGCGGCATCGAGCTGCACCAGGCGATGCAACAGGTCATAGGCTGCCTCGTCCAGCATCTGCCGGGTGCGGGCGAAGTTGCGCGCGGTCTGCGCCAGATGCGCCACCAGTTCGGCGCGTTGCCCCGCATCGTTGTCGCTCAGGACATCCAGCGCCCGGCGCAGGCGCACGCGCAGGTAAGCCGGACTGGCGTTGCTGGGGTCTTCGATCCAGGGCTGTTTGCGCTTCTGCAGCGTGGCGACCAGCCGCGCCTTCGGGATATCGAGCAGCGGCCGCAGCAGGGTGAGGCTGTCGCTCAAGGGGCGCGCCGGCGCCATCGCCGCGAGCCCGTCGACGCCGGAGCCGCGCAAGGCGCGCAGCAGCACCGTCTCGGCCTGGTCGTCGCGATGCTGGGCGACCAGCAGATGGCGGATGTTGTTTTTGGCGCAGGCCTGCAGCAGCAGGTCGTAGCGCGCGGCGCGGGCGGCAGCCTGACGGTTGGCGGCGGGCTTGGGCCCGGTCCATTTCAGGATGGCGACCGCGATGCCGGCGGCTTTCAGCCAGCCGGCGACCTGCTTGGCCTCGGCGGCAGACTCTTTGCGCAGGCCGTGATCGACGATGAAGGCCGTGACGGCGATATTCTTCGCTCTGGCCCAGTCCGCCGTGAGCAAAGCCAGCGCCAGACTGTCGGCGCCGCCCGACACGGCGACGGCGATGGCTGTCGCGTCTTTCGGCAGCAGCGGCCGCAGCAGCCGGCCGAAATCAGCGGCCGTGAGCGCTGCGGTCATCGGGGTGGCTTTACTTACACCCGATCTTGGAGCGCTCGCGCTGGGCGGCGTCCTTCACATGGGGCAGCGCGTCGGGGAAATCCTTGTTGAGCTGGCCGAGCGCCGCACAGGCTTCCGGGTTCTTCTTCAATGCTGCGAGCGACATGCCGAGTTTCAGCAGGCTGTCGGGCGCCTTGCCCTTGGAATTGCCCTTGTAGCCCGAATAGCCCTGCAGGAAGGCCTGGCTGGCCGGCTCGTACTGGCCGCGCACGTAATAGGTCTCGCCGAGCCAGTATTGCGCATTGCCGGCCAGGGCATCCTGCGGATGGGCGCCGAGGAATTCGCGGAAGGCGGCCTCGGCATCGGCATAGTCGCTCTGCACCAGCAGCTTGTAGGCGTAGTTGTAGCGCTCCTGCGGCGTGCCGTTGGGCAGCTTGCCCTTGCCGGACGGCGGCGGCGGTGCGGGGGCCCTGGCAGTCTGTTGTGCGGCCTGCGGCGCGGCGGCGGTGCCAGCATTGCCGGGCAGCGGACGGCCCTGGGCATCGGCGGGCATGGCACCGAGGATGCCTTCCTTGGTGGGCGCCTGGCCCGGCGTCGACGAGGTCGAGCCGCGCACCACGGGCGTCCCGGCGGCCGGCACGCCCTGCTGGGCCGGCGTCGGCTTCACCTGCTCGACGCTGCCAGTCTGCTGGCCGCTCGGCGCGCTGCCGCCGCGTTCGAGCTGGTTGAGGCGGAAGTCGACATCCTCGGTCAGCTTGTCCATGCGGCGGTTGGCCTGGCTGGCGGTGAATTCCACCTCCTCGAAGCGGCCGGTGAGCTGGCGGATCTGGTTTTCCAGATCGTCGATGCGGGCATTCAGGCGATTGGCCGCCGAGGCGCCGTCGCCGCCCTCGGTCAGGCCGCCGCTGCTGCCACCGCCCGATACGCCCGGCGGGGTGCCGCGATAGACCTGGCGCTGCAGGGTCTGCAGATCGCCTTCCAGGCGATTGAGGCGCTGGATCGTCTGTGCGTCCTGGGCGGCAGCCGGCAACGCGGCGGTGCCGAGCAGGAGCAGAAGGGTGACGGAGCGGATGAGCGATGACGCAGACATGGCGAACCCCACGGTGGCCGACCCGGGCGATCCCGAATCGGGGCGGAAAACCGAGTTTATCGATTTTACCGGGGTTTACGTCAAAAGCATGGCGGATCGCAACGGCGATGCAGATTTCACCCGCCGGTTTGACCGGCGGGTGAGGCGTGATCCGCGAATCCCGCGCGGTCTTACTGGGCCAGCACCGTGACGGCGCGGCGGTTCTGCGCCCAGGCGGCCTCGTTGGAGGTGACGGCGGTCGGCCGTTCCTTGCCGTAGGAGATCACCGAGAGACGGGCAGCGGCGATGCCCTGGTTGGCGAGGTAGTTGCGCACCGTGGTGGCGCGGCGCTCGGCCAGGGCCAGATTGTATTCGCGCGTACCGCGTTCGTCGGCATGGCCTTCGACGACGATGCGATACTGGCCGAAGCGCTTGAGGAAGGCGGCCTGCTTGTCGAGGATCGCCGGGCCGTCGGCCTTCAGCGCGAAGGAATCGTAATCGAACAGCACGCGGTCGCCCACTTCGGTGGCGAACATGCGCTGGGCTTCGGCCAGGCTGCCCGGCGCGCCGCCCAGCTCGCTGCTTGTGATGCCGCGACCGCCGGTGCCGCTCATCGACGGATCGGTGGCACGGCCGCTGCCGGACATGGTGTTGCTGGATTGCGGGGCGGACTCACAAGCCGCCAGCCCCAGGGCCAGAACGGCGACCAGAGCCGACCGGATGACCCACTGATTCGTCTTCATAAAGGCACTCCCCTTCTCGTTTGCACTGCCTGCCGCAGAAGGCCGCCTCTTTGCGGCGGAAAAACGCGGGATTTGCGGCGAAACTGCGGCACGCAAAAAGAAACACCCGCCTGTCTTCCGACAGGCGGGTGTTCCAAAGAACCCTCAGTGCAGGCCGTGGTTAAACGGCCCGCGGCTGAATTAGTTCGACAGCACCGTCACGCCGCGACGGTTCTGGGCCCAGGCGGCCTCGTTCGAACCGAGGGCCACCGGACGCTCCTTACCGTAGGAGATGATGGTGACGCGGTTCGCCGGGATGCCCTGGTTGACCAGGTAGGTCTTCACGGCGTTGGCGCGGCGATCGCCGAGCGCCAGGTTGTATTCGCGGGTGCCGCGTTCGTCAGCATGGCCTTCCACGACGACCTTCCACTGACCATAGCGCTTCAGCCAGGCAGCCTGCTTGTCGAGCGTGGCCTTGCCGGCCGGCTTCACTTCGAACTTGTCATAGTCGAAGAAGACGCGGTCGCCGACATTGACCTGGAAATCCTGCACGGAGCCCGGCGCGATGCTGGTGGCCGGCGCGGTGGCGGTCTGAGTGCCGCCGGCGCCACTGGTGGTGGCAGTCGGGGTCGGGGCGGATTCGCAGGCGGCGAGAAGCAGGCCAACGGCAGCCACGGCCAGGAACTTGGAGCCGAAGGTGTTGAGGCGCATTTTTATTATCCCTCCAAGGGTTTCGATGAGTGAGTCAGAACCTGAGAACTACAAGACAAAACTTGAGACCAAAACTTGCGTTCCATCCCGGGGGTCGAGTTTTGTCGCTCTCAGGACGAACCGTCTGACAAACCAAAGAATTTAGCGAACATTCGCGAGGCACCCAGTCCTAACGGACTAGGTTCGCTTACGCCGCTGAACCTTGGTTCAAGCCATTACGTCACGGTGGACTATATCTACCGGTTTTTCCTGAATCAATAGGTGTAAGGGCTTGTATTTACTAAACCGACCCCTGCGGCATTTCTGCCACAGGGGTCGGGATAAGTCCTAGTTATCCACAGGTCGGAGCGATTTTGGGCCCCTGTGGATATCACCGTAGGCGGAACGATTACCGCACCAGAGGCGAAAGTGGTGACCAGGCCGGGTCGGAAGCATCGATCGGGGTAGGAATCTCCCGTTCGTTGAAGCCGGTCAGGTCAATCGAGACCAGACGCACGCGCTGGCCGCGGCCCTGCGAATTCCAGGGCGTCTCGCGATAGAACATCAGCACGCGGCCGTTCGGCGCCCAGGTCGGCGCTTCCTGCACCACGCTGTTCGACGAGAGAATGCGCTCGCCGCTGCCATCGGGACGCATGACGCCGATGGAGAACTGGCCCTGATACTCCTTGGTGAAGGCGATCAGATCGCCGCGCGGCGACCAGACCGGCGTGGAGTAGCGGCCCTGGTTGAAGCTGATGCGCTTCTGGTCCGAGCCATCCACATTCATCGTGTAGATCTGCTTGGTGCCGCCGCGATCGGAGTTGAACACGATGCGGCGACCGTCGGGCGCAAACGACGGCGAAGTATCGATGGCGGGATCGGCGGTGAGGCGCGAACGCTGCCGCGTGCGCAGATCCATCATGTAGACGTCGGAATTGCCATCCGCCGCCAGCGACATGATCACGCGGTTACCATCGGGCGAGAAGCGCGGCGCGAAGGTCATGCCGGGGAAATCGCCAACCAGCTCCTGCTGCCCGGTATCGATGTTGAACAGATACACGCGCGGCTTGTCGTTGAAGTAGCTGAGATAGGTGATTTCCTGCTGGCTCGGGCTGAAGCGCGGCGTCAGCACCAGGAAACGGCCATCGGTGAGGAAGCGATGATTCTCGCCATCCTGGTCCATGATGGCCAGCCGCTTGACGCGGCGATCCGGCGGGCCGCTCTCGGCGACATAGACGATGCGGGTGTCGAAATAGCCGTCCTCGCCGGTGACGCGCTTGTAGATCGCATCGGCGATCAGATGCGCCAGGCGGCGCCAGTTGTCGGGCGTGGTGAACAGCGCCAGGCCGGTCATCTGGTTTTCAGCGGCAACGTCCCAAAGGCGGAATTCGCCGCGCAGGCGGCCATCGGGTTGTACTTCGATGCGGCCGTTGACCAACGCATCGACATTGATGACGCGCCAGTCGCCGAAGCGCGGCTGCACCCGCATCTGGGCGGGCGACTGGATATGGGCGCGCGGATCGGCCGGCTTGAACAGGCCCGAGCGTTCCAGATCGGCGCGGATGACGCGGGCGACATCGACGCCGAGCTTCAGCGCCTGCGGGTTGTCGCCATCGAGATCGGAAATCGCGATCGGGATCGGCTTGATGTTGGGGCGATTGATGTCGATCTCGACGGCAGCATAGGCCATGGGTGCGATGAGCAGCGCTGTTATCAGTACCAGCACGCCGGCCATCGACGTAATCGGCATCCGCTTCATAAATGTCTCCATCATCGGTTCAACCGCCCAACATCATTCTTGGATCGAAATTCAGGATGATATCCTGACTCCACTTGTCCTTGTCGCCAGGCGGCAACTGGAAGGGCGCGGCCTTGAGCACGGCTCGGCGCGCCGACTCCGCCGCCGAGCGATAGGATTCCTGGCCCGGCATATACATGCGGGCGGAATCGACGATCTCAGGTTGCGTACGCAGGCTGCCGTCAGCATTGAGGCTGAACTTGATGCGCACGATCAGTGTGGATGCATCTTTGGCACCCAGATCGAACTGCCATTTGTCCTCGACCTGCTTGCGGATGAAATCCTTCTCGCTCATCGAGACTGGCAGGTTCGGATTGCTCGGGCCTTCCATGCGCGGCGACGCGGCCGGCGGCGGGCTTTTGGCGGCCGTCTGCGGCGCCGGATTGGGCTGCGGCGGCGCCGTCTTCATCTTGTTGACCAGCGCGGCGATGTCGGACATGTCCGGCGCCTTGCTCTTCTCTTCGGTCTTCTGCGGCGGCTTGGGCGGCGCCGGCTTGGCTTCCGGCTTCGGCTTCTCGGCCACCTTCGGCGGCTCGGGCGCCTCCACCACCTTTTCAGGCTTTGGCAGCGGCTTCGGGCTCGGCACCGGCTCGGGGATCGGCGCCGGCTTGGGCGCTTCCACCTGCTTGGGCGGCTCGGGTGTCGGCGGCGGTGGCGGCGGCGGCGGGGTCACCGCCTGCGGCGCCGGCTTGGGCGGTTCCGGCTTGGGCTCGGGCTTGGCCTCAGGCAGCGGCTCTTCCTTCGGCGGCGCCTTGGTCTCGACGATCTTGGGCTGGACCTTGGGGACGTTGGTCTTCTCGGCGATGGGCGCGAATTCGGCCAGCACCACCATCGGCTCGGGCTCGCGCGGCGTGTCGAACAGATGCGGCAGCCCGAACACGGCAAAGGCAACGATGCCGCCATGCAGACTGGCCGAGAATATGTAGGACTTGCGTTGCACCCTGTTACGACCCTTACTGCCTTTGGCCCGCCACCAACGAGACATTGGTGAAGCCGGATTCTCGGATTACGCTCATAACTTCAAGCATCTTGCTGAAATCCGCCGCTCCATGCGGTTTTACGAAAACGGTGGGGCTTTCAGCCTTATCGATCATCTCCAGATTCGATCTCAACTGATCGAGACTAATGATGCTGTCCTCACGATAGATGCGCCCCTCGCCATCAACACCAATATCAATAACCCGATTAGTGCGCGGTGCGGACTGAGCCAACACAAAAGCCGGCTCCACCTTCGACGCCACAGGCATCGGATCAACCCCACCAAGCGCCATGATAACGGCGGGCAGGCTTACCGAGACTATGTAGGACTTGCGTTGCACCCTTAACCCAACCCTCTACTGATTCGTCAGCGCCGCGCCGGTGCCGCGTTCGGCGGATTGCCGACCAGCGCCACCTTGGTGAAACCGCCGGTGTTGATGACCCCCATCACTTCCAGCACCTTGCCGTAATTGATCGCCTGGTCGCCGCGCACGAAGATGCGGCGGTCCGGCGCATTGCCGGCGATCGCCTGCAGGCGCGGCACCAGCTGGTCTAACTCGATCTGGCTTTCCTGAAGGTAAATACCGCCCTTGGCATCGATGGTGATGCTCAAGGGTTCGTCCTGGCCCTGGATCGCCGCCGCCTGGGTCTTGGGCAGGTCGACCTGCACGCCGACGGTGAGCAGCGGGGCGGCCACCATGAAGACGATCAGCAGCACCAGCATGACGTCGACCAGCGGCGTCACGTTGATCTCCGACATCGGTGCGCGCCGGCGCCGGCCGCCGCGGGTCGAGCCGCCTCCGGTTGACATTCCCATATCAGGCGGCCTCTTCGTCGAGCTGGCGCGACATCAGCGCCGAGAACTCGCCGGCAAAGCCTTCGAGCCGCACATTGAGCCGGCCGAGATCGTTGGAGAATTTGTTATAGGCCATGACCGCCGGAATGGCCGCCAGAAGCCCCAGAGCCGTGGCAAACAGCGCCTCGGCGATGCCCGGCGCCACCACGGCCAGCGAGGTGTTCTTGCTGGAGGCGATGGCGTGGAAGGAGTTCATGATGCCCCAGACGGTGCCGAACAGGCCGACGAAGGGCGAGACCGAACCGACCGAGGCGAGGAAACCGAGGTAGCGTTCCAGGCGCTCCATCTCGCGGTCGATGGAAACACGCATCACCTGGTTGATGCGGACCTGCAGCGAGCCGAGCCCCTGCTTGCCGCGCACCAGGCCGCGCTCGGTGGAGCGGCGCCATTCGCGCATGGCGGCGACGAAGAGCACCGCCATCGGATGCTGCGGGCCGGCCATCGACAGACGGTCATAGAGGGCGTCGAGCGAACCGCCCGACCAGAAGTCGTTCTCGAACTTGTCGGTGTCGATCACGGTGCGGCGAATCTTGATCAGCTTGTCGAAGATGATCGCCCAGGACCAGAAGGAGGCCAGGATCAGCATCAGCATGACGGCCTTGACGATCCAGTCGGCCTGGAGGAAGAGCGCCCAGAGCGAGAGATCGGCGGCGGCAGAGGAGCCTCCGAGCTGCGCGGCGGCGACGGTCCTGTCCATGGTTACGAATCCTTTGGTTAAGAGTTAGCAGATCAATGCGACAAATTTGGTGAAAGTGTGGCGAAAACCGCCGCAATGGCGGGCGGAACGCGCCGGGGCCGGCCGGCCGAATCGATACAGGCCAGCTTAACCTCCGCCCGGACCAGCAATTCCGCGCCGCGCCAGACATCCTGGCGGGCGGTCAGGCTGGCGCCGCGCAGGTCGGTGATTTCGGTGGTGACGGTCAATTCTTCGTGCAGCCGGGCCGGCTTCAGGTAGTCGATCTGGCAGGCCCGGACGGCGAAGGCGACGCCGGCCGTCTTATCTCCATTTGGCCCGGCGAGGGCTTCCCGCTGGCTGATGCCCTTCTGCAGCAGCAGGTCGGAGCGGCCGCGCTCGATGAAGCGCAGGTAATTGGCGTAATAGACGATGCCGGCGGCATCGGTGTCTTCCCACTGGACCCGGACCGGATAACGATGGAGCTGGGGGTCAGACATCGTCGTCCCCCAGCAGATCCAGCTGCCCGGCGGTGGCCAGGCTGGCCGGCAGGCTGAGGCCCAGATGGGTGAAGGCGGCAGCCGTCAGCAGGCGGCCGCGCGGCGTGCGCTGCAGGAAGCCCTGCTGGATCAGATAGGGCTCGATGATGTCTTCCAGCGCGTCGCGCGGTTCGGACAACGCTGCGGCAATGGTCTCGACGCCGACCGGGCCGCCCTGGAAGTCGCGGGCGATCACCGTGAGGTAGCGGCGGTCCATGGCATCCAGGCCGCGGGCATCGACCTCCAGCCGCAACAGGGCGGCATCGGCGGTGGCGGCATCGACGATCTTGGCCTTGGCATAGACGGCGAAATCGCGCACCCGGCGCAGCAGCCGCCCGGCGACGCGCGGGGTGCCGCGGGCGCGGCGGGCGATTTCTCTGGCGCCTGAGGCGTCAAGTTCGAGATCCAGAATGCGGGCGCCGCGCCGCACGATCAGTTCCAGCTCTTCCACTTCGTAGAAATTGAGCCGCAGCGGAATGCCGAAACGTTCGCGCAAGGGCGTGGTGAGCAGGCCCGACCGCGTGGTGGCGCCGACCAGCGTAAACGGCGGCAGATCGATGCGCACGCTGCGCGCCGACGGCCCCTCGCCGATGATCAGGTCAAGCTGGAAATCTTCCATCGCGGGATAGAGGATTTCCTCCACTGCCGGATTGAGGCGATGGATCTCGTCGATGAACAGCACGTCGCGCGCTTCCAGGTTGGTCAGCAGGGCGGCGAGATCGCCGGCCTTGGCGATGACAGGCCCGGACGTGGCCTTGAAGCCGGCGCCGAGTTCGCGTGCCACGATCTGCGCCATCGTGGTTTTCCCTAAGCCCGGCGGGCCGTGCAACAGGACGTGATCGAGCGCCTCGCCGCGTTCCTTGGCGGCATGGATGAAGATGCTCAAGTTCTCACGCGCCCGCGCCTGGCCGATGAAGTCGCCCAGCACCTGCGGGCGCAGATGACGCTCGAACTCGTCGCCCTCGGCTTTCGCGCCAGCCACAATCCTGGGTGCTTCGCTCATCGCGCCAGCTCCTTGAGGGCGGCCGGAATGAGCTGTTGCACATTCGCTTTATCGCCAAGCGCACGCGCCGCAGTCGTAACGGCACCGAAGGCATCGGCGCGCTTGTAGCCCAGATTGACCAGGGCCGAGAGCGCATCGGCGACCGGGCCGCCGGTCTTTTCTTCCGCAGCCGCAATCTCGCCCGGCGCCGCCAGCGCCACCGGCCCGAGCGCGATGCCGCCGACCTTGTCCTTCAGCTCGGTGATCAGGCGCAGGGCGAGCTTCGGCCCGACACCGTCGCAGCGGTTCAGCGTGGTCTTGTCGGCCGCAGCAATCGCGCGGAAGAGTTCATCCGGCGCCAGCGTCGACTGGATGCCAAGCGCCACCTTGGCGCCGACGCCCTGCACGGTTTGAAGCAAATTGAACCAACCGCGCTCGGCCTCGGAGAGGAAGCCGAACAGATGGATATGGTCTTCGCGCACATGGGTCTCGATATGCAGACGCACCGCCTCGCCCGGCCGCGGCAGCGACCGCAGTGTTCTGCCTGAGCAGTAGACCTGGTAGCCGACGCCGCCGACATCGAGGATGCAGGCGGTTTCCGACACAGAGTCGAGCAGGCCTGAGAGCTTGGCGATCATCGCGCCGCTCGCAATTCAGCCGTGCGGATCACCCGCGCGGTGGCGGCATGATGCGAATGACAGATCGCCACGGCCAGCGCATCGGCGGCATCGGCGCCGGTGACATTGCAGCCGGGCAGCAGGCGCTTGACCATGGCATGCACCTGGTCCTTGTCGGCAGCCCCGGTGCCGACCACGGCCTTCTTGATGACGGTGGGCGCGTATTCGCCGACCGGCAGCCCGAGCAGGGCCGGCGCCAGCAGCACCACGCCGCGCACCTGGCCCAATTTCAGCGTCGAGGACGGATTCTTGTTCACGAAGGTCTCTTCGACGGCGGCGGCCTGCGGCTGCCATTCGGCCAGCAGCTCGGCCAGCGCGTCATGCACGGTGCGCAGGCGATAGGCCAACTCGTCATCGGGGTTGGTGCGGATGGTGCCATGCGCCACATGGCTCAACCGGTTGCCCTCGGCGAGGATGACGCCCCAGCCGGTGGCACGCAGGCCCGGATCGAGACCGATGATGCGCATGGATGAACTCAAGCCGCTCCTTCTTCGCGCCTAGCCGGCCAGCTTCTTCAGCTCGTCGTCCGACATCTCGAAATTGGCATAGACCGTCTGCACGTCGTCGCTGTCTTCCAGCACGTCGATCATCTTGAACAGGGTCTCGGCCTTCTCGCCCTCGACCGGCGTGGTGGTCTTGGGCTTCCACACCAGCTTGGCCGATTTCGGATCGCCGAACTTCTTCTCCAGCGCCTCGCGCACGGCGGCGAAGTCATCCTGGGCGCAGGTGACGCTGTGGCCTTCCTCGTCGGACTGCACATCCTCGGCGCCGGCTTCCAGCGCACCCTCGAACAGCGCCTCGGCCGAAGCGGCAGATGCCGGGAAGACGATCTCGCCGACGCGATCGAACATGAAGGCGACCGAATTGGTCTCGCCGAGCGCCCCGCCGTTCTTGGAAAACGCGGCGCGGACTTCACCGGCGGTGCGGTTGCGGTTGTCGGTCAGCGCCTCGACGATGACGGCGACGCCGCCGGGGCCGTAGCCCTCGTAGCGCACCTCTTCGTAATTGTCGGCGGCATCGCCGCCGGCGCCGCGCTTGATGGCGCGCTCCAGCGTGTCCTTCGACATGTTGGCGACGCGGGCGGCCTGGATGGCGGCGCGCAGCCGCGGATTGGCGGCCGGATCGGGCTGGCCCGAGCGGGCCGCGGTGGTCAGTTCGCGGATCAGCTTGGTGAAAATCTTGGCGCGCTTGGCATCCTGCGCGCCCTTGCGATGCATGATGTTTTTAAACTGGGAATGGCCAGCCATGACGGAACCTGCGGCTAAATCGTGAAAAAGCGACCGAATCGGGCATGTTTACCATATTTCACGCGTCATCGGCAGACGATGCAGCGCCGGATAAAGCGCCGCCCGTGCAAAAGCAAGCCGCAGTTCCGCGCCGCCGCACCCGCTATGGCGGCCATGGGCGATAGTCGGATTGCGCCGAATCAACGGGACCGCTAGTGTTTGCTCCGGCATAAGCCGGTGTTCGGCTGACGTCTGACTAAAATAATAAATATGAAACAAGGCCTTAACAGGGGCATGACGAATTTCACGCAACTGGTGGCAGTACCGGGCCCGACCAAGTCGGGCTCCCATGGCCTGCCCGGCTATCCGCAGTCGGCGCTGCTGACCCTGGCGCATGGCCTGTGGCTGGCGGCGCGCGGCCCGACCGAAATGCCGTCGCGCGGCGTCATGATGGCCGATCCGGCCCTGGAGCCGCTGCGGGCGCAGACCATCCTGGTCGCCGTCGAGCGCGAGCCGCATGACTTCCGCTATGTCGAGATGGGCAGCCGCATGCAGGCGCTCAGCAATGTCGATTACATCGGTGTACGCCTGAGCGAGGTGGCCCATCAGCGGCCGCCGAGCCTGGTCTGGGACCACCTGACCGCCGCCGTGGACTGCCGCGCCCCGGTCAAGGGCGTGCTGCCCTATGTGGGGCGCAGCCGCGACATCAGCAGCATCTTCCATATCGTCATGCCGCTGGCCGACGATGGCGAGCAGGTCGACCATCTGCTGATCTGCGTCGACCTGTTTCCGGCGGTGCGGCTGCACGACGGCACCCACCCGTTCACCCAGCTGGGCTAACGCTCCGTTAGCCGTCCGGTCCCGCATCCTCGTCCGGGGGTTGAGCGAAAACTGCTTTTGAAACGCAGGAATAACTGGAAGACTGGGGCTGACACCCGGAGGGATTGCCGCCTTTGTCCGACCTGCGCGACACCATGGCCGCGCGCCACGCCACGCCAGCCCTGCTGCGCGGTTATGAATACTGGGACGCCAAGCGCCGCGGGCGGCTGATGCCCGCGCGCGCCGATATCGACCCGATCGAGATGGTGCCCTTCCTGTCAAATGTGGTGCTGATGGATGTGCTGCGCGACGCCAGGCCCGGCTGGCCCCTGGATTTCCGTTACCGCCTGCTCGGCACCGCCGTGGAGACCCACATGTCGCGGCGCTACACCGGCGTGCATCTGAGCGACATGCCGCACCAGCAACCCGACAGCCAGCTATGGCGCAACTTCGCCCGCACGGTGGACAGCCGGCAGCCGCAGATGAACCGCGTGCCCTATGTCGGCCCGCACAAGGATTTCCTCTCGCTGGTCGACCTGATCCTGCCCCTATCGAATGATGGCGCCGAAGTGCATATGCTGATGTCGATTGTCGATTTCATTCCGAAGACAGCATAGATGCCGGCACCGGACCTGAGTGAAGCGACTCCGCTGCTGCAAGAGGCGTATGCTTACTGGGACAGCAAGCGCCGCGGCCGGCTGATGCCCGCGCGCGCCGATATCGATCCGCTGGAGATGGTGCGGCTGCTGCCGCATCTGATCCTGATGGATGTGCTGCGCGACACCAAACCCGGCTGGCCGCTGGATTTCCGCTACCGCCTGCTCGGCACCCATGTCGATGGCATGATGAATGCCCGCTATACCGGCCAGTGCATGAGCGACCTGCCGCACCAGCAGCCTGGCAGCCGCCTGTGGGACAGTCTGGCCACGGTGACGGCCGCGCGCGAACCGCGCGTCAACCGCGTGCCCTATGTCGGCCCGCACAAGGATTTTCTGTCGGTGGTCGATATGGTGATGCCGCTGTCCAGCGACGGCGCGCAGGTCGACCGGCTGTTCTGCGTGGTCGACTTCGTGATGCGCCAGCCGCTTTACTGAGCCAGCGCCGCCTGCACGGCGATGCGCAGTGCCGGCACGACCTCTTCGGCAAACCACGGCTGGCGTTTCTGCCAGCCGATATTGCGCCAGCTCGGATGCGGCAACGGGAAGAACCCGTCGGGCAGATAGGCGCGGAAATGGCGCACCGTATCGGTCATCGTCTTTGCCCGCCCCGTCCCCAGGTAATGCGCCTGGGCATACTGTCCGACCAGCAAGGTGAGTTTCAGAGCCGGCAGATGCGCGAGCAGCCGGTCATGCCAGCGCGGCGCGCATTCGGGACGCGGCGGGTTGTCACCGCCCTTCGGATCGCGCCCGGGATAGCAGAAGCCCATCGGCATCACCGCGATCTGCGTCATGTCGTAAAAGCTGTCGCGGTCCATCCCGAGCCAGCCGCGCAGGACGTCGCCGCTGCGGTCGTTCCACGGCAGGCCAGTTTCATGCACTTTCGTGCCCGGCGCCTGGCCGACGATCAGAAGTTTTGCCGAACGCTTCATCCGCACCACAGGGCGCGGCCCGAGCGGCAGATGGGCGGCGCAGAGCGTGCAGCCGCGAACCTCGGTCAGCAGCGCGTCGAAACGGCCGCCCATGCCATCACGGCGTCGTCTGCTGCAACCGCCCGCCCAGACGCAGCGGCGCAATGCGGGTGGCAAGGCCGGTGCGATCGTCGGTTTCGACATAGACGGCGCAGAGCGTGGCCTCGCCATTGGCCGGCTCGAAGCGGCCGCCCGATACACGCTTGACGAAGCGGTTCACCGGTTCGGTCTTCTCCATACCGATCACCGAATTGTAGTCGCCGCACATGCCGGCATCGGTCTGGTAGGCCGTGCCGCCGGGCAGGATCTGCGCATCGGCGGTGGGGATATGGCTGTGGGTGCCGCAGACCAGCGAGGCGCGGCCGTCGCAGAAATGGCCCATCGCCATCTTCTCCGACGTCGCCTCGCCATGGATATCGACGATCACCGCATCGACGCCGCCGCCCAGGCGATATTTCTGCAACTCGCCATCGACCGCGGCAAAGGGATCGTCCAGCGGGTCCATGAAGATGCGGCCCATCACCTGGATCACCAGAACCTTCTTGCCGTTCTGCAGCGTGTACACGGCCGCGCCCTTGCCAGGCGTGCCTTTCGGGTAATTCAGGGGCCGCAGCAGCTTCGGGTCGGTGTTGATATAGCTGAGCGTCTCGCGCTGGTCCCAAGCATGGTTGCCCAGCACGATCACATCGACGCCGGCGGCATAGAAGTCTTCGCAGATTTTCGCGGTGATGCCAAAACCGGCCGCGGCATTCTCGCCATTGACCAGCACGAAATCGAGGCCGAGACTTTTACGCAGTTCCGGAATTCGCGCCACCACGGCATCACGCCCGGACCGGCCGACAATATCGCCGCAATACAGAAGTTTCATCGTCGTCCTATCTCTCGAACCTGAGCGACCCGCGTTCGGTCACCGCCCAGTCCAGCAATTCGTCATGGCCCCCGTGGGGCAACTCTGCCACCTGCTGTACCGCGAAGGCATAGCCCACGGCCACAATCTTCTTATCCACAGCCGCACGCAGGGCCTGCAGGGTCGTATCGTAATAGCCGCCGCCCATGCCGAGGCGGCGGCCGGCCGTATCGAAACCGATCAGCGGCACCAGCAGGATATCGGGCGGCGGCGTCGCCGCGCCTTCCTGCGGCGCCGGAATGCCATAGGCGCCGCCCGGCGGCGGACTGGCCAAATCCTCGCAGAGCCGGAACTGCAGCAGCCGCGTGCCCTTCTGCACCGCCGGCAGCACGATCTGCGCGCCCTGGCGCTGCAGGCTGAGCAGCAGCGGCAGCGGATCGAGTTCGTCGCCCATCGGCCAGTAGCCCGCCACCACCTGGCCCGGCTGCACCGGAATGGCGGCGCGGAACCGGTCTGCCGCCAGCGCGGCAATGGCAGTGCCGTTGGCGGCAAAGGCTTCGGCGCGCCGGGCTTTCAGTTTGATGCGGAGGCTCGCCTTGCGTTGGTCGAGCGCGGGATCGGTTTGCGGGCTCAACCTGACCTGTCGCGTAAAAGCCTGGAGAAAGTGGACGGGCCCACCATGGCCGTTAGCATGAACTAACCTCTGTGGCCTGGCGTACCAGGTGGGCGCCGTGTGATCGGAACCAGGGCTCCGGCCAGGGACAGCTCCCTAGAGATGAGCATTGGCCCCAGGGTTATGGACGCCAACGCACCGGGCAGAACCCGTCCAAGGCCTTATTTAGGTGGTCTCCAGCCTTGCGGCAATGTCTTCCAGCCGTTTTGCCAGCCCAAGCAGCGCATCAGCGCCGCCGGCAGCGGTTTTCTGCTCTTCCGAGAGGGCATTAACCTCCTGCCGCATCGCCGCCACGTCGCGCTGGGCCTGTTCCAGGTCGTCGGCCAGGGTCAGCGCCGTCATCAGCAACAGCCGCGCCTCGCCAACCTGACCTACCAGGGCCGCCAGTTCGCGCACGCGGCCATCGACCAGGCCGGACAGCCGGCGCACCTGCTCTTCTTCGCCATCGTCGCAGCCGATGGGATAGAGGCGGTTGTTGACGGTGACATTGATCTCAGCCATCGCAAGCCTCCTTAAACCTTCGCATCGGCATCCAGTGCCTGACGCAGCCGCGCCATCGTCGCCTCCAGCCGCGCCGCCATGCCGGACTGGAAGGCCTGCATCTCGGCCTGCGCGGCCCGCGCTACAGCCAGTTCGGCTTTCAGCGCCGCCGCTTCGCTGCCATTGGCATGGTCGGCCACAGGCCGCGGCGCCGTCACCATCGCCTGCAGCGCCGCCTTGGCATCCACGGCGGAGGCCAGTTTGGTGCGCAGGTCATCGACTTCGCCTTTCAGCGCGGCAATCTCACTGTCGCGGTCGGCCAGCGCCTGACGCAGGATGCCGCTATCCGCCGCCGGCCGGGCCGACACCGCAGCCTCATCGCTCTGCATCTGCGCCAGTTCGGCGCGCAGGGCATCCACCAGGGCGGCGCGTTCGCGCAGGCTGGCGGCCTCGTCGCGGGCCTGCTGCAGCTCCTCGCGCAGGGTCTTCAGCTCGATGGCCACCTGACCATGCTGCTCGGCCAGGCTGCGGAACGCCGCGCCGCGTTGCGCCAGGGCGGCATCCAGGCGGCGAACCGCCTGTTCCATGGCGGCGACTGCGGCGGCGACACCGGTTTGCATGCTTTGCTTCTGTCCGTTGGTCTTGGCCGGTAAACTTGATATGGAGGATAAACTTCGCATCGCTCCCGCGCAACTCAACGGGGCAACCGAACCGCCCGCCACCTTTCCGCCGCAATTCCGCTCAGCCAGACCCCGCCGCCATGCCCGATTTTCCCATGATTGCCGACCCCTGGTTCTACGCGGTGGCCTTCCCGGCCGTGCTGATCGTGGGCCTCAGCAAGGGCGGCTTCGGCCCCGGCTCCAGCCTGGTCGCCATGCCGCTGCTGGCCATTGTGCTGCCGCCGCTGCAGGCCGCCGCCATCATGCTTCCGGTGCTCTGCGCCATGGACCTCGCCGGCCTGTGGGGTTATCGCGGCACTTGGGACAAGGCGAACATGAAAATCATCCTGCCGGGCGCATTGGCAGGCATCGCCATTGGCACCTTCACCGCCGGCTATATCAGCAACGAGGGCGTCGAGGTCATCATCGGCATCATCGCCATCATCTTCACCCTGCAGAAATGGCTCAAACGGGCGCCGGTCGATGCCGCGCGGCCAAGTTGGCCGAAGGGCCTGTTCTGGAGTGCCTGTTCCGGCTTCACCAGCTTCATCGCCCATGCCGGCGGCCCGCCGCTGTATGTCTACATGCTGCCACAGCGCCTGGACAAAACCGTCTTTGTCGGCACCACCGTCGTCTTCTTCGCCGTGGTCAACTACGTGAAACTGATCCCCTACTGGTTCCTGGGACAGTTCACCCTCAGCAACCTCGGCACCGGACTGGTCCTGGTGCCGGTGGCGGTCGGCGGCGTCTATCTCGGCATCTGGCTGCACCACAAGATGAGCGACGTCATTTTCTTCCGCATCGCCTATGTGCTGGTGTTCCTGTGCGGCCTGAAGCTGCTGCATGACGGCCTGGGCCTGCATTTCCTCTAGGCCAGACCGTTAAGACACAAAGATTCCTCATGTATCGAGGCGATTTCCGGCTGTTGCCGCGGGTGCTGGGTTTGCTCTAGCTTGGCCCGCCTGCAGGGGAAACCGCCAGATGCCCACGATTTACGATCGCGACCTCGACAAGAACCCGGCCAATTACGAAGCGCTGTCGCCGCTGAGCTTCCTGCGCCGCACCGCCGATGTCTTCCCCGACCGGCTGGCGGTCATCCACGGCAAGCTGCGCTATACCTATATCGAGCTGTATGAGCGCTGCCGCCGCCTGGCCTCGGCGCTGGAGAAGCGCGGCATCACACGCGGCGACACGGTGGCGATCATTGCGCCGAATACGCCGGCGCATCTGGAAGCGCATTTCGGCATTCCCGCCACCGGCGCGGTGATCAATGCGATCAACACGCGCCTCGATCCCGCCGCCATCGCCTTCATCCTGGAGCATGGCGAAGCCAAGATCCTGTTCACCGACCGCGAATACAGCGCCACCGTGAAGGCCGCCGTGGCGCAGTCGAAGAACAAACCTGTCGTGATCGATATCGATGATCATCTCTGCAGCACCGGCGAGCTGTTCGGCGAAATGGAATACGAAGCCTTCCTGCAGACCGGCGATGCGGACTGGGACTGGCGCGGTGTGGTGGACGAATGGGATGCCATCTCGCTGGGCTACACCTCGGGCACGACCGGCAACCCGAAGGGCGTGGTGACGCATCATCGCGGCGCCTACCTCAATACCGTGGGCAATGCCGTCACCTGGAACCTGCCCAAGCATCCGCGCTACCTCTGGACGCTGCCGATGTTCCATTGCGACGGCTGGTGTTTCCCCTGGACCATCACCATGCTGGCCGGCGTGCATGTCTGCCTGCGCAAGGTGGACCCGGCGCTGGTCTTCGACAGCTTCCTCCATCACGGCGTGACGCATTTCTGCGGTGCGCCCACCGTGCTGACCATGCTGATCAACGCGCCCGATGACGTGCGCGCCAAGCTCCAGCCCGGCGTCAAATGCATGACGGCGGGTGCCGCCCCGCCGGCCGCGGTGCTGGCGGCGATGGAAAAGATGGGCTTCGACGTGACGCATGTGTATGGCCTGACCGAGGTCTACGGCCCGGCGGTGGTCTGCGACTGGCATGACGAATGGGATGCACTGCCGCTGCCCGAGAAAGCGGCCGTGAAAGCCCGCCAGGGCGTGCGCTATCATGTGGAAGAAGACGTCACCGTGCTCGATCCGCAGACCCTGCAGCGCGTGCCGGAAGACGGCCAGACCATGGGCGAGATCATGTTCCGCGGCAATATCGTGATGAAGGGCTACCTGAAGAACCCGAAGGCGACACAGGAAGCCTTCGCCGGCGGCTGGTTCCATTCCGGCGACCTCGGCGTGCTGCATCCCGGCGGCTACATGCAGATCAAGGACCGCTCGAAGGACATCATCATTTCGGGCGGCGAGAATATCTCCACCATCGAAGTGGAAGGCGTGCTCTACATGCATCCCGATATCGTCGAGGCCGCGGTGGTCGCGCGTCCCGACGAGCATTGGGGCGAGACACCCTGCGCGTTTGTCACCTTGCGCAAGGACGCCGCCACGCCGGCCGACCAGACCGGCGCGGACAGCATCATCGCCTTCTGCAAGGAGCGCCTGGCACGATTCAAGGTGCCAAAGACCGTGGTGTTCGGCGAATTACCGAAAACCTCGACCGGCAAGATTCAGAAGTTCGAACTGCGCGAGAAGGCCAGGGCTCTTAAATGAAGCGCTGGTCCGGCGCGGCGACTACTGCGTATATCGGGTGATTTCTTCTTTCAGCTTGAGCTTTTCGCGTTTGAGCTGAGTGAGGCGGGCTTGATCGGGCATCGGGCGGTGAATCTCATCATCGATCGCCGCTTGCAGGCCATGATGTTTTTCGATGAGAGTGTCGAGATGCGCCAAATTGTTCATCGCGGGCTCCTCCTTTCGGTTCGGAGCGCGTCAACCGACTTTGCTGCGGTCGCCCGGCGACGGCACGACCGCTGCGGTCCGCGCCTGAGAAGTAGCTAAGCACTCGCCTTCCGCTTTGTCAGCCCCAAATTGGTAAATTCTCACAGAAGCGAATTTTTGTATGCGCCGCACACGGAAAACCCCGGACAAATCTGCACCCAAGCGTGCAACCGGCAAAACGCCACGCGTTACGAGCGACATCAGGAAGCGCAGCCAAGCCGCGACCCGTCCTGGTAAAATTGCGCCTGCAATCATCCGGAAGCCGGCCCAGCGTCGCCTCGTGGTCGGAATCAGCGGCGCCTCGGGCGTGATCTACGGCATCCGCCTGCTGGAGGCGCTGCAGGCCGGCGGCATCGAGTCGCATCTGGTCTTAAGTCGCGCGGCCGAGATGACGATCGCCTACGAGACCGACCGCAGCATCAAGGATGTGAAGGCGCTGGCGCATACCGTCTATGCCATCGGCGATATCGGCGCGGCGATTTCCTCGGGCTCGTTCCAGACGCTGGGCATGGCCATCGTGCCCTGCTCGATGAAGTCGCTGGCCGAAATCGCCACCGGCGTCACTTCGACCCTGCTGAGCCGGGCCGCCGATGTGGCGCTGAAGGAACGCCGCCGCCTGGTGCTGGTGCCGCGCGAGACGCCGCTGCATCTGGGCCATCTGCGCAACATGACGGCGGTGACCGAGATGGGCGCCATCGTGGCGCCGCCGATGCCGGCCTTCTATGCCATGCCGAAGACGCTGGACGATCTGGTCGACCATACGGTCGGCCGCGTGCTCGATCTTTTCGGGCTGGACAGCGGTCTGGTCAAACGCTGGAGCGGGCGGCCCGCCGTTTAATCCTCTTTGAGCGCCGCACCCAGCAGATCGGCGGCCAGCTGCAACGCGTCAGGGTTATCCGGCGCGATCACCTGCAGATAGGCCGAGAGATGCGCGGCGGCCGTTGTCACTTCATCCGCGCGCGACAGCGGCAGCGGCCGGCGCAACGCCGGACTGATGCGGCTGACGGCGGCGAGCCAGGCTTGCGCCACCTGCTCCAGCTTCAGCTCCAGCGCCCGTGCCTCGTCATAGAGCCGTCCGGCCGCCGGCTCGTCGGCGACCAGGGTTTTCAGGGCGCGGCGGGCCTCGCGGAAGGGCTGCAGCACGGCATTGACCGGAGCGACAGCCGATTGCGCATGGGCCAGTTCGACACCGTCCCAGGCCGCCAGGCCACGCGCCGTGCGCCAGAAGCCGAGCAGCAGCAGATTCACATCGGCGCCATGGCGGTCCTGCAGCGCGAGGCAGGCCGTCGCCACGCCCGGCCGGCCATAGAGGGCGAGCGAGAAGGTCCAGAAACCGGGAACCTTGCCCGCCTCCTTAACCCCATTGTCTGAAAGGGCTTTTGCCCCGGTGTCGTGTTCCGTCATCCGTGCTATGGTACCGGGCTTTCGTGGTTCGTTGGTAGGCTTTGAGTGACGGCATGAATTTTCCCGGTCCGATCGATACCGAGGAATTGCAGCGCAAGGTGTCCGACCTGCGGGCGGAGCATCGTGACCTCGACGATGCCATCTCGGCGCTGGCCGAGCAGCCGAGCCTGAACCTGATCCAGATCCAGCGCATGAAAAAGCGCAAGCTGGCGCTGAAGGATCAGATCACCCGGATCGAGAACCAGCTTATTCCAGATATTATTGCCTGACGGCTCGGCCCGATATCATCGCCTGACGCGGGAAAACGCCGTCGTGAATTCGGCGGCGAGCGCTTGCGCCGGCGCCGAGAGCTGTCGGCCTTTCAACTGCAGAAACCCGAGCTGACGGCTCAAGGCCGGGCCGATCAGCGGCCGCATCGCCAGCCGCTCTCTGGAAAACATGGTGAAGGTGAGCGCCGGCAGCGCCGTGACGCCCAGGCCGGCCGCCACCAGCGCGATGCAGGACGCCACCTGTTCGACCTCGTAGCGGGGCTGCAATGCGAAATCGGCCTGCAGCAGCACGGCATCGGCCAGCCGACGCACCGAGGTGCTGCCCGCCATCGCCACGTAAGGATAGCTTTTCAGCGCACTCCAGGGCAGCGGGCCTTTCCCCTTGGCCAGCGCATGATCGTCGCGGCAGACCAGATGGATGCGGTCGGCGCCGACTTCGGCATAGCTCAAGGCATCGGACTCGGCGATCCGCGTGGTGACGGCGAAATCGGCGATGCCGTCGGCCACCAGCTTCACCGCGCGTTCATGCATCACGTCATGCACAGCCACGTCGATGCCGGGATATTTCATCTGCAGCGCCTTTAATGCGGCGGGCAGGATCGAGGTGGCGATGGAGGGCAACACGGCAATGGCCAAGCGGCCATGAAGCCCGCTGCCGCGCGCCGCCACGCCCTGCAAGGCGACCTTCACATCGCGCAGCAGGTCTTCCGCCACGGCGGCGAGATGGCGGCCATCGGCGGTCAGCGCCACACTGCGGGTGGTGCGCTCGAACAGCCGCAACTGCAGTTCGGCCTCGATCTTGCGGATGGCCACGCTCAAGGCCGGCTGCGAGATGCGCAACTGTTCCGCCGCGACACTGAAACTGCCGGCACGCGCGGTGGCGGCAAAAATCTCGAGCTGGCGCAGGGTGAGATTTATAGACATGAATTATAAGTCCATATTTCTTATATATTGGACGTTATATATCTTGAGAGCCAGACTGCCGGCCAGAGGAAACGACCAGAGGCTGTCAGGGCAATGCTCCCAGACACTGTTCATATAGGCGCCGGCGCCGGCTTTGCGGGCGATCGCGCCGGCGCGGCCCTGCCCGTGGTCGAAGCGCTGGCCAAGTCTGGCAAACCCGCCTTCCTGATTTTCGAGACGCTGGCCGAACGCACCCTGGCGCTGGCGCAGCTTACCCGACAGCGCGTCTCGGCCGAGCAGGGTTACAGTCCGGCGCTGGAGCCGCTGCTCGCGCCCGTGCTGGCCTTCTGCCTGCAGCACAGAATCCGCATCGTCAGCAATTTCGGCGCCGCCAATCCGCCGGCGGCCGCTGCAAAGATCGCCGCGATGATCCGCGCGGCCGGACTGCCAACCGCGAAGATCGCGGTGATCAGCGGCGACGACCTGACCGCCAGCCTGACGGCGCATGAGCTTTCCGCGCGCGAGATCGACGGCACGCTGCTGAAAGACCGGGCCAAGATCGTTGCCGCCAACGCCTATCTCGGCGCCCGCGCCATTGCGGATGCACTGAACCAGGGCGCCGAGATCGTGGTGACCGGCCGCGTCGCCGATCCGGCTTTAGTACTGGGCCCGCTGGTGCATGCGTTTCGCTGGGACTGGCAGGACTGGGACCGGCTGGCAGCCGGCACGCTGGTGGGCCATCTGCTGGAATGCGGCCCGCAGGTCAGTGGCGGCTATTTCGCCGATCCGGGCTTTAAGGACGCCGGCGATTTTATCGATATCGGCTATCCCATCGCGGAAGTACGCGCCGACGGCAGCGCGGTGATCACCAAGCCGGCCGGCACCGGCGGCGTGGTCGACCTGCGCACCGTGAAGGAGCAGATGCTCTACGAGATCCACGATCCGGCCGCCTATCTGACGCCGGACGTGGTGCTGGATCTGACGCAGGTGCAGGTCGAACAGCAGGGTATGGATCGCGTGGCGGTCAGCGGCGCGCGCGGTCATACCCGGCCGGACAGACTGAAAGCCACTGTCTGCTTCGAGAATGGCTGGCTCGGCGAAGCCGAGATTTCCTATGCCGGGCCGAACGCCGCCGCCCGCGCCCGGCTGGCCGTCGAGATCATCCGCCAGCGCATGGCCCAAGCTCAGCTAAAACTGGCGCAGCCGGGCCTTGCCATCCGCGCCGACATTATCGGCCTTGTCTCCAGTTTCGGCGACAGCGCCGGCGCCGATCTTGCCGGCGCGCAGGATAACGGCGGCGAAGACCTGCGCGTGCGCTTCGCCGCCCGCGACCTGGACGAGGGGCGCGTTCGTCATTTGCTGGACGAGGTGGAAGCACTGTATGTCGCCGGCCCGGCCGGCGGCGGCGGCGTGCGCCGCCATCTGGTGCCGCAGTTGGCCAGCGCGAGCTGCCTGATCGAGCGCGACATCGTGACGGAACAGGCGGTGCTGCTGTGACCGCGTTCATTCCCGCCTCCATCCCGCTACATCGGCTGGCCCATGCCCGCTCAGGAGACAAGGGCAATCGACTGAATATCGCACTGATCTGCTACCACCGGGATTTCTTCGAGACGCTCGCCGAGCAGGTGACGCCCGACCGCGTGGCAGACCTCTTCGCCAGCCGCAAGGTGACCAGCGTGCGGCGCTACGACCTGCCCAACCTCGACGCCTTCAATTTCGTGCTCGATCACGCGCTCGACGGCGGCGTCAATGCCAGCCTCGGCCTCGACGGCCACGGCAAGACACTGTCCTTCCGCCTGCTGACCCTGCCCGTCACGGTGCCGGCCAAGCTGCTCACGCTCATTCCATAACAGCATAGAAACCACGGAGGAACCCAATGCGTATCCTGACAACTCTCGGCCTGCTGCTGGCACTCACGCCTGCGGCTTATGCGCAAAGCGATTACCCCAACCGCCCGATCAAATTCATCGTGCCGTTTGCCGCCGGCAGCGCCACCGATACAGTGGCCCGCGTGGTGGGCGAACGCATCGCCCGCGACCTCAAACAGTCGGTGGTGGTGGAGAATATCGCCGGCGGCAACGGCGTGATAGCGGCGCAGAAGGTCGCCACCGCGGCACCCGACGGCTACACGCTGCTGATCTCGACCAACACCACGCATGCCGCCAACCAGAGCATGCTGAAGAAACTGCCCTACGATGCCGTGAAGGATTTCGAGACCGTCACCATGCTGGGCACCATCCCGATGGCGCTGGTGGTGAATCCGTCCGTGCCAGCCAACAGCGTGCAGGAGCTGATCGCCTATGCAAAGGCCAATCCGGGCAAGCTGAGCTTCGGCGCCGGCTCCAGCTCCTCGCGCATCAGTGTCGAAATGCTGAAGACCATGGCCGGCATCGACATCGTGCATGTGCCCTACAAGAGCAATCCGCAGGCCGTGACCGACCTGCTGGGCGGCCAGGTGCAGTTGATGATCGCCGATGTCTCGACCACGCTGCCGCAGGCCTCGGCCGGCAAGGTAAAGGCGCTCGGCGTCTCCACCGCCGGTCCTTCACCGGTCGCACCGGGGCTGAAGACCATCGCCAGCCAGGGCGTGCCCGGCTATGAGATCACCGCCTGGTTCGCCGCCTGGACGCCGGCCAAGACGCCGGCGCCGATCGTCGACCGACTGCAGTCGGTGATGTCGGCTGCCGTAAAAGACAAGGAAATCCAGGACCGTCTGATGGCCGCCGGCATCGAGCCGAAATCCAGCACGCGCAAGGAACTGGCCGAGTTCGTCGCCAGCGAGACCGACAAATGGGCCAAGGCGGTGAAAGCCGCCGGCATCGAACCGGAGTAAGCTCTGCGCATCGGCGAAAAATAAAGGGCGGGTCACAAGGACCCGCCCTTTTTCTTGGAGCGAGATCGCAGCTTACGCGTCGAGCAGCGCCTTCACCTCGGCCAGGTCCTCCGCCGAAAGTTTCGTCTCGCCTGCCTTCACATTCTGCTCAAGCTGTTCCGGCTTGGTGGCGCCGGCGATCACACTGGAGACCTGCGGCCTGGCCAGCAGCCAGGCAAAGGCCAGATCGGTCAGGCCGATGCCGCGCTTGTCGCACCAGCCGCGCAGGCGTTCCACCGTGGCGACATTGGCCGGCGTCATGTAGCGATCAGCTAGGCGCTGGGTATTGGCCAGGCGCGAGCCTTCGGCGGCCGCACCGGCCTTGTGCTTGCCGGTGAGAAGCCCGCTGGCGAGCGGGAAGAACGGCAGGAAGCCCAGCCCGAAGCGCTCGCAGGCCGGCAGCTGCTCGGCTTCCGCCTTGCGGAAGACCAAGCTGAGCTCGTCCTGCGCCGAGACGAAGCGGTTCAGCCCCAGCTGCTTTGCCGTCCAGTCGGCATCGGCCAACTGCCAGGAGGCGAAATTCGAGTTGCCGATATAGCGCACCTTGCCCTGGCGGATCAGGTCATCCAGCGCCCGCAGCGTCTCTTCGATCGGCGTGCGCGGATCGGGCTGGTGCTGCTGGTAGAGATCGATGTAGTCGGTCTGCAGGCGGGTCAGGCTGTCTTCCACCGCACGCATGATATAGCGCCGCGAGGCACCGACCTTGACGCCCACATCGTCCATCGGCATGGCGAATTTGGTCGCCAGCACGATGTCCTTGCGGCGAGCGCCGAGGATCTTGCCCATCTGCGTCTCGGAGCCGCCCTTGTTGCCGTAGACATCGGCGGTGTCGAACAGCGTGATGCCGAGATCGAGCGCCTTGTGAATCACCTTGCGCGAGGCTTCGAGATCGAGACGCATCTCGAAATTGTTGCAGCCGAGACCGACTTCGGAAACCAGGAGGCCGGAGCGGCCGAGATTGCGGAATTTCACGGGCGAGACTCACTTGCTGAAGGGGCGAGGAAAAATCCGGGGCAGTATCGACCCGCCCAGTATTGTCAGGCAAGCCGCACCAATCGGGCGGACCAATTTACCCGAACAGCCGCAGTGCTTCCGCCGCCGCCTGGCGGCCCGAAAGCCAGGCGCCGGTGGCCGAGCCGGTCCAGTCGACCGACGCAAAGGCCTCGCCGGCAAACAGCACACGGGCGCGGCCGGTGGCGCTGGTGAGCGCGCGGCCGGCATTGCGGCGCGCGGTGGCGAAGCCAGGCCGCGTGCAGGCGATGGCGCCGCGACTCCACGGATCCCTGCCCCAGCCTGACGCCACGCCTTTGACGAAACGGCGGTCCAGCGCCTCGCCGAACATGGCTTTCAGCTGCAGCCGCGCCGCGGCAATCATCGCCGCATCGCCCTGGGCCTCCAGCTCGCGCGCATAGTCGCCGCCGACGGTGGCCACCGCCAGCGGCAGGCCCTGCGCGTTGATGCGGAAACTCATGCCGCGGGTGCCGCTGATGCGCGGCAGCGCCTGGGTGTTGGCCGGCGCCTCGAAGCTGCCGGCTTCATACTGCAGGGCAATGCGATCGAGCAGACCCATGGACAGGCGGCCGAGCGCATCGCGCTGGCCCTGGGGCAGGCCGGGCTGGAAGACGATGCTCTCGCGCGCATTCAGCAGGCCCACCGGCACGGTGACGATGCAGGCCTCGGCTCGCACCTGGCCCTCGGCGGTGGCGACCACCACATGATCGCCGCTCCAGTCGATCCGCACGACGGGGCGGTTGAGGAAAACCGGCAGGCCCTCGGCATATTGCGTCAGCCAGGGCCCGAAGCCGCTGTTGAACCAAGCGTCATTCCCGGTGCCGGCCAGCCGCGGCGCGTCCAGCGCCGCCACCGCGCTGTATTCGATGCCGATATGCAGCGGGCCGGCGAGCGCCCGCGCCGTGTCAGCCCATTTGCCATCGACCTTGACCCGGCTGGCCAGGGTGACATCGCTGCGCAGCGTGCGGGCATCGAGCAGCGCATCGTCCAGCCGGTCATAGGCAAAGCCGAGGATATCGTAGTCATGCTCGTCGGCGTCGCGGCCGCCATCGAACAGCCAGTAGTCGCCGTCATCGGCCTGCAGGCGGATGTCGCGGCGCCGCAGTTCCGCCACCAGCGGATTGATATCGGCCGACCGCAGCAGATGCGCGCCGAGATCGACCCGGATGCCGGATGCCAGCGGCTCGGTCCAGATGCGGCCGCCGATACGCTCGCGCGCCTCCAGCACCACGGCCGTGCGCTGCCGCTCCTGCAGGGCACGCGCCGCGCTCAATCCTGCGAGGCCGGCGCCGACGATCACCACATCGGCCTCGGTCGGCAGCGCCGTGGCCGACAGCGCCCGCGGCAGCAGGGCCGCGGCCGTGCCGGTGAGCAATGCCTGCCGTCGCGTCAGCTTCGTCATGCCGCCATTATGCCGCGAAGCTTGGCTGTCAGGATGATTTTTTGCAGGTTGATTCGCACAAAATCGTCAGGGCTGTCGCGCGTTCCGCGAGACGAGGGCCACGCATGAAATCTCCACTGGTGCGTTCAGCGCAAGATCATCGCCACCGACGCTGCCAGCGCCAGACCCATCGCGATATTGAAACCGCGCTGGCGGCGCGGATCGCGCAGCAGCCGCTGCGCCGCCGCGCCGAAGGCGAGCCAGACGAGACTGCTGGGCAGCGCCGCGCTGACAAAGACCAGCGTGAAGATCGTCGCGCGCAGCAGCGCGGACTCGGCCTCGCCCGGCAGATAGGTGGCGACCGCGCCGGCCGAGACCAGCCAGGCTTTCGGATTGACCCATTGCAGCAAGGCCGCGCCCAGGAAGCCGGTCGGGCGCGGCGGCGCGGCACCGCCGCTCTCGCCGACCGGGGCGGTGGCGATCTTCCAGGCGAGCCAGAGCAGGAAGGCCGCACCGAGCCAGCGCACCGCCTGCATCACCTGCGGATGCTGCAGCACCAGCGCGCCGAAACCGTAGGCCGCCAGGAATATCATCGATCCCATGCCGGCACCGATGCCGAACAGGCAGGGTAGGCCGCGCAGCAGCCCGACCTGCATGCCGGTGGCGGTCAGCAGCACGTTGCTGGGGCCCGGCGTGATCGCGGCGATCAGGGAAAACAGAAAAAACGCGGCAACCTGCTCATGGTTCATGCCGCCAGTTCAGCACGGCCGGCCGCACGGGTCTGGAAGATTTGTGCAGCCCGGCGGTCAGGTGGAAGATTCAGGCCGTGCGGAAGGGATGCGCGGTGAAGACGCCGATGACATTCAGCGAGGAGCTGAAATAAGCCAGTTCCTGCAGCGCCAGATCGACGCTGCGCTGGGCCGGGTGGCCCTCGATCTCGGCGTAGAATTCCGCCACCTTGAACCCGTCGGACAGGTAGCTTTCCAGCTTCACCACGTTGACGCCGTTGGTGGCGAAACCACCCAGTGCCTTGTAGAGCGCCGCCGGCACGCTGCGCACCCGGAACATGATGGCGGTCAGGCTGCCCTTCGCCTGCGGATCGGGATCGCGGCGCTGGCGCTCCAGCTTAATGAAGCGCGTGGTGTTGGTGCTGTTATCCTCGATATCGGGACGCAGCACCTGCAGGCCATACAGCTCTCCCGCGATGGTGGAGGCGATGGCCGCTTCCTCCGCGCTGTTGCGCGCCGCCACATCCTTGGCCGAACCGGCCGTGTCGCTGGCGACGATCGCTTCCAGGCCGAGTTCCTTGATGACCTTGCGGCACTGCGACAGGCCCTGCACATGGCTGTAGACGCGCTTCACGCTCTTGAGCGAGGCGGCCTTGGGCGCCAGCAGCTGGTGCCGCACCCGCAGGAAATGTTCCGCCGTGATGAACAGGCCGCCCTCGGGCAGCAGCTGGTGAATGTCGGCCACGCGGCCGGCAGTGGAATTCTCGATCGGGATCAGGCCGCAGGCCGCCTTACCCTCGCGCACGGCCGCAAAGGCATCCTCGAAACTCGGGCAGGGCAGCGGCACCAGATCGGGCAGCGCCTCGCGGCAGGCCAGATGCGAATAGGCGCCCGGCGCACCCTGAAAGGCCACGACCTTGGCGGGATCGGTGGCTTCCGTGGCGATGGTGGCGACAGGCGACATGAGGGACTCGATTTCTGCAGGATTAACGGGGTTATTTCGGCTGCATGACCGCGCGGATACGCGCGAGATCGGCCGGAGTATCGACACCGAGCGGAAGCGTGTCAACGACGGCTGCCGCGATGCTCATGCCGTTTTCCAGCGCGCGCAGCTGCTCCAGCTTTTCGCGCTGCTCCAGCGGCGAGGGCTGCAGCGACACGAAGCGCTCCAGCGCCGCGCGGCGATAGGCGTAGATGCCGATATGGTGCCACAGCGGGCCCTCGCCCGACGGCACCGGACGGCGGCTGAAATAAAGCGCACGTCCGACCGTCTGTCCCGGTGCCAGACTGAGCACGGCCTTCACCACATTGGGGTCGTCGATCTCGTGCTTCTCCACGATCGGCGTGGCGAGCGTGGCGATGTCGATGGCGGCATCGGACAGCGGCGTCAGCACCTTGGCAATGACGCCGGGGTCGATGGCCGGCAGGTCGCCCTGGAAATTGACGATGGCGTCATGGCGACGGTCCGGATCGAGCAGGGTCAGCGCCTCGAAGATGCGGTCGGAGCCGGACGGGTGGTTCGGATCGGTCATCACGGCTTCGCCGCCATGGGCCCGGATCGCCTCGGCGATGGCGGCGTCGCCGCAGGCCACGGCGACACGGGCAAAGCCGGCTTCCTGGGCCCGGCGCAGGCAATGCACGATCATCGGCAGGCCATGGATATCGGCCAGCGGCTTGTCGGGCAGCCGGGTGGAGGCGAGCCGCGACGGGATCAGCACGATGGGGTTTTTCGGCAGGTGACTCTCTGGGGCCGCGGTCATTTCTTAAGCCTTGAAAAAGCAGCGAGATCGGACAGGGCCGGTGCGGCACTTCGCCGCAGCCGCAGTGGCCGCCGGCCCCAGACCTGCGGATATATACGGGTTGCGAACGGGTCGGGGAAGCCGCTAATCTCCCGGCGATTTTCGGGCGGTTTCGGCCACTTGGCCAGAGCCGTCCCTCCGCGGTCCCCAGGAGCCTTCCGATGGATAGTTTTGAGATTAACAAGATTGCCGGTGCGGTGCTGTTCTGCCTGCTGATCATCATGGGCGTGCACCAGGTCGGCAACATGGTCGTCCATCCGAAGAAACTGGCTGAAGCCGCCTACAAGATCGACGTGCCGGAAGAAGCCCCGGCCGGCGGCGCGCCCGCCGCCGCGCAAGAAGCCGATCCGCCGGTCGCCGGCCTGCTGGCAGCCGCCAGCGTCGACAACGGCAAGAAGGCCTTTGGCAAATGCGCCGCCTGCCATGGCGTCGACAAGGGTGGCCCGGCCAAGGTCGGCCCGAACCTGTTCGACATCGTGCAGGCCCCGAAGGGCCATATGGCCGGCTTCGCCTATTCCGACGGCCTGAAGAAGACCGAGGGCGCCTGGACCTACGACAACCTCTACACCTTCCTGAAGAACCCCAAGGCCTATGCGCCCGGCACCAAGATGGCCTTCGCCGGCGCCAAGAGCCCGAAGGAGCGCGCCGATCTGATCGCCTATCTGCGCAGCCTGTCGGATAGCCCGAAGCCGCTGCCGTAAGGCATTTCCATTGACCATCGAACAAGGCCGGGAGCGTCGCCATGTCTGACATCCCGGCCTTTTTCATGCGCGCCGACGAGCTGGTGCGCTTTGGTGGCCAGCTCGCCGATCTGGCCGGCGCCGCCATCCGGCCGCATTACCGCCAGCGCCTGGACGTGGAAGCCAAGGGCGACAATTCACCGGTGACAGTGGCCGACCGCGCCGCCGAAGCGGCGATGCGCCAGGCCATCGAGCAGGCCTATCCCGACCATGGCATCTATGGCGAGGAATATGGCCATGCCCGGCCGGACGCGCCCTGGCAGTGGATCCTGGATCCCATCGACGGCACCAAGAGTTTCGTTACCGGCCTGCCGATCTTCGGCACGCTGATTGCGCTGACCTACGAGAATCGCCCGGTGCTGGGCGTGATCGACCAGCCGATCACCGGCGACCGCTGGACCGGTAGCCTGCAGGGCCTCACCACCTTCAACGGCAAGCCGGTGCGGGCCAATCCGGGCACCGATATCGGCAAGGCCGCCGTGGCCACCACCTCGGTGGGCCTGTTCAACGCGGCCGAACACGACGCCTTCGAGCGGCTGCGCCGGGCCTGCTGGCTCAACCGCCTGTCCGGTGACTGTATTGTGTACGGCCTGATCGCCTCGGGCTTCGTCGATATCGTGGTGGAAAGCCGCGTGCAGCCCTATGATTATGCCGCCCTGATCCCGGTAGTGACCGGGGCTGGCGGCGTGATCACCGACTGGGAGGGCCGGCCGCTGGATACTGTCAGCCCGGCCCGCGTCCTGGCCGCCGCCAACCCGGCGCTGCACCAGGCCGCCATGCAGTATCTGTCGGGGACGTGACAACATCGTGGGAGTGACCTGATGCGAAACCTGCTGCTGCCTGCCCTTCTCGCTCTCTCGCTCGCAGCCCCGTCTTTCGCCCAGACTCCCGCCGTCAAGACCAGCCATGCGCTCACGCTCGGCGATGCGCCGAAATACCCGGCCGGCTTCACCCAGCTCGATTACGTGAATGCCGCAGCCCCCAAGGGCGGCGAACTGAAGCTGTCCACGCCTGGCGGCTTCGACAGCCTCAACCCCTTCATCCCGAAAGGCGACGAGGCCCCCGGCCTCGGCATGGTCTATGAAACCCTGATGACCACGCCACCCGACGACGACCTGTCGGAATACGGCCTGATCGCCGAGACGGTGGACGTCCCCGACGACCTGAGCTGGATCGTCTTCAACCTGCGCGCCGAGGCGAAATGGCCCGATGGCAAGCCGATCAGCGCCGAGGATGTGGCCTGGAGCTTCGACCAGATCAAGGCCAATGGCGAACCGATGTACCAGTATTACTACAGCAATGTGCAGAAGCCCGAGGTGCTGGGCCCGCGCAAGGTGAAATTCCATTTCTCCGGCCCGAAGAACCGCGAGCTGCCGCAGATCATGGGCCAACTGCCGGTGCTGCAGAAGGCGCAGTGGGAAAAGCGCGGCTTCGACAAGGTGACGCTGGACAAATGGGAAGGCTCCGGCCCCTACCGCATCGACAGCGTCGAGCCCAACCGCACCATCACCTATGCGCGCCGCGCCGACTGGTGGGGCAAGGACCTGGCCATCAACAAGGGCCGCTACAATTTCGACCGCATCCGTTACGACGTCTATCGCGACCAGACCGTGGCGCGCGAGGCCTTCAAGTCGGGCCAGTATGATTTCCGCAGCGAGAACAGCGCGCGCGAATGGGCGGTCTTCTACGACTTCCCGGCCATCAGCCAGGGCCTGGTGAAGAAGGAAGAAGTGAAACATGAGCGGCCGGGCGGCATCGGCGGCTTCGTGTTCAACCTGCGCCGCGAGAAGCTGCAGGATGCCCGCGTGCGCCAGGCGCTGGCACTGGCCTGGGACTTCGAGTGGTACAACAAGAATATGGCCTACGGGGCCTATTATCATCCAAGCAGCTATTTCGATAATTCCGAATTCGCTGCCCGCGGCGAGCCTTCGGCGGACGAGCTGAAGCTGCTGGAGCCACTGCGCGACAAGCTGCCCAAGGAAGTCTTCGGCCCGGCATGGCGCGCTCCGGCCTCCGATGGCAGCGGTCAGGACCGCAAGAACCTGCGCGAGGCCACGCAACTGCTGAAAGCTGCCGGCTGGGAGATCAAGAACGGCAAGCTGGTCAACCCGAAGGGCGAGCCGCTGGTGCTGGAACTGCTGCTGCAGGATGCCACCTATGAACGCATGGGCGGTCCCTGGGTGCAGAGCCTGCAGCGTCTGGGCATCACGCTCACCATGCGTACGGTCGACAGCGCGCAGTATGTGAACCGCACGCGCAGCTTCGATTTCGACATTGTCTATTCCGGCTGGGCGCAGTCGAATTCGCCCGGCAACGAGCAGCGCAGCTTCTTTTCCAGCGCCGCCGCCGACAATCCCGGCGGCCGCAACATCGCCGGCATCAAGAACCCCGCCATCGATGCGCTGATCGATGCCGTGGCCGCGGCGCCGTCGCGCGCAGCCCTGATCCCCACCGTGCGCGCGCTTGACCGCGCGCTCACCTGGAACTGGTATATCGCACCGACGCTTGGCTACAACGCCTCCCGCATCGCCTACTGGGACAAGTTCGGCAAGCCCGAAAAATACCCCAAGAACGGCGTTGACTTCATGGCCTGGTGGATCGATCCCGCCAAGGCCGCCAAACTGCCTGCCAATCGCTCCCAGTAAGAAAGACGCGAATCCCGATGACCTGGCTGAAGCCCGTTACGCTGGAAGACAGCGCCGTTGCCCTGGTGCCGCTGAGCCATGAGCATCACGATGCGCTGGTCGAGGCGGTGCAGGACGGCGAGCTGTGGACCCTGTGGTACACGCTGATCCCGACGCCGGACAAGATGACCGCGGAGATCGACCGCCGACTGGGCCTGGCCGAGAAAGGCTCGATGCTGCCATTCACCGTGATCGACAAGACGCAGGGCAAGCCGGTGGGCATGACCACCTACATGAATGTGGATGCCGCCAACCGCCGCGTCGAGATCGGCTCGACCTGGTATCGCAAGAGCGTGCAGCGCAGTGCGCTCAACACGCGATGCAAATTGCTGCTGCTGACTTATGCGTTTGAGACACTGGATTGCATCGCGGTCGAGTTCCGCACGCATTTCTTCAACCAGCAGAGCCGCGAGGCCATCGCCAAGCTGGGCGCGAAGCAGGACGGCATCCTGCGCAATCACCAGATCGCTGGCAACGGCACGATGCGCGACACCGTGGTGTTCAGCATCCTGCCGAATGAGTGGCCGGCCGTGAAAACCCATCTGCGCCATCGCCTGAAACTCGCCGAGGGCCAGCCTGCGTGAGGGCGGCGCCGCTCCTCGGTCTGGCTTTACTGCTGCTGAGCGGCGCGATTTCCGCGCAGCCGCGCCATGGCCTCTCGGCCTTTGGCGAACTGAAATACCCGGCCGGCTTCCGGCATTACGACTACGTCAATCCCGATGCGCCCAAGGGCGGCGAGCTGCGCAGCTGGCAGCTCAACGGCTTCGACAACCTGCATCCGCTGATCCTGAAGGGCGTACTGGCGCAGAATCTGGGCCTCACCTTCCAGGGCCTGATGACCCGGGCCGTCGACGAGCCCGACGCGATTTATGGCGACCTGGCCGAAAGCGCCGAACTGGCGCCCGACCGCAGCTGGGCCGCCTTCACCATCCATCCTCAGGCGCGCTGGCATGACGGCAGACCGATCACGGCTGAAGACGTAGTCTTCACCATGGAGAATGCCCAGCGCGATGGGCACCCGCTGTATCAGCTGACGCTCCGCGATGTGGAAAGCGTGACGGCGGAAGGCCCGCGCCGGGTGCTGTTCCGCTTCAAGGATACCGAAAGCCGCCGCGACCTGCCGCTGATCGTGGCGCAGTTGCCGATCCTGCCCAAGGCCTGGTTCCAGGGTCGCGATTTCGCCGCGCCGACCATAACGCCGATCACCGGTTCCGGCCCCTATCGTATTGGTCGCATCGATGCCGGCCGCACGTTGGTGTTCGAACGGGTGAAGGACTGGTGGGCGAAAGACCTGGGCGTCAACCGCGGCCGCTACAATTTCGACATCGTGCGCGAGGATTACTACCGCGACCGCGATATCGCGCTGGAAGCGTTTTTCGCCGGCGAATACGACTTCCGCGAAGAGATCATCGCCCGCGCCTGGGCCACGCAGTATCAAGGCAAGCCGGCCTTCGACCAGGGCCGCATCAAGCGCGAGGTGCTGCGAGACGAGACGCCGTCCGGCGTGCAGGCCTGGTTCCTCAACAGCCGCAAGCCGCATCTGAAAGATGCCCGCGTGCGCGAAGCGATCAATCTGGCCTACGATTACGAATGGGCCAACAAGACGCTGTTCTACAGCCTGTACAAGCGCACACGCTCGATGTTCGAGAATTCCGACCTGGCCGCTACCGGCCTGCCATCGGCCGCCGAGCTGAAACTGCTGGAACCGTTCCGCGACCGCGTGCAGCCGGAGGTATTCTCAAAAGAATTCCAGCCGCCGGTCAGCGATGGTTCGGGCCGCAACCGCGCCAACCTGAAGCGGGCCCAGGAACTGTTGAAGGAAGCGGGCTGGCGCGTCGAGGCCGGCAAGCTGGTGGATGCCAGGGGCAAACCCTTCGAACTGGAATTCCTGCTCTACGAGCCGAGCTTCCAGCGCCTGATCAATCCTTTCGCCCGCAACCTGGAAATGATCGGCATCACCGTGTCGATCCGCGTCGTCGATGTCTCGGGCTTCGAGAACCGCATGCGCAAGTTCGATTTCGACGTGATCGGCCGCCGCTTTGCCCAGCCGCTGACACCCGGCGTCGAACAGCGCAACTTCTGGACCTCGCGCTCGGCCGCCACGGTGGGCAGCTTCAACTATTCCGGCATCGACGACCCGGTGGTCGACGACTTGGTCGAGCATATCGTTTCCGCCCGCAGCCGCGACGAAATGCGCGCCGCCACCAGGGCGCTGGACCGGGTGCTGATGTGGGGCTGGTATGTGGTGCCGAACTGGTACAGCGGCACGGTAAAGCTGGGCTACTGGGACCGGTTTGCCCGCCCGGCCCGCAAACCGGCCTATGATGTCGGCCTGATCGAGACCTGGTGGATCGATCCGGTGAAAGACAAGGCATTGAACCTGGCGCGCCAGAGATGACACACTAGGCCCGACATGCTCGCTTATATCCTCCGCCGCCTGCTGCTGATCGTACCGACCCTGTTCGGCATCATCCTGATCAACTTTGTCGTGGTGCAGTTCGCGCCCGGCGGCCCGGTCGAGCAGGTGATCGCCCAGGTCACCGGCACGGCCGCTGATGTCACCGCCCGGGTCTCGGGCGCCACCGGCGGCGAAGCCGGACCGGGCGCTGGCGCCTTCGCCCAGGCCGGCGACACCAGCAGCCGCTATCGCGGCGCCCAGGGCCTGGACCCGGAATTCATCAAGCGCATCGAGAAGCAGTTCGGCTTCGACAAGCCGGCCCATGAGCGCTTCCTGCTGATGCTGGGGCAGTATCTGCGGCTCGATTTCGGCAAGAGCTATTTCAAGGACCGGCCGGTGATCGAGCTGATTATCGAAAAGCTGCCGGTCTCGATCTCGCTCGGATTATGGACCTCGCTGCTGGTCTACCTGATCTCGATCCCACTCGGCATCGCCAAGGCCATGCGCGACGGCAGCCGCTTTGATATCTGGACCTCGGCCGCCATCGTGATCGGCGAGGCCATCCCGGGCTTCCTGTTCGCCGTGCTGCTGGTGGTGCTGTTTGCCGGCGGCAGCTTCCTGCAATGGTTCCCCCTGCGCGGCCTGACCTCGGACAACTGGGCGCAGCTCAGCCTGCTGGGCAAGGTGCTGGACTACTTCTGGCATCTGGTGCTGCCGGTGCTGGCCATGGTGATCGGCGGCTTCGCCAGCCTGACCATGCTGACCAAGAATTCCTTCATGGAAGAGATCAACAAGCTCTATGTGCTGACCGCACGCGCCAAGGGCCTGACCCAGAACCGCGTGCTGTATGGCCATGTCTTCCGCAACGCCATGCTGATCGTCATCGCCGGCTTCCCCGCCGCCTTCATCGGCATCCTGTTCACCTCCTCCCTGCTGATCGAGGTGATTTTCTCGCTGGATGGTCTGGGGCTGCTCGGCTTCGAGGCGGCGCTGAAGCGCGACTATCCGATCATGTTCGGCTCCCTGTTCATCTTCACCCTGCTCGGCCTGGTGGTCGGACTGATTTCCGACCTGATGTACATGCTGGTCGACCCGCGCATCGATTTCGAAAGCCGGCAGGCATGAGGGCGCCGGCATGACGCTCTCGCCGCTGACCGCCCGGCGCCTGCGCAACTTCCGCGCCAACAAGCGCGGTTTCTGGTCGCTGTGGATCTTCCTGTTCCTGTTCGTGCTCAGCCTCGGCGCCGAGCTGATCGCCAACGATTCGCCCTTCCTGCTGCGCTATGACGGGCAATTCTATTTCCCGGCCTTCAAGGCCTATCCCGAAACCACCTTCGGCGGCGATTTCGAGACCGAGGCGAAATACCGCGACGCCTTCGTGCAAGACCTGGTCAAGGAGAAGGACGGCTGGATGCTGTGGCCGCCGATCCGCTACAGCTACCGCACCATCAATTACGATCTCGGCCGCCCGGCCCCGGCGCCGCCGTCGAAAGAAAACCTGCTCGGCACCGACGATCAGGGCCGCGACGTGCTGGCCCGCCTGATCTACGGCTTCCGCATCAGCGTGCTGTTCGGCCTGGTGCTGACCGTCCTCAGTTCGGTGATCGGCGTGACCGCCGGCGCGGTCCAGGGGTATTTCGGCGGCAAGACCGATCTGCTGTTCCAGCGCTTCATCGAAATCTGGTCGGGCCTGCCCACACTTTACCTGCTGATTATCCTGGCCTCGATCGTGCAGCCGAACTTCTGGTGGCTGCTCGGCATCATGCTGCTGTTCTCATGGATGGCGCTGGTCGGCGTGGTGCGCGCGGAATTCCTGCGCGCCCGCAACTTCGGCTATGTGCGCGCCGCTCGCGCGCTCGGCGTCTCCGATGCCGGCATCATGTTCCGCCATCTGCTGCCCAATGCCATGGTGGCGACGCTGACCATGCTGCCCTTCATCCTGAACGGCTCGATCACCACCCTGACCGCGCTCGACTTCCTCGGCTTCGGCCTGCCGCCTGGCTCGCCCTCGCTGGGTGAACTGCTGGCCCAGGGCAAGACCAATATCCAGGCGCCCTGGCTCGGCATCACCGCCTTCATGACCCTGGCGGTGATGCTCAGCCTGCTCATCTTCATCGGCGAAGCGGTGCGCGACGCCTTCGATCCGCGGAAGATTTTCCGATGAGCGAGCTTTTGCTCCAGATTGAGAACCTGCAGGTCCGCTTCGGCGAGGGTACCCGTGCCGTCGACGCCGTGCGCGGCGTGAGTTTCGACCTGCGTCGCGGCGAGACTCTCGCGCTGGTGGGCGAGAGCGGTTCGGGCAAGTCAGTGACGGCCCTGTCGGTCCTGCAACTGCTGCCCTATCCGCTGGCCAGCCATCCGGCGGGCAACATCCGTTTCAAGGGCGAGGACCTGGTCCGTGCGCCGGAGCCGGTGCTGCGCCGCATCCGCGGCAACCGCATCGCCATGGTGTTCCAGGAGCCGATGACCTCGCTCAACCCGGTGCACACCATCGAGCGCCAGGTCAACGAGGTGCTGACCCTGCACAAGGGCCTGAGCACCGCCCAGGCCCGCGCCCGCACGCTGGAACTATTGCGCCTGGTCGGCCTGCCAGATGCCGAAAAGCGGCTCGGCGCCTATCCGCACCAGTTGTCGGGCGGTCAGCGGCAGCGCGTGATGATCGCCATGGCCCTGGCCAACGAACCCGACATCCTGATCGCCGACGAACCGACCACGGCGCTGGACGTCACAATCCAGGCGCAGATCCTGAAGCTGCTGAAAGAGCTGCAGGTCAAGCTCGGCATGGCGCTGCTGCTCATCACCCACGACCTCAATATCGTGCGCAATGTGGCCGACCGCGTCTGCGTGATGACCGACGGGCTGATCGTCGAGGCCGGCCCGGTGGCGCAGGTCTTCGGCCAGCCGAGCCACGCCTATACGAAAAAGCTGCTGGCGGCCGAGCCGCGCGGCATTGCCGTGGTCGCCGCGCTGGATGCGCCGGTCGTGGCCGAGACGAAAGACCTGAAGGTCTGGTTCCCGATTACCGCTGGCCTGCTCCGCCGCACCGTCGGCCATATCAAGGCCGTGGATGGCATCAGCCTGCAGGTCCGCGCCGGCGAAACGCTAGGCGTGGTCGGCGAAAGCGGCTCGGGCAAGTCGACGCTGGCCTATGCGCTGCTGCGGCTGCAGAAAAGCCGGGGCGAAATCCGCTTCCAGGGCGAGACGCTGCAGGGCAAAAGCTGGAGCGAGATGCGTGCCTTGCGCCGGCAGATGCAGATCGTGTTCCAGGACCCGTTCGACTCACTGTCGCCGCGGCTCTCGGTGTTCCACATCATCGCCGAAGGCCTGCAGGTGCATGGTATTGGCGCTTCCGACGCCGAGCGCCGCGCCATGGTGGCCGCGGCGCTGACCGAAGTCGGCCTCGATCCTGCCACCATGGACCGTTATCCGCATGAATTCTCCGGCGGCCAGCGCCAGCGCATCGCCATTGCCCGCGCCATGGTGCTGAAGCCGAAATTCGTCGTGCTGGACGAGCCGACCTCGGCGCTCGACATGAGCGTGCAGGCGCAGATCGTCGACCTGCTGCGCGATCTTCAGGAAAAGCACGGCCTCGCCTATCTGTTCATCAGCCACGACCTGCGTGTGGTCCGCGCGCTGGCCGACCGCGTCATGGTGATGAAGGACGGCAGGGTGGTGGAGGAAAATACCGCCAAGCAGATCTTCGAGGCGCCGCAGACCGACTATACCAAGGCGCTGATCGCCGCCGCCTTCGAGATCGCCGTGCATCACGAGACGGCGGTGCGCAGCTGATATGGCCGTCCTGATCTACACCAGGGCCCATGACCCGGCCGAATGGGCGGCCGCGATGCATGCTGTCGATCCGACGCTGGATATCCGCCTGCATCCCAATACCGGCAATCCGAATGAGATCGAGGCCGCCGTGGTGGCCAAGCCGCCGCCCGGCCTGCTGAAAAGCTTTCCGAACCTGAAGCTGATCCACGCCTTCGGTGCCGGCGTCGATGCCATCCTGGCCGATGCGACGCTGCCGCGCCAGGTGCCGCTGGCCCGCGTGGTGGACGACCGCCTGACCGTGGCGATGACGGAATATATCCTGCTGCATGTGCTGCGCTTCCATCGCCAGGTCGAAGCCATGGCGCTGAACCAGCGCAACAAGACCTGGAAATGGCTGCCGCCGGTGGATGCCGCCGAACGGGTGATCGGCATCATGGGCATGGGCACGCTGGGCATGGCGGCGGCGCAGAAGCTGCTGCCCTTCGGTTTCCAGATGGTGAGCTGGAGCCGCGGCCTGAAAGCCATCGACGGCGTCACCAGCTTCCATGGCGACGAGCATCTCGACAGCTTCCTGCGGCTCTGCAACGTGCTGATCTGCCTGCTGCCGCTGACGCCGCAGACGCGCGGCATCATCAGCCGCCGTTCGCTCTCCCTGCTGCCGCGCGGCGCCTATATCATCAATGCCGGGCGCGGCGGCCATGTGGTGGAGGCTGACCTGCTGCATGCGCTGGACAGCGAATGGCTGTCAGGCGCCACGCTGGATGTCTTCGACGAAGAACCGCTGGGCGAGAAGCATCCCTTCTGGACCCATCCAAAAGTGACGGTGACGCCGCATAACGCCGCCGACAGCATCCCGGCCCATGTGGCACCGCAGATCGTCGACAATATCCAGCGCCTGCAGACGGGCCAGCCGCTGCTGCGCGTGGTGGATTACAAACGCGGCTATTAGGCCGCGCTTATTCCCATTTCTTGAAAATATCGACGAATTTCTCTTCGCCGCAGGCGATGAAATAGCCGCGCAGGACACAGTTTTCCGACTCGCCGAGGCGCTGGCGGACGGCCTTGAGCGCCGGCAGCATTTCCTTGGCCAGCTGCTTGTCCTTGAAGCGCATCACCTCGCCCTGGGTGCGGGCGCCGTCATAGATCACACCAAGGCTTTCCTCGGAATTGATCTCCGGGCGGCGCTTGAAGAAGGTGTTCAGGCTTTTCAGGCCACCAGTCTTCTGGATGAACTGCACAAAGTTGCTGAGCGCCATATGGCGCTGGTCGGGCGCGGTTTCCTTGGCCTCGAAGCAGCCGGCCAGCGACAGGGTCGCAAGCGCCAGAACGAACATGGCCAGTGGACGATGGAACCGCATGAAATCTCCCCTCGGGTCGTGCAGCCGTCATCCCTGGCGGATGCGGCCTTGCCGGCAGTTTAAAGACCCAACAGTTACAGAAAGCTATATGGATCGACGTCGATGGCGCGCTTTACACCTGAGGGTAGTTTTACTTTTGCTACCCACTCCCGCAGCACCGCCGGCACGTCGATATCCCGCGCCGCCTTGAGCAGCAGGCGCTCGCGGAACCGGCCGCGCAGGTAATGCAGCGGCGCCGGCGCCGGACCCAGCACCAGCAGACCCGCGCCGCGCGGCGCCGCCCGCGCCAGCGCCCGGGCCGCCTGCTCCACTTCAGCATGGTCGGTGCCGCTGACGATCAGCGCCGCAAGGCGGCCGAAGGGCGGCATGCCTGCGCGCTGGCGCTCGGCCATCTCGGCGGCGAGGAAGCCGGCGCCGTCATGGCGGGCCAGGGCATCGATCACCGGATGCTCGGGCAGGAAGCTCTGCAACAGCACCCGGCCGGGATGGGCAGCGCGGCCGGCGCGGCCGGCCACCTGGGTCAGCAACTGATGCGTGCGTTCGGCAGCACGCGGATCGCCGCCGGACAGGCCGAGATCGGCATCGATCACACCGACCAGCGTCAGCAGCGGGAAGTGATGGCCCTTCGCCACGATCTGCGTGCCGATCAGGATATCGATCTCGCGGTTTTCCATGCGCGTCAGCACTTCGGAAATCTGCGTCGGCGTATTGGCGGTATCGGATGCCATCATGGCGATGCGGGCATCGGGAAACAGGCTGGCCGCCTCTTCCACCAGGCGCTCGACGCCGGGGCCGCAGGCCTTGAACTTGTCCTCGGCATTACATTGCGGACAGTGCTGCGGCAGGCGTTCCTGGTGGCCGCAATGATGGCATTGCAGGCGGCCGTGGCGCTTGTGCTCGACCAGCCAGGCCGAACAGTTCGGACAGGCCAGACGATGACCGCAGGCGCCGCAGAGCGTCAGCGGCGCATAGCCGCGGCGATTGAGGAACAGCATGGCCTGTTCGCCGCTGCCGATGGTTTCCTCGATAGCATGGCGCAGCGGCGCGCTGATGAAGCGCTGGGCCGGCAGGCGTTCTTTGCGCAGATCCACCACGTCGATGCGCGGCAGCGCCGCGGTGCCATGGCGTTCAGGCAGCACCGCATGGGCATAGCGGCGGCGCGCCACGTTATGCAGGCTTTCCAGCGATGGCGTGGCCGAAGCGAGGATACAGGCGGCGCCCTCCAGCTTGGCGCGCACCACCGCCATGTCGCGGGCATTGTAGATCACGCCCTCTTCCTGCTTGTAGGAGGCGTCATGCTCCTCGTCGACCACGACCAGCGCCAGATCGGCGTAAGGAAGGAACAGCGCCGAGCGCGCGCCGATCACCACGCGGGCTTCGCCGCGGCTGATGGCGCGCAAAGTGGCGGCGCGACGCGCTTCGGTCATCTCGGAATGCCAGGCCCAGGCCGGCGCATTGAAGCGCTGCTCGAAGCGATCGAGCGACTGCTGCGTCAGCGCGATTTCCGGCAGCAGCACCAACGCCTGACGACCGTCCTTCAGCGCTTCAGCGATCGCTTCGTAATAGACTTCGGTCTTGCCGGCACCGGTGACGCCTTCCAGCAAAGTGACGGAGAAATCCCGGGCCGCAACGGCGGCGCGCAGGCCGGCCGCCGCCTCGGCCTGCAGCGGATTGAGCGGCCGGCCGGGCTTCTGCCATTCCGGCACCGGGGGTGCGCGGAAGGCCGGCACGCTGTCAGCCTGCAGCGCGCCCAGTTCGAGCAGCTTGCGCACCACCGCCGGCGAGACGGCAGCGGCCTCGGCCAGTTCGGTGACGCCCAGGCCGGGGCGTTCGGATGCGATCTGCAGGACACGATCTCTCTGGGCACTGCTGCGCAGATCGGGGGGCACGGTGCCGGGTCGCAGCACCTGGCGCACCGGCGGCGCCTCGATCAGGGCGCGCGGCTCAGGCAGGCACATCTTCAGCACTGCGCCGGTGGGGTTGAGTGTATAGGCCGCCACCCAGTCGACCAGCCGGCGCAGCGGCAGAGCGATGCCGGGCGCGTCGCAATGCCGCAGCACCGATTTCAGCTTCGCCTTCTCCGGCAGCGGGTCGGGCGTGCCATCCCAGACCACGCCGAGCGACACGCGGCTGCCGATGGGAACTTCCACGATGTCGCCAGGTTGCAGCGGTCCGGCCTCGCCCGCCCGGTAGGTGAAGGGCTCGGCCAGCGGCAAGGGCAGCAAAACGCGGATCTGGTCGGCTGGTGTCAAGCGGGTTGTTCCGGTGGAAGGGCCGTGGCGGGTCGGGTATTGTTAACCAAACGGATTGTAGCATCGCGGCCGATTCGGGCCGTACCGGTTGCCCATGGAGTTTAGGACATGAAGTTTTTCGTCGATACCGCCGACATCGCCGAGATTGCCGAGCTGAACGATACCGGCCTGCTGGACGGCGTGACCACCAACCCGTCGCTGGTGGCCAAGACGGGTAAGGACTTCGTCGGCACCATCAAGGAAATCTGCAAGATCGTGAAGGGCCCGGTTTCGGCCGAGGTGACTGCCACCGATCATGCCACCATGCTGGCCGAGGGCCGTAAGCTGGCCGCGCTGGCCACCAATGTGGCGGTGAAAGTGCCGCTGACCATGGACGGCCTGAAGACCTGCAAGGTGCTGTCGGATGACGGCATCATGGTCAATGTCACGCTCTGCTTCTCGCCGGCCCAGGCGATCCTCGCCGCCAAGGCCGGCGCCACCTTTATTTCGCCTTTCGTCGGCCGGCTGGACGATATCGGCCAGGACGGCATGCAGCTGATCGCCGACATCGTGCAGATCTACAACAGCTATCCCGATTTCAAGACCGAGGTGCTGGTCGCCTCGATCCGCCATCCGATCCATCTGATCGAAGCGGCCAAGCTGGGCGCCGATGTCGCCACCCTGCCGCCAAACGTGCTCAGAAGCCTGGTCAAACACCCATTGACCGACAAGGGCCTGGAGACCTTCCTGGCCGACTGGAAGAAGACCGGCCAGTCCATCCTGGACGCCAAGTGAGGAGCGCAGGCTGACCATGGCCGAGAGCACCACCGCACCCCTTGCCGCCCTTGCCGGCCTGACCGAGGCCGAAGTGATTGCCTGGCTGCGGCAGCATCCCGATCTGCTGATCCGCCACCCGGACCTCTGCGACATCCTGCTGCCACCGGCGCGCCCGCAGAGCGGCGACAACGTGGTCGACCTGCAGCGTTTTATGGTGCAGCGCCTGCAGGGCGAACTGCATCGCGTGTCGCATGTCGGCAACGAACTGCTGGATGCCAGCCGGCAGAATCTGTCGGCCACCCAGCGCGTGCATGCCGCCGTGCTGATGCTGCTGGAGGCCGGCAGCTTCGAGCACATGATCCATATGGCGACCCAGGACTGGGTCGACCTGCTGGAGGTGGATGTCATCAGCCTCTGTGTCGAAGGCGATCCGGAGAAGATGAAGGAGATCGCTACCGGCGGCGTGGTCGTGCTGCCCAGCGGCGCCATCGAGACGCTGCTTGGCGCCATGCCGGCGATCGCGCGCGACAAATGCGATGCCGCCGACTGGCTCTACGGGCCGGCCGCCACGCTGGTGCAATCGGATGCGCTGGCGCGGCTCGATTTCGGCCCCACCGCGCCGCAGGCCATGCTGGCGCTGGGATCGCGCGAGGGCGACAAGTTCCAGCCCAACCAGGGCACTGAGCTGCTGCAATTCCTTGCCGGCGTGCTCGGCCGTTCGGTGCGCTCGTGGCTCGATCTGCCGCAGCCCTGAACGAGTCTCCAGAAGAACGCCTGCCGTTCTTCCTCGCCGCCGATGATGTGAAGGCGGCGGCGGAAGCCTGGTATCGCTGGCTCGCCAAGGAAAAACGCTTCTCGAAGCATACGCTGCGCGCCTATGGCCAGGATCTTTCCGGTTTTCTGGCTTTCCTGAGCGACCATCTGGGCGAGGCCGCCGCAATGGACGACCTGCGCGGTTTGCGCCAGGCCGATTTCCGCGCCTATCTCAGCCGGCGCCGCAACGATGGCGTCGAGGCCACGTCGCTGGCGCGGAATTTAAGCGCTGTGCGCAGCTTCTTCCGGCGCCTGCAGCGCGATGGCGTGATCGAGAATGCCGCCGCCAACCTGATCCGCACGCCCAAGCGACCGCATAGCGTGCCCAAGCCCCTGAGCGTGGCGTCGGCGCAGCAGGTGATCGATACAGCCGACGAGGCCGATACCGCACCCTGGCTGCAGGCGCGCGATGCGGCGATCCTCACCCTGCTCTGGGGTGCCGGCCTGCGTCTGGGCGAGGCGCTTGGCCTCAATGGCGACGAGATTCCGAAGGGCGACAGCCTGACCGTCACCGGCAAGGGCAACAAGCAGCGGCTGGTGCCGATCCTGCCGGTCGTGCGCGCGGCTATCGCCGCTTACGTGAAGCTCTGCCCGTATCCGGTCAGCGTCGGCACGCCGCTGTTCTATGGCATGCGCGGCAAGCGCGTCGATCCGGCCATCATCCAGAAGGCCATGCGCAATGCACGCCGCGCCCTGAACCTGCCGGAAACCGCCACACCGCATGCCCTGCGGCATTCGTTTGCCACGCATCTGCTGGCGGCCGGCGGCGACCTGCGCACCATCCAGGAGCTGCTGGGCCATGCCTCTCTGGCCACCACCCAGCGCTATACCGAGGTGGATGCCGAGGCCCTGCTCAGGGTTTATGCAACGGCCCATCCGCGCGCCCGGGCCTGATACACAATTCCGTTGATCGCCGTCACACCGGCGCGTCGCAGCTTTGCCTTAATCGGCCGACATCCTATGCTCTCTAAGCAAGCTCCCGGCGTGCAGGCAGACATGACCCTCAAAATCCGTTCCCTCATCCGCTACACCCTGCTGGCTCTCACCGGCCTGATCGCCGTGCCATTGCTGGCCAGCGGAGCATCGATTGCAACGGCCGAGCGCAAGCACTGGTCGCAGACGCGCTGGGATTCCGCCGGCCTGGCACCCGATCCGGTGTCCATGCAGGACGCCGTGGTGCAGGTTTACGCCGCCCGGGTCTGGGGCTGGCGCGGCGCACTGGCCGTCCATACCTGGGTGGTGGTCAAACCCGCCGGGGCACCGGGCTATACCCGCTATGAGGTGGTCGGCTGGGGCGGTTCGCCGGTGCGGATCAGCCAGCGCACGCCCGACGGCTACTGGGCCGGCAACGCGCCCGAACTGCTGCACGACCTGCGCGGCCCGGAAGCCGCCGCCGCCATCCCGCTGCTGATCTCGGCCGCCGAACGCTATCCCTGGCGCGACGACTACGTGATGTGGCCGGGGCCGAATTCCAACAGCTTCGTGGCTTACCTCGCCCGCGAGGTGCCGGAACTGGGCCTGCAACTGCCACCCACCGCCGTGGGCAAGGACTGGATCGGTGCGACCCGGCTGATCGCGCCGGCGCCGAGCGGCACCGGCTGGCAGCTGTCACTGTTCGGCCTGGCCGGCGTGACGGCAGCGGCCCGCGAGGGCCTGGAGCTGAACCTGCTCGGCTTCACCATCGGCGTCGATCTGCTGCGCCCGGCGATCAAGCTGCCGGGCCTCGGCCGGCTGGGCCTGCCCGCGGCCCAGCGGCAGGAAGAAACCCCAAGTTGATCTGAATCCCCGCCATATCGCGGCGGGTAATTCTGTCCACAGGATGCTACAGTATGCGGAACGGGCGCGGGGGGCTTGGCAGGCCGCGCGCGCCGTCCGTGAAACTGGGATTTTGCGCATCCGCATGACGGAGCAGGCACCTATTGCTGTGAACAGACCCGACCCCGCCCCGGCCGGGCCCGCGGTGCTGTCGCCCGAGCAGATCGGCATCGGCCTGCGCCCGCCGCATCACATCGACCTGCTGCAGACACGCCCCGCCACGATCGGCTGGCTGGAAATCCATGCCGAGACCTATATGGGCGGCGGCGCGGCACGGCATTACCTGGAACAGATCCGCCAGCACTGGCCGGTGGCGATCCAGGGCACCGGCCTGGGCCTGGGCGGCAGCGAATTGCCCGATGCCGAACATCTGGAACGCCTGGTGCGGCTGGTCGAGTGGCTCGATCCCGCCCTGGTGTCGGAGCATCTCGCCTGGGTCGGCGTCGAGGGGCGGTACTATAATGATCTGTTACCCCTGCCCTATACAGCGGACAGCCTTGAGAGCTGCTGCCGCAATGTCGATATCGTGCAGACGCGGCTAAAACGCCCGCTGCTGATGGCCAATCCGGCGACCTATCTGCGCTTCCGCGAAAGCCAGATCGCCGAGGCGGAATTCCTCAGCCGGCTGAGCAGCGAAACCGGCTGCGGCATCCTGTGCGACGTCAACAATCTGTATGTGTCCAGCGCCAATCACGTTGGCCGCGAATCCGCCCTGGCCGTGGCCGAAGCCTATCTCGACAGCCTGCCGGCGCCGGCGGTGCATGAAATCCGCCTGGCCGGCCACAGCGAATGCAACGCCGATGGCCGACCCATGCTGATCGACGACCATGCCGCCCTGGTGGCCGAGCCGGTCTGGCGCCTCTATGCCAATGCCGTACAGCGGTTCCCCCATGCCGCCACCCTGCTGGAATGGGACAACAACCTGCCGCCGCTGGCGCATCTGATCTCGGAGGCCGAGCATGCGGCGCGCCAGCGTGCAGCGGCGCTGCGCCCCAGCGACCTGCCGGGCGATACAGTCATGACGGAAGGCAGCGATGAGCGCGCTGCTTGAACGCCAGCGCGAATTCGCCGACGCCCTGACCGGTTCACTGCATGCGGTGGCCGAGAAGGTGATCGGCGATGCGATTCCGGCGGAAGGTCGGCTGCAGATTTATGCCGACCGCTTCCGTGCCGGCCTGCTGGAAACCCTGGCGACGATCTTTCCGGTCACCCGCGCTCTGGTCGGCGAGGCCTTCTTCGCCCAGACCGCACGCGCTTTTCTGATCTTCGACCCGCCGCGTTCGCCGATCCTGCGGCTCTATGGCAGCAGCTTCCCCACCTTCCTGGCGGCCCTGCCCGATCTGGGCGGCCACCATTACCTGCCGGATATCGCCGCCTTCGAATGGGCGCTCAATCTTGCTGAACATGCGGAAGATACCGACATCCTGCATCCGGAAGACCTGCCCGAAGCCGAGCTGACCGCGCAGTTGCCACTGCCGCTGCATCCGTCGGCCCAGCGGCTGTCGACGCCCTTCCCGGTCAGCCAGATCTGGCAGGTGCACCAGCCGGACTCACCCGTGGTCGACCGCATTCGCATGGCCGGCAGCAGCGAACGCCTGCTGGTCTGGCGCCGCGGCATCGAGGTGGTGTGGCACAAGCTGAATCACGGCGAGGACCGCCTGCTGGCCGAACTGGCCAATGGCGCGTCGCTGGGCGCAGCCGCGCTGGCCGCCTCGAACGAACCCGATTTCGATTTCCCCGCCAGCTTCAGCTGGATGCTGGATGGCGGGGTTTTCGCGCGGCCGGCCGCCTAGTCGAGCCAGGTATAGGCCGTCGCCAGCATCGCCTCGATGCCGGTGCGCAGGGTCGGATGGATCACCGGCGCGAAGAAGGGCGAGTGGTTGACCGGCAGCAGGCTGGGATCGTCGCCGGCCGTCGCCTTGGCGAACAGCTCAGGGTCGGTGCCGCCGATCACCCAGAAGACCGACGGGACATTCCAGGCCGTGCCGAACAGGCCGAAATCCTCGCTGCCCGAGGCCGGCTCCACCTGTACCACGCGCTCGGCCCCGAACCAGGCCTGCATGCCTTCGACCGTGCGCATGGTGGCGGCTTCGTCATTCACCGTGAGCGGAAACTGGCTGATCTCGGAAATCGACGGCGGCTTCGGCGCGCCCGAGGCCGCTGCTTCCGCCTCGATGATGCGCTTCACCGAGGCCAGCACGCGGGTACGCACGCTTTCCTTGAAGGTGCGGATGTTCAGCCGCAGCAACGCCTCGTCGGGGATCACATTCTCGTTCAGGCCGCTTTGCATTGTGCCTACAGTTACGACGGCACTATCAGCCATCGCCACCTCGCGCGACACCACGGTCTGCAGACGCATCACGGTGGCCGCCGCCATCACCACGGGATCGATGCTGTTCTGCGGCTTGGAGCCATGGGCGCCACGGCCGTAAATCTTCACTTCCCAGCTATCGGCCGCCGACATGGCGACGCCCGGCTTGTAGCCGATACTGCCGGCCGGCATCGGCACCACATGCTGGCCCAGCGACACCGTCGGCTTGGGGAATTTCTTGACCATGCCGTCATTCAGCATGGCGCGGGCGCCGGCGCCGATTTCCTCGGCCGGCTGGAACACCGCCATCACGGTGCCCTTCCAGCTGTCGCGCGCTTCCGACAGCAGACGCCCCACCGCCATCAGCCAGGTGACATGCATGTCATGGCCGCAGGCATGCATGATCGACACATGCTGGCCGAAACGATCCGTGCCGGTCTGGGTGCTGGCATAGTCGAGGCCGGTCTTCTCCTTCACGGGAAGCCCGTCCATGTCGGCGCGCAGCAGGATCACCGGACCGTCGCCATTCTTCAGCAGCGCCACCACACCGGTCTTGCCGATCTGCTCATGCACCTCGAAGCCGTATTTCTTCATCCAGGCCGCCGCGACACCGGCGGTGCGCACTTCCTGCATCGAGAGTTCAGGGTTGCGATGCAGGTCGAGATAGATCTGCTCCAGCTCGGGCAGCATGGCCTCGATCCTGTCGAAGACGGCTTTCTTGTTGGAAGCGAGGACGCGCGGCACCGGAGCATGCATAGGAGCGATCTTTCTTGACGTCAGGAGAAGGCTTTGAAATTCGGGCGGGCACCACGACGCAGGCGCGGCAGGCCGCCAGCAGCAGTATGGGTGGCGGTCATATGCGGATCGTCGTCGACCTCGGCCAGCAGGGCGAGGATTTCCTGGCCGATACGCATGGCCTCGCGCGGCGGCAAGGCGTCGGGATTTTCCATCAGCGCCAGCAGGTCGAGAATACGCTGCTGGCGTTTGTAGCGCCGCTTGGCCGCGATCTGGTCCTGCTGCGTGTCATGCAGCAGTTCGACGCCGGGCGGCAACATCTCGCAACGTTCGCACATGGCCAAGGATTAGACCGGATCGCTCACGAACGGTCAACGCGAGCCGGGAAAGCGAACCAATTCAGGCTATTGGTACGCGTTCAGACTGCCGTCCGGCGGGTGCGCAGCAGGGCCAGCGGGCCGATGAGGGCACCCAGCCCCATAATCGCCAGCCCTAATCCCCAGCTCAGCACCGACTGGCTGCCGCCGCCCAGATACTGCGCGGCATCCAGCGCGAAGCCGACGAACAGCGGTCCCAGCACCGAGACGCCGAAGCCCAGCGCCGAATGCAGCGCCATGGTGGAGCCGCGATGGGCCGGCTCGGCCGCGGCCATCATCCCTGAGGTGAGTGCACCGGAATCGCCGCAGATGAAGATGAAATAGAGGGCGCAGTAGAGCAGCACCAGCCAGACCGGCAGCACGGCACTGAAGCCGAAGCCGATGCCGAACATTCCGGAAATGGTCATGATGGCGATCAGCGCCCGGCGACGACCGAATTTCAGCGCCATCTCGTTGCCCAGCAGGCTGGCCGGCAGGCCGATCAGGGTGACGATGGCGGCCAGCACCGTGGCGCTGGGCAGCACGGCGGCCACCGCCGGTTCACGCGCCAGCACAAAAACCAGGAAGGCTGTGAGCCAGGCACGCATGGCGGTCAGCTCGAAGCCATGGGCGGCATAACCGATGATATAGCCCATGGCATCGCGGTTGCTCAGCACGGGTTTGAGCTGGAAGCCGCTGGCCGCCGTGGCGCCTTCCGGTATCTGCGGTGTCAGGATACGCCAGGCCAGCAGACCCGAAGCCAGGCAGGAGATGCCGACCAGACCGAAGCTCCAGCGCCAGCCGAACCACTCGCTGAGCAGACCGGTGACGGTGAAGCTCATGGCGACGGCAATCGAATAGCTGGCGGTGTAGAATGTGACAGCGCGACTCTGCTCGCCGCCCTTCAGGCGGTCGGTCAGCGCACGCAAACCGGGCATGTAGATCGCCGCCTGCCCGGCGCCGCCGATGGCGCGCAGGATGAAGCCGGACCAGAATCCGTCGGCCAGCAGGGCGAAAGCGATGGTGCTGAGGCCAGTGACAGCGGCGCCGACGGCGAAGACCAGGCGCGCATCGATGCGATCGGTCAGCATCACCGCCCAGGTCACCACCAGCATATAGCCGAGATAGTAGACGCCGGCGATCCAGCCGGCCTCGGTGTTGGTCAGGCCCCAGGCCGCGATGAAGTCCGGCATCAGGGCCGGGAAACTGGCAATCGGCAGGATGGCCAGCACTTCCAGGCCGGCGAGCAGGACAATCAGGGCGCGGGAGGACATGGAACCGGCGGCAATGGGCGGATCAACAAAGGACTGATGGCAAAACAGGGCTTGCCATACCTCACGTAGTATTCAACGATCTGCCCGGAAGCGCCAGAGTATCGTCACAATTCCAGGTCATAAAAGACCGGTTCGACCGTCCGTATTTCTCCGCCATGAAACTGGCCCATAAGAACCAGGAAGCATCCATGTCCCAGCTCCACCGCCCGACCCGCCGCGCCATGCTGGCCGGTACCGCCGCTCTTGGTTTCACGCCGCTGCTGGCCTGCGCCCCGCGCTCCCAGGAGGCCGCCGTCACGGCGGCAAAATACGATAGCGCCACGCCGGTGATCTTCGTCCACGGCAATGGTGACACGGCGGCATTGTGGCACACCACTTTCTGGCGCTGGGAAAGCAACGGCTTCCCCGCCAGCCGGCTGTTCGCCATCGATTTCCCCTATCCGCTGTCGCGCACCAACGATGACGAATACCAGGCCGGCCGGTCCTCCAGCCGCGACCAGTTCGAACAGCTCTCGGCCGCCATCGCCCAGGCGCTGGACGAAACCAAGGCCGGCCGCGTGGCGCTGGTCGGGTCCTCGCGCGGTGGCAATGCTATCCGCAACTACCTGAAGAATGGCCCGGGCGCCGCCTATGTCAGCCATGCCGTGCTCTGCGGCACGCCGAATCATGGCGTGATCGCCTCGACCACCCAGCTGGTCGGCAGCGAGTTCAACGGCAGCAGCAATTTCCTGCGCCAGCTCAATGCCGGCTCGGAGATCGTGCCGGGCGTCGCCTGGATGACCACGCGCAGCGATGGACTGGACAAATTTGCCCAGCCCGATGGCGCGGCGCTGGGCATGCCCGGGACGGCGACCGGCATCACCGCCGATGGCCCGGCGCTGGCCGGCGCGAAGAATGTTGTGCTGCCGGGCCTCGACCATCGCGAGGTCGCCTTCCATGAGAAGGCCTTCGCCGCGACCTGGGAATTCATCATCGGCACGGCCCCGGCCACCACCGCGATCAAACCGGAAGCCGCACCGGTGCTGAACGGCAAGGTCAACGGCATGGTGCGCGGCGTGCCGACCAACCTGCCGGTCGAAGGCGCGCAGGTCGAGATTTACGAGACCAATGTGCAGACCGGCGCGCGGCTACGCCAGGTGCATGCCAAAGTCACTGGCGTCGACGGCTACTGGGGGCCTTTCACGGCCAGCCCGACGGCGACTTATGAATTCGTGCTCAGCGTGGCGGGCCAGACCAAGACGCATATCTACCGCTCGCCCTTTCCGCGCTCGTCGTCGCAGATCCACCTGCGCACCGCCGTGCTGGCCGACCGCGACCGCCAGGCCGGCTCGATCATCACCATCAGCCGTCCGCGCGGCTATTTCGGCCAGGGCCGCGGCGACATCGTCACCTTCGACGGCCAGCCAGGCGCCGGCATTCCGCCGGGCATCCCGGTGAATGCGACCTCGACCCTGACTCTGCCGCGCGGCACGCCGCAACGCAGCGTGGTCTGCCGCTTCAACACCACCGAAACCATCGTGGTGCAGTCCTGGGATGCCAGCGACGACCGCGCGGTGATCGCGGAATTGCATTACTAGACGGATTCAACTCCGGCGCAGCAGCAGCAGGCCGCCAGCAACGATCAGCCCAGCACCGGCCCAGGTGACCAGGCCGGGCAGCGTGCCGAACACGACCCAGCCGATCAGCGCGGCGAACACCACCGAGGCATAGGTGAATGGCGCCAGCCAGGCCGCATCGGCGAGGCGGTAGGCGCGCACGTTGCACATCTGGCCGAAGATCGCCATCGGGCCGATCAGGCAGAGAGCGGCCAGCGTCAGTGGCGCCGCCGGCACCCAGAGTACCAGCATGGCGGCACCCAGCAGCAGCGTGGCAATGCCGTTCACATGCAGCAGCATCGACAGCATGCTCTCCTGGCGCGACAGCACCTTGATCAGGATCACCTCGCAGGCCGTGAGAAACGCACCGGCGATCATCGCCAGTGGGGCGACACCGGTTTCCGCCAGGCTGTCGAGGCTGAACCCGGCCGTGTTGCCGCGCACGATCACCAGGGCGCCGGCCACGCAAAGCAGAGCGGCGAAGGCCTGCCGCACGGTGATGCGTTCGCCCAGCAGCAGCACAGCAAGCCCCATGGTAAAAACACCCTGCAGCAGCGCCAGCGCCGAGGCATCCGCCAGCGGCATATGAGTGGCGCCATAGATGCTGCAGCCGCCGCCGCTGACACCGCACAACGCCCGCAGCACATGCAGATGGCGCCGGCCGCGCGCCAGCAGACGGTTGAGCGGCACGCGCTGCACGGCGGCAATACCGCTGACGGTGGCGAAGCCGCTGAGGTAGCGGATGAAAACGATCTGGATCGCCGGCACGAGACCGCCGGTCAGCTTACCGGAGGCATAGAGCAGCGAGAAGGCAAAGGCCGCACCCAGCACCCACAGCGCGGCAACGGCTTTCGATTCGGGAGGGGCGGTCATGGACGTGGACTCACCTCACATTGTCATGCGCGGGCTTGATCCGAGGGTGACAACTAAAAACAGAAAGGGCGGCTGGATAGCCGCCCTTTCGCATCAAACAGAGCGGGCCGATCAGATCGTGATCGTATGGCCATCGACGGCCAGGGCCGCTTCCTTGACCGCCTCGGTCAGCGCCGGATGAGCATGGACGGTGCGGTAGATATCCTCGGCCGAAGCGCCGAACTCGATCGCCATCACCAGTTCCTGGATCAGATGACCGGCATCGGCGCCGATGATATGGGCGCCGACCACCTTCTTGGTCTTCTCGTCTTCCAGGATTTTCACGAAACCGTCGGTCATGGTCATGGCGCGGGCGCGCGCATTGGCCGTGAAGGGGAACTTGCCGGTCTTGTAGGCGATGCCCGCGGCCTTCAGTTCTTCCTCGGTCTTGCCGACACTGGCCACTTCCGGCCAGGTGTAGACCACGCCTGGAATGGCGTCGTAGTTGATATGCGGCTTCTGGCCGGCCAGCATCTCGGCAAGCACCATGCCCTCCTCATCCGCCTTATGCGCCAGCATGGGGCCGATGATGGCGTCGCCGATGGCATAGATACCCTTGGCAGTGGTCTGGAAATGACCGTCGGTCTTCACGCGGCCGCGCTCGTCCAGCTGCACGCCGGCAGCCTCGAGGCCGAGGCCGGTGGTATAGGGACGACGGCCGATCGAAACCAGCACCACATCGGCGGTGACTTCTTCCTTGTCGCCGCCGGCTGCCGGCTCCATGGTCAGCGCCACACCGGCCTTGCCCGGCTTGGCGGCGGTCACCTTGGTGCCGAGTTTGAACTTCATGCCCTGCTTGGCCAGGATGCGCTGCATCTGCTTCGACACTTCGCCGTCATTGGTCGGCAGAATGCGATCGAGGAATTCAACAACCGTCACCCCGGCGCCAAGGCGCAGCCAGACCGAGCCAAGTTCCAGCCCGATCACACCGCCGCCGATCACCACCAGGCTCTTCGGCACGGCCGGCAGTTTGAGCGCGCCGGTGGACGACACCACCTGCTTCTCGTCGATCTCGATGCCCTTCAGCGGCGTGACTTCGGAACCGGTTGCAATGACGATATGCTTGGCCGCATAGGTGCCCTTGCTCTCGCCGGTCACTTCCACCTTGCCGCCGCCCAGCAGCTTGCCGGTGCCCTTCAACCAGGTGATCTTGTTCTTCTTGAACAGGAATTCGATACCCTTGTTCGAGGCCGTCACCACGCTCTGCTTCTGCGCCATCATCGCCGGCAGATCGATATCGATCTTGCCGACCTTGATGCCATGCTGGGTGAAGCCGTGAGCAGCCGTGTGATACAGCTCGGAGGAATGCAGCAGCGCCTTGGACGGGATACAACCGACATTCGTGCAGGTGCCGCCCAGGCCGGCATCCTTCTCCACCACGGCGGTATTCATGCCGAGCTGGGCGCAGCGGATCGCCATGGTGTAGCCGCCGGGACCGGCGCCGATGATGACAACGTCGAAAGCCTGTTCACTCATGGATGGTTCTCCGGAAACTTAACGTGGCCCAGTCTTCAAAGCGGTAACGGGCCATATAGGCCGCCGCCGGCGAAATTCAGCTTCTTGACCTGCTGGCTGCCAATCAGCAGGCCGCTGGCGACCAGATCGGCCAGGATGGCGGCGTAGATGGCAGAGTCCTTCACCGCCTCCACCGCCGCCGCATCGCGCCAGAAGGTGATCGTGCGCCATTCCTGTTCGTCATGGGTGAAGAAGCAGGCGAGGCAGCCATTCTGGTCGCGGAAGAATGGCTGCAGACGCTGGTCGGCAAAGGCGATGAACTCCCCGATCCGTCCCGGCGCATAGGCCGTGCTCCAGACGCGGACGATCATCGCCCCGGCCATTGGCTCTTACATCTCGTAGAGGAGACGCTGCGGATCTTCGAGCGATTCCTTGACCCGCACCAGGAAGCTGACCGCCTCGCGGCCGTCGACGATGCGGTGATCGTAGGTCAGCGCCACATACATCATCGGACGGATCACGACCTGGCCGTTCACAGCCATCGGACGATCCTGGATCTTGTGCATGCCCAGAATGGCCGACTGCGGCGGATTGATGATCGGGGTCGACATCAGCGAGCCGAACACGCCGCCATTGGTGATGCTGAAGCTGCCGCCCTGCAGCTCGTCGATGCCGAGCTTGCCGTCGCGGGCGCGCTTGCCCAGGTCGGAGATGGTCTTCTCGATGCCGGCAAACGACAGCTGGTCGGCGTCACGGATGACGGGGACGACGAGGCCGGTCGGCGTCGAAACGGCGCAGCCGATGTTGTAGTAGTTCTTGAAGACGATCTCGTCGCCCTCGATCTCGGCGTTCACCGCCGGGAATTCCTTCAGCGCCTGGACGCAGGCCTTGACGAAGAAGGACATGAAGCCCAGCCGCACGCCGTGCTTCTTCTCGAAGTTGTCGACATAGAGCTTGCGGGCAGCCATCAGCGCCGACATGTCCACCTCGTTGAAGGTGGTGAGGAGCGCGGCGGTATTCTGGGCTTCCTTGAGGCGACGGGCGATCACCTGGCGCAGCTTGGACATGCGCTGGCGTTCTTCGCGCTCGCCATTGGCACGCGGGCCGGCCGGCACCGACGGGCGCGCGGCCGGAGCCGCAGCGCCGCCGGCAATAATATCCATCACGTCGCCCTTGGTGACGCGGCCATCCCGGCCCGAGCCGGTGACGCCCGAGACATTGACGTTCTTTTCGGCGGCCAGCTTGGCAGCGGCCGGCAGTGCCTGGCCGGCGGCGGGTGCCGCAGCAGCCGGAGCGGCGGCGGGCTTGGCAGCCGGCGCCGGAGCGGGGGCCGCGGCCGGAGCCGCAGCGGGCTTGGCGGCGGGCTTCGCAGCGCCGGCGCCAGCGGTGAGCGTGGCCAAGAGATCGCCGACCTGCACGGTGGCGCCTTCGGCGGCGAGGATTTCGCCCAGGGTGCCGGCTTCCGGCGCATTCACCTCGACGGTCACCTTGTCGGTCTCGAGTTCGACCAGGAGCTGGTCGCGGGCGACCGCATCGCCAGCCTTGACCGACCACTTGCCGATGGTCGCCTCGGAGATCGATTCCGCCAGCTGCGGAACGCGGATTTCAACTGCCATGATGTACTTCCCTTGTCCTAAAAAACGCCCCTCGGTTTCCCGTGCGTCTTCAGCAATTATGCGGTTAAGGCGTCATCCACCAGCTTGGCCTGCTGCTGGTTGTGCTTGCTCATCAGGCCGGTGGCGGGCGAAGCGGCTTCGACGCGGCCGGCATAGACCGGACGCTTCGACTTCAGCCCCAGCTCGGTGAGCGTGGTTTCGATATACGGCTCGACGAAGGCCCAGGCGCCCATGTTCTTCGGCTCTTCCTGGCACCAGACGACGGTCTTGGCATTCTTGTAACGGCCAAGCTCCTTGATCAGCGCCTTGTGCGGGAACGGGTACAGCTGTTCCAGGCGCAGGATCACGGTGTCCTTCATCTCGCGCTTCTGACGTTCCTCGAACAGGTCGTAATAGACCTTGCCCGAGCACAGGATCACGCGCTTGACCTTGGCGTCGTCGGCCGGCTGTGCGTCGTCCCATAGCACGCGATGGAAGGACGAGCCGGGACCCATCTCTTCCAGCTTCGAGACCGCCAGCTTGTGACGCAGCAGCGACTTCGGCGTCATCAGGATCAGCGGCTTGCGGAACTTGCGGTGCACCTGCCGGCGCAGGACGTGGAAGTAGTTGGCCGGCGTGGTGCAGTTCGCCACCTGCATGTTGTCCTCGGCGCAGAGCTGCAGATAGCGCTCCAGGCGGGCCGAGCTGTGCTCGGGACCCTGGCCTTCATAGCCATGGGGCAGCAGCACGGCGAGACCCGACATGCGCATCCACTTGGCTTCGCCCGAGGAGATGAACTGGTCGAACACCACCTGGGCGCCATTGGCGAAATCGCCGAACTGGCCTTCCCACATGACCAGCGTGTTCGGCTCGGCCAGGCTGTAGCCGTATTCATAGCCGAGGACAGCCACCTCGGAGAGCAGGCTGTCGATCACTTCGTAATTGGCCTGACCCTCGGCGATGTGGTTGAGCGGCACATAGCGCTCTTCGCTCTGCTGGTCATGCCAGACGCTGTGACGCTGACTGAAGGTGCCGCGGCCACAATCCTGGCCCGACAGGCGCACGCCATAGCCTTCCACCTGCAGCGAGCCGAAAGCCAGTGCTTCGCCGGTCGCCCAGTCGATACCCTCGCCCGCCTCGATCGCGGCACGGCGGTTGGCGGTGTTGCGCGCCAGGGTCTTGTGGATGTTGAAGCCGTCCGGCACCGTCGTGATGGCCAGACCGACCTTCTTCAGGGTCTCGATCTCGACCGCCGTGGTGCCGCGGCGCTCATCGCCCGAGGCGATCTCCAGACCGGCCCACTTGCCTTCCAGCCAGTCGGCCTTGTTCGGCTTGAACGACTTGGACGCTTCCAGTTCCTCTTCCAGCTGGTTCTGGAAGTCGGTCACCATCGCCTCGGCTTCGGCCTCAGTCAGCGTGCCTTCGTCGACCAAGCGCTTGGCATAGATCTGACGCGTGGTCGGGTGCGTCGCGATCGTGCGGTACATGATCGGCTGGGTGAAGGACGGATCGTCCGTCTCATTATGGCCGTGACGGCGATAGCAGAACAGGTCGACGACCACGTCCTTCTTGAACTTCTGGCGGAACTCCACGGCGATCTTGGCCACATGGGTCACGGCTTCCGGATCATCGCCATTCACATGGAAGATCGGCGCCTGCACCACCTTGGCGCCATCCGAGGGATAAGGCGAGGAGCGCGAGTAGGACGGATTGGTGGTGAAGCCAATCTGGTTGTTGACGATGATGTGGATGGTGCCGCCGGTGCGATAGCCGCGCAGCTCAGACAGCGCAAAGCATTCCGCCACCACGCCCTGGCCGGCAAAGGCCGCGTCGCCATGCAGCAGCACGGTCATCACCTGGCCGCGTTCGATATCGCCCATCTGGGTCTGCTTGGCGCGCGACTTGCCGAGGCAGACCGGATTGACGATCTCGAGATGCGACGGATTGGCCGCCATCGACAGATGCACCTTGTTGCCGTCGAACTCGCGGTCCGACGACACGCCGAGATGGTACTTCACATCGCCCGAGCCCTGGAAATCGTCCGGGTGGTAGGCCATGCCCTTGAATTCGGTGAAGATGGCGCGATAGGGCTTGGCCATCACGTTGGCGAGCAGGTTGAGGCGGCCGCGATGCGGCATGCCCAGCTCGATATCCTGCAGGCCGAGCTGGCCGCCACGCTTGATGATGGCTTCCATCGCCGGGATCAGCGCTTCGCCGCCTTCCAGGCCGAAACGCTTGGTGCCGGTGAACTTCATATGGCAGAAGCGCTCGAAAATCTCGCCTTCCACCAGCTTCTTCAGGATCGCCTTCTTGCCCTCGGGCGTAAACTGCACTTCCTTGTCGCGGCCTTCGATGCGCTCCTGGATCCAGGCCTTCTGCTCCGGATGGTAGATGTGCATGAACTCCACGCCGATGCTGGCGCAGTAGGTGCGGCGCAGGATCTGTAGGATTTCACGCAGCGTGGAGCTTTCCAGCCCCAGCATGTTGTCGATGAAGATCGGCCGGTCCATGTCGGCTTCGGTAAAGCCGTAGGATTCCGGTTCCAGCTCCGGATGCGCGCCCGGCGCCTGGATACCCAGCGGGTCCAGGTTGGCCATCAGATGGCCGCGGATGCGGTAGTTGCGGATCAGCATGGCAGCGCGGATGGTGTCCAGCGCCGCATTGCGGGCATCGGCCGGCGAAGCGCCGCCCTTGACCGCGCGGTCGGCCGCCTTCGCCGCCTTGCCCTGCGCGCCCAGCAGACCTTCATCGTCTAGCTGGATCAGCGCATTGGCCGGCGCCCAGGAGGCCCGGCTCAGGGCGTCGCTCGGCCTGGCGAAGTCATCGCCGAGCGCCTCGAAGAATTGCTTCCACGAGGCGTCGACGCTGTCGGGGTTGGCTACGTACTTGGCGTACAGCTCCTCCACGAAGGTGCTGTTGCCACCGTAGAGAAATTGCGTGCGTTCAAGCTGCGCCGTCATCGATGTCGTGGCGCCGCTTGTTGGCCGGCGCCGCCCTCTATGTTCCCGTTTACTTGCCGTTCAAGAAATCGACCAGGGTGGTGCCGAGCGCTGCCGGGCTTTCCGAAACTCGGATGCCGGCCGAACGCATGGCCTCCAGCTTGGTATTCGCATCGCCCTTGCCGCCCGAGATGATGGCGCCGGCATGACCCATGCGGCGGCCCGGAGGCGCGGTACGACCGGCGATGAAGCCGACCGTCGGCTTCTTCACCTTCGACTTCATCAGGAATTCGGCGGCTTCTTCCTCGGCACTGCCGCCGATTTCGCCGATCATGATGATGTACTGGGTCTCGTCGTCGCCGAGGAACAGGTCCAGCGCGTCGATGAAGTTGGTGCCGTTGACCGGATCGCCGCCGATGCCGATGCAGGTGGTCTGACCCAGACCCGCGGCGGTCGTCTGCGCGACGGCTTCATAGGTCAGCGTGCCGGAGCGCGACACGATGCCGACCTTGCCGCGGCGATGGATATGGCCGGGCATGATGCCGATCTTGCATTCGCCGGGCGTGATGACGCCCGGGCAGTTCGGGCCGATCAGGCGGGTCTTCGAGCCGGTGAGGGCGCGCTTGACCTTGACCATGTCGAGCACCGGGATGCCTTCGGTGATGCAGACCACCAGCGGAATTTCCGCGTCGATGGCTTCCAGGATCGAGTCGGCCGCGAACGGCGGCGGGACATAGATCACCGAGGCATTGGCGCCGGTCTTTTCGACGGCGTCGGCGACGGTGTTGAACACCGGCAGGCCGATATGCTGCGTGCCGCCCTTACCCGGGGTGACGCCGCCGACCATCTTGGTGCCGTAGGCAATCGCCTGTTCGCTGTGGAAGGTACCCTGGCTGCCAGTGATGCCCTGGCAGATGACCTTGGTGTCCTTGTTGACGAGAACAGCCATGTTACTTGGCTCCCTTCACGGCCTTCACCACCTTTTCGGCGGCGTCGGCGAGATTGTCGGCAGAGATGATCGGCAGGCCGCTCTCAGCCATGATCTTCTTGCCCAGATCGACGTTGGTGCCTTCCAGGCGCACCACCAGCGGCACGGCGAGCTTGACCTCGCGGGCCGCGGCGACCACGCCCTCGGCGATGACGTCGCAACGCATGATGCCGCCAAAGATATTGACCAGGATGCCCTTCACGCTCTTGTCGCCAAGGATGATCTTGAAGGCAGCCGTGACGCGTTCCTTGGTGGCGCCGCCGCCGACATCGAGGAAGTTGGCCGGCTCGGAGCCGTACAGCTTGATGATGTCCATGGTGGCCATGGCCAGGCCGGCGCCGTTGACCATGCAGCCAATCTCGCCATCGAGCTTGACGTAGTTCAGCGACCACTTGGCGGCTTCGAGTTCGGACGCGTCTTCCTCGTCCGGATCGCGCATGTCTTCCACATCCTTGTGGCGGTACAGCGCGTTGTCGTCGAAGTTCATCTTGGCATCCAGCGCGATCATCTCGCCGGCGCCGGTGACGACCAGCGGGTTGATTTCAACGATAGAGGCGTCGAGCGCCACGAAGGCCTCGTACATCGCCTGCATGAACTTCACCGCCGACTGCACCTGCTTGCCTTCGAGGCCGAGGCCGAAGGCAATCTGGCGCGCATGATGCGGCTGCAGGCCGCTGGCCGGGTCGATGGCGACTTTGAGGATTTTCTCGGGATGCGAGGCGGCGACCTCTTCGATCTCCATGCCGCCCTCGGTCGAGGCCATCACGGTGATGCGCGAGGTGGCGCGGTCGACCAGGAAGCTCAAGTAAAGCTCACGCTTGATGTCACAGCCTTCCTCGATATAGAGGCGTTTGACCAGCTTGCCCTCGGGACCGGTCTGGTGCGTGACCAGGGTCATGCCGAGAATGCTCTTGGACTGCGCGGCGACATCGTCGAGCGACTTTACCACCTTGACGCCGCCGCCCTTGCCACGGCCGCCGGCATGGATCTGGGCCTTCACCACCCAGACCGGACCGCCAAGCTGCTTGGCAACGGTGAGCGCCTCATCGGCGGTGAACGCGACTCCGCCACGCGGGACGGCGACGCCGTATTTCGCGAGCAGGCTTTTCGCCTGGTATTCATGGATATTCATGCTGACCTTCGGGTTTTCTGACCCCGGGCAAAACCCGGGTTTCTGTGAGTGCCCTTCAGGGGCCGAGGTTATAGCAGCCTTCGGAAGGGCCGCAACCGCCGTGCCGGTCAAATCGCAGGTTTTTCGACGAAAGTTCACGGGATTGCAGCGGCTTATGACACCGTGACCCTGCCCCATAACCAGATGGTATACCCGCCCGCCATTCTACGGGGCCGGGCAGTTACCCGATGGTACCACGGTATGGTGTTGCCGGCCGCTCAGCGGCGCTGCTGCAGGGCGCGCTCCACCGCCGGCCGGTCACCGTAGGTGTACAGGCGGGGATTGATCTGCGGGTTGAAGTCGATCTGGTTGAGCGTGATCGAGGTGACCTTGCCCTGGGCATCAGTGACGGTCCAGCCGGCAAATTCCAGCGGCTTGTCGCCGAAGACCACGGTGAGCGAGCCTTCCTTGGGCCGGTCCGGCGCAAACAGCGTCACCCGCAGGATGGCGGCTCCGCGTTCCACCTTGGAAATGCCGACGCTGTCGTCGAACACCACCTTGTCGCGCAGCAGCAGATCCAGCGGGGTCGCACCCAGCGGAATGCGCTCCACCGATTTCAGCTCGCGGTCTTCCATGATGATATAGGCGCCGTCCGACACGATCAGCATCGGCACCGGCGGGTCGAATTCGAAGCGGAAGCGGCCCGGGCGGCTCATGTAGATCTTGCCCTCGGCCGCGCCGCCATCGGGGGCGACCTGCAGGAAACGGCCCTGCATGGTCCGCACGCGGTTGAAATATTCGGAAATGCGGTCGAGATCGGTGCGGTCCTGGGGCGTCAGCTTGGCGCTGCCCGCCGGAGCGGCGGCATAGGCGGCGGCAAAGGGGACCTGCGCCGCGGTTGCGGCGATGGCCATGGCGAGTAGGAAGCGGCGGCGATCAGTCATGGCTATGAGGGGTAGCCCCGGCAGATGGCGAAATCAAGGCATCCTGCCTAAGCTGCCGGTCGGACAACCACGGAGCGCCAGCCATGATCCTCACCACCACCGACAGCGTCGAGGGCCGCAAGGTCGCCAGCTATCTCGGCATCGTCGCCGGCGAAGCGGTGATGGGCACCAATGTCTTCCGCGACTTTTTCGCCGGCATCACCGACATCCTGGGCGGCCGGTCGGGCTCTTACGAAAAGGAACTGCGCAAGGCCAAGGCGCTGGCGCTGGAAAGCCTGACGGAGGAAGCCCAGGCACTGGGCGCCGATGCCGTGATCGGCATGGACCTGGATTACCAGCAGATCGGCGGCAGTGATCGCCAAATGTTGATGGTCGCCGCCAGTGGAACTGCGGTAAAACTGGGCTGACGCCGGGTCTCAGCGCCCCGGTTGCACCGGGGGAATCCAAAAATGGAATCGCGCTTTACCAGCTTCGTCGGCGGGCCGACGGGGCCGTGGAAGATTCTGTCCATCACCACACTGGCCGGCGACGGCCTGCCGATGGCGTCATGCTTGTCGCTGTATGACGGGTTGCTGGAGGCGGAAGATTCCCTCTGGCAGCTGCGCGGCGTGGCCAGCAATCTGCGCTACACAAGCGAGGCCGAGCGCAAGGCCCTGACCGCCATACAGCCGGGACTGGGCCGTCCCGAGGCGCGCTGCGCCGCGCTGATCCCGATCCGCAAGACCGCGGCCTGGTGGCTGCTGGCCCAGGACGAGCGGCGGGCGATCATCGATGAGCAATCGCGCCATATCGCCATCGGCATGACCTATCTGCCCGCCGTCGCGCGTAAACTGTTCCATGCCCGCGATCTGGGAGAGCCCTTCGACTTCCTCACCTGGTTCGAGTTCGCGCCCGCCGATACCGCGGCCTTCGACGGTCTGCTGGCAGCGCTGCGCGCTACTCCAGAATGGGAATACGTCGACCGGGAAGTAGAAATTCGGCTAGACCGGACCGAGAAATAGAACTTGAAATAGCACGACCGTTCTATATTCTGCGGCAGACCCTCCCCACCGCACAGGTCCAATCATGTCCAAAGCCAAGTCCGCGGCCAACGTCAATAAAAGCACGAACATTCGTGTATTACTAGCCTTTATAGGCCAGCGCAGCCTAATTCAGGCCGGGTTCGCCCTGGCGCCCACATGGGCCGCCGAACGGGCCGCACGGCTGTTCCTGCGGCCCTGGCAGAAACCCCGACCCGATCGTTCCCGGTATGTTTCACGTGAAACACCCTTTGGCGCTGAAAGTCCCTTCGGGCCGGTCGCTGCCTGGAGCTTCGGCCGGGCCGGCGATCCCACCATCCTGCTGGTGCATGGCTGGGATGACGATCATGTCAGCTGGGCACCGCTGATCGACAAGCTGGTGACACGCGGCTTTCGCGTGCTGGCCCTCGATCTGCCGGGCCATGGCCGCAGTGCGGTCGGCACTGCCGGGGTGACCTCGATCCCGGTGCTGGCCGCCGCGGTTGCCGCTGTGGGGCGCGAGGCCGAAGCCATCGGTGCCGCGCCGATCCACACCACCATCGCGCATTCCATGGGCGGCACCGCCACAGTGCTTGCTGCTGCCGAACTGGGGCTGAAGACGCAGCGCCTGGCCCTGCTGGCGCCGCCCAACCATCCGCGCCTGTTCGCTGCCGCGCTGATGACCATGCTGAAACTGGATGAAGCACAAACCGCGCGCGTCTTCACAGCCATCGAGCGGCTGGTCGGCCGCAGTATGGACTCACTTTACCTGCCGCCCAAGCTGCGCAGCCTGGTGATGCCAGGCCTGATCCTGCACAGCCGCGATGACCGCGTGGTGCCACTGCAGCACAGCCAGGAGAATGCTGCGGCCTGGACGGCCGCGCAGTTCCGCATTGTTGACGGGCTGGGCCATCGCCGCCTGATGAGCGATGCCGGGGTGCACAGCATGCTGCTGCATTTCATCGACAGCCATGCGCCCGCCGATGCCTATGGTCCGGTGAAGACCGACGCCGCCGACTAGCGTTTGAGTTGGGCTGCGTGATGGGCGATGTGGTCGCCGATGAAGCTGGCTATGAAATAATAGCTGTGGTCGTAGCCGGCCTGCAGCCGGAGTGTCAGCGGCATGCCCACAGCCGCACAGGCATTGGCCAGCAGCTGTGGCTTGAGCTGCGGCTCCAGGAATTCATCCGCCGTGCCCTGGTCGATCAGCACCGGTTTGTGCCAGTCGGTGGTGGCGGCCAGCTGCGTGGCATCCCAGGCGTTCCACGTGGAACGGTCGGCGCCCAGATACCCGGCGAAGGCCTTCTCGCCCCAGGGTACCTGCGATGGCGCGACAATCGGCGCGAAGGCCGAGACGGATTTATAGCGCTGCGGATTGCGAAAGGCGCAGACCAGCGCGCCATGGCCGCCCATCGAATGACCGAAGATGCCGCTGCGCGCCGCCTCCACCGGGAAATGCTGCGCCACCAGTGCCGGCAATTCCTCGGTGACGTAGGAATACATGCGGTAATGCCGCGACCACGGCGACAGCAAAGCATCGACATAGAAGCCGGCGCCGGAGCCGAAATCGTAAGCGTCATCCTCGCCAGGAATGGCCACGCCGCGCGGACTGGTGTCTGGCGCGATCAGGATCAGGCCATGCTCGGCGGCATAGCGCTGGGCGCCGGCCTTGGCCACCATATTCTCCCAGGTGCAGGTCAGACCCGACAGATAGTAGAGCACCGGCAGCTTCGCGCCCTTGTCGGCGGCCTGGGCCGGCAGGTAGACGGCGAATTCCATGTCGCAGCCCAGCACGGCCGAACGATGGCGCCAAACCTGTTGCTGACCGCCGAAGCAGGCCCAGTTTTTAATGCGTTCCATTAAAACGTGACCACCGAGCGGATCGACTTGCCTTCATGCATCAGATCGAAGGCATCGTTGATCTTGTCCAGCGGCATCACATGCGTAATCAGGTCGTCGATATTGATTTTGCCGTCCATGTACCAGTCGACGATCTGCGGCACATCGCTGCGCCCGCGCGCGCCGCCGAAGGCCGAGCCCTTCCAGACGCGACCCGTCACCAGCTGGAACGGCCGCGTCGAGATTTCCGCGCCCGAGGGCGCCACACCGATGATGACAGATTCGCCCCAGCCCTTGTGGCAGCATTCCAGCGCCTGGCGCATCGTCTTGGTGTTGCCGATGCATTCGAAGCTGAAATCGGCACCGCCCTTGGTCAGCTCGACCAGATGCGGCACCAACTCATCGTCCTTCATGTCCTTCGGGTTGACGAAATGCGTCATGCCGAATTTCTCGGCCATCGCCTTGCGCGCCGGATTGATATCGACGCCGATGATGCGGTCGGCGCCAACCATGCGGGCGCCCTGGATCACATTCAACCCAATGCCGCCCAGGCCGAAGACCACCACATTGGCGCCGGCCTGCACTTTGGCGGTGTAGACCACAGCACCGATGCCGGTGGTGACGCCGCAGCCGATATAGCAGACCTTCTCGAACGGCGCGTCCGGCCGGATCTTGGCCACCGCGATCTCGGGCAGCACCGTGTAGTTGGCGAAGGTGGAGGTACCCATGTAATGCCACACGGTTTCGCCGCGGCATTTGAAACGGCTGGTGCCGTCGGGCATCTGGCCGGCGCCCTGGGTGATGCGGATCGACTGGCAGAGATTGGTCTTGCGGCTCAGACAGTAGTCGCACTGGCGGCACTCCGGCGTGTAGAGCGGAATGACGTGATCGCCCTTCTTCACGCTGGTGACGCCGGGACCGATATCGACCACCACACCGGCACCTTCATGGCCGAGGATGCAGGGAAACTTGCCCTCGCTATCGAGGCCCGACAGCGTATAGGCATCGGTATGGCAGACGCCGGTGGCCTTGATCTCGACCAGCACTTCGCCGGCGCGCGGGCCGTCCAGCTTCACGGTCTCGATGCTGAGCGGCTTCTTGGCCTCGAAAGCGACAGCGGCGCGCACGTCCATGGCGATTCTCCTGCGATATGATCCGCAGGAGAATAGAGGCCCGGCAGGCCTGAAGGGAACCCTCAGGCCACGATCGTTCAGGTTACGCCGGCGTGACCACCGGCTGCGGCCGCGGCAGCATGCTGACCAGACCGAGCAGCGCCATCACCAGCATGGCCATCGGCATCGGCTGCACGCCCGGCAGCGGCAGCAGGTTGACCAGCGCCGCGCCGAGGGTGGCGCCAGCCATCTGCAGGGCGCCGATCAGGGCAGAGGCTGCACCGGCGCGCTGCGGAAACGGCTGCAGGGCGGCTGACACGGTGATCGGATTGACGATGCCGATGCCATAGAGGAAGACCAGCGTGGCGCCGATGGCCGGCCACAGGCCCGGCAGGATGCTGACCTGTGCCAGCATCAGCGCAGCCCCGGCGCTGAGCACCAGGAAACCGATGCGACCGGCCGCTGCCGCACCGAAACGACGCATCAGCTTCGGCGCGCTGTAGCCGCCGGCAAAGACAGCAAACACCGTGAAACTGGAGATCAGGCCGAAACCGGTCGGGCTCTGGCCATAGGCGGCGATGAACAGGCCCGGCGCACCGGCGAAGAAGGCGAACAACGCGCCCAACGCACAGGTGGTGGCAAGGGCCGGCTGCAGGAACAGCGGACTGGTCAGCAGGCTGCCATAGGCCGCGAAAGCGCCGCCCAGGCCCGGGCGATGGGTGGTTGCCGGCCGGGTCTCGCCCAGGAGGCGCAGCACCAGCAGCAGGATGACGATGCCGAAACCGGCCACCGCATAGAACGGCGCGCGCCAGTTGAACGCTTCCTGCATCAGGCCACCGAGCAGAGGGCCGAAACCGGGTGCGACCGCCACACCGGTCATGATGAGACCGAGCGCCTTGCCCAGAGCGGCACCATCGAACAGATCGCGCGCCATGGCACGGCCGACCACCGAGGCCGCGCAGGCGCCAACCGCCTGCAACGCGCGCCCGACGATCAGCGTCTCGATATCCGTTGCCGTGGCGCAAAGCAGCGTCGCGGCGAAGAACAGCGCCAGGCCCACCACCAGAACCGGCCGGCGGCCGTAGCGATCCGACAACGGTCCGGCAACCAGCTGGCAGACCGCAAAGACCGCAAGATAGACCGTCAGCGTCAGACGTACCGTATCGGCATCGGCCTGCAACGCCTGGCCGATCACTGGCAGGGCCGGCAGATAGATATTGGTCGACAGCATGCCGATAGCGGCCAGCGCCGTCAGCAGCACGATCAGCGGCACATAGGACAGGACGGGCTTCATGCAGCGCGCTCGATGGCAATCGCCGTGGCTTCGCCGCCGCCGATGCAGAGCGAGGCGACGCCACGCTTGCCGCCCGAGCGTTCCAGCGCATTGAGCAAAGTCACGATGATCCGCGCACCGGTGGCGCCGATCGGATGGCCGAGCGCGCAGGCGCCGCCCAGCACGTTGACGCGGTCGTGGCCGATATTCAGCTCGCGCATCGCCGCCATCGGCACGGCCGCGAAAGCCTCGTTGATCTCGAACAGGTCGACGTCGTTGACGCTCCAGTCGATCCTGCCCAGCAGCTTGCGGATCGCCGGGATCGGCGCGGTGGTGAACCAGGCCGGATCCTGGGCATGCACGGCATGGCCCACGATCCGCGCCACCACCGGCAGGCCACGCTCCTGTGCCAGCGAGGCACGGGTCAGCACCATGGCGGCCGCGCCATCGGCATTGGCGCTGGAACTGGCCGGCGTAATGGTGCCGTTGGCCTTGAAGGCGGCCTTCAGGGTCGGAATCTTCTCGGGGCTGACTTTCAGCGGATTCTCGTCGCGGCTGACGGTTTCGGCGCCCTTCACCGTCGGCGTGACGCTGACGATCTCGGCATCGAACCAGCCGCTTTCCACGGCCTTGCGAGCGCGGGTCAGCGTCTCAATGGCATAGGCATCCTGCTCGGCACGGGTGAAGCCGTATTTCGCGGCACAATCCTCGCCAAAGGTGCCCATGGCGCGGTCGCGCTCATAGGCGTCTTCCAGGCCATCCAGCGCCATGTGATCCAGCACCTTGGTATGGCCGGCCTTATGGCCGAACCGCATCTGCGGCAGCAGATACGGTGCACCCGACATACTCTCCATGCCGCCGGCCACCATGATATCGGCCGAACCGGCGCGCAGCATGTCATGGGCCAGCATGGTGGCGCGCATCCCCGACCCGCAGACCTTGTTGATGGTGACGGCGCCAACGTGATCGGGCAGCCCGGCCTTGCGTGCCGCCTGCCGTGCCGGTGCCTGGCCCTGGCCCGCCGGCAGCACGCAGCCCATCAGCACCTCGTCGATCTCATCGCCCTTCACCCCGGCACGTTCCAAGGCCGCCTTGATGGCCACGGCGCCAAGTTCGTTGGCCGCCACTGAAGCGAGCGCGCCGCCGAAACGCCCCAGCGGCGTGCGGATGGCGGATGCGATGACGATGGGATCATGGGCGGACAGGGTGGGCGACATGGGCGGCTCTCCGTAATTTCTCTTGCCGTCCTATTTAGATGATTGCTATCATCTATCCGTCAAGCGCTTTTTTGCAGCGCGGAAAGGTCTCCATGCGTCGCTCGGCCGAGGAAAAGGCGGAAACCCGCCGCCAGATCGTCAAAACGGCCGGCCGCATGATCCGCGGCAAAGGACTCGCCGAAACCGGCCTGGCCGAGGTGATGGCTGAAGCCGGCCTCACCCATGGCGGCTTCTACCGGCATTTCGCCTCGAAAGACGACCTTGCCGCCGCTGCCGTGACCGAGGCCCTGGCGGCCATGCGCGCCCGCCTGCTGGCCATCGCCGCCAAGGCGCCAGAAGGCCAGGCGCTGGAAGCCGTGGTGGAAACCTATCTGACCGAAGCGCATCGCGACCGGCCGGAGCATGGCTGCGTCATGGCGTCGGTCGGCATGGAAGCTCAGCGCGCCGGCGGCGTTGTGCAGGCAGCGTACGAGGACGGCATCGCGAAACTGCTGGCCCTCTTCAGCGGCGTGATCGAGGCGCCGACAAAACGCCAGGCGGAAGATCGTGCCCATGCCGTGCTGGCCGTGCTGGTCGGTGGCCTGCTGCTGGCGCGCGCGCTGAAACACGATCCGGCACAGTCGCAACGTGCCCTGAAGAATGCGCGCCAGGCGGCACTGGCCGCGGCGATCGGCAATTAAGCGGTGCGCCGCCGGCGTCGTATCGCGACCGCACCGCCTACAGCCACCAGCACGATACCGGCGATGACAACAGCCAGATTCGCCTTGAGCCAACGTTTGACCGGCAGCACATAATAGTCCCATTGCCGTTTATGCGCGCCGGCGAAATCCGGCGCCGGGCAATCCAGACCGAACTGCGCCCCCCAGGATACATAGGCACCTTCACGCAGATAGCGCCGGTATATCGCATCGGATTGTTCGATGGCGCCGACGCTCTGCAGCCAGACGGAGGCATGGCACAGTACGGCGGCGAAGGCCTGCGACCGCGGCGGCAGCTGGTCGGCCGCCGCAATGGCCTGGCTCACTGCCAGATAGCGATAGTGAAAGCGCTGGTCGGAGACCGGCGTGCTGGCCTCGAAGCGCTCGACCTCGCCTCGCGTCACGAACGGACCCACCTGCACATCCGTCTGCCCGGAGCCGACATCATAGGCACCATTGAAGATGAAGAAGTCGGGCGCCTGCTCGTAGCCCATGATCTCCATGCCGCTGTACCGGGCCAGCCGGGCCGCAGCATACAATCCTTCTGCGCGACCGATCCTGGTCCAGGCCTTGTCGGCGGTCCGCAGGGCCGCCGCATAATCCGAGGCCTGCTGCCGGACCGGCATCGGCCGCCCCGACCAGTGGGGCTGCCAGCGAACAGGAAAATAGGGAATGGCCTCGGCAATTCGGCCTTCACGCACCAGACGACGCGCCAGCAGCTGACGCAATTCCATATCCGGCTTGGGCGGAATACGACCCCATTGATCCTTCGGGCCCTGATCGCCGCTTTCCGGCACGGCCGCATCGATGAAGCGTTTCAGTTCATCCGAAGACACAACCCGCTCGGCGACATAGGCGAGATCCGACCAGTAGACCGGTGCCGCCCCATACAGATGCTCCAGCGCCTGCACATAGTCGCCGCGTGCCAGGGCCAGCGTGCCCTGCTCGCCACGCAGACGGAACCGCAGACCGGGTTCGAGATCGGCGCCGCCCGGCGTCACCGCACGGACCGCGACCGCATACTGCGCCGCCGCGCCGTCGCGATCGCCGGCGCGCAGGGCGAGCTTGGCCTTCACCCAGCCAGCCAGCGGTCCGGCAGCCCGATCCGCCAGCCGGCCCGCCAGATCGAACCGGCCAAGGTCATAAGCAAGGACGGCCAGGCGGTCGATGCCGGCCACGGCCGGCAGCCCCTGCGCGTCCAGCACCGCGAGCAGACGCTCCACCGCAGCGCTGCCGCCGCTCCGTCCGCGCAGCAGCGGTCCATCGTCGATATCGACAGCGTAGCGTTCACCATACAGGAGATGGGCCACCAACATGCGCTGCAGCAGCGGCTGCGCCGCGGCGCTGCGCAGCAGAGCGTCATCATCAAGAATCCGGCGCAAAACGATCCGCAGCGAATCATTGCCGCTGCTGTTGCTTTCCTGATTGGCCTGATCGGCGTAGAGCATCACCGCCCGCAGCAAAGCCTGTCCGTTGCGACCGGCCTCGCAGGATTGCGGCGCATCGGTCATATCGAGATGCAACCGCGCCTCTTCGCCATAGCTGGCCAGCGCCAGGCCGAGCGGATCGGGACTGCCCTGGCGGGCCAGCGAGCGGACCTGCTGGAACGATTCTGCCGCAGACGTTACATCGCAGGCATCGGCAGGCGGCACCAGGTGCGCAATGGCGGCTCGCGACTTGCCGAGCATATAAGCGGCCCAGGTGGCCCGGCTCGCGGCGTCGGGCTGTTGCAGCACAGCGGCAAAGCGACCGGCGGCCCGCTCCAACATCACCACGCGCTCGGCCGCCAGCATGCGGCCATCGCCGGTGGCGCGTAGATAATCCACCGCGCCGGCCGTGTAGAGCCGGACCGCCGGCGGCAAGCCGCCACCGACCGCAAAGGCGGCATCGCCATCGGCCACCATGCGCATGGTCTTGACCAGGGCGACATGATGCGAGGCCATGCCGTCAACCTCGGCTGTTTCGCGCGCGACATAACTGGTCCTGAACCGCGGACCGGATAATGGCACCAGTTGCCCGACTTCCCAGCTGAAACTGTTGGCCGGGACCGCCTCCAGCGTTTCGGCACGGTTATCCAGCAGCTGCCAGGGAAAATTCGGCCCGCAGGCCACGGCGATACCGGTCCCCGCCAGGGCAAAACCCGCGGCCCAAAAGATGGCCCTGTGCTTCTGCATCATAGTCCTCAGCCTATCGTTCAAGTTTTACCACCGGTGCACCGCCCTCGCAGCGCAGCCACCCGATCCGTCTTTCGCGCCCGACCCGCAGCAGCCCATCCTGGCGGCGGATCAGCATGGCGCCGCCGCCATCGCGCCCGATCGCATAGCCGTTGATGCCATCCGCGGCACAGCCAGACGGCAGATAGACCTGCAGCGGCAGGCGGTCATCAATGTTGCCGGCATTGGTCAGCACGATATCGAACAGCCCCGGCGTCTCCGTCGGGCGCGGCGCGGCGGTCAAGGCGCTGCGCAGAGCATCCTGCCGCAGCACCGCATGCCAGGCCGGCAGGCTCCAGGCCCGGGCATCCTCCGCCGTTGGCAGACGGAACCAGGCAATCGCGGTCAGCCGCGCCGGCGGGCGTTCGCCCAGATCGCGCAGGAAACCGGCAAGCACCTGCGGCATCACCACCAGTTCACGGCTCGCGGCGCCATCGACCGGGACGGGTCGTTCGCTTTCGATGGCGATCATGCGACCATCGTTATTCCAGGAGATGCGCGTGCCGTAAGCCGGCAGGGCCAGGCTCCAGGGCCGCGGCGTGCGCCGGGCGAAAGCCTCGATCCAGGCCTTTGCCTGCGCCGGATCGAACAGGCCGCGCATGGGATCGAGCACGGCATGCACCTGCAGCACGCTTTCGTCGGCGCTTTTCAGCAGCTGTTCCAGCAGCGGCGAGCCAAGCCAGGTCGGCAAAGCGGTGATCGACAGGACCAGATCAGGCGGCAGCACGCCCCGCAGCTCGGCCAGGACATCGGCATAAGCCGGCAGCCGCGCCGTGCCGGCATCATGATCGATCTCCACACCGCGCAGGTTTACGCCCGCATGGCGCCATGCCGCCGCCAGGTTCGGCAGATCCCTGTGAAGGATGCGGATATCGCCATCCATCCTTTGCCCGTCGATGCGGGCCACCATCATGACCGGCCGGCCGGAAGCCGCCAGCAGCGCCAGATCGGGAGCCGTCATCGACGGCCAGCCATAGCGATCGATATCCATCGCCAGGACGCGCCATTGCCGGATCAGGGGGGTGGAGGTTTGCAGCGCGTCGGCCAGGGAGGCCGTCCATTTGCGCTGCCAGATATAGGCGTCATTGGGGAGGGCAGGTTCTGCCCGCAGCGGCCAGGACAGCATGAGGACAAGCATCGCCGCCAGTCCCCTGGACCAGATGCCAACCTGCCCCCCGCGTTTCATTCTGCCACATCCTGCCGACCGAACCGCGCCCACGCGATTCACCCAAGTGAATAATGCCGTGGGATTGCGGCATAAAAAAGTCCGGCGTGGCAGCCGGACTTCTTCATACTTGAATATGCACCCGGCAGCCTACTCGGCCGCCTCGATGTTGCGGGCCAGCACTTCGCGCTTGCCGACATGGTTGGCGGTGCCGACCACGCCTTCCTTTTCCATGCGTTCCATGATGCGGGCGGCACGATTATAGCCGATCTGCAGATGGCGCTGGATGAAGGAGGTGCTGGCCTTGCGCTCGCGGCAGACCAGGGCCACGGCCTGGTCATACAAATTGTCTTCCTCGCTGCCGCCGCCCTCGCCGCCGCCGCCCGGGGCGCCATATTTGCCGCCATCGAGATCGGCGGTGACCGCCTCGACATAGACCGGCTCGGCCTGGTCCTTCAGCATCTTGACCACACGCTCGACCTCTTCGTCCGAGACGAAGGGACCGTGCACGCGGCTGATGCGGCCGGCGCCCGGCATGAACAGCATGTCGCCCATGCCCAGCAGCTGCTCGGCGCCCTGCTCGCCCAGGATGGTGCGGCTGTCGATCTTCGAGGTCACCTGGAAGGAGATGCGGGTCGGGAAGTTCGCCTTGATCGTGCCGGTGATGACGTCGACCGAGGGACGCTGGGTGGCCATGATCAGGTGAATGCCGGCGGCGCGCGCCATCTGCGCCAGACGCTGGATGGCGGCCTCGATATCCTTGCCGGCGACCAGCATCAGGTCAGCCAGCTCGTCGACGATCACGACGATGAAGGGCAGCGGATTGAGATCGACCGGGCGTTCCTCGTAGATCGGCTTGCCGCCTTCATCGAAGCCGGTCTGCACAGTGCGGCCGAGCTTCTCGTCTTTCGCCTTGGCCTGGGCCAGGCGCTCGTTATAGCTGGCGATATTCCGCACGCCGAGTTCCGACATCTTGCGATAGCGGTCCTCCATCTCACGCACGGTCCATTTCAGCGCGACCACGGCCTTGCCGGGCTCGGTCACGACTGGCGCGAGCAGATGCGGGATACCGTCATAGACGGAGAGTTCCAGCATCTTGGGGTCGACCATGATGAAGCGGCACTGGTCCGGCGTCAGCTTGTAGAGCAGCGACAGGATCATGGTGTTGATCGCCACCGACTTGCCCGAGCCGGTGGTGCCGGCGACGAGCAGATGCGGCATCTTGGTCAGGTCGGCGATGATGGCCGAACCGCCGATATCCTTGCCCAGCGCCAGGCCGAGCTTGGTCGACGGCGCCTCGAATTCGGCCGAGGACAACAGTTCGCGCAGGTAAACCGTCTCGCGCTTGGCATTGGGCAGTTCGATGCCGATGGCATTGCGGCCGGGGATGACCGCGACACGGGCCGACAGCGCACTCATCGAACGCGCGATATCATCGGAAAGCCCGATGACGCGGCTGGACTTGGTGCCCGGTGCGGGTTCGAGCTCATAGAGAGTGACGACCGGACCAGGACGAACCTTGGTGATCTCGCCCTGCACGCCGAATTCGTTCAGCACCGATTCCAGCATGCGCGCATTCTGTTCCAGCGCATCTTCGTTGATCTTTTCGCGCGCAGAGTCGGCCGGCGCCGGCTTGAGCAGTGACAGTTCCGGCAGTTCGAAATCGCCGGCATCGCCGAGATTGAGCGTGGTCTGGGCCTCGCGGGCGGCACGACTGCCGCTCTTCGGCTTTTCGATGCGGCGGGTGACGCGGCCCTCGTCGGCCTTCTTCGCCACCGGCAGGCGCGGCAGGTCGCCCTCATCCTCGTCCTCATCGAGATCGTCCGGATCGATATAGTCGTCGTCGGCAGCCCGGGTCTTCTTGGCCTTGCCGAAGCTCGGTTCGGCCTTGCGCACCACCGGCTTGTCGTCGTCATCGTCACGGCTGCCGGCGAAGAATTCCTTCAGGCGACCGAAGAAGCCATGGGCGGCCTGGCCGCCGCGCATGGCCGCCTTGCCGCCATGATAGATGCCCTGCGCCGCCAGGCCAGTGGTGGCCGCGGCGCCGAAGCCGAGGCCGGCGCCCATGCTGCGCCATTCGCTGGTGGACAGGCCGGAAGCGAAATAGAAGCAGAGCACGGCAAAGCCGAAGCAGACGACGGCCGGCAGCACCGCCGAGATCGGCAGACCGAGCATGACGCCGAACGGCACCAGCTGGTGATACAGGATGTAGTCACCGACCACGCCGCCGAGGCCGGCGCGCATGGCCCACATGGCGGGCACCGGCAGGGCGGCGGCAAAGCAAGCGAACAGGATCAGGGTGAGCGGCACCAGGGCGACGTTCAGCCACCAGCGCGGCAGGCCGCGATGGGAGACGACGCGGAAGCCCCAACTGGCCAGCAGCAGCACGAACAGCCAGGCCGAAAGACCCAGCGTCTGCAGCAGCACGTCGGAGATATAGGCGCCGGGCAGGCCAAGCCAGTTCCGCGGCGCCATCGGCGTGGCGTGATTGAAATTCGGATCGGCCGGATCGAAGGTGGCCAGCGCCAGCGCCAGCAGGAAGCCGATACCGAGAATCAGGATGCCGCCGCCCTCCCGGGCCCGCAGCAGCAGGAAGTCGTCGAAGCCCTCGGGGAAAAACGAGCGTTTCTTCTTGGACCTGGCGGCCATGCCATCCTCTTAACTATATTCGGCAACACAAACGGAGCCAGGCCGAGCCGATTCGCCCTAGCCTGGGTAGTTAAGCCCCCAGAACGTTACTGATTCGTTGAAGCGCCGTGCGGGTGCTCTCCAGATCGGCCACCAGGGCAATGCGCAGATACGGTTTTCCGGCCTTTTCGCCGTCATTTTCCGGGCGAGTCAGATAATTGCCCGGCAGGGTGCGAATCCCGGCCTCGCGCCACAGCTTCAGGGCCGCCGCCTCCGGATCGCCGACATCCAGCCAGAGGTAGAAGCCGCCAGCCGGGCGGAAAAAGCCGAACCGGTTGCCCAGCACATTCTGCGCCATGTCGAATTTCTGGCGGTAGAGCGCCCGGTTGGCCTCGACATGGGCCTCGTCGTTCCACAGCGCGGTGGAGGCCTCGACCACCGGCATCATCAGGCCGGCGCAACCGTAATTGCGCAGCTTGATGAAGGCCTGGAGAATCTCGAGATCGCCGGCGCAGAAGCCCGAGCGCAGGCCCGGGGCGCTGGAACGCTTGGACAGCGAATGGAAAACCACGACATTCTTCAGCGCGTCTTTCGTCGCCTTGCCGCCCGACAGCTTCATCGCGGCTTCCAGACCGCCCGGTGGCGGCGCGTCGCAATAGATCTCGGCATAGCATTCATCGAAGGCGATGACGAAATCATGCTCGCGCGCCAGTTCGATCAGCCGCGCCATGTACTCCAGGCTGGCCACCGTCCCCTGAGGATTGGCCGGCGAGCAGAGATAGACCAGCGCCGTACGCTGCAGCACCTCGCGCGGCAGGCTTGAGAAATCGGGCATGAAGCCGTTCTCGGCCGTCGCAGCGACGAAATAGGGCTCGGCGCCGCAGGCCGCCGCCGCACCCACATAGGTCTGGTAGAAGGGGTTGGGCATCAGCACCAGCGGCTTTTCGCCTTTCGGGCCCTTCTTCTGCGGGATCACCACCTGGGCCACCATGAACAGGCCCTCGCGGGTGCCGTTCAGCGCCACGATCTGCTTTTCCGGGTCGATCAGACCCTCGGGCAGGTGATAGCGGCGATTGAGCCAGCTGGCGCAGGCGGCGCGCAGCTCGGGCGAACCGTTGGCGGTGGGATAGCGGCTGAGGCTGGAGAGATCGCGCGTCAGGGTCTCAACCACGAAACCCGGCAGTGCATGCTGCGGCTCGCCGATCGACAGATTGATCGGTGTGACGCCCGGCGGCAGCGGCTCATGATCGAGCAGGGCACGCAGGCGGGTGAACGGATAGTCTGTCAGAAGCTCGAGGCCGGGATTCAGCATGGCGACATTCGCGGGACGGGGCCGGAGACGCGACAATCCACGAATCGGGCCGGTACAACAGGATGCTGCAATCTACGGGGCGGCGACTCCGGCGGCAAGCCGATCCCGCCACCAGCAAGCGAACAAAAAAGTGGCGGATAACCCCTGGTATTGATAGAGACTCCGTGGGCGCATCGCCGATGCGGCCAGGGGATTCCAAACAGACGGGGGAGCCGCAGCATCGCGGGTTGCTTCAGGCGACCCGCAGCGGCAAGAGTTATGCAGCAGGATGCCAGCTTCCAGTCGCGCCCATGGCCGGTGGTCCGCAATGCCGTGATCGGCACGCTGAACCTGCATCGCCCTTACACCGTCTACGGCTTCGGCGAAGTGGATGTGACCGGCGCCATGGCGCTGATCGCGCAATACCGCCGCGAACTGCGCATCGCCGTGTCCTTCCATGCCTTCGTCGCCTACTGCCTGACGCAGGCGGCAAAGAAGCATCCGATCATGCACACCTTCCGGCATGGCAAATCGCTGATCCGGTTTGACGACATCGACGTCTCGACCGCCATCGACCGGCGCATGCCCAACGGCATGCAGATGGCAGTGGGCTACACCTTCCGCGCCGCGCAGACCCGCTCGCTGGCCGAACTGAACCTGGAACTGCGCCGGGCCACCGATGCCGATCTCGCGCTGCATGACCTGGTGAAGCTGCGCCGGCGCATCGCCCGCATGCCGGGCTTCGTGCGCGACCTGCTGGCCTGGCGCATCCGCCGCGATCCGCGCCTGCTGAAGCAGTTCCATGGCACCATCGGCCTGACCAACCTGCAAAGCCCCGGCGTCACCAACGCCTTCTGGGCATTGCCGCCCAACATCTTCACCTACACGCTGGCCATCGGCAGCGTGCTGGAGCGCGACGGCCGCAAGCTGCTCTGCCTGTCGGCCGGCGCCGACCACGCCATCGTCGATGGATTACCGCTGTCACGGTTCGCCGCCACACTGTCGGGCCTGCTGCAGAATGCTGCAGGACTGGACGAGGGCTTCGTCACCGAGACCCGCCGCCTGCTTGCCGCCACGGAGACCGCCCCATGAGCATGACCGCCACCGCCCCGTCTCCGCCGCTTGACCGCTTCCCGCAGGCGCAGGGCCACTGGCTGTTCGGCCATGCGGCGCAGTTCGCCGCCACCGCGCATCTCCTGCCGGCCCAGGTGGGCGCCGGCCATGGCGGGATCGCCTGGTTCCGCATCCTGCACAAACGCTTCCTGGCGGTGACCGATGCCGACTATATCCGCCAGGTGCTGGTGACGCGGCACGAGAAATACGAACGCAGCTTCCAGTATCGCAACAGCCAGGTGATCAACGGCCAGGGCCTGCTGTCGACCGATGGCCCCTTCTGGCTGAAGCGCCGTCGCCAGATCCTGCCGGCCTTCCGCCCCGACGGCCTGCAGCGCATGGCGCCGGCAGCAAAGGAAGCGACACAGGCCATGCTGGACCGCTGGGAGACCGAACGCCGCGCCGGACGGCCGGTGCAGGCGATCGCCGAGACCCAGCATCTGTCGCTGAACGTGATCGGCCACGCCCTGCTCTCCACCGATGTCGGCCGCGACAATTCCGAACGCTTCGGCGCCGCCGTGCGCGACAGCCTGCAGCTGCTGCGCAAGCGCAACACCTCATGGTTCGCGCCCCCGCTCTGGGCCCCGACCAGGGGCAACCGCCGCCTGCACGAGACGCGCGCCATCCTGGACGACTATGTGAACGGCCATATCGCCGGTCGCCATGGCTGCCCGGTGAAGCACGACATCCTGCAGACCATGCGGGCCGCCCGCGAGCCGGACGGCAGCGTGGCGCTGGACGATGCAGCCCTGCGCGACGAAGCCAAGACGCTCTTCATCGCCGGTTTCGAGACCACCGCCACGGCGCTGGCCTGGATGCTCTATGCGCTGGCCAGCCGACCGGCGCTGGTCGAGCAGATCCATGACGAGCTGAGCCTGGTGCTGGGCGGCGAGGCGCCGGACCTGGACAGCATGAAGCGCCTGCCGCTGACCACCGCGACGATCAATGAGACGATGCGGCTCTATCCGTCGGTCTACCATATCTCGCGGCAGGCAATGGAGGATGACGACTTCCGTGGCCGGACGATCCCGCGCGGCAGCCTGCTGCTGCTGTCGATTTTCGGCATGCATCGCGATCCGGCGCTCTGGGGCGATCCGGACGCGTTCCGGCCGCAGCGCTTCCTCGACGATGCCTGGCCGAAACAGGCCTACATGCCGTTCATCGTCGGCAAGCATACCTGCATCGGCAATCATTTCGCGCTGGCAGAAATGACCATCATGCTGGCCATGATCGTACAGCGCTATCGCCTGAGCCTGGCCGATCCCACGCCGGTGGGCATGCAGGCCCGCATCACGCTGGCACCCGACCGGGAAATCAGCCTGCAGCTGGAGCCCCGTTAAATCCGCATGTCAGCATCAGGCTGACAAATACAAACAACAGGGGAAATCATGACGATTATGCGTATCGCACTGGCGGTGGCTATCTCTCTCGCGGCAGCACCCGGTACAACCGAGGCACAGGCATTAAAGGTGCCGCAGCGCCAGGAGCTTGAAGCAAAGGCCATTGCACCACTGAACGGAGCGCAACTCGCCACTCTGCTCACCAACAACACGCTCTATCATGTGGTGCCCGCCAATGGCGTTCGCGTGCCCTTGCTCTATCTACCTGACGGAACGCGCTTCGTCAGAATCCGCGGCCAGCAGAGCAAGACGAACTGGCGGATCGAACGCGATATGGTCTGTGAGGAAAGCGTCGTGCTGAAGCGCGAAGTCTGCCGGTCGCTGTACCGTGCCGAGGGCGTCGGCGTTATCTGCGATGAAGGCTCGGCGACCTGTGATTTCGGCCTCGACTGGGCAGCCGGCAATCCGGAGAAACTCGGCCAGTAAACGAACGGCGGCTGGATTGCTCCAGCCGCCAGCATTCGTCTTACTTGGCCGCCAGGAAGTCCCTCACCTCCAGCAGCACGAACTCGTTGTCATCGCTCTTGCCGAGCGCGCGACCGGAGGAATACGGCAGGTTGTTGTCGTTGCCGACGATGATATGCGTGCCGTCGACCACATCGACATTCTCGATGGTGAAGAAGGGGAAGGTGAGGCGCGGACCGCCCTCGCCCGTCTCGCCGCCCTGCTTGGCCTTGCGGTTCGGATCAGCCATGTCCATCAGGTCGATATAACCGACCTTCTTCACATAACCATCGAGATCGGCCTGGCTGAAGTCGACCTTGTAGACACGCTTGAACTTGGCCGGCACGTTGAAGCAATCCGGCTTCATCTCGCCCTTGCATGCCTGCGCCGCACCGCCTTCGGTATCATCGCGTTCGATGATCATGCCGCTGCTGGCATCGATCATGTTGAAGTCGCCGATGCTGTTGCCATTGACTTCGAGACGGTATTTCCAGCTGCGACCGGTCCAGTCGTTTTTAACCAGATCGAATTCCAGAATGCGCAGGTATTCCTTGCCGTCGGCACCCTTTTCGGTGCCGTTGGCGGCGGCATCCCACAGCGCGCCCTCCAGCAGCGGGTAGAGGAACTTGCCGTCCTTCGACGCAGCCATGCCCTCGAAGCCCTTGCTGCGGCGCGATTCGAATGCCACGGCACCCGGCGCGCCCGGCGTGCGCACGGCATAATGGTCGGGCGAACGCACCGGCTTGCCGTTCACCTTGGTCTCGACGATCTGCTTCACCTTGCCCTTGCGGTCGGTGGCGATCAGGTAGGGACCGAACTCGTCGCCGAACCACAGCGTGTCACCGGCAATCTGCATCGATTCCAGATCGAAATCGGCGCCAGTGAGGTAACGCTTGGTCGTGCCTTCGTTGACGATCAGGAAGGGCACCTTCTTGTCCGGGTCATGCAGGAACAGGGTTTCCTGGCGCTGCACGGTGCCGGTGGCGAAATCGATTTTCAGGCGATGGAACATCAGCATGGCGTCGGGCGAATTGGCCTTGTTGCCGAAGCCGTTATCGGTGACGACCAGGAATTCGCCATTGCCCAGCGACTTCACGCCGGAGAAACCCTGCACCGGCTGGCCCTTGAACGGCAGACTGATGCCGATCTTGCGCGGTGCCGCCTTGTCCGACAGCGCCGAGATGCCTTCCACACTGTTCAGCTTGTCATTACGGGCGGCGCCGGTGAATTTTCCCGAGGTCTTCAGCGAGGCCGGCGCATCGGCCGGGGCATCGACAAAGGTCTGGGCCGGCAGGAAAACATGGCCGGCGACCGTGGCGCGGAAGGCCTTATCCTGGGCCATGGCGCTCGTAGCGGTCAGCAGCGCGGTGGCAGTGAGCAGTGCAAACGTGGTCGGTTTCATACCGGTCCCCCTGTTGATGAGTGCAGGACAGACTCCGTAATGCGATTCCATGACATACCGATGCCGAAGCGATGACAGCGCCGTGACGACATCCGGAATCTGGCATGATCCTTGAGTGTCGAATCGAAGCTTTGAACCATTCGTCGAGGACAGGCCATGCGCGTTCTGGTGCTTTATGCCCATCCGGTGGAAACCAGTTTCCACGCCGCCCTGCATGCCCGGGTGGTCGAGACCCTGCGCGCCGCCGGGCATACAGTGGACGACTGCGATCTCTATGCCGAAGGGTTCAATCCGGTGCTGGGCCGGGAGGAACGGCTGAACTACCACAACACGGCGGTCAACCGTGCACCGGTGCAGGCCTATGTCGACCGCCTGCTGGCGGCCGAGGCGCTGGTGCTGTGCTTTCCGGTCTGGTGCTTCGGCCTGCCGGCGATCCTGAAAGGCTGGTTCGACCGCGTGCTGATGCCGGGTGTCGCCTTCGACATCAGCGATCCGGCCGATGTGAAGCCGGGCCTGACGCATCTGAAAACGATTGCCGCCGTTACCACCTATGGCCGGCCACGCTGGATGGCGTTTTTCATGGGTGATCCGCCGCGCAAGGTGATCACGCGTTACTTACGCGCGCTGACCGGCGGGAAAACCCCGATCGGCTATCATGCCTATTACCACATGAATGTGGCGACGCCGGAAAAGCTACAGCGTCACCTCGACAGGATCGCCCGGCTTATGGCGCGGCTTTAGGCGGCGGGCTGCCGGCCGGCAGGTCGGCTTCAGTACTGCCTTCGGGCGGATCCCGCATCTCCACCGGACGCTTTTTCGCCTTCGGCTTGCCATCCTCCGTCTCATCCTCATCGGGGCGGTCACGCTCGATGAACACCGTCTGGGCGAGCGGGATGACGATGCCGCGTTCGTCGAACCGCGCCTTCATCCGGCGGAAGAATTCGCGCTTCACGCCCCATTGCGCGCCCGGCAGCGTCTTGAAGCGCACGCGGATGATGACACCGGCGGCGGCGATCTGTTCGACGCCGATCACCTCCAGCGGCTCGATGATCTTGGTCTGCCATTCCGGCTCGCCGCGCATGCTCTCGGCCAGCTCCTGCAGGGTGGTGATCACCGTATCGACGTCTTCCTGGTAGGCGACATTGGCGTCGATCACCGCATGGGCGAATCCGCGCGTCATGTTCTTGACCTTGTTGACGGCGCTGAACGGGATCACATGCACGGTGCCGTCCATGTCGCGCAGCCGGATGGTGCGGATCGAGATATCCTCGACCACGCCGGCATTGCCATCCAGATCGACCACATCGCCCACCGAGATGGTTTCCTCGGCCAGGATGAAGATGCCGGTGATAATGTCCTTCACCAGGGTCTGGGCGCCAAAGCCGATGGCGAGGCCGATCACGCCGGCACCGGCCAACAGCGGCGCGATGTTGATGCCGAGTTCCGACAGCACGATCAAAGCCGCGATCAGGCCGAGCACGATGGAGACGAAGCGGCGCAGCAGCGGCAACAGGGTGCGCACGCGGCTGGAGCGCATGGTCGGCTGGCCATCGACGCCAGGCCGGGTGAGATAGTATTCGATCGCGGCCGAGGTCGCTTCCCACAGCAGCACGGTGATCACCACGACCAGCAGGATGGTGGTGACGCGGGCCACCAGGTTGCGCCCCGTGGCGCTGCCTAGCCAGCCCAGCGAGTCGAGGCCCCAAGCCTGCAGGATGGCAAAGACAGCAATGATATAGAGCAGCAGGCGCAGGCCGCCCAGCAGGACAGGCAGGTAACGGTTGGCGCGCCGCTCCAGACCAGGGAAACGATGCTGCACCTCGGGCTTGACTGCGAACAGTCGCCCGAAGCCATGTTCGGCGGCAAACAGCAGTACGCGCACGACAATCAGCACGGCTACGGTGAGCAGCGTGCCGCGCAGGATCAGCTGGAAGCCGCCGCTGACATCGAAGGCCCAGACCGCGAAGGTGGCGCCGATATAGAGCAGCGCCAGCACATGCCAGATATCGCCGGCGCGATGGCGCAGCAGCCGCAGCGCATTGCCGCGTGCCGTGTCTTCCTCTGCCGCTGCCTGGCCGCGGATGCGTTGCGCCACGGCCGTACGGTTCTGCAGCACCAGGATGGTCAGCATCAGGGTGAAGACAAAGCCGATCACAGTGGCGATGACATCGATGCCGTCAGCGGGGATACGCACACGCACGGCGATCCGCACAGCGGCATAGCCGAACAGGGCGATAGCGCTCAGGCGCCGCAGCCAGACCTGGATATACGCGGCATTCTCGCCATCGATCCGCAGCAGACGCGCCAGAGGCGATGGATGATGCGGCACTTCGGGCGCCAGCAGCATCTGGCCGGCGATCTCGATGGCGCGCCAGGCGACGAAGGCCAGAACGATGATCTGGGCAATGTCGCGGGTCAGCGCATTGGGCGCCAGCACCGCCAGCATGCCATAGGCCGTGCCGGCGAAAACCGCCGTGGGCAGCAACGCCACCAGCGCACGCAGCAGCACGAAGACCAGGCCGAGCCAGAGCGGGCCGGGCTTGCGCAATTCCAGTGTGGCCAGCGGCCGGCGGATCGCCAGGAAGGCCACGGCCTGCGCCGCCATCGCCACCACCAGCACGGCGCCCAGTTTCAGCAGCACATCGATCCACAGGGCGCGACGGCCGGGATGCTCGATCTGCAGACTGAACCATTTCTTTAATGCTGGCAGATCGGAGAACAGGGCCCCTAGTGCCGCGAAGCTGCTGCCGGCGCGGCGCATCTGGTCGACCACGGAATCGACAATGACGGCGCCGGGATCTTCCGGTTCCGCGGCAGCGGCCGGCTTGGCCGGTGTCGCAGCCGGGGCAGGAGCCGGCGCCGTGGCCGGTTTTGCGGCCGGCCTGGTCTCGGCCGGCGCCGTCTGCGCTGTCGACAGTGCGCGCAGGGTTTCGACCAGCTTGCGCCGCGCGCCCTCGTCTTCCAGCTGATCGGCCAGACTGTTCAGTTCCGCAGCGGACAGACCGGCAGGGGGCGCAGCAGGGGCAACGGTCTGCGCCATGGCCGGCGGGGCCAGCAGAATGATGGCGGTGAGCAGGATGGCGATAAGGGAGCGGGTCATGGCGTCAGCAGTGTGGTCGCAAATATGGCATGGCCATGTCGGGCATGGCAGCAAACAGATTAACGATAAGGGGAGAAAATGGTGCCCAGGGACGGAGTTGAACCGCCGACACGAGGATTTTCAGTCCTCTGCTCTACCAACTGAGCTACCTGGGCACACAAGCCGTTACGGCCAAAAGCCCGTAACGGCGCGCGGTTATAGACAAAATCCCCACCCCTGTCCAGCCCCGGACCGGGGCGCCGCCAACCGGCGGGTTTTACATGAATTTGGCCACGATATCGGTGGTCGACGCCTTGCCGATATCGTCGAAATGCTCGGCCAGGAAGGCATCCGCCTTCTCGCGGCCGATGCCGCGCAGATAGCACAGGAAATCCCAGTCCGGGTTGAGCTTGCTGGAGACGCTGAACTTGGCCAGCAGCTCCTCGGCGTCGATGCTGTGCATGAAGACGCGGGGGTACTTTTCGCGGTTGAGCTCGTTGCTGTCCAGCAGGTTGGTCACGAACTGGATCGCGCGCATCTCGCGCATCAGGCTGGAATTCCAGCTCAGCGTGTTGATGCGGTCGAGAATGGCGGCCGCCGTGTTCGGCACTTCCGGGATATTCACCGGATTGATCTGCACGATCAGGATATCGTTGGTGCCTTTTTCATAGATCAGCGGAAAGATCGGCGGATTGCCGCAATAGCCGCCATCCCAGTAGAAATTGCCGTCCACTTCCACGGCCTGGAACAGGAAGGGCAGACAGGCCGAGGCCATCACGGCATCGGGCGTCACTTCATCGCGGTTGAACACGCGGATGCGGCCGTTCTTCACATTGGTGGCGCAGATGAACAGCTTGGCGGCTGTCTTGTTGGCGCGCAGCGCCTCGAAATCCACCACTTCGGCGATGAGATCGCGCAGCGGATTGACGTTCGCCGGATTGAGCTGGTAGGGCGACATCATCTGCGACAGTGAATTGAAGAAATGGTACATCGGCGAGAAGTCCATGTTGCCGATGCTGAACATCTTGTCGATCGGGCTGGGCTGCAGCGGGCCCTTCTTGCCGGCCTCGGACGACAGGCGCCAGAATTTCTCCAGCAACTCTTTGGCTTTCGCCGGACCGCCGGCGCCCAGGCCATAGGCCGCCACAGCGGCATTCATGGCGCCCGCCGAGGTGCCGACCAGCGCCTCGATCTCGATACGGTCATCTTCCAGCAACCGGTCGAGCACGCCCCAGGTGAACGCGCCATGGGCGCCGCCGCCCTGCAGGGCCAGCTTCAGGCTTTTCTTTTTCATCGTGTCATCCCCCAAACGCCATGATCAGTTGTTTTGCAGCGCCGGCGCCGGCGCATCCAGATGCAGAATGGTTTCGTTGCGCGGCAGATAGGCGGACAGCGCGTCCTTGCGCAAAACCGCATAGGCGGCATGCAGCAGTTCGGCCTTCATGATCACGACCCGGGCGAAATCGTCGGCAAAGAAGTAGATGCGCCAGACCGTAACGACCGGCCGCAGTTCATGCAGCGCGATGATCGGCGCCGGGTCGGCCAGCACGCCGTCCACGGTAAGCGCCGCGTCCTTCAGCAGGCGCTGCAGGGCGGCTTCGTCGAAACCGTATTGCAAAATTACCTCGACGAAATCGAGATGCCGCGCCTGCGGCCGGCTGTGATTGATCAGCTTGGCGCGGCCGATCACCGCATTGGGCACCACCATCAGATCCATCGTGCGGGTGCGCAGATGGGTGGCGCGCCAATTGGTCATCAGCACCATACCCTGGGTGCCGTCCATGGTGATCCAGTCGCCGGCCTTGAACGGGCGCTCCAGATTGAGGGCGACGCCGGCGAAGATATCGGTCAGCAGCTGCTGCAGGGCGAAGCCGATGATGATGGCGACCACGCCCGAGGTGGCAAACAGGCCGGTCGGCGCCTGGTCGAAGACCTCGACGACGATGAAGCCGGCGGCAATGACATACAGCATCACGTTGAACAGGTCGGTCAGCAGCTTGCGCTGGCGTGGCACGCCCGACAGGCTCTGGCCATACATGCGCCGCCACAGGAACAGCTCGAATCCGGTGGCAACCGTCCAGGCCAGGCTGAACCAGGCCAGCACGGCCAGCGGCTTGTCGAGCCAGATCGGCAGATGCGGCGAGATCAGCCAGGTCCACAGGAACGGCACATGGCGCGGTTCGAGAACCGTGTAGACCAGCCCGATCGAAATGCAGAGAGACCAGAGAAAGCGTCTTGTTTCGCGCGACATGGGCCGGACGTTACACGGTTTGCCGCGCCATGGGCCAGCGCTTTTGCACAGCCGATGTTTTGATATGACAGACAGGTGGCGGCAGGCATCCAGGATCCCTTCCCGGACCGCCCCCGCTATGTCATGCTGCCGACCCTGACGATCCGACCGGGACTTTCATGACCTTCTTCTCCGCCATTGCTGCGCTCCCTTTCAAGGTCAGCCTCCTGCGGTCCGTCGGCGCAAAGATCTTCGCCGTCGCGGCCAGCCTGCTGGCCGTCATGGTGCTGGTGGCCGTGATCGCCAGCCAGATGGCGCGAATCGTCAGCGACGAACTGGGCCTGATCGAAAAGCATTACATGCCGGCCTATGCCACCCTGGCTCGCGCCCATATCCGTTCGGTGGAAGAGGACCTCGCCCTGCGACGCCTGATCGTGCATGTCCGTTCGGGCGACATGACGTCCAACGACCACAACGAAACCTACCGCGCCGATATCTTCAGATCGATCGAAGGGGTCAGGGCCGAGCTGGGCGCGACACGACAGCATCTGGCCGCCCTGCTGGCATGGGATTCCTATTTCCACAACGATCAGGCGATTGCGCGGGTGGATGCCCAGATCGAAATGATTCTGGAGATATTCGGCAAGGAAGAACGCGTACTGGCCCCGGTGCTGGACGGCCTCGCCGCTGAAGACTGGCAGAAGGTCTATGGCGCACTGGATCCCATCGAAGAGCGCAGCACGGATGTGAACGAGCGGCTGGAGCGCTACCGCAACGACATGCGGCTGATTCTGGAAGGCGCCGCCACAAGTGTGCGCCAGTTCCAGGAAAACCTCATGCTGGCCAACATGCTTGTCACCATCCTGGCCTGCGCGCTTGGCCTGGTCGCCGCCGGCTTCATCACCCGCAGTCTGGTCCGGCCGGTGAAGGCGCTGCTGCTGGGCGCCCAGCGGATCGAAGGCGGCTCCCTGGATGTCGACCTGCCGGTCTCCTCCCGCGACGAGATCGGCCAGCTCACCGCCAGCTTCAATGTGATGGTGGAAGAGCTGCGTAAGAAGGAGCGCATCCGCGACACCTTCGGCAAATACATGGATCCGCGTATTGTCGAGGGCCTGCTGGATCGCCCCGATCTCGCCCATAGCGAGGGCGAGCGACGGATCATGACCGTGCTGTTCTGCGACATGCAGGGCTTCACGGCGCTGAGCGAGCGCCTATCGCCTGCCGCGCTGCTGGCGGTGGTGAACCGCTACCTGACCCTGATGTCCCAGCCGGTGCGCGAGCATAACGGCGTCATCGATAAATATATCGGCGATGCCATCATGGCCTATTGGGGCCCTCCCTTCGTGGCCAGCGACCGCCAGGCCCTGCTGGCCTGCGAGGCTGCGCTGGACATGGTGAAGCAGCTCGAGCGCTTCAATGCCGAACTGCCCGACCTGATCGGCGTGCGCGGCAACCTGCCGGCGATCGACATCCGCATCGGCATCGCCACCGGCGAGATGCTGGTCGGTTCGATCGGCTCGGAATTCTCGCAAAGCTATTCCGTGCTGGGCGACAGCGTGAACCTTGCCTCGCGCCTGGAAGCCGCCAACAAGGCCTATGGCACCCGCATCATGGTCAACACGCAGACCCGCAACATGGTGGGCGACCAGTTTGCCATGCGTGAGATCGACATGATGCGCGTGGTCGGCAAGACCGAACCGGAACGCGTCTTCGAGGTCTATGGTCACGCCGATGCGGCACAGCATGCCCGCGATGCCGCCTTTGCCGAAGGCCTGACCGCCTATCGCCGGGGCGACTGGGCCGTTGCGCGCCAGCATCTGGAGCAGGGCCGGACCAGCGCCGGCGGCGACCGTCTGGCGGATGCCTTCCTCAGCCGCGTCGCGATCCTGGAAAAAGAAGCCCCGGCAAACTGGGACGGCATCTGGACCATGACTAGCAAGTGACGGCCGCCGGGCCCGGCCCAGGTCGGGCTGGACAATCCTGCCGCATCTGCCTATCAGTTTTGCCTCGCCCCTCCGTCAGCCGCCAGAGCCTGTATCATGACTGATTCCGCGATTGCCGTGGCCGGCCTGGCCAAGACCTATGGTCAGGCAGAATCGCTGGTGCGTGCCGTTGACGGCATCGACTTCACCGTGAAGCCGGGCAGTGTCACGGCCCTGCTGGGCGGCAACGGCGCCGGCAAGACCACCACGATTGCCATGCTGCTCGGCCTGCTGAAGCCTTCGGCCGGCAGCATCGCCATCCTGGGCACCGACATGCTGCGCGAGCGCCACCGCATCCTGCCGCGGCTGAATTTTTCCTCGCCCTATGTGGACCTGCCGCATCGCCTGACCGTGCGGCAGAACCTGATGGTTTTCGCCGGCCTCTATGCCGTGAAGCAGGCGCCCGCGCGCATCGCCGAACTGGCGCAGGAACTCGATTTCGCCGCCCTGCTGGATCGCCCGGCTGGCGCGCTCTCGGCCGGCCAGAAGACCCGCGTGGCCCTGGCCAAGGCGCTGATCAATCACCCCGACCTGCTGCTGCTCGACGAACCCACCGCCTCGCTGGACCCCGATACCGCCGACTGGGTGCGCAGCCTGCTGGAAAAATACCGCCAGGAGCGCGGCACCACCATCCTGCTGGCCTCGCATAACATGGGCGAAGTCGAGCGGCTGTGCGACCAGGTGCTGATGATGAAGCAGGGCCGCATCGTCGACCGCGGCACCGCGCCGGAACTGATCGCGCGCTACGGCCGCAGCAATCTGGAGGAAGTGTTCCTCGATATCGCCCGCGGCCAGGGCAAGGCCGCCGAACAGAAGGTGCCGGCATGATGACGGACTCGCTGAGCTGCAGCCTGCAGCGCATGCACGCTATGCTGCGCCGGCACTGGTATCTGCTGTCGGGCTCTTGGACCCGCATTGTCGAGCTGATCTACTGGCCCGCCGTGCAGATGATCATGTGGGGATTCCTCACCCAGTTCCTCGCCAGCAAGACCTCGTATATCGCCCAGGCCTTCGGCGTCTTCCTCGCCGGCATGATGCTGTGGGACTCGATGTTCCGCGTGCAGCTCGGCGTGGCGATCTCCTTCCTGGAAGAGATGTGGTCGCGCAATCTGGGCAACCTGTTCGTCAGCCCGCTGCGGCCGAGCGAATTCGCCGCCTCGATCCTGGTGATGGGCCTGCTGCGCACCCTGGTCGGCATGATCCCGGTCAGCCTGATGGCCTGGCTGTTCTTCGACTTCTCGGTCTACAGCATGGGTCTGGGCTTGGCCGGCTTCTTCTTCAGCCTCACCATGTTTGGCTGGGCCATCGGCATCGCCGTCTGCGGCCTCATCATGCGCCATGGCCTGGGCGCTGAAAGCGCCGCCTGGGGCGCCATGTTCCTGATCCTGCCGGTAGCGGCGGTGTATTACCCGGTCAGCGTGCTGCCGGGCTGGCTGCAGGCGGTGGCCTGGTCGATGCCGCCCGCCTATGTGTTCGAAGGTATGCGGGCGCTGCTGGTGGACGGCGTGCTGCGGCAGGATCTGTTGATCGGCGCCTTCGCGCTGAACGCCCTGTATCTGGCCCTCGGCTTTGCGGTCTTTCTGAGCCTGTTCGAGGCGGCGCGCCGCCGCGGGCTGTTACTGGGCCAAGGCGAATAAAGCCACGCCATCGGTCAACAGTCGCCCCAGAAGCCGCGCCGGCAGCAGGGTAAACAGGCCCGGAATCACCAGGGCGCCGAAAAACAGGCCGATCATCGCCATGCGGTGCCGGGCGACCTTGCCGCGTCGGATCGCCAGGATGGCCAGGGGCACCAAAACCAACACCAGCACGCTGAGCGCATGAATCGGGCTGAAAGTGCCGGTGATGCCCGTGATCCAGAAGGAACTGACCGCTGCCGTCAGCATCAGGCCAACCCAGAGCCAGCCGAGCAGCCGGTGTGCGCCAGTGCCCTTGCGGCGCACCAGCATGGCGATTCCCAGCAGCAGCGCCAGAAATGTGGCCGCCAGATGGATATGAACGGCCGGGCCGGCCGTTAGAAGCGGGGCGAAATTCATGCCGCCAGCCTGCTGCGGCCCCTGCAAAACCACCAGCGGCTTGCTATATAGATGTGACTTGGATCACCGGTTTTCCGGGATTTAGCCCCGTGATACTTAAGGATTTGCCGTGAGCGCCACCATTGCCCTGGTCGATGACGACCGCAACATCCTCACCTCGGTCTCGATCGCGCTGGAAGCGGAAGGCTACAAGGTCCGCACCTACAATGACGGCGCCGAGGCCCTGCGCCACCTGACCCAGCAGGTGCCCGATCTCGTCATCCTCGACATCAAGATGCCACGGCTCGACGGCATGGAAACGCTGAGCCGGCTGCGCCGCGTCAGCCAGGTGCCGGTGATCTTCCTCACCTCCAAGGACGAGGAGATCGACGAGGTGCTGGGCCTGAAGATGGGCGCCGACGATTACATCACCAAGCCGTTCAGCCAGCGCCTGCTGATCGAACGGATCAAGGCGGTGCTGCGCCGCGCCGAGGCCAATCGTCCGGGCGCCGAGCAGACTTCGGCCGACAAGATGATCGTGCGCGGCGCGCTGGAGCTGGATCCGGCCCGCCACCGCTGCACCTGGAAAGGCGAGGATGTCACGCTGACGGTGACGGAATTCCTGCTGCTGGAAGCGCTGGCCCAGCGCCCCGGTCATGTGAAGAACCGCGATCAGCTGATGGATGCCGCTTACGACGACAATGTCTATGTCGACGATCGCACCATCGACAGCCACATCAAGCGGCTGCGCAAGAAGTTCAAGAGCATCGACGACGACTTCGACTCGATCGAGACGCTGTATGGCGTCGGCTACCGCTTCAAGGAACCGGCGGCGTAAGCAGCCGCCTGAAAGAAGGACAGTCACGGAGATGCGGCGGTGAGCGAACAGCGCACGCGACGGCGGGTGATGTCGCCGCTGACCCGCCGCATCCTGCTGATCAACCTGGCGGCGCCGCTGGCGCTGGTGCTGGCCTTTTTCTATCTCGACCAGTTCCGCCTGAGCCTGATCGACACCCGCATCAATGCGCTGCGTTATGAAGCCAATCTGATCGCCGGCGCCCTGGGCGAATCCGCCATTTCGCCCACCGAATTCACGCCGACGCTGGAGCCGGAGCTGGCGCGCCAGCTGATGCGGCGCCTTGCCACGCAATCCAGCGCCCGCGCCCGGCTGTTCGATGCCGAGGGCGAGATGATTGCCGACAGCCGCCTGCTGCTGGCCGCCGGGCGCGGCGTGGTGACCCGCCAACTGGCGCCGCCCAATATCGACACGCCCTGGGAACAGGCGCTGATCGGCCTCTACGACAACATCAACGCCCTGTTCATGACCACCCTGCAGCTGCCGAGCTATGTCGAGCTGCCCTTCACCCATGCCAACGATTATCCGGAAGCCAGCCGCGCCCTGAACGGCGAAAGCGGCGAGCAGCTGCGCGACCTGCCCGACGGCCGCATCATGCTGTCGGTCGCCGTGCCGGTGCAGGGCCTGCGCAAGGTGGTGGGGGCCCTGCTGCTGAATATCGACAGCGCCGAGCTGGATGCCCGCGTGCGCGAGGAGCGGCTCGGCGTGCTCAAGGTCTTTGCCGCCGTGCTGGGCTTCACCGTGCTGGCCTCGCTCTACCTCGCCGGCGCCATCGTGCGGCCGGTGCATCGTCTGGCCGAGGCGGCAGGCCGCATCCGCGACGCCAAGGGCCGTATCGCCCATCTGTCGCTACCCGATTTCTCCGGCCGGCAGGACGAGATCGGCGATCTTTCGAGCGTGCTGCGCGCCATGACGGCGGCACTGTCCCAGCGTCTGGACGCCATCGAGAAATTCGCCGCCGATGTCTCGCATGAAATCAAGAACCCGCTGACCTCGCTGCGCAGCGCCATGGAAACCTTCATGCGCACCGACAAGCCGGAACTGCGCGCGCGGTTGCTGACGGTGATGCAGGATGACGTGCGCCGCATGGATCGGCTGATTACCGATATCTCCGGCGCTTCGCGCCTGGATTCCGAACTGGCGCGCACCGAAGCGCAACCGATCGATATCGCCGCCATGCTGCAGTCGGTGATCGAGCCCTACGCCACCCGACTGGGCGATGGCGGCCCGCATATCGAACTGAAGCTGATCGAACCCGGCCCCTATCTGGCGCCGGGCTTCGAGGACCGCCTCGGCCAGGTGGCGCGCAACCTGCTCGACAACGCGATTTCCTTCAGCCCGCCCGCGGGCATCATCACGGTCATCGTGCGCCGGGAACCGCGCCACATCGTGTTCAGCGTCACCGATCATGGCCCCGGCATTCCGGAGGAAAACCGGGAATCGATCTTCGAGCGCTTTTACACCGAACGCCCGTCCGCCGAGGCTTTCGGCCTGCATTCGGGCCTCGGCCTCTCGATTGCCCGTCAGATCGTGCAGTCGCTCGGTGGTCAGATTCATGCCGAGAACCGTGACGACGGGCCGACCGGTGCCCGCTTTGTGGTCCGTCTGCCGCTTTGAACGGCGGGTATTAACCAAGCCGACGGATATCCACAGAAGCATGTATTGACAGTGCACGGAGCGGGCGGCAGGCTGCCCGCCCATGCTGACTGTCCACGCAACCTGTGTGGCGATTGACGGCGAGGCGGTGCTGCTGCGCGGCCCCTCGGGCGCCGGCAAATCCGACCTCGCACTCCGACTAATCGAAGCCTATGGCGTGGCCGGCGCCATGCTGGTAGCCGACGACCGCACGGCTTTGCGCCGCCAGGGTGCGCGCGTGATCGCGGCAGCGCCTGCCGCTATCCGCGGCCTGCTGGAAATCCGTGGCCTGGGCCCGGTGCCTGTGATGGCCGCCGATCCGACGCCGCTGGCGCTGGTGATCGATCTGGTGGCCGCCGCCGATGTGCCACGGTTGCCGGACGAAACTTACGAAACGCTGTGCGATGTCGCACTGCCCCGCCTCGCGCTGCATGCCTTCGAGGCCAGTGCGGCGGCAAAGGTGAAATGGGCATTGGCCCGTGCCGCCACCGGCAGGCTGTTCACGCCGGCCGAAGCCTTCGACGCCGAGACTGTCGTTGCGTTCCGGCAGCAGGCCTGATGGTCATGCCCGCCGCGGACCCTGCCAAAGCCGAGCCGATCCGCGTCGTCGTCGTCACCGGCCTGTCCGGCGCCGGCAAGACCACCGCTCTGAAGGTGCTGGAGGATCTCGGCTACGAAGCTGTCGACAACCTGCCCATCTCGCTGCTGCGCCGCCTCGCCTCGCCCGAGGATGAGCCGGCATCCGACCAGCCGCGCCGCGCCATCGCCGTCGGCATTGACAGCCGCACCCGCGGATTCCAGACCGATGCGTTGATTACCGTGATCGGCGAACTGAAGCAGCGCGCCGACCTGGCCGTGCAGCTGCTGTATTTCGACTGCAACGACGACATCCTGCTCAAGCGCTTCACCGCCACGCGGCGGCGTCATCCGATGGCCGCCGACCGGCCGGTCGCCGACGGCATCGCCACCGAGCGCCGCCTGATGCTGCCGCTGCAGAGCGAAGCGGATGTCACGCTGGATACCTCCGCCCTGGCATTACCCGAATTCCGGCAGGTTATGGCCGCGCAATTCGCGCTGGACGCCCTGCCCGGCCTCAGTATCATGGTGACCTCGTTTTCCTACAAACTTGGCCTGCCGCGCGAGGCGGATCTGGTGTTCGATGTGCGCTTCCTGCGCAATCCGCATTATGACGAAATCTTACGACCGCAGACTGGCACCGAGCCTGCGGTGGCCGCCTATGTCGCGGCCGATCCCGGCTATGACGATTTCTTTTCCCGGCTCACCGGCATGATCGGCGCACTGCTGCCGCGCTATGCCGAAGAGGGCAAGCGCTATCTGACCATCGCCATCGGTTGTACAGGCGGACGCCACCGTTCCGTAGCGGTTGCCGAGGCCCTGGGCAAACACTTGCGCGATGCCGGACAACGTGTCGATATCCGCCACCGCGACCGCGATCTGGCCCCGGCCTGAACCTTGGCCTGACGCAGCCGTTAAAGGATCCCCAGCCCCATGCCCCGTCACAAGATCGATAGCGTCCCATGATCGGTATTGTCGTCGTTACCCACGGCCGCCTGGCCGAGGAATTCATCCACGCCACCGAGCATGTGGTCGGCCCGCAGAAAAGCATGCGCGCCGTCTGCATCGGACCCGATGACGACATGGAGCAGCGCCGCGCCGATATCCTCGCCGCCGTCGCGGCCGTCGAAACCGGGCGCGGCGTGATCGTGCTGACCGACATGTTCGGCGGTACGCCCTCGAACCTCGCCATCTCGATCATGGACCAAGCCAAGGTGGAAGTGATCGCCGGCGTGAACCTGCCCATGCTGATCAAGCTGGCCAGTGTGCGCGCCAAGGCCGATCTGGCCACGGCGGTCAGCGCCGGCCAGGAAGCCGGCCGCAAATACATCAACGTAGCGTCCAAGCTGCTGGCGGGAGAATCCGCCTGATGAATGCCCCGACGGCCAGCGGCGCCCTGACGCGCAATGTGACGATCCCGAACCAGCGCGGCCTGCATGCCCGCGCGGCGGCCAAGTTCGTCCAGGTGGTTGCCCGCTTTCCCCAGGCCCGCATCCAGGTCTCGAAAGACGGCCAGACGGTCAACGGAGAATCCATTATGGGCCTGATGATGCTGGCCGGCACCCAGGGCAGCAGCATCGATATCGCCGCCACCGGCGCCGAGGCTCAGGCCGCCCTAGAGGCGCTGGTTGCCCTGGTGGAGGGCAAGTTCGGGGAGCCTGAATAGGCTGTAGACGGTCATATTCCTATATAAAGATTTCTTTATGTAAGGCTGGACAGACCCGGCCGCCCCCTGCTATACCGGCGCCCAGTTTTGGAAATCTCGCCAACTGGAGCAGCTGAAATGAGCGCGGATTACATCGTTAAAGACATCGGCCTGGCCGACTGGGGCCGCAAGGAACTGGATATGGCCGAGACCGAAATGCCCGGTCTGATGGCCACCCGCGCCGAATTCGGCAAGTCTCAGCCGCTCAAGGGCGCGCGCATCGCCGGCTCGCTGCACATGACAATCCAGACCGCCGTGCTGATCGAAACCCTGCAGGCGCTCGGCGCCGACATCCGCTGGGCGTCGTGCAACATCTATTCGACCCAGGACCATGCCGCCGCCGCCATCGCCAAGGCCGGCATCCCGGTCTTCGCCGTGAAGGGCGAGTCGCTGGAAGAATACTGGGACTACACCCACAAGATCTTCGAATGGGCCGATGGCGGCGCACCTAACATGATCCTGGACGACGGCGGCGACGCCACCCTGCTGATCCATCTGGGCATGCAGGCCGAGAAGGATGCCTCGGTCATTTCCAAGCCGACCAACGAGGAAGAGACCGTCCTCTATGCCGCGATCGCCAAGAAGCTGAAGTCCTCGCCCGGCTGGTATTCCAAAATGGGCACCGCCATCAAGGGCGTGACCGAGGAAACCACCACTGGCGTGCATCGCCTCTATGTGATGGCCAAGGAAGGCCGCCTGCTCTTCCCGGCGATCAACGTCAACGACAGCGTCACCAAGTCGAAGTTCGACAACCTGTATGGCTGCCGTGAGAGCCTGGTCGACGGTATCCGCCGCGGCACCGACGTCATGATGGCCGGCAAGATCGCCGTCATCGCTGGCTACGGCGACGTGGGCAAGGGTTCGGCCGCCTCGCTGCGTAACGCCGGCTGCCGCGTCATGGTCACCGAAATCGATCCGATCTGCGCGCTGCAGGCGGCGATGGAAGGCTACGAAGTCGTGACCATGGAAGACGCTGCCCCCAAGGGCGACATCTTCGTCACCGCGACGGGCAACCTGGATGTCATCACCATCGACCATATGCGCGCGATGAAGCATCGCGCGATCGTGTGCAACATCGGCCACTTCGACTCTGAGATTCAGATCGGTGCGCTAAAGAACATGAAGTGGCACAATGTGAAGCCGCAGGTGGACGAGGTCGAGTTCCCCGACAAGAAGCGCATCATCGTGCTGTCGGAAGGCCGTCTCGTGAACCTGGGCAACGCCACCGGCCATCCCAGCTTCGTGATGAGCGCCTCCTTCACCAACCAGGTGCTGGCGCAGATGGAGCTCTGGACCAATCCGGGCAAGTACGACAAGCAGGTCTACACCCTGCCCAAGCATCTGGACGAGAAGGTCGCCAGCCTGCATCTGGAGAAGGTCGGCGCCAAGCTGACCAAGCTGACCCCGGTGCAGGCCAAGTATCTCGGCATCGCCGACAAGGGCCCGTTCAAGCCGGATCATTATCGCTATTAATGCAGGCCACCAGCCTGACAGACGCAAAGGCCGGGGCATTCCCCGGCCTTTGTTGTTTCTGACGCCTTGTCTATAGTGGCCGGTATGTCTGGGGCTGTGGAGATGCAAGCGTGAACGAGACGGTCTGGGTAGCGGTTCTTGCCGCGGCCGCAGCCGGTTTCGCCGGCTGGCAGACATGGCGCCTGCGCGGCCTGACCGATCGGCTGCAGATCGCAGAAGCCGAAGCGGTCGCCACCGGCATTGCCCGCGACGGCGAGCGCAAGGCAGCACAGGCCCTGCAGCAGCGCCTCGATGCCCTGCTCGCCGAAAACGACTCCTTGCGTCAGGCCGAACAGCAGGCAAGCACCCTGCTGGATGCCGCGCCCTTCCCGATCTGGCGCCGCGATGGCGAAGGCCGCCTGCTCTGGGTCAATGCGCGCTATGCCCTGATGGCGGAAACGACCGCGAAAGACGCCATCGAACGCGGCCTGGAACTGGCCTCCGCCCACGATCTCGACCAGCCGCGCGACCTGGCGCTGGCCGCCCGCGAGGCGGCGACACTGCGCTCGCAGGAACGCCGGTTCGTTGCCGAAGGCGACCGCCGCAACTATCGCATCTTCGAACTGCCGGCCGGCGACGGCACGCTCGGCTTCGGCCAGGACATCACGCCCGAGGCCGACGCGCGCGGCCAGCTGCGCCGCCATATGGAAGCCCATATGGAAGTGCTGCGCACCATCTCCACCGCCACCGCGATCTATGGCCCGGACCGCAAGCTGCTGATCTGGAACCGCGCCTATGCGCGCCTGTGGCAGCTCGATGAAGCCTGGCTGGAAACCCGCCCAGGATTCGGCGAAGTGCTGGAACAGTTGCGGGCCGAACGCCGGCTGCCGGAACAGATCGACTGGCAGACTTACAAGCGCAGCCAGATCGGGCTCTTCACCACCGTGATCGAGCGGCAGGAAGAGCTGATCCATTTGCCCGATGGTTCGACCTTGCGGCTGGTGATCAGTGCCTATCCCTCGGGCGGCCTGCTCTTTGCCTATGACGACGTGACGCGGCAGCTCACCCTGGAGCGCGCCACCAACACCATGATCGCGGTGCAGCGCGCCACCCTGGACCATCTCTACGAAGCCGTGGTCGTCTATGGCTCGGATGGCCGCATCTCGCTTTACAATCGCGCCTTCGCGCAGCTCTGGCAGATCGACCCCGATGTGCTGAACCGCCAGCCGCATATCACCGAAGTGCTGGAAGCCGCCCGCCCACTGATGCAGCGCGGGCCTGACTGGGTGCAGCTGCGCGAGCGCCTGATCGACAGCTTCGCCAGCCGCAAGGCCACCCGCGGCCGGCTGGAGCGCGGCGACGGCACCGTGATCGACTATGCCTCGGTGCCGCTGCCCGATGGCGCGGTGCTCTATACCTATCTCGATGTCAGCGCCAGCATCCGTATCGAACGCGCCCTGCGCGAGCGCAACGAGGCGCTGGAACGCACCGACCGCATGAATGCGGCCTTCATCAGCAACATCACCCATGACCTGCGCTCGCCGCTCGGTACGCTGATCAGCATGACCGAGGTGCTGGCCCAGGGCATCCTCGGGCCGATGAATGCCCGGCAGGAAGAATACTGCGCCGATATCATGAAGACCTCGCGCGACCTGCTGCGCCTGCTCGACGATATCATCGCCATCGCCACCATCGAGGTCGGCCAGATGGCGCTGGATCCAGAACCCCTGGCGCTGGAAACCCTGTGGCGCGACGAAGTGACAGCCTGGCGTGAACTGGCCGACCGCCGCACCATCCGCCTCGATCTGCCCGACGGAAATACCGGCGGTGCCGTAATCAGCGGCGACGAGCAGCGCCTGCGCCAGGCGCTCGACAGCGTGATGGCTGCCGCCCTGGACGGCACACCGCAGGGCGGCCATGTGGCGCTGCAGCTGGGCAGCAGCCGCGCCGGTCATGTCAACCTGCGTATCGAATGCCACAGCGGGGGCTTAAGCCCGGTGCAGCCGCGCCAGCTGTTTGCCGATCTGGTCGATGCGCCCGACCGCCGGCGCGCCAATGCCGACCTGTCACTGATCGTCGCCCGCGGCCTGTTCGACCTGCATGGCGCACAGCTGCGGCTCACCGGCGAGCAGGATGGCACGCAGGCCGTGGAAATCCTGCTGCCGCGCCATGAGGGCGACAGCCTGCCGGCAGACGCGATTGCGGCCCTGACGGCCCGTCAGTAGACTCAACCCATCATGCCGCTGATTCGCCGTCTTTCGCTGCCCGACGAGGCGGCCACCGCCGCTTTGGCGCTGGCGCTGGCGCCGCGGCTTAAGGCTGGCGATGCCCTGCTGCTGGATGGCCCGCTGGGCGCCGGCAAGACCAGCTTCGCCCGCGCCCTGATCCGGCATCTGAGCGGTCCCGGCACCGAAGTGCCCAGCCCCAGCTTCAATCTGGTGCTGACCTACGATACCGATGCTGGCACGCTGTGGCATTTCGATCTTTATCGCGTCAGCGATATCCGCGAGCTGGACGAACTCGGCCTCGACGATGCCCTGCGCGATGGGATCACGCTGATCGAATGGCCCGACCGCATGGGCAATCAGGCCCCGGCTTCCGCCCTGACCATCCGCCTGACCCCTACGGCCGGCGCCGATGGTCCGCGCCAGGCCGACCTGCTAGGCGATGCCGCCTGGGCCGCACGTCTGACTGATTTTACGGTGTCCGCGCATGACTGACCGCCTGTTGCTGTCCACGGCCTTCATTGCCAAAGCCGGCTGGGGCGACGCAGCGCGCAGCAGACTGGCCGGCGACGCTTCGTTTCGCAAATACGACCGCCTGCAGCGCGGCGCGACTTCGGCCGTCCTGATGGATGCGCCGCCGCCACAGGAAGACATCCGGCCGTTTGTACGCATCGCCCGGCATCTCGAAACCCTTGGCTACAGCGCGCCGCGCATCCTGGCGGAAGACGCGCAGCACGGTTTCCTGCTGCTGGAAGATCTGGGCGACGATCTCTTCGCCCGCCTGATCCGTGACGGGCAGGATGAAACCCCGCTGTATGAAGCGACCATCGATTTCCTGCTCGACCTGCATCGTCATCCGGCGCCCGCCGGCATCGCGCCTTACGACGAACAGCGCCTGATCGATGAAGTGGAACTGTTCCTCGACTGGTATCTGCCGGCGCTGACCGGGCGCGAGACGCCGCAATCCCAGCGCCAGGCCTTCCGCTTCCTGTGGAGCATCCTGGCGCCCGAAGTGGATACCGAACCGCGCGTGCTGGTGCTGCGCGACTTCCATGCCGAGAACCTGCTGTGGCTGCCGCAGCGCGAGGGCGCGACCCGTCTTGGTCTGCTGGATTTCCAGGATGCGGTCGCGGGGCACCCGGCCTATGACCTGGTCTCGCTGCTGGAAGACGCACGCCGCGATGTCGATCCCGATCTGGCTGAAGCGATGCTGCAGCGTTACATCGCCGGCAGTGGCGTGAACGATGCGCAATTCCGCCGCGCCTATGCCATCCTCGGCGCCCAGCGCAACACCCGCATCCTCGGCATCTTCACCCGCCTGTGGAAACGCGACGGCAAGCCTCAGTATCAGGCTTTCATGCCCCGCATGTGGGGCCTGGTGGAACGCGATCTGGCGCATCCGGCGCTGGCCGATCTGCGCGGCTGGTTCGATGCCATGGTGCCGCAGGCGCTGCGGCGCCAGCCGCTGCCGGGCCTGTGATGGACCGCGCGCCCGGAACGGCAATGGTGCTGGCCGCCGGGCTAGGCACGCGGTTGCGGCCGATCACCGACCATACGCCCAAGCCGCTGGTCCATGTCGCCGGCCGCACGCTATTGGATCGCTGCCTTGATCGTCTGGTCGAAGCCGGCGTGCAAAAAGCCATCGTCAACATCCACTGGCTCGGCGATAAAATCCGCGACCATCTGGCGACGCGCCACGACATCGCCATCACCATTTCCGACGAAAGCGACCGGCTGCTGGAAACCGGCGGTGGCATCGCCAAAGCGCTGCCCCTGCTGGGCGATGCGCCCTTCTATGCGGTGAATGCCGATCTGATCTGGCGCGATAACGGCGAGACCTCATTGAACCGTCTGGCCACGGCCTTCGATCCGGCGCGCATGGACGGCCTGCTGCTGCTGCAACCACGCGAACGCGCCACCGGTCATGGCGGGCCGGGCGATTTCGATCTGGCGGCCGATGACCGGCTGATCCGGCGCGGTGCGCAGCCAGCAGCGCCATATGTCTATACCGGCGTGCAGATCCTGCAGCCTGCGCTCTTTCACAACGCGCCGCCGGACGCCTTCTCGCTGAATACCCTCTACGACCGCGCCATTGCCGCCGGCCGCCTGCATGGCCTGGTGCATCGCGGCGACTGGATGGATGTCGGCACCCATGACGGCCTCGCGCAGGCCGAGGCATTGCTGGCATGACACGCGCGGCCGACCCCGCCGTCTTCACGATTGCGCCGGGCCGCGCCTTTCTCGATGCGCTGGCCGCCGGCATCCTGCAGCGCTATGGCCGCGATCCGCTGCAGCTTTCCGGCGTCACCGTCCTGCTGCCCACCCGGCGCGCCTGCCGGGCGCTGGGCGAAGCCTTCCTGCGCCAGAGCGACGGCGCGGCGCTGCTGCTGCCGGTGATCCGCCCGCTCGGCGATATCGACGAAGACGAACTCGACCTGCATGACAGTGACAGCGCCAGCGAAGCCCTGCCCTTCACCGCGCTGGACCGCAGCCTGCTGCTGGCGCGCCTGGTGCGCGCATCGGAGCTGGCCGGCGGCGATCCGGCCACGGCGCTGCGGCTGGCGCGTGAGCTGGGCCATCTGCTCGACTCTGCGGCCACCGAGGAAGTCGGCCTCGACCGCCTGCCCGATCTGGTCCCGGCGGAACTCAGCATCCACTGGCAGCAGACGCTGGATTTCCTGCAGGTGATCCGCACCGCCTGGCCGGCAATCAAGGCCGAGCAGGGCCGGCTGGATGCGGCGGAACACCGCCAGCGCCTCACCCAGCGCTGGGTCGAGCACTGGCAGCAGCATCCGCCGACCGGGCCGGTGATCGCCGCCGGCTCCACCGGCACCATTCCCGCCACCGCGCGGCTGCTGCAGCTGATCGCCCGGCTGCCGCAGGGCTGCGTGGTACTGCCCGGACTCGATCAACGGCTGGACGATGCCGCCTGGACCGCGGCCCACACCGAACCGACCCATCCGCAGCATGCCCTGGCGCGTCTGCTGGATGTACTGGGCGTGCTCCGTGGCACCGTGCAGGACTGGCCCGGCGCGGATCGCGACGCAACGGCCACCGCGCGCGCCGCGCTATTCTCGGCCGCTCTGCTGCCGCCGGGCGAAACCCATCGCTGGGGCGGCATGGGCGCGGCGCTGCCCGATAGCGCGCTGCAGGGCCTGCAGCGCATCGCTGCACCGGGACCGCGCGAAGAAGCGCTGGCGATTGCGCTGCTGATGCGCGAGACGCTGGAACAGCCGGGCCGCACCGCGGCGCTGATCACACCCGACCGCATGCTGGCGCGCCGCGTCGCCGCCGAACTGGCGCGCTATGGCATCGCCATCGACGATTCCGCCGGCACGCCGCTGGACCAGACGCCACCGGCCGTGTTCCTGCGCCTGTTGGCCCAGGCGGTGGCGGAGGATTGCGCGCCGGTGCCGCTGCTGGCGCTGCTGAAGCATCCCTTCTGTCGGCTCGGCCTGCAGCGCCTCGACCTGCTGCGTTGGACGCGGCGGCTGGAACGCGCCGTGCTGCGCCGGACCCGGCCGCAGACCGGCCTGCCCGGATTGTTTGCCGACCTGCAAAGCGAAAAGGATCGCGACCTGCTGCCGGTGCTCGGCCGCCTCTCGGCCATCCTGCAGCCTTTGCAGGCGCTGCAGCAGCAAACCGATGTCGCCCTGGACGAGCTGCTGCGTGCCCAGATCGCGGCGGCCGAGGCGCTGACCGCCGCCGAAGACGACGACGCGCCATCGCTGTGGCAGCATGACAGCGGCGAGACCCTGCATGGCCTGGTGGTCGATCTGCTGCAGGCCGCCGGACAGTTCGGCAGCCTCGACCCGGCCGCCTGGCCGCGCCTGCTGGATGCCCTTCTGGAAGGCCAGGTGGTGCGGCCGAAACGCGGCGCGCATTCGCGCCTGTTCATCTGGGGCCTGCTGGAAGCCCGGCTGCAGCATGCCGACCGCATCATCCTCGGCGGCCTCAACGAAGGCACCTGGCCGCCACAGGCCAGAGAGGATCCCTGGCTGAGCCGGCCGATGCGGGAAAAACTCGGCCTTAGTCCGCCGGAATTCCGCCTGGGACAGACCGCCCATGATTTCATGCAGGCCGCCTGCGGCCATGACGTGATCTTGACCCGCGCCGCAAAGGTCGACGGCACGCCCACGGTGCCGGCGCGCTGGCTGCTGCGGCTGGATGCGCTGCTGGAGGGCGATGCGCGCTGGTCCGCGACTGACGCGTCGCAATATCTGCACTGGGCCGAGCAGATCGATACGCCGGCTGCCCTGATCCGCAGCGCCCCGCCGCGTCCATCGCCGCCGGTGGCGGCGCGGCCGCGCGCGCTCTATGTCACCGCCATCGAGACCTGGATCCGCGACCCTTACGCGCTCTATGCCAAGCACATTCTGAAACTGCGCAGCCTCGACCCGCCGGACCAGCCGCCGGATGCCCGTCTGCGCGGCGAGGTGATCCACAGCGTGCTGGAGACATTCCTGAAGACATATCCGGACGCCTTGCCGGATGAAACAGCGGCGTTGGCGGAATTGCAGGCGCTGGGCCGGCAGCAGTTCGGCCCATGGCTGCTGCGGCCGGAGATCGCGGCTTTGTGGTGGCCGCGTTTCGAGCGCGCCATGCAGTGGTTCCTGACCTGGGAACGCGCACGCCGCGCCACCGGCTGCCACCCGGCTTTGCTGGAACAGGAAGGCGCGCTGGAAATCGCCGCCCCGGCCGGGCTCTTCACCTTGCAGGCCAAGGCCGACCGTATCGACCGCAACAGCAGCGATGGCAGTCTGGCCGTGCTGGACTACAAGACCGGCCGCCCACCCTCGGCCAAACAGGTGCATACAGGCCTGTCGCCGCAACTGGCGCTGGAAGCAGCGATTGCTGCGGCCGGCGGCTTTGCCGGCCTTGCCCCCGGCACCATCGCCGAACTGGTTTATATCCGCTTGAGCGGCGGCGGCGCGGAGCCGGGCGAGGCGCGTCGCATCGAAAGCACCAGCCGCACGAAAATTCCACCGGCAAATGAACTGGCGCAGGAAGCCCTCGCACGACTGGCCGCCTGGGTGGCGCGCTTCGATGATGCCGAGATGCCATATCTGTCGCGGCCACGCCCGCAATTCGTCGACTATGCCGGCGACTACGATCATCTTGCCCGCGTCGCCGAACGCGCCGAGGGCATGGGGGACGAGTCATGACCCCCGATAATGAAAAACTGGCCCATGAGATGGGACAGCGCACCGCCGCCGATCCCTCACTGTCGACCTGGGTGGCCGCCAATGCCGGCGCCGGCAAGACCACCGTGCTGGTCGACCGGGTCACACGCCTGCTGCTGAACGACACGCGGCCGAGCGGCATTCTCTGCCTCACCTTCACCAAGGCGGCCGCGGCGGAAATGCAGCTGCGCCTGACCAAACGGCTGGGCAAATGGACAACGCTGCCTGATGCGGCGCTCAAAGAGCAGCTCTTCAAGCTGCTCGGCCGCGCGGTCACCGACAGCGACACGGGCGCGGCACGGCGATTGTTTGCCCGCACACTGGAGGCACCCGGTGGCCTCAGACTCCAGACCGTGCATGCCTTCTGCGAAGCCCTGCTGAAGCGTTTTCCGGTCGAAGCCAATGTGCCGCCGGGTTTTGCCGTGGCCGATGAAGGCGTGACCGCCGACCTGTTTGCCGCCGCCCAGGCGCGGGTGCTGGGCGACGGCCTGCGCGATACCGGGTTCAAGCCGGTGATCGATTTCTTCGCTGCCAGTGTCGATGACACGCGTTTCGCCGCCCTGCTGAAAGCCCTGCTCGGCCGCCGACGCGGTCTCGCCCTGCTGCTCGACGCCCATGGTGGCGCGGCAGCGGCCATTGGCGCGCTCCATGCCATGCTCGACCTGCCGCCCGATGCGACCCGCGACAGCACGATTGCCGCTTATATCGACGCCATGGATGGGCCGGCACTGCGGCGTGCCGTCGGCGCCCTGTGCAACGGCGGCAAGACCGACCAGAAGATCGGCCTGCCGCTCGGCGACTGGCTGGCCGCCAGCATGCCGGCCGCAACCTTCGAAAGCGACTGGCTGGCCGGATTCTTCACTGCCGAAGGCAAGCCGCGCGCCAGCATGGCCAGCAAGGCCGCCATCGCTGTCGCCGCCGATTGCGGCGACATCCTGGGCGAGGAACAGACACGCCTGATCGAGCTGCAGCAAACCCTGAATGCTCTCACCATCGCCGAGGCCACCGCCATGCTGCTGCGGCTGGGCGAGCGCGTGCTGACGGCCTATACGGCGCTGAAGACCGCCCGCAGCCTGCTGGACTATGACGACCTGATCCTGAAAAGCCGCGACCTGCTGGTCGAGCCGAGCCAGGTGCCCTGGGTGATGTTCAAGCTCGACCAGGGCATCGACCATATCCTGGTCGACGAAGCGCAGGATACCAGTCCTGACCAATGGTCGGTGATCGCCGCCCTGGCCGAGGAATTCTTCAGCGGCAGCGGCGCGCGCGACGGCCTGCGGCGCACCGTCTTCGCCGTCGGCGATGTCAAGCAGTCGATCTACAGCTTCCAGGGCGCGCGACCACAGGCCTTCCTCGACATGCGGCAGGATTTCCGTCGCCGTGCCGAGGCCGTGGGCGAACAGCTGCATCCGGTGCCGCTGGAAATGTCGTTCCGCTCGGCGCCGGCGATCCTGCAGCTGGTGGATGCCGTCTTCGCGCCGGAGGCCGCCCAGCCCGGCGTGGTGCAGGATGGCGTGCTGCTGAATCACAAGGCCAGCCGGCGCGAGGCCGCCGGCCGCATCGAACTCTGGCCGCCGCTCAAACCCGATCCGAAAGCCGAGAGCGAACCCTGGGATGCGCCGCTGGATTACGTCGGCCAGAAGGATCCGCGCGTGCGCCTGGCCGAACAGATCGCCGCAACGATCCGCCACTGGATGGATCACGAAGACCTGCCCAACCAGGGCCGCCGTTTGCGCGCCGGCGATGTGATGATCCTGGTGCGGCGGCGCAACGTGTTCTTCGAGGCGATGGTGCAGGCGCTGAAAGCCGCCAATGTGCCGGTGGCCGGCGCCGACCGCATGAAGCTGGCCGAACAGATCGCCGTGCTCGACCTGCTGGCGCTCGGCCGTTTCTGTCTGCTGCCCGATGACGATCTGACGCTCGCCGCCGTGCTGAAAGGCCCGCTGTTCAATTTCAGCGAGGACGATCTGTTCGCGCTGTGCTGGAACCGTGCGCAGCCGCGCCTGTGGCATGCCCTGCAGGCCCGCGCCGCCGAACAGCCGCATTGGCTGGCGGCCCTGCAGGAACTGCAGGCGCTGCTGGGCAAGGCCGATCTGACGCCGCCATTCACGCTCTATGCCGAGCTGCTGGGTGCTGGCGGCGGCCGGTGGCGCCTGATCGCGCGGCTGGGCCCGCAGGCCAACGAACCGATCGATGAATTCCTCGCCGCCACGCTGGCCTATGAACGCGAGGAAGCCCCCAGCCTGCAGGGTTTTGTCAGCTGGTTCCCGCGCCATGCCGGCGAGGTGAAGCGCGACCTCGACCAGGGCCGCGACGAAGTGCGCGTGCTGACCGTGCATGGGGCAAAGGGCCTGGAAGCGCCGGTGGTGATCCTGCCCGACACCTGCGACCTGCCGCAGGCGCAGGGCGACGAAGGCCTGCTCTGGGGCGAAGCGCCGCAGCCGCCGATGCATGCGCCCGGCCCGGCACTCGCACGCGCCGTGCCGCAGCTCTACTGGCCGATGCGCAAGGACAACGATGTGGCCTTGACGACCGGCCTGCGCACCGCACGCCAGGGCGAGCAGCTGGCGGAATACCGCCGCCTGCTCTACGTGGCGCTGACCCGCGCCCGCGACCGGCTTTATATCTGCGGTTACCTGAACAGCCGCACGGCCGAAAAAGGCCCGGCGCCAGGCAGCTGGTACGATCTGGTCGCCAATGGCTTTGCGGCCCTGCAGCCGCAGGAGGGCATAGAACTGCCCTGGGGCGATACGGCCCTGCGGTTCGAGAGCTTCCCGTTAAGCCGCGGCACAGCCGAGGCCGAGGCGCCGATCGTGCCGGCCATGCCGCCGCCGGCCTGGCTGCATCAGCCCGCACCACCCGATCCGACGCCGCCGAAACCGCTCAGTCCCTCGCGGCCCAGCAAGGCCGATCCGCCGCCGCTCAGTCCCATGGCCGCCGACCGCCTGGCCGGTCTGGCGCGCGGCCGCCTGATCCATCGTCTGCTGCAGATCCTGCCCGAGCTGCCCGAGGCCGACCGTTCCGAAGCCGCCTTGCGCTTCCTCGCCCATCCTGTCCATGGCCTGGCGCCGGCCCAGCAGAACGAGATCGGCAACGAAGTGCTGGCGGTGCTGCGCGACCCGGATTTCGCCGGGGTCTTTGCCGCCGGCGCCCGGGCCGAGGCGCCGCTGGCCGGGCGGATCGGCAACCGGCTGGTGGCGGGCCAGGTCGACCGTCTTCTGGTGACAGACGCGGCCGTGCTGGTGGTGGATTACAAGACCAATCGCCCGCCGCCGCTGCGGGCCGAGGATGTCGACCCCGCCTATCTGGACCAGATGGCGCTGTACCGCGCCCTGCTGACCCGGATTTTCCCCGACCGTCCGGTCGAGGCCGCCCTGCTCTGGACCCATGCCCCGCGGCTCATGCCGCTGCCGGCTTTGCTGCTGGATCAGCGGCTTGCGGCTTTCACTGCAACGTGACTGGTCGTAGGGTAGGGCTGTGCCTAGGTTGACGCGATGATGCTGACCACTTTTCGCCGCTGTGGATTGTTTTTGCTGCCGGGCCTTGTCGCCCTGGCCGCAGCAATGCCGTCGCGCGCGCAGAATCAGGCCGCGCCGCAACTGGTGGTGCTAGAGCTGTTCACCAGCCAGGGCTGCAACTCCTGTCCGCCGGCCGATGCGCTGATGAAGGACTGGCGCCAGGAGCCCGGCGTGCTGCCGCTGTCGCTGCATGTCGATTACTGGGACTATCTCGGCTGGAAAGATACGCTCAGCCGCAAGGGTCATGGCGTGCGCCAGCAGGATTACGCCCGCAACAGCGGTAAGCGCGAAGTCTATACGCCGCAGGTGGTGGTGGACGGCCAGTTCGCCGTGGTCGGTTCCGACCGCGATGCTGTGGCCTATGCGATCTCCAAGGCGCGCAAGCAGCAGCATGTGACCATGAAGGCCGAGCACAAGGCCGGCCAGTGGCAGGTGCGCGTACCCGATATCGACAAGGCGCTGGCGGAAAAAGGCTGGGCCGGCGAGGCCAAGCTGCTGCTCTGCCGCTACGACTTCCAGCATGACGTCGCCATCGAACGCGGCGAGAATCACGGCCGCACGCTGAATTACCTGAATGTCGCGCGGGTCTGGGCCGAACTCGGCCGCTGGCAGGGCAAGGCGGCGTCTTATGAAGTGCCGGCGCTCACCGATATCGACTGGAGCCGGCAGGGCGCCGTGGTGCTGCTGCAGGCCGTCAACAGCCACGGTGTCGGCCCGATCATCGGCGCCGTCGACCTGAAAGCGCCGCAATAGCGGCACGCAACCCATCGGTCACAGCCGCAATCGTTGACACTGCAGCCGGCGCGGCGGAAGCTTTCGCCATGACCGCAAACAGCCGGATCGAACATCGCCTGCGACTGGCCGACCGCAACGACCTGCCGCGCCTCAACGAAATCTCCCGCGGCGCCTTCAGCGATGCCGCCACGCTCGACCTCGCCGCCCTGCAGCGCGATGAAAGCCTGTTCCTGGCCGAATGGCGCACCGCCGTCGATGGCTTCACTGTTCTGCTGCCGATGCATGCCAGCCTGCTGGTCAACCGCCTGGCGGTGGCCGAGGAAGCACGTGGCCAGGGCCTGGGGGGCTGGATGCTCGACTGCGCCGCCCAGCATGCCCGCAGCCTCGGCCTGACCGCGGTGGAGGTGCAGCGCCCGGTGCAGGACCGCGCCGGCATCGACTGGCTGCGCCACCGCGGCTTCACGCCCGATCCGCATGGGGGTAACAAGATCTACCTGCGGCGTGCGGTCTGAAGAATAAAAAAACACAAAGGGAAGACGCGATGAGTGAACAGAAACCGGCCCTGCTGCCCTCCAGCACCGTGCTGATGATCCGCGATGGCGAGGCCGGACTGGAAGTCTTCATGGTCAAGCGCAACCATGCGATCGACTTCGCCTCCGGCGCCATGGTGTTTCCCGGCGGCAAGCTGGCCGCCGGCGACAGCGATCCGGTGCTGATGGGCCGCCATGCCCGGCCCGGCGCCTTCGATCCGCAGCTCACCGCCTTCGCCTTCGGCGCGATCCGCGAAGCCTTTGAGGAATCCGGTCTGCTGCTGGCGCGCAAAAAGGGCGACGGCAGACTGCTGTCAGCCGAGGCCGTGGAAAAGCTCGGGCCCTGGCGCGAACCGCTGAACCGCGGCGACAAGACGCTGCGCGACATGGCCGAAGCCGAAGGGCTCGATTACGCACTGGACAGCCTGGTGCCGTTCGCCCACTGGATCACCCCCGAGGTGATGCCCAAGCGGTTCGACACCTGGTTCTTCCTGGCCCGCACGCCGGAAGACCAGATCGGTGTCCATGACGGCAGCGAGTCCGTCGAATCCGAATGGCTGGGCGCGCAGGCCGCGCTGGATGCCTGGGAAGCCAAGACACGCACCATCGTGTTTGCCACCCGCATGCAGCTGGTCAAGCTGGCGCGTTCAAATGATGTGGACAGCGCCCTGAAAGCCGCAGCCGGCGATGCCATCGTCGACGTGATGCCGGTGCTGGACAAGGTGAGCTTCAGCGAACCGCATCTGCGCATCCCGGCCGAAGCCGGCTATGGCGTCACCGAAATTCCGCTCAGCCGCGTCGGGATGTAAGCCCGGACAGAAGAAGGTTCAGCCCTTCTTCTCGTCCTTCTTTTCCGGCTCATCCTTCTCGATCAGGTCCTTCAGGCGGCGCGTGAAGTCGCGCGCCGTGAAGTCGGGGACCAGATAGGCCCAGCCGTCGAGGCGGCGGGTGGCCTCGTTGGCCTGCTTCTCGGCCTCATCGGGCTTCAGCAGATCCTTGTTCGCGGCATCAGGTTTCGCCAATGCGGCGTTGTAGGCGACGGCGATGGTCATCCAGAACTTCTTGTCCTGCTCGGCCGGGATCACACGGATCGTCGCCTTGATGCCATCCAGCGTGACGATCTCGGTCACCGTGGCCTTGGCGAAATCATGCTCGGCCGCCTTGTCCACATCCTCGAAATTCGGATAGGCCAGCGCGCCCGGCACCGCGTTGATGTCATAGGCCGACGCCGCCTTCATGCCCCTGGGCACGCCCTGCAGCACGAAATCGACGCCCGAGCCATCGGTCTTTTCCGGGCCACGCAGCACCTTCAGTACTTCGCCGTCGGGATGCGTCACGGTGGCAGAGGCGACACGGCTGCGATCCAGCTTGATCATATCCTTCGCCAGCCACTGGGCCGGTTCGGCGGGCAGCTCCAGATAGCCCTGGGCCAGCCAGGCGCGGGCGTCTTCGGGTTTGCGCACATGCATCTGGCCCGGCTTGCCGCCGCTGCCGAAGCTGCGCGCCTTGCCCACGATCACCGCGGCAATCGATTTGGCATCGGCATCCACCAGCCGCACCAGGATCGGACCGGGATCGGATTTCGCCGCCTCGTCCACCGGCTGATATTTGTCGGGCTCGGAAACCTGCAGGCGGCTGTAATGCTCGGGCTTGTCGGTGCGCGGCTCCACCGTTTCCAGCCCGGCGATGCCCAGTACATTCTTGCGCACCAGATCGGCGCGCACCGGATAACCGCTGCGGCTCGGCATGGTCCACTGGTCAGCCGTCGCGCCGCGTTCGATGCGGAACAGCGCCTTCGTCGTCGCGATCTCCAGCGAGGCCACATCGTTGACCTTGGCGGTCAGGCCGGGGAACAGCGGTCGTGGCGTGAAATCGGCCTGCGAGGCCTGGTCGCGTGACGTGGTCACCCACCAGCCGGCCGCGCCGATCACAACGGCCGCAGCGACCAGAATTGCCCAGGTTTTATTGCGCATCTGCATGGCGTGACTCCCGACTCTCAGCCTTCAAGCGCGCGACGGATCCGGCGACGGCGCCAGACGATGGCAAGGCCGACCGCGACCAGCGCGGCCAGCAGCGGCATCAGACCGATATTGATGAACTTCACCAGCAGCTGCACGCTTTCGATATCGCGGTTCAGCTCGCGCTGCACGCCGCGCAGCTCGCGCCGGGTTTCCAGCAGCTGGTCGCGGAAGGTGGTGATCGCGGCTTCCTGTTCGGCGCTGAGCAGGGCGTTGGACTGCTCCTGCGCCTTGGACTGCAGGTCGGCCAGCTGCTTCTGCGTGGTTTCCAGCTTCTGCTCCAGCACACGCTGGCGGGCCAAGAACTGCTGGTCGGCCTGGCGGCGCATGCCGTCGATCAGCTCGAACGGCCGCTGCGACTTGCCGCGGCTGCGCAGGCCGATCAGGTCGCCCGAGCCCGACATATTCTCGATCGCATTGACCAGGAAATCGGCATTGGCGGCGATCGGCACATACATGCTCTGGCCCATCATCTGCTGCGTGCGCACCCAGAAGCGATCATCCAGCAGATCGGCATCGGCCACCAACAGCACATTGATCGGTTTGACGCTCTCGGTCAGTGCCGCGGCAGGGGCAGCCGCCGCCGCGCCGTCCTTCTTCTCAGCCGCCGGCGCGCCATTGGGGAAAGCCGTCTTGGCGTTGCCGCTGATGCGGGCCGCCAGCACATAGGTCTCGCCGCCGGCCTTGAACTTCTCGGCCAGGATCTGCGGATTGGGATCGCCCTGCAGATCGGCGATATCCATCAGCATGGTCTGGTTCGACGAGGTGATCAGCGGCGTCACCGTGGTGGTGGCGCCATCCAGCTTGCGGATCGCGCCCATCGAGGCGGCATTGATCTGCGTCAGATCAGCCGTCACCACATCGGCATGGCTGAGATTCTCCGGCGGGATCGCCAGCCACGGCACGTAATCGACCACGGCCGCCGCACCCGGACGACCGGTCTGCACGCGCTGGGCGAGGCTCAGATCGGCAACGAACTTGCCGGCCTGCACTTCGATGCCCCAGGCCTTGAACAGCTCGGGCAGCAGCGAGGACTGGTCGCCGCCCGGCGTCGGCTGGCCGGTCATCGGATTCGGCTGCGCCGCCATGGTTTCGGAGTAAGGATCGGCGAAGACGATCAGGCGGCCGCCCTTCAGCACATACTGGTCGACGGCATACTGCGCCTGCGGACTCAGGTCCTTCGGATGCGCCAGCACCAGCGCGCCCAGCTTGTCGTCGATCTCCTCCGGCTTGGAGGGATCGAGCATCTTCACCTGGAAGAACTGCTTGATCTGCTCGAGGATCAGATAGGGCTGCGCCTGGCCGCGCATGGCCGCCATGATGCCGCCCGGGCCGTATTCCAGCGGCATGGCGCCGAGAATGCCGATGGTCGGCTTGGTCGGGTTGCTCAGCGCGAAGACCAGCTTGGTCAGATCATATTCGAGGAACTGCTCCTTCTCTGCCTGGAAGAAGGGCACCACCTGCTGTTGGTCCAGCGCATTGCTGCCGACTAGGCCGAAATACAGCGAGCCGCCGGGCAGCTGCGCGCCCTGCAGGCCGGCCTGCACCGCGCGGTCCTCGGCTTCCGAGAAGGGCTCGGGATCGATCACTTCCAGACGGATCTTGCCGCCCGACAGCGAGGCATAGCGTTCCAGCAGTTCGCGCACGCGGGTGCCGTACTGCTTCAGCTGCGGCGCATTGCCGGCCAGCTTGTCGGAGAAGAAATAGCGCAGGGTGATCGGCTCGGGGATCGCCTTCAGCACATTGCGGGTGCCGTCGGACAGCGTGTAGAGCCGGGCTTCGGTCAGGTCGATGCGGGTGTTGCGCAGACCCTGGTTGACCACGACATTCAGGCCAAGGAAGACGGCAAAAGCGGCGATCAGGCCGGTGCCGGTGAGAAGGGCTTTGCTGCCGGACTTCATGACTCAACCCGCCTTCTTGAGGTCGACAACGACGGCCGTGGCATAGAGCCAGACCGCGATCAGCGAAAGGAAGAACACCAGATCGCGCAGATCGATCACGCCATCGGTGATGGCGTTGAAATGCGCCAGGAAACTGAAGGAGGCGATGGTGTCGACGATCAGCGCCGGCGCCCAGCCCTGGAAGAAGCTCAGCACCATCGGTGCGCCCGAGACGGTGAAGATGAAGCAGACCAGCACGCTGACCACGAAGGCGATCACCTGGTTCTTGGTCACCGCCGAGAGGCAGCTGCCGATCGCCAGATAGGCACCGGCCATCAGCAGGCTGCCGATATAGCCGGCGAGGATGACGCCGTTATCGGGTGAGCCCAGCCAGTTGACGGTAAGCCAGAGCGGGAAGGTCAGCAGCAGTGCGATGCCGGCGAAGGCCCAGGCGGCGAGGAACTTGCCCAGTACGGCAGCCCACAACGGGATTGGTAGAGTGAGCAGCAGCTCGATGGTGCCGCTCTTGCGCTCTTCCGCCCACAGCCGCATGGCGATGGCTGGCAGGAAGAAGAGATAGAGCCAGGGATGGAACAGGAAGAAGGCCTTCAGGTCGGCCTGGCCGCGTTCGAAGAACTGGCCGAGATAGAAGGTGAAGATTCCCGCGGTGAACAGGAACACCACGATGAAGACATAGGCCACCGGGGTGGAGAAATAGCCGCTGAATTCGCGGCGCAGAACGGCAAGCATCGGTTTCATGGGTCTGGTCCTGATCAGGCGGCGCGCGCTTGCGTGATGGTGCGGAAGGCGGCGTCCAGCTTGCCCGGCGCGGCCAGCACATCGCCGATACGCCAGCCGGCCGTCCCTTCCGGGCGGCCCTCGGCGACGATACGGCCGCGGGCGATGATGATGGCGCGGCTGCACACCGCTTCCACCTCTTCGAGGATATGGGTCGAGATGATGATGGCCTTGTCGCGCGCCATGGCCTGGATCAGGCCGCGCACTTCATGCTTCTGGTTCGGGTCGAGGCCGTCGGTCGGTTCGTCCAGCACCAGCACCGGCGGATCGTGCAGGATCGCCTGGGCCAGGCCGACGCGGCGCTTGTAGCCCTTGGACAGCGTGTCGATCGGCTGGTCCAGCACATCCTTGATGTTGACCTGGTCAACCACCTTGTCGAGGCGCCACTGGCGGTCGGTGCCGCTCATGCCGCGCACATCGGCGATGAAATCGAGGAAGCCGCGCGCCGTCATGTCGGCATAGGTCGGCGCGCCTTCCGGCAGATAGCCGATCACCTGCTTGGCCGCCAGCGGATCGGTCTCGACGTCATGGCCGCAGACGGCGATGCTGCCCGAGGTGGGCGTCAGGAACCCGCAGAGCATTTTCATCGTGGTCGACTTGCCGGCGCCGTTGGGGCCCAGGAAGCCCAGCACCTCGCCCTTGGCAACCGTCAGACTGACATTGTCGACCGCCGTGAAAGGCCCGAATTGCTTGACCAGATTCTTTATGTCGATCATCGTCTTAGAACGTCCCCTGCCTGTCCGCGGCGGCCCTGGCCGCACGGCGCCCGCTAGATAAGAGTGTCCACGCCCATGGTTCAAGTCCCCTGCGGGAAAATGCGCTGGTTTGACGCGCCATGACAGACCCGGCCATGACGGATCGGGCGGACATCCCCTCGCCCTGCATCAATGTCTGCCAGATCGACCGGAAAACCGGCTGGTGCATCGGCTGCTGGCGGACCGGCGCCGAGATCGGCGCCTGGCCGACCCTGGACACCCCCGGCCGCCGCGCCCTGCTGGACCGGCTGCCGCCCCGGCACGCGGCGTATATGGCCGCCCGCAAGGAGGCCTCCTGATGCCCCGCAGCGTTGGCCTGGACGCCAGGCTCTACGACTACCTGCTGTCGGTCTCGCCGACGGAACATCCCGCCCTGGCCCGGCTGCGGCAGGAAACCGCCGGGATCCCCCATGGTGGCATGCAGATCGGCGCCGACCAGGGCGCCTTCTTCCAGCTGCTGATACAGGCGACCGGTGCGAAACGCTGCCTCGAGGTCGGTGTCTTCACCGGCTATTCCTCCCTGGCCGTGGCGCTGGCCCTGCCCGAGGACGGCCATATCACCGCCTGCGACATCAGCGCGGACTGGACCGCGGTGGCCCGGCGCTACTGGCAGGAGGCCGGCGTTGCCCACAAGATCGTCCTGAAGATCGCACCGGCCGTGCAGACGCTTGATGCCCTGATCGCCGATGGCGCGGCCGGCACGTATGATTTTGCCTTCGTCGATGCCGACAAGGCCGGCTATGCCGCCTATCACGAACGCGTGCTCACCCTGCTGCGGCCCGGCGGCATGGCGGCCTATGACAATGTGCTGTGGGGCGGCGCCGTTGCCGATCCCGCCGATACCTCGACGGATACGCAAGCGCTGCGCGCCTTCAACGAAAAGCTCGCGAAAGATCCGCGCATCCGGCACAGCATGCTGCCGCTGGGCGACGGCGTCACGCTGGCGCTGAAACTCTGACCCAGGCGCGCATCGCCCCACTATGCCAGCCTTCCTGCTCAAACGCTTCCTCACCCTGCTCGCCACGCTCGCGGCGACTTCGGTGATCGTGTTCCTGGTGCTGGAAATCTTGCCCGGCGATCCAGCCCTGCTGGTGCTCGGCATCGATGCCACCGACGAACAGCTGCAGGTGTTCCGCGAGCAGTATGGTCTGAACCGGCCGGTGTTCGACCGCTACATCGACTGGCTGGCGCATCTGGCGGTCGGCGACTTCGGCATGTCCTACGCCTACAAGACGCCGGTCTGGCCGCTGATCGCCGAACGGCTGGCGCTGACCTATCCGCTGGCGCTGGGCGCCATGCTGATGACCATCCTGCTGGCGCTGGGCCTCGGCGTCTATGCCGCCGCCCAGCATAACCGGCCCGGCGATGTGGTCATCATGGGCATCAGCCAGCTCGGCATTTCGATCCCGAATTTCTGGTTCGGCCTGCTGCTGATCCTGCTCTTCGCCGTCAATCTCGGCTGGGTCTCCGCCGGCGGTTTTCCCGGCTGGGGCGGCGGCGTGCTGGCCGCAGCAAAAAGCCTGATCCTGCCCAGCATCTCGCTCGCCGTGGTGCAGGCGGCGATCCTGGCGCGCATCACGCGCTCCTCGGTGCTGGAAGTGCTGCGCGAGGATTTCGTGCGCACCGCGCGTGCCAAGGGCCTGAGCCGGCGCGCCGCACTCTGGCGCCATGTGCTGCGCAATGCGCTGATCCCGGTCGTCACCGTGATCGGCCTGCAGTTCGGCAACCTGCTGACCGGCACCATTGTCGTCGAACAGGTCTTCGCCCTCCCCGGTCTCGGCCGCCTGATCTTCCAGGCGATCAGCAACCGCGACATCGAAGTGGTGAAAGCCGCCGTAATCCTGCTGGCCTTCACCGTGGTGATGGTGAATTTCATCGTCGACATTCTCTATGCCGTGATCGATCCGCGGCTGAAGGCGCGCGATGTCTGACTTCCTCAAACGCGCCCTGCGGCATCGCAGCTTCGTGATTGGCGGCCTGCTGAGCGCCCTTGTGCTGGGCATGGCGCTGCTGTCACTGGTCTGGACGCCTCATTCGCCCACCGCGATCAACATCCGCCGCCGCATGGCAGCGCCCTCGGCCGAATACTGGCTCGGCACCGATCCCTTCGGCCGCGACGTGCTGTCGCTGATCCTCGCTGGCGCACAGAACTCGCTGATGGTTGGCACCGTGGCCGTCAGCATCGGCCTGGTGCTGGGCAGCGCGCTCGGCCTGCTGGCGGCAGCCAAACGCGGCTGGCTGGAAGAACTGGTCATGCGCTTTGCCGATTTCACCTTCGCCTTCCCGGCCATCCTGTCGGCCATCATGCTGGCCGCCATCTTCGGTCCCAGCACGATGAACTCGGTGGTGGCGATCGCCATTTTCAACATTCCGGTCTTCGCCCGCGTGGTGCGCGGCTCGGCCAATGCGATCTGGGCCCGCGACTTCATCCTGGCCGCGCGCAGCGCCGGCAAGGGCACGTTCCGCATCACCGTCGAGCATGTGCTGCCCAACATCCTCAGCGTCATCGTGGTGCAGGCCACCATCCAGTTCGCGCTCGCCATCCTGGCCGAAGCCGCCCTCTCCTATCTCGGCCTCGGCACCCAGCCGCCAACGCCCTCCTGGGGCCGCATGCTCAACGAAGCCCAGGGCATGGTGTTTCGCGCGCCCTTCCTGGCGGTTTTTCCCGGCTGCGCCATTGCCATCGCGGTGCTCGGCCTCAACCTGCTCGGCGACGGTCTGCGCGACCTGACCGATCCGCGCCTGTCGCGGCAGCGGTGAAGACGATGACCGATGCTCCGTTGCTCTCCGTCCAGGACCTGCGCGTCACCCTGCAGACCGGCCGCGGTCCGGCCGCCGCCGTGCGCGGCATCAGCTTCGACCTGCACAAGGGCGAGGTGCTGGGCATCGTCGGTGAAAGCGGCTGCGGCAAGTCGATGACGGCCCTGGCGCTGATGGGCCTGCTGCCCGATGCCGCCGTCACCGGCGGCCGCGCGCTCTATGGCGGCAACGACCTGCTGCAGCAGGATGAAGCTGCGCTCTGCACCCTGCGTGGCAACCGGCTGGCGATGATCTTCCAGGAGCCGATGACCTCGCTCAATCCGCTGCACCGCATCGGCGACCAGATCGCCGAGCCGCTGCAGCAGCATCTGCGCCTGAGCCGACGCCAGGCCCATGAACGCGCCGTGGAGCTGCTGGATCGCGTCGGCCTGCCCAACCCGCGCGACCGCATCAGCGCCTATCCGCATCAGCTCTCCGGCGGCCAGCGTCAGCGCGTGATGATCGCAATGGCGCTGGCCTGCGACCCCGATATCCTGATTGCCGATGAACCGACCACGGCACTCGACGTCACCATCCAGGGCCAGATTCTCGACCTGATCCGCCGCCTGGTCGATGACAGCGGCATGGGCCTGGTGCTGATCAGCCACGATCTGGGCGTGATCGCCGAGACCGCCGACCGCGTGCTGGTGATGTATGCCGGCCGCGCGGTGGAAAGCGGCCCGGTGCACGAGGTCTTCGCCCGGCTGGCGCATCCTTACGCACGCGGGCTGTTCGCCGCCATGCCGCAGATCGGCGACAGCAGCGCCGCGCATCCGCGGCCGCCGCTGCCCACCATCGCCGGCATCGTGCCCGATCTGGCCGACCTGCCGGCCGCCTGCGCCTTTGCCGACCGCTGCGATCTGGTCGAGCCGCGCTGCCGCGCCGAATTCCCGCCCGATGTCAGCGTCGGTGTCAGTCACCGCGCCGAATGCTGGCGCACCGATGCGCTCACCGGCCTGAGGGCCGTGCAGCCATGACGGCGCTGGTCGAGATTTCAGAGGTGCAGAAGGCCTATCCGCTCGGCCGCAGCACGCCCTTTGCGCCTGTGCAGAAGGTGCATGCGGTGAACGGCGTGTCGCTGCAGATCAAGGCCGGCGAAAGCCTGGGCGTGGTGGGCGAAAGCGGTTGCGGCAAGTCCACGCTCGCCCGGCTGGTGATGGCGCTGGAAGCCCCTGATGCTGGCAGCGTGCGCTTTGCCGGCCGCGACCTGCATCGGCTGTCGGTAACCGACTTGCGCGCCGCCCGCCGCGATTTCCAGATGGTATTCCAGGATCCCTATGGTTCGCTCGATCCGCGGCTGAGCGTCGAGCGCATCGTCGCTGAACCGCTGGACGTGCTGGAACGCTTAAGCCGCGCCGCGCGCCGCGCCCGCATCGCCGATACGCTGGCCACCGTCGGCCTGCGCGAAGGCGACATGGCGAAATATCCCCATGAATTCTCCGGCGGCCAGCGCCAGCGTATCGCCATCGCCCGCGCCCTGATCACCCAGCCCAAACTGATCGTTGCCGACGAAGCGGTCTCGGCGCTGGACGTTTCCGTGCAGGCCCAGGTGCTGAACCTGATGGCCGAGCTGCAGCAGCGCCATGGCATCACCTATCTGTTCATCAGCCATAACCTGGCGGTGATCGACCATCTGTGCAGCCATGTGGCGGTGATGTATGCCGGCCGCATCGTCGAACAGGGCGAAACGGCCACCGTGTTCAGCCGGCCAGCGCATCCCTATACCCAAGCGCTGCTCGCCGCCCTGCCGCGTCCGGTGCCGCCGCCGAAGGGCCAGGCGCGCCGGCGCAGCCTGCTGCAGGGCCAGCCACCGAACCAGACGCAGCTGCCGCCCGGCTGTGCACTGGCAGCGCGCTGCAGCCATGCCGACGATCACTGCCGCGCCGTGCGGCCGGCGTTGCGTCCGCTGGCAGATGGCCGCAGCATCGCCTGCCACAAGGCGGAGATGTTGCTCAGCGCGGCGGTGGCGTGAGCGCCTGCAGGCTGTAGCCACGCTGGCGCATGCAGTAATCGGTGAATTCGGCCTCACGCGGCCCGCGGGCGAAATAGGACGGCGACTCCTGGCGGAAGCCCGGCGAGAATGGCGGCCGCGTATCGAAGCCGGTGCCGGTCCACGGCGGATAGAGCGGCCGCGAGGACGAACTTTCATCCAGCGCCTGTTTCCAGGCGATGTCGCGGCATTCCCTGTAATCGCGGTCGCGCTGCGCCACGCCGGTATCGGTGCGCACCCATTCGGTCGGCGTGGTGGCGCAGGCCGTCAGCAGCAGCATCGCGGCGAGGGTGAAGCCGCGCGTCATCGCGCCGGTTTCTGGATCGGCACCAGCGCATAGCCGCGCTGCTGCATGCAGTATTCGCTCAGCTCATACATCCGCGCGCCGCGGCGGCTGTAGGAGGTGGTGGGACCGCCGCCGCCATCGTCACCGCCGCCGCCGTCGAGGGTGAACTGGGTGTCCTTGTAGGGCGGATAGATCGGCTTCGACTTGCTGCTCTCATCCATCGCCTGATAGTCCGCGATGGCATTGCAGTCTTTCTCGTCGGTTTTCAGCTGTGCGGTCGTGGTATTGGCCCGCGACCATTCGGTGGTGGGCGCGCAGGCCGCCAGCAGGATTACAAGGCTGACAACGAAGACAGGACGGATCATGGCATCCTCGCTATTGCGGAACCGGTTGCAGGCTGTAGCCACGGGCACGCAGACAGAAATCCTGCAGTTCGCTCTCGCGCTGGCCGCGCCACATGTAAGGGTCGCGATAGGGGCTGCCGCGATAGCTGTAGGGGCCATAGGGATAGCCGCCGAAGGCGTAATAGCCGGGATAGCCCGGATAGCCGTAGGACGGCCCGAAGAACCCCTCGCGGAAGGCCTGGTTGCGCGCCAAGGCATTGCATTCGCGGCTGTCCGTCTGCGCATCCGCCATGGTGACGCCGGGCTTCTGCCAGGCCATCGGCGGGCCGCAGCCGGCCAGCAGGGCCGCCAGCGCGGCGAGAGCGAAAGACGAGCTCAGTGTTTTGCCCATGACGGTGTCCGTCCGGTTCTGCGGGGGCAAGGGATTATAGCCTGTCAGGCTCGATCAGGAATGCGGCAGAATCAGGGCCACCCGATCACCTTGATGTGTAGATGCGTCAGTCACCCAGCTTCAGTCACCCTGGCAGGGAAAGGCATCGACCAGCGCCAGCTTGACCGCCTGGATCGCATCCTGGCCCAGCAGATCGCCATTATCCTTGGCCCATTCCACATACTGCTGACGCAGCAGGGTCGCCGGCGCCTCGCGCGGCGCGCAGAACAGACTCAAGTCCTTGGCCTCGCCCACCGCCACCTCATACATGGCGACGGCGCCCTGCAGGTAGCGCAGGCAGCCGGCCAGCCGGGCGCTGTTTTCCGGGCCTTCGCAAAGCGCGACCAGGTCCTTGGCCAGAAAGCGCGGCGGCGGCGTCAGGTTGGACGACATCGGCGCCTGGGCCTGCGCCAGGGCGGGGCCGGTCAGCAGAAGGGCAAAGACGAACAGCAGCGCACGCATCAGACGATCTCGTTCTCGAAAGGCTCGCCGCCCATGCGGCGGAAGATGGCATACATGGCATCGGCGGCCTGATCCAGACGGTTTTTGTCGGTGCAGCGCAGCACAATGGCGGTCGAGGCCTTGCCGGCGCGGAAGGCCGGGTAGGAGCCCATGTCGACATCGGCATATTGCTTCTGCAGGGCACCAAGGTCTTCCGCCACGGCACCCTCGGGCACGAAGGCCAGCACAGTGCGCGACAGCAGCCTGTCGCCACCGGTCAGCGACGGGGCGACACTGGCCACCATGGCCTGGAAAATCATCGGCACGCCGGCCATCACCATGACATTGCCGATGCGGAATCCCGGCGCGGCGGAGACCGGATTGTCGATCAGCGTGGCGGTGTCGGGGATGCGCGCCATGCGCAGGCGCGCGGCGTTCAGCATGCCGGCCTCGTAATGCGCTTCCAGCCGGCGGCGCGCTTCCGGATGCACGTCGATGCCGACATTGAAGGCCTTGGCGATGCAGTCGGCGGTGATGTCGTCATGGGTCGGGCCGATGCCGCCTGAGGTGAAGACATAGTCATAGGCGCTGCTCAGCTCGCGCACGGCGGCGATGATCGTCGCTTCGATATCGGGCACCACGCGCGCCTCGCGCAGGCGGATGCCCAGTTCGGTCAGCCTGCCGGCCAGGTGATGCATGTTGGCGTCGCGGGTGCGGCCCGAGAGGATCTCGTTGCCGATCACCAGCATGGCGGCGGTCACAATCTTGGGCGCGATCTCGGGCGTTTCCGTCATGTCGCAGGACATAGCACGCGCTGGACGGGCAGGCCAGCCATCGCTATAGCCGGGATATGGACTTTCCCACGCCCCTCACCCCCGCCATCCTGCTGCGCCGCTACAAGCGTTTCCTCGCCGACATGCGCTTTGCCGACGGCCATGAGGAAACCGTGCACTGCCCCAATCCCGGTGCCATGCTGGGGCTGGACAAGCCGGGCAGCCGCGCCTGGCTCAAGCCCGGCAAGGGCAAGCTGAACTGGGGCTGGGTGATCGCCGAGGCCGATGGCACCCTGGTGGGCATCGATACCGGCCTGCCCAACCGGCTGGTGGCCGAAGCGCTGCAGCAGGATCGGATTCCAGAACTGGCCGGCTATGCCCTGCACCGGCCCGAGGTGAAATACGGCGCCAACAGCCGGGTCGATTTCCTGCTGACGACACCCGGAAAACCCGACTGCTATCTGGAAATCAAGAATGTGCATCTGAGCCGCCACCCGCCGCTGGCGGAATTTCCCGATTGCGTGACGGAGCGTGGCGCCAAACATCTGCGCGAGCTGACAGCCATGGTGGCGGCCGGCCATCGCGCCGTCATGCTGTTCGTGGTCCAGCGCGGGGATTGCCGCCATTTCCGCATCGCCGCCGACTGCGATCCGGGCTATGCCGCCGCCTTCATCGAGGCTAGGAATGCCGGGGTCGAGGCGCTATGTTATGCCTGTCGCGTTACCGAGGCCGGGATCGTGATGACAGACCGGCTGCCGATAGACCCGTAACGCACTGAAATGCAACAGATAACTGGATTTTCGCTGTGAACCAGAGCCAGGCCCGCATCGCTGACGACATGGACGAGGACGAGGATTTCCGTCCCGGCGCCATCCGCCTGCACAGCGCCGCCGACTTTGAGGGCATGCGCAAGGCCGGGCGCCTGGCCGCCGAGACCCTGGATTTCATCACCCCCCATGTGGTCCCCGGCATTACCACGGACCAGCTCAACACACTCTGCCACGACTATATCCTGCAGCATGGCGCCGTGCCGGCGCCGCTGGGCTATCGCGGCTTCCCGAAATCGATCTGCACCTCGGTCAACCATGTCGTCTGTCACGGCATCCCGGGCGACAAGGTGATGGAAGACGGCGACATCCTGAATATCGACGTCACCGTCATCCTCGATGGCTGGCATGGCGATACCAGCCGCATGTTCCTGCTCGGCGATGTCGGCGTGAAGGGCAAGCGGCTCTGCGAGATCACCTATGAAGCCATGATGCGCGGCATCGAAGTGGTGAAGCCCGGCGCCACCACCGGCGATATCGGCTATGCGATCCAGCGCTTCGCCGAAAAAGAACGCTTCTCGGTGGTGCGCGATTTCTGCGGCCATGGCCTGGGGCGCATTTTCCACGAACCGCCGAACATCCTGCATTACGGCGAGCCCGGCACCGGCGTACCGCTGAAGGCCGGCATGTTCTTCACCGTCGAGCCGATGATCAATGCCGGCAAGTGGCAGGTGAAGCTGCTGTCGGATGGCTGGACCGCGGTGACCAAGGACCGCTCGCTCTCGGCGCAGTTCGAACATTCGATCGGCGTCACCGAGACCGGCTACGAGATCTTCACCCAGTCACCCAAGGGCTGGCACAAGCCGCCATACGTATAAACGGACCTGAGTGGCAGAAGCGGGCGATCCAGAAAAACCCCACTTCCACGGCCATCGCAGCAGATTGCGGGCCCGCTTCCTCGAAAGCGGCGGCGCCGGCATACCGGATTATGAAATCCTCGAACTGATCCTGTTTGGCGTGTTCCGCAACGGCGACGTCAAGCCGCTGGCGAAAGCGCTGATTGCTGAATTCGGTTCGCTGGCGGCAGCGCTCGCCGCGCCGCCCGAGCGCCTCTCGAAAGTGCCGGGCTGCGGCGAAGCGGCGATTGCCGCGCTGAAGGTCACCCGCGAGGCCGGCCTGCGCCTGCTGAAGGCCGATGCGATGCAGCGGCCGGCGGTGTCAAACTGGCAGGCGCTGCTGGATTACTGCCGCGCCGTGCTGCAGCACGAGGGCATCGAGCAGTTCCGCGTGCTGTATCTCGACCGGAAAAACCAGGTGATCGCCGACGAGCAGCAGCAGCGCGGCACCGTGGATCATACGCCGGTCTATCCGCGCGAAGTCATCAAACGTGCGCTGGAACTGAACGCCGCCGCCCTGATCCTGGTGCACAACCATCCCTCCGGCGATCCCACACCATCACGCGCCGATGTCGAGATGACGCGCGAGGTGATGAAGGCCGCCGATGCGCTGGGGATCAGCGTGCATGACCACCTGATCATCGGCCGCAAGGGCCATGTCTCGCTGCGCGAGAAGGGCCTGATGGGTTAAGGTCGCGCGTTGATTGCTGCCTGGGCATCGAACGCCCGCCTGTAGGCCGGCCGCGCTTCACCGCGCGCGACATAGGCCGCGAGATTCGGGTATTCGTCCAGAAGGCCCGAAGGCTTCAACCGGAGCAGCACCGACACCATCAGCAGGTCGCCGGCACTGAATCCGCCATCAAGCCAGTCGGCATCGCCCAGACAGGCGGAAAGCTGCGTCAGCCGCTCGCGCACGCGATCCTGGACCAGCGGCAGGCGCTCTTTGGCCCAGGGCTTGCCGCCCTCCACGATCTTTGCAGTTGCGAGGTCCAGGATCGGCGGCTCCACCGTGTTGAGCGCGGCAAACATCCATGTGATCGCCCGCGCCCGTGCAGCGGCATCGTCCGGCAGCAGGCCCGCATGGCGTTCGGCGATGTGGAAGACGATCGCGCCGGTCTCGAACAGGGCGAGATCGCCGTCTTCATAGGTCGGGATCTGGCCGAAGGGATGCAGCGCCAGATGCGCCGACTCCTTCATCGCCTGAAACGAGACAAGCCGCACCGCGTAAGGCTGCCCGGCTTCTTCAAGCGCCCAGCGCACGCGCGTATCGCGCGCCAGCCCCTTGCCGCCATCGGGCGATCGCTCAAAGGCGGTAATGACGATGGTCATGCGCAGACTCTCAATGTGCGCCGCCGATCTGCACCCGGCGCAGCACCACGGCGGCCATCACCGCGCCGATGGCGGCGATCACCGCGCAGGTGAAGACGCTGAGGAAGAACCCTTGCGAAAACGCCAGGCGCGCCGCATCCAGCAATGCTTCCCCGGTGGCGACCGGCAGCTGCGCCGCCGCGGTCATCGCGCCGCCGAGCGTGCTGCGCGCCGCCTCTGCCGTCGCCGCCGGCAGATCGGCCGGAATGACCTTGGTCATGCTGCTGCGATAGGCCGCCGTCGCCAGCGTGCCGAGAATCGCGATGCCAAGCGCGCCGCCGAATTCCGAACTGGTCTCGGCCAAAGCCGCCGCCGCGCCGGCGCGTTCGGGTGGCGCGGTGCTGACGATCAGATCGGTGGTCAGCGTGAAGACCTGCGACAGGCCGAGGCAGAACACGATCGACCCGGCAATCAGCATGACAAAGCCGCCCGGCGCTTCGGCGCGCCCCAGCATGACATAGCCGATGGCGGCAAAAGCGAGGCCGAGCGCCAGCACATAGCCCGGCCGCAGGCGGCGGATGATGATCGGCGCGATCATCGACCCGACGATGAAGGTGGCGCCCATCGGCGCCATCCACAGGCCGGCTTCCAGCGGGCTCATCTCCAGCACCAGCTGGAAATACTGCGCCAGGAAGAGGAACATGCCGAAGGCGACGAAGACGCCGATGATGTTGATGGCCAGCGAGGTGCTGAAGGCCGGCGAGCGGAACAGCTGCATGTCGATCAGCGGATCGGACAGCCGCATCTGCCGGCGCACGAAGATCGTGCCCAGCGCCAGGCCAAGCAGAATGATCGCAGCAGAAGCCCAGTTCGGCCCGTATTCGGCCAGGCGCTTGATGCCGTAGATCATCGGCAGCACGGCGGCCAGTGACAGTGCGGCGCTGAGGATATCCAGCCGGCCGGCCTTGGGGTCCTTGTATTCCGGCAGCAGGATCGGGCCCAGGATCAGCAGCAGCGCCATCACCGGCAGGGCCACCAGGAAGACCGAGCCCCACCAGAAATAGGTCAGCAGCACGCCGCCGATCACCGGGCCGAGCGCACCGCCGGCTGAGAAGCTGGCGATCCAGATGCCGATGGCCACTGTGCGTTCATGCGGATCGAGGAACATGTTGCGGATCAGGGACAGCGTGCTGGGCGCCAGCGTCGCCGCCGCAATGCCCAGCAGGGCGCGCGCCAGGATCAGCATCTCGGCACTGGTGACAAAGGCGGCGAAGACGGAGGTGATGCCGAAGGCCACCGCGCCGATCAGCAGCACGCGGCGGCGGCCGATGCGATCGCCCAGCGTGCCCATGGTGACCAGCGAGCCGGCGACCATGAAGCCGTAGATATCGACGATCCACAGCAATTGAATACTGCTGGGCTGCAGGTCAGCACTGAGCTGCGGCACGGCGAGATTCAGCACCGTCAGGTCCATGGAATAGAGCAGGCAGGGCAGTGCCAGCACCGCCAGTCCGATCCATTCGCGGCGGCCGGCTTTCGGCGGCGGCGCGTCGGCATCCGGGGGCAATGTTGCCATTGCCGGATCAGCAGCAGTCATGGTCGCACTCTTTCTGCGAGACGGTTATCGGATCGTCCATGATACTGCCGGATACCTGACAATAAGCGTCAGGTATCCGGCAGCCCAGGCTCAGTCGTTGCAGCAGGACGCGGCTTTCGGCGCGTCTTCGTATTCGTCGTGGCGGCGCATCCAGCCCATGGTGCTGTTTTCGTTGCGGCCCTTCGGCGTCAGGTCGAGGAAATGATGGGCCCCGATCAGAATGTCGCCGCCGCGGGCATAGGACGAATAGGTGTGGAAGATGTCGCCGTTGTCATCGCGGAAAAACACGCTGGTGCCCGGCAATTCGTCATGCCCCTGCTCTCTCGGGATCATCTCGAAATTGTAGGACAGGCTGTCGCCGGCCAGCTCCTCCGGGGTGAAGGAGACATGGTAGTCGAAATTGAAATCGCTGCCCTGCGACGACACCCAGTCGAACTGCCAGCCCATGCGCTTGCGATAGGCCTGCAGCTTGGCCAGCGGCCCGCGCGACACCGCCACCACCGAGACATCATGATGCTTCAGATGCTGGTTGGCGCCATCGATATGATCGGCCAGGAAGGAACAGCCCATGCAGCCCTGCTCCCAGTCCGGCCCGAACATGAAGTGGTAGACGATGAGCTGGCTGTTGCGGCCGAACAGGTCGCCGAGCGACTTCGGTCCCTGCAGGGTGTCGAACATATAGGTCTTGTCGACCTTCACCCAGGGCAGCGCCCGGCGTTCTTCATACAGCCGGTCCATCGCATGGGTGATCTCCTTCTCGCGCGCCAGATGGGCACGGCGAGCAGCGATCCAGTCTTCGGGGGATACGATCCGGTGATCGGTCATGGGCTAGTCCTCCATCACAGATAGCGGCTTTCCGCCGGCGGTTTGGTCCAGTCGTTGTTGCGCCCGTCCTCGACAATCACGGGCGCCGCAGCCAGTTCGGCATCGCTGGCATCATCCAGGCAAGCGACGTTGACGGCGACGAAGCGGCCGAAGCCCTCCACCTCGCCGCGGCCGAACGGCTTGATGCCGCAATGGCTGCAGAACAGGTGACGGATATTGCCGCTGCCGAAGCGGTATTCGGTCAGCCCGTCCGCGCCCTGCAGAATCCGCAGGGCGTCTTCCGGCACGACGGATTTCCAGAACCGCGCCTTGGTGCAGACCGAGCAGTTGCATTTGCTGGTCGGCTGATCGAGGTCGAGGTCAGCCTCGAACCGTACGGCGCTGCAATGGCAGCTGCCCTTGTAAACGCGCTTCATGACGGCTTCCTTCAATAAAACAGGGCTTCCAGCTTGTTCATCGATGCGGTCCAGCCTCGGGTATGGCCGGTCTTCGAGGCCTCGTCCCAGAGCTGCTCGTGATGCAGCGTCAGCAGCGTGCCGTCGCCATCGGCTTTCAGCGTCACCGTCACCTGCGACACGCGTTCGGGCGTGCTGATCCAGTTCCAGCTGAACACCAGCCGCTGGTTTTCCACGATCTCGCGGTAGGTGCCGCCGACCTCATGGCGCTCATGCGGCTTGCCGTCGATATCGCTGCGGAAGGCGACGCGGAAACGGCCGCCGACCCGCAGGTCGATTTCATTGGCCAGGTATTCGCAGTTCCCCGGCCCGAACCACGCGACTATTTGCGTGGGGTCCGTCCAGGCGCGCCAGACTTTTTCCGGCCGGGCTTTGAGCCGGCGCTTGAGCGTGAGGCTGGGGCGGACGGCATCGCGGGAGACGGGGGCACCAGGGAGAGCTTGGGCGGACATGACTGTTCCTCGACAAAGGCGGCAAGACGATCGAGCGAGGCGGTCCAGAAGCGCTGGTAACGGTGCAACCAGTCCATGGCCTGCTCCATCGGTTGGGCATTCAGCCGGCAGGTGACGGTGCGGCCGGTTTTGCTGCGGGAGATCAGGCCGGCATCCGACAGAACGTCGAGATGCTTCATGATCGCCGGCAGCGACACCGGAAACGGCCGCGCCAGATCGCTGATCGAAAGGCTGTCCTGACCCTCGAGCTGCGCCAGCAGCGCCCGCCTGGTGGGGTCGGCAAGGGCTGCAAAGGTGCGGTCGAGAGCGGCATCTGAATACTTAACCATGTGGTTTAGTATTGGGCCGAGAGACCGCAAAGTCAACCCCTATATTCTGAACGCTCAGTCGGGCTGTTCCATGCGGTCGGCACCGAAGCGCACCGTGACCACGGTGCCGGCACCGGGAGAAGACTGCAGGCTCACCGCGCCGCCATGCAGCAGGGTGAGTTCCTGCACCAGCGGCAGGCCGAGGCCGGAGCCCTGATGCTGCTTGGTCATCACATTGTCGACCTGGCCGAAACGCTGCAGCGCCTTGCCGATCTCAGTCTCATTCATGCCGATGCCGGTATCGCGTACGCCGAAGGCCAGGCCGCCGCCATCCTCGCGCCGGGCAAACAGCGTAACGCGGCCATCGCGTGGCGTGAACTTGACCGCATTGGTCAGCAGGTTGAGCGTGATCTGGAAAATCGCCCGCTGGTCGGCCCACACCGCTGGCAGGTCGCGCGGCATATCCATGGCCAGCAGCACGCCGCGATCCTGCGCGGCGCCATCCACCTGGCGCAGGGCGCGCGCGCCCAGGGCCGGCAGATCGACGCTGGTTTCCTGCAGCTCATAGGCCCCGGCCTCGATCTTGGAGAGATCGAGCACATCGTTGATGAGGCTGAGCAGATGCTGGGCGCTGTCATGGATATGGCCGGCGTAAGCCCGGTAACGCTCTTCCATCGGCCCGATCACCTGCTCCTTCATCACCTCGGCAAAGCCGAGGATGGCATTCATCGGCGTGCGCAGCTCATGGCTCATATGGGCGAGGAAGGAGGATTTGCTTTTCGAGGCCCGCAGCGCCTGGTCGCGCGCTTCCGACAGCGCCACATTCATGTCTTCCAGACGGCGACGCTGCAGCTGCTCCTGGGTCACGTCACGGCCGACGCCGGTATAGCCGATGAAGTTCCCCTCGCTATCGAAATGCGGCCGGCCGCTGACGCTGATGCAGACCAGCCCGCGCGGCCGGTGGATCCACTGCACCACATCGGAGAATGGCCGGTGCGCCTTGCAGTCCTCGATATGCTGCTGCAGGAACGGGTCGGCCGAAACGTCGCCGAACATCGCGATGCGCGAATGGCCGATATAGTCGGCGACCCTGGAACCGGTCACCTGTTCGACACGATCCGACATATAGGTGTAGACGAGATCGGCATCGGTCTCCCAGACCCAGTCGACGCTCAGCTCGGCCACGTTGCGGAAACGCTGCTCGGCGGCGCGGCGCTCGTCCACTTCATGCTGCAGGCGGGCATTGGCCGCTTCCAGCTCGGCCGTACGCAGGCGGATGCGGTTTTCCAGATCCGCATTGAGCGCGCGCACCTGGTCCTCGGCGGCGCGCCGGTCGGCGATCTCGCTGTTCAGGTGACGATTGGTCTCGATCCACTGTCCGGCGCTCGGCATTGTGCCGGCCCAGCGCGCCGCCGGCACCAGCGATGCCGCCGTCGCCAGCGACACCATCGCCGTCGCCGCCTTGACCAGCCCCTCGACGCCATAATCGGGATTCCACAGCACCCACACGCCCAGCAGATGCGTCAGGCCGCAGAGCACGATGAAGGCCATGAACAGCGCCAGCAGCCAGCGCGGCACCAGATCGGCGCGCTGTACGGCGACATAGAGCAGGGCAGCGGGGATGGCGAAGTAACTGAGCGCGATGGTGGTATCCGACACGAGATGGAGCCAGAACACCTCCGGCTTCCAGATCAAACACATGCCATGCGGCAGAAACCCGTCAGTTTCCAGAAAGTCCTGGAGCCAGCGCATACTCGTTTCCTTCCCCAAATCCGACTGCAGCATGGCGCGGAAAAATCCCGTCTGTAAATCGCGTAATACGATCCGCATACAGTTGCAGGTTGCGCATGTTGACCGCGCCCGACATCTGCGCCACCATCGGCCTTACCGAGGGGGGCGCCGCTAGGGCGCTGAGAGTCGGCCGGCAGTGGTTCATCCTCTGCAACGCCGTGACCCTGAAACCCGCCGCTGAATCCGGCGGGTTTGAGAACCTGATCCGGGTCATGCCGGCGGAGGGAACGGTCGTACGGCACAGCCTGAATCTTCCTGCGCCGCATTCCGCGAACATCCACCACACCCCGGATCTCCTGTCGCCTGTTGCAACGGAGATCCTTATGGACACGCTTACCACCGCCCCCAACTTCAAGATCACCACAGGACCCCTGCCCGCTTCGGTGAAGCGGTACCAGCCGGGCAGCCTGCATCCCGCTATCCGCGTGCCGCATCGCGAGATCGCCACGCATCCATCGGCCGGTGAGCTGCCGCTGCCGGTTTACGACACCTCGGGGCCTTACACGGACCCCGACGCCGAGATCGACATCAACAAAGGCCTGCCGCGCTGGCGCAGCGCTTCGATCATGGCGCGCGGCGATGTCGAGGCTTACGACGGCCGGCTGGTGCAGCCGGCCGACAATGGCGGCGCCAGTTCGGTACCCGCCTTCCCGCTGCATCCGCGCCCGCTGCGGGCGAAAGGCGGCGTTGCGGTGACGCAGTATGAGTATGCTCGGCGCGGCATCATCACGCCCGAGATGGAATACGTCGCCATCCGCGAGAACGAAGCCCGCAAAGAGCTGACGAAACGCGACGGCGAGGATTTCGGTGCCGAAATCCCCGACTTGGTCACACCCGCCTTCGTGCGCGACGAGATCGCCCGCGGCCGCGCCATCATCCCCTGCAACATCAACCATCCGGAACTCGAGCCGATGATCATCGGCCGCAATTTCCTGGTGAAGATCAACGCCAATATCGGCAACTCGGCCGTCACCTCCTCGGTGGCCGATGAGGTCGACAAGATGGTCTGGGCGATCCGCTGGGGCGCCGATACGGTGATGGACCTTTCGACCGGGCGCAATATCCACAATATCCGCGACTGGATCATCCGCAATTCGCCCGTGCCCATCGGTACCGTGCCGATCTACCAGGCGCTGGAGAAGGTGAACGGCCGCGCCGAGGACCTGACCTGGGAAATCTATCGCGACACCCTGATCGAGCAGGCCGAACAGGGCGTCGATTACTTCACCATCCATGCCGGCGTGCGGCTGAGCTACATCCCGCTGACCGCGCAGCGCGTGACCGGCATCGTTTCGCGCGGCGGCTCGATCATGGCGAAATGGTGCCTGGCGCATCATCGGGAGAATTTCCTCTACACGCATTTTGCCGAGATCTGCGACATCATGCGGGCCTATGACATCAGCTTCTCGCTGGGCGACGGCCTGCGGCCGGGCTCGACCGCCGATGCCAACGATGCCGCGCAGTTTGCCGAACTCGAAACACTCGGCGAGCTGACCAAGATCGCCTGGGCCAAGGGCGTGCAGGTGATGATCGAGGGGCCGGGCCATGTCGCCATGCACAAGATCAAGGCCAACATGGACAAGCAGCTGAAAACCTGCGGCGAGGCGCCGTTCTATACGCTCGGGCCTCTCACGACAGACATAGCGCCGGGCTACGACCACATCACCAGCGGCATCGGCGCCGCCATGATCGGCTGGTATGGCTGCGCCATGCTCTGCTACGTGACGCCGAAGGAGCATCTCGGCCTGCCCGACCGCAACGATGTGAAGGTCGGCGTGGTGACATACAAGATCGCGGCGCATGCGGCAGACCTCGCCAAGGGCCATCCGGGCGCCGCTAGGCGCGACGATGCCTTGAGCCGGGCGCGTTTCGAATTCCGCTGGGAGGACCAGTTCAACCTGGGCCTCGATCCGGAAACGGCAGCGCAGTTCCATGACCAGACCCTGCCCAAGGACGCGCATAAGACGGCGCATTTCTGCTCGATGTGCGGACCGAAATTCTGCTCGATGAAAATCAGCCAGGAGGTGCGCGACGCCGCCCGGATGCAGAATGACGTCGCCCGGACGGGCATGGCCGAGATGGCGGAGCGCTTCAGAAAAGAAGGCGGCGAGATTTACCGCAGCGCGGAATAGCGCTTTTGCGGCCAAAGCGTCAGCCGGCGTCTTGCGCGGCCGGCTGACGCTGCTTACATGGAGGGAGCCCGTCGGCAGAGCGGGCAAAACAGGGGTAGGCAGATGTCACATATTCGCAAAATCATGCAGGCGACCGCGCTGGCCGCCAGTCTCGTTATCGCTCTGGCGCCGGCTCTGGCCGCCGCCAAGGCCGGCGGCAGCACCAGCGCCGGCAGCCGCGGCAGCCGCACCACGCAGTCGGCCCCCGCCACCCCCACCGCGCCGCAGGCCGCCCCGGTCGAGCGCAGCGCCACGCCGCCGACCCAGGCCGCCCCCCGTCCGGCCCAGCAGGCGACGCCCGCGCCGGGCGCTCCGGCGCAGCAGCCCGGCTTTTTCCAGCGCAATCCCTTCATGGCCGGCATGATGGGCGGCCTGGTCGGCGCCGGCCTCGTCGGCATGCTGTTCGGCGGCGGCCTCTTCGGCGGCGCCGGTATGGGCTTTGCCGGCATCTTCGGCCTGCTGCTGCAGGTCGCGCTGATCGGCGGCCTGGTCTGGCTCGGCCTGCGCATCTTCCGCAGCATGCGCGGCCAACAGCCGCAGCCGCAGCTTGCCACCCAGATGGCCGGCGGTGGCGGCGCGCCGAACGACTTCCGCGTCTCGGATATTCCGCCCGCGACCAGCACGGCGCGCACCGACGATATCGCCCCGACCGGCAGCTCGAACATGGGCGCCGGCCTGCAGATCGGCGAACGCGACTTCGAAGCCTTCCAGCAGGCGCTGACCGATATCCAGGCCGCCTGGAGCCAGGCCGACCTGGACGCGCTGCGTAAATTTGCCACGCCGGAAATGGTCGGCTATTTCAGCCGCGAACTGTCGCTGCTGGCCAGCAAAGGCCTCGCCAACCATGTCGAGGCGGTGACGCTCGAACAGGGCGACCTGGCCGAGAGCTGGAGCGAGGACGGCTTCGACTATGCCACGGTGGCGATGCGCTGGAGCGCGCTCGACTACACGCTGCGCACCGACGGCAGCGTGGCCGAGGGCAGCAAGACCGAGCGTGGCAGCAGCACCGAGGTCTGGACCTTCCTGCGCGCCAGCGATACGCCGGACGGCCGCTGGCTGCTCAGCGCCATCCAGCAGCCTGGCCACTAACCAACCCGTGCCCGCGTCACCGCCCGTCTTCGATGAAGCTTTTCGCAAAAAGCTGACCGAGCTGATGGTGTGGCGGCGCGACGTGCGCCGCTTCCGTACCGATCCGGTCCCGATGGCGTTGGTTGCCCAACTTCTGGAGACGGCGGCGCTGGCGCCCAGCGTCGGCAACAGCCAGCCCTGGCGTTTCGTGCTGGTGGAAGACCCTGAGCGCCGGCAGAAGGTGATCGCCAACTTTGAACGGGCGAATAAAGAGGCGCTGTCGGATTACAGCGGCGAGAAAGCCAGGCTCTATGCCGGGCTGAAGCTCGCCGGCCTGAAAGAAGCGCCAGTGCATCTGGCGGTCTTTGCCGACGAGGCCACGGCGCAGGGCCATGGCCTCGGCCGCCGCACCATGCCGGAGATGCTGGATTACTCGGCCGTGATGGCGGTCTACGGCTTCTGGCTGGCAGCGCGCGCCGTGGGGCTCGGCGCCGGCTGGGTCTCGATCTTCGAGCCCGAGGCGCTCACCCGCGATCTCGAGGTCGAACCGGAATGGAAGCTGGTGGCGTATCTTTGCGTCGGCTGGCCCGAGGACGAGGCCGCGACGCCCGAGCTGGAGCGCGCCGGCTGGGAGCATCGGCGCAGCGTGGATGAGCAGATCATCAAGCGGTGAACTGCTGGAAAATGCGGCCTACATACATGTGCTAGTGGGGCGGCAACAAAAACCGCCCCACTAGAGAATATTTTAAGTATCGAACACCCATTCACCAGGTTCGGCTTCGGCCCTGATCAGGATGGTGCGCCTAATTTTCGGTTTTCCGTACTCTTCCACCCAATCAGTCAACTCAAGACCAAGACGTCCGCTTCGATAATTCGCGACGTCCCCGGGCGCAAGCATTGCCAGATCAGGAGTGGCCGCAGTGCGGCCTACAATCGTAGGATCAGATAACGAGACGAGACGATACGTCGATTCGTATTCCATGGCTTTCTCCTTGTATGTGTGTACGCGCCCACGCAGGGCGGCAAGGATGACATGGGACAGGTACGCAATTGATCAAGCCGTCACCCCGGGCTTGACCCGGGGTCCCGTTTGCGGCGGTCGACATATTCACGATGGCCAATATCAGGATAAGAACATAGATAGAACACAGAAGCCGAAAATCAAGGGCCGTTTTTGAGGCGGCCCCTGAAATGGGACCCCGGCTCAAGGCCGGGGTGACGATCGGTGCTGTTACGCCGCCGCTTCCAGCATGGCGGTGTATTTCTCGACGCGGGCATTGGCGCGGGCCTTGGCGTGGTCGTCCTTGGCGTCCTCGAAGTCCTCGCGGGCATCTTTCAGCGCCGCCTCGACCTTCGCACGATCCAGCTTCGACACCGGCACGGCCTCTTCGGCCAGCACGGTCAGCTTGTCATTCGCCACCTCGGCAAAACCGCCAGCGACGAAGATGCGCTCGGCGACGCTGCCGTTCACCGTCACCTCGATGATGCCGTTGCGGATGGTGGAGATCAGCGGGCTGTGACCCGGCAGAACGCCGAAGTCGCCGGCCTCACCGGGCACCACCACCATCTCGGCATCGAGCGCGAGAAGCAGCTTCTCGGGCGATACCAGTTCGAACCTGACGGTCTCCGCCATGGTCTTGCTCCTTTACGCGAGCCTAAATCAGGCCGCTTCGGCCGCCAGCTTCTTCGCCTTGGCAATCGCCTCGTCGATGGTGCCGACCATGTAGAAGGCCGACTCCGGCAGATGGTCGTGCTTGCCTTCGACGATTTCCTTGAAGCCGCGGATCGTCTCGGCCAGCGGCACCTGCACGCCCGGCGAGCCGGTGAACACCTGGGCCACGTCGAAGGGCTGCGACAGGAAGCGCTGGATCTTGCGGGCGCGGGCGACGGTCAGCTTGTCTTCTTCCGACAGTTCGTCCATGCCCAGGATGGCGATGATGTCCTGCAGCGACTTGTAGCTCTGCAGGATCGACTGCACGCGGCGGGCGATGTCGTAATGCTCTTCGCCGACGATGCGCGGATCGAGAATGCGCGAGGTCGAGTCGAGCGGATCGACGGCCGGATAGATGCCGAGTTCGGCAATCTGGCGCGACAGCACGGTGGTGGCGTCCAAGTGGGCAAACGAGGTGGCCGGCGCCGGATCGGTCAAATCGTCGGCGGGCACGTAAATCGCCTGCACCGAGGTGATCGAGCCCTTATGGGTCGAGGTGATGCGCTCCTGCAGACCGCCCATGTCGGTGGCCAGCGTCGGCTGGTAACCCACCGCCGACGGAATACGGCCGAGCAGCGCCGACATTTCCGAACCCGCCTGGGTGAAGCGGAAGATGTTGTCGACGAAGAACAGCACGTCCTGGCCTTCCTGGTCGCGGAAGTATTCCGCGAGCGTCAGGCCGGTCAGCGCGACGCGGGCGCGGGCGCCCGGCGGCTCGTTCATCTGGCCGTACACCAGGGCGACCTTCGAGCCCGGGCCGTCGGTCTTGATAACGCCCGACTCCATCATCTCGTGATAGAGATCGTTGCCTTCGCGGGTACGCTCGCCGACACCGGCGAACACCGAGTAGCCGCCATGGGTCTTCGCGATGTTGTTGATCAGCTCCATGATCAGCACGGTCTTGCCGACGCCGGCGCCGCCGAACAGGCCGATCTTGCCGCCCTTCGAGTAGGGCGCGAGCAGGTCGACGACCTTGATGCCAGTGACCAGCACCTTCTGTTCGGTCGACTGGTCGATATAGGCCGGGGCCGGCGCATGGATCGGGGCGGCATGCTTGGCGTTGATCGGGCCGCGCTCGTCGATCGGCTGGCCGATCACGTTGATGATGCGGCCGAGCGTCTCCTGACCGACCGGCACCGAGATCGGGCTGCCGGTGTCGGTGACTTCCATGCCGCGGACCAGACCGTCGGTCGAGTCCATCGCGATGGTGCGGACGGTCTGTTCGCCCAGATGCTGCGCCACTTCGAGCACCAGATGGTTGCCCTGGTTGGTGCAATGCAGGGCGTTCAGGATCGCCGGCAGGTAACCGTCGAACTGCACGTCGACAACCGCGCCGATGACCTGGGTAATGCGACCCGTCTTGTTCGTAGCCATGATGCTGCTCCGCTCTCTTCTTTTCCGTACTCCCAGCGCGCGGTCTTAGACCGCCTCGGCGCCGGAGATGATTTCAATAAGCTCTTTGGTGATCTGGGCCTGACGCGACCGGTTGTAGACGGTGGTCAGTTTCTTGATCATCTCGCCGGCATTGCGCGTCGCGTTGTCCATCGCGGACATGCGGGCGCCCTGTTCGGAGGCCGCGTTCTCGAGCAGCGCCCGGTAAACCTGCATCGACAGGTTCCGCGGCAGCAGCTGATCGAGAATGGTTTCCTCGTCCGGCTCGAACTCGTAGATGGCGCCATGCAGGTCCGGACCGGTGGCGGCCGCATTGCCGGCAACCATGGCCGGAATGAGCTGCTGCACGGTCGGGATCTGGCTGATCACCGACTTGAAGTTGTTGTAGAAGACATGGGCGACGTCGAATTCGCCGGCCTCGAACATCGCCAGCACACGATCGGCGATGTCCTGGGCGTCGGTGAAACCGATCTTCTTCGACTTCGACAGATCGACCGTATCGGCAATCTTGGAGGCATGGTCGCGACGCAGCTGGTCGCGGCCCTTCTTGCCGACGCAGAGGATCTTCACCGTCTTGCCCTGGCCGACCAGCTCTTCGATCTTGCGGCGGGCGAGCTTGACGATGGAGGAGTTGAACGCACCGCACAGGCCGCGTTCGGCGGTGGCGACGATCAGGAGATGCACCTGATCCTTGCCGGTGCCGATCATCAGCTTCGGTGCGGTATCGGACCCCGTCTGGGCGGCCGACAGCGACGCCATGATCTGCGCCATGCGCTCAGCATAAGGACGCGCGGCTTCGGCGGCCTCCTGGGCGCGGCGCAGCTTGCTGGCTGCCACCATCTTCATGGCCTTCGTGATCTTCTGGGTCGATTTGACCGAGTTGATCCGAACGCGCAGTGACTTGAGGCTAGGCATTATGCGCTACCCTTGGTTTGCGGCTCAGGCGAAGGTCTTGGCCAGCTCTTCGAGCACGGCCTTCAGCTTGGCTTCCAGGTCCGGCGTCAGGGCCTGCGCCTCGCGGATGCCCTTCAGCAGGTCCGCATGCTTGGACTTGACGGTGCTCAGCAGAGCCTGCTCGAAGCGGCCGACATCGCCGACCGCAATCTTGTCGAGATAGCCCTTCACGCCCGAATAGATCGAGACGACCTGCTCTTCGACCGGCAGCGGCTGGTACTGGGCCTGCTTCAGCAGTTCGGTCAGGCGGGCGCCGCGATTAAGCAGGCGCTGGGTCGCCGGATCGAGATCCGAGCCGAACTGGGCGAAGGCGGCCATTTCACGATACTGCGCGAGTTCCAGCTTGATCGAGCCGGCAACCTGCTTCATCGCCTTGATCTGCGCGGCCGAACCGACGCGGCTGACCGAGAGGCCGACGTTGATGGCCGGACGGATGCCGCGATAGAAGAGTTCGGTTTCCAGGAAGATCTGGCCGTCGGTGATCGAGATGACGTTGGTCGGGATGTAGGCCGAGACGTCGCCGGCCTGGGTCTCGATGACCGGCAGCGCGGTGAGCGAGCCGGCGCCGTTCTTGTCCGACATCTTGGCGGCGCGTTCCAGCAGGCGCGAATGCACGTAGAACACGTCGCCCGGATAGGCTTCGCGGCCCGGCGGGCGACGCAGCAGCAGCGACATCTGGCGGTAGGCGACGGCCTGCTTGGACAGATCGTCATACACGATCACGGCATGCATGCCGTTGTCGCGGAAGAACTCGCCCATGGCGCAGCCGGTGTAGGGCGCCAGAAACTGCAGCGGGGCCGGCTCCGACGCGGTGGAGGCGACGACGATGGAATATTCCATGGCGCCGGCTTCTTCGAGCGTCTTCACCACCTGGGCGACCGTCGAACGCTTCTGACCGACGGCGACATAGATGCAGTACATCTTCTTGTCGTCGGCGGCGCCGGCGTTGGTGGCCTTCTGGTTCAGGATGGCGTCGATGGCCACGGCGGTCTTGCCGGTCTGGCGATCGCCGATGATCAGCTCGCGCTGGCCGCGGCCGACCGGCACCAGCGCATCGAGCGCCTTGAGGCCAGTCTGCATCGGCTCATGCACGCCCTTGCGCGGGATGATGCCTGGGGCCTTCACTTCCACGCGGGCGCGCTTGACGTCGACCAGCGGACCCTTGCCGTCGATCGGGTTGCCCAGCGCGTCGACGACGCGGCCGAGCAGGCCCTTGCCGACGGGAACGTCCACGATGGCGCCGGTGCGCTTGACGGTGTCGCCTTCCTTGATGCCGCGGTCGTCGCCGAAGATCACGACGCCGACATTGTCGGTTTCGAGATTCAGCGCCATGCCCTTCACGCCACCGGGGAACTCGACCATTTCACCGGCCTGCACCTTGTCGAGGCCATGGACGCGGGCGATGCCGTCACCGATGGAAAGAACCTGACCGACTTCGGAGACTTCGGCTTCGGCACCGAAATTCTTGATCTGGCTCTTCAGGATTTCAGAAATCTCTGCGGCGCGGATATCCATCACGCAACACCTTTCATGGCGGTCTTGAGATTGTTGAGCTTGGTCTGGATCGACGCATCAATCATGCGCGAACCGAATTTGACGATCAGGCCGCCGATCAGCGAGGGATCGACCTTGGCGTTGATCACGACATTGCCGGCAGCAGTGGACGACAACGAAGACTTGATCTGCGCGAGCTGCGCATCATTCAGCGGCACCGCCGAGACGACATCGGCAATGGCTTCGCCGCGATGATGGCTGAGCAGCGTGCGGAAAGAGGCGATGATATCGGCGACCACGAACAGGCGGCGGTTGCCCGCCAGCACACCGAGGAAGCGGCCGACCAGCTCGCTGAAACCGGCCTTGGCGGCGACGGCGGCGATGGCCTTGGCCTGCTCGTCGCGGCTGAACACCGGCGAACGGACCAGACGGACCAGATCGGTCGACTCGGCCAGCATGGTGGACAGCGAGGCGAGATCCTTGGCGACGGCATCGAGCTGACCGGCGTCGCGCGCCAGTTCGAACAGCGCAGTCGCATAGCGGCCGGCAATGCCGGAGACGAGCGTAGTTTCAGCCACGAACGACCCTTCTTCTTACATGGACCGGCGCTGCCGTCCGGACTCGGCCGGGGGAGACCGACCTGCCGCACGACGCACCGCTTAAGACTTTGCACGACTTAAGGAATTTTCGGGGTGGCTATAGCTTTTTTACGGCCCCCCCGGCGCGAAAGCCGCGTTTAACTAGCATACGGGTATGGGGGGCGCAACAGCCCGGCCCGCCGCAGCATACAAGCCTTTTGTCGCAGTGCGTCGCAGGCCGCCCGAATGCTCGCCGGATGGGCGATCTGCGCACGAAAAACACGTCGGAAACAGGCGGCCACAGCCGGCAATCCTGCCATGTCGCGCCATCTCGCGCCAAACCGGACCAAACTTTGCCAAATCCGGCCAGCGCCACGCCATTCCAGACCATCTCCAGCCATCCTGCGCCATCCTGAGCCCACCGCTTTGGCTCATCCCCGCTCCTGCCGCGCCGCCCGCACTTCGTCCAGCAGCGCCTGCACGGCGGCCGCATCTTCGGCCATCGCCACGTCTTCCGCCGCCTTCTTCAGGCGCTGGCGGGTGGTGACGCCGAGCGCCAGCGCCCAGCGAACGGCGAAATCGCCATCCTGGACAGCGCCGGGCTGCCCCGCCAGTCCGGCCTGCGTGCCGAGCCATTGCAGCAGGCGGGCATCCTGCTTCTCGGCCGGCCGCAACAGCTCGGCCGCTTCCTCACCGAGCGCCATGAAACGGAGCTGGATGCGCAGGCGGCGCTGTTCGGCCGCCTGCTCGATGCGACGGCGGAATTCCGGCGAGCGACGCAGGTTGCGCCGGAGCACCGCGACGCCGCAGCCCAGCCGTTTGGCCGCCGCCTCCAGGGTCAGGCCGCGCGCCAGCAGCTCGGCGGCCAACCGCCAGTTCACCCGGCGGCGCGGTCGGCTGCGGTAATCGTCCAGGGTTTTCAATGTATTATCATCGTGCTCCATGGCCTGTGCCTTTCCGGGGAGGAGGATCAGGCCTGACCATAGCACGAAAATAAGAACATTTATAGTATATAATGTGATTATAAACCTAAATCACGGTCGGAGCCGAAAGGCCGGTGAGGCGTTTGCTGTTCCGGGAGCGAAGAGGATGAATGAGCTGTGGCCCATCCTGGTCTATATCGGCCGGCCGAGCCTGATCGGCGGTCTGGCGCTGATCCTGCTCGCCGGGATCGGCCTGGTCGCCACGCGCCGGCATCGCGTGGCCGATCCGCGCGACCCATGGAAGATCTGGACGGCGCGCGCCGCCGGCCTGCTGGCGCTGCTGCCGCTGATCGCCACGCTGCTGCTGGGCCTGGGCGAACAGCTCTCGCCCGGCCTGCTGGAGCAGTACGGCCGCTATCTGGTGCGCCCGGCGAAAGCGCTGCCCGGCACGGTGCTGGTGGCCGCCGTGATCCTGTTCAGCCTGACCACGCGGTTGCTGCCGCCGCGGCGCAGCTGGTATGCGCTGTATGCCGTCGCCTGCATCCTGCTCGGCTTCGGCAGCAGCGTGCTGCTGATCTACGTGGCGAGCTGAGGGCGCGCGGCCGTCCCCCGCCCGCACCGTCATGCCAACGCGTCAGCGGTGGCATCCACGTCCTTGCCAGACGCGCCAAAAAAGAAAGTCGTGGATGCCACGCCAGCGTGGCATGACGATGGGAGGTGATGGAGCGCCCTTACCCCAGCAGACGCAGCAGCACGCTGGGCTGCTGGTTGGCGATGGCAAGGGCTTCGAGATTGAGCTGCTTGGCCGCCTGGCGCGACTGCAGGTTCACGCTCTCCGCCGCCAGATCGCTTTCGACCAGGGCGCCGAGCGCGCCGGTCATCGCTTCCGACAGGTTGTAGACAAAGCTGCGCTGCTGGTCGATGGCGCGCTTCTGCGCCGAGACCGTCTGGGTGACATCGAGCAGGCGGTTCTCAAACGCGCGCAGGCTGGTCAGCGCTGTCGCGGTATCGGGCGGCAGGCCGCTCAGCGCTTCGGTCACATCGGTGGCCGATACCGTCACCACCGAGGGACCGAGCAGTTCTTCCACATCGTCGTCGAGCGCATGCGTGGTGGAATAGCTGAGCAGCGAGCCCGACACATCGGCGACGAAGGTGATCGGCGCGGCCACGCCGTCGCCGCGCAGGATGTTCTTCGAGTTGTAGGTGGCCTGGCCGATATAGGTGTTGATCTGCTCGATCAGCTTGGCCACGTCGTTGCGGTAGACATCCTGCTGCGCCGGCGCCAGCGAACCATCCGCCAGATTGGCGATCTTGGCGCGGATCGAGCCCACCACCTTGTAGATGCTTTCGATCGCCGCCATCGTCACTTCGCCGAGCGCGAAGCCCGACGACAGCGAGGACTGCACCGAGGCATAGGCCTTGATCTTGCTGCGGGTATCCTGGGCGGCGGCGAAAATGGCGGCATCGTCGCTGGCATCGGCGACGCGCAGACCCGTCATCACCCGCTTGGAGGTAACGTCGAGCGCGATATTGCCGCCGCGCAGCGCCGAAAGTGCAGTTAATGCACCCGCGTTTGTGTTAACCGTATTGCCCATCGTCGGCGCCCCCTTCTGCGGGCCCTTCGTATGCAGGTTCACGACAGGCCGGAGCCTGCGACACCGCGTTTCTCGCGGCGTATGACAATTTTTGTACCTGAGGGTTATGCCGCCCGCAATCTGAATCTTCAGCAGACGGCGCGAAACCGCCGCGCTGTTAAGGTTAATACGGCGCGGTTTTGTTAACCACACTCACAGCAGATGCTGGCGGAAGAAGCCGCTCCAGTGCGGCACGGCAATGAAGCGGTCGCCGTGATAGCCGCTGTGGTAGCCGGTGCTGACGCAGCGCGCCATCAGCGCCCGCGTATCCTGGCCCGGCATGCTGGCGCCGCTGTTCAGTTCGGTGACGCGGTCGGCCTCGACCAGCAGGTCGCATTTCGCATAATGCGGCCCGGTGGTGTTGCGCATGCGCCGGTAGGGCGCGTCGAAACTGTGGCCGACGCCGGGCAGCACGACGATGTCGGCACGGCCGCCGCGCCCGTTCATCCACGGCACGTAGCGCTCGCAGTAGCGGCTCGGCGTCTCGTCATCCTCGGCGCCGGTGACGAACAGGAAGGGCGACGCGACGTAAGCATCGCGCGTCACGTTGCGGATGCCGCAATAGCCGTAGAGCCCGACGACCGCCTCGAGCGGCTGCACCCGGAACGGCCGGCCATAGAGCCGCGTGACATTGCGGTCGACGATCTCATGCGCCCATTTCTGCACCAGCGTGATCGCCGCGCCGCCGCCCTGGGATTCGCCGATGCTGCCGATCTTCGCAAAGCCCTGCCCGCGCGCCCAGGCGGCGGCCGTCAGGCTGTCGAAGGCCATGTTGAGTTCGTTGCCGCCCTTCAGCGCAGCGGCGACGTAATCGTTATGCGTGACACTGATGCCGCGCGGCGACCAGTGATCGATCACCAGGGCGGCGAAGCCGTCCTTGCGCAGCGCATCGGCATATTCGAACAGCCGCGAATCCAGCCCCTGCGAGCCATGGCTGACCAGCACCAGCGCCGTGGCGACCGTATCCTTGGGCCGGAAGAGATAGCCGACACCCGGCAGGCGGTTGCAGATCACCGGCTGGCCGGTGCAGGCGACGCTGTCCCAGGTGACGCGCTCACCGGTCTGGATGCTGGCGCGATCCGCGGTGGTGACGCAGCCGGCGAGCAGGAGGCCGAGCAACACGGCGGCGACGGAACGCATCATTTCGTCAGCACGCGCTGGACCGCCTTCTGCCAGCCCTCGTAGAGCTGGGCCCGCATCGCGGCATTCATGCGCGGCTCGAAGCGGCGCTCGCAATGCCAGCCATAAGCCACCGCATCCAGCCCGGCATAGACGTCGGTGGCCAGACCGGCGAGATAGGCGGCGCCGAGCGCCGTGGTCTCGATCACCTTCGGGCGTTCGACCGCGACATTCAGCATGTCGGCGAGGAACTGGCAGAGCCAGTCATTGGCCACCATGCCGCCATCGACACGGATGGCGGCCGGCGCCGGCGCGCCATCGGATTTCATCGCCGCGGTCAGGTCGCGGGTCTGGTAGGCCACCGATTCCAGCGTGGCGCGGGCAATATGCGCGCGTCCGGCATCGAGCGTGAGGCCAAGCAGCGCACCGCGCGCATCGGGGTCCCAGTAGGGCGCACCCAGGCCGACAAAGGCCGGCACCAGATAGACGCCGTGGTTTTCCGGCGCGCTGGCCGCGAGTGTTGCTGTCTCGGCGGCGCTGCCGACGATGCCGAGCCCGTCGCGCAGCCATTTCACGGCGGCGCCGGCGACGAAGATCGAGCCTTCCAGCGCATAGGTGACCTTGCCGTTCAATCTGTAAGCCACCGTGGTGAGCAGGCGGTGGTTCGACTGCACGGGTTTGCTGCCGATATTGACCAGGGCGAAGCAGCCGGTGCCATAGGTGGATTTGACCATGCCGGGCTGGAAACAGGCCTGGCCGAAGGTGGCGGCCTGCTGGTCGCCGGCGATGCCGGTGATGGGGATGGCATGGCCGAGAATCTCGGTCGTGGTGGCGCCGAACAGGCCGCTGCAATCCTGCACCTTCGGCAGCAGGGCGCGCGGCACGTTGAAAACCTGCAGCAGCGTGTCGTCCCAGTCCTGTGCCGTGATGTCGAACAACATGGTGCGCGAGGCATTGGTGGCGTCCGTCGCATGAACACCAGTCTTTCCCGGGCCGCCGGTCAGGCGGAACAGCAGGAAGGAATCGATGGTACCGAAGCAGAGCTCGCCTTTTTCCGCCCGCGCCCGCGCACCCGGCACGTTATCCAGCAGCCAGGCGATCTTGGTGGCGGAGAAATAGCTGTCGACCAGCAGGCCGGTCTTGGCCTGGACCAGGCTGCCGACGCCATCGGCCACCTTGCGGCGGCAGACCTCGGCCGTGCGGCGGTCCTGCCAGACGATGGCATGGTGGATCGGACGGCCGCTGCTGCGTTCCCAGACCACGGTGGTTTCGCGCTGGTTGGTGATGCCGATGGCCGCGATATCGGTGCCGCGCAGGCCGGCTTTCGCCACCGCCTCGCGCATCACCTGGCAAACGTCGCGCCAGATATCCTCGGCATCATGCTCGACCCAGCCATCGGCCGGGTAATGCTGCCGCAGCTCGGTCTGCGCGGTGGCGACCGGCAGACCGGCGGCATCGAAGACGATGGCGCGGCTCGATGTCGTGCCCTGGTCGATGGCGAGGACGTATTTCGACATGACTTACTCTGCGGCTGCGGCGCAGCCTTCCGCCTTGAACACGCGCTTGGTGCTGGCGGGGAATTTCGCCAGCTTGGCGGCCGGGCGGATCGGCCGGCTGACCAGGTTGCCGCCGCAGTTCGGGCAGAGGCCCTTCAAGGTATTGTCGGCGCAACTGCTGCAGAAGGTGCATTCGAAGGTGCAGATCATCGCGTTCTCCGCGTCGGGCGCGAGATCGATGTTGCAGCATTCGCAGTTCGGGCGCAGTTCGAGCATGAGCCTAGACTCCCGGTTATTGCCCTTTGGCAGTGGCGATGGCTTTTTTCGCAATGGCGGTGATGCCGGCCCAGTCGGCCTTCTGCACCAGCTCTTTCGGCGCCAGCCAACTGCCGCCAGCCGCGAAGACATTGGGCAAAGCCGTGTAGCTGCGCAGGTTGGCTTCCGTAATACCCCCCGTGGGGCAGAAGCGCATGCCGGGGAACGGCCCGGCCAGGCTGCGCAAAGCGGGAATGCCGCCGCTGCTTTCGGCCGGGAAGAACTTGGCGCGGGCAAAGCCATGCTCGATCGCGCGCATCACGTCAGACGCCGTGGCCACCGCCGGCAGATAGGGCAGGCCGGTGTCCTTGGCGGTGAAATACAAAGCCTCGGTGGCGCCGGGCGAGATGACGAACTGCGCGCCGGCGAGCTGCGCCGCTGCGAACTGCGCCGGATTGAGCACCGTGCCGGCGCCAACCCTGGCCTCGGGCACCTCGGCGGCGATGCGTTTGATGACATCGAGCGCCGCGGCCGAACGGAGCGTGATTTCCAGCACGGTGACGCCGCCCGCCACCAGCGCCCGGGCCAGCGGCACGGCGGTGGCCGCGTCCTCGATGACCAGCACGGGAATCACCGGCACCTGGCCCAGAATGGCATCCAGGGCCGCGTTGCGCTCTGCACTCGTATCCGGCATGGGTCCTCCCGCTGTTTTTTAGCAGGATAGCCGGGCCGGCAGGCGAATGGCTACTCTTTCGGGCCGTGCCCGGCTCAGGCCGCCATGGCCGGCTGGGCCACGCCGCGGATATAGCGCCGCACGATGGTGTCGTCGCCGGGCCAATGCGCCGGCTGCAGCGTGGTGATCTGGGCCTGGATGCAGCGCCAGGTGCCGTCTTCACGCAGATACGTGTCCGTATAGGTGGTCATGCCGGTGTGTTCCACGCCGTCCTGCAGCCGCGTGCAGCGGTTGGTGGAGCAGACCAGCGCCGTATCGCCGAAAATCTCGATACGCTCGTCGCGATAATCCCAGTAGAGGATCACGGCGGGGTCGAAGCCGGTGGCCCAGGCGGCCAGATAGGGCGCGCGTTCGACCCGTGCGCCGCTGGAGGCGATGTAGACGAAGCGCTCGTGGATCAGCGCGTCATGCGAGGCCACGTCGTTGGTGACGAAATTATGGATGAACCTGGCATTCAGGCTGCGCAGGGTGGTGAGCGGGTCGGTCGGCATGATGGTCTCCGTGTTCGATCTGCGGGGACCATGCCAAAGGCCGGTGCGGCGAAACAATGACGTCAGAGGTCAATTGGGGAGGTCAATCCGCGGCAGCCATCCGGCGCGCCGCCTCGGCGGTGGCGTCGTCGGCCGGGAAGAATCCTTCGATCTTGACCTGTTGTAACGTCACATCGCGTGGCATCGCGAAGGTTGTGAGCGTGACGAAGAAGGACAGCACCTCGGCGCCCAGCCGCAGGCGCATCACGGTCATAGGTCCGTCTGGCATCGGCGCATCGGCAAAGACGGCGGGCATGTCGGGATAGGCGAGCAGCTCGTCGCGCAGGCGGGCCGCGGCGCCGTTCAGGCCCTGGCTGGCCTCGCGCTGCAGCACCTGCAGGAAGGCGCCGACGAATTCGGCCCAGTTCAGCAGGAAGGGCCGCAGGCCGCCGGGATGACAGAGGATATGCATGGCATTCTGCGCCAGCGCCGGCGGCAGCGTATAGGCCGCGCGCATGGCGCCGAAGACCTTCACGGCAGCGGTGTTGCGCTGGCGGATGGTCCAGCCCTCGTCCAGCACCAGGGCCGGATAGGGTTCCTGCTGGGCCAGCATGAAATCCAGGGCGCGCTGCGCCGCCGCCAGTTCCGGCGCGGCTAGGCTGCCGGCGCTGAAGGCCGGGGCATAGCCGGCGGCGACCAGCAGCGCATTGCGCGCCTCCAGCGGGATATCCAGCACATGCGACAGCAGCGTCACCATCTCGCGGCTCGGGCGCGACTTGCCCTTTTCGAGGAAGCAGAGATGGCGGGTGGAAATGCCGGCTTCCAGCGACAGGCCGAGCTGGCTCATGCGGCGCCGGCCGCGCCAGTGCCGCAGCAGGCCGGGGAAATCCGGACCGGCGGGACTGGGGCGTGCCATGGCTGCGCTGCCGCTCATGGGCGCATGCTAGGCCCGCGGGGTAAGTCCGACAATAACCTCTGAGGTCAATGGACGGTGTCAGGCTCGAATGCGTCGCGCGGATCGGGGCCGTAGCGGTTCGGGCCTTTGGTACCGGGGATGAACAGCAGCACGGCGATGACCGCCAGGTCGAGCCAGGGCACCAGCGTGAGCAGCGAAAGCCAGCCGGTCCAGCCGAAATCGTGGCTGCGCCGCGCCACCACCGTCATCTGCAGCAGGGCGAGCAGCGTGCTGATGACCATGGCGACAGCGGTGAACCATGGCCTGTCTGCCAGGTCGGCGGGCATCGCCCGCAGCAGCGGCGCCACCGCAAAGGCCAGATAGGGCAGGATGTAGCCGAGCGCGAACACCGCCAGATGGAAGGCGAAATAGGACTGCCGGCGCATGCGGCGGCGCGGGTCGATGGCAGGCGGCAGGCGGTCAAGCAGAGCCGTGATGGTGGCGCGCAAGGTTTCGATCATTGGCAGCCTCACGCGACCGGCGTGTCGGATACGAGCGGATCGGGGCCGTAGCGGTTGGGGCCGAGCGTGCCGGGGATGAAGATGATGGCGATGGCGAAAATCGTGCCGACAACCGGGATCAGGGCGATCAGCACGGCCCAGCCGGTCCAGCCGAAATCGCGGCAGCGCTGCGCGCCAACAATGGCGGCAGGAATCACCAGCGCCAGATGCACCAGCAGCACCACCCCCACCAAAACATCTGCGGCACTGACAATGCCGCCTATGGCGGTAACCGCTATCTGTACGGCGATCATCGCCAGCAGGAAGAGGAAATAGGATTTGCGGTTGCGCCGGCCGGACAGCGTGAACAGGTCTTCGAAGACAGGTTTCGACATGACGTCGTTTCCTTTTTTTATCTTATTCCTTCAGGCCGCCGGACTTGAGGATGAAGTCGGCGATCTCGGCGACGCCCTGCTGGGCCTTCAGGTTGGCGAAGATGAAGGGGCGCTGGCCGCGCATCTTTTTCGAGTCGCGGTCCATGACGCCGAGATCGGCGCCGACCAGCGGCGCCAGGTCGATCTTGTTGATCACCAGAAGGTCCGAGCGGGTGATGCCAGGGCCGCCTTTACGCGGAATCTTGTCGCCGGCCGAAACGTCGATCACGTAGATGGTGATGTCGGCCAGCTCAGGCGAAAACGTGGCCGCCAGGTTGTCGCCGCCGGATTCGACGAAGATGACGTCGAGACCGGGGAATTTCTTCTGCATGTCGGCGACGGCGGCCAGGTTGATCGAGGCGTCTTCACGAATAGCCGTATGCGGGCAGCCGCCGGTCTCGACGCCGGCAATGCGCTCGGGCGCCAGGGCATTGGCCCGCGTCAGGAATTCGGCGTCTTCCTTGGTGTAGATGTCGTTGGTGACGACGGCGATGTTCCAGTCGTCGCGCAGGTGGCGACACAGCCGCTCGACCAGCGCCGTTTTGCCCGAACCGACCGGGCCGCCGATGCCAACGCGAAGGGGATTGGAAGAACTCATGAGCGGAACAGCCTCGTATACTGGGTTTCGTGCAGCATGGATGTGAGATCGACCATGGGCGCTGCCGTGCCGCAGTCTTCCAGCGCGCAGGCCAGCGCGCAAGGCACAACGGCATCGACCACCGGCATCAGGGCGTTCAGCGCGCGCTGGCCATCGGTCTGGCCCAGCGGGATCAGGCGCACCGCGGCCGAGACCAGGTTGGCGGCAAAGGCATGCAGATAGGCGGCCAGCACGGTGGCAATGTCGAGGCCGTGCGCGGCAGCGGCAACGCCGATGACGATGCAGAGCGGCGTCGGTTTCTCGCTGCGCAGCTGCGCAAAGGCATCGAGGGCGGGATGACCCCAGGCGGCACGGGTGACGCTCAGGAACGAGCCGCCCTGCTGGCCGCTTTCCAGCGCCATCTCCACCGTGCCGCGCCAGGCGGCGGCCAGGTCGCAGAGGTCGTCGAGCTTTGCCGCGTCATCGGCCGCCGCATGGGCTTCCTTCAGCAGCACGGCATCGACCCAGCCGGCACCATGGCGCAGGATATGGCCGATCCATTGCGAAAGATCGGCGGCGGTTTTGATGCGGCCGGTCTCGACCGCGTATTCGAGCCCGTGGCTGTAGGAAAAGGCGCCGATCGGATAGCTTGGCGAGAACCAGGCCAGCAGCCGGTAAAGCTCAGTGCTTGTGGTCATGGTCGTGGTGGTGATCATGACTGTGATGGCCGTCGCCATGATCGTGATCGTGCGCGTGGTCATGACTGTGATCATGCCCGTGATCATGCACGTGGCTGTGGCCACCGGCCTGTTCGCCGCCCTTGCCGTAGCGCGAGCCCAGCCCGTAAGGATGCGAGGGATCGTGATTGTGCTGGCCGTAGGCGCCGCCTTCGGGATCGAAGGGCGCATCGACCGCCTGCACCGAAGCGCCGAGACCCTTCAGCATCTCGACAATGACATGGTCGTCGCGAATCAGGATGCAGTCCGCTTTAATTTCTGCAGGAAGATGGCGGTTGCCCAGATGCCAGGCGAGCCGCGCCAGCAGCTCGGGCGTCGGCGCCGAGACCTCGATCAGCTGTTCGGGCGCCGCCCGCACCTCGATATAGCCGCCGGTCTCCAGCTTCAGTCCGTCGCCATGGCGCAGCACGGTGGCCTCGGCCAGATCGAGCAGGAAGGCGGTGCCGTCATCGGCGGTGAGGCGGATGCGGCGGCGATGACGGTCGTGATGCGCCAAGGTGACGGTGGCTTTGCGCTCGGATGCGGGCCACCTGGTCGCGGGGATGACGTCATGTGATTTCAGCACTGCTTCTCTCCCTCGTCATGCCCGCGAAAGCGGGCATCCAGTCTTTCTGCGATTCTGGGTCCCCGCTTTCGCGGGGACGACGACACAAAACATCAGAACAGGAAATACCGCTGCGCCATGGCGAGTTCCTTGGCCGGTTCGCAGGTCAGCAGCTTGCCGTCGGCGCGCACCACATAGGTCTCGGTATCGACCTCGATCACCGGCATATAGGCATTATGCACCATGTCCTTCTTGGTCACCTTGCGCGTGCCCTTCACCGCCACCAGCGGCCGCTGCAGGCCAAACTCTTTAGCGATGCCGGCCTCGATGCCGGCCTGGCTGACGAAGGTGAGGCTCGACTGCACCATGTTGCGGCCGAAGCTGGCGAACATCGGGCGGTAATGCACCGGCTGCGGCGTCGGGATCGAGGCATTGGGATCGCCCATCGGCGCCGCCGCGATTGAACCGCCCTTCAGGATCATATCGGGCTTCACGCCGAAGAAGGCCGGCGACCAGATCACCAGATCGGCGAACTTGCCGACTTCCACCGAGCCGATCTCATGGGCCACGCCATGGGAGAGCGCCGGATTGATGGTGTATTTGGCGATGTAGCGCTTGGCGCGCACATTGTCGTTGTCGCCTTTTTCTTCCGGCAGACGGCCGCGCTGCTTCTTCATCTTGTCGGCGGTCTGCCAGGTGCGGATGATCACCTCGCCCACCCGGCCCATGGCCTGGCTGTCGGACGACATCATCGAAAACGCGCCGAGATCGTGCAGGATGTCTTCTGCCGCAATGGTCTCGCGGCGGATGCGGCTGTCGGCGAAGGCCACGTCTTCGGGGATGCGCTGGTCGAGATGATGGCAGACCATCAGCATGTCGAGATGCTCGTCCACGGTATTGACCGTGTAGGGCATGGTCGGGTTGGTGGAACTGGGCAGCACATTGGCCAGCCCCGCCACCTTGATGATATCGGGGGCATGGCCGCCGCCCGCACCTTCGGTATGGAAGGCATGGATGGTGCGGTGCTTGAAAGCAGCAATCGTGTCTTCGACGAAGCCGCTTTCGTTCAGCGTGTCGGTATGGATCGCCACCTGCACGTCGTATTCGTCGGCCACGGTCAGGCAGTTGTCGATGGCGGCGGGTGTGGTGCCCCAGTCTTCATGTAATTTAAGGCCGCAGACACCGGCGCGGATCTGTTCGACCAGGCCGTCCGGCTTGGCCGCATTGCCCTTGCCGAGCAGGCCGATATTCATGGGGAAGGCTTCGGCCGCCTGCAGCATGCGCATGATGTGGAACGGACCAGGCGTGCAGGTGGTGGCGCTGGTGCCGGCCGCCGGGCCGGTGCCGCCGCCCATCATGGTGGTGACGCCGGAATAGAGCGCTTCCTCGATCTGCTGCGGGCAGATGAAATGGATATGCGCATCGAAGCCGCCGGCGGTGATGATCTTGCCTTCGCCGGCAATGGCTTCGGTGCCCGGGCCGATGATGATATCGATGCCGGACTGGATATCGGGATTGCCGGCCTTGCCGATGGCGGCGATACGCCCGTTCTTGAGGCCGATATCAGCCTTGACGATGCCCCAGTGATCGAGGATCAGCGCATTGGTGATGACCGTATCCACCGCGCCAGCCGCATTGGTGACCTGGCTCTGGCCCATGCCGTCGCGGATCACCTTGCCGCCGCCGAATTTCACTTCTTCGCCATAGAGCGGCGTGTTCGCCGAGTAACCACCCTGCCCGGCCTTCGCCGTCGGCGGCATCGAGGTGAAGTCCTTTTCCACCTCGATGATGATGTCGGTATCGGCGAGCCGCACCTTGTCGCCCACGGTGGGGCCGTACATGCCGGCATAGGCCTTGCGGGGAATGCGGTTGGTCATCTCTCCATCCCCTCTTACAGCTTGCCCATGATATCGGCGCGGAAACCGTAGACCTCGCGCTTGCCGGCGAAGCTCACCAGCGTCACCTGCCGGGTCTGGCCGGGTTCGAAGCGCACGGCGGTGCCAGCGGCGATGTTGAGCCGCATGCCGCGGGCTTTGTCGCGGTCGAATTTCAGCGCCGGATTGGTCTCGAAGAAATGGTAATGGCTGCCGACCTGGATCGGCCGGTCGCCGGTATTGGCAATCTCCAGCGTGACCGTGGGCCGGCCGGCATTCAGTTCGATCTCGCCAGGTGCCGTGATGATTTCGCCGGGGATCATGGGCGCGCGCCTTTCCGTCAGCGGATCGGGTTATGCACGGTCACCAGCTTGGTGCCGTCTGGGAAGGTGGCTTCAACCTGGATCTCGTGGATCATCTCGGCAATACCGTCCATCACCTGCGCGCGGGTGATGACGGTGGCGCCGGCCTGCATCAGATCGGCCACCGAGCGGCCGTCGCGGGCGCCTTCCACCACATAATCGGTGATCAGGGCCACGGCTTCGGGGTGGTTGAGCTTGACGCCGCGCTCCAGGCGCCGGCGGGCGACGGTGGCCGCCATGGCGACCAGCAGTTTGTCCTTTTCGCGGGGCGTCAGATTCATGACAGCTCCCCTCCCCTCAAAACCAGATGGCGATGTCAGACGGTAAGATAGCGGCGGACGTCGTCTGCATCCAGTCTTGCGGCATCACCCTCCACCACGACTTCACCGCGCTGCAGCAGGATGAAGCGGTCGGTGAGCGCCTTGGCGAAGTCGAAATACTGCTCGACCAGCACGATGGCCATGGTGCCGCGATTGGCCAGTTCACGGATGACCCGGCCGATATCCTTGATGATCGAAGGCTGGATGCCCTCGGTCGGTTCGTCCAGCAGCAGCAGCCGGGGCCGCGTGACCAGGGCCCGCGCGATCGCCAGCTGCTGCTGCTGTCCCCCCGAAAGGTCGCCGCCGCGCCGGTTGCGCATCTCGTGCAGCACCGGGAACAGCGCGAAAATCTCGTCCTCGATCCGGCGTTCGGCTCTGGGAAGCGGCGCCATGCCGGTCTGCAGATTCTCGTAGACGCTGAGACGGGCGAAAATCTCGCGGCCCTGCGGCACCATGGCGATGCCACGCCGGGCCCGCTCATGGGGCTTGAGCGCGGTGATATCCTGGCCTTCCCAGATCACCTTGCCCGAGCGCACCGTCTGCAGGCCAACCAGCGCCCGCATCAGCGAGGTCTTGCCGACGCCATTGCGGCCGAGCACGCAGGTGATCTTGCCGGGTTCGGCACTGACACCGACATCGCGCAGGGCATGGCTGGCGCCGTAGTAGAGATTGATATTTTCGGCGGTCAGCATCTTCAACGCCCCAGATAGACTTCGATGACGCGCGGATCGTTCTGTACATGATCGACCGTGCCTTCCGACAGCACGCTGCCCTCATGCAGCACGGTAACCTTGGCGCCGAGATCGCGCACGAATTCCATGTCGTGTTCAACCACCACCAGGGTGCGCTCGCCCTTCAGCGTCAGGATCAGTTCGGCGGTCTGCTTGGTTTCGGCATCGGTCATGCCGGCGACCGGTTCATCAAGCAGAATGAGCTGGGTGTCCTGCACCAGCAGCATGCCGATTTCCAGCCACTGCTTCTGGCCATGGCTGAGCGCGCCGGCTTGGTCGCGGATCTTGGTTTCCAGGCCCACCGTGTGCAGGGCCCAGGCGATGCGGTCGAGCGCCTCAGCATTCAATCGACCGAGCAGGGTCTTCCAGGCGCCGCGCGCCGATTTCAGCGCCAGCTCGAAATTCTCGAACACGGTCAGGTTCTCGAACACCGTGGGCTTCTGGAACTTGCGGCCGATGCCGAGATTGGCGATCTCGACTTCATCGAGTTTCGTAAGATCGACACGGCCGGCGAACAGCACCTCGCCCGAGTCAGGCTTGGTCTTGCCGGTGATGATATCCATCATCGTGGTCTTGCCGGCGCCGTTGGGACCGATGATCGTACGCAGCTCTCCAGGGGCAACCATCAGCGCGAGGTTGTTGATGGCGCGGAAGCCATCGAAGGAGACGCTGACGCCATCCAGATAGAGCTGGGTATCGGAAACGCGCGGGCGGTCGACCACGGCGGGCGCCATGCCGGCGGTGGCCTGTTCGATCAGTGGCGAGGGGGGCGGCATGGCAGGACGCATCATTCACCTGCCTTTTCGGCCACGGGCGCTTTTTCATTCAGGGCATAGGCGCGTTTTTCGTCGCGCCAGGCCTTCCACTGGCCAAGCAGGCCGACAATGCCCTTGGGGAAGAGCAGCGTGCTGGCGATGAACAGGCCGCCGAGCACGAAGAGCCAGAGTTCGGGCGCCGCGCCGGTCAGCCAGGTCTTGACCAAGTTGACCACCACGCCGCCGAGGATGGCGCCATAGAGCGTGCCGCGGCCGCCGACCGCCACCCAGATGGCGATCTCGATGGAATTGGCCGGCGAGAACTCGCTCGGGTTGATGATGCCGACCTGCGGCACATAGAGCGCGCCGGCAATGCCGGCCAGCAGCGCCGAGAGCACGAAGGCGAAGAGCTTGGCGGATGTTGGCGAATAGCCGAGGAAGCGCACGCGGCTTTCGGCATCGCGCACCGCCAGCAGCACGCGGCCGAGCTTGGACAGCGTGACAAACCGGCAGAGCAGGAAACACAGGCCCAGCACGATAATCGAGATGACATAGAGCCCGATGCGGGTGGAAGCGGCCTGGATCGGGAAGCCGAGGATATCCTTGAAATCGGTGAGGCCGTTATTGCCACCGAAGCCCATGTCGTTGCGGAAGAAGGCCAGCAGCAGGGCGAAGGTCATCGCCTGGGTGACGATGGAGATATAGACGCCGGTGACGCGGCTGCGGAAGGCGAACCAGCCGAGCACCAGCGCCAGGATGCCAGGCGCCAGCAGCACCATCAGCATGGCGAAGGGGAAGCTGTCGAAGCCCTGCCAGTACCAGGGCAGTTCCTTCCAGTTCAGGAAGACCATGAAATCGGGCAGCGTGGCATTGCCATAGACGCCGCGGGTGCCGATCTGGCGCATCAGGTACATGCCCATGGCATAGCCGCCGAGCGCGAAGAAGGCGCCATGACCGAGGCTGAGGATGCCGGCATAACCCCAGACCAGGTCGAGGCTGAGCGCCAGGATGGCGTAGCAGGCGTATTTGCCGAGCAGCGGAATCAGGTAATCCGGCAGCTGCGCGAAACTGCCGCGGCCCGGCAGGATATTGAGCAGCGGCACGACCACGATCAGCACGAAGCCGATGGCGAGGAAGGCGGCCCAACCGGTACGGCTGAGCAGCGGCCGCGGCTTGGCGAGAGTCTTCAGGTCCTCAAGCCCATTCTGCGGATTAAGCATCGGCGGAGCGCCCCTTCGCCGCGAAGAGTCCGCGCGGGCGTTTCTGGATGAAGAGAATAATGCAGACCAGCACCACCACCTTGCCCAGCACCGCACCGGCGACGGGTTCGAGGATCTTGTTGACCACGCCGAGCGTCAGCGCGCCGACCAGGGTGCCCATCAGGCTGCCGACGCCGCCAAAGACGACAACCAGGAAGCTGTCGACGATGTAGATGGTGCCGAGATTGGGCGACACGTTGCCGATCTGGCTGAGCGCCACGCCGGCCATGCCGGCGATGCCCGACCCCAGGGCAAAGGTGAGCGCATCGACGCGGGCCGTCGGAATGCCCATCACCGCGGCCATCTGGCGGTTTTGCGTGACGGCACGCATATGCAGGCCGAAGCTGGTGCGCTTGAGGATGAGCGCGATCAGGCCGAGCACGGCGAAGCAGAAGATGATAATGTAGACGCGGTTCCAGGTGACGGCGAGGCCGCCGGCCACATCGATGGCGCCGGTCATCCAGCTGGGATTGGCGACCTCCTTGTTGGTGGCGCCGAAGATGCTGCGCACGGCCTGCTGCAGGCAGAGGCTGACGCCCCAGGTGGCCAGCATGGTTTCCAGCGGCCGGCCATAGAGCCAGCGGATGATGCCGCGCTCAATGGCGATGCCGACGAGGGCAGCGACCAGGAAGGCGACCGGCAGCGCGGCCAGCAGATAGGCGCCGATCCACGAGGGCGGCAGCAGGGCGCGGAAGATTTCCTGCGTCACATAAGCCGAATAGGCACCCAGCATGATCATTTCGCCATGGGCCATGTTGATGATGCCCATGACGCCGAAGGTGATGGCGAGGCCGACGGCGGCCAGCAGCAGCACCGAGCCGAGCGAGATGCCCTGCACGAAATTCTCCGCATAGGAGAACAGCGTGATCTTGGTCTGCATGGTGTCGAAGGCCTTGGTCAGCGCGGCCTTCACTTCCGTATCGGTTTCCTGGTTGAGGCGGGCCTGCAGCAGCGAGCGCACCCGCAGCTCGGCGGTGCCGCTCATGGTCTGGATGGCCAGGATGCGCTTGGACTTGTCAGGGTCGCTCAGTTCGGTGGCGGCCAGCGACAGCGCCATCGCCGATTTGACGCTGGCATTCTGTTCCTTGGCATAGGCCTCGCGCAGCAGCGCCACGGCTTCCGGCGCCGGACTGTCGAGCAGGGCTGCCGCCGCCGAGCGGCGCACGGCCGGATCGCTGCTGGCCAGACCCAGGCGGCCGATGGCTTCGCGCAGCGTGTTGCGCAGGTTGTTGTTGACGAACAGCGGATCGAGCGTCGCCGGCGCCACAATGCCCAGCTTCTCGCCGGTGACGGCATCGGTGAGCGCGATATCGTTGCCGCTGGCGCTGCCGATCACCAGCAGGCCGTCGGATTTGCGGGTGAACAGGCGGCCATCGGCCAGCGCCTGGAAGGCCGGCACGGCGCGGGCATCGCCCAGCGCGCTCAACGCTGCAATCGCCTTGGCCTTGTCGGCAAAGCTGTCGGCCTTGAGGCCATTCACGGCGGTGGCGAAATCGACCGGGCCGGCTGCCTGCGCATCACCGGCGGCCGCGGCCAGCAGCGACTTGGCATCGTCGGGCAGGGCGATGGCCTGCAGGTCTTCGGGTTTCAGCATGTCTTCGACATCGCCGGTGGCGGCATTGGTGACGACGATCATGTCGCCATCCTTTTCGCCGATCACCACCGCATTGTCGGAGATGCGGAGATAAAGGTTGCCGGCAGCCAGCGCGGCGAGCGCCGCCTTGGCCTTGTCATCGTCGCTGGCGGTCAGCGCCGCAATGGCGGGCTTGGGGTCGGCCTCGGTCAGGCCGCTGAGCGTGGTTGTCAGATCCTGGGCGGCCGCAGGGCGCAGCGCCAGCAGGGTCAGCATCAACGCGACCATCAGAATAGGCAGAAAGCGGGTCATTTTTACGATGGCCTGAACGATGACGGGACGGATTGTTTTTGATTGGGCGCTCCAAATCCCTCCCCTCGCATTGCGGCGAAGGGAGGGACCGGATGCCATGCGTTACGCTTTACGCCTTAGTTGGCCAGAGCCGCATACTTCGGCTTCTCGCAGTTGCCGCAGACCCACGGGAAGGTCCAGTCGGCGGTCAGCTTGGCGCTTTCCGGGATGTACTTCGACCAGGCGTCGGCCTTCACCGGGCCCTTGGTCTGCCAGACGATGTTGAACATGCCGTCGGGGCGGATTTCGCCGATCAGCACCGGCTTGGACAGATGGTGGTTGGTGTTCATCACCGAGGTGAAACCACCCGGCGCCTTGACCTTCTGGCCATACATCGCCTGACGGACGGCATCCACGTTGGTGGTGCCGGCCTGGGCGACAGCCTGGGCCCACATCTTGAAGCCGATATAGGTGGCTTCCATCGGATCGTTCGTCACGCGCTTCGGATCCTTGATGAAGGTCTTCCACTGCTTGATGAACGCGTCGTTGACCGGGCTCTTGACCGACTGGAAGTAGTTCCAGGCGGCGAGATGGCCGACGAGGTTCTTGGTGTCGATGCCGGCGAGTTCTTCCTCGCCGACCGAGAAGGCGACCACCGGAATGTCGGAGGCCTTGATGCCCGCATTGGCCAGTTCCTTGTAGAAGGGAACGTTGGCGTCGCCGTTGATGGTCGAAACCACGGCGGTCTTCTTGCCGGCGGTGCCGAACTTCTTGATGTCGGCCACGATCGTCTGCCAGTCGGAATGACCGAACGGCGTGTAGTTGATCATGATGTCTTCCTGCTTGACGCCCTTGGCTTTCAGGAAGGCTTCGAGGATCTTGTTGGTGGTACGCGGATAGACGTAGTCCGTGCCGGCGAGCACCCAGCGCTTGACTTCACCACCTTCCTTGCTCATCAGGTATTCGACAGCGGGAATGGCCTGCTGGTTCGGAGCAGCGCCGGTGTAGAACACGTTCTTCGAGCTTTCCTCGCCCTCATACTGGACGGGGTAGAACAGCATGCTGTTCAGCTCTTCGAAGACCGGCAGAACCGACTTGCGGCTCACCGAGGTCCAGCAGCCGAAGACCACCGAAACCTTTTCCTTCGAGATCAGCTCGCGCGCCTTTTCGGCGAACAGCGGCCAGTTGGAGGCCGGATCGACCACCACGGCCTCGACCTTCTTGCCGAGCAGACCGCCCTTCTTGTTGATGTCGTCGACCATCATCAGGACCGTGTCCTTCAGGGTCGTCTCGGAAATCGCCATGGTGCCCGACAGCGAGTGCAGGACGCCGACCTTGATCGTGTCCTGAGCCTGGGCCTGGCCGGCGGCGACTGCGCCCAGCATGGCGCCTGCCGCGGCCATCGTCCGCATGAACTTGCTCATTGTATTCCTCTCCTGCTTGGGCCGGCCCCCCCAGGGCGCGACCAGACGGAAAGGAAATGGCAAGGAGCGTGCCAAGCCGGGCATACCCGCAAAGCATAGGCCAATACCGGGGGTAATATGCTGATTCCGCGCCGCAATATGACAGGCCTGCGATACCTACCGGGGCGGGCGACCCGACCTTGGTCGTACGCGTACCAAACCGGACCATGCCTGTTTTATGTGCACGCTTTCGAGGCCATTGCCGGCGTGAGTGCAAAAAATAGGCGCAGTGACTCTCTTTGAATCAGTTCCGGTCAGAGCCGCCAGAGCCGGGGCATCCGCCCCGGCAGGGCCAGGCCGGGCCGCAGGGCGGCCCAGAGCATGGCAAAGGCCTGGCGCAGGCGGACGGCATCGCGATCCAGCAGGCGGACCAGCAACAGATCGTCGATCACCGTGGCACCGACCGTGGTGCCGATTGTGGCCCCGGCTGTGACACCGGCCACCGTGCCCTCGGGCGCTTCGGCCAGCAGGCCGCGCAGGCGGTCGCGCATCGCCGGGGCGTCGCCCAACCCGCGATAAAGGATCAGGGCCTGGGCCACCGCGCCATCGAACCCGGCGGGATGGTCGAGCCGGGCGGCAATGTCGTCGGCCAGCCGGGTGGCATCGGTCCAGACCAGGCGATGGTCGCGGCGAACCTGCCAGCGGTCGAACAGGCCGCCATGGCTGAAGTGTTCGCCGCGCGCCGTGCGGCCGAAGACGGTGATGTCGCCAGCCAGCAGGCGTGCATCGCCGGCGAGGTCGATCCTGATGCTGCGCCGGAGCTGCGCGCCGTCGAACAGGATCATTTCCTGCGGCAGCCATTCCAGCGCCGCGCCGGCAGCGATGCCCATATGGATATCGATGACCGCCGCATTGCCGGGCGAGCGGTAGATTTTTTCCGCCGCCTGCGGCGTGCAGAGCGCCGTGGCCTGGGTGCTGACGGAAACATCCACCGCAAGCCGGTCGCCGCCGGTGAGACCGCCGGCCGTGGTGATGAGCACGGCGGTGCGCGGCTCGCCCGGATCGGGCTCCGGCAGCAGGGCGCGGCAGGGATCGCGCTGGTACAGATCGGCCAGCCGGGTGATGCCGGCGCTGTCGGCATCAAACCGCAGGGTCAGCGCGCCATCGGCCCGCTGCAGCCGCCCGGACTCGCCGGACTCGGTTATCAAGGATGCGGGCGTGCCGGTCATTCCAGCAGGTCGGTCTGTTCCGACAGCTGCGGCTGATCCACATCGCCCGGCTCGATGATGGCGTCGGCGGCACGCACCGGCCAGTCGATCTTCAGCGCCGGGTCGCGCCAGTCGATGCCACGCTGCAGATGCGGCACATGATCGGCGCTGGCCTTGACCAGAACTTCGGTGGCCGGTTCGCGGCTGCACCAGCCGATGGCGAAGCCCGGCATGGCGTAGAACTGGTTGGCACTCATATAGGTGATGACCAGCGTCGCATGGCGGCCGAAGGTGGGCGAACTGCGACGCACATCGACGGCGGCGACGAACAGGCTGCCGCGCAGCACCCGCAGCATGATGGCCTGCCGCGCCGGTTCGATCTGGTAGCGCAGGCCGCCGACCGTGCCGGCCTTGTCGGCATAGACAATGCGGTCGTCGACGAAGCGGTCGTGAATCCCCAGGCCGCCGAGCAGGGCCTCGTTATGCACGGCGCTGATCCAGCCCCGCGTATTCATCACGGTCGCCGGAAACAGCTCCAGCAGGCCGGGGATCGACAGCGGTTTGGCTTTGAACATGGATGAACCGGGCGAGAGAACGGGGCGCCCCATCATGGCGGGTGCATCGCCGTCGAATCAAGGGCGAGATCCCGACTGATCCGTCTGGATGCCCGCTTTCGCGGGCATGACGAAAATATTTTTGTCGCACCCGCGAAAGCGGGCGCCCAGACCTCGACGAGGTTAGACCACCGTCGCGTGGCGCTCGACGCAGGTCTTCAGCACGGTGTCGGCATCCTTTTTCCACCAGTTGTTGGTGGACATGATCTCGACCTCGCAGAAGCCGGTGTAGCCGACGCCTTCAACCATGGTGCGGATCGCGGGAATATCGATCACGCCATCGCCCATCATGCCGCGGTCCAGCAGCAGGTCGGTGGTCGGCACCAGCCAGTCGCAGACATGGAAGGCCAGCACGCGCTTGTTCGCCCGTTTGATCTGCGCGGATAACTGCGGATCCCACCAGACGTGATAGACGTCGACGGCAACGCCCAGATGGGTGTCGTTCGCACCGGACCCCAGCGCATCGCAGAGATCCAGCGCCTGGCCCAGCGTGTTCACGCAGGCGCGGTCGGCGGCATACATGGGATGCAGCGGCTCGATCGCCAGCGGGACGTTCGCGGCCCGGGCATGCTCCAGCACGGCGGCGATGCCGTCCTGCACCTGGCTGCGCGCCCCGGCGATATCCTTCGATCCGGCGGGCATGCCGCCCACCACCAGCACCAGGCATTGCGCATTCAGCGCCGCCGCATCATCGATGGCACGTTTGTTGTCCTCGATCGCCGCCTGGCGGCCGGCGGCATCCGCCGCGGGGAACATGCCGCCGCGGCACAGGCCGGTGACGGTAAGCCCGACATCGCGGATATGCTTCGCGGCTTTCGCGGTGGTGTATTCCGCCAGCTTGTCGCGCCAGGGCGAGATGCCGGTGATGCCATGGCGGGCGCAGCCCTCGATGCATTGCTGCAGCGACCACTGTTTCTTCACGGTGGCGGTGTTGAGCGACAGAGGACCGGGCTTTTTCATGCGTCGATCCCGTGCACGGCCATGACGGCCTTCATGCGCTGCGCTGCCTGCTCCGGATGGGTCAGCAGCCCGGCCGCGTCGGCGAGGCGGAACAGCTCGGCCAGATGCAGGGCCGAGCGCGTGCTCTGCTGGCCGCCGACCATCAGGAAGTGATCCTGATGACCGTTCAGATAGGCCATGAAGACCACGCCGGTCTTGTAGAAGCGCGTCGGCGCCCTGAAGATATGGCGCGACAGCGGCACCGTGGGGGTGAGAATCTCGTGGAAGGTCTTCTCGTCGCCGCGGGTCAGCGCGCCCAGCGCCGCAGACGCCGCCGGCGCGATGGCGTCGAAAATCCCCAGCAGCGCATCGGAATGGCCCTGCGCGTCGCCGGCGATCAGTTCGGCATAGTTGAAGTCGTCGCCGGTATACATACGCACGCCTTTCGGCAGGCGCCGGCGCATGACGATTTCCTTGTCCTTGTCGAGCAGCGAAATCTTGATGCCGTCGACCTTCGCGGCATTGGCGGCGATGACGTCCAGGCAGGTGTCCATCGCCGTCATATGGTCGGCATTGCCCCAGTAACCGGCGAGTGCGGGATCGAACATCTCGCCCAGCCAGTGCATCACCACCGGCTGCTTCACCTGGGACAGGATCCGGCCATAGACCTTGATGTAGTCGTCGGGCGATTTGGCCGCGGCCGTCAGCGCGCGGCTGGCCATCAGGATGATGCGGCCGCCGAGCTTCTCGATAGCGGCGCACTGTTCCTCATAGGCGCGGATCACCGTATCGATGGTGACATCGGGCCCCGGCGCCAGGTGATCGGTGCCGGCACCGGATGCGACGACAGCCCCGGGCACGTCTTTTGCCGCATCGAGCGAGCGGCGGATCAATTCCTGCGCATCGTTCCAGTCCAGACCCATGCCGCGCTGGGCGGTGTCCATGGCCTCGGCCACACCGAAGCCGAGCGACCAGAGATGCCGGCGGAAGGCGATGGTGCGCTCCCAGTCGATGGCCGGGGTCAGCCAGGGATCATGCTCGGCCAGCGGATCGGCCACCACATGGGCCGCAGCAAAAGCAATGCGGCTGAATGGCGGCTTCGAAACCGGGAAGGCCTTCGGCGTCTTCAGCCGGTAGGGGCTGATATGGCCGGGAGCATCCGGCAGGTTGAGCATGATCGCCATGGCGAAACTCCTTCAGACTCGGATCAGACCTTCAACTCGGGCAGGTCGATCCAGCGGCGTTCCTTCCAGCTCTTCAGGCCGGCTTCGGCGAGCTGCACGCCCTTGGCGCCTTCGAGCAGGGTCCACTTGAACGGCTCGTTGTCGACCAGATGGCGGATGAACATCTCCCACTGGGCGCGGAAGCCGTTGGTGTAGACCTGGTTGTCCGGCACGTCCTGCCAGGTGTCGAAGAAGTCGATGGTCTGCGGCACATCGGGGTTCCACACCGGCTTCGGCGTGTTCACACGGGACTGCGTGCGGCAGCTGGTGAGGCCGGCCACCGCCGAACCCAGCGTGCCATCGACATGGAAGGTGACCAGATCGTCGCGGCGCACGCGGGTGGTCCAGGAGGAATTGATCTGGGCGATCACGCCGCCCTTGAGCTGGAAAGTGGCATAGGCGGCGTCGTCGGCATCGGCCTTGTAGGGCTTGCCGTTCTCGTCCCAGCGTTTCTTGATATGGGTGGCACCCAGGCAGGAGACGCTTTCCACTTCGCCGAACAGGTTGTCGAGCACGTAGCGCCAATGGCAGAGCATGTCGAGGATGATGCCGCCGCCATCCTTGTAGCGGTAGTTCCAGCTGGGGCGCTGCGCCGTCTGCCAGTCGCCCTCGAAGACCCAGTAGCCGAATTCGCCGCGCACCGAGAGGATCTCGCCGAAGAAGCCACTGTCGATCAGCATCTTGATCTTCTGCAGGCCGGGCAGGAACAGCTTGTCCTGCACCACGCCATGCTTGATCTTGTATTTCTTCGCCGCCTTCACCAGGTCGAGCGCGACGCTGAGCTTCTCCGCCGTCGGCTTCTCGCAATAGACATCCTTGCCGGCAGCCATCGCCTTTTTCAGCAGGCCGGCGCGGGCCTGGGTGGTGGCGGCATCGAAGAACAGCGTGTCGTCCTTGTTCTTGAGCGCCGCGTCCAGATCGTCGGTATAGCGTTCGATGCCATGCTGCTTGGCCAGACGCGCCACCTTGTCGAGGTTGCGGCCGACCAGGATCGGATCGGGCATCACGCGACGGCCGTTCTTCAGCACCACGCCGCCATCCTTGCGGATCGCGCAGATCGAACGGATCAGATGCTGGTTCATGCCCATGCGTCCGGTGACGCCGTTCATGATGATGCCGAGACGGATATCCTTGCTCATGGTCTTCAGTCCTTCTTTCACGATTCGAGTGTCATGGGGGCGAGATCGCCCCAGTCGGGTTCAGCCGCCGCGCCAAGGCCGGCGGCGTCCATGGTGCTGCGCAGGTCGAGATTGCCGCTGCGGATGGTCAGCCGCACACGGCCGCTGCGCGTGTCGCGGTGATAGAGATCGGGATGGGCGGCGAGGAAGGCATCCTGCTCGGCCTGCGAGGCGGTGCCGAAGCCGTCGACATAGTGATGGCCGTTGCGCTCGACATCCGTGAGGCCCAGCGCCGCCACCAGCGCCAGATCCTGCTGCAGGGCCAGGCCGGCCTGGCAGGTCAGGTCTTCGCCGGTGATGAAATAGCCGCCGCCCGCCTGCCCGTTCCAGTGTGCACAGCGCGCCGCATTGAGGATGGCGCGATAGATGCCCTTGCAGGTCTTGGACGAAATGCCGCGATAACCGAGTTCGCGCGCCCTGGGGAAGACATCATAATCGGCATCGGATTCATCGACGATCAGCGGAATCTCGGCGGCCAGTGTGGTCACCGGCCGGGCCAGCGCCGATGCCCGCCTGATCGGCTGCTCGACATAGAGGATCGAGGAGCAGAGCCGGCGCAACAGGCGGTCATCCTTCATCGCCGCCCATAACGCGGCAATGCCGTTCACGTCGTCATACTGTTCGTTGCCGTCCAGGCTGGCGCGATAGGGTTCGTTCGACTGGTCGAGGACGGCGGCGATACCCTGCAGGCGTGCGAGGTCGGAGGCGACATTGCCGCCGACCTTCAGCTTGAACCAGCGATGACCATACTGCTGCACGGCGCCTTCCAGGCTTTCGGGCAGGCCGTCATCCAGCCGCGGCGCGGCCACATCGCCCTCGCGCAGCGGATCGACCAGGCCGACCGTGTGGCGGGCGGCGATAGTGCGCACGGCCTTGAGCGAGCCCAGCCAGCCGTCGAGGTCGAAACCGGCGAGGTCCGGCGTCAGTGCCGTCGCCTCGATGCCGAACTGGTTCTTGCCCAACAGCGCCACGAACGGCACGCCACGTAGGCGGCAGAGCGCATCCATCACCGCGCGGTCGAGCAGCGCCGGGCCATAAGACGCCACCAGCGCATTCAGGCCGGTCTTCGCACCCTGCGCCACCAGGGCGGCATGATGGGCGGCGGAATGGCCAAACGCGGTGCGCGGCGTCGGATCGGCCGCATAGGCATTCACGGCATGAAGCAGGCTGAGGCGGAGCTGGTCGAAATTCTGCTCGTTGCTCAGGTCCGGGTTCTTGTCGAACCATTTCGGCGCCATCAGCTCGGCCGCCGCACCCCAGCCGCTGCGACCATCGGCCAGCGTGATGCGCAGCCGTGCATAGGCCTGCGGCGCGGCGGTCAGCGTCACCACGCCGAAACGGAAGGGCAGGCGCAGGGTGACGGGCCGCTCGAAAAGCTGGATATCGCCAATGGTGAAGGCGGGTGCGGCAGCCATTACGCCGCCTCCATCAGGTCGCGCAGATAGCGGATGGCATGGGCGGCAACGCCGGGACCATCGGGCTCGTAGACGAAGGGCTCGACGCCGATATCGCCGGCATAGCCGTGACGCTTCAGCGCCGCGAGGATCGGCACGAAATCCATATCGCCCTGGCCGGGGCCTTTTCGATTGGGATCATTCACCTGCACATGCGAGATCAGACCGCTGGGCATCCAGCGGTCGATCAGCGCGGGTACGCTCTCGTCTTCGGCCAGGCCGGCGGCGCTGCAGTCGATCATGGTGCGGAAGGCATCGCTGGCGATGCCCTCGACCACGCCGATGGCCTCGCCCACCGTGTTGACGAAATTGGTCTCGCGCCGCGACAGCGGCTCCAGGCAGTAGATCACGCCGGCCTTCTCGGCGGCGCGGGCGGCATAGCGGAAGGCTTCCAGCGCATAGCCCTTGGCGGCATGGATGTCGCGGTCGGGCAGCTGGCGCTGCGCCGGCGAGCCATGCACCAGGTAGCGGCCGCCGAGATCGGCGCAGAGATCGCACAGGCCCTGCATCATCTCGCGGGTGCGGCGGCGCACCGCCGGGTCGGTATCGGTGATCGACAGGCCTTTCGGCGTCACCAGCAGCCAGTGCAGGCCGGTGACCGCCAGCCCCGCCTCTTCCACGGTGCGGCGCAGTACCCGGCGCTCGGCGGCGCTCAAGGAGAGCGGATCGTCGCTCAGCGTGAAGGGCGCGATTTCCAGCCCGTCATAGCCCAGCTCCGCCGCCAGCGTGCATTGCTGGGCGAAGGGCATGGGACTGAGGACTTCGTTACAGAGCGAGACGCGCATTTCAGGTATCTTCCTGAAGTAACCATTCAGTTACTTATAACGGGACGGGAGCCGGATCGTCAATGCGCCCATAACTCAGGCGCCGCCGAAACCGAGACGGGTCTTCGCCGCCTGAATCTGGCCACGGATGATCTTGGCCGTGGCGGGAATGCTCATCAGCAGCATGATGACGACGACCACCCAGAGCGCCACGCAGATCGGCCGGGTGAAGAACGGCGTCAGGTCGCCATCCGACAGCACCAGGCCGCGGCGCAGGCTCTTGTCCATCAGATCGCCCAGCACCAGACCCAGCACCAGCGGGGCCATGGAATAGCCGTTCTGCCGCAGGATATAGCCGCCGATGCCGAAGCCGATCATGGTCCAGACGTCGAACAGGCGGCCGGCCAGCGAGTAGGAACCGACGGTGCAGAGCACGAAGATGATCGCCATGATGTAGGTGCGCGGAATCTGCAGCACCATCAGCAGCGGCCGCACCAGGAACAGGCCGAAGAACAGCATGGCCACGGTGGCCATCAGGTTCATCGCCACCACGTCATAGACGAATTGCGGGCTTTCGATCATCAGCATCGGACCCGGGCGCACGCCATGGATCATCATGGCGGCGAGCAGCACGGCGGCCGGGGCCGAACCGGGGATGGCGAGCGCCAGCGAGGGAATGATGGCGCCGGGGATCGAGGCGTTGTCGCCGGTCTCGGCGGCGATCAGACCTTCGATCGAGCCCTTGCCGAATTTTTCCTTTTCCTTGCTGGCGCGGCGCGCGGCGGCATAGGAACTCCAGGCCGCCATGTCCTCGCCCACGCCGGGCAGGATGCCGACATAGACGCCGATCACGCCGGAGCGCAGCACGGTGCGCCAGTATTTGATCACGTCGCCGAAGCGCGGGAAGACGGAGTCGACCGTGTGGATCGCCGGCCGCGCCTGCCGCTCCTTCATCACGGTCAGCACTTCGGCAAAACCGAAGGCGCCGACCAGCGAGGGAATCAGCGAGAAGCCGCCGGTGAGATCGCTGATGCCGAAGCTGTAGCGATCATAGGCATGGATGCCGTCCTGGCCGATCAGGGCGATGAACAGGCCAAGGAAGCCCATGATCCAGCCCTTCAGGGCATCCTCGCCGGTGATGCTGCCCGACATCATGACGCCGAACATGGTGAGCCAGAAGAATTCGAAGGCGCCGAAGGTGAGCGCGACTTCGCCCAGCAGCGGCGTGAACAGCGCCAGGCAGATGATACCGAAGATCGAGCCGACCACCGAGCCGGTGGTGGCGATGCCCATGGCGCGGCCGGCCTGGCCCTGGCGGGCGAGCTGGTAGCCGTCGAGGCAGGCGGCGGCATTGGCCGCCGTGCCCGGGATGTTGAGCAGGATGGCCGTGCGGCTGCCGCCGTAGATCGCACCCGAATAGGCGCAGATCAGGATCAGGATGGCGTCGTTGGGCGGCATCCGGATGGTGAGCGTGGTGAACAAGGCAATGCCGAGCGTGGCGCTGAGGCCCGGCATGCAGCCGATGATGATGCCGGCCAGCGTGGCGCCGAAGGCATAGAACAGCTGCCAGGGACCGAGGAAGCTGGCCAGCGAGGAGCCGAGGAGGACAAGACCTTCAAACATACTGAATCCCCGCTTACGGCAACCGCACCAGGAAGAGTTCCTGGAAGATGAAGGTGATGACGGCAGCGCCACCGATGGCGACGCCGGCAGCCGCCAGCAGGCCGCGCAGGCGCTGGTTCGCCGCGCCGCGTTCCTTCCACTGGAAAATCGTCACGAAGGAAAAGATGAAGGCCGCAGAGGTGGCCCAGAAGGGCAGCCCGCGTCCGATCAGGCCGAGCGCAAAGGTCACGCAGATCGCTGCGGTGAGAACGACGCGCTGCCAGGCAACCCGCGATTCCGCGCGCTCGTCCGCAGACTGCTCCTGCGGCGCGGCGAAGGCGCCGGCACGGATCGTGCGGATGGCGAGGATCACGCCGAAGAAGGCGATGAAAATGCCGAGGATGCCGGGCAGCAGGCCCGGGATCGTGTAGGGATTGATATGCAGGTTCTCGAGGCGGTCCATCTTCACCGCGCCCCAGGTGATGGCGAGGCCGAGCACCACCCAGCCGATCCCCCACCAGACATCGGACCGCGCGGGAACGACCTTCGCCTCGTCTTCGCCTGCACTCATGATCGCACTCCCGTTAAAAACAATCGGCCGCCCGGCTCGGATCAAGCCAGGCGGCCGTGGTGTTCACACCGGATTACGGCTTCGGGATGCCGATGGTTTCCGGGTTGATCTTGGCCTTGCCGCCTTCCTGCAGGATCCAGGCAGCGCCCTGGATCGCCGGGAAGGACGCCTTCTTGGCATCTTCGCCGGACCGCGGGTCGAAGATCGCGCCCTTGTCGGCCGAATACTTCTTCAGCGCTTCCGAGGTCTTGATCTTCTCGTCCCAGATCTTGTTCAGCGTGGCGGTGACTTCCGCCGGCACGCCCTTGGGCAGGAAGATGCCGAAGTAGTTGGTCTCGGTGCGGAAGTTCGGCAGGGTCTTGGTGATCGGCTCGATCGGCGGCACGCCGTCGACGACCAGCGGCTTGTCGGCCAGCACGGCCAGCGCGCGCAGGCGCTTGCCGCGGATCATTTCGATCTGCTCGACGCCGAGCTGGCTGGTCACTTCGGTTTCGCCGGCGACGGTGGAGATCACCGCCGGGTTGCCGCCGTCATAGGAGACATGCTTGTAGGTGGCGCCGGCCGCACGCGACAGCGCTTCCGAGCCGTAATGGCCCGAGGAATTCACGCCGGCGGTGGAGAACGACACCTGGCCCGGTTTGGCCTTCATGGCGGCCAGCAGCTCGGCGACGGACTTGTAGGGGGTGTTCGGATTGACGCTGATCACCGACTGGTTCGCCACGGTGAGATAGAAATCCCAGTCCTTGGCGGTGGTGTCGAGCAGGCCGGACACGGCATAGGAGCCGATATCCTTGGCGGCGCCGGAGGCCCAGGTGTAGCCGTCCTTCGGGCCTTCCAGCACGCTCTTGGTGCCGATCGAACCCGACGCGCCGGGCTGGTTCACCACGACGATCTTCTGGCCGAGTTCCTTTTCCAGCTCGGCCGCCGTGATGCGGATGACCTGGTCGGTGGAGCCGCCGGCGGCCCAGGGCACGATCACGGTGATCGGGCGGGTCGGCTTCCAGGTCGCCTGCGCGGCGGCCGGCTGGGCGACGAGACCCAGGGTGCCGACCGCAAATGCGGCGACAGCAATACGAATGGCAAGACTGCCTTGCATGGTGGTTTCCTCCGTTTATGGACCGATGGTCCTTTGTTGTTGGCCCCAGCATTCCGTCGCCGGGCAAACTTGTCAACGGGGAAGTAACCGGTCAGTTACGAAATTCGACCTTGGGCGAAGACCGGCCTGCTGCGCTGCATCAGGGCCGCAGATAGCCGAGCACAACCTCGATGGAGTGTTCCATGCGGATTTTCTGCTGCTTCGGCGACAGGAGGTTGCGGCCGAAAATGGTCGACAGGGTATGGATATTGGAAAAATAGAAGAACCCGAGCGCCGCAATCGTGGTGTAAAGCTCGACGGGATCGACATTCTTGCGAAACACCCCGTCGCGCTGGCCGCGCTGCAGCAAATCGGTGATCACCACCAGCAGCGGCGTATACAGCTCGCGGATTTTCTTGGAATCCTTGAGGAAGCTGGCCTTGTGCAGGTTTTCCGCATTCAGCAGCGCGATGAATTCGGGGTTGCGCGAGCAGAATTTGAAATTGAATTCCATCAGGTAGCGCATGCCCTCGACCGGCGACATGCGGGCAACGTCGATGGCGTGTTCTTCCTCGCGCATGCGTTCATAGGCGCGTTCCAACACGGTCAGCCACAGGCCATCCTTGTTGCCGAAATACTCGTAGATCATGCGTTTGTTGGAGCCGGAGCGCGCCGCGATCTCGTCCACCCGGGCGCCGGCCAGGCCATGGGCGGCGAATTCCACCAGCGCCGCATCCAGGATGTTGCGCCGCGTCACGTCCGGCTGGCGTGGCTTCGTGGCGGTTGGTTTTGCGGCTTTCGACTTCGGCATGCGGTCTCCCCTCACCCAGTCTTGCCGGGCGACGGGGGGCGACGTCAAGGTATAGCTCTGCGCCGTCGTCCCCGCGAAAGCGGGGACCCAGGGGAAAGGCCTGAGCTCCAGACTCTGGATTCCCGCTTGCGCGGGAATGACGATGGAAAGACTGGAGGCCTTACCCGATCATCTCCGGCAGGGTCACCAGCCTGACGCCGGCCTGTTCGAGTCCTGCGCGGATATGCCGGGCCATCGAGACGGCGCCGGCGCTGTCGCCATGGACGCAGATGGAATCGACATTGCAGGGGATGCGCTTGCCGCTGACCGAGACGATGGCGCGTTCCTGCACCATGCGCAGCACATTGCGCAGCGCCTCGTCATTGTCATGCACCATGGCATGCGGCTGGCCGCGCGGCACCAGGTTGCCCTCGTCGTCGTAATTGCGATCGGCGAAGACTTCCTGCGCCACCGGCAGGTTGGCTTTCGCGGCCGCCGCAACCATGGCCGAGCCGGCCGGGGCGAGGAAGATCAGGTCTTTCGAGACACCGGCGATGCCGCGCGCCAATGCCATGGCGAGGTCCATGTCGACAGCGGCCTTGTTGTTGATGGCGCCATGCGGCTTCACATGGGTGACCTTGGCCCCCTTGGTGGCCGCGACGCCCATCAGCGCGCCGATCTGATAGGCCATCAGCGCCTCGACTTCCTTGTTGCTCATGGTCATCGGCCGGCGGCCGAAGCCCTGCAGGTCCGGGTAGGAGGGATGCGCGCCGATGGAGACGCCGTTCTTCACGGCCTCGGCCACGGTAGCCTGCATCACGCTCCAGTCGCCGGCATGGAAGCCGCAGGCGACATTGGCGGTGCCGACCACGGCCAGCATCGCCGCGTCGTCGCCCATGGTCCAGGCGCCATAGCTCTCGCCGAGATCGCTGTTCAGGTTGGTTTTCACGGTCATGGAGGCCTCGCTTGCCTTAGCGCCAGTGCCCGCTGGGAGCATCGACGGCGCCGCTGATCAGGTTCTGCGTATATAGCGCATCCAGGTCGAGAGTGACATCGGGCAAAGCCGTGCGGATGCCGTCGATCAGGCGCTTCAGCATCTGTTCCTGGGTGCGGCGGATCGCCTCGGCTTCGGCCACGCCAATGGCTGTGAAGGTGAGCGTGTCGCCGGGCTTCATGCGACCGACGCGGGGTAAGTCAGCCGAGATCACGGTGGCGATCTTGGTATAGCCGCCGGTGGTCTGGCGGTCGGCCATCAGGATGATCGGCTTGCCGTTGCCTGGCACCTGGATCGAGCCGCTGACCACGCCTTCGGAGGCAATATCGGCGCCGCGGGTGTGTTCGACGCTCTCGCCCTCCAGCCGGATGCCCATGCGGTCGGCTTCCTTGGTCAGGGTGTAGGTCGCAGACAAAAAGGTCTCGATGCCCTTGGGCGTGAAGCGGTCCTCCTGCGGGCCGAGCACGACGCGGATGGAGCCGCTGCCGTAGTCGATGGCATCAGAGGCTTCGCGCTCGTCGCCTTCCTGTGCAACGCGATTGAGAGGAAGCTGATCGCCGGCTTTGAGCGCGCGACCCTCGAAGCCGCCCAGGCCGGAGCGCATGTAGGTCGCCTGGCTGCCCATGAAGGGCGCAATCGCGAAACCGCCTTCGACAGCGAGATAGGCCACACTGCCCGCTTCCACTGCGCCAATCGCGAGTTTGTCGCCGCGCTTCAGCAAAGCCGAACGCCAGGGCTTGAGGGCGCGCGCCTCGCCATTGCCGGCCGGCTGCAGGGTGAGTTTCGCCGCGCCGCCGAAGACAACGCGCACGGCTTCGGCATTCACGGTGAAGGTTGGCCCGAGGAAACCGATCTCCAGCGCACCGGTGTTTTCGTCGTTGCCGACAAGCTTGTTGACCAGCCGCAGCGCCAGCGGATCGGTGGCGCCGGCCACCGGCATGCCGAGCGCCTGATGGCCGCGGCGGCCGAGATCCTGCACCGAAGTCATCAGGCCGGGCGCGATGATATCGAGGAAACCGGCACTCATGGCTTCACCTGCAGGCCCGCATAGTCGAACGCGCCCTGCTCCACCTGCCGCGCCATGGCGGCATAGTCACCGGTCGAGACGGCGACATAGGTCACCTCGTCGCCGGCGGCGAACAGGATCGGTTCGGCGCGCGCGGCATCGAACAGCCGCAGCGGCGTACGGCCGAGCAGATGCCAGCCGCCCGGACTTTCCCAAGGGTAGATCGTGGTCATGGACTCGGCGATGGCGACCGAGCTCTGCGGCACTTTCGTGCGCGGCGAGGACCGGCGCGGCAGATGCAGCGACGCATCGAGCCCGCCCATATAGGCAAGGCCCGGCATGAAACCGAGCATGTAGACGAAATACCGGCCGCCGGTATGGGTGGCGATCACCTGCTCGGGCGTCACCTTGCAGCGCTCGGCCACCTCGGCCAGGTCAGGGCCGAATTCGGGCGCGTAGCAGACCGGCAGGCGCCAGAGCCGGCCGGCGCGCTGCGCGGGTTTCAGCCCGGCAAACAGCCCGCGCACCTGGGTTTCCAGATCGGCGCGGGCCGTGACCAGCGGATCGTATTGCACCAGCAGGGCGCGGAAGGACGGGATGGTCTCGATCAGGCCGGCGGGCTTTGCATCCATCAGCGCCGCATGCAGCGCCATCACCATGGCATTGACGGCGCGATCGATCCCCTCGCCGAACTCGACGCTGAAGGCCGTGTCGCCGAAGGACCGGATCTGGGGATAGGCGCTCATGACCTCAAGTCTAACGGCGTCAGCGCTCAGGCGACAACAGGCAGCGCTTCCACATCATAGGCATGTGACAGCTTGCGCTTCAGCACCGGGTCTTCCAGCTCGATCTCGAAGCGCGAACTGGGCCGGATGCCGCCGATGGCGCCCAGCGTGCCGCCGAACATCAGCGTGCCGGGCGGCAGCATGGCTTCGTTGCGATAGCGGGTCATCAGGTCGTCGGGACTGCGCAGACCCGATACCGCGCCTTCCTGATAGAGCACGCGCTGACCGTCGATGGTGGCCCAGGCGCGCAGGATCAGGCTGTCCCAGTGCTTTGCCACATCGTCATAGCGCCACAGGCCGGTGCCGACCACTTTCGAGCAGAGCTGCTTGGACAGCGCCACACCCATCGATTCCGCCTTGCGGTCGGTATGGTCGGAACCGACCGTGACCCAGAGGCCATCAGCCAGAGACACGACAACCGGCTCGACCTCGCCCGAGGTATCCGGGCCCAGCACCTGCAGATGCGTGGTCTGGCTGAGCTGGCCGGTGCCGATGCGGTAGAACAGCGGCACGCTGCTGGGACGCGGCACGCCTATGGCGGCCAGTTCCTCGATATGATGCTCGATGGCATGGGCATCGCGGCCGGCCCAGCCGGCGACGATCAGCGTGTCGATCTGCACGGCCACGCGGTCGCGGCGGTCCTGCCAGAAGCGGTCGAAGGTGAGCATACGCGGTATTCCTCAGTTAAACTGCGCCGGCAGCCAGAGCGCGATGCCCGGCCAGACCATCATCAGCACGATGGCGAAGATATAGACGAGCATGAAGGGCAGCACGCCGGAGAAGACGTCGCTGATCGGCCCCCGGTCTGGTCTCATGCCCTGCAATACGTACAGCACGGTGCCGTCGGGCGGGCTGATCATGGCGATCTCGACCAGCATGGTGACGATGACGCCGAACCAGATCGGATCGTAGCCCAGCGCCTTCACGATCGGGAAGACGATGGGGATGGTGGTCAGGATCATGGAGAAGCCCTCCATGAAGGTGCCGAGCGCCAGGTAGAAGCCGATAATCAGCGCGATGATCGCCCAGCCCGGCAGCGGCAGGCCGGCCACCGTATCCGCCATCATCTGCGGCACGCGCAGACTGGTGAGGATGAAGTTGAGCAGATAGGCGCCAAAGAGAATGAGCCCGATCATGGCCGTGGTGCGCGCGGTCGCCTCGGCCGAGTCATGGATCATCTTGAGCGTCAGCTTGCCGCCGACCAGGGCAAACAACAGCGCACCGGTGACACCGAGGGCTGCGGCCTCGGTGGGCGTGGCGATGCCGGCATAAATGGTGCCCAGCACCAGCAGGATCAGCAGCGCGGTGGGCACCAGGTCCTTCAGGCTGGCAATCTTGACGCTGAGCGGAATCGCCGGACCTTCGGGCGCAATCGGATGGCGCAGGCCATGGATGACGATCAGCCCGATGAACAGCACCACCACCAGCAGGCTGGGACCGAGCGCGGCGATATACAGCGCGCCGACCGAGGTTTCGGTGATCAGGCCGTAGATGATGAAGGTGATGCCCGGCGGAATGAGATTACCGAGCGCGCCACCGGCGGCGAGCGAGCCCAGAACCATCTTCGGGCTGTATTTTGTGTTCTTGAAAAACGGCAGCGCCACCGAGCCCATGGTGGCGGCCGTCGCCACGCTGGAGCCGGAGATCGCCGAAAAGATGGCGCTGGCGGCGATGTTGGTATGCAGCAGCCCGCCGGGCAGGCGGTTGAGCCAGACATTGAGCGCGCGATAGAGCTTATCGGATAATCCTGCGCGCAGCAGGATTTCGCCCATCAGCAGGAACAGCGGCACGGCGACCAGCACGAAGCTGCTGCTCGGGCCCCAGGTCATCTGGCCGAGGAAATTCCAGAATGGCCGGTCCGAGAACGCAAAGCCGGCCAGAAGGCCGAGCGCGCCGAGCGCTGCGCCGATATAGACGCCGGAGCCGAAGAAGGTGCACATCACGCCGACCAGCAGGATGATTTCGGCGACCGGGGCGCTGCCGCCGCCGGTCAGCGCGCTGGCAACGGTGATGCCGAGCAGGATCAGCAGGAAGACAACGGCAATCATTATTTCACGTCCTGACGGCTGACGGCGACGGCTTCGAGCGCCTCGGCCGCCTCTTCGGTATAGGTGCGCGGACCGAGCAGGCGATCGACGGCTTCGGCCTGGCCGGCCAGGATCAGCAGCAGCGTCTCGACCAGCATGGCGACGATCAGGAGGAAAAAGACCACGATGCCGACGGCCCACAGGCCCTGCGGCAGCGCCAGCGGCGTGCGCAGCAGGCTGTTGTCGGTGGCGCCGAAATCGAGGCTTTCCTGCACCAGCTCGATGGCGCCGAAGCTCAAGAATCCGGCCAGCACGCCGAGCAGCGTGAGCGCGAAGAGATGCAGATACTGGCGGCCGCGCAGCGGCACCTTGTTCAGGATCATGTCGATGCGGACATGGTTGCGGGTGGCCAGCGCATGCGGCAGGCCCCAGGCGATGCCAAACGCCAGCATGTAGCCGGTCAGCTCGGTGGTCGACTGTGAGGAGAATCCGAGGAAGGCGCGCGCCAGCACGTCGAAGGTGACGAAGAGCGCGCAGAAGACGAAGACCCAGCCGGCGGTGTAATTCATCCAGCGGCAGGCGACTTCGATCAGGCGGCGGAGCCTGGCGGCCGCTGCGGCAGAAGCCGCAGCGGCGCCAGCCGCCGGAGGAGTGGCGGTCACGCGTAAACTCAGGGCTTGAGCGCGACGCCGGTGATCGGCTGGATCACCTGCTCGTAGACCTTGCCGCAACGTTCGCCGCAGCGCTTGACCCAGGCGGGCAGCACGGCATCGCCGACAGCCTGGCGCAGCAGGGCCACGTCGGCCGGCTTCTCGCGCACGATGGTCATCGGCGCATTGGTCACCAGCGTGCCGATCTTGCAGCCGGCAGCATTGCCGCTGTTGCAGGCGATGCCGTCTTCGGTGGCTTCCACGCCGAGCTTCCACTGGGCGTCTTCCACTTCCTTCATGGTCTTGGCCATGAAGTCGCGCACGGCGGGATCGAGCTTGTTCCACCACTGCACATTGACCATGTAGGCCGAGGTCGACCAGCTGAGCGGCAGCGTGTACATGTGCTTGGCCACTTCATACCACTTCGCACCGTTACCGGACGACGTGCCGGTGATCGCACAGTCAGCCACGCCGCGCTCCAGCGCGCCGTAGACTTCCGGGAAGCCGATGGCGACCGGCTGGGCGCCGATATGGTTCATGAAGTCGTTCATCGAGCCGCCATTGGTGCGGACCTTCTTGCCCTTCAGCTCGGCCAGCGAGGTGACCGGCGTGCGGCAGAACAGCACCTGTGCCGGGAAGGGATAGACCGCGATGATGCGGGTGTTGAAACGCTCCAGCTCGCGGTTGGCCAGCGGCACCAGCGCATCGACCACCTTGCGGGCCTGTTCGATGGTGGGATTGAGGCCGGCGAGATCGGCCCCATCCAGGAACGGCACGTCGCCCGAGACCGTGGCGAGCGGGGCGGCGCCGATATCGACCTGGCCGGCGCGCACGAGACGGATGATCTCGGGGCCGTTGAGGTTCATTTCCGGCCAGCTCGCCAGCTTGATCTCGATGCGGCCGCCGCTCTTGACCGGCACGCCTTCCTTCAGCATCGGCACATCGACCTTGCTGTATTGCGGCAGGGCCGGACCCGGCTGGGTCGCCATGGTGATCGACACTTTCGGGCCGGCCGGCAGGGCCTGGGCCAGAACGGGCGAGGTGGCAGCCGTGGCTGCCAGCAGGCTGACCGCAGTCAGCAGAGTCTTCATCGTCATCATTACCCCCTGTTGGATGGACAGATTACAGAATCGCTAAACGACTGTTCTTGAGATCGGTCACCAGCATGTGCCCCGGCGCATGGGTGATGCAGAAGTCCGGCTTCACGGTGGCGATCACCGACTGCGGGGTGACGCCGCAGGCCCAGAAGACCGGCAGTTCATCATCCTTCACCTCGACCGGATCGCCGTAATCGGGTTTCGCCAGATCCTTGATGCCGAGCAGTTCGGGCTTGCCCAGATGCACCGGCGCGCCATGCACGGCGGGGAAGCGCGAGGTGATCTGCACGGCGCGGATCGCATCGGCCGGCTTCAGCGGCCGCATGGAGACCACCAGCGGACCCTGGAACGGGCCGGCCGCCGTGGTGGGGATATTGGTGCGGTACATCGGCACATTGGTGCCGGCGGCAATGTGGCGCAGCGGGATGCCATCCTCGATCAGCGCCTCTTCGAAGGAAAACGAGCAGCCGATCAGGAACGCCACCAGATCGTCGCGCCACACGGCTTTCAGGTCGGGCACTTCCTCGACCAGTTTGCCGTCGCGCCAGACGCGATAGAGCGGGATGTCGGTGCGGATGTCGAGGTCATCGCCCAGCACCGGCAGACGCGGCGAGCCGGGCTCGGACACGGCCAGCAGCGGACAGGGCTTGGGGTTGAACTGGCAGAAGCGGAAGAAGTCGTCGGCCAGCGTCCGCGGCAGGATGGCCAGGTTGCCCTGCACGAAACCCGGCGCGATGCCGGCGGTGGGACCGCGATGGTCGCCGCGGCGAATGGCCTGCCGGGCCTCGCGGCCGCTGGCATAGATTGTCCCTGACGCAATGGCGTTCATGCACCCCTCCAGTCCGCGATCATCGCATCATGACGGGTGCATGACTGTCCAATCGGGAGTTCCGATGGCAGCCGATAAGAAATTCTTATCGGTTAAAAATCAGGCTCGCAGCCTTTTTTCGCGCCGCTTCGCCTCGGCCGCCGCCATCTCGCGGGCGATCTCGGTCACCGCTTCGGCCAGATAGCTGTCGGGTTTGACCGGATAACAGGCATGGAAGTTCAGATCGGGCAGATTCTGTTCGGCCTTCACCACGCGCAGGCGTTTTTCCTGCAGCTCGCGGCGGATGATCAGCGGCGGAATCGCCGAGATGCCGATGCCGTCGAGCGTCATGCGCACGATGGTGGAGAGCGACGCGTTGCCATACATGCGCAGGGCTGGCATGTCGGACCGCGTCATCATTTCGCGGATGATGATATAGGGCCGGGTGTTGCGCGGATAGGTGATGATCGGCCAGCGCGCCAGGGTTGCCAGCGGCACCGGCTCGGCGCCCAGATCGAGCGACGGACTGGCGATCCAGGCCAGCGGATAACTCGATAAAGCCACGTTTTTCATGCGCGGTTCGCTGATCGGTCCGAGCACGAAGGCGATGTCGAGCTGATGCGACAGCAGGCGTTCGCGCAACAGCGGCGAGGTATCGACCTCGATCTCGAGCGTCAGCGCCGGATAGACCGCATGCATGCGTTCGATCAGTTTCGACAGCCAGGTATGCACGATGGTCTCAGCCACGCCGAGGCGCACGATGCCGCGCATCGCCTTCTTCTCGCGCGCCGCATGCAGCAGGTCGGCATGCAACTGCAGCATGCGTTCGGCATAGGGCAGCAATTCGTTGCCCTTGGCCGTCAGCGCCACGCCGCGTGGCTCGCGGTCGAACAGCCGCACGCCGAATTCGGCTTCCAGCAGGGCGATGCGCTGCGACACCGCCGGCTGCGTCGTATTGAGTTTCTCGGCCGCGGAGCGGAAGCCGCCGAGATGGGCGACCCAGACGAAGGTTTCGAGATTGCGCAGGTCGGCCATGATGATATTCCGATGGAAACCGGAAAATACTATAAGCGCGGCTTATCGGGCCAAGGCAAGCGTCTGGGCAAGCCCCGCCCGGCCTGCCGCACTGCAACGAATGTTTCAATTTGTTAATTTATGAATCACTTGTTGCAAGGCCGGCCGAAGCACGGTTGAATGCCGCCCCATGGCCCCGTCCTCGCTTGCCGACCGCATTGCCGCCGCCTTTTCCGGCCTGCCGCCGCAGTTGCAGACGGCGGCGCGCTTCGTGCTGGAGCATCCCGACGATGTGGCGCTGCTGTCGATGCGCGAGCAGGCCCGCCGTGCCGGCGTGCCGGCGGTGACCATGACGCGCCTCGCGCGCCAGCTCGGCTTTGCCGATTACGCCGCCTTCCGGGACCTGCAGGCCGCGGCGCTGCGGCGCGGCCCGGCCCCGGCGGGTGCCGGCTTCAGCGCCAAGGCCGGACAGTTGCAGCAGCGCCAGCAGCAGAGCGGCGAGGCCAAGCTGGCCGCCCAGATCGGCTGGGCCATGGCCGAGCATATCGCCGCCAGCCATGACGAGGCCGGCATCGCCAGCCTGATCGCCGCCGCCGCCCTGATCGATCGGGCGCGTCGGGTGTATTTCCTCGGCCTGCGCTCCTGCTACGCCGTGGCCTTCCAGGCGCAGTATGTCTACGGCCTGTTCCGCGACAACGGCCTGCTGCTGGACGGCGCCGGCGATACCGGCATCGATGCCCTGCGCCATGCCGGCAGCCAGGACGTGCTGCTGGTCACCAGCGTGGCGCCCTATGCCACCGCCACCATCGAACGCATGCAATATGCCGCCGAACGCGGCTGCCAGATCGTGGCGATCACCGACAGCCGGGTCTCGCCGATTGCCGCGCGTGCGCGCCACGCCATCCTGGTGCCGACCGACACGCCCTCCTTCTTCCATGCCGTCACGCCTGCCTTTGCTGTAGCCGAAAGCCTGATCGCGCTGGTGGCGGCGCGGGCCGGCAACACGGCCCTGGAGGCCATCGCCAATGCCGAGCACCAGCTCGGCGCCTTTTCCACCTACTGGTCCCGCAAACCGTCCCGCAGCAGAAAGTCGTAAGTCATGCCGAGCCGTATTCTCCATCGCAGCATCAACCATGCCTATCCGGTCGCCGTCGGCGGCGAAGGCATCCGCATCATCGACGCCAGCGGCAAGCAGTATATCGATGCCTCGGGCGGCGCCGCGGTGAGCTGCCTGGGCCATGGCCATCCCGACATCACGCGCGCCATGCATGAGCAGGCCGACAAACTGGCCTTCGCCCATACCAGCTTCTTCACCACCGAGCCGGCCGAAAAGCTGGCCGACCGCCTGATCGAGACGGCACCCAAGGGCATCAGCCATGTCTATTACGTGTCGGGCGGTTCGGAGGCCATCGAGGCAGCGCTGAAAATGGCACGGCAGTATCACGTCGAACGCGGCGAGCCGCAGCGCAAGCATTTCATCGCGCGGCGCCAGAGCTATCACGGCAACACGGTCGGCGCTTTGTCGGTGGGCGGCAATGCCTGGCGCCGCCAGCAGTTCGCCCCGATGCTGATCGAGGCGCATCATATCGCGCCGTGTTTTGAGTATCGCGACCGCCGCGATAACGAGACGGCGGAAGCCTACGGCCTGCGCGCCGCCAACGAGCTGGAAGCCAAGATCCTGGAGCTGGGCAAGGACAGCGTGATCGCCTTCGTCGCCGAACCGGTGGTGGGTGCGACGCTGGGCGCCGTCACGGCTGCGCCCGGCTACTTCAAGCGCATCCGCGAGATCTGCGACCAGTATGGCGTGCTGCTAATCCTCGATGAAGTGATGTGCGGCATGGGCCGCACCGGCACGCTGCATGCCTGCGAGCAGGACGGCATCGCGCCCGACATCATGACCATCGCCAAGGGCCTGGGCGGCGGCTACCAGCCGATCGGCGCCATCCTGCTGGGCCAGCATATCTTCGATGCGTTCAAGAACGGCTCCGGCTTCTTCCAGCATGGCCATACCTATCTGGGCCATCCGATGGCCTGCGCCGCGGCCCTGGCCGTGCAGCAGGTGATCGAACGCGACCATCTGCTGGACAATGTGAAAGCCATGGGCGCATATCTGATGGACCGCCTGCAGGACCGCTTCGGCAACCACCGCCATGTCGGCGATATCCGCGGCCGCGGCCTGTTCCAGGCCATCGAACTGGTGCAGGACCGCGCCAGCAAGGCGACCTTCGAGCCGGCGAAGAAGCTGCATGCCCGCATCAAGCAGGAAGCCATGAAGCTGGGCCTGATGGTCTATCCGATGGGCGGCACCATCGACGGCCTGCATGGCGACCACGTGCTGCTCGCCCCGCCCTTCATCTGCACCAGTGCCGATATCGACCTGATCGTCGAAAAGCTGGGCGAGGCCGTCGACGTCTCGCTGAAGGCGGTGGCCTGATGTCCGGCCTGCCGATCGTTCCGGCCGTGCTGGCGCCGGCCGTCATCGCCGTGGCCCCCAACGGGGCGCGCAAGCTGAAGGCCGACCATCCGGCGGTGCCGCTGAGCGCCGACGAACTGGGCGTTTGCGCCGCGCAATGCCTGGAGGCCGGCGCATCCATGATCCACCTGCATGTGCGGGAACCGGCCAGCGGCAAGCATTCGCTGGATGCCGACCTCTACCGCGCCGCCATCAAGGCGGTGCGGCGCGAGGCCGGCGAAGAGATCATCATCCAGGCGACCTCGGAAGCCGCCGGCGTCTATAACCGCCAGGAACAGATGGCGGCGATGCGGGCACTGATGCCGGAGGCCTGCAGCCTCGCCGTGCGCGAGATCCTGCCGGATGAAACCGCCGAGGCCGAGGGCGCTGCTTTCCTGGCCGAACTCTACAAGGCCGGCGTGATGATGCAGTACATCCTCTATGCCGCCGATGACGTGCAGCGCTTTCACGAGCTGAAGGCGCGCGGCATCATTCCGGGGAGCAAGCATTTCGTGCTGTTCGTGCTCGGCCGTTATACCGCCGGCCAGCGTTCGGAACCGAGCGACCTGCTGCCCTTCATGCATGACTGGACGGCGAGCGACGGCGAATTCGCGGTCTGCGCCTTCGGGCCGAAGGAATCGGCCTGCGCGCTGGCGGCGCTGGCGCTGAACGGCCATGCCCGTATCGGCTTCGAGAACAACACGCTGCTCAGCGACGGCACACCGGCGCCGGACAATGGCGCGCTGGTACGCCAGACGGTGACTCATGCCGGCGTGATGGGCCGCAGCATTGCCGATGCGGCAACGGCGCGGCATTACCTGCAGAATCTGCGTTAGGCAGCGCTCAGCGCGAAATCGTCCAGCGGCACCGGCGCGGGCCGGCCGGCAAGCGAGGCCGCGATCACTTCGGCCGATCCGAAGGCCAGCGTGAAGCCGAGCGCGCCATGGCCGACATTGAGCAGCAGGTTGTCGATGCCGCTGCCGTTCAGGATCGGCAGACCCTTGGGCGTCGCCGGGCGCAGGCCGGTCCACGGCTCCATCTGCTGCCAGGTGGAGGCGGCGGGAAAGGTCTCGCGCGCCTGCTTGACCAGCTGGTTGAGACGGCTCGGGTCGATGCTGTCATTCATGCCGACGATATCGGCCATGCCGGCCACCCGCAGTTTTTCACCCAGCCGGGCATAAACCACCTTGTGGTCGGTATCGGTGATCGAAACCCGCGGGGCGGCATCGTCGCGCGCAATCGGCAGCGACAGGCTGTAGCCCTTGATCGGGTAGATCGGCAGATCGAGGCCGGCGGTGAGACCCAGGCGCCGGCTGGCGACGCCGGCGGCCAGCACATAGGCATCGGCCTCCAGCACATTGCCGTCGGTGGTTTCCACGCCGAGCAGGCGGTGGCCGGCGCGCAGCAGGCGGCGCACCCGGGCGCCGTAGACGAAGGTCACGCCACTGTTGTCGCCGGTGAGCAGGCTTTCGATGCCCATGCACAGGCGATAGGGATCGCCGGCTTCCTCGCTGGGCGTGTAGACGCCGCCATGGATGCGATGCGCGATGCTTTTCAGCGCCGGTTCGACGGCGAGGCAGGCATCGCGGTCCAGCACCTGCTGCACGCTGCCAAGGCGGCTCTGGTAGTCGACCTGCGCGCGGGCGCCATCGAGGCCGGCCGCATCGCCCTGCAGCACCAGCTTGCCGGCGCGGTTCCAGACGAAATCTAGGCCATGGATGTCGTTGGCGGCATGCAGCACGTCACGACTTAAATATGCCAGCCGCAGCAGCTTGTCGGTGGTGGCGTAAGCCTCCTGCCGGTTGCAGGCGGCCATGAATTTCAGCAGCCAGCGATACTGGAACAGCTCCAGCGTCGGGCGGAAACGCACCGGCGAGCTGCGGCCGAACAGGTATTTCGGCAGATCGAACCACACCGACGGCGCCGCCAGCGGCGCGACATAGGAATAGCTGAGCTGGGCGCCATTGGCATGGCTCGCGCCCTGGGCGGTTGCCGGCGCACGATCGACCACGGTGACGCGATGGCCGTCGCGGGCGAGGCGCCAGGCGGTCGTCATGCCCACCACGCCCGAGCCGATCACCACGATGTTCATGCCAGACTCCGATTGCGCCGCCGCGGGGAGATGCGGCGAACGTCCCGTACAAGCTAGGCGCGCAGAGGGCATCGTCGCCACTGCCGTTGCAGGCATGGTCCATAACATTGGGTTATGCCAACCCTTGGGGAAAATTCACCGCAGCGCTACAGTGTCGCTACAGTGCGCCTCGCACACACGCCGGATCAGACATGCAACTCCGCCATCTCGAAGTCTTCCACGCCATCATGCTGACCGGCACGATCACGGCGGCGGCCAAGCTGCTGAATATCTCGCAGCCCGCCGCCACCCGCCTGCTGCTGCGCGCCGAGGACCAGCTCGGCTATCGCCTGTTCGACCGCGTGAAAGGCCGCCTGCTGCCGACACGCGAGGGCCAGGTGCTGCATGCCGAAAGCGAGCGCATCATCAGCGGCCTGGACAACCTGCGCAAACTCTCGCGCAACCTGGGCGCCGCCACCACCGGGCATCTGCGCATCGCCGCGGCTCCGGCGCTGTGCATCGACCTGATCCCGCTGGCGATCACCAAATTCCGCCAGAAGCATGCCGATGTCAGTTTCGAGGTGGAGACACGGCAATATGCCGACCTGGTGCGGGTCGTGCTGAACCATGAGGTGGACCTAGGGATCGGCTTCGACGTGCAGCCGCATCCCGGCCTGGACATCCAGACCCTGGCGGCGGCGCAGTTCTACGGGATTTTCCCCAAGGCGATGGAACCGCAGTTGACGCCGACGGTGAAGATCGACTGGTTCCGCCGGCATCCCTTCATCGGCCTGCGCAGCGACGATCCGCTGGGCGCCGCCTTCGGCGCCGCGGTCAAGCTCTCGGATGTGGAATTGCGGCCGATTGTCGAGGTCAAAACCAACCAGATCGCACTTTCCCTGGTTTCCCGCGGCGCCGGCGCCGCCATCGTCGACCAGTATACCGCCGCCGCCCATGATCCGGCCCTGGTAACGGCCCGTCCGCTGCAGCCGGTCATCGGCTTTTCGGTGCAGGCGATTCGCGCCAAACACCAGCCCGCCTCGGTGCTGGCGCGCAAGTTCATAGCCCTTTTGGCACAGACCGAAAAAAGCGTTTCAGCCGCACTGGCAGCGGCAAAACGGCCACAACGGGCTTGACGGGACCGGCCCTGCCGGTATCCATACCACTGGGTTATGGGACAGGCACCGATACGCATGGCGGAACCGACAGGCTTTCCGCTATCACAGGGCGGTGCGCGGAGCGGGCCAGGGCTGCAACGGGGTGCAGCCGGGCCGACATGAGCGCTCCGCATCTGTCCGATCCCGCCGCCATCATGCGGCATTCAACGGCTCATTACGGCAGTCGCCAATCTCGGCGACTGCTTCCTACGGAGGAGAAGTGATCATGCAGTTTGCTAACAAGCTTGCGATGGGTGCGCTCGGCGCCGCCCTGCTGGCCGCCCTGCCGGGCGCCGGCATGGCGCAGCAGAAGTTCGTCACCATCGGCACCGGCGGCGTGACCGGCGTGTACTACGCTGCCGGCGGCGCGATCTGCCGCCTGCTCAACAAGGACCGCAAGGTCCACGGCATCCGTTGTTCGGTCGAATCGACCGGCGGCTCGGGCTACAACATCAACACCATCAAGGGTGGCGAGCTCGATTTCGGCGCCGCCCAGTCGGACGTGCATTACCAGGCGCTGAAGGGCGTCGGCCCGTTCAAGGATGCCGGCGAATTCAAGGAACTGCGCTCGGTCTTCTCGCTGCATCCGGAGCCCTTCACGGTGCTGGCCCGCAAGGAAGCCAACATCACCAAGTTCGAGGACTTCAAGGGCAAGCGCTTCAACGTGGGCAATCCCGGTTCGGGCACCCGCAACTCGCTGGAAGAGTTCATCGGCGCCCTGGGCTGGAAGCTCAGCGACTTTGCGCTCGCCTCCGAGCTGAAGGCTGATGAGCATGGCCCGGCGCTGTGCGACAACAAGATCGACGGCTTCTTCTACGGCGTCGGCCATCCCTCGGCCAACATCCAGGACCCGACCACGAGCTGCGGCGCCAAGCTGGTCTCGATCACGGGCCCGGCCGTCGACAAGCTGGTTGCTGCCAATTCGTACTATGCCAAGGCCACCATCCCGGCCGGCCTGTACAGCAACAACCCGCAGGCGACTACCACCTACGGCGTGCTGGCCACCCTGGTCTCGTCGTCCAAGGTCGACACCGAGACCGTGTACCAGCTGGTCAAGGCCACCTTCGAGAATTTCGAAGAGTTCAAGAAGCTGCATCCGGCCTTCGCCGCCCTCGACCCGAAGGCGATGATCAAGGACGGCAATTCGGCCCCGCTGCATGACGGCGCGGTGAAGTACTACAAGGAGAAGGGCTGGATGTAATCCGGCCTGCGATGGGCGGCCCTGCCACCAATATCGGCCGGGCCGCCCATTCTCTATGACGGCAGGCAGCCGTCATCCCGCCCACGGGCGGCACAAAATCCACAATCCGGTGAGTTACCATGACTAGCAAATCCCAAGGTGCGGGCGAAAACATCCCGCAGAATGTCGATCTCGACGCGCTCGTCGAGATGGCAGACCGCGGCGGCCGCCATCCCGGCCCGATCGTCACCAAAGCCATCGCCTTCACCGCCATCGCCTGGTCGCTGTTCCAGTTGTGGTATGCCTCGCCGCTGCCCTTCATCTTCCATATCGGCATCTTCAACGACACCGAAGCGCGCTGCATCCATCTCGCCTTCGCGCTGTTCCTCGCCTTCGCCGCCTATCCGGCCAGCGCCAAAGCGCCGCGCGACCGCATCCCGGCCTATGACTGGATCTTCATCGGCCTGTCGATTGCCGCCGTGCTCTATCTCGTCGTGTTCTACCGCGCCCTGGCCACCCGGCCCGGCCTGCCGACGCCGGCCGACATCACGGTATCGGTGATCGGCGTGCTGGTGCTGCTGGAGGCCTCACGCCGCGCCGACGGCATCTGGATGCCGATCACCTGCATCATCCTGCTGGTCTATGTCTTCACCGGCCCCTGGCTGCCCGAGATGATCTCGCACAAGGGCGCGTCCCTGAACCGTGCGGCCTCGCAGTTCTGGCTTACCACCGAAGGCGTCTTCGGCGTGGCGCTCGGCGTTTCCACCGCTTTCATCTTCCTGTTCGTGCTGTTCGGCGCGCTGCTGGAGAAAGCCGGCGCCGGCAACTATTTCATCCAGGTCGCCTTCTCGCTGCTCGGCCAGTTCCGTGGCGGCCCGGCCAAGGCCGGCGTGGTGTCGTCGGGCCTGACCGGCATGATCTCGGGCTCGTCGGTCGCCAATGTGGTGACCACCGGCACCTTCACCATCCCGCTGATGAAACGCGTCGGCTACAAGCCGGTGCAGGCCGCCGCCATTGAATCGGCCGCCGGCGTCAACGGACAGCTGATGCCGCCGGTGATGGGCGCCGCCGCCTTCATCATGGCTGAATATGTCGGCATCCCCTATTCGCAGGTGGTGAAGCATGCCTTCCTGCCGGCGATCATGACCTACGGCGCGCTGTTCTACATCGTCGATATCGAGGCGATGAAGGCCGGCATGAAGGGCATTCCGCTCACCCGCACGCGCAGCATCGCGGCATCGGCCCTGCGCGGCCTGATGACGATCTGCGGCTTCATCATCCTCTGCGGCATCGTCAAATACGGCCTGGGCTGGATGGTCGACGTCTTCGGCGGCGCCGCCACCTGGATCGCCCTGGTGCTGCTGGTGATCGCCTATGCCGGCCTGGTGCGCCTGCGCGCCAAGAACCCGGACCTGCCGATCGACGATCCGACCCAGCCCCTGGTCACCGTGCCCGATTTCTTCGAGACGGCGCGCACCGGCCTGCATTACCTGCTGCCGGTCGGGGTGCTGATCTGGTGCCTGATGATCGAGGAACTGTCGCCCGGCCTGTCGGCCTTCTGGGGCTGCGTGGCCATGGCGGCCGTGGTGCTGACCCAGCATCCGCTGACCGCGTTCTTCCGCAAGGAAGGCGAGATGGCGGCGCGCTGGAAACAGGGCTGGACCGATTTTGTCAGCGGTCTGGAAACCGGCGGCCGCAACATGGCTGCTGTCGGCATCGCCACCGCAGCCGCCGGCATCATCGTCGGCACCGTGACGCTGACCGGCATCGGCCTCGTGCTGGTGGAAGTGGTCGAGTTCCTCTCGGCCGGCAACTTCGTCATCATGCTGATGCTGGTGGCTGTCATCAACATCGTGCTGGGCACCGGCCTGCCGACCACGGCCAGCTATGTCGTCGTCGCCACGCTGATGGCGCCGGTGGTGGTGGAAATCGCCCAGCTGAACGACCTGATCGTGCCGCTGATCGCCGTGCATATGTTCGTCTTCTACTTCGGCCTGATGGCCGACGTCTCGCCGCCGGTGGGCCTGGCCGCCTATGCCGCCGGCGCGATTGCCGGCGCCGACCCGATGAAGGTGGGCTGGCAGGCGACGATCTATGAATCACGCACTGCCGTGCTGCCCTTCATGTTCATCTTCAACACCCAGTTGCTGATGATCGATGTGGGCGGCGTGGGCGAATTCCTCGTCGTGGTCATCTGCGCCACCATCGCCATGGGCGCCTTCGTGGCGGCCACCCAGCGCTGGCTGCTGACCAAATGCAGCTGGGCGGAAGTGATCCTGCTGCTGCTGGTCTGCTTCACCTTACTGCGGCCGAATTACTGGATGGATCAGATCATCCCGCCGTACCAGGATGTGCCGGCCGCCCAGTTCCTGCAGGTGGTCGACCGGACCCCGGCCGGCGATGCCGTGCGCTTCCGCCTGCTGGCGCAGGATCGCGATGGCGACGATGTCGAGAAGTCGATCCGCCTGAATCTGGCCAGCGGCACCACGGCGGCCGAGAAACTGCAGGCCGCCGGCATCGCCGTGACCCAGCAGGGCGACCGCTTCGTCGTCGGCTCGGTGCGGCCGAGTTCGGAAGCCGCCAAGCTGCAGGTGCGCGCCGGCAACGCGGTGATCGGGGTGAAGGTGCCCAATCCGCGCCCCAATCCCTACTGGGTCGCAGCGCCGGCCATTCTGCTCTACGGCCTGATCATCCTGTGGCAGATCCGCCGCCGCCGGATCGATCAGGGAGTGGCGCAAGCCGCCTGATCGGCGTAAAAAACGGTCCCATGAAGACCGTCATTCTCTGTTCGGGTGGCATCGATAGCGTCACCCTGGCCTACAAAGTGGCGGTCGAGCGCAAGCTCGACCGCCTCATTTCTTTCGACTATGGCCAGCGCCATCGCCGCGAGATCGAACATGCCGCACGGATCGCCGCCGAACTGGGCGCACGCCATGACGTGGTGGATATCGCCGGGCTGGGCCGTTTCCTCACCTCCTCGTCGCTGATCAGCGGCGGCGATGCGGTGCCGGACGGGCACTATGCCCAGGACAACATGAAGTCCACCGTGGTGCCCAACCGCAACGCCATCATGCTGAGCATCGCCTTCGGCATCGCCGCCGGCGCCAAGGCCGAGGCCGTCGGCATCGCCGTGCATAGTGGCGACCATTTCATCTATCCCGACTGCCGTCCGGCTTTCGTCGATGCCTTCCGCGCCATGCAGGACTGCGCACTGGAAGACATGTGGGAGATCGAGCTTTACGCGCCTTTCACCGGTACCGACAAGGCCGGCATCGTCGCCGAAGGGTCACGGCTCGGCGTGCCTTATGACCTGACCTGGAGCTGCTACAAGGGCGGCGAAAGACATTGCGGCCGCTGCGGTACCTGCGTGGAACGGCGCGAAGCCTTCCATCTGGCCGATGTGCCCGACCCGACGCAGTACGAGGATGCCGATTACTGGCTGCAGGCCATCGCTGACATGAAGGCGAAACGCGGCGTTTAGGCCGCCGCGATGCCCAGCCGCTGGTCGCGGTCGCGCAGCAGCCGGATCACCGGAATGCTGAGCAGCACCATCCACAGCTTGCCGATGATCTGGCCGCCGAGATAATCGAGGCTGCCGAAGGCAAGCTGCAGGAAGACCACGGAATCGACACAGAGCCCGACCAGGCTGGACAGCAGCACGGCGCGGATCAGGCCGCGCTTCTGCAGCGGCGTGTAGACGGCGAAATCGGCCAGTTCGGACAGCAGGAAGGCGGCAACGCTCGCCGCCACCAGCGCGGGCGGCGCCACCAGACCGGAGAGCGCCGCACCCACGATAATCGCGCCGAGTGTCCAGCCCTTGCCCAGGCGGCGCTGCACCAGATCGCGCAGCACCAGCGCCAGGCCGATCATCAGCACACCGCTGGGCGCCGTGATACCGAAGGGCGCCACCGGGATCAGGCAGGGCCCTTTCGGGATGCAGACAGTACCGACATTGCCGATCAGCCAGTTGGCCGCCGGCACGCAGGCGATAAAGGCGGCGAGATAGGCAAAGCCCTCGAAACGCTGGCGATCCATGATCCTGGTCCCTGAATGAAAACGCGCGGCGGGATATACGGCCAGCCCCGGCCGGAGGCAAGTCCGGCCGGATTAGCCTTTGATCCGCCTGATCTTTTCCTCAGGCGGCCGAAACACTGGCCCAGGGCTGGGCGATCTCGACCATGCCGCTGCAGAGGCCGTCGGCCCCGAACATCACGGCCGCCGGACAGGCGTAATGCAGCGGCAGCGGATCGCGGCGTTTCGGCACCGCGCCGGGGAAGCGCGCCTTCACGGCCTCCTGCACGCCCTGGTCATGCTGCGGATCGTACCAAGGCTGCCCCATCACGCTGGCATCGATGCGCGGCTGATGGAACGCAGCCTCCAGCGGCATGCCGTAATCGACCAGGAAGGAAATGATCTGCATGACCGCCGGCATGATGCGGCGACCGCCGGAAGCGCCGACCGCAAGCCAGGGCCTGCCGTTATCGAGCACCAGGGTGGGCAGCATGTTGCTCAAGGGACGCTTGCCGGCGCCGATCGAATTGGGATTGCCCGGCCGGGTATCGAACCACATGATGCCGTTGTTCATGGTGATGCCGCTGGCCGGCAGCATGGTGCAGCTGCCGAAAGCGGCCAGTAGCGTTTGCGTCACCGCCACCATGTTGCCATCGCCATCGACGATGCAGAAATTGCTGGTGCAGCTTTTGCCATTATCGGCATCGCCCATGCCGGCCAGCCGCTTCTCGTAGGCCGCCGTCAGGCCCTCGATATAGGCGACATAGCTCTGGGCGCTCAGGCCCTTGCGGTCGAGCTTCGGCCCGGCGACTTCGAAGGCGTCGCGCAGGGACGGACCGGCGGTGAGATTGGGCGGCAGCAGCACGGTCTTGCCGCCATACTCATACCGCAGCGGCTCAAGCAGCCGGGCGCGATAGCCGCTCAGATCGGCGGCGGAAATCTTCGAACCGCCGGCTGCCAGATCGGCAAGGATGCTCTTCGCCAGCTCACCCTCGTAAAAGTCGCGCGCGCCGGCCTTGGCCAGACGCTCCAGCGTGGCATGCAGGGCATCGTTTTTCAGATAGCCGCCGGCTTCGGCGCTGGGCGGCAGGCCATCGGCGAGGAAGACCGCCTTCGCCGCCGGCGACTTGATGAGGTTGCGCGCCGCGCCGGTAACCTGCAGGCTGAGGAACCAGTCGGCTTCCATGCCGCGCTGTGCCAGCGCGATGGCCGGCGCCAGCAGTTCGGCCCAACTGCGGGTGCCAAAGGTTTCGAGCGCCAGCCGCATGCCGTCGACCACGCCGGGCACGGCCATCGAGGAATAGCCGTAGATGTTACGGTCCTCCAGCACGCTCGGCCAGCCGAACATGCTGTCATCCTGGCCGCCCGCCAGCGGGTAGTCGGCCGGATCGAGCCCGGACGCACTGATCGCACTGAAATCGATCACATGTGCCTTTTTTGCCTTCGCATCCCAGACCTGCATATAGCCGATGCCGCCAACACCGCTCATCCATGGCTCCAGCACGCCGAGCGCGAAGGAGGTGGCGACCGCGGCGTCGATGGCGTTGCCACCGGCGCGCAGCACCTCGGCGCCCACATCGGCCGCCTTCTGGTTCTGGGCCGCGACAACGCCGCGACGGCTGCTGGCCGCGGATTTGCGGAACTGCAGGGTACGATTGAGATTCGAGGACATGGCGAGACTCTTCCGTTTTTAGAAATTACTCGGCGGCGAAGGGATCGGCGACGCGCGGCCAGTAGGGTCCGCGCACCTTCTGGAACGGGATATCGGCAAAGTCCGAGCGCATGGCGCCCGGCGCTTCCACATGCAGGATCTCGCCCGCAATCGGCGCGAAGCCGGCATGGAAATGCTGGGTCGATTTCACCACGATGATCGCCTTGGCCTTCACATCGATGCCGAACTGCTCGAACGCGCCGGGATGGAAGGTCTGCGTGCGCGTGGAAATCAGCACCAGATCGATATCGCCCGCCAGCTGCACCCAGACCGCATCGCCAATCGGCACCGCGCCGCTCAGGGCCGGCTGCATGCCATCGGTGATGATACGCTTGACCGTCACCGTCAGATCGAGCGGATCGCCCGAGGTCGGCCCGCATTTGCCGCCGAGCCGCAATGCGAAGGTGGCGCCTTCCCCGGCATCACGGCAGAAGCGCACCGCCATCGGATCCCAGTACAGGCCGCTCACCACATTCCCGATGCCGCGTTCGATGATGCGGCGTAGGATGAAGGTGGCATCGCCGGCAGCACCGCCGCCGGGATTGTCGGTCACATCGGCCAGCACCACCGGGCGCTTCGCCGTGGCCGCCGTGGCGCGATCCAGCGCCGCATCGATGCTGAGATTCTGCGCCGCCGTCTGTTCACGCAGGCTCCAGATCTTTTTACCGAAGCGCTCCGCGGTGGCTGCGGCCCTGGCGGCATCGCCATCGGCGATGACGATCATCTTGGCGGTGGCGTCGGGCACGTCCTGCATCGGGAAGCCATGGGCGAAGGAGACGGAAAGGATACCGTCCTTGCCTTCCTGCGCCTTCATTTCGCTGACAAAGGAGGTCATCGGCTCCAGCGGCGTGCGCCACAGGTTGATCATGCGGGTATCGAACACCGCCATCACCGGCTTCGCCGTGCCCTGATGCTTGGCCAGCAGGATATCGTAGAGCTCCTGAGCCCGCTCCTTGCTGTCGATATGGGGATATTCCTTGAAGGTGATCAGCGCATCGGCATTCTGCAGCATCTTTTCCGTGATCGAGCAATGCAGATCCAGCTCGGCGCCGACGGCGGCCTTGGGCCCGACGATCTGCCGCGCCTGTTCCAGCAGGTCGCCTTCGCAGTCGTCATACCCATCGGCCACCATGGCGCCATGCATGCTGAACAGCACAATGTCGACCGGCATGGCAGCTTTCAGATCGTCCAGGATTTCGTCGCGGAAGCCCTCGTAAACCTTGCGCACGGTGATTCCGGCCGGCTGGGCGAAGGCCGAGAGGCTTTCCGCCACCTGGGCCTGCTGGGCCTCGGCATTGCGGCGCCAGACATGCAACGGGGCCGAGAACAGGTTTTCCGGCCGTTTGGTTGCATCGCCGCGGTACAGCATCCATTCCCGGAAGCCTTCCTCGGCCGTGGGCAGCGGCGAGAAGGTGTTGGTCTCGGTGCCGAGACAGGCGATGAAGACTTTCATCAGGCGTTCTCCCGTTTGCGGCAAATCCCGGAACCGTCACGAGTCTTCGTCATGGACCAATGTCTCCTGGTTATACAAAGGCCGCCATGGCAACAGGCATGCTGCACAGCGAAAGGGCATTACGGGGAGTGCCTCAACAATCGGCAAAGACTCCCTTGACCGGAACACACATACCATGGTCAGCTTTCATTAGAGGTCAAACAATGACAAGGGGGAGTGCCATGCGTTCGCGTCAATTCCATATGCTCGTTTCCGCCATCGGTCTGAGCATCGGGCTGGGTCTGCTGGCTGGCGCCGCCACGGATGCCGCCGCCCAGGACAAGAAAGTCTTCAAGATGGTGCCGCATTCCGGCCTGCGCATCACCGACCCGATCATCACCACCGCCTTCATCTCCCGCAACCACGGCTACATGATCTACGACACGCTGTTCAGTGTGGACGACAAGATGGCTGTGAAGCCGCAGATGGTGGATAAATATGAGGTCAGCGGCGACAAGCTGACCTACAGCTTCACCCTGCGCGACGGCCTGAAATTCCACACTGGCGCGCCGGTCACCTCGGCCGACGTGGTCGCCTCGCTGACCCGCTGGGGCAAGAACGACGCCATGGGCCAGAAGCTGTTCAGCTACACCAAGGAACTGGTGGCGGTGAACGACAAGACCTTCCAGCTGATCCTCAAGGAGCCCTACGGCCTGGTGCTCGACTCGCTGGGCAAGCCCAGCTCGAACGTGCCCTTCATCATGCCCAAGGCAATGGCCGATACCCCGGCCAACCAGAATGTGCCGGATGAAATCGGTTCCGGTCCCTTCCGCATGGTCAAGGCCGAATTCCAGCCCGGCGTGAAGGTGGTCTACGAAAAGAACCCCGACTACAAGCCGCGTTCGGAGCCGGCCAGCAGCCTGTCGGGCGGCAAGGTCGTCAAGGTCGACCGCGTCGAGTGGATCACCATGAGCGATGCGCAGACCTCGACCAATGCGCTGCTCAAGGGCGAAATCGACATGATCGAGCAGGCCTCCTATGACCTGCTGCCAGAGCTGAAGAAGTCGAAAGACGTGGTCATCAAGGACCTGCTGCCGCTCGGCATGAACTACATGCTGCGCATGAACTGGCTGCAGCCGCCGCTGGACAACGTCAAGGTCCGCCAGGCGATCCTGCATGCCGTCTACCAGGAAGACTACCTGGCGGCGCAGATCGGCGATCCCGAGTATTATAACGTCTGCGGCGCCTTCTTCGGCTGCTCGACCCCGCTGAAGACCGATGCCGGCGCCGTCGGCGTCAAGAAGCCCGATATGGCGCTCGCCAAGAAGATGCTGGCCGAGAGCGGCTACAAGGGCGAGAAGATCGTCATCATGGCCCCGACCGACCTGAACAGCATCAACCAGCTGCCGCTGGTAACCACCGCGGCACTGAAGTCGATCGGCATGAACATCGACATGCAGTCGATGGACTGGCAGACCCTGGTGGGCCGCCGCGCCAAGATGGACCCGATCGATCAGGGCGGCTGGCATATCTTCCATACCGCCTGGGGCACTGCCGACATGATGAACCCGATCGCCAATGCCGGCGTGAAGGGTCTGGGCAAGGTCGGCGGCTTCTTCGGCTGGACTGAAGATGCCGAGATCGAGAAGCTGCGCGACGCCTATGCCCGCGAGACCGATCCGGCGAAGCAGAAGGCCCTGGCCGAAGCCGTGCAGAAGCGCGCCTACGAGCAGGTCATCTACATCCCGCTGGGCGAATACCACCAGGTCAGCGCCATGCGGAAAAACGTCGAAGGCACGCTGCAGACTCCGGCGCTCGCCCTGTGGAACGTCGAAAAGAAGTAATCTCCAAGCATGGCATAGTTGTTGCGTAGCGTTTTTCCATGCTTCGTCTGATTCTTTCACGTCTGGTGGCCGCCATCCCCGTCATGGGGGTGGTGGCCATTTTCGTTTTCCTTCTGCTGCGCCTGAGCCCGGGCGATCCGGCGGCGATCCTGGCCGGCGACACCGCCACCCCGGACATGATCGCGGCCATCCGCAGCGATCTTGGCCTCGACCGCCCGATCCCGGAGCAGTTTGTCACCTGGATCGGCCAGCTGGTGCAGGGCAATCTGGGCCATTCGGTCTTTTCCAAGCAGCCGGTCACCACCCTGATCGGCCAGCGCGTCGAGCCGACCCTGTCGCTGGCGCTGTGCACACTGCTGTTTGCTATCATCGTCGCCGTGCCGACCGGCATTCTGGCCGCCTGGAAACAGGGCAGCTGGCTGGATCGCGGCATCATGGCCGTCTCGGTGGCCGGTTTTTCCATCCCGGTCTTCGTGCTAGGCTATGTGCTGATCTTCATCTTCTCGATGAAACTCGATCTCCTGCCGGTGCAGGGCTTCTCGAGCCTGCGCGACGGCCTGCCGGGCTTCCTGGCCCGCATCGCCCTGCCCACCGTCGCGCTCAGCTTCATCTATATCGCGCTGTTCGCCCGCATCACCCGCGCCGCCATGCTGGACGTGCTGGGCGAGGATTACATCCGCACCGCCCATGCCAAGGGCCTGAAGGATCATGTGGTGCTGGTGAAGCATGCGCTGCGCAATGCCGCCATCCCGATCGTCTCGGTGATCGGCATCGGCTTCGCGCTGCTGATCGGCGGCGTGGTGATCACCGAAACCGTGTTCAACATCCCCGGCATCGGCCGCCTGGTGGTGGATGCCGTGCTGGCCCGCGATTACCCGATCATCCAGGGTGTGATCCTGCTGTTCTCCGGCATCTATGTGCTGATCAACCTGGCGATCGATATCGCCTATGTGCTGCTCGATCCCAGAATCAGGTACTGATGCCGCGCCTTCTCCATCACCCGGCCTTCCGCAATCCGTCCGTGCTGATCGGCGGCGGCATCCTGGTCGTTCTGCTGATCGTCGCGCTGCTGGCGCCCCTGCTCACGCCATTCGATCCCAGCCAGATCGCGCCGCGCTTCCGGCTGCGGATGCCGTCGGGCGAATTCATGATGGGCACCGACATGCTGGGCCGCGATGTCTGGACCCGCGTCGTGCATGGCGGCCGCGTTTCGCTGCTGGTCAGCACCGTGGTGGCCATCACCGCGATCTCCATCGGCCTGACCATCGGCCTGGTCGCCGGCTATATCCGCTGGCTCGACGGGCCGGTGATGCGCGCCATGGACGGCCTGATGGCGATCCCCGGCATCCTGCTGGCCATCGCGCTGGTCAGTTTGAGCGGCGCCTCGCTTTCCACCGTGATCGTCGCCATCGTCATTCCGGAAATCCCGCGCGTTGCCCGACTGGTCCGCGGCGTGGTGCTGTCGATCCGTGAAGAGCCCTATGTGGAGGCTGCCGTTGGCCTGGGTACGCCGACGGTGAAAATCCTGATCCAGCATATCCTGCCCAACACCATCGCGCCGCTGATCGTGCAGGGCACCTATATCTGCGCCTCCGCCATCCTGACCGAATCGATCCTCAGCTTCCTCGGCGCCGGCCTGCCGCCGGAAATCCCCACCTGGGGCAACATCATTGCCGAAGGCCGCTCGGTGTTTCAGCGTGCGCCCTGGATCATCCTGTTCCCCGGCAGCTTCCTCGCCTGCACCATCCTGGCCGTCAACATCCTCGGCGACGGCCTGCGCGACACGCTCGATCCGCGCATGAAAAAGCGGCTGGGGGCCTGAACCGATGCCCGAAGCCATGCCTGCACCGGTTCTCAGCGTCAAGAATCTGTCCGTCGCCCTGCCCAAGGGCGGCGACCGCGGCCTCGCCGTTCAGGGCGTCAGCTTCGAGGTCATGCCCGGTGAGATCGTCTGCCTGGTCGGCGAAAGCGGCTCGGGCAAATCGGTCACCGCCAGCACCGTGATGGGGCTGGGCAGCCTGCCCATCGTCAGCGGCGAAATCCGCCTGGAAGGCGAGAATCTGCGTGAAGCCTCCAAGGCGCGCCTGCGCGACCTGCGCGGCAGCCGCATGTCGATGATCTTCCAGGAGCCGATGACGGCGCTGAATCCGGTGCACCGGGTTGGCGAGCAGGTGGTCGAACTGCTGAAAGCCCACCATTGGACCGGCCGCGGCGTCAGCCGCGAGGAGCGCGTGCAGCAGCTGTTCGCCGACGTGCATCTGCCCGATCCCGAGCGCCTGTTCAATTCCTATCCGCACCAGCTTTCGGGCGGCCAGCGCCAGCGCGTGATGATCGCCATGGCACTGGCACTGGAACCGGCGCTGCTGATCGCCGACGAGCCGACCACCGCCCTGGACGTGACCACGCAGGCCCAGATCCTGACCCTGCTGCGCGAGCTGCAGCAGAAGCGCGGCACCGGCGTGCTGTTCATCACCCATGACTTCGGCGTGGTGGCCGATATCGCCGACCGCGTGGTGGTGATGCGCTACGGCGAGGTGGTGGAAAGCGGCAAGACCGAGGACGTGCTCTACCGACCGCAGCATGACTATACCAAGATGCTGATCAAGGCCGTGCCACGGCTGAAACCCCGGCAGGCGACGCCGATCACCGCCGAGCCGGTGCTGACGGCGGAAAACCTCAGCAAGCTCTATGTCAGCCGCAGCATGTTCAAGGGCACCCGTGAGGTGCGCGCCGTCGATGGCATCCAGCTGCAGCTCTACAAGGGCCAGACGCTCGGCATCGTCGGCGAAAGCGGCTCGGGCAAATCGACCGCGGCCCGCTGCGTCGCCCGCCTGATCGATCCCACCGGCGGCAAGGTGCTGCTGGACGGCACCGACATCGCCCATATGAACGTGCGCAAGCTGCATCCCTACCGCCGCCGCATCCAGGTGGTGTTCCAGGATCCGTATCGCTCGCTCAATCCGCGCCGCACCGTCGGCCAGTCGCTGATCGAGGGGCCGTTGAATTACGGCATCTCGAAAAAGGAAGCCCTGGACCGCGCCCGCCGGCTGCTGAACATCGTCGGCATCGACGTCAATGCGCTGGAACGCTATCCGCACCAGTTCTCCGGCGGCCAGCGCCAGCGCCTGGCCATTGCCCGCGCGCTGGCCATGGAGCCGGAAATCCTGGTCGCCGACGAGGCCGTATCGGCGCTCGACGTCTCGGTGCAGGCCCAGGTGCTCGACCTGCTGGAAAGCATCCGCGACCAGTTCGGCATCAGCATCCTGTTCATCACCCATGACCTGCGCGTTGCCGCCCGGCTGTGCGACCGCATCGCGGTGATGCAGCGCGGCAAGATCGTGGAATTCGCCGAGACAGCGCAGCTGTTTGCCGCGCCCCAGCATGAATATACCCAGCAGCTGTTCGCCGCCCTGCCCGGCCGCGACTGGCTGGAGGCCGAACGCAGCAACTGACCGCAGCGGCCGTATCCACTGCGACGCTGTCAGGGGAGGATACGATGACCACGCTGGCCGATACCCGGACTGCCGATCTGGCCGATGCCGTGCAGTCCCTGCACGACGAGGCCGTGCAGATCCTGTCCGATCTGGTGGCTGAACCCTCCCTGCTGGGCGATGAGGCCGGGGCCCAGGCCCTGGTGCGCGGCCATTTCGAGACTATGGGCCTGCGGGTGGACGAATTCGCCATCGACGAGGCGAAGATCAAAGACCATCCGGGCTACTCGCCCTCCATCGTGTCTTACGACGGGCGCCACAACATCGTCGGCGTGCATGAACCCCGCCATGGCACCAAAGGCAAATCGCTGATCTTCAACGGCCATATCGATGTGGTGCCGGTCGGCGCCGAGGCGCTGTGGACCCGGCCGCCCTTCGAGCCCTCGGTGGACGGCGACAAACTCTATGGCCGCGGCGGCGGCGACATGAAATCGGGGATCGTCGCCTATATCATTGCCATGAAGGCGCTGAAAAAGCTGGGCGTCGAGCCCGCCGCCAACGTGATCCTGCAATCTGTCGTCGAAGAGGAATGTACCGGCAATGGCGCGCTCGCCTGCCTGGTGCAGGGCTATCGCGCCGATGCCGCGATCATCCCGGAACCCTTCAACGGCATCATGCATGCGCAGATGGGCGTCATGTGGCTGGCGCTGGAAGTGGCGGGCAAGCCGGTGCATGCCTCGGTGGCCCATACCGGCGTCGCCGCCATCGATTTCGCCCTCTACATGTTCGGCGAACTGAAGAAACTGGAGCATAAGTGGAATGCGCCGGACGGCCGCCATGCGGAATACCACGCCCATGAGCATCCGGTGAATTTCAACCTCGGCAAGATCCAGGGCGGCGAATGGGCCTCCTCGGTGCCGACGGCCTGCCGCGCCGATATCCGGCTCGGCTTCTATCCCGGCATCACGCCGGCGGAAGTGCGCGAGACGGTGGAAACCCTGCTCGCCGAGGCCCATCGCCAGCATCCGCAGAACAACAGCATCGAGTACAAGGTGATCTACGAAGGCTTCCAGGCCGAAGGTTTCGTGCTCGACATCAACACGCCGATGGTCACCACGCTGGCCGACTGCCATCGCAGCGTCGCCGGCAGCGAGGTCGAGTTCAACGCCTTCACCGGCACCACCGATGCCCGCTTCTTCAATCTCTACGGCAACATCCCGGCCACCTGCTATGGCGCGAAGGCCGCCAATATCCACGGCATCGATGAATGGGTATCGATCGACAGCATGATGGAAGTTGCCACCGTGCTGGCGCTGTTCACCGCACGCTGGTGCGGGCTCAATCGGCTTTAAGACACAAAAAACCATCCGCTCGCGAAGACAGGACTCCGCCATGACCGATCTGCATGACCTGACCGCCCATGACCTGTGGATGGGCTATCGCACCGGCAGTCTCTCGCCGGTGGAGGCGACCAAGGCCGCGCTCAAGCGCATCGAGGCCTGGGAACCGAAGATCAACGCCATGTACATCATCGACGCCGAGGGCGCGCTGGCGCAGGCCAAGGCCGCCGAAAAACGCTGGAAGAAGGGCGAAGCGCTCGGCCCGCTGGACGGCGTGCCGATCACGCTGAAGGAAAACATCGCCACCAAGGGCGTGCCGACGCCGATCGGCACGGCTGCTGCCATCCTGACACCCAGCCCGGTGGATGCACCGCCCGCCGCCCGCGTGAAGGAAGCCGGCTGCGTCATCCTGGGCAAAACCACCATGCCCGATTTCGGCATGCTGGCATCGGGCGTCTCCAGCCTGCACGGCACCTCGCGCAATCCGTGGAACCTGAAGCGCAACACCGCCGGTTCCTCCTCCGGTGCCGGCGCGGCCATTGCCGCCGGCTATGGCCCGCTGGCGCTCGGCACCGATATTGGCGGTTCGGTGCGTCTGCCAGCCGCCTATAACGGCATCTTTGCGCTCAAGCCCAGCCTGGGCCGTATCCCGATCAATCCGCCCGCGCTCGGCCGCGTCACCGGACCGATGACGCGCACGGTAATGGACAGTGCCATGCTGATGAATGTGCTGACCCTCCCCGATGGCCGCGATTACATGGCGCTGCCCTATCAGGAACTGGATTACCCCAAGCTGCTGGATGGCGAGACCAAGGGCCTGAAGATCGGCCTGCTGCTGGATGCCGGCCTCGGCACACCGGTGCAGCCAGCAGTGAAGGATGCCGTGCTGCGGGCGGCCAAGCTGTTCGAAGCCGCCGGCGCCATTGTCGAGCCGGTGAAACCCTTCATGACCCAGGACATGGCCAACGGGCTCAACACCTTCTTCCAGTCGCGCGCCTATACGGATTTTTCGGCCATGTCGCCGGAACGCCAGGCCAAGGTGCTGCCCTATATCGCCAAATGGTGCGGCATGGCGGCCGACTATACGGCGGTGGATGCCATGCGCGGCCTGGGCCAGGTCTTTGCCCTCCGCGAGGCCACCGTGGCGGCCACCCTGCCCTTCGACTACGTGCTGTCGCCGACCTCGCCGATCACGGCCTATGATGCCGAGGAAGCCGCGCCCGGCAACGACCCGCAATACAAGTCGGAACACATCCGCTTCACCGCGCCCTTCAACATGTCGGAACAGCCGGCCGCCTCGATCTGCGCCGGCTACGATGCCGACGGCCTGCCCATCGGCCTGCAGATCGTCGGCCGCCGCTTCGACGATGCCGGCGTGCTGCGCATGGCCCATATCTACGAGCAGATGCGGCCGGCGCTGCGGCCCTGGCCCCAACCTTGAACTTGGCCGCAGCCCTGAACCGGCCGGCGGACACGACCCGACTGGACTTGTATATACAATTGAACCTATACTCCGCCGCAGCCATGGCTAGGCGGGGAAAACCGGATGCCCGGGGCAGGTTCAGCAGCAACGCATAACGGCCCGACGCCACGCTATCGCCGGGTCAAGGAATTCATCGTCCGCCATCTGGAAGCGGGCGACTGGCGCGCGGGCGACCAGGTGCCGTCGGAAAGCGCACTGGTCAAGCAGTTGAAGGTCAGCCGCATGACCGTCAACCGGGCGCTGCGCGAGCTGACCCATGAAGGCCTGCTGGTGCGGGTGCAGGGCACCGGAACCTTCGTTGCCGAAAAGCGCCCGATCTTCAACCTGGTCGAACTGCGCAACATCGCCGAGGAAATCGCCGAACGCGGCCAGCGCCACACTGCCCGTGTCGAGCTGCTGAAAAGCGAAAAAGCCCTTGCCGAAGCAGCGCGTGACCTGGGGCTCAGCCCGGGCGTCCCCGTCTATCATTCCGTGCTGGTTCACATGGCCGATGGCGTGCCGCTGCAGGTGGAGGACCGTTTCGTCAATCCGGCCACGGCACCGGGCTACCTGGCCGCCGATTTCACCGCGCTGACGCCGAACGAATTCCTGATGCAGGCGGCGCCCGCCACGGAAGTGGAGCATATCGTTGAAGCCGCGATGCCCGATGCCCGCATCCGCAAGCTGCTGAAAATGGTGGCCGCCGAACCCTGCCTGCGCCTGCGCCGCCGCACCTGGTCCGGCGCGCAGATCGTGTCGGCGGCGACGCTGTATTACCCGGGCCATGCCCATCGCTTTGCCACCCGCTTTTCCTATCGCGCCGACGGCACGTCGAAGCGCACCCATCTGTAACGAGGCTTTGCATGTCCGATAATCGCCGCGACAACACCCGCGTCATCCGCAGCCCCCATGGCAGCGATCTGCACACCAGCAACTGGCAGATCGAGGCGGCCTATCGCATGCTGCGCAACAACCTCGATCCCGATGTGGCCGAGAAGCCGGAAGAACTGGTGGTCTATGGCGGCATCGGCCGCGCCGCCCGCAACTGGCAGGCCTTCGACCAGATCCAGAAAGCGCTGACCACGCTGAAGCCCGATGAAACCCTGCTGATCCAGTCGGGCAAGCCGGTCGGCGTGTTCCGTACCCATGAAGACGCGCCGCGCGTGCTGCTGGCTAATTCCAACCTGGTGCCGGAATGGGCCACCTGGGAGCATTTCCACGAACTCGACCGCAAGGGTTTGATGATGTACGGCCAGATGACGGCCGGCTCGTGGATCTATATCGGCAGCCAGGGCATCGTGCAGGGCACCTATGAAACCTTCGTCGAGATGGGCCGCCAGCATTATGGCGGCAACCTGAAGGGCCGCTGGATTCTCACCGCCGGCCTGGGCGGCATGGGCGGCGCCCAGGCACTGGCCGCCACCATGGCCGGGGCGTCGATGATCGCCATCGAATGCCAGCCCTCGCGCATCGAGATGCGACTGCGCACCGGCTATGTCGATGCCCGCGCCGACACGCTGGACCAGGCGCTGGTCATGCTGGAAGACGCCCGGAAAGCCGGCAAGGCGGTCTCCATCGGCCTGCTGGGCAATGCCGCCGAATTGCTGCCCGAGATGGTGAAGCGCGGCATCCGCCCCGATGCCGTCACCGACCAGACCAGCGCCCATGATCCGCTGAACGGGTATCTGCCGGCGGGCTGGACGCTGGAGCGGTGGGAAAAGGCCAAGGCCACCGATCCGCAGGGCGTGGTCAAGGCGGCGAAAGCCTCGATGGCCGCCCATGTGCGCGCCATGCTGGATTTCCAGAAGCTGGGCATCCCCACCTTCGACTACGGCAACAACATCCGCCAGATGGCCAAGGAAACCGGCGTGGCGGAAGCCTTCGATTTCCCCGGCTTCGTGCCGGCCTATATCCGGCCGCTATTCTGCCGCGGCGTCGGGCCGTTCCGCTGGGTGGCGCTGTCGGGCGATCCGGAAGACATCTACAAGACCGATGCCAAGGTGAAGGAACTGATCCCCGACGATGCCCATCTGCATACCTGGCTCGACATGGCGCGCGAGCGCATTCACTTCCAGGGCCTGCCGGCACGCATCTGCTGGGTCGGCCTGGGGCAACGCCACCGCCTCGGCCTCGCCTTCAACGAGATGGTGAAAAACGGCGAGCTGAAAGGCCCTGTCGTGATCGGCCGCGATCACCTGGATTCAGGCTCGGTCGCCAGTCCCAATCGCGAGACCGAAGCGATGAAGGATGGTTCGGATGCGGTCTCCGACTGGCCCCTGCTGAACGCCCTGCTGAATACGGCGTCGGGCGCCACCTGGGTCTCGCTGCATCATGGCGGCGGTGTCGGCATGGGCTTTTCCCAGCATGCCGGCGTGGTCATCGTCGCCGATGGCACCGAGGCCGCGGCACGCCGGCTGGAACGGGTGCTGTGGAACGATCCGGCCACCGGGGTGATGCGCCATGCCGATGCCGGCTATGACATCGCGGTGAAATGTGCCCGTGAACAAGGCCTTAACCTGCCCTTCCTGCCCGATTAAACGGCAGCAGGGCGATCATCCCAAGGTTCGCAATTCTTAACCTGTCGGGGCCCTCCGGTTCTGCGCTATGCTGCACGAAACGTTGAGGGCCTCACCATTAATCCGCTTGCGATCCTGCATCCGTCCAACCGTCGCGTCCTCACCACCGGCGGTGGCGTCGTTCTGATCCTGCTTGTGCTGGGCTATGTCGGCTATGCGCTGCGGCCCGGCAGCAGCAGCACCGATACCACCTATTACACGCCCGGCGTAACGCCCAAGCGCGAAGACTGCGTGATGGCGAAAATGAAGAACTACGCCAAGCTGGACAAGATGGTGCTGCAGAGCATTGCGGCCGAGTGCGAACTGACGGTGCAGAGCATCGAAGGCCACGAAACCCTGCGCAAAGCCTGGGAACAGCGCCAGGCCGTTCGCGATGCCGCCCCCAAACCCGCAGCAGCCGAACCGACCGCCCCGGCCGATGCCGACCGCGTGCGCCGCGTCTGGCGCTGACGCGTCAGGACGTCAGCTCGGCGCTTTCGCAATCCGGCCAGTCGGAACCAGCCGGCACCCGGGCAGCCCGGAACGGCGTGCCGGTTTCCACATGGCGATATTGCATCTGGTCGCCTTCCAGGCGGTCGACAATATAGCGATGGCGGATATCCCTGCGCGCGCCATCGAGCATATGTACATGGGTGGCCAGGATATTGCCTGCGAATGACCAGCGGCCAACCTGGTGCTCGGTATGCTCCAGCTTGCAGTCCTTGAAATACCGGAACTCGATGGCGAAATAGCCGTCCGTCCGGCGGTCGGACAGCCACTGCACGAACAGGCCGTCACGGGTCTTGCGCTCGCCATACCAACTGCCGGACAAATCCTGCGCGATCGCCGGCCCTGCAAACAGACCAGCCAACAGGATCGCCAGAAGAGCGCGGCGCAATAGCCGGTATTCCATCTTCTCTCCGGTGGCGCTAATGCGCGCCGGCAAATTGGGTGCGCACCAGATCGGCGAACAGGCCGCCCTGGGCCGCCAGCTCGTTGAAACTGCCACGTTCGACCACATGACCGTCCTTCAGCACCAGGATCAGATCGGCCTGTCGCACCGTGGCCAGCCGATGGGCGATGATGAAGGTGGTACGGCCCTGCATCAGGGCATCCAGCGCCTTCTGAATACGCGCCTCGGTCGCTGCATCCAGCGCTGAAGTCGCTTCGTCCAGGATCAGCACCGGCGGATTCTTCAGCAGCGCACGCGCAATCGACAGGCGCTGGCGTTCGCCACCGCTCAGGTTCACGCCACGCTCGCCCACCATGGTGGCGTAATCATGCGACTGCCGCATGATGAAGTCATGGGCTTCGGCCAGCTTCGCCGCCTGCTCGACCTCGGCATCGCTCGCTTCCGGCCGCCCGACCCGGATATTGTCGGCAATCGAGCGATGGAAGACCGCTGAATCCTGGAACACCACGCCGATATTGCGGCGCAGGCTTTCCAGCGTCATGTTGCGGATATCGATACCGTCGATGGTGATGCGGCCGGACTGCGGATCCCACAGGCGGCTGAGCAGCGCCATGGTCGAGGTCTTGCCCGATCCCGTCGGGCCAACCAGCGCTACGGTCTTGCCAGCCTCGATCTCGAAGCTGACATCCACCACGGCCGGGCGCTTGTCGTCATAGGACAGCGTCACATGCTCGAAGGCCACGGCGCCCTTCAGGCTGCCGACATCGCGTGCATCGGGGGCGTCATGCACGGCGGACGCGGTATCCAGCACCTGGAAGAACTCGCCCAGCGAATGCATCTGGAAGAACATGCGACTGACAAAGCCCATGGCGGCTTCCAGGCGGCCGATCAGCATGGTGGCAAAGCCCATGAAGGTGACGATCTCGCCCACGCTGGTCTTGCCGTGCAGATGCAGCCAGCTGCCCAGCACGAAGATCGAGATGATGGTGATGGTGGCCGCCATGCGGCTCAGCACCGTCATCAGCGCCCAGAGGTTGAGCACCGGGAACTGCGCCTTGAGCAGGCGTTCCATCACATTGGCCAGCTCGCGCCCCTCCAGTGCCAGGCGCACGAAGCTCTGTACCAGTACCACATTGCCGAGCGCGTCGCCGGCACGCGCCGCCAGCTCGGAATGATAGGCCTCGACCTTCCCCTGGGCCTTCTCGGTTTTGGCCACCACGATGGCGCTGACCAGGGCAAAGATCACGATCAGGCCGATCAGCAGCAGGCCAAGCCGCCAGTTCAGGTACAGCGACAGCGGCAGCAGGGCCAGCACGGCAACGAAAGTGGAAAGATGCTCGCGGAAGAAGGCGAGCCACAGGCCGAACAGGTTGTCGGCGCCGTTGAGCATGATCTTGAGCAGCGTGCCGGAATGGGTGGCGCTGTGGAACGCGACCGGCAGGCTGAGCACATGCTCGAAATACAATGCCATGGTCGCGAGCCGCCGGCGATGCGCCAGACGGTCGGCATGCAGCGCCACCAGGATGCCGGCGAAAATGCCGCCCAGGCCGGCCGCACACCAGAGCAGCAGCAGCTCGATGGTCCGGGCCCAGCTCTCGTCCGGCGTCAGGCTCGCCGTATTCGACATCACGTCGATGATTCGGCCGAACAGCAGCGGTTCGATGAAGCCGACGCCGGCCAGGCCGATATTGGCGAGCGCCAGCATCACGGCCAGCTTGCGCTCCGGCTTCAGCAGCCCGAGCACGCGGGCATAGATATGGACAAAGCTCATGGGGGTAAATATGCGCCGGCCGGAACAAGATCGCTAGGTCTTGCCCAACGGATCAAATCCGCGATAGTGCCCGGGCATCTCCTGGAGAATCGACGATGACCGCCTCTGCGTCCGCCCGCCTCGAAGCCTGTCTCGCCCGCATCGCAGACCCGGCCGGGGAAGGCAGCCGCGTCTTTACCAAAACCTATGCCGAACCGGCCCGCGCGGCGGCTGCCGCCTCGGATGCCCGGGCAAAACTGGGCCAGAGCCTGGGTCCGCTGGACGGCCGCATCGTTTCGATCAAGGACCTGTTCGACGTGCCGGGCGAGCCGACCACGGCGGGCTCGAAGCTGCTGCGCGATGCCAGCCCCGCCACTGCGGAAGCGCCGGCCATCGCCCGCCTGCGCGGTGCCGGCGCCGTCATCATCGGCAAGACCAACATGACCGAATTCGCCTTCTCCGGCGTGGGCATCAATCCGCATTACGGCACGCCAGGCAATCCGGCCGACCGCGCCCGCATCCCCGGCGGCTCCAGCTCGGGCGGCGCGGTTTCGGTGGCGGACGGCATGGCCGAGATCACCATCGGCTCGGATACCGGTGGCTCGACCCGCATCCCGGCGGCGCTGTGCGGCATCGTCGGCCTCAAGCCCAGCCAGTATCGCGTGCCCACAGAGGGCGCCTTCCCGCTCTCCTTCTCGCTCGACAGCATCGGCCCGATGGGCAGCAGCGTTGCCGATTGCGCCGCGGCCGATGCGGTGATGGCCGGCGAAATGCCGGCGGCCCTGGACGCCGCGCCACTGGCCGGCCTGCGCCTGGGCATTCCGCGCGGCCTGCTGCTGGAGAATCTGGATCGCCAGGTGACCCACGCCTTCGAGGCCGCGCTCGGCCTGCTCGGCAAGGCCGGCGTTGCCTTGAGCGACCAGCCGCTGGCGTTGCTGGCGCCGATGCTGGAGGCAACGGCCAAGGGGCCTTTCGCCGCTATCGAGGCGGCTCATATCCATCGCGACTGGTTCGAGAGCCGCGCCGCCGATTTCGATCCGCTGGTGCGCGGCCGCATCGAACGGGGGCGCAGCATCCCGGCGATGGACTATGTCTTCGCCCAGCGCCGCCGCGTCGCCCTGATCCGGGCCATGGATGCCCGGCTGGCGGATCTCGACGCCCTGGTGCTGCCGACCACCGCCATCACCGCCCCCCGGATCGCCGATCTGGCCCAGGACGAGGCCGCCTTTACGGCGACCAACCTGCTGCTGCTGCGCAACCCCAGCATGGCCAATTTCTTCGATCTCTGTGCCATTTCCCTGCCGGTGCCGGCGCGGCTGCGGGCCGATGGCCTGCCTGTGGGTCTGATGCTGGTGACCCGGAATGGCCATGACCGCCGGCTGCTGCGCATGGCGGCAGCGGTGGAAACAGCCATGGCCGGCTGATTCATCCTGATAAATCAACATTATATTCTGTTTGACCCGCTCCCGGCATCCGGCTATCGTTCACGCCATGAACGACAAGCCGGACAAATCCGAGGATAGCGGACAGGACGCCGCCACCATGGTGGCGCTGCTGGCTGCCGTGGGCAGCTCGGAGCAGCATACCCAGCGCAGCCTCGCCGTCCGCCTGGATGTCGCGCTCGGCCTAGCCAATGCCCTGCTGCGCCGCTGCGTCTCCAAGGGTCTGATCAAAATCCATAATGCCCCGGCGCGCCGCTATGCCTATTACCTGACTCCGAAGGGTTTTGCCGAAAAAGGCCGCCTGGTAGCCGAGTATCTCGAATCCTCGCTGACCTTTTTCCGGCGCGCGCGCACCCAGTATGAAGAAGCCTTTGTTGCCCTGGCGGCCAAGGGCGTGAAGCGCATCGCCATTGCCGGCAGCGGCGAACTGGCGGAGATCGCCCTGCTGTCGGCCTCGGCCGCCGGGCTGAGCGTGATCGCCGTCATCGCGCCCGGCCGTAACGCCGACTTCCATGGCCGCCCCGCGCTGCGCGATCTTGATGCCGCCCTGGCCCAGGGCGCGGAAGCCGTGGTGATCGCCGATTCCGCGAAACCGCAGGCGCTGTATGACCAGATGCAGCCGCGGCTGGCTACCGATCTTCTGGTGGTGCCACGATTGCTGCATGTGACGACGACCAAGCCGGTCGAAGCGGCCGATGAGGAGCGCGCGGCATGATGGCCTGGTACGCGGTCTATACCCAGTCCAGCAAGGAAGCCCTGGCGGCGCAGCATCTGCGCAATCAAGGCTTCGAGGTCTATCTGCCGCAATACCAGAAACTGCGGCGTCATGCCGGCCGCACCGAGATCGTGGCCACGGCGCTGTTCCCGCGCTACCTGTTTGCCGGCATCGATATGCAGCAGCAGCGCTGGCGCTCGGTCAACGGCACGGTCGGCGTCATTGGCCTGGTGATGAGCGGCGACCGCCCCCTGCCGGTGCCCGATCCCGTGATGGCCGAAATCAAGTCGCGCGAGGACGAAAAGGGCTTCATCCGCCTGAACGGCCCGGTCTTCCAGCGCGGACAGGCCCTGCGCATCACCGAGGGGCCGATGGCTGACACCCAGGCCCTGTTCGAGGAAACCGTCGACGGCAACCGGGCTATCCTGTTGATATCCCTCATGGGGCGGATGGTTCGGACCAAAATGCCGCTCCGCCAGATCGAAGCCGCCTGATCCGCCGCCGGACAGGCTGGTCAGCCGCCCGATTCGGGCTTATAAGCCGCCGCCATGAGTAAACCAGCTTCCGCCCCCGTCGCCGCCCCCAAGGTCGGTATCGTCAGTCTTGGCTGCCCCAAGGCCCTGGTGGATTCCGAACGCATCATCACCAAGCTGCGGTCGGAAGGCTATGCCATCTCCGGCTCCTACGATGCCGCCGATGTGGTGCTGGTGAATACCTGCGGTTTCCTCGACAGCGCCAAGCAGGAATCGCTGGAAGCCATCGGTGAAGCCATGCGCGAGAATGGCCGCGTCATCGTCACCGGCTGCATGGGCGCCGAGGCCGACAAGATCCGCGGCATCTTCCCCGATGTGCTGGCCGTCACCGGTCCGCAGCAATACGAGGCCGTGGTCAATGCCGTGCATGACGCCGCACCGCCGATGCACGATCCCTTCATCGACCTGGTACCGCCGCAGGGCATCAAGCTGACGCCGCGGCATTATGCCTACCTGAAGATTTCCGAAGGCTGCAATCATAGTTGCAGTTTCTGCATCATCCCGTCCATGCGCGGCAAGCTGGCGAGCCGGCAGTCGAACGACGTGCTTTACGAAGCCGAGCGTCTGGTCAAGGCCGGCGTGAAAGAACTGCTAGTGATCTCGCAGGACACCTCGGCCTATGGCGTCGACATCAAGCATGCCGAAAGCCAGTGGCGCGACCGCAAGGTGAAAGCGCGGCTGACCGAACTGGCCGATGCCATGGGCAGCCTGGGCGCCTGGGTGCGGCTGCACTACGTCTATCCCTATCCGCATGTGGACGAGATCATTCCGCTGATGGCGGACGGCAAGATCCTTCCCTATCTGGACATTCCCTTCCAGCATGCCGAGCCGCGCGTGCTGAAAAGCATGCGCCGGCCGGGCAATCAGGAAAAGGTGCTGCAGCGGATCAAGAGCTGGCGCGAAATCTGCCCGGACCTGTCGATCCGCTCGACCTTCATCGTCGGCTTCCCCGGCGAGACCGAGGCCGATTTCGAATTCCTGCTGCAATGGCTGGAAGAAGCCGAGCTGGACCGCGTCGGCTGCTTCAAATACGAGAATGTCGAAGGCGCGCGTGCCAACGACCTGCCCGATCATGTGGACGATGACGTGAAGCAGCAGCGCTGGGAGCGCTTCATGGCGACCCAGCAGAAAATCAGCGCGCGCCGTCTCAAGCGCCTGGTTGGCCGCACCCTCGATGTGCTGGTCGACGAAACCAAGCGCACCACCGCCACTGGGCGCAGCTTTGCCGATGCGCCGGAGATCGACGGCATCGTGAAAATAAAAAATGCCGCCGATGCGAAGGTCGGCGACATGATCAAGGTGAAGATCGAGAAGGCCGGGCCTTACGATCTGAGCGGCAGCGCCATCTCCTAAAGACCAATTCCCTCGCGCTCGGCCCAGGCCTGGAAGCCCATCAGGGCCCAGAGCTGCCAGCTGGTATCACGATAGCCGCTGTCCAGATCGGCAACCCATTGCTGCACCGGTGCTGCATGGAACAGGCCCTGGCGCTTCAGGCGCTGCGGATCGCTGGCCGCGCGCAGGCGATCGCGCAGGCTGGTTTTCAGCCAGTCGGCAATCGGCATCTCGAACCCCTTTTTGGGCAGCTGGAAGACGTCTGCCGGCAGCCGGTCGGCGAAGGCATCGCGCAGGATGGCCTTGCCGCGGCCGGGTTCCAGTTTCCAGGCCCCCGGTATGGCGGCCGCGATATCCGTCAGCTCGCGATCGAGGAAGGGGCAGCGCACCTCCAGCGAATTGGCCATACTCATCAGGTCGACCTTGCGCAGCATGTCGGCATTCAGCACCAGTCCCTGCTCGGCATAGAGCATGCGATTGATGTCGTCGCCATCAGCAGCGCCGTGCAGCGCTGCGAAGAGGCTTTCGACACTGGGCTGCGCCGGGGCATCGATCAGCAGCCCGGATAATGCGGGTTCATCCAGCATCTCGGCCCAGCCGGCCTGCCGTGCCACGGCGGCCTTGTCGGCATGGGCCATGAACCGGCGGGCCTGCCGCAGACGCTCAAGCAGCGGATGGCCTTTGCCCTCGGGCAGCGCAGCCAGCGTCGCCCTGGCCATGCCGCGCAGCGGCGCCGGAACCGCCTGCCAGCGTCCGGCCCATAATTCACCCTGATACTTGCGATAGCCGGCAAACACCTCGTCGGCGCCATCGCCCGAGAGCGCCACGGTCACATGACGGCGGGTTTCCCGCGACAGCAGATAGACCGGCAGGGCCGAGCTGTCGGCAAAGGGCTCGTCGCAGGCGGCGAAAACATCCTCGACAGCAGCACGTGCATCTTCGCTGCCGATTTCGACTTCGGTATGGTCGAGGCCCAGATGCTGCGCCACGCGGCGTGCCGCCGGACGCTCCTCGTAATACTCAGCCGCGCCGGGAAAACCGACGGTGAAGCTGCGCACTTTGCGGCCCTGGCTGGCCAGGGATGCGCAGACGATGGCGGAGTCGATGCCGCCAGAGAGGAAAGCGCCGACCGGCACATCCGAGACCAGGCGTTCGGCCACGGCCGCATCGAAACGCGTCCGGAGTGCGGCGATGGCGTCCTGCCGATCTGTGAAGACCGGCCGCGTGGCTCTGGCCCCGGTATCCCAGCGCTCGATCACCAGACCGGCGGCACTGAAGCGCGCCAGCGAACCCATGGGCAGCTTGCGGGCGGCCTTCAGGATCGTCCAGGGTTCGGGAATGTAGCGCAGGGCGAAATACAGCTTCAGCGCCTGCGGATCGATATCGCCGGCAACATCCATGATGCCGCGCAGCGCGGTCAGGTCGGAGGCAAAGCCGATCCGACCGCCAGTCTGGGCATAGACCAACGGTTTCTTGCCGAAGCGGTCACGCGCCAGCACCAGCTCGCCTTTTGCCGCATCCCAGAGTGCGAAGGCAAACATGCCAGAGAGCCGCGGCAGCAGGTCGCGGCCCCACTGTTTCCAGCCTGCCAGCAACACCTCGGTATCCGACCGCGACTGGAAGATATGGCCGAGCCGTTCAAGCTCATGACGCAAGGCTTCGTGATTGTAGATTTCGCCATTGAAGGTGATGACGCGGTCATGCCGCGCCATCGGCTGCACGCCACCCGGCGACAGGTCGATGATCGCAAGACGGCGATGACCGAAGGCGCAGCGCGCATCGGCCCAGGTTTCAGCACCATCGGGGCCACGGAAGCGCATGCGCTGCAAAGCCGGCGCCAGGCGCTCGCGCGCATTTGCACCAACGCCATTCAGATCAACAAGGCCGGCAATGCCGCACATCCGTCATCAATCTCCCTGCATGACCCGATCGAGAAGCGTGGCAAACTGCACGGCGACGGCGTCGGAGCCATAGGCCGGCGGCAGCAGACTGTCTCTCAGGCCGATTGCGGTGCGCGCCGCTGCGCCCGCCATTGCCGCTGCGAAGGCGGCGTCGAAGCCCGCGACCGTCACTGCACCCGCCGGTGCAACTGCGGCAATCTCGGCAATGCCGCCGGACTCCGGCGTTGCGATCACCGGCGTGCCGCAGGCCAGAGCCTCCAGCGCCACATTCGGCATGCCTTCCCAGCGGGACGGCAGCAATACGGCATCGGCACCGGCAAACCAGGCCGGACTGTCGGTCACAAACCCGGGCAGGTCGAGCGCGACACCATGCTGCTGCGCCAGCGCCTGAAGCGCGGCGCGCTGCGGTCCGTCGCCAAGAATGGTGAGATGGGCATCGGGCAGGTCGCCCAGCAGCGGGATGAGGCGATCGAAGCCTTTCTGCACCACCAGCCGGCCGGCCGCAACGAAGCACTGTCCCGGGCCGGAACGGCGTTGCGGCGTCGCGGCGAGCTGCCGCAGACCGGCGACATCGACAGGATTGGGCAGAATCTCGAGGCGCGCTTCCGGTGTGCCAAGGGCCGCCAGCTCACCGGCCATGCGCCGGGACGTTGCCAGAACGCGATCAGCGCGTGGATAGAGCCACCGGTAGGCCTGCCTGGTCATCCACGGCGATGGCGCCTGCGGCAGGGCCAGGCTGGGCAGATTGGCTTCGCGCAGCACCAGACGGCCGGGCCAGAGCGACCGGGTCGCCGCCAGCGCCAGGTTGACGTAGCCAAGGCTGGAGAAGGTCACATCCGGTTGCAGCCGCCGCAGGGCCGCGAGCAAGGCCGGCATGGCCTGCCGCAGACGCGGGCGCTGCAAATCCAGCACCGGCAGGTCAGCCGGCAGCAGGGCCGCCAGCGGGCCGGCGCCATGCAGCAGAACCAGCTGCGGCCGATAACGGGAGAGATCGAGACTCCGCAACAGCGTGATGGTGACGCGCTCGGCACCGCCGCCCGCAAGGCTGGGCAGAACTGCAACGACCCTCATCATCGACGGCAACTTTGCTCAGCCATGCAGCCGGCAGTCTCGCAAACTTCCACCAAACACACCACGGCTCATAGCTGCTGCGCTTGCTATTGACGCTCTCTGCGCATCATCGATAATGGCTGACCTTTTGATCCGGCAGTTCTGATTGACAGCGTATTTCCTGCCTTCCGCGGCGCTTTCAAGACCCTGCTTCGCAACGAGTGAGCCATGTCGTCCCCTGAAGCCATTCCCTTCGTCGACCTGAAAGCGCAATACGAAAAACTGAAGCCGCTGGTCGATGCCCGTGTGGCGCAGGTCCTGGCTCATGGCAACTACATTCTGGGTCCGGAAGTTGCGGAGCTGGAGCAGGCCCTGGCGGCCTTTTGCGGCGCTCGTCATGTCATCGGCGTCGCCAACGGCACCGATGCCCTGCAGATGGTGCTTATGGCCAAGGGCGTCGGTCCGGGCGATGCGGTCTTCATGCCAGCCTTCACGTTTACCGCGACCGCCGAAGTCGTGCTGCTGCTGGGCGCCACGCCGGTTTTCGTCGATGTCGACCCGCGCCACTTCAATATCGATACAGACTCGGTGGAAGCCGCGCTGAAAACTGTCCGACAGGCCGGCAACCTGCGCCCGCGTGCGATCATCGCCGTCGACCTGTTCGGCCTACCGGCCAATTATCCCGCGCTCAATGCGCTCGCCGAACGCGAAGGCATGTTTGTGCTGTCCGATGCGGCACAGAGCTTTGGCGCGATGCAGAACAACCGTCATGTCGGCACCCTGGCGCCAGTGACCACGACCAGCTTCTTTCCGGCCAAGCCGCTGGGCTGCTACGGCGATGGCGGCGCCATCATGACCGACGATGACAGCCTGGCCCATATCCTGCGCTCGATCCGCGCACATGGGAAAGGCGATGACAAATACGATATCGTGCGGGTTGGCGTGAATGGCCGCCTGGATACCCTGCAGGCCGCCATCCTGCTGGCCAAGCTGCCGAGTTTTGCCGATGAACTGGTGGCGCGCGAGGCGCTGGCCACGCGATACGATGCGGGTCTTGCCAGCGTGGTGACGACGCCCCGGCGCCTGGACGGGCATCGCAGCGCCTGGGCGCAGTATTCGATCCTGACACCCGAGCGCGACGCGCTGGCTACGAAGCTGAAGGCAGCCGGCATTCCGACCGCGGTCTATTATCCCCGCCCGATGCATCTGCAGCCTGCCTATGAGACCTTTGGCGCCGGTGCCGGGTCGCTGCCGGTCAGTGAGCAGCTGAGCCGCGACATTCTCAGCCTGCCCTTCCACCCATTCATGCCGGATGCCGTGGCAGACCGGATCATCGCGGCTGTCCGCCTCGCGGCCTGACGGATCAGGACTGACGACCGGCGGCAACGCCGCGAATGATATCCATTTCGGCATCGATCCGCTGACGCCAGCCGGGAATGAATGCGGCAGCCGCATTGGCCGTCGCTGCTGCGCGCTGACGACGCTCGTCCGGATTGGCATGCAACCGGGTGATCGCGGCACTCAGGCCGGCGCTGTCGGCTGCCGATGCAATGCGCAGGGCCGTATTGTCCGGCATGTAAAGTTCGGTCAGGACATCCACGCCGGTTTCCGGCTGGGCGGCCGGAAACACCATGCACAGACCCAGCCGCATGGCTTCCAGATTGGCGACACTGAGATTGCCGAAGCGATTCATCGACACATAGATGTCGATCTCGCGCAGCAGTTTCAGCACCACAGGATGTGGAACGCGGGAAACAAAGGTCACGCAGTCGGCTGCGCCGGCCGCCTGCGCAACGGCGCGAAGATCGGCTTCACGGCTGCCGGCGCCGATAAAAACCGCGTGCAGGCCCGGCGCTTTTTTCCAGGCATCAAGAAAGCCGGCGAGAAACTCATCGCAGCCCTTGCTCCATTCGAGCTTGCCAAGAAACCCTACGGTGGTTGCCCCATCCGGCTTGCGGAACGGCAGATCCGAACTGCCCGTGTCGGCTGGCGGCAGATCGACGCCATTGACCAGCGCATGGCGCGGCACCGCCGGATGCAACGCCGTTTCGAGCCAGGTTTCGATGCCGCTGGAATCCTGTGTGCAGATCACGGCGGCATAGGGCGCGCGATAGCACCAGCGCAACAGCACGGCAGCCGGCCGCCGTGCCACCAGGGCTTCGCGCATGGCCGGATAGACGCCCATGACGCGGAACACAACCGGTGCCGTCGCCCAGCGCGCCAGCACACCGGCAATCCAGGCATTGCCGTGGTCGATATAGATCAGGTCGGGCCGGAACTGACGCACTTCACGCAGAATCAGCCAGGCCTGGCGCACCTCGGTCAGGATGCGTCCCAGGCGACCGAGCCAGGCCGGATAACGTTCCGCGCCGGCCAGCACCCGGCCTTCGGCCGGCAGGCCGGCACAGGCCAGATCGGTATCGTCCCGGCGCTGCCAGCTGCCATGCCCGGGCTTGCGGGCAAGGATCAGGCGCAGCGGCTTTGCCGTCCGCGCCAGTTCCTCGATGATCTTGAAAATGGTGGGAACGCCGGATGGCGCCCAGACCCCGCGACTGAGGCTGGTCTCCAGGCCGCTGAACAGCCGGGCGACATAGAGCACTTTCATCGGGCTTGTTTCAGCACGGCCAGAATTTCGCCGGCAGCATCGCCGCGACCGAATAGCGGCGGCGGGGACGCCGCAGGCCGCTCGGCCGCCGCCTGCAGGATGCTGTCTGCCACCAGAGCCTCGTCACCCTTGGGCATCAGGCGATTCCAGCCTGCCGCGACGGTTTCGACCCATTCGGTTTCATCGCGCAGCGTGATGCAGGGCGTTGCACCGAAGAAGGCTTCTTTCTGCAAGCCGCCGCTATCCGTCGCCACCGCCGCAGCGGCACTGACCAGGCCGATGGTTTCGGCATAGGGCAGCGGGTCGGTGATCCGGATACCCGGACCGGGGCGGATATCGAGACGGGCAATGGCCTGGCGTGTGCGCGGATGGAGCGGCAGCAGCACCGGCATGGTTTGAGCAACACGGCTCAATGCCGCGAACAGGAAGGCCAGCCGCGCCGGATCGTCGGTATTCTCGGCGCGGTGCAGCGTGACCAGAATGAAAGGTCGCCCGGACAAACCGTGCTTTGCCGTTGCCGCCTGCGCATCCGCGTGGTCGCGATAGTAGAGGAAGCTGTCATACATGACATCGCCGCAGACATGCACGCCCTGATCGCGGCCTTCGCGCCGCAGCTGGTCTGCCGCACCCTGCGACGGGCAGAACAGCAGATCGGACAGGCGATCGGTCACGACGCGATTGATCTCTTCCGGCATGGCCCGGCGGAAGCTGCGCAGACCCGCCTCGACATGGGCCAGCGCAATACCGGCCTTGGCGGCAACCAGTGCCGCCGCCAGGGTGGAGTTGGTGTCGCCATAAACCAGAATCAGGTCCGGCGCCAGATCGGGCAGAGCCGCCTCCAGGCTGGCCATGATAGCACCGGTCTGCGCGCCATGAGAGCCGCTGCCGACATCCAGATTCAAAGCCGGTGCCGGAATGCCCAGATCGCGGAAAAAACTGCCGGACATCGCATCGTCGTAATGCTGGCCGGTATGGATGATGGTTTCCCGCAATCCCCCCATATCAGCAGCACGCAGGCGGCGCGAGAGGGTTGCGGCCTTGACGAATTGCGGCCGCGCGCCGACCACGGTAACGATATGTGTCATTGCTCCCGCCACAGAATCAGGCCAGACGACGCAGGGTGATAAAGGCCTCGGCGGCCGGCAGGCCAGCCTGGGCACCGCGGAAACGGGCCTGGGCGCGGATGGCATCCAGCGAACGGGCATGCGGCCAGTCGCGCAACTCGCCCGCATAGCAGCCCATGGCGGCCAGCTTGCGGTCTAGTGTCGCACCGATATCGAGATACTCGGTCGGCATGAAGGGGGCGGCGTTGGGGCCAGCCCAGTCGGTCGCCGAGTTCACCTCCCCGGCCAGCAGAGTCCGCGTGACGGCACCGGGCAACGGCCGGCAGGCTGTCAGTACGGCGGCCTGGGTGATGCGATGATCGACATTGAGATCGCCGGCATGGTGTGTATAGATCTGCTCGGCCGCAAAGCCGGCAAGGAAGGCTTCCACACGCTGCGCCACATCCAGCAGCGGCACGGAATCCATGCGGTTGTCGGGGAAGTCGGCAAACTCGATGCCGGCGCCCAGGATAGCGGCGGCCCGATGCCCGTGATCCTGCAGCGCGGCCAGCGCATCGGCCGCAGCAGGGCCGCGCGATGCCAGGCCGGTGGCGAGGATCAGAATCCGCACCTCGGCTCCTTCATCGGCATGCCGCGCAATGGCGCCGCCAAAGCCCAACACTTCGTCATCCGGATGCGCCGCGATCACCGCTACGCGGCGGGGCCTGCCCTGGGTCATGGTCTGTCTCCGCCTTGCGGTGTGAATTCGTAAAGCATGTATGTATCGTCGCCACCAGCCGGCGCGAAACTCAGATGCCGGAACAGACGGTGGGACGGCTGGTTATCCGCCATCACCTCGGCATGGACCGGTTGCCCCGGCCAGCGGGCTGCAGCCTGTTGCAGGGCCAGCCGAAGCGCGGCCGAGGCCAGACCGTTGCGACGGGCCGCCGCCACGACATAGATATCAACCAATCGTCGACCGCTGGGCGTATTGCCCAGGCGCACCTGGCCCACGGCCACGCCATCCTGTTCGACGATCCACAGTCCGGAAGCCGGATCCTGAAGCTGGCGCGTCAGCCAAGCAACATGGATGTCCCACGGAATGGCGGCCGTCGTATGCCGCTTGCCGGCCAGCGAGTCGGGCCTGTTGACCCAGTCGAACAGCTGCGCGGCATCGGCACTGCCGGCAGGCCGGAGCCGAATTGTCATCGCACCGAGAAGCCGGGGGCGACCAGTTCGCCGCGCAGGAACTGCCGCGGGTCGCTGCTGGCCAGGGCCGCGCGCAGCGTCTCGCCCGCAGCAGCAAAGGCCGTCATCGTTTCGGCTTCCACCGCCGGCGTATCCTGGGCCAGGCAGAGATTGAAACTCGACGCCAGCAATATGCCGCGCTCGGCGAGTTCCTGACGTAGTAAGCCGCCGAGCAGGCCGGCATCGACCGCGCCTTCCGGATGCAGCGCCAGTCGCGGCCACCAGCCTTCGCCTTCGAACCGGATCTGGTTGCCCAGGCCATAGCGGTCCATCAGCGCGTTGACACCAGTGATCAACCGCTCACCCAGGCGCCAAAGCCGCGTCGGTCCATCGGTGGCTTCCAGCTTGTCGATCGTGGCAATGGCCGCCGCCAGCGACAACGCCTCGCCGCCGAATGTCGTGGAGAAGAAAATCCGGTCCAGGCCCCGCATGATATCGGCCCGGCCGACCAGCGCCGACAGCGGCAGTCCGTTTGCCATCGCCTTGCCGAAACATGACAGGTCCGGCGTGACGCCGTAATAGGCCTGGGCGCCGCCCATGGCGATCCGGAAGCCGGTGATGATCTCATCGAAGACCAAGATCACGCCATACTGTTCGGTCAAGGCCCGGACCTTCTGCAGGAAACCGGGCAGCGGCGGCGTCTTGCTCGAAGGCTCCAGGATAAGCGCGGCAATCCTGTCGCCGCGCTTGCGCAGCAGGTCTTCCAGAGCATCCGCATCGTTGAACGGCAGTGCATGCGAGAGCGCCTTGATGGCGGCCGGCACGCCGGCATCGCGCGCTGTGGTGCCGATATACCAGTCATGCCAGCCATGATAGCCCATCATGGCAACTTCCTCGCGGCCGGTATGAGCGCGGGCCAGCCGGATCGCCGCCGTGGTGACATCGGAACCGTTCTTGCCGAAACGCACCATATCGGCGCCCGGAATCAGCCGGACCAGCCGTTCCGACAGCTCGGCTTCCAGCGGCGTGGCCAGCGAGAAGGATGCCCCGCGCTCCACCTGCCCGATCACGGCCTGATTGACCGTTTCATCCGCATAGCCAATGACGACCGGCAGCAGACCGAGAATGTAGTCGACGAAAACATTGCCATCCACATCAGTGACATGGGCGCCCTTGCCCGACTGCAGGAACAACGGGCCCGCGCCTTTCACCAGCGAGATCGAGGCTTTCGAGAGAGTCTGTGTGCCCATCGGAATGGTGCGGGTCGCGCGTTCGTATAACGCCAGCGACTTTTCGTAATTACGGGGCATGATTACCTCGGTGCCTCAGGAGAATTCATCATTGCGTCTGGCCGCCTCGCGCCAGGAAAATCCTTGCGGCAGGCCGGCGAAAAAACGGCGCACGCGATCCAGGTCTTCCTGGCGATCGACCGTCCAGCGCATGGCCGACTGGTCGCTGTCGTTCAGGATATGACCGAGCGAGAACTGGCCACAACCCAGTTCCGGCTTGCTGCAGCGGATATACGTAGTCACATGCTCGCGCAGGAAGGGATGACTGGCTTCGCGACCGGCCCGCTCCAGTGCGGCCCGACTCATCACTTCCACATCGAGGCCATCTGGATAGGTCCGCTGCACTGCATTGGAGACGTGATCGTAGCCACCTTTGGCAAAAAGCTGTAGCGCCTGTTCGATCACGGCGGGATCATGCATGGGACAATCAGCCGTCAGCCGCACCACGATATCGGCGGAGAAAGCCGCCGCCGCGGCAACATAGCGGCCCAGCACATCCTGCTCATCGCCGCGGAAGCACCGGATTCCCATATCGCGGCACAGGCTTTCGATGGCATCGTCCGGCGGCAACACGGTTGCCGCAACAGCAATCTCGGTCAGACCCTGTGTCGGCCGGATGCGTTCGATCATGACCTGCAGGCTGGGCCTGCCGCCAATATCAGCCAGCACCTTGCCGGGCAGCCGGGTCGACGTCATTCGCGCCTGGATGATGGCAACAGCTCTCATCGGCATCATACCTGCAGATACGACATCAGAATGTGCAGGTCGGGATTGAATATATTGGGCTTGCGATAAAAGCTTACATACTGCGTCTTAACGTTCGACCAGTTGTAATGCCCGGTCAGGACACCGATCAGAAGGCTGTAGGGGATACGGAATATCTCGTAGACCTCGTCGACGATATCCACTTCCCGCATCATGGTTACTGTCTCGTTAGACAGCGGAAAGCGGTACAACTGGTCGGCTCCGACATCAAGATAGAATACACCGCCTGAAACATAGTTTCGGCGATCCTGATACATCTTCTGGCGCTGCCTGGCTCGCTGGAGCAGTCTGACCAGGTTGATGCGCTCGCTCGGGGCAATCCAGAAACGCCCGCCTTCATCGAACATGCTCGGCTTTGTCGCGATATCCTCGATATAATCTAGATGATCGGCATAGAGCATCTCCTGGTAAGTACCGCCATACTGCCCAGTATCGAAGTCATAGCTGCACCCCTGCGACAACAGAAGCGGAACGAAGTCGACCCGCTTTTTTGCGTAGGCAACAGCGTCCGCGCAGGTGCCCACACCAAAATAAGGAAAAAGCCGGGCGCGCGCTCCGCCATACAACGCCCCGGCTGCAAAAGGGAACAGTTGCTTTGGCTTCAAAGTTTCCGCAAATCGGGTCATGACCTCATAGTTGCGCAACTTCTTGCGTTCCGCTTCTGCAGCCCGCTCGCCTTCTTCGAGGTTTTCATAGAAGGCCGGATATGGTCCCTGGAAACTGAAGGGCACACAGGCCAGATCGATCGGTGAGAATCTTTTTGCCAGATCCTCGCACTGCTTCTGGTCGAAGGGATTGTCATTGAGATTGGCGACCGTCACACCGTCAATGCGGGCGACCAGCAAGGAATCGACTTCCGGATATGCGCCATTTGGCTCAATCCAGCACCAGTCGTCACCGTTCAACGCTGCGCCCTTCACGCCATCGACCACGCGCACATCGGTAAATCCAAGTGCCCGGACATTCTTCTCGGTAAAGTTCTGCAGGTAATTCGCCACCAGAACCGGCGTGTCCGACGGGAACAAAGCCAACGTAATCGGATCAAAATGATCTTCGTGCGTATGGCTTATATAGATAAAATCCGGCGTCAGCGCCTTCACCTGTTCCGGCGTCAGCGGCAATTCCGGAAACGTGTAGAGCCCGCTGGTCGATTTCCGGTCAAATGTTACCCAGGGATCGCACAGCACGCGACTGTCGCGGCCCTCAAGGAGGATCATGGCATTGGCGAAATAGGTAATCTTCATACCCGTCTATTCCTTGCTCGGAGCCTGCCCCACGACACGGGCCGGGATTCCGACGAGGGTGGAGGCCGAATGGCACTCCATATCCAGAACAACCGCATTCGCTCCGATTCTCGTGCGGTCGCCGATGCGGCAGCGTCCCAGAACATGGGAGCCCGCATACTGATAAACATAATCTCCGACCAGCGGCCCCTCGCCAGAGTCGTTCGTTCCTATCGTGCAGCCATGATAGATCGTGAAGAACGATCCGATGCGCGCGCGGCGCGTGAAAACAATCGTTCCGTAATGGGCAAACAGCAGGCCCGGGCCGATCGGCGTGCCCAGCGGCAACTGGATCGATGTCACCAGACAGGCCAGGTGATGAAACAGATAGAACAGCCAGTAGATCGGCAGGCGCCAGCCGCCCTGACTGCTCCAGTTGCCGATACGGAAGGTGATGTTGACCAGAATCTGCGGTTTCAGTAGCAGGAAACGCGGCCAAATATCGTTCTTGGATACGGCAATATCTATCTTCAGCGCCTGCAGTTCATCAAGCGGGCTGCCATCCTCCGGCAGGAACAGTTCGTATATATAAAATGTGCGGCCCTGAAATCCCCGATGCCGCAATTCGTCCACCACTTCAATATGGGCGCTGGTGCAGATCACCACCACGTCGATTGTCGAGAGATCGGCCTGTTTCGCATCCTCTACGAGGCAGGACCCGATAGTCTGTCCGGTCGTCGCCGAATTACCATCGACGGCCAGGACAATCCTCTCGGCCGGCAACCAATACCGCATAGCCGTACGGCCCAGCCCGCCGGCACCCCATATTGCAATACGCGAATGTGGGGCCAGTCGGTTCCGAATACGGCTACGCAGCGACATCAAAGATAGTCATGCTCGTTGCTGGCTGGGATTTCAGCCATCGTGGTGTATGGCCGCAGCACGGTTCCATTGCGAATTTGCAGCGGGCGATGCGGCAGACCGAGCAGAACCCGTAGAAGCTGGCCTGGAAAGTTTGCGCCAGCCGCCAGGGACCCTCCGACCGAACCGCTGAAGCGCGCCGCCGCATCGAAGAGAACGGCCTTGCCCTGCTGGTCCAACGCGATATCAAAATCAGCAGCCCCATCAACCATGAAAGCGGCGCAGAGCTGCCGTGCCATTTCGATGACGGCGGGATGCATGTCGACCTTATGGCCCGTGCTTGTCGGCCATAACGGATTGCGCAGCTGTCGCAGGCGGGTCGCCACATCAACAAGCTGGCCCTGCACCGCAATGCAGTCGACGTCATACACCGGTCCATCAACATGTGGAACGGCGATCAGGTTGCTAAAATCCATGGCTTCTTGCTGCATGGCCGAGAATGCGGCGTCCATATCGCCGGTGCCGCAGAAGCGGTTTGGCAACAAGGCGCGCCAGGCAACTTCCGTTGCATCTAGAATGACAACGCCTCGCGAGCCGGCGCCGCGCCGGGGCTTGAGGACAACCCGTCGCGCTGGGTATCCGAGCGCTTTGATGGCGGCTTCAGCCTCCACCCGGGACTCAACGCCGACATAAGGGCCGACATCAATCTCCTTCGATTCCGCGTGGCGAAGCAGGGCAAGCTTGTCGGTCAGACCGGCCACCGTTTCATAGCTGCTGACCGATGGCCGAATGCCGCAGGCGATCAGTCGATCCCTGTGCAGCGCTGCAGCACGCGCCTCGCCCTCAGACAGCAGCAGGATCGCATCGATGCCATACTGCCGATGAAGCGCTTCTATACGATCAATATACGCCGCATCCGAATCCTCGGCGCGTGGCACTGTGGCGAATACATCGCAGAGCAACCGTCCATGTGCGTCAGGATTGACATCGACGCCGATAATTCTGACATCAAGATCGTCCGCGTCCCTCAGACCACGGACGATGTCATAGATCAGACGCCCGCCGACACAGGTGACACAGACCGAAACGCTGCGTTTCGTCATCGCCGAATCAGGCCTTAACGCTCGTCATACGACAACAGGGAAGAACCGATTCTCTGGAACGCCCCTTCTATGCCGACATCCAGGCGCGTATGCAGCAGTCGCATCGGGCCGATGACCTTAGCGTTGGCCTGGTCGTGCAGATTGCTCTCTGTATTGCCGGCGCGCTTGCGAACCAGATAGCGCAAAGAGATGCGGGGATTCGGGCTATCGTTGAAGCCCGTGCCATGCAGGGTCATGCAATGGAAAATCGATATGGAACCCGGGCCACCGGTGACCGTCTTCATGGCGCATTCCATATGATTGCCGAGACCATCAGAATAGAACCATTGCTCCGGATTCCGCATCGACCGCCGCACCGAATGCGGATAGACCGTCATGCCAAGCTTGTGACTGCCGGTCAGGATTTTAAGAGCGGAATATCTTGGATCGACATCATCCAGATACACATAGACGGTGACAAAGTCGCTCTCCGGTCGGGTTTTGTCCTGGTGGAAATCCGTATTCAGGAAATACTGCACATCCTGATACTCGTCTCGAACGAAGGGATTCATATTCGGACGGCCAACATCCATCACATAATCCAGAAGCCATTCCGGAGTCGCCCAGACGGGCATCGAACGAATGATGGATTTTTTAAATATTTCGTAATCCTCGCCGCACAGCCTCTGCATCAGCGTAATAAAACCCGGATTCGCTTCAATAAAAGAGAGGTCAAGGGATGGATCAAGCAGAAGATTGTGCGAATCCCGGCCCGGCGCGTAGTTGCGCCACCGTCCCTGCGCACGGAACTCGGCCTCCGACGGATAAAAAATGTCCTTGCTGACAGGCCGGCGCGCATCGATCCAGGCGCGCAAAGCCGCGCAGGCTTTCGGATCGAGGATGTCACCGAGATCGGCACAACCGTTATCCGGATAGTTGGCAATATCGTAATCAATGCCGGAAGCCGTGGTTTCAATTCTCTTTTCTGCCTTTTGCATTACACGCTTTCCTTCGCATGGATTTTAGAATCAGCTTCCGTTGCACCGTCCAGGGCGACCACCAGGGCGATAAGATATCCGCGCGCAAAGGCCATGTTGGGGTCAGGCGATATACCCTGGCCGATTGCGTGCTTGCCGCCGGGACCATCCAGACGCACAGTTACCTTGGCGCTGGGCAGCCCAGTGCCGACCACGGCCTGCATGCCGACGCTGGCAAGGGTCTGTGGGTGCGGCAAGGCATCATGCAGGGCCGCGGCGATTGCCTCGAATGCGCCGGTTCCGGTATTTTCCGCTTCCCGAACAACATGATCGATCTCCACGGCGACACGGGCTTTTGCCATGCCGTCGGCCTCGACCTGGACAGACAGGTTCTTCAGCGCCGGCCGATGCGATTTCCGTTCCTTGTCATCTTCGAGCAAGGCAAGAATGTCATCGTCGTCCAGCACTTTCCGCTCATCCGCGAGGTCCTTGAAGCGGATAAAAATATCCTGCAACTGGTTCTCGCTGATGCTTACGCCCAATGCCTCGAGCCGGGCGCGAAGCGCATGCCGCCCGGAATGCTTGCCCATAACCAGAAGACTGCCGCTCGCCCCAACTTTACGCGGCTCGATAATCTCATAAGTGCCACGATTCATGAGGACGCCATGCTGATGAATGCCGGATTCATGAGCAAAAGCGTTACTGCCGACGATCGCTTTATTGGGCGGGACGGTAAATCCGGTAACACTGGAAACCAGCTGCGATGTATTGGTCAGATTTTCCGTGTGGACGCCGGTCACAACCTTCAACTCGTCACGCCGCGTGAAAATCGCCATGACAATTTCTTCCAATGAAGCATTGCCTGCCCGTTCACCGATTCCATTGACCGTGCATTCGACCTGCCGGGCGCCCGCGCGTATCGCGGCGAGAGAATTGGATGTCGCCAAGCCGAGATCGTCGTGGCAATGCACCGAGAATGTAACTTTATCCATGCCCGGAACGGTCGCGCGCAGCCGGGAAACAAGATCATAGAACTCTTCCGGGAGTATATAGCCGACCGTGTCCGCAATATTCACGGTACGAGCCCCGGCTTTTATTGCCGCCTCAAAGCAACGACAAAGAAAATCGAAATCGCTACGTGTTCCATCCTCGCAGGACCACTCCACATCATCACAGAGATTACGCGCGTGGCCCACACAGGCGCTGATCGCCGACAACACGTCGTCTGGCTTCATTTGCAGTTTGTACTGCATGTGAAGAGCACTAGTTGATATGAAAGTATGAATACGCCGCCGTTTCGCCGGCCCGAGGGCCGATGCGGCGGCATCGATATCGTCAAGGCGCGAACGAGACAGCGCGCAGACCGTGGAATTCTTGATTTCCGCGGCAATCATCTGAACGGCTTCGAAGTCGCCGCGGGAAGAAGCCGGAAAACCGGCTTCAATAATGTCGACCCCAAGAGTGTCGAGGGCACCGGCAATCGCGATCTTTTCCGGAACCGTCATAGACGCACCGGGGCATTGCTCGCCATCTCGCAGCGTGGTGTCAAAAATCAGAACTTGGTCGCCGCTCATCCGGTGCCTCCAAACGCTTAATTTTGGATATCTTCGGCGCGCAGCGGACTCCACAGCGCAACATCATTCCGCAGTCGAGCGCCGACAAGCGTGTCATATCGTGCCGGAGGAAGGCCAACCTCGTCAGGCGCAAGTCGCATCACTCCAATATCCGCCTCCCGCAGCACGTCTCCGGCTTTCAGCTCGCGACGGGCGACAAGATACCGTTTCATATTTTTCGCGACAACCGCCGCGTCAGGGAGTAATCGCTTTACCCGCGAACCTAATGCAGATTCCGCCGCCCGCACCTTATCCACCATACTGCGGAATCCGTCCGGATCGAGCGATATGGCGTGATCGTATGAGGGCCTGCTTGGATCCAGGCTGAAATGCTTCTCTATGATTCTTGCTCCCGCCGCAACGGCAAGAGACGCCGCGCCGTCGCCGAGGGAATGATCCGAAAAGCCAGCCAGACACTCGTAGCGCGTCGCTATATCCTGTATCGCGCCAAGATCGAGCTTTTCCAGAGGACAGGGGTAAAGCGATGTGCATTGCAACAATGCGAGGTCGCGAGCGCCATTCTGCCTGGCCCAGGTCACGCTCGCTGCAATATCGGCGTGCTCAGCCATCCCAGTTGACATGATAAGCGGACGTCCTGTCTGCGCAGCCCGGCGGATCAGCGGAAAATGCCCCAGCGTCGACGACGATATTTTGTAGCCGGCAGGTGAGAGACGTTCGATCCAGTCGAACGTGAACATGCCGGTCGTGGTAAATACCTCAACTCCAAGCGCGCGAGCGCATGCGAAGGCCTCGGCAGTTCCCTCCGGTCCCAGGAATGCCGAACGGAAGAGGTCATATGACAGAGTCCCAGGAACGTAATTTTCATCCGGATCGGCCGTTTGCAGTTTGACGGCATCGGCACCGGCGCGCGCTGCAGCTTCAATCAAACGCAAGCATTCCTGTCGATCACCCTCATGATTGATCCCGACTTCAGCGATGATCAGGGTCGGCCGATCAATGCCGATGCGACGTGAGCCGAACTGCATGTCGGACCGCATGGTCTCACCAAATCCGCTGTTCATTTCAGACTTCCTTCCGCGCCGACCAAATGACCACGCGCCTCTCCCAGATATCGCTCAATGATACTCCGCGCGGCAGCGCCAGGATGACCATCAGTCAAACCAAACAGTTCCCGCGTCACCTGCTCGCGTGCCGCAGATTTTTCCTGGGCAGCTGCCTCAATCGCCTCAATCGGCTGCGATAGAAAATCGCGTAGCGCGGTGTGGAAGTCCTCATCCCGCGCGTTAAACAGAAAGAAAGCATCGGAAAACAAGCGCCGTGCCCGCGCATTCAGGGGCTGCACATCAGGATCATCGATGAAAACCAGCGGAATACCTGACAGCGCACACCAGCCGACCGTGCTGGTCGCCCCCGTCGTAATCGCAACGCGATGTTCTCGCACTATGTAGCGCATATCTTTTTCCGCCGTAAACACATCTATGTTCGGCGCGTTGGCGGCAACCTGGATGAGCGGGTCTGTATCCGCATAACGGAATGACGGATAGGGCTTGTATCGCAGGCGGTGCGGCAGCTTGCCGAAAACGTCACGGATCACGATCTTCTCGCGCTCCGCGCGCTGATAATCGGTCATAGATGTATTCGATATCTGCCGTACACCTCGGTACAGCAGGGTCGAAGCATAGAGCAGTGGCTGCGGGGCCGGTTTCACAAAGTTACGGCTACTGATCTTGTAATCTAGCGGCATGCCGATCACTTCGGCCGGAGCGACTGCGAACGGACTTTCCGTGCTATAGCGCGCGCCGGCGCTGTTGTAGCACATCAGCATGTCAGCGTAGTTATTCTCGTTGAGCACACGGACATCGAGAGGCCAATCCGCGATCTCGCGTCGCACGCCATGCTGGAAGCCGAACATCGGAATGCCGAGTTCTTGTAATGCGGCATGCAGGCCTACGGCACCGCCCGCCTTGGGGGCCCCATGCAGAAGAACGGCACTACATCTTCCGTCCTTCTTCCGGGCATGATTGGACAGTCGATTACTCCAGATCCGATACGCCCCCCGTGCCGCGGCGACTTCCTTCTGCACGGCTGCATTCAAGCGCTTGAGTAGAAATGGTTCGACCGCTGTACAAAACAGGTCACCGAAGGCCTGCCGGAAGGACTGCTCCAGCAAGTCCTGCAATCGGGCGGCCGATGATTCGGGCAAATTGTCCAGAGGGATCGAGCTTGCTTCGATACGAATCAGGCGGTGGCCGCGCAATGCCAGGGCCAGCGCCGTATCTTTGATCAACTCGTTGCTGTCGCGCATCACGAGAACATCCGGCTTCGCGCCCAAGCGCGGCAACCGGCGACCGATCGTTGCCAGAATATGGAAGGCAAGACGATCTGGACGCATGTTCAGCAATCGCCATACCAGTGGGGGCGGGCTGCCGCCCTGTGATGTCCCGAATGACGGCGGTTCAACCGTCGTCGTAAATACTGTGGCGCTGGAGGCGGCGCCCAGGAATTCGGGCCAGAACGGCAAAAGCACGCGGTCGAGCTTGGGATCCCCGGTCCGGGGGACGATGATCAGCCGCGGCTCACTGAAATCTTCATTCTGCAACAACAAGGCCTTATGGAGCGCCATATGTTCCATGAAGACGGCATAACCGCCGGCGATCGCCACATCGGCTAAAGCTGGCTCCGCGCGCATGGCATGGAACAGAACTGCCGTCATATCGCCAATCGCAGCGATGAAACGGTCTACATTGTCACGAGGGATACGCGCCTCAATATCGGCAGATTTTGGCTCAGCAGACAGCAGTGCGGGTGATGACGACAGGATAAGTGCATCTGGTGGTAAACCCTGATCGCGAGCCTGCTGCAAGCCCTCAATGCTGTCGCAAAATACCACTTTATACTTAGAGAAACTCATCAAGCCTGTTTCCGTTTCATCGATACGGGTTCACGTGCAGTCAGGGTCAGCAATCTGGCAGCTACACGCGCCGCACCCTTGCCGTCAATCAGGCTTCGCCCGGATGCTGCCAATGCCCTCCGCTGCCCAGCATGGTCACGGAGTGCGTCGAAGGCGGTGATAAAGGCGTCCGCATCAAAGTCTGGCATACCCCCCGCCAGTAGAACTGCTCCGCGAGCCGCAAGGGCACGCGCCAATGGCAGCTGCACCGGGTTCTGGGTGACCACCATGTTCACCGTGCCGGCAGCCAATCGTTCCAGCAGACTTACACCGGCAGCGCCGACCAGGATGTTGGCTCTCGCCACAAGCGCACGCAGGTCCAACTCCTCCACATGCAAACTGACAGCCGAATGCCTGACCGCTTGAGCCTTGATCGCCGCCAGATGCGGCGCTCTACTTCCCATCGCCACATGTATCCGGGAGGGCACAGGTGCAGCCCGCAGGATAGTGGAAAGGACGGCGCCGGTGGCGTTGACGCTGTCCACCATACCGAACGCGATCAGGATTTCTTCTACCGGCCGTTCCTGATCCATTGCGGCAGCATCGCGCCAGATCCGATCGATAAGGGCATAGTCTGCACCGCAGAGCGCTTCGGTGCCACCAATCGCCTTCTGATCCGTATCCGCATGCGGATGGACGATCAAGTCGGCGCCAGGAAATCCACTAAGATCATCATCAATGCGCACGACGGCGCCTGCAGAGGGCAAAAGAGCCTCAGAAACACCGGCATCAGGATGATCGAAAATAAGCCCATACCGTAGCTGCCCAGGCCCAGTATCGACTACGCGAAAGCCCGCAGCCTCCACTTGCCCACAAGCCTCAGGAGTATTGTCATCCAGATAGAAACGAATATCGACACCGGGCTGCTCCAGCCGCATTGCCTCTGCCAACACAAGGCATCGCGTCATATGCCCACGCCCCCAGCGGGGGTCGGAGGCGACCCGTAGAACCCAGTGCCCGATCATCCGCGACCGATAATCTCACGCAAGGCCGTCATAACCCGCTTGACATCGTCATCCGCCATGGCTGGGAACAACGGCAGCGACAGAACTTCAGCATAATGGCGTTCCGCGCCCGGCAGGCTGAGCTCGCCATACCTGTTGCGGTAATATGGCTGCCAATGAAGCGGGATATAGTGGACCTGTGTGCCAATACCGCGCGCCTGCAACTGCCGGACAACCTGCTCGCGGCTGATGCCTAGTGCCGCGAAATCGATGCGCACGACGAAGAGATGCCATGCCGCCTGGCAATCCGCATGCGCATGAACCGGCTGCACGACAGGAGCAAGGTTCGCCAAAGCCTCGCGATACAATGCCACCAGATGGCTGCGACGACTGATAAACTGGTCCAGCCGTTTCAGCTGGCTGAGTCCGAGCGCAGCCTGCAGATCTGTCGCGCGGTAATTGTAGCCCGGCTCCTGCATTTCGTAATACCAGGGCAGCGCGGCGCCTTCGGTCGTCAGCCCCGGGCTGCTCCGGTCCCAGTATGCCGGATCACGGGACATGCCGTGATTGCGCGCTGCAGCGAGCCGCCTGGCCAGCGCCGGATCACGTGTGGCAACAGCGCCACCTTCCCCCATCGTCATTGTCTTGACGGGATGGAATGAAAAAGATGCCATCTGGGAGTGGCGGCAGCCGCCGACGGGCAGCCAGGTATTGCCATCGCGATACTGCGTACCGACGGCATGGGCTGCATCTTCCATCAGGATCAGCCCCTCGGCTGCTGCTGTGGCTGCCAGCCCAGGAAGGTCCCCGCATTGCCCTCCCATATGCACAACGGTTGTCGCGCGGGGCCGCTTACCGAACCGTCGTTCGGCCCGATGCACGGCATCCACCATGGTCTGCGCCGTCATCAGCCCTGTGGCGGGATCCACATCGGCAAATTCGACTTCGGCCTCCACGTAACGCGCGGCATTGGCCGTCGCCAGGAAAGTGACTGCCGGCACGATCATGACGTCACCCGGCTGCAAAGGCAGCGCCAAGTTCATCATGTGGAGCGCCGCGGTACCATTGCTGCAGACAACCACATGGGCACCATCCATCCGGGCGGACAAGGCCGCTTCCAGTGCCGGGATGGTGGGGCCGGTGGTAAGAAAGTCCGACTTTAGCGCAGCAACCACCGCCTGAATATCGGCCTCATCGATATCCTGCCGTCCGTAAGGCAGCATGGCCGGCGTCACAGCGGCACGATCAGTCATTCTTGAATCTCGCCATTTCCCATACATCGACCGGGGCACCATCGATCCAGGCATGCTTCTGTAGAGTCGCCTCGCAGATATATCCAGCCTTCTCGAACGCCTTCCGGCTCGCCGGATTGGTCGCGTAAATCCCGGCACTGAGCTTCATCAGTCCAAGATCCGAAAATGCAAACCCGCTCGCCAGAGCGATCGCATCTGTGGCCAGACCGCGACCCCAGACCGTCTTTTCTCCAATGATCAGCGCCACGGTTGCCCGCAGGTGCCGATGATTGATACCGCCCAGACGAAGATTACCCACATGGCCATAGCCATCGCATTCGATCGCGAACAGCACCGCTGAAGGATCATCCAGGCAAGCCTGCACATATCTGCCTACGCTGGCCAGGTCCTGTCCACCCGGCCGAACTTCCGTGTAACGCACCACGTCCGGGTCGTTTAGCCAACCCGCATAGCGCTCCGACACGTGGTCGCTGCCGGCTGGGATCAGTCGAAGGCGATTCGTGTGAAGTGCGGGGCATGACTGCAGGCGCATCGGAGATCAGATGCTGCTCAGAAGAGCGCGCAGTTCATCAATGCTCAGCCATGCTTCGTTACTGTCGCTGGCATATTCGAAATCCGACTTCACTTTGTGGAACTCGGCACCCACCAGGGCACGGCGCGTAAACTGGTTCAGCGTCGGCTCAATGAGGTAGCGGTCGTCCGTCTCCCAACTCATGCGAGCATCGTCGCGTGAAATCAGCATCTCGTGCAGCTTCTCACCCGGACGGATGCCAACAACATGCTGTTTCATGCCGGGCGCCATTGCTTCGGCCAAATCGGTGATGCGCATGCTCAGCACTTTCGGCACGAACACCTCACCACCCTGCATATCGCCCAGGCGGGCAAGAACGAAATCCACACCGGCAGCCAAAGTGATCCAGAATCTCGTCATCTTGGGATCAGTGATCGGCAAGGACGTCGCGCCTTCCGCGATCAGCTTGCGGAAAAAGGGTACTACGCTGCCGCGCGAACCAAGCACATTGCCATAACGTACAACAGAAAAACGCGCGCCGGTGCCCCCACTCAGATTGTTTGCGGCAACAAAAATCTTGTCCGACGCCAGCTTGCTGGCACCATAGAGGTTGACCGGGTTGACCGCTTTATCGGTGGAGAGCGCAATGACACGCTGCACTCCTGCCTTCAACGCAGAATTGACCACGTTTTCTGCACCGATGACATTTGTACGGATACATTCGAAAGGATTATACTCCGCGACCGTGACATGCTTGAGTGCCGCTGCGTGGACAACGATATCCACATCGCGCATGGCCATTTCAAGCCGCCCTGCATCTCGAACATCGCCGATGAAATAGCGCAGGCTAGGGTGATCGGTAGTGGAGAAGCTTTGCGCCATCTCGTACTGCTTGAGCTCATCGCGACTGAACACAATCAGGCGGCGCGGTTTGTATCGCTGCAGAACAGTCGAGACGAATTTCTGACCGAAAGACCCAGTACCGCCCGTGACCAGTATGGATTTTTCATTAAACAGATCGCTACTCATTCCTAATTCCTCAATTCTCGACGGCGGCAATCGCACCGCCCGCCATGATCATCTGATTGTAGTAACCGTTTTGCGCAGTCAATTCGTCCGGCGAACCCGCCTCAATGACACAACCACCCTGCAGGACGACAACCCTATCTGCATCGGCAATGGTGGAAGGGCGATGCGCGATCACAATAATCGTCGTCTGCCCCTCTGCACGGATGTCGCGCAAGGCCTGACGGATCATCGCTTCTGATTCCCAGTCCAGCGCACTGGTTGGTTCATCCATGATCAAGATACCGGCGCCTGACAGAAATGCCCGCGCCAGCATCAAACGCTGGCGCTGGCCGCCGGAAAGCAGCGCCCCGCCCTCACCAACTCGGGTCTCCAGACCATCGGGCAATGTTGCGACGAATTCACTCACATGCGCCAGACGGCAGGCCTTCTCAATGAGGGCAGCATCCGTCTGTTTACTGGCATAGATCAGGTTGTTGCGCATCGTATCGTCAAACAGCAAGGCATGCTGGTTGACGAACGCAATGCCTTTCCGCAGCGATGATGTGTCGAATTCGGCAAGGTCGACCCCGTCAACCCGGATAATGCCTTGCTGGGGGATGATCAACCGGGGCAGCATGTCGATCAAAGTGGATTTACCGGCACCCGAGCGGCCGATGACTGCTGTCAATCGATTTGCTTCAATCCGCAGGCTAACACCATTTAACGCGGCCGCATCATTACCATCATAACTATAGCTGACATTCTCGAAAGTGATCGCATCGCGCGGCGCGGCAAATACACGGCTGCCACCGGCCGGCTCCCGCGCAGCATTGGCATCGGCCAGAACCTTATCCAACCGCTCCAGACTGGCGCTGGCGATAGAGGCATTCTGTCGCAGGCGCACACTGCCATCGACCAACGGGGCTAGGCGAATGACGGCAACGGCGAACATTACAATGATAGCCAGAGAAACCTGGAAAACGCTGTCCGCAACATAAATTGCAACCATCAGTAACGTCACAATCGACGGTACCACAAGCAGCTGCAGACGCCCAACTTGGTTGACATGACGCATGTTAAGATCGCGGATGTCATTCGCGACTTCAGACAGATAGGCAGATTCACGCCCGTCACTGCCCGCCAGCTTGATCAGGCGCCAGGATCGTAGCCGCTCAGTTGCCTTGGAAGAAAACAACTCATTGGCCCGGGCGACATCCCGACTGATCGACTTCGCCTTGCGCATTGTCCGATTGAACAGAAAGATTCCAGCACCGGCAATCGCCAGAATTGCGCAGGTAATCAGCGGCGCAACATACATCAGACCGGCAAGATAGATCAGCATCCCGGTGCCGAGCGTCAGCGCAGTGACCATGTTGTTGATCACCATGCTAGCCTGCTGCGACATTTGGCCGAACCAGGCCGTAACAGCGCCGCTGCTCAAGTTATTCAGGAAAGTAGCCCGGCTCTCGATCAGAGACGTGAAGAGACGCTTGCGCAGGGAAGCCGTGAATTCTTCCCTGATCCGGTTGCTGAGGTTCATATTGAGCACAGCACAGACTTGCCGGAGAACAATCATCACCACGACGCAGGCGGCGAGCGTAAAGAAATTGACCGACAGATGAACAACCGAAAAGGCATCGATCAGATAGAGCCAGAATCTTGAACCGGCAGCCAGCGCGGCAAGGTCACCGCGACGTTCCATATAGGTGAGAAGCGGATAAATCAGAGCCAACCCTGCGACTTCACTGACCACATTGGCAGCGGTCAATGCCACAGAAGCAAACACGCGCCTCGCGCCCAGCACTCCGGATTTCTGGGCGGCACGATAGGATTGCAGCCACTGCGTCAACTCCGAGTCGGATGGCAGAAGCTTCACTTGCTGCCCTCGCTCAGCAGGCGGTCCACAGATTCAAGATCCGCCGGGCGCCCCACATCCTGCCAGTATTCATGCACCGGGAAGACGCCGACAGGGATGCCTAGGCCATGCGCCTGGTTCAGCAGATCGGGCATATCGCAACTCTGTCCTGGAGGCAGCAGGCGGTAAACACGGGGACCGAGAAGGTAGATACCGCTGTTCACAAAGTGGCGCACCACGGGTTTCTCACTGATACCCCGGAAGCGCCCCTCTTCATCATACTGGATGACGCCGAATGGAATTTCGAAATCCCGGACCGCCACACCCAGAGTTGCGTCGTGGCCATGCGTCTTGTGGAAAGCGAAAAAGGCCTGATAGTCTACCTGTGTCACGACATCGCCATTCAAAACTACGATGTCGCCACCGACATCCCCCGGCAGCAACGCCAGCGCACCCGCCGTTCCCAGTGGCGCCTCTTCATGCAGAATATCAACCTTGGCCCTGTTATTCCGGGCCGCCACGAAGGATTCGATCCGATCGGCCAGATAATGCACCGATATGAGGATGCGACTGATGCCGGCATTCTCCAGAGATTCCATGATGCGATCGAGGATCGGCCGTTGACCAATCGGCAGTAGCGGCTTCGGTGTGTCGCGCGTCCGCTCACCCAGACGGCTGCCGCGGCCACCCGCCATTACCAGTGCCGTCGTAATCTGTGCCTCACCAGGTGCCGCCAGCAGAATCTGACGCAGCACGCCAGCATCGTCGACCACAGGGAGGAATCCTGTGCGCTCTTCCAGCCGAGCGATCTGGCGCAGGTTTTCCTCGGTATCGGCATACCGGCCGAGCCTCGGCGTCGCATTCATGGCGGCTGTCACCGGCGCGTCCAGGCTGATATCGCGCAGCAGTGCCCGGCGCACATCGCCATCTGTCAGCACGCCGCAGACGTGTCCAGCCTCATCAACAACAATCTGAAACAGATGCGGGCAGGTGTTGATGCGAGCAACGGCCTCGCGCAGCGTGGCTGTTGAGGCGCAGGTTGCACCATCCAGATCAAGAACTCTCACGGCCGTGCCCCCGTGGCACTGGAGGCCGCATGCTGTCGCCGCGCTTCCGCTGCCGAATCTTCCTGCAACGCGACACCACTCAGCCGTTGCAGAATACCGCTGGCATCGCCATCCATCCCGTCGGGCAACGGCTGCTTCGGCCGTTCCAGCAGGGCGGTTATTGTCCGGCGGAATTCGGCCTCATCGTCATTGATAAAATGCGTCACATAGTCGGGACGCATCGATCCTCCCGAGGTGACTTCCAGCGCCTTTTCGGAATAGGCAGTGAACTCTACTGTGGGCACATTTAGATGGAATGCATCCGCGAGCGTGGTGCTGTAGTAGTTCGCGAGGAAAAGCCGCGCCCGCACCGCCAGAACAGACGGATGCAGATGCGTGATGAACAACCGTGCGCCGCGCTGACGCCCTTTTGCGACTTCAGCCTCGACAATCGACATGTCGGTGATGACATGCGGCTTGAGAATGATTGGCCGGTTGCCGGCGATATCCACCAGCGCAGCCAGTGTGGCGACGAACAACCGACGCGTGGCATCGGGGGTTTGCATATAGTCCAATGCACCGAGCGACCCCAGCATGAAGACGATGGTGCCTTCGTCTTCGCCGACATCCGATCCCCGGAAGAGTTCGGCATGATACCGCGGCGCTACACCGCGCACATATGATACCCAGCTCTTGCGGGTCCGGGTTGGGCCGAAAATGAAACGCGGAAGCCCGAGCGCTTCCGGATGATGCAGCCACGGCCACTCACCCTGGAATGCCAACAAGGACCCGGCCAGCGGCGGCTGCCGATTGCGTCCCCGCTTATGGGCGACCTCGATGATGCGGCGCATTAGTTCATTTTCGCCATAAGAATCACCTTCGCAGAAATACGTCCGCTTCGGGTTGATCCGGCTCAGCCAAGACAACGGCGGCACATTCAGGGCACGGAAATGCAGGAAATGCGCCCGTCCTACGAGTGCCAGCATGGCGATCCAGGCCAGCATCGAAACCGCGCGCAGGCGGTTGAATAGGCGCCTTACCGTCGCCCCCTTGCCGCCTCCCAAAAATACCAACCTCCCCACGCTGTGGATGGCATCCCACAGCACGACATTCCGGCGGATCGCAGCATAGGTGGATGAATCAAAAGTGATGAATAGCGCCGACTGCCCGCTGCGACGATGGGCTTCCATCACCACAGGCAGAATGCTGTCACAACTGATCAACTTGTTATTCAGGAAAACGCAAATCATTCCAGCCACCCGGCACTATCCGCGGCTTCAAGTTGCGGCCGACGGACAAATGCCGTCCGCAACTGCGCAACCAGAGTCAGGTCGTGAAATTGACCAGCCAGCTTGAGCCGCTGCTTCTGTGCGCCTTCCACCAGCCAGCCCAACCGGGCAACGGTCTGCAGGAAGGCGGGGTTGGCACTGCCGGCATCGACACGGTTCAGCCCCAGTTCCTCGAACAGATACCGCGACACCAGGTAAATCGCCTCGCCGCCGAATCCTTGGTTCCAGGCAGCGCGCTCGCCGATCACGATCGAAATATCAGCGCGGCTGTTTGCCTGATCCACCGGCCCATACTTGATATTGCCGATATGACCATGGGCCGCATGATGCAGCCCCAGGACCACTTCTCCATCCTTCAAGCCAGACAGATAGGCTTTCGCTTCTTCGGCCGTGGCTGCCGGCATATCGCGACGGCGCGACCATTCATTGACCACCGGATCCGACAGCCATGAGAGATATCGCGGCGAGACTTCGCCGGCGCCGAAACGGACCAGGCGCAGGCGCGCCCCAATCAGGACGGGATGTTTGCTCACGCGGGGAAGCCCGGAAGAACACGCTCGGCGAAGCGGGCAAATTCCAGCAGTCTGTAATCGGCAAACCGGCGGCTCACGACCTGCAGGCCGACCGGCAGATTGTCGGAACCGCTGAGCACCGGCAGCGACAATGCGGGCATGCCCAAGAATGTCCAGATCAGGCAATGATCCGGCAGATCCGGCACCTCAAGGCCGAGAGGCGCTTGATCCGCCGTGGATGGCAGGATCAACACATCGAAGTCATCTGGCTGATGCTCGAACTCTTGGCGCAAGGCCGACTGCTCCTCAATGGCGGTTTGATAATCTTCCGGTGTCAGCCTGAGTCCTCCCTCAATCATCTCCCTCATGCTAGGGCTGAAAAGATCAGCGTGCGACCGCCATTCGCTCTTGAAATAATAAGCAAGAGCACGTCGGTAAATGGTCTCATGCAGTTCGTGAACCACATCGAAGGCGGGCGGAAGGGCAAAATCGAAGACATCGCAGCCGGCCGCGGCCAGGCGATCAGCCGCTTGACGCATCGCTTGTCGTACTGCCGGTACCTCAAAGTGACTCTTGGGGCCACGAACCACACCAACACGCCAGCGACCATTCCGGGGCTCACGCCGTTGCGCCTGCAGTGAGGTTTCGGTGACGGGGTAGTTATGGCCACTAATCCGGGTCGATTCAAACATCAACTCGGCATCATCGACAGAGCGGGTCAGATATCCCACAGTGTCTAGAGTGTCGGTTGTCTTCAACGAGCCCGTACGCGGGATCAGTCCGAAAGAAGGCTTGTAGCCAATCACGCCACAGTAACTGGCCGGGCGTATAATCGAACCGGCAGTCTGGCTGCCGAGCGCCGCAGGACACATGCGCGTCGCTACCGCGACAGCGGAACCACTGGAAGACGTGCCGGGCGTCCTGGTCCGATCATAGGGATTGCGGGTCGGACCCGGAGCATGAACCGCGAACTCTGCGGTAACGGTCTTGCCCAGAACAATGCCCCCATCCAAGCGCAGGTTGCTAACTACGCGCGCATCGTTTCCCGGCGTATAACCATCGATGATCGCACTACCCATGCCAGTTGGAAAATCATAGGTATTAAAGATATCCTTCACTGCCAGTGGCACACCTGTCATCCGGCCGATCTCGCGATTACCACGCAAGCTATCGTCAAGCCGGCGCGCACGCGTTAACGCGGCAGCACGGTCATAGACATGCCAAGCTTTCAGTTGCGGCTCAAGCTGCTCAATGCGGTCAAGACAGGCTTGGACATAGTCCTGAACCGCAATCTTGCCTTTCCGCAGTTCCGCCAGGAATTCACTGGCCGTCAGTTCTGCAATACTGTTGGCGCGGATGGGCGACACAGTCGCGACATTGGCTGAGGGCTCTATCTTGTTCATGGCAGAAACTTCGCCTTACCCTCACGCTTCGACTTTAGAATCTCGTAGAACTCTTCTTCGCTGTAGCCGGTGATCTTCAGGTAATAATCGAGGGTCTCCGGCCGCTTGGCATCCACGTCGGCGGCGATATCAAAGGCTTCTTCCCGGGTCAGCAACCCGGCACGCACATCCTGGCTGGCGAAGTCGGTGGCACGCCCGAAGCCGCGCTTGACGTATTTGGAGTAGTCGTGAACGCCGGCCATCTTGCATTCGACCGACTTGTACCATTTGTACGAGCCTTCGACCTTGTCCTCTTTCCAGCCGTATTCCTTGACCAGAAATTCGGTCTGGCGCTCATGGTCCCAAAAAACGAAATCACCGAGGAAGACACCGTAGATGCCGGCTGCCTCGAGTTCCTCAGGAGTCGGCGGGAAGAACAGGTTCAACTCCTTGCGACTGATTCCATCTCCCACCATCTTGTCGGCGGGCACCTTGATCGAGTTGGCCATGCCGACCTTTACGAAATCCTTGTCGGCCTTGATTTCCTGCTCCCAATACGTGGTGCGCCCGGAAAATTCTGCTGGCGACTCTCCATAGATAATCAGCGGAATCTTGAATTTCGTCGCCACATGGAACGGGTAGGACCAGACGCCGGCATGGCAATGCCAGCATGAGTCGCCGATCATAGGCAGCGAACGCCGCGCCAGCTTGTTAATCAAGCCGCGATTGGGCGTATACATCATGTGATCGACCTGCAGCTTCTCCAGGATATTTGCCAGGTTCTGCTTGCCGGTTTCCGTGAACCAGTTGTGGCTGAAGGTCACAGCCAGCGGCGTCATCCCGAAGACCTTCACCAGCAGGTAGAGCTGAAATGCCGAGTCCTTGCCGCCCGAGATCGGCACCACGCAATCGTAATTGTCCCCCGCCTTGCTCTTGGCTTCGTCCAGAATGCCGCGCAGCATCTCCTGGCGGGCATGCCAGTCAATGCGCATCTTCTGTTCCGAAGACCGACAGGCCTTGCAAATCCCCATCTCATCGAAGGCCATGCCTTCATTCGTTTCCGGCATGCAGCAGCGCGTGCAGTATCGCAGATGCGGAAACGGCGCGCCGCCGCGCTGGTTCTGCTGATGATGCATCATCTGGCTTCCTTCATCGGAACAGGAGAATAGTTCTGCAGCCGCCCCATCGCCTCGGCGGCCACCAGGTCAGTTTCTTCGTCAATATCCAGCGCCCGTCTGCTGTCCATCGGGCTGAATGCCAGAGGCTCGGCGTAAACCTGACGCTGACGCCGGAATTCGCTGACCCGCACGGCATAAACCGCACCGCTGGGGAACCAGAGCTTCGGCAGAAGCTGCTTGTGAGATTCCGGGAGGGTGTCGTCGAGAAACCGTACAGCCCTGTTGTCTTCGCGCAGACGGAACATCCAGGCCGGCGGTTCTGTCACCGGCCGTGCGGAGAAACAGCAAGCGACGGCAGGATCCTCTACCAGCCGGGAGAGGCATTCGTCGATATCAGACGGCAGTGTGAACGGTGTGGTCGGTTGCAGCATGACCACAGCATCATAGGGCTGATCGCCCCCGCGTTCGCAGCGATCCAGTGCGTCGACGAGAATATCGTAATCGGCGGCATAATCTTCCGCCAGATGTGCTTCACGAATGAACGGTACGTCAATGCCGTTTGTCCGGGCGACCTCGGCGATTTCGGCATCCTCGGTCGTCATCACCACGCGGGTCAGGCTGCTGGCCCCTGCCGCACGGCACATCCATGCGACAAGCGGCAACCCCAGCAGCGGACGCAGATGCTTGCGCGGCAGCCGTTTGGAAGAGCCACGCGCACAGATGACGCCGAGCGATCTCATCAACGCGCAGCCTTTGCCTGGACCGCCGGCCCGGTGCCGATACGCCCCTGTCCGCGTGCCCCCAGTTCACCAAGACGGGCCTGATCCGTCTCAGCCAGACGATCCCGATGCCGGATAATCTTGCGCACGGCATCGCCGATATCCCGCATGTCGCTCGCCGTTGAGGCATGGGCGATGTGATAGAACCACAGGAACTGCTCATCCATCAGCCGTTCGGCCACCGGGCACATACCCATCCTGTATTCGACACTTGAGTCGGTCCAAGGATAGCCGTTATTGCCGTAGGCGGTCTTCAGCAGGAAGGTCGGGTTGGCGTACATCGGCCGGGTATAGCCCGTGCCCACCGGTACACCCTCCGCCCGCAGCGCCGCAACGAACTGCGCGCGCGAAAGCCCCATTTCCTCGGCATCGAACAATGCGACAAAAAGATGCGGAATATCGCGCGCCGGCCCGTTGCCGTAGCGCTGCGGCAACGGAACCTTGATGCCCGGCAGGTCCTTCAGCTCAGAATATAGAACATCGGCATTCCTGGTGCGCCACTCGTTCACGCGATCCAGCTTGCGCAGCTGGGCGCGGCCGACAGCGGCACACAATTCCGGCATGCGGAAATTGCAGCCAATGATGTTGGCGACGTCTTCGGCCGTGTGGCGCTCATCGAAAATCACCTCGCCATGATTGATGATCAGGCGGCAGCGACGCGCAATCTCAGGATCAGAAGTGATGATCATGCCGCCTTCGCCGGTCATGATATTCTTGGACTGCTGGAAGCTGAAAATCCCGGCATCGCCAATCGCGCCGACTTTCTGCCCGTTCCAGGTCGCACCAATCGCCTGCGCGGCGTCTTCGATCACCTTGAGGCCGTGACGACGGGCAATATCCAGAATGGCGCCCATATCGGCCACATTGCCGGTCAGATGCACAGGCAGGATCGCCCGAGTCCGTGGCGTGATGGCGCGTTCGATGGCTTGCGGGTCGATACAGAAGGTCATTGGATCGACGTCGACAAAAACCGGAATCGAGTTGAATAGCAGAACGGCGCTTGCCGTTGCAGTATAGGACATGCCCGGGACGATGACTTCGTCACCGGGGCCAACACCCGCAGCAGCCAGAGCAACACTGATGCCCGTCGTGGCGGAATTCACCGGGATGGCGTATTCAACCCCGAACATCTCGGCGAACTCCGCGGAAAACGCGCGAACATTTGTGCCGCCGAGAAAATGCCAGTAATCGGAAACCTGCGCAGCCTGGCGGCTGGACATCCGAAGGGTCGTTTCAATATCGGGCGCCGTGCTGCCGATATAGCGTGAGAAATTCTTTTCACGAACGGCGGCCAGGACCAGATCTTCCTCATCCTGGTCGACCATTGGCTCGACCAGCCAGGCTGCCTTGCGGACCGGCTCGCCGCCGAACAGGGCCAGTTCATCAATCCCACTATTTTCCATCGCCAATCATCCTTTTGGCCACCATAGACTGCAGCACTTTCTGCACTTCGAGCGCCGCTGCCGCATCGCAGGTCGGCCGCAATACCGCATCAGGAAACAAAGCTGCAATCTCGTCAGCAATTGCCACGAAGGGCGACATGTCACCCAGCGTCGAGTGCCGCTCGACTTCCCCGCCTCCGAGGCGACGATAGCCGGCATAACGCTCATCCAGAGTGAGCTTTTCAATAATGATCTCGCCGCGATCCTCACGGACCGTCATCCGCGCCTTATCGCCGATAACTTCGGCTTCGACAATCAGGACATCGCGCAGGCCAGTCACCTGGATTATGCCGTAAGCGCCCGACTGATATCCGAGCATGACGGCCACCGCCGGCTCGCCATCTTCGTGAAGACCCGGGATATCCATGGAGTGGACGCTCAAAACGTCGCCACCAAGCATAATGGCAAGGTCCACTGCATGGGAACCGATACTGAGCAGGCGATTGGGCATCGCAACGCGAATGCACCGAATCTGGCCCAGATCTCCCTGCTGGATATGGTCTCGCGCGGCTTTCCACAAAGGGGTCCAGCGCCGCGCATGCGACACCAGAATGCGGACATTGCATTCCGCCGCGCGCTGTACCGTTTCTTCCGCCTCGGCAAGATTCCCCGCCAGAGGCTTTTCACACCATATAAACCGCACGGATGGCTCGGCGAGTGAACGATGTATCGCGGCAGAATGCCCATCCGTGGGTGTACAGACGCTGACCAGCGCCGGCTTGCAAAGATCAAACAGTGCATCAATGTCGCCCGCGACCGGCACATCGGGGCAGCGTTGCTGAAACGCCGCGACGTTTTCTGCCAACGGTTCGCAGGCGCCGACGATCTTGAACTGGTCGGGGCGCGCAAGATAGGCGCCAGCATGAGTCCAGATCGTTGTCCGGCCCGGCTCTTCGTCGAACCGTGACGCAACACGCCCCAATCCGACAATGGCGACAGGTATTCTGTTGTCCGTCATGCTGATTCGATCAGTTTTTCCAGGGCGCGACAAAGTGCGAAACCCCATGGAAGAACTGCTTACCGAGAAGCTTCTCCGGGCCCGGCAGATCAGCAAGGATCTCGGCAATCCGTGGCGCGGCATATCCGTCGCCGTAAAGGCTGCTGCCGTCCATGCGCGGCATGCTCAAAGCTTTGTCGAGGGCGGCAGAGACGTCATTCTGGTCATTGGATACCGATATCACATTCTTTCCGGCAGGACGGCCCTGCTGCCGCGAACCGACATTCACGACCGGCAGGCCGAAGTAGCCGGCTTCAATCAGCCCCGACGAGGAATTCCCAAGCATCGCGGCCGCATGCCGCAGAGCGTTTGGGTAATAACGTGCGCCAAGCGACGATCTGGCGATAGCCCAGGGACGATCACGGACAAAATCATCAATCATCTTCTGCAGATGCCGGCCTTGTGGATCGGAATTCGGAGCGGTGATAAGCGCCGGACGACCGGCCTTGTCCAGTGCCGCCAGCGCGGCTCGCATAGGGGCCGACATATCGGTGCTATTCGTTTCCGGGTGCACCGTCACAAGAATAAAATCACCGGAAAAAGGAAGATCCAAAGCTTTTGCAAATTCCACACGACTGACTGCAGGCGCCATGCGCAAGGTATCGATGCCCGGGCCGCCCGTGACATGAATGCGCCACGGCTCTTCTCCGAGGTTCGCAAGCCGGCTTGCGGCATCGGCGGAACTGGTAAAATGGATATGCGCCAGTTTGCTGATGGCATGTCGAACACGGTCATCGACGGCACCATAGGAAAGCTCGCCGCCATGCAGATGGGCCACCGGCAGATTGAACGACAGCGACGCGCAGGCTGCCGGCAGCATATCCAGCCTGTCTCCGATCAGAAACAGGCACTCTATGGCATTCTCGGCAATAACCGCTGCGGCGGCTTCGGTGCAACGGGCCATGCCCGCAGCAGCCATCAGGCCATCGCCGCCGCCCAGATCGGCACCCGCCCGATGCAACACCGCGCCGGCCGGAATCGGTGGCGCTTCCGCACCCGGCATCATGTGCATGCCCGTCGCCAGGATGTGAAGGTCAATCCCGGGCCGCTCAGCCAGGGCCTGCCAAACCGGGGTCAGTATGGCGACATCGGCGCGCCCCGACGTGATGCTCAAAATCCGGGTCACGCCAGGTCTGCCTCGACAATCGGCACGTCGCCGTCGATGTCGCGCACAAGCCGACGCCCGACAAGATCAGCCTTTGGCGACAATCCGCCCAGCGGCCGCTTCAACGCAATGTCGGACAACTGCAGCACCGTGCCGGCCGGCATGGGACGCGCGGCATGCCAGCTCCGCCGGACCAATTGTCTGGTGTCCAGTTCGCTGTCATGGGGCCGCTTCACACCATCGCCGATGGCGATGGCCGTTTCCCTGATCCGTGCGGTCATGGCCTTGAATGCCGCCGGCTCGAGCGAGGCCTTGTGATCGGGACCGGGCAAGTTCCGGTCCAGCGTGAAGTGTTTTTCAATCACCGTGGCGCCCAAGGCCACTGCGGCGATCGAAATATGATCGTCCAGACTGTGATCCGAATAGCCCACCGGGCAGCCAAACCTCGTCCGCATGGTATTCATGGCTGCGAGGTTGATCGCCTCCGGCGGCGCAGGATACTGCGAAGTGCAGTGCAGTATGGTCAGATCAGAGACGCCACCCGACCGGAGCACGGCGACCGCCTCACCAACCTCATCCAGGGTGGCCATTCCGGTTGAAAGAATGATCGGCAAACCGGTGGCCGCAAATTCACGTAGAGCAGGGACGTTGGTCAACTCGCCCGAAGCCACCTTGATGCGCTTCATGCCAAGCCCAATCAGTCCCGGCAACAACGACGTTTCAAACGGCGTGGCAAGGAATTCCACGCCGCATGAAGCGCATTCCTTTGCCAGTTCAGCGAAATCCCCGTGGCTCAGCTCAAGCCCGCGCAGCAGGTCAAACTGCGTATCCGTATTTGCATTGCGCTTCTGGTACGCCGCCGCACCGGCGCCTGCAGAAGCAATACTGCTGGCCGTGAAGGCCTGAAATTTCACAATATCGGCGCCACAATCCGCTGCCGCCCGGACCATGGTCCGCGCCAACGCAAGATCACCATTGTGATTGACGCCAATCTCCGCAATGACGCTGACCGTCATACCCTTGCCCTACTTTGCACGAGTCATTGACGGAACCATGGTCCCCGCCGGAATCTCGACACCCGGCAGCACGACGGCGCCAGCACCCACCATGCTGCAGTCGCCGACTTTTGCGCCTCCGAGGACAATGGCGCCAGGGGCGATATGGACACCGCACCCGATGACCGCATCATGTTCTACGACCGCCCGGGTGTTGATAATGGCGCCACGCCCAAGCGTGGCAAAAGCATTGATCACAGCGCCGGGCATGACCTGAACGCCTGCATCGATCCTTGCATCAGGGCTGATCTGGGCCGACGGATGACACAGCGCAGGCGAGCCATGCCCCATTTGGACCAAGCCATCGAGTGTATCCAGACGCCGCCGGAGCGCCGCCGGCTCCATACCGGCAAAACCAACCGTCACGCTGCAGCCCGGCATGGCGTCATGCAAGGCCGCTTCGGTCTCGAAGCGATCTGCCGTCAACCACGCGGCCGCACGGGCATCAACATAAGCGAGAATTGTCATATCGAGGGCCAGGATGCTGTCACGCACGACCTTTGCGTGGCCGCCGGCTCCGACAAGGACAATACCCGACATACCGGCGATTATCCGTGCCAGCGCGACAGCGCTGCGATAACGACATCCTGGTCGGCGGCACTGAGATTGCTGCTGGACGGCAGCGATACGATGCGTCCCGAATACGAAGCCGAAACCGGATTCTGCTCAGCCGGAAAGCCGGCATAGGGCTGCTGGGGCGACAGCTGTTCCCAGAAATGACGGGCCTCTGCGCCATTCGCCTGCAGATGCTCGACCAGGGAGTCTGCAGCCGCAGCATCCCTGCAGATAACCGAGTACAGCCAGTGATTGCTGCTGTTGGCCTGCTGGCGCGGCGTTGCACGCAGCGTATCGTCACCGCGCAGGGCCAGGGCCGCGTCGTAGCGAGCCGCGATGGCACGTCGCGCTGCAAGAATTTCATCCAGGCGCTGCAACTGCGCCACAGCTACGGCCGCATTCAGATTGGTGAGGCGGTAATTGAACCCGACATCCTCGTAACGGTAGCGTCGCCCGCTGCGCGCCTGGGTCGACAACTGCCGGATTCTCGCAGCAACGGCCGGATCATCCATCACCACGACACCGCCGCCGCCGCCGGTGATTACCTTGTTTCCGTTCAGACTGAAGGTGGCGGCATCGCCGAAGCTGCCGGCCGGCCGGCCGGCCAGCGTCGAACCGATCGAACCCGCCGCATCCGATAGCAGTTTCACGCCATGGCGCCGGCAAATTTCTTCCAGTTTCGGCAAGTCGGCAATTTCACCCAGTACGTCGACGGCGATCACTGCGGCAATCCTGCGCCGACCGGCCTGCTGGGTCAGCACAGCGTCCAAACGTTCGGGATCGATGGCAAGATTTGTGGGGTCGATATCGATAAAATAGGGCACTGCGCCGGTGTGAATTGTCGCGTTTGCCGTCGCTGCAAATGTGAAATCCGGCAGAATGACCGTATCCCCGGGCTTCACCCCGAGGGCAAGAAGAGCCAGCTGCAGGGCCGTGGTGCCGCTGCTGACTGCAACAGCAGCAGCGCGCCCGGTCAGACGGGCGAAGCGCGCTTCGAGCTCCGTCACCTGCGGACCGCTGGAAGATATCCAGTTATCGGTGACACAGCGGACCAGGGAATCCGCTTCCAGGGCCGTGAGAGCTGGAGAACTTAACGATATCATAAGGTTATTTCGGTTGAGTGAAGGTTGGGCGGTTCCGCCACGGCTACCGCAAGGCTGGTGCAAAAACCGCCTCACAGTGATCGTTCACGTCGTGAACAATATTGAGTAATATGACGCCCTGTCAAGTTCCACCCGCCGCAATAACCGAGCCCGAAGACATGGAAATCAAGCAGTTCTACGCTGGCAAAACCGTCCTCGTGACTGGCGGAGATGGCTTCATCGGATCGCACCTGACCGAGGCCCTGGCCCGCCTTGGCGCCCGGGTCACAGCCCTGGCCCAGTACAACTCGTTTGACAGTTGCGGCTGGCTCGACGATCTGCCCGATGAATTGAAGGGCAAGGTCCAAATTGTCCGTGGCGACATCCGCGATCCCGGCTTCGTGCAACGCCTGATGGCCGGGCAGGAATACGTGTTCCATCTTGCGGCGTTGATCGCGATCCCATTCTCGTATCAGTCGCCGCAATCCTATATCGACACCAACATCACCGGCTCGGTTAACATCTTTGAAGCAGGGCGCGTCACCAAACCGATCCGTATTATCCACACCTCGACCAGCGAAACCTATGGCACGGCGCTGACGACGCCAATGACAGAAAGCCATCCGCTTCAGGGTCAGTCGCCTTATTCCGCATCCAAGATCGCAGCCGATATGATGGCAGAAGCGTTTGCGCGGTCCTTCGACCTGCCGATTGCCACACTGCGTCCGTTCAATACGTTCGGGCCGAGGCAGAGCGAGCGTGCGGTTATTCCCACTGTGATCCGCCAGGTCCTCGACCCCGCCTGCACGACTGTGCGGATCGGCGATATCACGCCGAAACGGGACTTTAATTTTGTCGATAATACGGTTAGCGCCTTCCTGCATGTTGGTGCGGCCAGCGACATCGAATTCGGCAGCCCCTATAATTGCGGTTCGGGCGAGACCCATACGATCGGCGATACCATCGACCTGATCCAGCGTATTGCCGGAACGAAAAAACCAGTCGAGCAAGAGTCGCTGCGCAAACGCCCGGAGAAATCCGAAGTGCATCTTTTGCTGGCTGATTTCGGCAAACTACATCGCCTGACGGGCTGGACGCCGGCGACATCCTTCGAACAGGGCCTGAGCAGCACCATCGCGTACTGGCGTGCCAGACTCTCGGCAAACAAGGTCCGCAAGAGCGCCGAATACGCCACATAGTGTCAGGCATCGCCGCAATGACACGCCCCCCGCAACGCCCCTTTCTCTGCCTCGGCACGGTACAGACCGGCATGGCTTACGGGCTTGCCGGCGCTGGCCTGCCTGACGAGACAGCGGTGGCGGCTCTCTTCGATGCAGCCGCCAGCGTCGGCATTCGAAGTTTCGATACGGCGCGAGCCTACGGTCTGGCCGAAACGCGACTGGGCGCCTGGCTGCGCAAGCGCCGCGCTGACGACTACGAAGTCGTCTCTAAATTCCCGAAGCTGGCGGATATGGACGATTCCGCTGCGGTTGCCACCATTCGCTCGTCTTGCACCGAATCCCGCCAACTTCTGAACAAGACGTGCATTGACGGCCTGCTGGCTCACAACGGCCGGGATATCCTGCGCCCGGCAATCGCTGAGGCGCTTCGCAACCTTGTCAGCGAAGGATGGATTCTTGCCTTTGGAGGATCGGTCTACGATCCGGCCGATGCCGATGCCCTGCTTGCCGTTGACGGACTTGGCCTGCTGCAGGTCCCCTTCGGGCTTCTTGATACACGCTTTCCGGAGAGCGGCGTTCTGCGCCGGGCCCACCGCAAAGGCGTTCGTATCTATGCGCGCAGCCTATACACACAGGGTCTGCTTTTTCTCGATCCTGCAATGCTCCCGCCGCATCTAGCAGCCGCCGCACCAGTGCTGCGCGACCTGCGCCGGATTTCTGCCGAAAGCGGTTACAGTCTCGCGGCGCTGGCTCTCGGCACTGCGGCCAGCATCCCCGAACTCGACGGCCTCATTATCGGCTGCGATACGCCTGCCCAGGTGACGGAGGCCATGCGGATTTTCCAGACCGGTCTGCCACCCGAGGCGATCATCGCGCGGGCTGTGCAGGCAGCCCGCCAGTTACCCCCCGGCATTGCCGATCCGCGGCTGTGGAAGAAGTAGTAAATACAATGCTTTATACTGCTGCGCCGCCGATTTCAGACCTGCCGGGCGACGGACGCCCCACTTCCCAGGCGTAAAAACCACTGCTATGTTCACACAATGAACATCGGCACGCCCACCCGATATACGCCGCCTCAGGCAGCCTCTGGCCGCAACCCGATCCACCCGATCGCGGCCTATCGTCTGTCGGTCGCTTCTGAATTAGAGGCCTACCTGCCAGAGATCAGGCATGTCTGCGGCCTGCTGGCGGAAGCCCATGGCATCGTGGAAGCCGCGGATGCGACCACCTGCCTGCATTATGGTCCCAATGCGCCCGAGGGCGCCCTGACGATACCCGGCGGCCTGTTCGGAACAGTGGCCACCGCAGCATCGGACGGTTTGCATCTGAACCATGCCCTGCTCGAGCAACAGACGCGCCAGCTTCTGCCGACCGCACCGGCACAGGACTGGGATGCCCGGCAGTTCGACGCGATCGGTCTCGCCTTCCTGGTGGTCAGCCGCCTGGAGGAGCGCGACCATACCGGTAAGGATCGTTACGGCCGTTTTCCGATCGAGGCTGATTTCTGCTATCGCAACGGCGTCTACGGTCGTGCCGTGGTGGACGAGGCCCTCGCGGCGATCGCCCGGCTGGTAACCGGCCGGACAGCACCAGCCAGCCTTACCCGCTACAATGTCAAGATCACCCACGACGTCGACCGGCTGCGCAGTTATCACTACCTGCTCGAACCCCTGCGTTACGCGGCCGGCGATCTGCTGAAACGCCGCGCGCCAATGGCGGCGTGGCGTCGCCTGGCTGCCTACGGCAGTGCCGAACCGTGGCGCTCGGTGCAGGATCTTCTGACACTGTCGGAGCGGCACGGTGCGACCTCGCATTTCTACTTCATGGGCCCCAGCCGGAATTCCTTTGACAGTCCCTATGTGATCACCATGCCCCCCCTGCTCCGCAGGATTGGCCGCGAAATCGCCAGCCGTGGCCATCGCCTGGGGTTTCATCCCGGACATGGCACTGCCACCGATACCGCACTCTGGCAGCGCCAGCGCGCCGGACTGGAAGACGTGCTGGGGCAGCCGCTGACGGAAGGGCGGCAGCACATGCTGTGCTATGCAGCCGAAACCACCCCGGATATCTGGGATGCTGCAGGCATGGCCCGGGACTACACGCTGGCCTATCCCGAGGCTGAAGGTTTCAGGAATGGCACCTGTCGCGAGGTCCCAAGCTATTCGCTGTCGCAGCGGAAAACGTTGCAGCTTCGTCAGGCCAGCACAGCCATCATGGAATTCGGCCTGATGGGCGGCAAATACCGCAACCTGTCCCCCGAAGCCGCTGTCGCAGCCTGCCAGCCGAGCATCGACACCTGCCGGCGTCACGGAGGCACGCTGGTGCTTCTGTATCACACCGGACAGGCTGATGGGCCAGTCCGCCACTTCTACGAAGCCCTGCTGACGCAGGCTGCCTGACCGCGATGCCGGTGCGCTCAGATACCTTGGGAAACAGCCGGCGTGACATCCCATGCCATAGCCGGCCTATCGTCGCGCCAGCGGACCAGCAGTTCGGTAGCATCCGGAGCGGCGAAAACCGCAGGAACGGCCTGGGCCATCACCTGGCTAAGCGGGCCACCGGTATCCAGGCTTCGCAGCACCAGACGCACAGCACCGCGTTGTGCCGCCACGAAGGTGCGGAGGGCCTGCCGATAGTGATCTGCTTCACCCGACAGCAGCACCATGTCATCGATGACAAGATCGGCAGCAGCACCGCGTCGCTGCCGCTTCCAGGCGATATAGCCGACATCCCGGCCTTCCTCCCGGAGGATCGCCAGCTGATAACGGTGATAGGGGTGATCCACGAAGCGCCAGCGCAGAAAAGCTGCACTGCGCTCTACCGTTACGGCCTGCACAGGAGCACGCGCGCACAGCGCCGCTATGCGCGTAAGATCTCCGGACCCTTCAATATCCCAGCCAGAAACTCCAGCCTGCCCGGGCAGCCACTCCAGGATTGCGCCCGGCAGACGCGAGGCGAGGCGATAAAGCGGATGGCCGTACAGCGGCACGGTTCGCCAGCGGCCGACAGCGCGATAGCCAAGCCGTTTGCGCAATGCCGCCTGCGCGCCCTTCCCGGCCGTCGTCATCACCAGATCGAAGCGCTGCAGGATGGTTTGCAGCAGGCGGGCTTCGTAGGCAACATACAGAAAGCGCTTGCGGAAATCCGGATCGACCATGGTGTTCTCGGTCCGGCAGGCTGTGACAACACGGCCATCAGGCAGCAGCAACCGCTGCGGAACGACACCATGATGGCCGACCACACGGTTCGTCGCAGTTTCAACCACGACCCAGCTCGGTGCGGCACCCCAGGGACCATCACGCCATTCCCACTGCCATTGCGCCTCACTGCGCCGAATGCCAGCGATGCGATGGTAAAGATCGTTGAGCCCGGCAACGTCGCCGGGTTCAGTCTCCCGCAGATCAAACTCGCTTCCGCTCAATCCGTATCATCCCCGTAAAGACCAGTAGAACCCATGCGCCGGCTTGGCGAAACACAACTGTCTTATGTCGGATCACGCCCCTATATCCGGGGCGCCGATCTCCTGTTCTGGTTCGAGCGGCTGCGCAAGGCCACCCCCGAAACCGCCTTCGATATTGCCAGCATAAAACAGTTCCGCATCACCCGCGAGGTGCGTTGCGACGGAATGTGGAGCCTGAATCGGCAGGTCGATGCCATCGCAAAACTTGACTTCCTGCGCGCCGACGGCTCGTTCGGGCATGCTTCTTTCGTCGAGGGTGAGACCGTCATTACCCGGCGTGAACCAGATATCCCATCGCTGCTGCAAGACTGCCGGCTGACCGACAACTTCTCCGGCGAGGCGAGGCTGAAACGGCCATCAAGCTTTACCGACCTGCTGAATGGGATAATCGAGACGAATAAGCGGCTGCATGTCGAGACCCTGCAAAAGCGCGCGATTGACCCCGCCGGCATCCGGCTTGTTTACGTCCAGGACCTGCCCGTCCGCCTCGCCGGCGACACGCCATCTCTCGACCTGACAATCCGCAGCCAGGGCGAACGCAGCGTTGATGACAAGCGCTACACGCTGTCCACCCTGACATCTCCGGCTTACTCGGGCTCCATAAAACTCTGCTACCTTTTCTGACAGGCCCATTCATGTCGATTCCGGATAACCCATCTGCACTGCATGATATCGGCATTTCCGCTGTCGCCGGCTATCTGCCTGGCGCTGTCATCGACAATGCCAGGTTGGTCCAGGATTACGACTTCGACGAAGCCTTCCTGCGCGACAAGGTGGGAATCATTGGCCGTCACCGCGCCGCAGCCGATGAGGCTGTATCCGACATGGCGGTCCAGGCGGCCGAACGCCTGTTCTCACAGACCGGGTTTGAGCGCGCCGGCATCGAACTTCTGGTCCTGTGCACCCAGAATCCCGATTACAAGCTGCCGACGACGGCCAATATCGTGCAGGATCGCCTCGGTCTTCCGGTCAGCACCGCAGCCTTTGACATCAATCAGGGCTGCTCCGGCTATATATACGCCCTCAGCATCGCCAAGGCGATGATGGCCATGCACCGTATGAACAGCGCCCTGGTCATCACCAGCGAAGCCTATTCTAAGGTCATGAATCCTGCCGATCGCGACACGGCGCCGCTGTTTGGCGACGGCGCTACCGCCACGCTGCTGCAGCGCGGCGAAGGAATCAAAATGGGCGCCTTCACCTTCGGCTCCGACGGCTCGGGCAAAGACGACCTGATCGTAAGGGCCGGCGGCAGCCGCCATCCCGCAGCGGCCTGCACCGGGACGGATGCTCTCTATATGAACGGGCGTGCCGTATATAATTTCGCCCTCAAGCGCGTGCCTATCGATATTGCCGCCTGCCTGGCCAAAAACGACCTGACGATGGATGATATCGATTACTTTCTGCTGCATCAGGCCAACAGGTTCATGCTTCAGGGCCTGGCCCGCAGCCTGCGCCAACCGCTCGACAAAGTCCCCATCAAGATGGCAGAAACGGCGAACACGGTTTCCAGCACCATCCCCTTGTTAATCGAGTCCATGGGGGGCGTGTCTGCGTTACGTGGCAAACGATCCGTAGCCTGCGGATTCGGCGTCGGCCTATCATGGGCCACCACCGTGCTGTATGGCTGATCGAAAAGAGGACAGATAATGCAGGATGCTCTCGGCGTCATCTACGCCATCCTACGCGACGATTATGGTATTGCTGCCGATCTGACACCAGACACGGCAATCGCCGATATTGGCATCGATTCTGTCGATCTCATCGGGTTCCTTTTCGCGCTGGAAGAACGGACCGGCGTTAAAATTCCAGATGAAGAGCTGAGCTCTGATCATCTGCGTACCCTTGGGCAGTTTGCACATTATGTCGATGACCGGCGCCCCCGCAGCTGAGCTTTGTTTTACCGAGACGCGGGGCTGGCGATGCTGGTCTTCCGGCGACGTCACGGTGTGGTGGAACGGCCATGCCTTCCTGAACGGTGAATTACTGGAGGGCATTGCCGCAGCAAACCACATTGGCGCCCTGCTGCCGCCGCTTCTGCACAACGGGGCCAGCCGCGACAAACTGCTGCTGAGTCTCGACGGACATTTCGCTTTTGTGGTAACTGCCGCAACCGGCACCCTGGCGGTGGTTGATCGGGTCCGCAGCATACCGATCATCGCTCGTATCGATTCGGACAACCGACTGCTGCAGCTCTCGGACAACATCACTGCACTGCTGCGCCCCGGGGACAAACCCGACGCGGATGCCAGCCTCGCCCTGGCAATGAGCGGCTATACGCTGGATGGTCGCACGCTTTACCAGGATATACGGGCCCTCAACGCAGGCGAATCCTTGGTTTCACGGCCTGATGCGTCAGCGCAACGGAGCCTGTGGTACGCATACCAACCCTGGCGAGTCGAGGCGAATATCCGGCCGGATGAATGGCCCGAGCGCCTGACGGCCGCCCACGAGGCCCTGTTCGCCAAGCTGGTGCGGTCGCTGGATCAGAGGCCGGTGATGCTGCCATTATCCGGCGGATTCGACTCCCGCCTCGTGGCCAGCGGCTTGCATCATGCCGGCTATCGCAATGTCATTTGTTATTCATATGGCCGGCCCAGCAACGCCGAAGCAACCGCCGCATGCGCTGTTGCCGAGAAACTCGGCTATCCATGGCACTATGTTTCCTATGGCCACAACACAACCCAGGCGGCTCTGCGCAGCTCGGATTTCCAAGCATATATGGACGGTGCCGATACCGGCGCAGCTATTCCATTTTTTCAAGACTTTGCCGCAATCCACAGCCTTAAACAGCAAGGTTTAGTTCCGAATGATGCCATTTTCATCAACGGCAACACGGGCGACTTCGTCTCCGGCAACCATGTGCCCCTATCTATCCATGATCACATGAATGGACAGAGTCTTGATGAACGCTGGGACAACTTAACGGCACAGTTCATCATTAAGCACTTCAGCCTCTGGCAGGATTTGCGTACGTCAAACAAACAGGCGCCCATCAAACAGCTTCTGTCGGACTGGCTGACACGTCACGTACCGCGAGATTTACCAGCCGAACTGATGTATGCCGCCTGGGAAGCGCTCGAATATAACGCCCGTCAAAGTAATTTTGTGATTAACGGGCAGCGAGTATATGAATTCTTCGGTCATAACTGGCGTTTGCCTTTATGGGACAAAGACTACGTGGCGTTCTGGCAAAGGGTGCCTCCAGATCAAAAACGCGCCCAAGTGCTGTATCGCCGCACATTACTTGCAGACAACTGGGGTGGGATCTGGTCGAGCATTCCGCTGAACCCGCCACAGCGCTGGCACCTGCCTGTCTGGGCAAATCTGCTACGCAACGCCCTAAAGCTTGCAAGCCTGCCTTTTGGACGAGCGGCCTGGCAGCAGCTTGATCGCCGAATCTTCTATTACTGGATCGACGTCCTCGCCACTTATGCAACCGTACCCTACGCGGATGTGCTGCTCGACCGCCACGGCTTCCGTCATGCGCTGTCCTTCCGTGGCAGGGACTATCTTGCCCGCCACCATCGCCGATATGATGGTCGGGCACAGTAACGGGCATGGCGCTGCTGTGATTCCCATCTCCGAGATAACCGCTCCGATGCATGCTACGACACAATACGGCAGACAAAGGCAATACTCTCATGCAAGTCGCTGACGACCCCGCATTGCTCTCGCAGCTTCTACAGGATGAAGCGCTGGCATCCCCGATGTATCGGCCGACGGCCTATTGGCAGCCTTATGCCGCACGTATCACTACTGAGTTACAGCGCAACGGTCTTGACCGTTTCCGACGCAACCAGACAATCCTGAAGGGCTTTGGAGTTGGCGGCGTTCCACGGCCTACTTTACCGCGTGCCGCTTGGAAACGTGCGATCTGGCTCGGTCTGGAAAGCCTGCCGGGTGTAAGAACAATCCTCGCCGAATACAAAAGACTTCTGCGGGCGACAGCGGCCCAGTTGCGTCAGGCCGAAATTGCATTGGCGCGCCAGCATCTGGCTGCCGTTGCCGCGCGTTTTCCCGCGATGCGCATTCCTGATGGGATTGCCAACGGTGACGCCGACGACGCCTTCGACTGGAACGGCAGCACGGTAACCGCCCATTGGGTGATGTACCTGACCAGAGCCGCCGACTTTTACAGCCAGGTCAAACCGGAGGGCGTGACGTCAATACTGGAAATCGGCCCCGGGCTTGGCCTTTCCAGCCTGGCCCATATCGCCCTGAATCCGCATCTGCGCGCCATCGTAAATATCGACATTGTGCCGGTGGCCTATGTCAGCAGCCGCTTCCTGGAAAGCAGCCAATCCCTGCGCGTGATCAATTATGCGGCCGTCAGAACCAGCGAGGCCATTGTCATTGAACCGTTGGGCGACAAACCCACGCTGTGGTCGCTTCCGGCGTGGACGCTGCCAAAGATACAGGGCAGCATCGACTATGCCTTCAACGCCTTCTCTTTCCAGGAAATGGAAGAAGCGACCTGCCAGAACTATGCCCGCGACATCATGCGTCTGACCAAAAGCGGTGTTCAACTACACAGCCGGACCGGAGGACACAAGGTCAATGCCGGCGGTCAAAGCAAACCGATTGCGATGCGCGATCTGCAAGAGATGTTCAGGTCGGCATTCCCGCAAAGCACCGTTATTGGCGATTTATGGGCGGTGGCATCGCAGCGCCCGGCCGATGAGGCGCTACTGCTGAGGCCGGCCTGACCGCATGTCCGCCCGCCTTACGGGCAATTGAACATAACGGGAAAAATCACCAACCTCGTCGGGCGGTGTTCCGTTGCGGTGTTCGAAACCCGCATGGTTGCGTCTCGGATACCGCTTTAGCGCATCTGCCCGATGGCAGAACCAGCGATAGAGACCAATCAGCTTTCCCGATGCCAACCCAGCAGGGCCTGTAATTCTGCAACACGGTGAATCTGGACCGTATTCATACGACTGGCTGTATGCGGATAGGTCACACCGGTGACGATCACCATATCCTCGCCCACCAGAAACTGTCGCTGCCACAGCATATGCAGAACCTGGCCGATATGATCCATACTGGTTTTCGGAAATGGCGAGGCACTGAACACACCGGTGGTCCCGGGGATAAGGTTGAAGCTACGGGCAGCGGCGGCGTCGTCGCTGACCGCCAAGATTGGCTGCTGCGGTCGCTGGGCAGCGATCATGCGGGCAGCAAATCCCGAACGTGTGATGGCAACAATCTTAGTGATTGGCAGGCAACGACTGAGCGCAGGGATAACCTGAGCGATGGCCTGCGGAACGGTCTCGCTAAACGGCAGAATGGCTTTTCCAATCTGCTCCTGAGCGAAGTCCTCAGCCGCATCGGTCACCTGCCGCATCAGCGCTACGGTCTCGATCGGAAACGCTCCGACAGCCGTTTCGCCCGACAGCATGGTCGCCGCGCATCCGTCAAGGACGGCATTGGTGATGTCACTGACTTCGGCCTTGGTGGGAAACGGATTCTCAATCATCGTGTGCAGCATTTCTGTCGCCACGATGACCGGTTTGCCATACTGCCGTGCGGCAGAAATTACTCTTTTCTGGCGGATCGCCACATCGTGGAGGCTGGTCTCGACCGACAAATCACCCCGATCGATCATGATTCCATCGGCAACAGCAGATATACTATCGACATTGTTCATACCGCCCTGGTTCTCCACCTTGGCGATGATGCGTGGTGTCGACCCGCCGATCAGCTTACGAAAAGCTTCGACATGACCCGGCGACTCGACAAAACTCAGCCCGATGAAATCGACACCGGTTTCGCGGGCAAAAGCGATCATCTGCTCGTCACGCGGCGTCACCTGCGGCGTGTTCAGCGTCACAAACGGCACATTTATGCCTTTGCGACTTTTGAGCTGCCCTGCCGTATCTGCCCGGCAACGAATGTCACGCCCTTCGATCGAGATGACTGTGAATTTTAGAGTACCGTCATCGGCGAGAATAATATTACCGGGCTTCAGATCAGCATGCAGATTGGGGTAATTTACCGGCACTTTTCCGGTGCTGCCGTCGGCGGCATCGCTGGTCAGAATGATGGTATCGCCAGCCTTGAAACGCGGCTCCTGTGCAAGCTGGGCGGTACGGATTTTGCGCCCGGGGATGTCCAGCAGGATGGGCAGGCCAGGCAGGACGCGTCGGATTTCCGAAATGGCGTTGCGATGCCAAGTCAGATCGGCATGGGACCCGTTCAGACGCGCAATCATCATACCCGCTTCATGCAGCTTCTGCAGCATGTCTTCCGACAGGGTACGAGGTCCGATGGTACATACGATACGGGTGCGGTTCATATCAGTCCTCGATAAACAACGGCACGCCTTTCAGGGCGTCGACGATTTCAGGTCGCATCAGCCGCGGGTCGGGTCGCTCGCCATCAACCAGGATGTGGCGCATATCGGTACCGCTGATCTGGCGCACTGATGAGCTGCCGGCATGCGGGCAAGTCTTCTCGGTAGCGATGCCGTCACAGGTCGGGCAGAAGAACGGGCCATGCAACCGCATAATCTCGATGCCGAGATCGCCTTCAAACTGCCGAGTCAGTTCGTGCGCGTCGTAAAGTCCATACCAGTCGCCGACGCCGGCATGGTCCCGCCCGACAATGAAATGGGTGCAACCATAGTTGCGCCGGATCACGGCATGAAACACAGCTTCGCGCGGCCCGGCATAGCGCATAAGTGTAGACAGGATCCCGAGTACGACCCGGTCCTGCGGCAAAAACGAACCGACAAGCGCGCGGTAACCACTCATTACGGCCTGCGGCGTGTAATCGCCACGCCGCTTGCGCCCCACCAAGGGCTGGATAAACAGGCCATCCACCTGTTCAAGCGCCACGCGCTGCAGATATTCATGCGCCCGGTGCGGCACATTACGGGTCTGGAAACCGACGACACGCGTCCAGCCGCGATCGCGGAATATTATCCGAGCTTCCTCTGGCGTAAGTTCATCCGCGGAAATGTCAAATTTCGCTCTTTGCAGCAGCTCGACGCGTCCGCCAACAAAAACAGGCTTCAGGCTATAGAAATACGCCACACCTGGGTGAGCCTCATCGGTTGTCCCGAAGACATGCTGCGTTGTAGTTCGTCGATCGCAACGATAGAAATCCGTCGGCCAAATCCGGCCAACCAACGCGCCGCCATAACTGAGGCCTATAACCTCCTCGTTGCGCAGTCTACGCGCGTTACCTTCGTCGATATCCAGAACGACCGGTAAGGAAAAGACCGCGCCAGATGGCAGCCGCATGGTTTCGACAACGGATCGGAATTCGGCTTCCGTCATGAATCCGGTCAATGGAGAGAAGGCGCCCAGGCCGATCTTCTCGAGCTCGAGATACTGGTCGCGGTTCAGCGCGATAGAGGCCTGGTCTGTCACACCTGTTCGCCTCCCTTGATCTTTGCCCTCAGCCACGGCACCGTATCCACGACACTGGTAGCGATCGCTGCCGGGCCAAGACCAGCTGCAGCGTCGATGACCATGTCGGGCGCCACCGGTGCATGCCATGGCACATCGATGCCGACAACATCCCGGGCTTCACCAGCGCGTGCTCTGGCGTACATACCCTTGGCATCCCGCTTCTCGACCAAGGCCAAGGGCGCGTCGATATAGACCTCGAAATAATCTGACAGATTCTCGCGATTCCAGCGCATCAGGTCTGGGTGACAGTACAAGGCGGCAACGATCACCGGGATATTCTGCTGTGACAACATGAATGCCAGCCGCTGGATGCGGCTGATCTGCTGGAAGCGTGACGCCTCATCGTAGCCGAGCCCGGCGCCGAACAAAGCCCGTACCATGTCGCCATCAATCATCACCAATGCAGGTATTTTCGGCTTGGCCATCTCATAAACGGCCTGCGAGATTGTCGTCTTCCCGGCACCCGACAATCCGGTGAACCACAGCACCATTCCACTCTCCTCACCTCAAGAATGCCGGGATATTATGACGCGTAAATCATACCACGACTCAGCCGCCAGCGCAGCCAGGCGCTGCTCATCAGCGCCGTCACGATCGACGCCATAATCAGCATGACAGCTGTCGAATCCGCGATAATACCAAGTGCATGCGCGATACTCGCCAAGACGATGCCAGGCCCTCCGCGCGTATTCATAATAATACCGTAATCAAGCGCACTGGCACTGTCTTGCCGGATCAGTCGCAGTACAAGATATACACTCGCCACCTTGACCAATGACGAGCCGACCAAGAAACCGACGACCAGCATCAAATCGAACTGCGTCAGCAGGTCGATCTTCAGACCAACCAGAGCAAAGTAGATTGGAACAAAAAACCACATGGCGATGCCCTGGATGCGCTGCTTGACTTCCTGAAAGCCCTCCGCCCGGAACCGACCAATGATCAATCCACCCATTAGCGCGCCGAAAATGATGTTCACGCCAAGCAGGCTTGCCAGACCGACCGTCGCCAGACAGACCAGCAGAACATAGCCGGTGAGCGCTGCATTCTCATGCCGGGGCGCCAGCAGGGTTCGACCGGCCCAACGCAGGACCATTGGAGCGAGCAGCAAGGCCAATAGGGTAAAGATCGCTGTTGTAGCGATCTCACGGCCGAAGTCGAATGGTGTGGCCGTGCGGCCCTGCTGGGCGGCGGCGGCGACCGCAAGCACGGCCCATAGGATCAGATCTTGGACCGTAGCAGCCATCAGCACCACACGGGCGAGAGCAGTGTCCATAAGCTTGAGATCGATGAAGATGCGCGAAATCACCGGAATTGAGGTGATGGCGGTGCCAATGGCGATGACTAGGATGAAGGCAAGCGGGTTTGCGCCAGGCGCGGCAGGGACCAGCGGTGCGACCAGCCAGCCGAACAGAAACGGCAGAACCAACCCACCGGCGACCAAGGCGGCGGCCAGCCGGGCTTCATGTCGATCAAGTCTAGACTTGACCAGGAAGCCGGCCGTGAACATAAGCAGGATCAGGCCCAGCCAGTAAAAGGCCGAGAGCAGCATTGTCTGCGCTGGGAAATCCGAGAACAGCCAGCGATACCAGTCCGGCAACACACGTCCCAGCAACGTCGGGCCCAGCAGCAGCCCTCCGACAATCTCCCCCGCAACGCGCGGCAGGCGCCAGCTTTCGAATAACTGCCCGCAGGCCAAGGCGACCGACAGCAAAGCTAGCAACGCAAGGAAGAAGCGGGCGACTTCGGGGTCAGACATAGGATGAAGCCTGCAACAGTTGAGAATTGGCTGGAAGACAGGCCACCAACCCTCCCCTCATAAGGCAGGGGTAGACTAAATAGACGTCAGAAACCCCAATAATGGGTAAACGGCAGTGGCCATGCCCCTGAGAGGGCGCGCATTGGTGAAGCAGGCCGCAACGATATCCCAGGGTTTCGGCCACTGCCCGAAGCCCTGCATTACAGACATCGGTCAACCCGGCTGCCGCGGGGATAACCGATCTAGCCGATTTCCTCCAGACTGCCTGGACCGATCAGCCGGTACCGGGTGCCATCGATCGGGCAGATCAGATCATCACCCAAGCGACCACCGGCCCTGCTCATCCAGCCTATCTGCCGCGCGGCTACACCTGCCATAAGTGCATAGGGTGGAACATCGCGGGTAACCACCGCCCCTGCGGCAATAAAGCAATAACGCCCCAGTACATACCCGCAAACGATGGTCGCATTGGCGCCTATGGTAGCGCCGCGCTGAACCACGGTCTTGCGATACTCGCTTTTACGCTCAATCTCCGCACGCGGGTTGATCACATTTGTAAAGACGCAGGATGGGCCGCAAAAGACGCCGTCCTCCAGAACAATATCGTCATAAACCGAGACGTTGTTCTGAATCTTGACCCGATCACCCAGTACCACGCGGTTGGCGATGAATACATTCTGCCCGAGCGAGCAGCCCTGCCCGATGATCGCGCCGCCGGATACATGGGTCCAGTGCCATATGCGGGTTCCTTCGCCGATGCGCGCCCCTTCGTCGACGATGGCGGTATCATGCTTGAACCAGTTCATTCCCTTACTCTTTACACTGGAAGCTTCAGGGTTTTCAGAATCGGGTGGTAATCACCCGTCAGCGCGGAGATCTTCGCCTGTCGTATATCATAGACCGCCTCGATGGCTGCCCGCGCCTCCTCGAGACCGAAGCCGCCGCCGCCAAGGATATCTCTATAACTGTCAGTATGAAGGTCTGTGAATCCTTCACTGAACTCCAACTCCTGTCCTCCGATCAGGATCGAGCGGTAAGTCCGCTTTCCGGCAGCCACAGCGGCAGGAGGCAGGTGGTCCGCATTAATCGAGAGGAACCAGCGCACTCGCGCACGCTCGTATTCTAGGAAACCTGCCGCAACGTCAGCCTCGTGCAGATGCATGACAGAACGGGTCCGTTTGCCGAAAACCCAGCCCAGCATATCGAAGAAATGCACCCCGATATTCGTTGCGATACCCCCAGACTTCTCCGTCGCGCCCTTCCAACTCGAATGATACCAGTTTCCGCGTGACGTCAGATAAGTCAGGTCGACATCAACGCTTTTATCCTTGGGCAAAGCCGCAACCTGCTCGCGCAAAGCGCGGATCGCAGGATGCAGGCGCAGCTGCAGGATATTGTATATCCGGCGATTGCTGTCCTGCTCAATCTCTGCCAAGCCGTCGATGTTCCATGGATTGAGAACCAGCGGTTTTTCACATATCGCATGCGCACTCGAGCGCAGCGCAAAACGGATATGCGCGTCATGCAGGTAATTGGGTGAACAGATCGCCATATAGTCGACGCCATCGCCGCGCCGGCGCAGCTTGTCTATATGCCGGTCAAAACGTTCAAACTCCACGAAGAAGTTCGCATCCGGAAAATAGCTATCCAGAATGCCGACACTGTCGTTCGGATCAAACGCCGCTACCAGGGCATTGCCTGTATCCTTGACCGCCCGCATATGCCGGGGCGCGATATAACCGGCCGCTCCAATTAACGCGAAGCGCTTGCCATTATCCGACGAGGACATCATCTCACTCTCACGATCGGGATTCCGGCAAAGCTTTTCAGCTACACAATCCCAGTTTCATTCTTCCCGGTTTCCTGTCCCAGGAAACCGGCTCCCATGACGACCCGTATTGCAAAAGCATCCGGATGACGAACCATAATACTTAAACAGTCGAATATTCCAACGCTCTCGTTCATCCACTGAACAAGGCGGCGCCCGCAATAACCTGCGACCACACTCGGACGCCTCGCGATGCCGGTTCTGCGAGTCAGGAATTCGGCACTCGCAGATCAGAGCTCGCTCAACTGCTCATATAGAAATGCCATGCGATGGGCGTAGGTGTGCCGCTCCATTGTTAAACTCAGCGCTGCTTCCGTCACGCTTTTGCGCTCTGCCGGATCCATAAAACGCGCCATCACTTCATCAATATTGGAGAAATCGCTATTTAGCGGGAGGTAATGGATGCCAGGCTCCAATACGTCATTATAACGACCCGCAAGAAGAATCTGACACGTCCCTGTTCCGATCGCATCGAAGTGACGAGACGATATACACTTCCCATATACTTGCGGCAGAGTGCGGTCTTTAAAATACTCATCATAAATCTCGGAAAACTTCAGCCGCTCGTTGATGGTCGATTCATGTTGAATGAACCCACGGCTCAGGATTTTGCGCGCAACCACGCGGAACCACCATGGCATTTTGTGACCGAAACGCCGCAAGGGTGAGTCATTGGGGATTACAAGCCATCCGTCATGCCGCTGCATGACATTGTGCCTGATGGCCTCAATGGTTGCATCATCCTTCTCCAGAAACCATGAGCCGGCCTCGCTCGACACCGTCCCCTTGCATTGATTTAGAAACTTCGCCCAGCCCGTACGCTCCAGTCGTTCCGTCCCTATATCGACACGCAAATCGGGCCAGAATTCGTGAGCAGCGAAAAAATCATGCAAGTGGTTCCGGTCATTGTCTCCAAGATGAGGAATATACTTGATCGCACGAACGCCAATATCAATTGGCCGCTGAGCGGCAGGTGCTTCGATCCGGAACGCCTCCGCATTCAGTGCATGCGGCATGGATAGGACCTTGGATTTAACAACATCGCCCCACAGGAACTCACCGCTGTCACTGACAAGCTGCGTGGCGATACAATCTGGCCCGATCAACTTCATGATCTGCCGCTTAGCCGAAATTGGAGATCCCGGCAGGTTGAGCTCATTCCCGATAAAGGCAACAAGCCGTCCCCGCCGATCGGCCAGAATATCGATAAGAGGTTCGAGGTACATGGTTGTGTCGCCATTGGTCGAGTGCAGCAGGACCAGGAGATCGGCATCCCGGGCAACCGCACGAATTCGGCCAGCCACACCCTCTTCACATATATTAATTGCAGTGACATCGAAGTGGCGGGATGTGCGGAAGGCATCCAGCCAGTCGTCATAGTAACTCAGACGCGTTGTATAATGCGCGTATAGCACTACTGTTTTTGCAGCACTCCGCATCACTCTGTCTCGCCCAGAATCATTGCCAGGCTCCGCGCACTTTCCTCATTCAGGGTTCGCGGCCGTCGGATATGACAGCATAGCCCAGCATTCTGAGCTACGACCCGATCTTTACACAATGCAATCAAGCCACACTCGTCAGTCTGCAGAATAGTCGGAGACAAGCAATAATAACAGATATCTTTATCAACCACGCAGAGACTGCCGTGATCGGCTGCAAAGCTAGGATGGTTTCTCATGAGAGTGAGCGAGTTATTTCGGCGCCATGAAATAAGCGTGCTGGCCGATGCATCGCTCAATAACGGCTTTGTTGTCCCGCGTCCAAGCAATCGTCTTAGCAACACCGTCCCGCAGCGACATTTTTGCTTCAAAACCGAGATGCCGTTTTGATTTCTCAGTGGCGCCAAACCGCCTTCCAGAATGATCCCAGTCGCGTGCCGGCCGCAAATCGACCGGTGTGGGGTTTTGAGTGAGATCGTTAATAAAACCGGCCAAGTCAAGAATTGATGTCTCTACACCGGAGGCAAGGTTATATACCTCTCCGGGCTGACCGGCGACAGCGCAACGGATCAATCCCCTCGCCATGTCTTCAACATAGATGAAATCACGGCTCGCCTGCCCGCCATTATCCAGGGGCAATGCCTGCTGATGCAGCGCCTTCCAAATGAAAGTCGGCGTCACATTGCGCCACACTGTGTGCTCGGTTCCGCGCCAACGACCCGCCCCCAGAATCTCGCGAGGGCCGTATACATTCTGAAACCGCGCCTTCACCAGAGGCATCTGATACCGCCCCCAGAAATAATTTCCGTAAAGCTCGCCGATCAACTTGCTGATGGAATAAGGACTGTCATGGTACAACGAAACCGGGGCATCTTCCTGCGTTGCTGAAGCTGCATCAAACGTCTTCTCAGCAACGGCGCAACCGGCGGCGGCGTAAACAACCTTCTTCAGCGACTTGATGTCTTTGAGCCTGTTAAACAGCTTGAGGCTGGTCAGCGTGTTATTTTCATGGTCAGCTAGTGGATCCTGGATCGAGCTCTGGTTGCCATGATAGCAGGCCAAATGCCAAGCAAAATCCAGATCATCCGGCAACTCTCTCAACACCCTGTCTTCGGTGATCGAGCCGAACACAAACCTGATGCGCGGATCAGCCGGAAGATTGCTCACATCCGACGACAGCAGATTGTCGACAATAATCACTTCGCGGGGCCCATGCTCCAGGATCTGCAGAACGAGGTTGCTACCGACAAAGCCTGCACCACCAACAACAAGCAGTTTACGCCCGTCGAGTGAAAGATCGTTCATGACTGCCTCTTGATACCGGCTATTCTACGATTTCTGGCTTGTCAGATGACTGTATATGTCGGTAACGCCGTGCATGTCATACCATGCCAGCATCCGGCGCATTGTCTCGTCGAAACCATATCTGGCTTTCCATCCGAAAGCGGCCTCCGTCCGAGACGGGTCGAGCACGACAGCCGGCACATCGTCCGGACCTGGCGGCACAACGGGGGCCGGTTCAGTCAATTCCACGCGGAGATGACTGACCACCACGTCGAATATATCCTTGATGCTGCGGCTCTCACCCGTAGAGAGGTTAAAAAGCCCCGTGGGAGCTCCCGCCTTCATCACCAGATCCATGGCGCTCAAAAAATCCTCCATGTCGAGAAAATCGCGCCGCGTGTCAGAGCAGAAGCATTTCTGGCCAGCCTTCAAACGCTTGTAAAACGTCGGAATTGGACCAACGGCCAACCTGGGTCCGGTTACGTTGGCCAGACGCAACGAGACAACCGGAAGACCGGTCATCATCAAGTATGCCTCGCCGGCCGTTTTCGATATGCCATAGCTGGTGAACGGTTGCACCGGATGGTCGACCGGGATCGGCAGTTCCCGCGGGCGGCCGTAACACAAGGCCGTCTGGAAATTCACAAACCTCTCAACCGCATGCCGTTGCGCTGCATTGGCCACGTTAATGCTGCCATCGATGTTCGATGCAACATCTTCCCGCCAATTCTCCGGATCCTTATAGGATGCGGCACTGTGTATCACATGCGTCGGCTTGAACTCGTCGAAACACCGATCGACAAGTGACCGATCGGCAATGCTGCCCTCGACCAGCCGCAAACCGGCAACCGGCGGCAAGACCTCCCGTTTCCCGGTCGCAAAATTGTCGATAACCAGAACATCATGGCCGGCCGGGACGTAGCGCTCAACCAAATTCGAGCCAAGACACCCCGCTCCCCCCGTAATGAGTATGCGCACGTGTCGTACTACCTGTTTTCGACTTTAAGATGGGTGTATCCACCTACAACCCCAAAGGTCCTGTAATAATCAATAGCGGCTTTGACTGTTTCCTGAAGGGGCGTGAATGCAATGTCGCCAAAATCGGCAAAAGTACGGGACGGATCGAGCAGAATAGACGGAGCGTCGTCCGGACCAAGCGGCCGGATATCGGGATCGGGATAGACATTCAGCTGCATGGCATCCACAACCGCGTCATAAAGCTCCTTGATTGCAACGTCGCCGCCGGATGAGAAATGATATGCGCCACTTCCGCGCCCATCCGCCGCCTTAAGTACCGTGCGAGCCAGATCCTTAACAAAAACGAAATCACGGCGCGCCGTGGTCACGAAACACTTCTTTCCTTCAGACAATCGCTGGAAAAAGATCGGCAGAGGACCGGAAACGTTGCGCGGGCCAATGACATTCGCCAGCCGGAAGGTCACGTAATCGAGTCCCGAGATCGTCAGGTAATCCTCGGTCACGGTCTTCGATATCGCGTAACTGGAGTTGGCAGGATTCTTCGGATGGTCCAGCCGGATCGGGCTTTGCAGAGGCCTTACTCCGTAGCAGAGCGCCGTCTGGAAATAAATAAAGCGGCCGACCCCATTCACCTTCGCAGCCTTAATCAGGTTTGCTCCGCCGACAGCGTTGGTTAGCGTATCGCCATACCAGTCGTCCGGGTCCTTGTAGGACGCTGCTGTATGAATCAGGACGTCAGGCTTGAAGTCCCCAACCAGCTGATCGATCAAGTCCCTGTCGGCAATCGACCCTTCAACAAATTGCAGGCGATCATGTTTCGACAGATGCTCCCGACGGCCGGTCGCCATGTTATCGATCGCAAGAACGCTATCGCCGCGCTCCAGTAAAAACTCAGCGACATGCGAGCCAACCTGGCCGCAGCCCCCGGTGATAAACGCCTTCATACTCGAATAACCTCAGCTTTGGGAGAGACTGGTTTTGATAGCAACGCGCGGTAATCGCCGGCGCGGTCGTGGAAGGCCTGGTGCCACAATTCGAGACTGAGCAAGCCCCAGGTTTTACGCGAGAAACGGCCCGCGCTGTCAAAATTGCGCAAGACCGCATCCGCATTGATGAACTCGCGGCGCCGATCCTTCAGGTTCCTGAATATGCCCGCAACATCATCATGCAGGCTTCCCGCAAACCATTCTTTCAATGGCACCGGGAAACCCATCTTGTCCCGGCGATGGGCAATCTCGTCCGGCAGAATGTTAGAAAAGGCGGTCTTCAGAAGCCGCTTCATCTTGCCGCCCTCGAATTTCACGTCGGCGGGAACCGTTGCCGCGAATTCGATCACAGGGTGATCGAGCAACGGAACACGGCTTTCCAGACCGTGCGCCATACTCATGCGATCCTCCACTTGGAGCAGCGCGGGCAGCAAGCATTTGAAATCGAAATGCGTCATGCTGTCAAAATACGCTTCCTTGTGGACATTCGCCCTGTTGTTGAAAATTGCCTTGAAATCCTCTACGACCTTTCTCCGGTCAAGCGCATCCCAGGCGATTTCGTCCTGCATATCGGTCGAACGATCGATCAGGCGGAAATAGCGCTCATCGAGAGGGCCAAACAAACCCTCGCGCCAGAACTCCTGCATGAGGGGCTGATACTCCCTCAGCAGACCGAGATTGGGAACGATCGATTCTATTGTGACAACGTAATGCCCGTTTTTTGACGTCCCATTCATCGACGCCTTGATGCACTGCTCGAAATACGCAAGCAGGTAGCGCGCATACCCGCCGAAGACCTCATCACCGCCCTGCCCACCAAGCACGACCTTCACATGTTCAGCGGCGAGCTTGCTCACCATGAACTGCGAAAATGCGCCGGGCCCACCCGCCGGAAAATCCAAATGGTAAATCACATCGCGGATATGGTCGCGGAAGTCCTGCGACGTTATGTCGACAACATGCAGATCACTACCCATCCGGTCCGCCACAATCTGGGCGTAGCGGCTCTCGTCATAGCCGGGATAATCGGTAAATCTGCCATGAAAACTCGGCTGCCCGCCCTTGGTCGAACGATTCGCCAGCAAGGCGATCAGGCTTGAATCGATACCGCCAGATACGTAAGCCCCGACCTGCACGTCACTACGCAAATGCAGGCTCAGGGAATCCTCGATCAGCTCGGCCAAGCGCTGTTCGAAATAATGCGGGCTGTGACTGAAGTCGATCTCGTAGCGCACATCCCAGTATCGCCAGACCTTCAGCTCGCCATCCTGGAAGCTTAGGGCATGTCCAGGCATCAACTGCTTGATGCCCTTGAATAGGGTTTGTTCGCCGAGCGTATACTGGAATGTCAGATACTCCGCGAGGGCGGAGGCATCCGTGGAAATATCCGGCAGGAAGGGCAACAGCGCCTTCGCCTCCGACGCAAAATACAAGACTCCGTCTACAATCGTATAATAAAAGGGCTTGATGCCGAACCGGTCGCGAGCACAGAACAGGCGTTTCTGCGACTCATCCCATAGCGCGAACGCATACATCCCGCGCAAGTGATCCAGGCAAGCATCGCCCCATCGGCTATGGGCGGCCAGAATCACTTCGGTGTCGGACGACGATACGAAGGACCAATGGGCTGACAGTGCATTACGCAATTCGACAAAATTGTAGATTTCACCGTTATAGCTGATGACGCTGCCATTCGGCCCGGCCATCGGCTGCCGGCCAGCCTCGCTCAAGTCGATAATGGCAAGGCGAAGGTGAGCCAGTCCGACATCGCCGCGAGCGCTGGTCCAGACGCCGTCACCATCCGGTCCCCTGTGCCGCAACAGATCGTTCATGACCGCCAGATGGCGGTCCAATCCCGCAATTCTGTGTCCAACCCGGCTCACCGCGCCGGCAATGCCACACATCAGACAACTCCTTTGGCGGGGGTGCTGCGCACTGCCCTTAAATCAGAGAAAATCCATGAGAGAATGGTCAGAATATCGTGGGTGCCCTGCCGGCTCAATGCTGTTAGTCCTGTAAGAGTCCCGTGAAATACGCCAGGCATGCCAATAACTTGGATATCACCGGCAGTCCATCGGATCGATTTAAGGACTCCACTCCGAACGAGCTCTTTCAGCCAGAGAGCACCAATACTGTCAGGGCCTCCGCGGCGACGGCCGAAGGTGATCTCCAGTGCCTGCTCGGCCGGATCGTAACTAACCGACAGACCATGGGCGCCAGACGCGATCAGAGCGCTCAGAACGTGAAGATCGGCCACCAGAACATCCGGGTGTTTTCGATGCAGGCGGGCTGCCCGCAGCGCATGAACCGGGCCTCGATGCCGCAGCAGCCTGTGATATGTCCGCATCCGCCTCAGCCAATTGGTCTCAACGCCCAGCGCCGACCTCCACAGGACCCGAATGCCGGACCTCATCCCCCCCTGCATACGTTCAGGGACAAGCTGGATCGCGCTGTCGAATATCAGCCCGAGGCGCGGGGCGAGAGAATGAAGGAGGCGCATCCAGCGCGCCCTTCTGGCTGCCTGGCGCAACACCGCATCGAAAGCGGCGGCGTTATAAGGCTCTTGAGCCGCCAGCATGCCAACTTCGAACCGGCGGTCGATCGCACGATCCATCTGCCGCACCATAGCGGCAAACCAATTCTCTTGGTTCAGCGCAACTTCCTGATAAGCGCGGTCAATAATTTCCTGCGCCCGAACCGGATCTCGGAGTACAGCGACGACCTCCTCCATGTTCGAATGATCCTTGCGCAACGGCACATAATGCCGCCAGGGCTGCAGCCGGCCCGAGTAGTGTCCTTCGTAAAGAATCATCAACGTTCGCAGCGCCGCCGCTTCAAAGCAGCGCGGCGATATAACATTCATCATCAGCCGGCCATCCGCGTCTTTGAAGTAGAGCTCTCTCAGGACCTCGAAAGACGCGGTCGGATCCCGGGCAACATGTGCCTCGACCCTCTCTTGTATCTCTCCGGTAAAGTCGCAGACGCTGGAACCGCTTTCGGCACCCAACATGGCTTTGCAGCTGGTGATGAACTCAATCCATCGATCCCCGTATATGCGATCCGCCTCGCGAGTGGAGATGTCGCAGCGCAGATTGTATTTCGGAGCATCCGCCATCACGCGCTCTGCAATGATCCATTTCTCCTGCGCATGACTGCCCAGCCATGCCGGCAGGTGGCGGGCCCGATATCCGATATCAAGCGGTCGACCTGCATAGGGTGGCACAGGAATCCGGGTCAGGTGCTCGGGCACATAACCGGCCAGTACAGTTTCGCGCAGCACACCCGGTAGCGCCTCGGGCGAATAAACATCATCAATGATATCCTCAGGCGCCAAACCGAACAGAACATGGATGCCAAGGTCGCGATAAGCGGCGACGGTCTTGTCGATAAAACGGTAATCGTCCTGGACAAATGCGATCTTGAGCCCCCGAAAGCTCCTGATCATGCTTCTGGCACTCTGGCTGATAAAGTGCTCAATGCACGCAACCAAAGAGTAATGGATGATGATGCCGTCAAACCGGCTGAGGTCAAGGCGGCTCGGCAAATCCCCGACCGATGATAACACCGTGATATTGTGCCGGGACAGGTCGCGAATACCGTAGATATGATCGATGATCGTAGAGGCGGTGCCAGAATGATAATCGCAGATCAGAAGCAGGTTAAGCGGTCTGTCTACTTTCTCGCCGTCCTGTCCACTCGGCTCGTTCCTCTGCGGCTCCGCCTCCGGCTCTGCCTTAAAAGCTGCCGACCGCTCTTTTGCAAACGTCGCAATAGCCGCTTCCGTGACCCGGCCGATCTGGTCCAGCCAGGAATTCAAACGCCCTCTGATGCGATCCGGAACGCTAAGCGGCACAAAGCGGGTGATAATGGAACGTTCCCAATCGCTGGCCATTACCTCAGCAAAGGCCGTCATTGAAAACGGATTTTTGGCACGGTGCTCCACGCTCTCGAGCACCAGAGCCCGCATCGCCGAAAACTTTTCGTTGTAATCCTGCTGCCTTGCCGCTCCCTGCATATCCACCTTGTCCTGGGCATCCAGCTGGTTGCGCGCCATCTGTCTGAAAGCCTTCAGGAAATCTCCCCGCGTCGCCGTCACAGCAAGCCAAGACGCGACATGCGATAATAGCGGCTGCATGAATGTGGAAACCACAGGCAGGCCGGTAGTTATCATTTCAAAAGTCTTTAATGGAAACCCGTTAGCCGCGATCAAGCGATCCTGTCGATATGGAATGATCCCAACTTGTGCCGCCCTGTAAATCCCTGGCAGGCGATCAGGAGAAACAGCGCCAAAGGCCCGGACATTGCTGCGCGTCAGCAGAGTGTTCCACTCTGCCTCCTGGTCAACTGTAAGCCCGGAGACCGGACCAAACAGGGCAAGCAAGGTGTCAGGATTTTCACGGGCCACCGCTTCCAGCAGGCCAAAATCGATGCGTCCGTTGATATTGCCGGCATACACGGACAGACGGCTCCACTGTTTCGCCAGCGCCGTCAGTTCCGCATCGGCTTCCCCATCAGAAAACGCCGCGCAGTCACATCCGTTACTGGATACGATGACGCGTTTCGACGCGAATGGAGTATAGGCTGCCGCAACACCACTGCTTGCGGCAATCACTGCATCCGAGAACCGCAGCGTCGACCTCAGGTGCTGATAGAACTCGTTATCCAGCCCGTTAAAATCAAAATAGTTCTCCGTAGCATGGAAAACCCGGCTGGCCGCAGGCAGGAAAGCTGACGCATCGAAAAGCCGGGGATCATAAATCCATATGAGCGGCTTCTTGTGACCACGGCGCTCCATATGGCCTGCAATATCGTGGGCCTGCCGGGTCGCACGCAGAAACGGTGCATCCTCCCAATGAGCAGGCAGATGCAGGCACTCGATGCCCGGCATTCGATCATCCGGTTCGGCCCAGGCTGACGTGCCGCCGAGATCGGATTTGGGCTGAACGATAACCACCGGCACTTCACGAGCCCAGCGCGTCGCAAAATGCCAGCGGTTGCCGCGCAATTCGGTGCGCCAGCCATCGAAAGCCAGAAAATAAACAGAGTCGATACCGGAAGACATGGTTTCCACTGATGTCACGAGGATTTCCAGCGTCACCTGCGCAGGACTGCGCGGCGAATCGCAACCGCCACAGCGCGCGCAGCTTGTACTGCGCGATAAATGCCATGCAGCGAATATCCGTATGCCCGGCTGGGCAAACGCGCCGCCGCCGTCAGCAAGCTATCATACAGCGGTGGACTGTTGTCGTAGTTTGGGTACTGCCAATAGGATCGTGGCTCTGCGTTCATGATCTGCTCAAAATCGGAATCACTGAAACCGAGCTTTTTCAGGACAAACCGGCGATCCTGCTCCACCTGATCATCGCCAAGAGGTGGTTGCTGCAGAAGCGCGACAGCCTCGTCACGGCTGATCTCGCCATTATTGATCAGGCTGGACAAATGCGGACGTCGCTTATCTGCTCCGAATTTCCTTGGAAGAATGTAGATCTGATAGAAGCGGGTATAAAGCGACTCGTGATGCTTGTCGCCATAACTGACCCAGCCCAGCTTCTCTTTCATGAGTTCGATTGCGGCCTTCTTGTCATAAGCGACGTAATTCAGAACCGCTATCGTTTCCAGTTTTTTGACACGAGGATACCACCACTTGCGCTGGAACAGCGTATCGTGCGGATAGGTTTTCAGCCTGCGCCCGCCAAATCGCTCGTTTATACCACGGATGTACTTCCAGTCGCTGTGTCCATACGACCACGTGCGCGGCACCATCTGCTCGGTCTGATAATTACTGCCACTGATCACGTAACGAACGCCTTGGCGCACCGCCGCGTGATGCAGCGCCGATACAATGGCATGATCTGACGGAATTTCGCTATCCGGTGTAGAGGCTCGCAGAAATGCCTTCTGCAAATCGCGGAATTCTTCCCAGTCTATCACTACAGTGTAAAGATCGATGCCCAGCGTCTTGACGACGCTCTCAATGTTCCGGACCGCTATCTCTGTGTTCCAACCGTTATCGACATGGACAGCGAGAGGCCGCAAGCCCAGCATCTTCACCAGATAAGCTACATAAGTGGAATCCACTCCTCCAGACAGCCCGATAATGCAGTCATACCGCTTGTCGCGGCCTTCCTCGCGGATGCGTTCCGCCAAGGCCTCCAGATAGCGCCACCCCTCCACTGGTTCCATCACATACTGCGCGATGACCTGGTCATAGGTCCGGCATCGGTGACAAACGCCGTGATCGTCGAAAGTCAGTTCCGGATCCGTTGTGTCCATGACACAGCGTGTACAGATGCGGTAGGCACCAACGGCTCGGAGGGTAAGCACAGGGGGTAAAGATGGGGTCACGGAACAAGTCACTGATTCACATGAGGGCATTGAGTCGAGCATCGTCGGGATAGGTGATCAGGACGGCACGATGCGGTCCCTGAAAAACGAACAGCGATCCTGCCGCAGCCGCCGCGGCACCAGCATCGATGGCGTCGCGCAGATGCTGTTCCGTTCCCGCACCACCAAGCGCCACCACGGGCACATTGACGGCCGCAGCCACATCCCGCACCAAGGCCAGGTTATACCCCATCATCATGCCATCGTGGTCGATGGAACAGGCAATGATTTCACCGGCGCCGAGACTTTCGACCTTGCGGGCCCACTCTACCGGAGCATAGCTGGTGCGACGCCGACCGCAGGCTGTGACGACCCGGTTACGCCCCAGCCAATCCTTTGCGACATCCATGGAGATTGTTGTGCTTGAGGATCCGGCCAGATCGGCGACCCGACTGATCAATGTGGGATCAGTGATTGCGCCGGTATTGAGAATAACTTTCTCGACACCTAGGGAAATAACAGTCCGCGCCTGCTCCACAGACGAAACTCCACCACCATATGCAACCGGCATGAAACTCTCACTTACGATTTCCTCCAGCAGTCGGAAATCCGGCTCACGCCCCTGCGGCGTCGCTGAAATGTCCAGCAGCACAAGCTCGTCACATCCCTTATCATTGAGGATCTTCACAGCCACGCGCGGATCGCCCACATATTTCGGACTTCCAAAGCGGACAGTCTTGTAAAGCTGGCCATCACGAAGCAATAGGGCCACGATAACCCGCGGCCGCATCTTCCGCATCGGTTGCATCAGCCGGATGCCTCCGGTTGCCAGGCCGCAAAATTCCTGTACAGCTGCATACCAAAATGATGACTTTTTTCAGGATGAAACTGCACGCCGGCAATATTCGCAGAAGCGATGCCCGCCGCAAAGAAGGCACCGCCATACCACGACACTGCGACGACATCGTCTGTGCGTCTACTTTCCACGTAGTAGGAATGCACGAAGTAAAAGCGGGTATCCTCGCCTGCACCTGAGAATAGCGGGTGATGCGACGACGATCTGACGTAGTTCCAGCCCATATGCGGCACTTTAGCCAGCCGCCCATCCGCTTCGGGCAAAGGGGAGAATCGCCGCACGCGCGCATCGATCCATCCCAACCCGCTTTCGCGACCTTCTTCGCTGTCCACCGTAATTAACTGCATGCCAAGGCATACCCCCAGAACGGGGCGGCGGCGCTCAAGAGCAACACGATCCAGCGATTTCCGCAAACCGAACCCGTCGATCGCACGCATGCCCTGATCGAAAGAACCAACGCCAGGAAGAATAATGCGATCAGCGCTTTCAATCGATGCCGCATCGCGCGTCAGCTGCGCAGGGATATCCAGGCGGCGCATCATGTTCATAATGGAACCCAGGTTGCCCATGCCATAGTCGACAACCACAACCATCAGACCCTCTCCAAAGGATCGGAGATTCGAGCATCCCGCGCGGTATCAGGGCTGCCGGTCAACCCGTTGGACCAGATGCCGTCATCAGTAAAACCGCACCATTCCACGGCGCTGGCCCAACGGAACAGCTGCCAGGAATGATCGACGCGGCCATCCATATGCTCTTGCCAGGTGGTTTCGGCCAGAGACCTGTCGAAATTCGGCAGGCGGCAACTACGACTGTCGAACAGGCGCTCTGCGATCCAATCTTTCACGCCCTCTCTCATCCAGCGGTCCTGCGGCGCCCGATACCCCACCTTGTCTGCACGCCAGCGTACATCCTGGGGAATGGCATCGCCGGCCGCTTCGCGCAATATCCATTTCTGCCAACCATCCCGAATCATGACATCATCGGGCAGCCCGATACACCAGTCCACCAGCTCGTGATCCAGAAACGGGAAGCGCGTCTCCACACCAAACGCCATACCGCTACGATCCGCCGAATGCAGCTGATCCGGCAGGCTATCGTGCAGCAGATATCCCGCCAGTTGTCGACGGAAATGGCTTAACCCAAACGCCTCTCCGGCACGGAGAGGCGTTTGAACTGCAATATTCCTTCCGACACCAGTCATAAATATTCGCTGTCGCAGGTGAGCGATCGCCATCGCACCAAGCGTCTGCGCACCAAGCGCAATATGCGCATTGAACCGTCTATCGCTGTCGACATAGCGCCGGCTCGCCGCTTCCAGTCGCTCATTCAACGCCGTGGTATCCTGCCACAATCGCAGGAGTCGCCCCCGCTCCGCCAGGTCGCGCTGTCGCAAAGCGAAGAAGGAAGGGTACCCACCCAACAGTTCGTCCGCCCCCTGGCCATCGATCATGACCGTAACGCCGGTTTCCCGGGCTCGTTTCAAGACCCGCCATTCTAAATATATCGACATCGACAGGAATGGGATTTCCTGATGCCAGTATAGCTGGCGCGCGTCGGCGGCGAATTCGTCGCCACGCGGCGACACCGAGTGCGATTCCGCACCGACATGGGCGAGAACCTGATCAATATAGTCGCCTTCCGAAACGGTAGGATCGTCGTCAAATCGCGCCGAATAGGTGATCGCAGGCATTTGCTCACCGGCCACCTGCAACCGCGACAGAAAGCCAACCAGCGTCGAAGAATCAAGGCCACCGGACAGGCAGGCACCAACCCGCACATCCGACCGCAGACGCAGGCGCAAGCTGGCCTGCAGGCGCTCGGCAAATTCTTCGGCGGCAACGGCCGGGCGGACACCTTTGCGGATTTTGGTGTAGTCCGGCGTCCAGTAGCGCCAGCGGCGCAACTCACGCCCCGTCGCATCGAGCGTCAGCGCGGTCGCTGCAGGAAGCCGCTGGACATTGGCAAAAAGCGTCTCTTCACCATGCCCCAATGCGCCACCGGCGACAAAATGGCCCAACATCGTCTGATTCGCGTCGGCTCCCATACCAGGATAGGCGAACAGCGCCTTGGCCTCCGAGGCAAAGGCCAATCCACCCCGAGGCAACTGGGCCATGTAGAGCGGCTTCTCGCCGAAGCGATCCCGGGCCACAAACAGGGTGCCAGTGCGCCGGTCCCACAGCAGGAAGGCAAACATGCCATTCAGTCGGTCCAGACATTCAACGCCCCATCGGGCATAGGCCGCCAGCAGGACTTCCGTATCGCTGCCTGTGCGGAAGGTCGCCCCGTACTGCCGCAACTCCTCACGGAGTTCAACGTAGTTGTAGATTTCTCCGTTATAGACGATCACATAGCGGCCATCGTCACTGAACATCGGCTGATCGGCCGCAGTACTGAGGTCGATGATCGACAACCGCCTGTGGCCGAGCGCGATGCTACCCTGCGTCGGCGTCGCCTCCTGCCAGGAACCACGACCGTCTGGACCGCGATGTGCCAGCCGGTCCCGCATCGTATCCACGATATGGCGGTCCAGATCGGGGACAGGCGTCAGAATACCAACGATGCCACACATAATGGATGCGTCAGATCTTGCGGAATATCATGGTAGAGCGACGCCGGTCGCGCGCGGGAAAAGCAAACTGACGTAATGCACGCATTTTACGCGCCGCCGGTAACTCATACAGAACCCTGGCCAGCAGCCAGGAGTCCTTCAGATCGTAGTCGCAGATATAAAGCGTTGGATCGATCTCGTCATTGCGAGCGACCAGGGAAAATCCGTGCTTCTCGAAATGCCGGATAACGCTCTCGGGCTGTCGCAACGCATAATAGCTATACTCGTCAAGCTGAACACGCAGCATGACCCCAAGTGTCGGAATGACGCTATGGTTGACGATCACCAGGCCGGACGGTTTCGTGACCCGAGCCAGATCAGCCGCCAGCTGCGGAAGGTTACGGCAGAACATGATTGCGGCACGCAGCATCACAATATCGAAATCACCGTCGACAATCTCGGGAAGGCGATCGCGATTGAAGTTGAACTCATGCACGTCGAAGCCGTGTGTTTTGCGGGCATATTCGATGGCAAGGCGATTGATTTCCGTCAGGACGACCGACGCCCCCAGCGCCTCGATCCCCTTCGCGAAATGCCCGTTCCCACCGGACACGTCAAGCACTCGCTGTCCAGCGAATGAGATCCCATGCGGAACGATGTATTGGTCGATGAATCCCTGAACCAGGGACGTGGAAAGCGCAATATTGGCCGGCTGCACGAAGTAATCATATATCGATTGCTCGTCCTGCGGTTGACGCTTGAACTCTGGAACCGGCAGAAATGACAACGGGTACCGGTCCCGTTGTCGGGGAAAGGCTGCGCCGCATTCAGGACAGATATGCCAGATGCGCTTATAGGTTTTGATATTCCGCAGATCCCCGCAATCGCATTCGACACAGGTAAAACTATTATCGTTCACGTCGTATTGCCCTTTCCGCGCACTACTGGACTGAACTGATTCTCGCCGGGACCGATGCCCGGGCATCGCCGAAGAACCAGTCCCCGGAATGATGGAATAGCGGCGGGTCAGCATCGTTGGCAGAAGCAACTGGCAGATAGACGACCTGTGAAAGCATGTCATAAGCCGCAGATTTGTCGCCGACAGTCTCCGCCGGTACAAGCGAGACCGTCCCCAGATATTCGCGACCACCTAGCAGGGGCAACGGAATGTCGAGTATGGCACAGACTGTCTCGCCTTTGACAGGGCGGCTGATGGCCGGGCTTGTCAGGCGCGTCACCCTGTCTGCTGCCAGCGTATACAATTCCACCACGCAGCATAGTTTAGCGGGGCCCTGAACCTCGAAGGCAATATCCACCTCCAGGCGCACCGGATCGCCAACCCGCAGAATATCCTGAACATCACTGCATGCGGATATCCGCACATCGGTCACCTTTGCGCCGCCGCGCACGCTGCGCCGCAGGGCGTGGCGTCCGGATGGTAAAGTGACCGACACTGTGGAATCGGTCTCGACGCCTTCGGCATGCGCCAGAATGCCGTCGATAAATGCAGTTCTTGTATGCGCTGGCGGCTCGGGCGTGAAACGTCGCACCTGTGGAACAACCGCAACCCGTCCGGCACCCACCGACGGCATGGCACCATCCTCAGCTCCCGCCAGAGCAGAAGAGAAACTGTTATACGCCGCCACAACCAGTTCAGCTTTGCCATCCATGGCAACCATACCATCTCGCAGCCAGATTGCCCGTTCGCAATACTGGAGGATCTGCTCGGCAGAGTGGGATACCAGTAGCAGGGTGCAGCCAGAAAACGCCAACTGCTGCATGCGTTCCGCCGACTTCGCCAGAAAATAGGCATCCCCGGCGCCAAGAATTTCGTCGATAATGAGAATCTCCGGGCTGACTGCGGTCGCAACGGCGAACTGCAACCGCATTTCCATGCCGAGAGAGTAGGTTTTCACAGGCCGGCCGAGGAAATCACCGAGTTCGACAAACGCCGTCACACCATCGAGGGCTACCTGCAGCGCCCGACCATAGAGGCCGCTCTGCATCAATGCGGCCCGGGCATTCTCGAAACCGCTCAGGTCCGGATGGAATCCGGCCCCGATCTGCATCAGCGGCTGAATGGTGCCATCGACCTTGATGGAACCGGCATTCGGCCGCAGGTTACCGGTCGCCGAACCGACCAGCAGTTTAAGCAGCGTCGTCTTGCCTGCCCCATTCCGGCCAATAATGCCGACGCGCTCTCCGCGCCGGATCTCCAGGTTGATACCCTGTAAGGCCTCGAATTCCCGCGGCCACCCACCGCGCCGCCAGCGCACGATCCGTCCGAGGCCAATGCGATCAAGCATCATGTCTAGAGCACTGTTGTAAAGCCGATAGACCTTGCGAACATTCTCGCACCAGATAGCGGGTGCGGCGGTCATACGCCCCCCTCATTCTGCCAGCGCCCTTCAATCACGGCGGCAACAAGAGCCACCTGCCGCGCCGGCTCTGCGATTCGGCGCTCGGGGTGCCACATGACTCCCATCCAGGGGAGCTGTCGGTGGTGCACGGCCTCGATTGTTCCATCCGGTGCCGCAGCAACAACTGCAAGTTCTGGAGCCAGCCCATCGGCCGGTATGGCCCAGTCATGAAAGCTGTTCACTTCAGCTATACCATTCACCATGCGGGTCAGGCCATGTTCCTCCCCCACATGACCGGATACCCGTACGAGGCGGCCGCCCAAGGCCAGGTTGAGCATCTGCAGGCCGCGACAGGTCGCCATGAGCGGCAGGCGATTACGGCGGGCATGGTCAATGACCGCCTCCTCCAGGCGATCACGTTCGGGCGCCGCCTTGACCGCGTCAGGCAGGCGAGCCACGTCGTTTCCTCCGGTCAACACGAATGCATCGGGCGCCATGGCACTGACATAGCCTTGCGGATCGTCCAGTGCATTGCACAGCGGCATCGGTATATGACCCAGTGCCGCGATCAACCGCCCCCAGTTCTGGTCTAACGCATCGCGACGCTCGTGATACCCGGCGATCTCGTCAACCCGCTGGGTCAGTCCGATGCGAAGCCTGCGGCTCACGTCACTTCCAGCGCGCGCAGGCGCCGCTCCCGGCAATCCAGATCGATCAACCGCGCGGTCTGCAGCAAGCGGAACCGCTGTTCACCGACTCCGATGGCCGCCGGGAGGCCGAACTCGGCAGCACGTATGGCCATATGCGAGTTGGCTCCCCCGTAAGCGGTCACCAGACCCGCAATCGACTGGCTGAACAACCAGTCGAAGCCCGGATCAGCCCGTGGAATCAGAACAATGCGGCCCGCGAGGCTTTCATTGCCAACGGGATTATCAACAACGACTGGTGGAGCAATGACGGCATGCTGCGTAATGTAATTTGGTTCCGTTACAGGATGCTCGAACCCGTAAATGTCGCTGTCCTGCAGAAGCAGCGGTGGCAGTGCGATCATCTCAGACAGATGGGCCGCCGCCGCCCCCTCGTCCAGCCGCGCTCGCAGCCCGGACAGCGTGCCCGGCAAAGTGCCCTGCGCAATTGCGACCAGGTCCGAAAAAGTCAGATGCGCAAGATTGGTGCGCGACAGGCCGATACCGCGACCCCATTCCACCATGCCGTCCAGTGCCCGCGACAGCGACCGGGTGAAGACGAATTTCGCCCATTCGCGCCCCTCGATGGCGCCACGCAGGAAGCTGTCCAGGGCGCCGGCATCCAGCTCGATGCCGGCCGCTTCGAGGCCCTTGAGAAGCCCCCGCATTTCGTCGTCGCTCCAGTCAAACAGCTCCTCTGCGGCCGGAGTCGCCCGCTCGACCATCGGCCGCAGGAAAAGCTCTGGCTGATCGGCATAACGTAACGACGTCACGTCATAGGTTCCCGGTCGCAGATGGCCGTAGCGCGCCACCAGGGTGTCGAAAGACAGCCTGCCATCCCGCACGGCGCACGCATCGTCGACGAAGTCATGGCTGACCGTGCGAATGGACCGCAGGAAAGCCTCGGCGCTTCCCGCCCGCACCAGCCCAGTCCGCACCGCGGACCGCAGCAAGCTCATTGCCACAAAGGCGCCGCGGGCGAGATGCGCAAACGGCAGGGTACCGTTCCGGCGGCACAATTCGATCAATCGGATCGCGACATCGAGAGACGGTCGTTCAGTCCTCAGCAGTGGCTGCATCTCCCGTTCGAACCGTGCCGACTGTTCGAGATCACCGGAAAGCCGCGCAATGCCGTTTCGCGTGATCTCGGCCAAACATGGGCGTAAAGCATCCAGGATCGCACCGCCATGCTGTCCCGGTCCATTCAAGGCAGCAAAACGATCATCCAGGTCGAAAGACCAACAGGTCAGCGCAACTTCAAACTCCACTTTGTCGTGCAACTCGGGGCTTGCTGCCAGGCGTTCCAGATAGGCATCAACCAGCCATGTAGCTGCGGTGCGATCTAGCGCAGCTGGCACGAAGGAATTGAAACTCGCCCTGACATCGACATAGGCATGCCCGGCAAACACCCTCAATAGCGGATAAGGGCGCAGATCCCGATACCCGTATTCGGCACGCTGGGTCGCCCATACTTCATCGCAAATCAGATGGGAGTAAAGACTGCAGGCCAAGCGGCTGGGGCGCGCGCCGACAATCTCGGCCGGATTCCAGTCTGGCATCTGCCCCCAGATAGCGCGCTGTCCCAGCAAGGCACCAGATGAGACTGACAGGGCACGCAACCGCACCTGCGCATTCTCAAGGGCCGTCGCGACTTCGCCATCGGTGGCTCCGGTCCGCTCATGCTGCAGCACCAGCGGCCGCACCTGCAGGATATGAACCCGCTGCGCAATATCGACAGCAAACTCGATATCGAGAGCGTCATTGTCGCTGAGGTATTCGATTTCGCTGGCCGCATCCAGCAGGGCGATCAAGCCAGCCGGTGCAGATGCCGGAACGTGACGGCGGTCGCGATGAATGACAAAGGTCCGCTGGTCCCCTGCCTTGCCGGCCGTCACCCCATCTGTCCCGTCGGCAGACCATGCCACCGTGATATATGGCCCGCCAACCTGGCCGGTGCGCGTCAGCAGCACACCGCTCCAGGCGATATCGGGGATCATCGGCTGAACGAAAACCTGGTGATCGCCACGATCATCACCATAGGATGCGATGACCTGGTCGACTGCCCGCTGCACTTCAGCCAGCCCGGGCTTCACGTTCAGCGCTGTTTCAAACCGGCCGGCATTGCTTTGCGTGAAGCCATCCTCCGTCATAGCGCTGGAACGAACCGCCAGCAGACCCTCGCCAAGGGCCGGCAGAAGTTCTGCGACAACCCTTTCCGGTTCATCCCGCCAGCGATGCACCGTAAAACTCACCTGCTTCGGTACCAAGGCGTGCTTCAGACGTCCGCTGAGACGGTCCAGCGTATCGGCCTTGCTGCCGAATGCGAAATGGGTCAACGCCCGGTCATCCTCAAGGTCCGACCACTGCCCATGAGCATCCACCGTCACCACCGCAATACCACGGCGCACGAGTGCTACGACAAGACCGGACAGATGCTGCCGGCGCAACTCTGTACCCCCCGTCGCCATCAGCTCGGGCAGCAACGCGACCACCGAAGCCGGCATACGGATCAGGCCGATGAACTCAGCAACCACTCCATCGGCATTCGCAACTGCCACCCGATCATCGGCTACAGTCACGGTTTCGCGACCGGAACGCTGCATACGCTTTCGCTCGGCTGCATCCGCGGCCTGGTGTCGGTCGACAGCAATGAGAACCGTATCGCCGGGCTGATCCGCCATGCGTGCCACCAGTTCCGGCCGGAATACGATATCGCTGTAGCAGACATACAGGTCGCCGTCGGGTTCCGGCGCTGACGCCATCAGGGATCCCGTCGCTCCCGTTTGCGCCCAGGCCGCATTCACAACGAACCGGATATCCGGGTAGGTCGCGACAACGTCATTCATGTCGTAGCCGCCGACGAAGGTGACATCCGTGGTGGTCTGCGAGAAAGCACTCAGGATCCAATCCAGAACCTTGCGCCCGCGATCGACAAGCCGTAGAGCGCTCGGCGCAGTCCCCGCCAGCGGCTTGCCTGCACCCAGCACCACCAGACGGTGGCGCTGCACCCCGCCAGTGCCGGCGACGCCGGTGGAAATCTTTGACACCGCACTCACGGATCGAGCTTTCGCATGACGCGGGCCTGAAGGCGCGGATGCATGGCCGTGAAGGACAAAGCTCCTTCCGCAGGCTGCACTGTTGCCCGCAGCCGGCTTAAATCGTCATTCACGCTGTCGCGCATGACATCTGTAAAAAGCTGTGCCCGCAGATGGGGGTCATAGGCGTATAGCAGGGCTCGATAAGCCGCTGCGAAATCCTCGTCCAGGGCCGCCGCGAGACCTGGAAACCGCGGACGCTCGAATTCGCGCGTCCGGATCAGCCGGCCGGTGTCGATACCGGCGTCCATGTAAAAACAGCTGGCGCCTGGCCGACCGCGAAGCAACAGAGACCACAGCAGGCCATCGGATCCCCGCACATAGGGGACGACGCCGGGATGAATATGCAGGAAAACAAGCCGTGGATCGTCCAGCAGTGCAGCCGGTACGCGACCGCCGTCGGTATAAAGGAAGACCCGGTTGTTCTGCCGGCGCAGCAGCGCATGCAGGCCCGGATCGTCATAATCGTTTGCCACAAAGCTCTCGACCGCCTCCGCATGCGCGGCGTAATCGAAGGCTGCAAAGTAATCTATGGGCAACGGCACGTCTCGTTGCACCAGCGTGCACAAGGCCGCGAACCGTGCCGAGTAGGGCGGCCAGGATGCGCGCCCGCGACGGGTGAGCCGCCACGCGAAATCACGCCCCAGCCATTTTTGCAATCTGGAAAAGCGGCCATCGTTCCAGACAAAATCGACAAGGATGACCTTCTTTGGCCGCAGGCCGGCCTGTCTCAAATATGTGAGATAGGTGCGGCTGGTCGAGCAATGCCGGGCCGCCACCACCGTGAGGGCAAGATCACGCATCGGGGAGCCGCATCGTCTCGAGGAGCCGTTCAGCCCAAACTTCCAGCGGCGCGCTGGCAGGTAATGGCTCCGGAAGAATTCCACCCAGCATTTTCAGTGCCGTATTCAGGGATCGCCAGTCACGGTCCTGTTCGGCAATCGCCAGATACAGCATGCACAGATACCTAGCATAAGCCGGAGCAATGACTGCGTCGCCATGGGGCCGGCGCATATCGGGCTGGTAATGCGCAGCCAGACGCCGCGCAATCTCAACCTTGCGGCGCAGGACCTCCAGCACCTGCCTGACGGCAGGGTCGCCAAGCCGGGCCGGATCGAGCGCAGCCAGGTATGGCTCGACGGAAAATGTACCATCGAGACTCCGCGGTGCCGGCAGATCGGCGCGCCAGCCGGCAAGGCCGTCAGAATCAAAGGCGATCGTCATAATACTCAGCCAATCGCCCGTCCGCCGCCAGGGCCTCATAGCGCTCGAGATCGGAGAGGGTATCGATTTCAAGCCAGCCATTCCCCACCAGGGCGGCGCCAACATCGAAACGGGCGTCGATCAGGGCCTGGAGGAAGGACGTCATGAACATGTTTGGCACATCGCGGCCATCGTAGAGGCGGTCGCGATCCAGGGAGTCGTGAAATGCACGCACCGCCGGGGCCACCGCCGCGCCGATACGGAATAGTCCCATATACTGGCCCTCGATCTCAGCCAACGACGTCGGCTTTTTGCCAAGCTCAAGAATATGGCCGTCGACAGAAAGCCGCATGGTCTCGGCATCGGCAAGCGGGTCTTCCATCCGGAGATCCCAGAGGCGGCGCCAGCCCCGGTCGACGGCCACAGAGATCGCATACCTGCCGTCGAGCACCGCATTCAGCACGCGGCGCTCATAAGCGATGTCCCCGTAACTGACGACGATATCCCGGCTCCCGTCAAACAGCTCCCGGGCACACATCAGTGAGGCCACCATATTTGTCGCGTGATAGTCGGGATTATGGAATCGGCGCAGGCGGTTGTCGGTCACCGCAGTGGCACCGTGGCCAACCACAATGGCCATATCCCGCACACCGCAGGCCTGGAAAACCTCGATCTGCCGGTCAAGCAGGGTGCGTCCAACCAGCGGGACCATCGATTTCGGACGATCCGTGGTCATCGGCTGCAGACGAGATCCGAAACCGGCAGCCAGGACAATGGCACACACCTCGCTCAACGGCCCACCGCCTGACGCTGCGCGTCCCGCAGAAACCCTTCAAGGGCGTCTGCCGCAACCACCGCGCATCCCTGCCGGCGGAACAGGAACTGACCGATGACATCGGCAATACGCTGGCGCCAGGGCCCTGCCTCCATGCAGGCCTGCCTGACGGCGGCCACGACGGCATCTGCTTCGGGCGGTACGATCATCCCGATGCGGTCGCGCAAACCGACTTCGACAGGGGTCACGCCCAGGCTTTCCCATGCCGGGTTCATAACTTTCTTGGGAACGTCAACGAAGATCACCGGACGGTGTCGGGACAGCGCGAATTCGAATGCCGTTCCGGAATAGTCCGTGATCAGGATGTCGGCCGTCCGCATCGATTCCGGGGCGACGTCAGGGGATTCTTCCGTGAAGGACGGATGCCCGCCATAGGCGTCCCGGATATCGGCAAATGCCGGATCGCCGCCCAGGATATGAAGCGGATGCGGGCGCAAGGTGACACGCATGCCTGCCCCCAGCAAAGCGGCGATCAACGCACGGCCGACCTGCGGCAGAAGGCCGTTTGGCCCCCATGACGGCGCCACCAGAACATGCGGGTCGGCGCCTGCTGTCGCGGCGCCATCGCCATCGGGCAGCAGATCCGCTTTACCGTAACCAATCGCGTAACTGTGGCGGCCGACCAGTCCGCGCTGCGCCGACAGCGCGTCGAACTCTCGGACATGATGCGGGCCGACGGCAAAGAGCACGTCGAAGCCATCGAAACTGTCTTCGGCATAAATCATGTGCAGACTGACGATCGAATGCGGCATATGGACCCGCAGGCCGACTTCATCCGAAAACGCGTCCCGCCGTACGCCGCTGGATGCCGAGACCATGACCGGAGCCCGCAGCCACTGACGCATTCCGCCATCGGCACTTTCGATGACCGACACGCCGGCATCCGTCAGCAGCTGACCGCCATGACGATCCGCCGGCCCGTCGGAAACGATCCCGCAAGCAAGTCCGCGCTGACGGCATTCCAGAATCGTTGACCGCATCCAGGTCTCATCGATCCAGGACTGTGCGTAGAACAGGATGTCGAACCGGCGACGCCGAAACCAGGGCGTGCCGAGGCTGCGCAAACGTTGAATGCCATCAACAAATACAGCGCGCTTCAAGATGACCGCTTGCGCATGAGATACAGTTCGCGCGTGCCGTTATCAGTCTGTCTGTAGCCGTCAAAATCGAAGATGCTACGCGCTTCATCCATGGCTCTGTAAAAGCTTTCCTGCCCAACATCCGCGCAATGAGTCTCGAATACAAGCAAGCCGTTATCGGAAAGAAGTGCCGCGATACGCTCAAAATGCTCCGAAAGAGCGACGCGATAATTTCCGTCGTCTGTCCAGTGCGTGGCAAAAGAAAATACAACAGAAAATTTCCGACCAGCGCCAAAATCCTGGAAACGCGCGGCAACCAGATCAATACGGTCACTCAGGCGCAGAAAAGCCGCCGCTTCATGGCCGATCTCGATCATATACGGATTGATATCTATCCCGACAGCTTTGCATCCCGTGCGGTATGCCGTCAGGATCGCCATGAAGCCGCAATTGCAGCCGACATCAAGAACCGTGTCATTCGCCCCGATCAGGTCGGAGAGACCGTAATGATCGAAGCGTTCTTCGGTCGCACGCTCGCCGAAAATGCCGAGAATTCCGAGAGACTGGTACGGATATCCGTGGAAATAGGCATGATGCGGATACTCCCGTTGCTGCCGCTTGAGAATATCGGCAATTCTCCCGTGCAGCGCCGGTAGCTCACTGATAAACCGATCCGAATTTTCGTCGGTGAGCCGGCGGTTGATCGTCTGCACGATCATTCTGGCTCGTGCAATCAGCCCTATGCCAACGCCATTCAGGCAGGCCGCCGCCCTAATCAGAAGGCCATGCCAAGCAGGACGACTTGCCAGTCTATCTACGATCACCCAAAACACGCTAAGCCTCACTGAGAATCGACCACGACGCAGGCTGCCTGAATATGACCGGTGTCTGATCGCCTGCTGACAGCACCTCCAGTTCTACACCCTTGGATATGACGTCGTATCGGCATTCATGTCCGCCGCTGGTCGTCGAATAGTTCAACTGATCATAGACCGAAAAGGTGAGGAGATATGTTCCGCCTCCCAGCAGCAGTTCCGGCAGCACGAGTCTAATTGTGCGCCGTCCTCCCACCTGCCCCTCGAATCTGTCCGGTTCACATTCTATCCGCGCCACGCGGCGACCTTTTTCTGTCCACGCGGTAATCATGTAGCGACAGCCGAAGACGGCCGCCTTTTCCACTTCGAGTTCGAAAGTGATTTCGAGCGACGCGCCCATGTTGAACCGGGTTTGCGGCTTTCCATCGGACAACAGGTCGATACGGCGGATTTTCACACCGGTCTGGCCGGGCCAGCGATGCACCCGGCGGCCATCGTCGAGCACGCTCTCTTGATAGTCCGCATCATCCGCTGCATTGCCGCTATGAGCGGCATGCTCCATGGCGGCCTCGTAGGCCGTCATGACATCGGCAGCCGGGCCATCCATCTTGACCGCGCCATCCTTCAGCCAGATCGCCCGTTCACAGAATTGCAGGATATGCGTGAGGGAATGCGAAACCAGCATGAGCGTGCAGCCGCTGTCAGCCAGTTTGCGCAAACGATGCGCGGATTTGATGGAGAAATACGCATCTCCCGCCCCCAGAATCTCGTCGATCACCAGGATATCCGGCTGCACCGCCGTCGACACCGCGAACTGGAGCCGGGCGGCCATACCAGCCGAATAGGTGGAGAATGGCTGCGTGAGGAAGTCGCCAAGCTCGGCAAACTCCACCACATCTTCCAGCGCCCGCTGCAGGTCGGCCGCCGCGAGGCCGTTATAGGCCAGAGCGGCGCGGGCATTCTCCAGGCCCGTGGCCTCCTGATGGAATCCCAGCCCGGCATGCATCAGCGCCTGCACATGGCCATTGATCTGAATGCGCCCGCTGGTGGGTGAAAAATTCCCCGTGGCGCGGCCGGTTATCAGGTTGAGCAACGTGGTCTTGCCGGCGCCATTCTGCCCGACGATGCCGACGCGCTCGCCACGGTGGATTTCCAGATCGACACCACGCAGAGCTTCGTAGACCGGGATCGACCCGCCACGACGCCAGCGCAGCAGAGAACCGAGACCCAGGCGCTCCAGCGCCATCTCGCCGGGCCCGGAATAAAGCTTGTAGTCCTTGCGGACATCCGTGCATTGAATGGCCAGACGGCGGTCAGGCATATTCGAAAAAGACCTGTTTGACACGCTCGAACAGTCCGAAGGCCAAAACATAGCAAAGCACGCTGCCGACAGACCCGATGACCATGACAGGCACCGACGGAAGCTGGCCGAAGACAATCAGGTCCTGATAGGCGGTGACGTAATAGTACAGCGGATTGACATACATCACCCATTCGATCGCCGCCGGAACCATGGCACGGTCATAGCCGATCGGCGTGACGATCAGCAGGGCGAAGGTCACATACTGCAAGACATGCTGAATGTCGCGCAGCACCAGGGTAACCAGCGAGAGGATCAGGACCAGGCCGCAGGTGAACATCACCTGGAAGATCACCACCAGCGGCACCAGTGCCAAAGTCCATCTCGCGGTGCCGACAAAGATCAACGCGACAATCGTGCAGAGCAGTCCGGTCGCGATGGGAAAGGACTGGACCAGCGTCGTGCGAATTGCCACCAGCTCTGGCGGATATGCCGTATTGAGCAGAACCTGCCGGTTGCGGATCAGCGCGGTCGACCCTGCTGTCAGGCTCGCCGCGAAGGCCATGAAGGATACCAGACCGGACAGAACGTAGAGGATGTACTGTCCGATCGACATGGATGGTGGCCGCACCTGAAAAATCGCCCCGTAAACGATGGCATAGAGGGCGAGCAGGAACAGCGGCCCGAGAAAGACCCAGGCGATGCCCAGAACGGAGCCGGCGTACAGGGAACGGAGTTCAGTCAACGTCGTGCCGCCGAGCAGATGCCGACTCTGATAGATTTTCCGGAACGGCCGGACGAACAGGTCTGACATCATTTTCGGACGCGCGCCCGCCGAACCACTTGGCTGCCTGGCGCCTGCGGCGTCACCGCTTGACCAGGACCAGTCCCTGGATCCGGCCATAAGGCTGGAAATCGACTGTGTTCAGCTTGGTCGCAAGCGCAAGGATACGATCATGGAAATCCGATGTCTGCGCATTCTGATGCCCGACCGCTGCCGGATAAGCCACACGGGTCAGCACGTCAAACATGCCGCTATGGAACGTCGCCTCTACCGCGAACAACGCTTCGATCGCCGGCATCAACTCGGCCTTGCGGCTGTAATAGTTGATCGCCGCCGGTTCCAGCGCCGGCAGACCGGCACCGCTACGCAGCGTATTCAGGGCCTCGAAGCCATCCTGATAGCCTTCCGCCAGGATCAGACGCCCACCGGGCCGTAGTGCCGCGGCCATGTTACGCACGGCCTGTTGCTGCTCGGCAAGGTTCCGCAGGTTGATCAGGACACGTACGCACAGGATGGCGTCATACGGTCCGGCGAATTGCCCGGGCTGAAGGATGTTGTCATGGAAAAAACGATTGTTGGTCTCGCCATACAGCCGTTTGGCACGCTCGATCATGTTTCCGGCATAATCGAAGGCATCGACATGACGGACCAAGCGCCGCAGACGGTCGGTGATATAGCCGTTGCCGCAACCGACCTCAAGCAACCGGTCTTCGGGCCGCAAATGCGGCAGGATATAATGCAGCTCAACCTCGCGCTGGGCCGTATCGCCAATATTAACCTTTGCGTCGTCGCGCTCCTGGACAGCGCGGTCATCCCAATGCAGGTCGGTATTTGATTTCGTCATCGTTCCATCTTTCGCAGATCAGTTGATTACGGCGCGGATCGCATCGCGCAAATGGGGATACATCAATTCGGCATACAGCTCATGGCCCGCCGGACTGAGATGCAGGTGGTCGGGATAGGGCAGAAGCATGGCTTCCAGTTCCGGGCGCGCGAGATGCGAAAACCCTGCCTCGATGTCACAAAGCGTCACGTCGGTCCCACGCGCAACGTCGCGCACGATATCGTTGTAGCGCTTGCGCCGATCCTCGAGCGAATCGCCCGAGAGCAGGATTTTCTCGCGCAGGGTTGGATGATTGGTGGAAAGAATGATGTGTTTCGCGTCGAACCGCCGTGCACGGTCGATCATCTCGACAAGATTGGCCCGATAGGCATCGGGCGACACCCGCGGCAAACCGCGATCGCTGACCCAGCAGTTGCAGTCGTTCAGACCGAACTGCAGCGTCATCACCTCGGGCGTGAAGCCCTGCACCGACATGCTGTAGCGCTCCAGCCCCTGGCGGGTGGTCTCGCCAGAAATCCCCCTGTTGACCAGCAGGAGATTGACCGGTGTTTCCAGGTACTCCCTCGTCAGCCGGGCCGACAGGATGTCCGTCCACCGCAGAGCAGGGTCCACATACTGTCCTTCGGTGATCGAGTCCCCCATATAAACCACAGTTAGCGCCACGGCCCTCATACCCTACATCCCCCAGACTCTGCACTCGCACGCGGATCGTACATGGCTGCCTCCCGACATTAGGTCGTATACGCCCCAGGGCGCGCAGACCGTTCGGGGAGCATGGGTTGGATGCCTGTATGGCGGGAGGTCGCGGCAGCGTTCGCATCTCATCCGCGCAGCAGATGATGGACCAAGTTGTCCGATGGGTATGCAGCCGCAGCCAACGTTACCACAGCCGGGGTGAAAACCACCGCCAAGCGCATCTAAACCATGCTGGCAGGACTGCCATGCAATGGGGTGCAGCTATAACAAAATTGAGGGGAAAATCACAGTCTTCGTTCACGCCCTGAACGAAAAAAGATGCCAGGATTCCGCCGGCAGGTTTCTGCATTTGGCTACAGGGGATTCTGCCTCCCCGTTCTTCAGATTGGGGCCCGAACCCGGCCCGCTCGATGCACTCCACTGTGCTATTTATTATTGAAATACAATGCCTTATCGGAAAGAGTCTCGCCCAGTGCCAACACTCTGTCTTTGGCAAGCTGCCTGAAGCCAGCATCCCTTCATGCGGTAAGCCCCGGCAGGACGCCCCACGGTCACGTCAGGAATTTCCGACCTGACCACGAAATCATCCGGATGGTCCGAGGGCTCGATCTCGTAGAGCGTTCGCCGCTCCACAAGACCGAGGTGGTTTCGACAGCTTCGCCCGGTCAGACCAGAGCGTCGCTGCCCAGCTCCTTGCGATCCTGCTCGCGATCGCCGATGCGGGCATGCGGCCGCCCGCCGGTCGAGCCGCCAAGGGCGACGACAATCTCATCGGCATTAGGCGCATCCGGAATGAACATCTCCAGCGTGATGAAATGCGAGCGAGTGCCAATCTCGTGCAGATGCTTCATCGGGATCTGGATCGAGCATCCGGCTGGCCCGCGCTTGTTGGCGAATGACAAAAAGCTCAGGGCATTCGCAGCCTTGCGATATTCGTTGCCGAAACGCAGGTTGTGGATGATAGCCGCGGCATGCTCGATCTCACCCGACAGGCCGACCACGGCCGCCTTGCCATAGGCTTCCAGCGGCTCACCGTCGGTTTCACGCAGCACTTCCTCGGACAACACACGGCCGATATGAGCACAGCCATCGAGCTGATGCGGACGCAGATCGTCCACAAAGCTGCCGAACCAGGGGTTTTCGATCACGGCGGCGGCACCGACCAGGGTGATCGGCTTCGGCAGGTCACGACCACCCTCGACATGGAGGCGTTCCTTGTAAATAGCGATCTTCTTGATCCGGAAGGTCATGACGTCAATCCATGTTTGCTGAGGAAGGTTTTCAGATGCGCCGCCACCTGGCCGGGAGCCTCGACCAGAATCGAATGGCGCAGACCCGGCAGAATCTGCAGCTCCGAGCCGGCGATCCGTTCGTGCATCAGGCGGGACATGCGCGGATTCGAGCCAAGATCCTGCTCGCCGGTCATTACCAGGGTCGGCAGCGTGATGGTGTGCAGTTCGTCGGCCAGGTCGGATTCCGCCAGCACGCGATAGGCCGCGGCATAGGCGCGCGGATCGTTCTGCGCATTGCGCGTAGCATAGGCGTCGATCAGCGCCGGATTGGCGCGGACGAATTCATCAGTGAACCAGCGGATAACCGACTCCCGAAAATGCGCCCCGGGAATGCCCTGCTCGACCAGGGCCAACCGCTCCATGACGCGCCGGCGCTCGTCTTCCGTGCGGCCGGTCACGGTGCTGATCAGGGAAAGGCTGAGCAGGCGTTCCGGGTGGCGCAGCGCAATCGCCTGGGCGATCAGGCCGCCCAGCGAAAAGCCGGCCAGATGGAAACGGCCAATACCCAGCCGGTCCACGACACCGAGGGCATCATTGACGAAATCGCCCAGACTGTAAGGGCCTTCCGGCTTGTCGCTTTCACCATGGCCTCGCTGGTCAAAACGGACGAACCGCCAGCCCGGCAGTGCCACCACCACACCGTCCCAGGCATCCAGATGACTGCCGACGCCGTGCAGCAGCAGGACAGGCTCGCCCTGCCCCTCGACACGGCAGCGAAAATCGAGACCGCCAATCGTCAACCGCCGATCCATCAGGGCAGCCGGAACTGGTTATGGCCGTGCAGGAACTGGATGGTCTTCTCGCGCTGCGGCTTGCCCAGCACCTCGGCTGGCGGGCCCTGCTCGTAGATTTCACCCTGGTTGAGGAAAATCACCCGGTCCGCGACATGATAGGCAAAGCCCAGCTCATGGGTGACGATCACCATGGTCATACCGTCGTCGCGCAGTGAGCGCATTACGCGCAGCACTTCGCCCACTAACTCAGGATCGAGCGCCGAAGTGACTTCATCGAACAGCATGGCATCCGGGTCCATCGCCAGGGCGCGCGCGATGGCGACACGCTGCTGCTGGCCGCCGGACAGGCGCGCCGGATATTCCTTTGCCTTCTCGGCGAGGCCAACCTTGGCCAGCAGGGTCTGGGCGCGTTCAGCGGCCTGCGCCTTGTCGCGCTTCAGTACCGTGACCTGACCTTCCATGACGTTCTGCAGAACGGTCATATGAGGGAACAGGTTGAACTGCTGGAAGACCATACCGACTGATGTACGCACCTTCTGCAGGTCCGCATCCCGATAAGTTAGCATCTCCTGACCATCCTTGCTCGCCGGCGTACCAATCAGCCCGCCATTCAGGTAGATCCGTCCGCCGGTAGGCATTTCCAGAAAGTTGATGCAGCGGAGCATGGTGCTCTTGCCCGAACCGCTGGCACCCAGAATGACAACGGTCTCGCCCTTCTGCACGGTCAGGTCGATATTCTTCAGGACCTGAAGGTCGCCGAACGACTTGGACAGGCCTTCGATGCGGATCGCTTCGCTCATACGGGTATCTCTTTCACTCGCTGCGTTTGAGCTTCAGCTCGATAAAATACAACATGCGCACCATCGGGTAGATCAACGCGAAATAGATCAGCGCCGCGACGGTGAACATCTGCACCGGATTGAAATAGGCGCTAGAAATCCACTTGGCCGTATGGATCAGGTCTGGATAGGCGATCACGGAAGCCAGCGACGTCAACTTGAACAACTCGATCCAGCGATTGGTGATGGCGGGGATCATGCGCTTGATTGCTTGCGGTAGGATGATGCGCTGCATCTGTCCGCGATAGCTCATGCCCAGCGCTTTCGCGGCATCCCATTGGCCGCGTGAGATCGACTGGATGCCGGCGCGGAAGACTTCGGCGAAAAAGGCGCTGGAATTGAGAGTCAGCGCCAGGGTTGCCGCCGTATAGGCATCCACGTCGAAGGGCGCGATCGTCGGGAAGGCAAAGAAGAACCACATAATCAGGACGAGAACCGGCGTATTGCGGAAGACCTCGACATAGATGCGCGTGGGGATGGCCCAGTACCATTTCTGGGAATAGCGCCCCATGCCGATAACGAGGCCGACCGGCAGGCTGGCACAAAGGCAGACTAGTGCGATGCGCACCGTGCCCCAGAGGCCTTCGGCGAATACAGGTGCGTAGCGGAGAAGGTCGTTCATAGCCGCCTCAGTGCACTGTCGATTCGCCGCTGCGCGCCAGGCGGCGCTCCAGCATGCGGGTGAGCTGACTGCCGATGGTCACCACCACGAGGAAGATCAGAGCAACCGTGGTAAAGACTTCCAGCGGCCGGTAGCTGCGGTGCGAAATCTCGTTGGCCTGGAACAGCAGATCGGGATAGGAGATCGCCGCTGCGATGGTCGAGGTCTTGAGCAGCTCGATGGCGCGTTCCAGGAAAACCGGGATCATGCGCTTGACCGCCTGGGGCAGGATCACCCGTCCCATGATCTGCACGTAATTCATGCCGAGCGCGCGGGCGCCTTCCCATTGACCGCGCTCGATCGAGGCGATGCCGCCGCGAAAGATTTCAGCCACGAAGGCGCTGGACAGGATGGTCAGACAGATCAGTGCGGCGCCGAAGGGATCGAGCCGCACGCCGATGATGCGCGGCAGGGCAAAAAAGAACCAGAAGAGCTGTACCAACGACGGCGTGCAGCGGAAGAAATCGATAATAAAGCCGAAACCGATGGAGACGACGCGGATGCGAGAGAGACGCGCGAGCGCCAGGGCGACGCCGATCGGCAGGCCGAAAATATAAGCCAGCGCAGTCAGCTGCAGCGTATTGGCCAACCCGACCCACAACAGATCCTGGTACCGAACGACCGAAGAGAAATCCCAGACGAAGTTCATTGCATCTGTCTCAAGACTAGCAGGTATTGCGGCCAGGCGCCGCCGATTGAGCGGCGCCTGGCGACAAGCTTACTTCCACTGTTCGCGCAGGATCGGCGGGCTGATTTTCGGATCCACGCCACGGCTCTTGAGGAATTCCTCATACCACTCCTGCGGCTTGCCCAAGTTGTAGTAGTAGAGGTTCGCCGTGGCCAACCAGTCACGGAACGTCTTGTCCGGTTCGCGACGCAGACCGATGTCGGAGAACTGGTTCTGGATCGGCTTGGGCATCACCACCTTGGCATCGCCAGCTTTCTCGGCCAGCAGGATCAGGGTGGGGAAATACATCGCCGCCGCATTGATGTTGCCGTTCTGGTAGGCCGCGATCACTTCGGCATAGCTACCGAAACGTAGGATCTTGGCCTTGGGCAGGCGCTCACTGACAAAGCCGTCTTGGCTGGAGCCCTGGTTGACGCCGATGGAGATCTTCGAGTCGTTCAGCTCTTCCCAGCTCTCGATCTTCGAAGCCTTGGGCAGCAGCACTGACAGTGCCGAATAGGAGATCGGCTGGTTGGTGTATTCGATGGTGACGGCGCGCTCGGGCGTCACGCTCAGGTTCGGCATGATGTCGATCTTGTTCGATTGCAGCGCTGCAACCGCGGTGCCCCAGGTCACCTCGACGAATTCAGGCTTGACGTTGAGCGCCTTGGCGACGCTGTGGCCATAGGAAACAGCCATGCCGGCCCATTCCTTGGTCAGCGGGTCCTTGAAGGCATAGGGCTCGGCCTGGGCGACGCCGATGCGCAGCGTGCCGCGCTCACGCACGGTGGTCCAGGTCGATTTCTCCTGTGCGGCCGCCGCCACGCCAGTAAATGTAATCGCGACCGCACATACGGCCGATAACAAGGATGCAAGCCTGCTCATGATCTGTCCCCTTCAGTGATGGCAATATTTATGTCGATGATACCTTACCCGGCCAGTCGCGCATTCGGATCGAGCGACGTCAGCGAGAGGCCGCGATCAGCCACCCGCATGCGCTCGGTCAAGGATGGAAAATTGTTGAACGCCCAGAAGATCGCCGGACGCAGGAACTCCAACTGCGTCGGCCAGCCGCGCGTGAACCAGTCATAGCGGCAGGACCATTTCTGCGTCTGGTCACTGATGAAGCGTACGCTGTGTTCCCAATGAGGCAGCGCCCTGCGCGGATCTGCCTCTTCGCTCAGCGCGATGGTCAGCGCCTTGGCATTCATGATGGCGAGGCCCGCGCCCTGCCCCAGCGTGGGCGGCAGGCCATGGGCGGCATCGCCGATGATGGCGACGAGGCCGCTGGACCAGCGCGGGCAGTCGACCAGCACATAGCGGTATTGCGTCACCGGTGCCGCCGCGATGACCGGCAGTTGGTCGCGCAGCAGTGGAAAGGCGCGCCCCCAGTCATTCAAGTCGATCGGCAGTACCTTGGCGGCACGGTTGCGGTTCGGGAAGGCCGTGAAGACATAGGTGTGGTCCGGGCCCGATGGCGACACGCCGATACGCCGGTTGCCCGACCAGTACTGAATCGATTCCGGCCGCGCTGCGATGATGCGGTTGGGAATGAAGTGGCGATTAACCGCCGTATCCAGCTCCCGGTGTCGCGCTCCGAGATTCAGGCCATCGCGAATTTTCGAGTTGAAGCCGTCAGCGGCAACGATCAGGTCGGCACGCAGGCGTTTGCCATCGCTCAGGACCAGTTCGCCGTCCGACGTGGCGGCGACGGCCTCGGAATTCAGCACAACCTCGACGCCGGCTTCACGCGCGCCATAGGCCAGCACATCCACCAGTGCTTGGCGCGGTGTGACATAGAGGCGCTGCGTCTTCGGCACCGGCACGTTCTGGCGCACCGTGCCATCCCGGTCGATCGACAGGCTGCGTTCCAGTCGCGTGCCCTGCACGGCCAGGCGGTCGAACAGGTTATACTCGTCCAGCACATTCAGGCTGTTGTTGCGCAGATAGATGCCGGCGCCCGATTCACGGATTTCGGACGAGCGCTCATGTACGCGCACGCTCCAGCCTGCGCGCGCCAGCATCATGCCGGCGGCCAAGCCGGCGATGCCGCCGCCGGCGATCTCGACATGCCGCTGCACGGCCATCACGCCTTCGGCGCGGCGGGAACCGCGCCCATTTCCTGCAGCACCTGGTTGGCGACCTTGAACGCATCCAGGCCGGCCGGAATGCCGCAATAGACCGTGGCGTGTAGGAGGATTTCCTTGATCTCTTCCACCGTCACGCCATTGGCGATCGCCCCTCTGACATGCAGTCTGATCTCGGCCGGACGGTTCAGCGCCGTCAGCATGGCCAGGTTCAGCATGCTGCGGGTCTTCCGCTCCAGCCCGTCGCGCCCCCAAGTGTAGCCCCAGCACCATTTCGTGGTGATCTCCTGGAAGGCCATCATGAAGTCGTTGGCCGCAGCCATCGATCCGTCCACGTATTCAGCCCCAAGAACTTCTCGGCGTAGTTGTAAACCCTGCTCGAAGAGGGGATCACGCGGGGCATCCGGGGGGGATTTCGACATGGCGCTCTTGTCTTTCATATGACTGTAATCTTGACATACTGTCATACAATCTTTATTCCTGAGTCAACCAATTTGTCATGGCAAAGACTTCTCGCCCAATCTATCAACGCCACCGCCGACAAAACTCAATCGAAGAGTGAAGCGCTCCGTGGATACATCCCTCAAAGTAGTGACCTCCCCCAGCATCCGTGAAATGACCTCGGCGCGGCTGCGGGAAGCCATCGCCGCCGGACGGTTTGCCCCGGGCGAACGCCTGATCGAGCGTCAGCTCTGCGACTTGATGGGCGTGTCCCGCACATCGATCCGTGAGGCGCTGCGCGAACTCGAATCCGAAGGCCTCGTCACCGTGGTGCCCAACCGGGGGCCGATCATTTCCGTGGTCAGCATCGAGCAGGCTGAATCGATCTACCAGGTGCGTGCCGTGCTGGAGGGACTGGCGGTGCGGCTCTTTGCCGCCAACGCCACCGATGCGCAGCTACGCGCGCTGGAGGCCTCGGTAGAGGTCCTGGCCAAGGTCTATGAGAATTTCGACGCCAATGCCTTCCTGGTCGCGAAGGCGGATTTCTACCGCATCCTGCTCGAAGGCGCCGGCAACGAGATCGCCGGCCAGATGCTGCGCAATATCCATATCCGCGTGTCGCAGTTGCGCGCCACTTCACTGTCGCTGCCGCAGCGGGCGAAGGATTCCATCGTGGAAATCCGCAACCTGCTCACGGCCCTGAAGGCGCGCGATCCGGATGCCGCATGGAAGATCTGCAAGGAGCATATCGAGAATGCCGCGACTTCGGCGCTCACGGTGCTGCGCGCAAAGCACAAGTCCGATACCCCACTCAAAGTCCTGCAAGGTTAAGGAGACCCGCGTATGACCGATTTCGTTTCCCTGAAGACTGCCGACAACGCTACAATTCCCGCCTATATCGCGAAGCCGGCCGGAACGCCGCGGGGCGCCGTCGTGGTCTGCCAGGAGATTTTCGGGGTCAACCACCACATCCGTAATATTACCGACAGCTACGCCGCCGAAGGCTATCTCGCCATTGCGCCGGCCCTGTTCGACCGCGTCGAGAAGAATGTCGAACTGGCCTATGACCAAGCCGGCATGACCGCCGGCATCGCCCTGATGAAGCAGTCAAGCATCGATACGGCGCTGCTCGATATCGGCGCCGCCGCCACGCATGTCAAAAGCGCCGGCAAGGTCGCCATCATCGGCTTCTGCTGGGGCGGCACGCTGGCCTGGGCTGCGGCCTGCCGCACTGATCTGTTCTCGGCGTCCGTTGCCTATTATGGCGGTGGCGTCGGCAACATGCTCGACGAGAAGCCGCGCTGCCCCGTGCTCGCGCATTTCGGCAATCAGGATCAGTCGATCCCGATGGAAACCGTCGAGAAGTTCAAGGCCGCTCATCCGGGCGTGCCGGTGCATGTCTACGAGGCCGGCCACGGCTTCAACTGTGACGAACGCGGCTCCTATAACGCCGCTGCTGCGGATTTGGCGCGCAGCCGCACGCTGGCCTTCCTGAAAGACAAGATCGGCTGATACGCGCCGTATCATTGATCGCAACAAAGCCCGCCAGGCTCTCGCCGGCGGGTTTTTTTGCATCTTGAGACAGGAGACGTTAAGGCCGGTCAGATGTGCCTAGCCGGACCGGCCGCTGTCCCGCGCGGCTCAACAGCCGAGCCCCATTCCACCGCGGTAACCCGACCGGCCGAGCCGGAATTTCTCATGTGAATCACATACATAAAATAATTCCCAATTTCCTGGGAACCCTTACGGCCAAGTCTCGTTCCTAGTTCCGCGGATTTTTGGGGGAAGGCTTGGATGGCATATCCGGCCAGAGACAGGCGGGCTAAAGAAAAGCGCGGGACTGGCATGGCCGGCCAGGCAGCCACGCGTCGCTGCCATCATGCCGGACGGATGACCGCTTCCTCGGCATCCGCGGTCAGCGGCGGACCCGGCATTGCCCCCACAGCTTCGATCGCCGCAATCAACTCTTCCGTAAAATACGGCTTGGCGATCACATGCACGCCCGGATCACTGCCGAAAATTTTGCGCAGTTCAACATCGCCATATCCGGTTGCCAGCACCACGCCCAGCCCGGGCGACAGAGCACGAAATTGCGCAACCAGGCTGTCGCCTTTCATATCGGGCAGGCCGATATCGATGACCGCACAGAAAACCTCCGTGTACCGATCACGGAAGATTTCCAAGGCGCGCTTTCCGGTACTCGCCTCGTCGACCACGTATCCCGCCTCTTCCAGGCCTGGCACCAAGGCCATGCGGAGGAGCATTTCATCATCGATGAAAAGAATGCGTTTAAGAGCCATGGCGCGTACCTCGGTTATGCGCATTCGCAGTGAGCTCGCGCTCCGACAGGACAATCTGCCGATTATTGACCGCTATCAATCGAATTCTCCTCCACCGGCCGCATACTGTGTGCACAAAAACGCCAACCATGACCGCCTGGGTTTCTTTGTCATGACGCACAAGCGCCGCGCTTATATCCGCGACGATCACCAGGATTGAAAGTTGCATGGCCCCTCGAATGAGAAATCTTTCTTGCTTAGCCGCGACAGCGTCTGTGACTGTATGCAACGCCTTCGACGCTTGTGTTTCCTGTGTTCGGGATTCCACCGCCCGATCCCACCTGGATGACTGACATGTCGCAAACAGCAACCCTGCCCAACCCGCAAGCGCGCAACCTTCTGGCAGCCCTGCGCGCCTTTCGCCGCGGAGATTTCTCCGTGCGCCTGGCCGAGGATCTGACCGGGATCGACGGCGAGATTGCCGCGGCCTTCAACGACGTCGTCCAGATGAATGCCATGATGGCAAGCGAGTTTGAACGGCTGGGCACCGCAGTCGGCAAGGACGGAAAGATCAGTCAGCGTGGCGATCTGCCGGGCGCCACCGGTGGCTGGCATTCCTGCGTCTCCTCAGTCAATTCGATGATCGGCGACCTGGTACAGCCCACTGTCGAAGTCTCGCGCGTGATCGGTGGCGTGGCGCGCGGCGATCTGTCGCAAACCATGCAGCTGGAAATCGATGGCCGCCCGCTTCGCGGCGAATTCCTGCGCATTGGCAAAACTGTGAATACGATGGTGGGGCAGCTCAGCTCCTTCGCCTCGGAAGTGACCCGTGTGGCGCGCGAGGTCGGCACCGAGGGCAAGCTCGGCGGCCAGGCCCGCGTGCGTGGCGTCGCCGGCACCTGGAAGGATCTCACCGACAACGTCAACTTGATGGCCGCCAACCTGACCGGCCAGGTGCGTAACATCGCCGAGGTCACCACCGCGGTGGCGAAGGGCGATCTGTCCAAAAAGATCACCGTGGACGTGAAGGGCGAAATCCTTCAGCTCAAGAACACCATCAACACCATGGTGGACCAGCTCGGCTCGTTTGCCTCGGAAGTGACCCGCGTGGCCCGCGAAGTCGGCACCGAGGGCAAGCTCGGTGGCCAGGCCCGCGTGGAGGGCGTCGCCGGCACCTGGAAGGAC
>NZ_JBXAQG010000001.1:1491297-1544082 GCF_058806975.1 Ferrovibrio sp. GW821-FHT12E11
GGTCACCACCGCGGTGGCGAAGGGCGATCTGTCCAAAAAGATCACCGTGGACGTGAAGGGCGAAATCCTTCAGCTCAAAGACACCATCAACACCATGGTGGACCAGCTCAACTCGTTTGCTTCGGAAGTGACCCGCGTGGCCCGCGAAGTCGGCACCGAGGGCAAGCTCGGCGGTCAGGCCAAGGTGAAGGGCGTGGGCGGCACCTGGAAGGACCTCACCGACAACGTCAATTTGATGGCGGCCAACCTGACCGGCCAGGTGCGTAACATCGCAGACGTGACGACGGCCGTGGCCAACGGCGATCTGTCCAAAAAGATTACTGTGGACGTGAAGGGCGAAATCCTAGAACTGAAGAACACCATCAATACCATGGTGGATCAGCTCAACTCGTTTGCCTCGGAAGTGACCCGCGTGGCGCGCGAGGTCGGCACCGAAGGCAATCTGGGGGGCCAGGCTCGTGTGGAAGGCGTCGCCGGTACCTGGAAAGACCTTACCGACAACGTCAATCTGATGGCCGCCAACCTGACCGGCCAGGTGCGCAACATCGCCGAAGTGACCACGGCTGTCGCTACGGGCGATCTGTCCAAAAAGATCACCGTGGACGTGAAGGGCGAAATCCTCCAGCTCAAGAACACCATCAATACCATGGTGGACCAGCTCAACTCGTTTGCTTCGGAAGTGACCCGCGTGGCCCGCGAAGTCGGCACCGAGGGCAAGCTCGGTGGCCAGGCGCAGGTGGAAGGTGTCGATGGCACCTGGAAGGACCTCACCGACAATGTCAACATGATGGCCGCCAATCTGACCGGTCAGGTGCGCGGCATCGCCGAAGTTGTGACTGCCGTGGCCCAGGGCAACCTGACCCGCAAGCTGGAGGTGGAAACGAAGGGCGAAATCGCTGCCCTCGCCGACACCATCAACTTCATGATCGAGACGCTCGCCACCTTCGCCGATCAGGTGACCAACGTGGCGCGCGAAGTGGGTATCGACGGCAAGCTGGGCGGCCAGGCCAAAGTACCTGGTGCGGCCGGCCTGTGGCGCGACCTGACTGATAACGTCAACCAGCTTGCCGCCAACCTGACCACCCAGGTGCGCGCCATCGCAGAGGTGGCGACCGCCGTGACGAAGGGCGACCTGACACGCTCGATCACCGTGGAAGCCCTCGGTGAAGTCGCGGTTCTGAAAGACAACATCAACGAAATGATCCGAAATCTTAAGGACACGACCCTTAAGAACACCGAGCAGGATTGGCTGAAGACCAATCTGGCCCGCTTCTCGCGCATGTTGCAGGGCGAACGAGACCTCAACACGGTCACCAACCTGATCTTGTCCGAACTCGCACCGCTGGTGAATGCCCAATATGCCGTGGTCTACGTCACCAATCATGATGACGATGGTGTCAACCTGGATCTCGTTGCGTCCTATGCCGCCGAGCGACAGGCCATTCTGGCACCGAAAATCCGCTTGCGCGAAGGCCTGATCGGCCAGTGCGCCGCCGACAAGCGCCGCATGCTTCTAACCACGGCGCCGGAGCACTATCTCCGCATCGGTTCGGCTTTGGGCGACGCACCGCCCGCCAACATCCTGGTTCTGCCCGTACTCTTCGAAGGCGAGGTGAATGCGGTCATCGAACTGGCCAGTTTCAGCAGCTTCAGCGATACCCACCAGCTCTTCCTCGATCAGCTCATGGAAAGCATTGGCATCGTTCTGAACACCATCGCCGCCACCATGCGCACAGAGGGCCTGCTGCAGCAATCCCAGCTGCTGACCCGCGAACTGCAGAGCCAGCAGGAAGAGTTGAAGACAACGAATGACCGCTTGGAGTTGCAGGCGAAGTCGCTGCGGGAATCGGAAGAGCTGCTCAAGAACCAGCAGGACGAATTGCGTCGCACCAACGAGGAACTGCAGGAAAAAGCCGTCCTGCTTTCGAACGAGAAAAAGCAGGTCGAAGCCAAGAATATCGAAATCGAGATGGCGCGCAGCGCGGTGGAAGAAAAAGCCGAGCAGCTTGCCCTGACCTCAAAGTACAAGTCGGAATTCCTGGCAAACATGTCGCACGAACTGCGCACGCCGCTGAACAGCCTGCTGATCCTCAGCAAGTTGCTGTCCGACAATCCGGACGGCAACCTGACCGAGAAGCAGACCGATTTCTGCCGCACCATTCATGCCGCCGGCTCCGATCTTCTGTCCCTGATCAACGACATTCTGGACCTGTCAAAGATCGAATCCGGCACGGTTACTCTCGATGTCAGTGACCTGCCCCTGGAAAATCTGCGGATTCATATGGAGCGTACCTTTACGCAGATCGCCAACGACAGGAAGCTCGCCTTCAACATCAAGTTCGAGAATCTTCCCACTACAGTCCGCACCGATGAAAAGCGCCTGCAGCAGATCGTCATGAATCTGCTGTCGAATGCCTTCAAGTTCACGCACGAAGGCAGCGTCACGCTGGAAGCGAAGGTCGCCCCGCATAACTGGGCCGTCACCCACAAGCGGGGCACCGCGAGCAACACGGCGCTCGCCATCTCGGTCACAGACACCGGCATTGGTATCCCGGAGGAGAAGCAGCGCCTGATCTTCGAAGCGTTCCAGCAGGCCGATGGCACCACAAGCCGAAAATACGGCGGCACAGGCCTGGGGCTTTCCATCAGCCGCGAGATCGCCCGCCTTCTCAATGGCGAAATCCAGGTGGCCAGCACGCCGGGCACGGGAAGCACGTTCACCTTGTTCCTGCCGATGGATTTCGAGCCAGCCCTCGAACAGCCCGCGCTCAGTCGCTCGCCGGCACGCTATATAAACAGCGGCGCCGAAGCTGGCCTTGCTTTGCTGGCCCCGATCGAAATCAGCGACGATCGCGACCAGATCAAGCCAGGCGACCCTGTCGTGCTGATCGTGGAAGACGACCACAGCTTCGCTTCGATCCTGCTCGATGTTGTCCGCGAGAAAGGCGCCAAAGGCATCGTTGCCACGGCGGGAGCCGGTGTACTGACACTGGCCAAGCGGTATCAGCCCAGCGCCATCACGCTTGATGTTGGCCTCCCCGATATGGATGGCCTCGCCCTGCTCGATCTTCTTAAACGCGAGCCCACCACGCGCCACATCCCGGTACATGTCATTTCGGGCGATGAGCTGCAGGCCAGCGGCCTGTCGCTCGGGGCCTACGGTTTCACCGGCAAGCCAGCCGACCGTGATACGCTGCTGGCCGCGCTGGACAAGATCAGTCATTACTCCAAGTACGGCACCCGGGCGCTTCTGCTGTTCGATCAGGATGCCGCTCATGCAGAAGCGACAGCAAAGATGGTGCAGACCGGCGATATCGACGTCACTGTCGCTGCATCGAAGGCAGGCTTCGCTGCCTGCCTGGAGACTATGACCCCGGATTGCATTGTGGTGGATATCGGCTCCTATGACGACGAAACCACAGCGCTTGTGCAGCAGTATCGCACGCTTCACACGCAAGACCGCATGCCAGTGATCGTCTATTCGGACCAACCCCTGCCCGCCTCTGGCCAGGCCCAGCAGAAAGGCAATGACGCCCTTCTGCTGGAGGCCAAGAGCAAAGGCGAGCTGCTGGAAGAAACCTCTCTGTTCCTGCATCAGACTCTCAGCAGCATGACCGCGGATCAGCGCCATCTGCTCGGCCAGGTGCACCAGAAGGATCCGACACTGCGCGGCAAAAAAATCCTGATCGTCGATGACGACATCCGCAATATCTTCTCGCTCACCAGCGTCCTTGAACAGCACGAGGTCCAGGTAATCTATGCAGAAAACGGCCGGGACGGTGTGCAGACGCTGCTGGACCATCCGGATATCGACGTTGCACTGATCGATATCATGATGCCGGACATGGACGGGTATCAGACCATGGGCGTCATCCGCCAGCATGAACAGCTGCGTGGCCTGCCGCTCATTGCCGTGACCGCCAAGGCCATGAAAGGCGATCGCCAGAAGTGCATCCAGGCGGGTGCATCCGATTATATTTCCAAGCCTGTCGATGTTGATCACTTGGTTTCCCTGATCCGCGTCTGGATCCGGCGCAGCCAGATTCATGTCCTGGCCGGCGAATGACCCGGTGACATGATGCACGAGCAAGCAAGCATTCAGGTCGCACCCCCGGGCATGGGCCAGGCAGACACGGAGCCCGGCGCTGCGGCCTTCGACAAGGCCCGGATTCTGATCGTCGACGATGACGAGCGCAATCTCACTGCGCTGCAGGTCATCCTGGACGAATTAGGTGAGGAACTGGTTTTCGCCCGCTCGGGCGAGGAGGCGCTGCGTTATCTCCTGCACAACGATTGCGCCCTGATCCTGATGGACGTTCTGATGCCAGGTATGGATGGCTATGAAACAGCCGGCCTGGTGCGCAATCGTGAACGGTCCCGCCACATACCGATCATCTTCCTGACCGCCGTCAGCCGCAATGAAGTCCACGAATTCAAGGGCTACACGGCCGGCGCCGTCGATTACGTCTTCAAGCCGATCGAACCCTTCATTCTGCGCTCGAAGGTGTCTGTCTTTGTTGATCTCTACAAGAAAACCCGCGAGATCAGCCGCAAGGCGGAACAAGAGCGGCGCCTGCTGCAGGCCAACCTGCAGGCCAATGCCAGCCGTGAGGCCGCCGAAACCGCACTGCAGCGGGCGGAGGAATGGCAGGCGCTGATCCTGCGTTCCCTGCCGATTGCACTATACTCGACGACGGCCGACCGCGCGTTCATGGCACCGTTGCGCATCAGCGAAACCGTGCAGAGGCCATCGGGCTTTCCATCGGCGCGTTTCCTGGAGCCCGGATTCTGGTTCGACCGCATTCATCCCGATGACCAGCCGTTGGTGCGTCAACAGTTCGAGCAGCTGTCGGAGACCGGAACCTGCGTGACCGAATACCGCTGGCTCTGTGCCGATGGCGCATCGCGATACTTCCTCAATCATGCCGTTTATGTTGCGCGCGGTGACGGTGCACCGTCCGAGATCGTGGGCAGTTTGCTTGACGTTTCCGAACGCCGGATGCTCGAACAGCAGGTCGTGCACGGGCAGAAGATGGACTCGCTCGGCCGCCTCACCGGCGGCATTGCCCATGACTTCAACAACATGCTGACGGTGGTGATCTCCAGTCTGGACCGGATGCGCCGGATTGCGGACTCCGAGGGCCCGTTCTTGCGCAATATCGACCTGGCGCTGAACGGCGCCCTGCGGTGCGCAGACCTGACCAAGCGGCTTCTGTCTTTCGCCCGCCACCAGGCACTGGATCCGCGCCCCCTGGACCTCAATGACCTGCTCGGCGACGCGGAAGTCATACTCCGCCGGTTGATCGGCGACACGATATTCCTCGATGTCATGCGCGGCAACGATCTATGGGCCGTCTATGCCGATCCCATCCAGATGGAAGCGGCCCTGATAAATCTGGTGGTCAATTCGCGTGATGCCATGCCTGAGGGCGGGCATCTGACCGTGGAAACCCGCAATGTCGTGGTCAAGGCAGCCGCAGGCGGTGACATTCCGACTGGCGACTATGTTTCACTGAGCGTTATTGATACGGGAATCGGTATTCCGCCGGCCCATATGGACAAGGTTTTCGAGCCCTTCTTCACGGCGAAGGAAGATGGCAAGGGCACCGGCCTGGGCCTCAGTATCATCTATGGTTTTGTCCAACAGTCCGGCGGACATATCAGGCTCAACAGTGCCGTCGGCAAGGGCACGACGATCCAGATTCTTCTGCCCCGCCTGCATCAGACCCCACATTCTCTCGTGCAAGGGACAGCAGCGATCGACCCGACCGATATGCCGAAGGCGCTGGCCGGCGAGCGCATTCTGCTTGCCGAGGACGATCCCGGTGTCCGCACCGCCGTGTCCGCTTTCCTGCGGGACCTTGGCTATGCCGTGCTAGAAGTCGGCAACGGCGAGGAAGCCATCGCAACCCTGAAGGAGCAAAGCGATGTAACCCTGCTGTTCTCCGATGTTGCCATGCCCGGCACGCTGAACGGTTACCAGCTGGCGGCCGAGGTGGCTGCCCTGCGCCCCAGCCTCTCCATTCTGCTGACCTCCGCGAATGCCGGGGGAGTCACGGCCGGGGCCGAGCGAGCATCCGAATGGCGCCTGCTGCAGAAGCCCTATCGGAATGCCGATCTGGCTGCGGCCATCCGGCAGTCAATCCGCGTAAAACCCTGATCGCCCCCCCTACCCTAATGCCCGGACCGGCATGACCGCCTTCTCTGGTGGCTGCCAGACCTATTTTGCTGCGTTCAGCGAGCCGGAACGGATAGTTTAGAGGGATCGCATCCTGTCCGGCCGTGCAGCATATGAAACAGCAATCCCGTCCCCGCGCCTTTGCCTATTTCGAAGCGGTCGCCCGCGTCGGCTCGATCCGCAAGGCCGCGGCGGCGCTCAACATCGCCTCCTCCGCCGTCAATCACCATGTGCTGGACCTTGAGAAAAGCCTCGGCGTGGCATTGTTCGAGCGACAGGCACGCGGCGTCCGGCTGACCAGCGCCGGCGAACTCCTGCTCGCGCATATCCGCCGCACCGCCCATGATTTCGACCTGACTCGCTCTCAGATCGAGGAACTGCGCGGTTTGCGTCGTGGCCATATCCATCTCGCCATCATCGAGGCGGTTGCCGACGTCGTGGCTGAGCAGATTGCCGCCTTCCAGGCCAGCCATCCCCGCGTCACCTTCACCGTTGACGTCGTGGGCAGTCAGCAGGTGGTGTCCGCCATTGCTCGGGAGGAAGCCCATATCGGCTATGCCTTCAACCCGCCCGCCGACCGCAGCTTCGCCGTGGTTGCCGATGTGCCCCAGGCCCTGCAGGCCCTGATGGCACGGCGGCATCCGCTGACCGGCCGCGACAAGCTTCGGCTGAGCGACTGCCTGCCCTATCCGATACTGATGGGCGACGAAAGCCTGGGTGGTCGCCGCCTGCTCGATACGGCGACGGAAGGATCGTCACTGTCCCTGCGGCCCGTGATCACCGGCAACTCGGTGGCGGTGATGCAGACAGTAGCGGCGCGCAGCCAGGCCATCTGCTTCCAGATCGAGATTGGCGCCCGCAGCGGCGCTGGCCTGGTGGCCATTCCGCTGATTGACCGCGCCTTGCGCGGACGACTGGTGATCGGCATCGGGCGCAACCGTCAGCTGCCAGTAGCCGCCGCCGTTTTCCTGGAAAACCTGAAAACCGATCTGGCGGCCCGCCAGCGCCGCAAAGCCTGATCCGAAGCGCTCTTAAAAACAGATCAGTCTGCTCTGAAAACGCTGCTTGTCGGCATCACTCGTGCCCGGCTTACTGAATGCCGTTGCGGGTCTTGCGGGGGCATGTCATGGCAGTTCTGGATTACGTACCGCTGATCGACATCACGCCGTTTCGCCTGGGCGATGCCGCCGCCCGCCGCCAGGTTGCCGCCGAGATCGACCGCGCCTGCCGCGAGATCGGCTTTTTCATCATCACCGGTCATGGCGTTGCAGAAGCCGATCTCGATGCGATGCGTGGTATTTCCCGCAGCTTCTTCACCCAGCCGCTGGCCGACAAGCTGAAGATCGCGCCGCCGCGCGGGCAGAAGGGCATCCGCGGCTTCCGCGCCGTGGGCGATGAAAGCCTGTCTTACTCCCTGGGCGAAGCCGCTCCGCCGGACCTGAAGGAGACCTTCCGCATCGGCCATGTGGAGCCGGGCCTGGATGCCTATGCCGAACGCGCCAGAGCCAGCTACTACGCTCCCAACCTGTGGCCGCAGCGCCCTGTCGACTTCCGCTCAACCTGGACCCGGTATTACCGGCAGATGGAGCAGCTTGCTGCGCTGCTGATGGAGAGTTTTGCCGTGGCGCTTGACCTGCCCGAGACGTTCTTCGCCAACAAGATCGACCGTCATATCAGTCATCTGCAGGCCAATCTTTATCCGGCGCAGCCCGACGAGCCATTGCCCGGCCAGCTGCGTGCTGGCGCCCATACCGACTATGGCAGCCTGACCATCCTGCTGCAGGAGAACATTGCCGGTGGCCTGCAGGTCCGAACTGCCAGAGGTGACTGGGTCGATGTGCGCACCGCGCCAAACGATTTCGTCATCAATATCGGCGACCTGATGGCGATGTGGACCAACGACCGCTGGGTATCCACCATGCATCGGGTTGCCAATCCGCCGCGGGATCTCGCCTCGGACCAGACGCGCCGCATGTCGCTGGTCTTCTTCCATCAGCCAAACTATGACGCCGAAGTCGCCTGCCTGCCGACCTGTCAGGACGCCGGTACCCCGGCGAAATACCGGCCGACCACATCCGGTGATCACCTGCTCGGCAAGATCGGCAAGGCCAATGTCATGGGACGTGAAAGCGAAATCGCCAAAGTTCCGGTGCATGTATGAACGCGCTCAGCAATACCGCTTTCGAATGCTGCGTCACCCGCGTGGCCATGCAGCATCCGGGCGACATGAGCGGAATCGAGGCACTGTTTAATAGCGGTGCGGTGGCACCGGAGGCCGTAGTCGCCATCCTGGGTAAGACCGAGGGCAATGGCTGCGTCAACGATTTCACCCGCGCCTACGCGGTTTTCGCACTGCAGGTGATGCTGGCTCGCCGGCTCGAATCCACGCCTGAAGAAGTCGGCGAACGCGTCGCCATGGTGATGTCGGGCGGCACCGAAGGCGGCCTGTCGCCGCATTACATCGTGTTTTCCGTGCAATCGGCCCAGCGACCCTCCGCTGGACAGAAGGCCATGGCCATCGGCACGGCGTTCACGCGTAGTTTCCTGCCTGAGGAAATCGGCCGTATGGCGCAGGTGCAGGCCACGGCCGATGCCGTGACGCAAGCCATGCAGCAGGCCGGTATAACGGCCGTCGACGACGTGCATTACGTGCAGGTGAAATGTCCCTTGCTGACCTCGGAACGCATGGCCGAGGCGCATGCACGCGGCCAGGATGTGGCCACCGAAGATACTTATGCCTCGATGGGCCTGTCCCGCGGTGCATCCGCGCTCGGCGTGGCGCTGGCGCTCGGCGAAGTCGATGCCGCCAAACTGCATGATGCCGCCATCGGTCAGGACCTGACACTTTGGTCTGGCCGTGCCAGCGCATCCGCGGGTGTCGAATTGACCCGCAATGAAGTGATTGTCATGGGCAACAGCGAGGCCTGGGCCGGCGACAGCATCATCGCCCATGCCGTGATGGAAGACGGCATCGACTTTCCCGCAGTCGGCCGCGCCCTGCGCGCCGCGGGACTCTCCATTGACGGGCAATTGCCCGAAAGCGAGGCAGGCCGCCTATGCGCTGTGCTGGCAAAAGCCGAGCCGGCCCGCAGCGGCCGTATTCGCGGCAATCGCCATATCATGTGGGACGACAGCGATATCAACGCCACGCGGCATGCCCGCGCGCTGGTCGGCGGCGTGGTCGCAGCCGCCATCGGCCGCACCGACCTGTTCATTTCCGGCGGTGCCGAACATCAGGGCCCCGATGGCGGCGGTCCGATCGCCGTGATCGCGCGGCGCGCCTGATGCTTCTGGCTCGGTTATTGCACCAGATACCGCTGCAATGACGCAGCGGCAGACTCCCCAGCAACGGCTGCCGAACCAAAGGAGGTTCTTGCCATGGTCAATACGCAACAACACATGGGCGTGAAACGTCATCTGAAACTTGCCGGGCTTGCGGTTGCCGCAGCCGGCCTTGCTTTCGCGATCCAGCCTGCTGCCGCCCAGACCAAGGTCGCCATGCTGCTGCCTGGCAGCATCAACGACCAGAGCTGGAACGCTCAGGGCTATGCCGGCCTGATGAAGATGAAAGATAGCGGATATCAGACCGCCTACTCGGAAAACGTGCCGGCGGCTGACCATGTCGAGGCGATGCGTGATTATGCGCGCCAGGGCTACAAGATCGTGATCGGCCATTCCGGCCGCTTCCTGTCGGCGGCCCAGCGCGTTGGCCCTGAATTCCCCGAAGTCCAGTTCGTCGCCGGCGCCGGTGGCGGCGGCCAGGGCAAGAACGTGATGTCGATCGATTACGACAACACGCATTTCGGCTGCCAGCTCGGCGTCCTGGGCGCGCGAATGACCAAGACTGGCAAGATCGCCGGCGTCTATGCCTTGGAAGGCCTGCCCAACATGGTGGCACAGGTCGGCGCCTATCGCCTCTGCGCCAAGCGCATCAAGCCCGATATCGAGGTTTCGATCATCTACATCAAGGATATCGAGGATGCCGCGGCCGCCAAGGAAGCCGCCTTCTCGTTGATTGCAGGCGGTGCCGATGTGGTGGCCGGCAAGCTCAATGCCGCGCAGGCCGGCCTGATCCAGGCCGCCAAGGAGAAGAATGTCTTCACCACCGGACGGTCCTTCGGCCATACCGCCATTGCACCCGAGAACGTGATCACCAACGTGGTCGAGAAATGGGCCGACATGTATGCCGCGACGGCAGACGCGGTGAAGGCCGGCAAGCTGTCGGGCGATCTGGTCATGTATGGCTACAACACGCCGGCCACCAGCGGCGCCGCCCTGCAGCAGACGCCGGAGCGCGCCTATCACCCGGCCGTACCAGCCGCCGTGGTGGCCGAACTCGATACCTACAAGAAGATGTTCGCCACCGGCGAGATGAAGCTGGCGCCGACCAAGGATGACGCCCGCGGCGGCAAGTAATAGTCGCGCTATGAAGCCGCTCCTGGACATGCACGGGATCGTCAAGACCTACGGTCCCGTGCGTGCCAATGACGGCATTTCCCTGACAGTTCCCCCGGGCGCCATCCTTGGATTGCTCGGGGAGAACGGTTCCGGCAAGAGCACATTGATGAAGGTGCTGTTCGGCATGGTGAAGCCCGATGCCGGAAGCATTCTGTTCAAAGGCAAGGAGTTGTCGGACCATGCGCCGGGCGATGCCATCGCCGCCGGCATCGGTATGATCCACCAGCATTTCATGCTGATCGAGGCGATGACGGTTACCGAGAATATCATGCTCGGCTGGCCGGCCGCCGGCCGTTGGTTGCGGCGCGATGCCATTCATGCCCTGCTGAAGGAAACCAGCGCGCGTTACGGCCTCGATCTCGACCCCGACGCCATGGTGGCCGACCTGCCGCTGGGGCGACGGCAGCGCGTCGAGATTCTCAAGGCGCTACTGCGTGGCGCCGATCTCCTGGTGCTCGATGAACCCACATCCAATCTCAGCCCTCCCGAAGTTTCCGCCCTTCTGCAGATCATGCAGCGCCTGCGCAACGAGGGAAAATCGATCATCTTCATCTCGCACAAGCTCGGCGAAGTGATGGAGGTCTGCGACGATATCGTGGTGCTGCGCGACGGCAAGGTGGCCGGTCGCACCACGGCTGCCGGCACTGACCGCGACACACTGGCCCGCATGATGGTTGGCCGCGACATCGCCGCGCCGCTGCAACGCCGGCCGTCTGCCGCTGCCACAACCCTGCTGAGCCTCAATGGCATCGCCACCGCGGCGGGCCAGGGCGTCGCGTTGCGGAATATCGACATCGATGTGGCCGCCGGTGAAATCCTGGCCATCGCCGGGGTCGACGGCAACGGCCAGCTGGAACTGGCCGAAGCGATCGCCGGCCTGCGTCGCCTGACGGCCGGCCGTATCCTTCTGGACGGCGCCGATCTCAGCCAGGCCGGTATTGCCGCGCGCGTGGCCGCCGGCATTGCCTATATGCCGGCCGACCGGGCCCAGACCAGCCTGGTGCAGGGCATGAGCATTGCCGAGAATCTGATGCTGCGCGATTCCGCACGGACCCCGTTTTCGCGCGGGCCATGGCTCAGCCGCGCCGGTCTGGCCGCTGCCGCCGCGCGGCTGGTCTCCGCTTTCGATATTCGCACGCCGAGTGCGGACCTGCAGGCCCGGCAACTGTCGGGCGGCAACCAGCAGAAGATCGTCGTCGCCCGCGAGATCGATCGCGGCCCGCGCCTGCTGATTGCCCACCAGCCGACCTGGGGCCTCGATCCCGGCGCCACGCGCTTTGTCATGGACAGCATCCTGGCCCTGCGCGACAGCGGGGCGGCCGTGATCTACATCTCCTCCGAACTCGACGAGGTGCTGTCGATCGGCGACCGCATCGGCGTGCTGTTCGATGGCCGTCTGGTCGGCGTGGTGCCGCGCGAGGCCGTGGATGTCGGTCGCATCGGCCTGATGATGGCTGGCAGCCTGGGGGATGCGTCAGGCCCGGTCGGGCAGGCGGCATGAGCGAAACCGCCGCCCCTGTCGCCAAACGCCCGGTCTGGCGCATCCAGATTCCGGCCTCGCTGAGCCGCGCCGCGCTGGCGGTGCTGCTGGCGCTCGCCTGCACCGGACTTCTGATCATGTTTTCCGGCAAGGACCCACTCACGGCCTTTCGCGCCATGCTGAACGGCGCATTTGGCTCGTTCGATCGCATTGCCGTCGGCTTTAACAAGGCGACGCCCTATATTCTCACCGGACTGGGCGTTGCGCTGTGCTTCCGCGCCAAGATCATCAATATCGGCGGCGAAGGCCAGATCGCCATCGGCGGGCTCTGCGCCAGCTGGGTCGGCATCATGCTGCCGCTTGGCCATCCCGTGCTGGCGATCGGTTCGGCGCTGCTGGCCAGCATTCTCGGCGGCATGGCCTGGGCCGGCCTCGCTGCCGCCATTCATGTCGGCCGCCGCGTGCATGAAGTTCTGGTCACGCTGCTGCTGAATTTCGTCGCCCTGCTGATCGTCGGCGCGGCCCTGCATGGCAGCCTGGGCGAGGATGGCGCCGGCTTCCCGCAATCCCCGCTGCTGCCAGCCGATTACTGGCTGCCCAAACTGTTGCAGGGAACGCAGCTGCATTACGGCATCCTGATCGCGGCGGTGATCGCCGTGCTGTCCCATGTCTTTCTCTGGCATACCCGCTACGGCTTCGGGCTGCGTGTGTTCGGCAGCAGCCGGCCCGCCGCGCTCTATGCCGGCTTCTCGCCAACTGCCAGCACCTTCACCGTCATGCTGCTGGCTGGCGGACTGGCTGGCCTTGCCGGTGGCATTGAAGTGCTCGGGATCCACTACCGCCTGATCGAAGGCTTCTCGCATGGATTCGGCTTCAATGCCGTGGCCATCGCCCTGCTCGGCGCGCTCAACCCGCTGGCGGTCGTGCCGGCCGGACTGTTCTTCGGTTTTCTGGAAACCGGTGCCCTGGCGATGCAGCGGCAGGTCGGCGTGCCGTCGTCGCTGGTCACCGTGATCCAGGGGCTCACCATGCTGTTCGTGCTGGCCGCCATGGCGTCGGCCGGCCGCAAACCGAAAGCCTGACATGGATGCGGCAACCCTCGATTTCCTGATCTCGGCGTTGCGTATTGCCACGCCGCTGCTGTTCGCGGCCCTGGGTGGCATTCTGTCGGAACGGGCCGGCGTCTTTGCCGTCGGACTGGAAGGCATGATGCTGGCCGGCGCCTTCGGGGCCGCGATTGCCACCTTCATCACCGGCAATGCCGCGCTCGGCCTGGTCGCCAGCCTGGCCTGCGGCGCCTGCCTGGCCGGCGTGGTCGCCATCGTCACCGTGCGCTTCGGCGCCGAGCAGATGGTGACCGGCCTGGCCGCCAATATCTTTGCCATCGGCCTGACCAGTTTCCTGCTGCGCAGCATCGTCGGCCGCGGCCAGGCCCCGGTGATCCAGGTGCCATTGCTGCAGGCCTGGCCGATTCCCGGCCTCGCCGATCTGCCATGGGTCGGGCCGCTGCTGTTCCAGCAGCCGCCGCTTACCTATCTGGCCCTGCTCATCACCGTGCCAATGTTCTTCTTCCTGATGCGCAGCCAGGCAGGCCTGACCCTGCGCGCCGTGGGTGAAAACCCGCAGGCCGCCTATGCCATCGGCGCCGATCCGGTGGCGATCCGCATCTGGGCCGTGCTGGCCGGCGGCGCCATCGCCGGCCTTGGCGGTGCTGTGCTGGCGCTGCAGCAGATCGGCACCTTCACCGATGCAATGACTTCGGGCCGCGGCTATCTCGCGCTGGCCGCGATCATCGTCGGTCGCTGGATGCCCTTCGGCACTTTGGTGGCCTGCCTGGTCTTCGGTGCGGCTGAGGCCCTTTATTTAAGGGTCCAGACCATCGGCCTGCCGATCAGCTCATATGTCGTGCAGATGCTGCCTTATATCATCGCCATCGTCGTGCTGGCACTGATGGGGCGGGCCGCGCGACTGCCGGCGGCGATCGGCGTCGCCTATGACCGCGAGGCCAAGTAGCCGTCAGAATTCTGCGGCGATGGCATCGATCTCGATCAGCCAGGCCGGATTCATCAGCCGCGGCACAAACAGGATCGTCGAAGCCGGGCGATGCGCACCCAGGAAACCGACGCGGATCTTGTTGAGGTCATCCTTCAGCGCATCGGTCATCTCCACCCCGCTGGTGAAATAGATCCCGGTGCGCACGATATTCTGCGGCGTCATCCCGGCGGCGCGCAGCACGGCGCCGACATTCCCCCAGGTCAGCTCGGCCTGCCGCAGGATGCCATCGCCGACCGCGCCGGCAGAATCCTCGCCCACTTGGCCCGAGACATAAAGCAGGCGCCGCGGCGTTGGCATCTCCACACCCCAGCTGATCGGGCCGGGCAGCGGCGCGGTGTCGGGCGGATTATGCAGAGTGAACATGGGCGTCGCTCCGGTTATGGGTCTGCCGGAAAAGCTGCAAGGAGCATGCCGCAGACAACAAAAAACCCGCCAGGCTTGCGCCGGCGGGTTTTTCAATTTGGTTGCGGGGAGAGGATTTGAACCTCTGACCTTCAGGTTATGAGCCGGAACCCAGCCCGTTTTCCTGTGCCAACTGGAGACCTGCCTCCAAAAACTTCAACCACTTAGCTGCATTCTCTTGCACCGGTACCGACCGCTTTGCATTCGGCAGTGGAGCAAAATTGGAGCAAAAGTGAATATAGCAGAACTGTCACGAATGGCCAATACACCCCATTCTGAATCCCAAGCTGGCCACGGACATATAGAGAGAGACATCCAAGCTCGGTGCCCCCAACCTCTGATCTGCCGATCATTGTGCCCGCCCCATACGGACCCATCACTCGAAAATCCAACGCCTACCTACCCGATTCGCCGGCCTGTTACTGTTCAAGCGGAGACTCCAAGCGTGGCTATCGTCCGGTTCCGGCAATCAGAGACAGCGAAGGAGCCTGATTTTGGCCTGAGCGCTATTCAGGCTCTTTTCCGGCCATGGAAGTTGGCCCCGGCAGCAGTCGTCCGGGACTGAACTACACTCTGTCGCAATCCGTTTATTCACGACCCAAAGAACGTACAAAGAAGTCGGCGATTTGGATGTTTGTTTGATACTGGATAGTGGCTCGGTTCACTCCCGGCGAATCTACGCAAACTCGCGGAACCGCAGCAGCCAGCTTTGCCGAACAGGGCTGGATAAAAATGAAATGCCCGCCCGGAACAATGCGATAGTCCGGTCGACGCGGTAAAGAGTCCCGGATTAATTCGCCATTGAAGGCGTTGGGAAGCACCTCATCCCGTTCTGGCTGGAACATCAAAACGGGAACCTTCACATCCGCCAATGCGGCTTTATCAAACATAACGCCAAATGGGGCGAGCAGAACCACTGATTTAATACGGGTTTCCGGGGGCCTGTCCCAATCATCGAGAAATCTCAATCCCAGGCTCGTTAGCCAACCGCCCAAAGGACAAGCAGCACCGTGATCCACGGGCTGCTGGCAATGTTTAATCCAGTTTTGGCGATCAGCTTTGGCGCCTGCCATCACCAGTGCCGTATAACCACCGGCAGAATACCCGACCATGCCTATCTGACGAGGGTTAATAACCTTGGATAGTTTCGAATTCTTGAGCACTACATCCAAGGCATACGACGCCTGGTAAGGGCGCGCTCCAAATTGCCGCGACGAACCGTGTGCCGATTTATCGTCAAAGCTATCTCCCAGATGACGAGGCGCCGCGACGATCATCCCCCGCTGCGCCAACAACCGGGCCAAATTACTTAGGGCTAGATCACTCCCTTCGCTGCCATGCGAGATCAATATCAGGCGACGGCGCCCCGGCAGTGGGGCCGCATCCAAAGCCACCTTGAGCTCTACGTCCCCGAACTGCACAATTTTCTCTGGCGTCTTCGCTGGGTACCAGACAGTGATCGGAACACCCGGCACAACAGCCCCGGGCATCTTAACAGGAGGCAGTTGCATCATCCCTGCCGTATAGGATTGAGCCGCACCGATGCAAGGCGTCGCCGCCAACAGAAACACGCCCGCAATTATACCTGATATCCGATTCGTCACGATCATTCCAGGAACATGAGCGCCCGCTCATAATGGGAAAGGTTGTAATTTTTGCGGACAATTCTTGATTGTCAAATGGATAACTAGGAACTCGGAAACCAGCTCGCGATATAATGATGAATATAATAACATTCAGCATGTGATGTCTTTTATCTAGAAACGAGAATTCACTCATGCGTTGGATATTTGTCGCCCTTCCTTTGCTATTCTTATTGGTTTTTATTTATGAGTTTTATTTTTAGAATTGGAAATCTCATCAAGCAGTCTGGAATATCAAAGACGTGTTTATGCCGCCAAAAGCAAAGTTGTTAGACATGACATAGCTATGCAGGTGTTGGCGCGGAGAACCCATCACATAGTCCAAGGGTGCGCAGCGCTCATCAACATTCACCAGATTGACAGTCGGATATAGCACGCCGTCGCGCATCATCTCGATGGCCAACCAAGCTTCTATGGCTCCGCAGGCGCCAAGCGTATGACCGAAATAGCTCTTGAGGGAATGCATCGGCGTCGACCCGCCAAAGACATTGTAGGTCGCCTGCGTCTCAGCGATATCGCCCCATTCCGTCGCGGTGCCATGACCGTTGACCGCGCCAATGTCCGTCGCCTGCAGGCCGGCATCCTCAAGCGCCATCCGCAGCGCCAGCTCCATGGTGGAGGCCTGCGGCTGGGTGACATGATTGCCGTCTGAATTGGTGGCGAAACCCACCGCCTCGGCATGGATGCGCGCGCCGCGCGCCACGGCGCGATCATAATCTTCCAGAATCAGCGTGGCAGCGCCCTCGCCAATTACCAAGCCGTCGCGGTCGCGGTCATAGGGCCGCGGCGTCGTTTGCGGCCGATCGTTGCGCGTCGATGTGGCGAACAGCGTATCGAACACAGCGGCCTGAGTAACATCGAGTTCCTCTGCACCGCCTGCGACCATGACATCGGCTTTGCCGCTGCGGATCGCTTCCAAGGCATAGCCGATGGCCTGGCTGCCCGAGGTGCAGGCACTGGATGTGGGGATGATACGGCCCGTTATCTCAAAGAAGAGCCCGATATTAACCGCCGCGGTATGGCTCATCAGCTGGATATAGGTGGTCGCATTCAGAGTACGCGAATGTCCCTGCGTCATCAGTTCGGCAAAACCGATCACCGGGGCCGGACTGCCGAAAGACGATCCATAGGCAATGCCAGTGCGGCCGCTGCGCACGACCGGATCATCATGCAGGCCGGCATCCTGCAACGCGCGTTCGGTGGCATAAACGCCCATCCGCGCGACGGCGCCCATGGTGCGCGTCTTCTTTCGCGGATAGTGATCGGTTCCGGTAAAGGCCGGCAAAGGTGCGGCCAGACGCGTGTTGATGCCGACATAGCGATCCCAGTCCGGCATCACGCGCACAGCCGTTTCGCCGCGAATCATGTGATCACGAATGCTGGCCCAATCCTCGCCCAGGGCGGTAATGCCGGCCATGCCGGTGACAGCAACGCGCCGCATCAAATCATTCCCCCGTTCACCGAGATTACCTGCCGGGTGATATAGCTGGCCTCATCCGAGCAGAGGAAAGCAACAGCGGCGGCCACCTCGTCGGGTTGACCTGTCCGGTTCATCGGCACCAGTTTCAGGGCTTCCGCCATCGGTACGTCCTTTGTCATCTGCGTCTCGATCAGGCCGGGCGCCACACAGTTCACGGTAATCTTGCGCTTGGCCAGTTCGATGGCCAAGGCCTTGGTCGCGCCGATGATACCGGATTTCGCGGCACTGTAGTTGACCTGGCCGCGATTGCCGATCAGGCCTGAAACTGAGGACAGCGTGACGATACGGCCGCCCTGCCGTGCCGAGATCATCAGCATGCTCAGGGGCTTGAGGATATTGTAGAATCCATCGAGATTGGTGCGCAGTACCGAATCCCAGTCATCATCGGACAGGGCCGGAAAAGCCGCATCGCGCGCGATGCCCGCATTGAGCACGACGCCGTAATAGACACCATGCGCCTGCGTATCGGCCTCCAGCGCCTGTTGGGCCGCAGCGCGGTCTGATATGTCAAAGCCAATTACCCGGCCCGTGCCGCCCGCAGCCTGCAGCATCTGCAAGGTCTGTTCAGCGCCGGTGCGATCGCTGCCGTAATGTACGGCGATGCCAAAACCGTCACGCGCCAACCGGAGTGCAATGGCTCGTCCAATACCCTTGCTGGCACCGGTGACCAGTATGAATCGTGTCATGGCTGCATTCCCCTCTGTCCACCGCCGACCGAAAGCGAGCTGCCTTCCGCTGGCTGGTAGACTGTCAATTGTGCCTGCGCCAGATCTAGGCCGGTCGCGGCTTCCGCCACGCGGCAGTCGAATACGCCCATCTCGTCGTCACGGAACAGCAGGCGGGCATGGACATGCAGATGCTCACCGGCGGAAAACCATGCCCGGCTGCAGCGGAAGTCGCGCGTGCCGAGCAGATAACCGATCCGTACCGGCAGTTTTTTGTCGAGTGCCAGCGCGCCGATATAGGCGCCGCAGGTCTGCGCCATCCATTCGAGTGCGATATGCGCCGGCATGCCGCGGCCAGCCCGGAAAAACAGGCCCTCACGCACCGTGACACCGGCCTGCATGGCGGCATCGTCATAGGCGATCGCTTCATCCAGCAGCAGCATCGGCGCAGCATGCGGCAGCAACCGCTCGATCGGATAGGGGCAAAGCGTCATCACAGGCCTCCCCGTGCAAACAGCAGCGCCAGATTGCTGCCGCCGAAAGCAAAGGAATTGCTGAGCAGCGCCGCCGGCGCACCGGGATCGGACAGACGGGCACCGACCGCAGTCAATGCCAGGCGCGGCAGCGCCGGATCGGCAGTGCCATCCCACAGATGCGGCGGCAGATACCCTTGCGGATTCCAGTCGGGATGCAGGGTCAGCCACAGGAAAGCGGCTTCGCAGGCCCCGGCAGCGCCCAGCGTATGCCCGGTCATGCCTTTGGTGGAACTGCAGGCGACGCCCGCACCGAAGACGGCATCCACCGCCTTGGACTCCATCGAGTCGTTCAGTGCCGTGCCGGTGCCATGCAGATTGATATAGGCAATGTCGCCCGGCGTCAGATCCGCATCGGCCAGCGCCAGCCGCATCACAGTAGCAGCGCCATGGCCCTCGGGATCCGGCGCGCTGATGTGATGCGCATCCGACCCCTCACCAATGCCGCGCAGCTGTACTGGTGCCGCGTCGCGCGTGAGCAGAAAGGCGGCGGCACCCTCGCCGATATTGATGCCGTCGCGATGGGCGCTGAATGGATTGCAGCGGCCGGCCGATACAGCCTCCAGCGCCGAGAAGCCGCCGACCGTCATGCGGCAGAGCGTATCGGCGCCGCCAACCACCGCCGCATCGATTACACCGGCCTGGATCAGCCGACGTGCGGATGCGAAGACCTTGCTGCTGGATGAGCAGGCGGTCACCACCGCATAGGCCGGACCGGTGAGGCCGAACACCGCCGCAGAAAAACGGCTCAGGCTGCCGGCTTCCTGATGGCGATAGTGAAATCCATCCGGCCATTGCCCGCTCTGCCGATGCGCGGCGAAAGCCAGCTCGCCCTCGGCGATACCGCCGGTGCTGGTGCCCATAATGACGGCGATGCGATCACGACCATAGCGTTCAGCGGCCTCGCGCACCGGATCGGCGATTTCCTGCAGCGCCAGCATCATCAGCCGGTTGTTGCGGCAATCCCACTGCGCCAGCGCAGCCGGCAGCGGCGGCAGATCCTGCGGCAGCGAGCCGATATGCAGCCTGCGTCCCGGAAGCAGATCGTCACGCGGCACCAGCCCGACAGAAGAACCGGAAAAGAGTGCCGCCGCCGTCGCGGTCTTGCCGGTCCCCAGCGGCGTGCACAGGCCCATCGCCGTGATGCCCAGAGACAGCGCCGTCACGATCCCGCCTCCACCGACTGGACGTCGATCTCGTAGCCCCAGGAATGATTGGTATAACGCAGGCGGCCGGTCCAACGCCGGCCGATATCGAAACCATATTCGATGCTGAGCGCCGGCTTGCCATCGAGCAGGATCTGGCGCCGGCCATCGCTTTCGATCAATGCCCCACCAACTGGCAGACTGGCGCGCACCGCCGCTGCCGGCCAGTATAACAGCACGATATCCGCCAGCATGCTGCCCGGCCGTACCGCCGGCGGTAGCCATGGCGCAGCTTCGGCAACAAGGCCGGCTTCGGTCCAGGTCAGCGTCATCGCCCGCCGTCCTACAGAGTCGATGCCCACCAGAAGCAGGCGCTCAGGCGTGACGCTGAGATGGCCTTCAAAGTTGATCGCCTGATTGTCGCGACGCAGCGTGATGAGCTGCACGGCCTGAACCTCACGCCCGAGATCGGCAGGCTGCGGCAGGGTTAGCAGTCGTGCGGGCGCGATCATCGGTCGCGCAGCCTCTTCGGGCGAGACCGGTGGCGGCGCGGCGGCGCAGCCGGCCAGCAACAGAAGCAGCAGAGCAGGCAGGGCGAAGCGTCGCATCATGCCGCTCCCGCCATTGTCTGCCGGCGCGCCAGCGGCGCCAGGAACAGCGAAATGCACATGCCGACCAACATGGTGAGGCCGAAGCCATGTACCACGGCCACCTCGCTGAAGGCCAGCATGCCGAAGGACAGCAGCGTCGTGAAAGTGACCAGCCAGATCGCCAGCATGATGATCGAATGATGCTCGGCCTCGCCCTCGGCACAGAAGATCGCGTAATCGACGCTGATCGACAGGACCAGGATCATCGCCATGGCATGGAAGAAGGTGAAGCGCTGGCCCAGCAGGGCCAGCACGGCCGGCGTCAGCAGCAGCGCCATGGCCGGCGGCGCCATCACACGCAGGCCACCGCGCAGGCCATAACGCCAGAACAGCGGCAGCAGCATCAGTAGCGCCGAGATGGCGATCAGCATCACCGCGCGGCCGCGATACCGGCCGAGCAGCGCATTGAAATCGATCACCGGGTCGACCACCCACAGATCTGGCATGCCGGCGAAGGCAGCGCGCAGTACGGCGGCATCCTGCAGACCGTGCAAGGTGATGGTGTGCAGGCCCGGCGCAACAACCATGTCTTTCAGATAAGGGATGGCATCGCGCTGCAGTGCCTCGTCCAAGGTCAACACGCTTTGCGTCGGCGCAATCTCGGCGGGCACCGGGAGGCCGAGCTTGGCATATTGTCCATCCCGCAGCGGCGCATTGAGCCGGGTGGCACGGAGCTGCGCATTCTCGCGCTGGCGTGCTGCCGACGGCACGTAGCTGGCCGGCGCCTGATAGCTGGCGATCTGACTGCTGGCCTTCATGGCCTCCAGCGCCGGCATGATCGCCTCTTCCCGTTGCAACGCGGCCTCGTCATCGCTGGCCTTGATCAGCAGGAACTGCGTTGCCGGCACTGCGCCGGTCAGATGCTGGATATCCGCCTGCTGCTTCAGCAGCGCGGGCGACAGCGCCTGCATGTGGCGCACATCGTCATCCGCCTCCAGGCGCAGCCAGCCGGCGATACCGATCAGCACGAACAGAGCAAGCAGGACATGGCGCAGCGGCCGCAGACGCGGCGCAGCCCAGAAACGCCAGAGTGCACCAGCGGCACGCAGCATGGTGGCGCCATGGCGCAGCGTGCGGTCGCGATCGAGCAGCGGAATCCAGAGGATCACCGTCAAGAAAGCCGCGATCAGTCCGACCACGGCGAAGACCGCCAGCTGGTGCAGACCGGGAAACGGCGCCAGCAGCAAGGTAGCATAGCCGATCAGCGTGGTCGCCAGACCCAGCGTGATGGCGATGCCGACATGCGCAAGCCGCTCAGACGGCTGCCGCATCTCCGGATCAAACAGACTGGCGCTGTAATGCAGGCCGTAATCGACGGCAACACCGATCAGGCTGGTACCGAACAGTAGGATAGCGACATGCAGTTCGCCGAAAATGAAGAAGCTGACAGCGAGCGCGACAATGCTGCCGGTCGCCAACGCCATCAGGTTATACAGCAGAGGCCCGATGCGCCGGAACACCACCAGAATCAGCAGCACGGTGCCGATCAGCGACAGGCCACCGAGCCAGGAGGCTTCCTCGAGCGCCACGGATGCACCGGCATGACCGAAGAAGGTCACGCCTAGTCGACGCAGCTCCAGTCCCGGCGCCGTCGTTTTCAGCCTGGTTTCAGCCTCGGCCACCGCATCGATCACCCGCTGCTGCGTATCGAGCGACATCGGCTCGCCGGTGATCAGGCCGGTCAGCGCGATCCAGGTGACGCCCTGGTCGACCACGGTGAGATAACCATCATCCACCACCAGGCGCGACGCCGGAAACGGCAGGTCGGCAATGAAGCCTGGCAGCAACAGAAAAGGGTCGTGCCGCAGCAGGGCGGCGTCCGCCATGCCGACAAAGCCGAAGACCTGCGACAGGGCATTGACCGACAGCTGCTCGCCCCGGTCCTGCATCAGCAGGCTGCGATGCCGCTCCGACAGCAGGCCGTCGCGATAGGGGAAATACTGGCGACCCAGGCGCACCACCCGCTCGGCATCGAATTGGGAGTCGAACCGTTCGATGATGCCGCGGTAAAGCAGATCGGTCGAGAATTGCGCAGCCGCAACGCGCGCCGCCACACGGTCCTGATGACCGATCATGAAAATCACACGGCTGCTCAGCGCCCTTGAAACCGTGTCACTGGCCTGCTGCAGCACCGGGTTTCGTTCGTCCTGCGGCAGCAGCGCCGTCAGATCGGTGCGGAACAGCGCGCCGTCATGAAAGCGGTAGCCGAGATACAGCCCGGCCAGGAGAACGACCGCCAGCCACAGAACGGCAAGGATACGCATCAGCGGCGCCCCACCGTCGCAAGTATCTGCATGTCATCGGCGCCCAGCGACTGGGTCACGAGGGCCTGATCGAGGAAGACCAGCGTATCACGATCACCATCGGACTTCAGAAGCTCAACACGGTCGGCATAGCGACTGCCCTGGATGAGGATTTCGCGGAAAGGCATGGCCGCATCGTCAGACTTGCGCGGCAGCAGGTGCAGGGTCCAGGACTTATCGTTACCCTCGCGCGTCACCACGAAGGCCTCTTCAAGGCCCTGCCAGTCGCCGCTCAGGGCACCGCCTAGCATGGCATAGAGCCGCGCGATGAACGGCAGCCGCGCAGCCGGCAGGCGCATGGTCTCGACGCCGCCGGTCTCCTGCACCAGGCCGGCAGGACTGATGACCGTGGTGACGGCAAAGGGCGTTTCCGTCCGCCAGATCAGGCCGCGACCGGCCGCCAGCGTGAAGCGGCCTTCGCTTTTGAGCGGTGCCGGAAAACCAGAGAGCTGCCGAAGCTGCACGAAGCGGCCCTGCAGCACCTGCCCATCGGTGAATTCGCCGACCCGTTCGGCGGCCTGTGCGGCAGGCAGTGCCAGCAGAAGCATCAGAACGGCAAAACAGAGGCGCAGCATGGCACTCACAGCAACGCTCTGACTTTATCGGTGAAGGCCGGCGGCGAGACGAATTGCAGTTCGCCGGTTTCGGCCGCGATGGCGAGCTGCACGGTGCGGGCCTTGGTCACGGTTTCGCCGGTGGCCTGGTCGATGATGCGGTAGTCGATGCAGGCGCGGTTCTCGTATTCGGTCAGCGTGGCGCGCACCACGATCGCCTGAGCGAAACGGATGGGCCGCACATATTTCAGATGCATGTCGACAATCGGCCAGGCGAAACCGGAGTCTACCATTTGCTGGTAATTGTAGCCGATCTTGTCCAGCAGGGCGCAGCGGGCCTGCTCCAGAAAACGCGGGTAATTACCGTGCCAGACCACGTTCATCGGATCGAGATCATAGAATTGCGGCTGGATGACCACCTCGGCCGAGATCATGGTGTCAAGCTATCCTTCTTCATCGCCCAGAAATCGAAGAAATTGTACCACTGGAACGGATCCTGGAGCGCCTGTTCCTCCAGGGCGCGGGCGAATGCGCCTGCATATCCATCCAGCGCCTCCATACGCTCCCCCCGCGGCAATGTCACCCGCTCGGCCAGCCGGTGACCGGCCAAGCGGAAACCTTTGGCTTCACGGCGGCAGAACAACGTGTAGAGTGGGCATTCCATCACCGCCGCCAGGATATATGGCCCCTGCGGAAAGGCGGCCAGCTGTCCTATAAAGGGCACAAGGCTGACGCGCGGGCCGGAAACCGGCACCCGGTCGCCGGCGATGACGACCCAGTCGCCGCGGTCGACCCGCTCCTTCAGTAGCACCGCGGTGGCTGTGTCGAGCTCGGTCACCTGAAAGGTGTTCAGGGCAGTCTCCGGATTGATGTCACGCAGCACGCGGTTGTAGTTCGCGGCATGCTGAGTATGGACCAGCACCAGCAGCCGGCGCCGGATGGCGGGATCGATCAGCGCGCGTGAAGCCTCGATATTGCCGACATGGGAAACGACGATCACGGCACCACGCTGATCGCCCATCGCCTGCCGCAGGCTGTCGGCGCCATCGCCATCCATCATGTCCGGCGACAGGTTGCCTGACCAGGCCGCAAGGGAATCCAGCGCCCGGCCGGCGAAGCTGAAGAAATGCCGGTAGCCATCCCAGAAGCCCGGCTGGCGCGCTTCACCGCGGGCGGCGAAGGCACGGGCGAGGAAATCGCGCGAAGCCCGGCGCTGCTCGGCGCCGGTGAGATAGAAGAACAGCACGATCGGCCCCATCGCCGCATGCGACAGCCGATGACCGAGTAGGCGGTACAGCAGTGAACAGAAGCGTAGGCCCCAGCACAACCCGCGCTCCGACAACCGCGCCCAATGCGTGGGTTCCGCGCGCAATGGTCCGGGGCGCTGCTTCAACACCTGCGGCAGGCGCCACAGCATGGCGAGGACCAGCCGCGTGTGCATGGCCGATATCTGCAGGTTATCGCGTAGCATATTGAAATTGGAGGTGTTGCCCGGCGGATAGGTGACGCGGACCGGCAACTGCGCCACCGGTGTGCCGCGCCAGAACAGGCGCACCATGATCTCGGTGTCGAAATCCATCCGCTGCCCCAGCACCTCGCCGTCCGCCCGCAGGCGATGCACGGCCGCCAGCGGATAGACGCGATAGCCGCACATGGAATCGCGAATCTGCAGCGACAGGGTTTCGATCCAGACCCAGATATGCGTGATCCAGCGGCCGATGGCACGGCCCAGCGGGATGCTGCTGTCATAGACGGGAACGCCGGTCACCAGGGCCTGCGGATGCTGCCGGGCCAGCGCCAGCAGATCTTCCAGCCGGCCCATATCATGCTGGCCATCGGCATCGACCTGCAGCGCATGCGTGAAGCCGGCCGCCTCGGCCAGCGTCATGCCGGCCAGCACTGCGCCGCCCTTGCCCTGATTGACGGCCAGACGATGCACGATGATGCCGCGTGCGGGATCGTGTCGGGCCGCCAAAGCACTGCTGGCCGGCTCGGTACTGCCATCGTCGACGATGAACACGGTCAGGCCGGCAGCCAGCAACGGCGTAAGTACAGTATCCAGCGCCAGCCAGTGATTATGGCTGGGCACAATGGCGCAGATTTTCTGCTCCCCGCTGGTCATGCCGACACCAGGGCAATGCTGCCCGAGGACAGGATGTCGTCCTCATGGCGGTATTCGAAGGTCAGACGCCCGCGCGCGGCCGCATGTTGCAGGCGCAGCACCACAGTCATGCCTGGCTGCGTGATGCGCCGGAACTTCACCTGCAGCTTCTGCGCGGACTCAACCGCGAGTCCCAGATGCCGCTCGGCCAGCAACACCACCCAATCGACCTGGACCACGCCGGGCAACACCGGCTGGCCGGGGAAATGCCCCTCGCATTGCGCTAGATCCGGCGGAATGAACAGCGTCAGCTCGGCCACACCGTCAGCAACATGGCTGTAGTGCAAGACCGGCTCGACTGGCCGCGTCATGACTGAACACCTTCTGGCTGCGCGACATCGAACAGCGCCGCAATATCGGTCTGCCGCCGTTTACCCAGTGCTGCGACCGGCAGGCTGGCGACGAAGCGCCAACGACGCGGCAGGCCAACCGGTTCCTGCGTCGCGGACAAGGCCTTCTGCAGCATGCGGCCAAAGCGGAAGGCGCCCAGCTGCTCCAGGTGGTCCCGGCCATCGGGCGTCGTCACCACTGCAGCAGCAATGCGTCGTGTCGGCTCGTGCAGGATCACGGCGGCATCCTCGATCCAGGGCAGTGCCACCAGCATCTGCTCGACCTGCTGCAGGTTGACGCGTTTTCCCTCAACCTTCACCACTCGGTCGGCACGGCCGCGGAAGCGGAAGCCGCCAGCGGGCAGCAGATCGACCAGATCAGCGCTGGCCTGCACGCCGGCGACATACGGAGCCTGCACCTCCATGCGACCCTCGGCATCGGCGCCGATGCGCACACCGGGCAGCGGCTGCCAGTCGGCATCGGGCCTGTCATGGCTGCGCCAGGCCACCGCGCCGGTTTCCGTGCTGCCGAAGATCTCGGTCGGAGGCACGCCGAACACCTGCGTCGTCGTCGCGGCGGCATCAGCACCAAGCGGTGCGCCGGCCGAGAGGATTAGGCTGGGCCGGCGGTTGCCTGAAGGCGGCATCATGCCATCCAGCCGCATCAGATGCGCCGGACTGGTCACCAGCACGCCATCATCCTGGAACGCGGCCATCACGCTTTCCCATATGTCATGCGTGCGGCCTTCGAAGACACGGCCGCTGGCCAGAGGCCAACACAGGCGGAAAGCCAGGCCGTAGACATGCTGATGACTGACCGTGGCATGCACGCAGGCCGATGGCGGAACGATGGCCCCGAACACCGCCTCGATGGCGGCAGCCTCCTGCTCGAGCTGATGTAGGGTCTTGTCGACCCGTTTGGCCGCACCGGTGGAACCGGAGGTGAAGAAAGCGATGGGCGTCGCAGGATCAAGCGGTCGGACGGCCGGCGGTTCACCCGGCCCGCCATGCTGCAGCACAAGACTGCGCACCGGCACCAGTGGCGGCACATCGCTGACTAGGCAATCGAAGCTGCCGGCCATCGCATCCAGCGTACCGGGCCGGCCGTTGGGCGGAAAGACGATCTCGCAGCCGGCATCCAGCAGAGCGAACAGCCCGACCGCCGCCCAGTAGCTGTCATCGGCAAGCAGCAGGCCACGACGACAACCGTCCTGTCGCAGGCGATGCGCATTGGTCACAACGTCGCTGCGAAAATCCGCCCAGCTCTTGCGGTGACCACCATGGATGGCGATGCATCCCGCTGCAGACGCCGCATCCGTCAGCAGATGAGACAACCGCCCTTCCATCATGCGCGCCCGAAGGATCGATAGATAGTTTGCCGCAGGATGTAATCGCCGGCAAACAACACGCCCATCACGACATAGGAAATCAGCCCGGTCCACAGCGCCCAGAAATCATCGGCGCCCATCGCGGCAAGCACGGCGGCGATGGCGGCATTGGCGACCAACCATCCGGCCCATACCATCGTCAGGCGGCGACAGTAAATCTGGCCCTCCGGTGGCAATACTCCATAACGCGGGCTCGCGAACCGCTCGATCAGGCTCGGCGGGCGCCACAGCGACAGCGCGAAGACTGCAGCGATGGCCAGGCTGAGCAAGACCGGATAGAAGCGGCTGGCAAGTTCGGCATCCAGCATGGCCAGCAGCGGCAGCAGCACCAGCGCGGCCACCAGCGGCGGCCACCAGTGCCGGATCAAGTGCTCCGGCAGAGTCAGCAGCCGCAAGAGCAATAGCGTCTCCGCCAGACCAATGAAAGCCAGTGGCGCAAAATGATCCCGCGTAAAGTAAACAATGGCAGGATAGGCGACGCTGAGAAGCAGAACCACCGTTAGGCACGCCGCAGCTGCCTGGCTAGGCAACCAGAGCATGAACCGCTTCGAGGACATCGCCCACCGTCCGAACACTCTTAAATTCCTCCGGCTTGAACTTGCGGCCTGTCAGCTCCTGGAGCTTCACCACCAGATCAACGGCATCAATACTGTCAAGGTCAAGGTCCTCATACAGACGCGCGCTCTGCACTATTTTCTCAGACGGCACCTCAAACATTTCCTCAAGGTGACCCTTCAGTTTCTCAAATATTTCGTCCCGGGACAGCATTCCACTCACCCTGCCTGCTGCGCGGCAATGAAGCGAGCAAGGCTGCGCACATTGAAGAAATGCGCCTTGACTTCTTCGGTCACCGAATCGAATTTTACGTTAAAGGTTTTGCGCAGCGCCACACCCAGCTCCAGCGCATCAATAGAATCCAATCCCAAGCCGTCGGAAAACAGCGATTCTTCACTGTCGATTTCCTCTGGCTTTATATCCTCAAGCTTCAGGGACGAGACGATGAGCTTCTTTACCTCAAGTTCAAGATCAACCATTGGCCAACCGTTCCGTGTAATAATCTTCAAGATGACGAACAAGCTTACGTGTTGTGAGCGAGCGATGCTCTTCGATGCCGATATCCCCTGTCGTTATGGTATCACCAATAACGATCCGGAACTGTGGTCGCCGCGCTGGCACCTGCCACCACCGGTCACCCTTGAGAAGGGTGGGGGGATTGCAGAACAGCACAACAAGTTGGATTTCCGCATTCAGTAGCGTCGCGACATGGGCGAAACCGCGGCGAAACCTCAGCGGTTCCCCTGGGCGACTACGCGTACCCTCAGGGAAGATGATCAGGTGATTGCCGCCCTCCAGCGCACTGCGGCAGGCCGATAACATCTCCTCGGCGGGCAGATCATTCCGGATATAGCCAGCTGCACGCATCAGCCGCCCCAGCATCGGGCTATCCCAGAGTTCGGACTTGATCACACATTGCCCACGGGGCAACAGGGCAACCAGTAATACGACATCAAGTAGGGTTGGGTGGTTGGCGACAATCAGCCGGCCACCACGGTCATTGAGTTTATAGATACCTTCCATCTCCAGGTCAAAGATGCGCAGCCTCAGCAACACTCTGACATAGAGGCGAAACAGACGATGGATCAAGTAACGGATGCGCACGCCACGCTCTGGCTCCCGCAGCGACATCACGCGAGCTGTGCAGAACGCAATGAATGCCAGAATCGGCCCACCACCGAACAGGGCGACAAAAGCCAGTCCCGTGGCCATCATGCGCCAGGTGCGATCCAGTTTAGGCCGCACGGGACCACTCCCACGTCATGTCAGCACCGACCGCCGACTGGTGCTGCCTGTGTGAGAGTAGAAAAGTGAGGAAATCTTGCGCTAGGCACGGGACAGGATTGGCTTTAGGCTGCACATTTGCCGACATGCGGAAATGAATGGCATCAGCTGTCGAGGCCGGCCGCCCCAACAGCAGAGAGAATATGAAAGGCCGTCGCGGACTAGCGACATCCTCGAACGCCGCGTAGGGCCCCGGTAATGGTTCTTCGCCATATAACAGCAGCACATGTTCTTCGGTCCGCTGCGTCAAGCAAGCCCCCGCTTCGAGCAGGCCGTACCCGAAAGAGTCCGGCCCCGCTGAAACCGCCGTATGGCCAGCCTTGTTCTTTGTATGAATCGACAGCAGGCCGAGTAAAGCATGATGCACTGAGACGCTGAAATCTGCCGGCGATGGCATCTCGTGCTGCGACACCGCTTCGAGGATACTCATGGTCCGTGTCAATTCACCGTCTCTCGTTGCCAAGACGTAACGGACATCCTGCCGGCTGCCCGTACAGGTCATAGCCGCCTTAATCAGAGCCTGCCCGGTAGGAGCCAGTCTGCGGCGCATCATCATCGGCAGCTCGACTACACCATCGCGTACACCGCCAGAGATAGGCCGCTGCACCTCCTGTGGTGGCGACCATGCATAATAGTCATGTACTGTGACTGCCAGCTGAGCCGACATGCCTCCCCCTCAAGAGCCGACCGCGTACAAACGCTTCTCAATGTCCTGTTCAAGTTTGACGACCATGGAATTGTATCGCCGATGAATCCAGTCCTGCTCCGCCTTCAAATTTGAAGATCCTGCGTAGCGGATGCTGTAGGCTTTCTGCGTATAGACGATATCGACCGTCGCCGTATGTTCGCGCCACTTCTGGGTGGCACGCATCAGCCCGGGATTGACCTTGTCGACCAGCCAGCCATTCGAGGAAGCAGCCTGATAAATGGCAGTCTCCAGAGTGACCAGATCGACCTTCTGGGCAGCAACCGGAACCGGATGATCCTCAACTTTATAGATAGGCTGTACGCGGTTGCAGCCGCCGACAGCCAACATAACGATCAACGCTGCGCCGATAGCACAGCGAACGCTACATTGTACCATGTAAGTCCCCCACAGTATGCTGGGCAGCCTTGGTCGGGCACGCCTTGCAGCCTTCCAACCCCTACAACCCTGAATACAATTTTAGTATAGATTTTTTTGATTATTCTACAACCCAAGCGAAATTGAGCGCGCATGATTCTCGTTCACGCAATGAGCTTGAAGGCGGGTCAGAAATTGCAACTTCTGTCGACTTGGGGACATGCAACAGACCAGATGGCATCTTCCCACTCCGGCCGTGTAGCTCGAGCACTTTTACGATATTCCGCTGGGAATTCTGGCAATTTCTCCGATACCTCGGGATGGGTTTTTTCCCACGCGCCATCCGGGCAACCCCAGCTCCATAGCCCAATAAGCCGCCGTATCTGGATTTCATTCAGCCATTCCGATACATGGGTCGCATCTGCCTTTAGCACTGAGGGGCCTATTGGCGTCGACATTGAAGTACATCGCCGCGATCGAGACTTACACGGTATCGCTGCGCTTAGCTTCAGCCCCTGTGAACAACACCGTAGTCACCAGGGAACCCAGGAATTTTACCGGATATGGACCGTCCGCGAGGCTCTCGCCAAAGCGACCGGCTCCGGCCTAGTGCAGGCGACCGATCGTCGGGATTATGCCGGCAGCGGGCCGTTGCTGGGTAGCTGGCGCCTGGCAACCCCTGATGAGGCATGGGTTATAACCCACACGCTACCGGCGCCCGACCTCAGCCTGGCCTGCGCCATGTCTTCAGGTAAAGCCGGGGAACTGCAGCAGCCGCTGCTGCAAGTATCAGCTTGAGCGACGCCGTAATATCCGTGCTTCTAGTTCTGTCCGGTCGCCTGCTTAGCCAGAATGGTTTCCATCCGCTCGAACAGGCGACGCGAGAACGCTTCTTCACCGCCGGTGAACTGGAAAGTCGCGCGCTTTTCATAGACGACGCGCACCACCGTCGGCGGCACAGCGGACTTCTCCACGGAGATCCGGCCGACTTCGCCCCAGCTCATACCGTGCGGCGGACGCGCAAGCAGGATGACGTGTCGCTCAGGCGCGTCCTGTTCGCCTTCGGGATAGAGCCGGAGCAACTTGAGCGCACCATAGGCGGCATCCTTCACCTCGGCGAAGGGTACCTCGAAGCTCCGCGTCGTTCCTGCATCGGCCGGCTTCTGCGCCACAGTGCTAGCATTAGCGCAGGCAGCAAGAATACCAGCCAGCAGGATGGCGGCAATTGGGCGTACAGCTAGATGCATTCTGGCTCTCGGATCATAATGCGCGTCCATTTAATGCGGCGCTAACTGCGCAGCGTTATGGCAGTCGTTCAAGCAAGGAGCTATTTCATGGCAGCCCTTCACCTGAACAGACAACCCAGCGCTCAGTAGTATTGGCGTCCGTATGCGCAGGCGTTTTCGACAATACGTGAAAGCATCATATTGTCAGTGCCGCCAATCGAGAAAGCACCTCCGATGGCATTTGCCTTCGCATAGAAAACCGGCTCAGCCACCACTTGCTGCGTCACGAGGTCGGTATATTTAACTTTGAGCAGAACTGCCGAGCTACCCGCCATGCTGCCAAGCCAGAATCTCTCACTGACATTGACCTTCTTCATGTCGACGATACTCGGTTCGATGAGCAATTTTCTGTCGGCATCAGTTCCCGCGCTTGCTCGGATCGCCGGAAATACAGAATTCAGGCAGGTTTCCAGTTCATTCCCGATTCGCATCGCAGCGCGCTTATCACCGGCATCATCTTCCATCCGCTCGATAACAAGCGGCTTGAGTTCAGCATATTTGAAACTTCCCAGCGGCACCTTGCTGGGCTGAATAGTTTCATTCTGCGCATGTATCTGTGTGGTGCAACCGGCCAGAAACGCCACCACAGCCGAAACGAACACGAAGTTTTTCATATACAATCCCCCACGCGGTCCAACGCGATCCCCTCAATCTATATAGTACTAATTTATGTCTGCAACTCTCGGAATGCTTTCGTATACCGCCATAATTAAGTTAGTCACGGCCTATTTAAATTGGCGCGTAAATAGCCTGACGCTCATTCGCTCGGGCAGATGATATTGCACATTAACCGCGAGCCGATCACCATTCTGTCTGCATATTTTCGAGATTTCTTGAATCTTCTCGACCTTAATGACTGTCGCCGGCCTTAGATTTTTCGACGGCCAATAACGACCAGCGTTTAGCTGTGAGTAGCGAAAATACCCTTGGTTACTAGGCCAATTCGATTGCTTGGCGCACCACCCTCAGCCCGCAGGTCCTAAAACTACTGGTGCAGACCCAGTACTGGCATTTTATCTCTGATTTCGCTGGCAACGTATGAAGGCGCGAGATGGGCATAATAACGCTCACAAATCTCCGTTTGTTTGTGCCCGAGATTCTTGGCGACGACAGAGATAGATGCTCCAGCTTGAACCATCATCGACGCATACGTATGCCTGAATGAATGGAAAGTTATGTGCTGCAAGCCAGCCAATTGCACAGGTTGGCTTAACCTTTGAGCAGCATCATGTGCTTTCCAACTCTGTCCGTCGCCACGACGAAAAATAAGATCATCTTTGTGTAAATTTGATACACATGCAGCAAAAAATTGAGTGCCTTCAGCGTTTAAAATTACATGCCTTCCAGTTCGATTCTTCCCCGGTTTGAAGTGAACCGATCCTGCCACTTTATTGAAATCTGAGGCGACCAGCGATGCGAGCTCCATCAATCGCGCCCCTGTATAGATCGCTGCCTTTGCTAGGTTTCTAAAATCTGGAGCAAGCATAGGAACCAACCTCCTACACTCTTCAATTGTTAGATATCGTGCATTTGCATTAAAAACATTCTTAAACATCATCACTGGTCGCCATGGATTGTCTGAAGATACTTTTCCGTCTCTAAACGCGAAATTAAGCGCCGCCTTTAGCACCAGTAAATGACTATTCGCAGTCATCTTACGACGCCGCTTTTCTTCTGGTGTTTTCGGTGGCTCGCAATAGGCACGGGGTTGGCCAAACCCGGAACGCTTCACTTTTGGGCTTTTGGCAATGCCCGCATGCCACTCACGTATTTCCACTGGTGTAAGACTGTCGACAGTGCGATGGCCAAAATGAGGGAGGATTGTCGCGTTGGATATCCACTGAACGCGCATCACAGAAACAGTATATTCTCTGCAGTACGCAGCATAAGCATCGATTGCTTGTGCCACCGTGTATGGATTTGAGCTGTTTCGCTCCATTATAACTCCAGATTTTCGCTTTATCGGAGCAAATGGACTTCCAATTCTAAAATGCTCTGGTGGATGAAAACTGAACCTTCCATCTGTCGTGATACCACTAAGTCGATCCAGCCACAGGTCAATCACTTTCCTGTCGTAGAGACCAAACTGGGGTAATGGCTGGGGGAACTGAATTTTCTGAAACTTTGGTATTAGATTCGATAGAGCGGTCGCTCTTACACCGAGGTAGTGGGCCAACTCATCATGGGACATAAGCCTGGAGCTTGTGCCCGATCCGCAATTCATAATTGAGCGCATCTATACCCCCCTGCAGCCGAGCATGCAGAAGCATTATAGACTTAAATTGCACGGCCATAAGGAGTGATGCTGAATACCAACGTAGTCGATAAAATGTATTAGCAATCATCATCGTTATGAACGGCCCGTCTTTATCCTGATGTTATCGAAATAGATCAGTTCAAATCATGCGCTCATACTTGCTGTACGGCCCTTTTGATCAACCTGTTGCCACAGCAGAATTTCGAATGGACGGCTGGGCGCACCGGTCAGCCGTACCACCGCCATCCAGGCCATGTTTGATACACTTTGATCTGCAGCCATGATCGTAACCGTTCGCCCCATCCCACTCCGGCTATCGGTGCCGGCTGGGCCCGTGCGACGCTCTTGTAAAATGGCATTGACGGCTGCTTGGTCCATACCAGGCAACAGCACCAAAATGGCTGGAACCGCAACGCGGCTGTCGATCCCTGTACGCTGCGAATAAACCGTCAGATGCGGCATCGTGCGACGATAGTGATCAGCCGTCATGCCGATGACCCGCTGCACTTCAGTCACACTCTGAAATGGTTTGTTACTTGGCCCATAGGGGCGGCCGGCCGCGGCATACTCAGCCGATTCCGCGCCCTGCAGCCGCCGCGCTGTGTCGGGGTCGCGCCAGTCCTGCACGGCATCGATCAGTCGAGACCGCTGCGGTTCCGGCATCCCGGCCGAGAGAATTTGCCGCAACAGATCTTCAGTCGCAGCATTGAGATCGAGCTTACCGGCTTCATCCTCCACCAGAATACGCACGACAGCTCCATCCACGGATATATCCCGCGCAACGCCATCTGAGCGCCACTGCTGGGATTGAACAAGTAATCCATCGATAGCCGTCATAACCGCCTTCTGCAGGCGCAACTCGCGTTGCAGGGTATCCGCAGCATGACGTGCCACCGACTGCGATGGCCTGGCAATGGCGATTATCGCCCCGGCCAGCAGGGCGACTGCGGCAACCACCCAAAGGCTGGCGACCAGAACAGAGCCACGGTCCCCCTTCCGCACCGCCATTACTGCTCGCCGAGCATTCCTGGCGGAATACGAAGGCGATCCCGCAATTCCTGCGTAACTCGGCGGATATCGGCCGGGGCCCGCACGACCTGCGGCGTGATCAGGATCAGCAACTCAGTACGGGTCGTCGTCTCTGTGGTGGTCTTGAACAGGTTACCCAGCAAAGGGACATCCTTGAGGATCGGTACGCCGGAATTTCCGTCAACGCGCCGGTCCCGGATCAAACCGCCCAGCGCAATGGTTTCTCCGGTAGACACACTGATCGAGCTTGAAACTTTGCGCTGCTGGATCGTTGGCGAGTCGAGGTTGGATGTCGTCGTCTTGGCCACGTCGCTGACCTCCTGGCTGATATCCATCAGCACCAAGCCGCCTTCGTTCACACGCGGCGTCACCTTGAGGATCACGCCAGTGTCGCGGAACTGAATGGTATTGACCACCGGGGCACCGGCGGCACCGACGCTGACCGCGGATTGGGTGGCGACCGGCACCTGGTCGCCAACCTGTAGGGTTGCCGTCTGGTTGTTCAGCACCATCAGCTTGGGCGAAGACACCACGTTGACATTCGTCACACCCTCCAAAAGGCTGAGAACAGCCCGGATGTCATTGCCCTTGCTGAGCACGGCAGAAAAGCCCGGGAAGGTACCCGCCACAGCACCGCTTGCAGCCTGGCTCAGCGTCAAAGTCTGCGAACCGGGCTGGAACAGCCATTGTACGCCGTAGCGCAACTCATCCGTCAGGGTAACCTCGGCCACCACCGCCTCGATCATCACCTGTAGCGGTGGAATATCCAGTTTGCTGAGCGCCGCCTCAATAACGCGATATTCTCGCGGAGTCGCCAGGATCAGCAGGGCATTATTCACTTCGTCCGCCTTCAGGCGCATCCCCCCAAGATTGCCCGACTTGATCCCGCCATCGTTACCGCCGGAGGCGTCCGTGCGGACATTCTGCAATGGCGCAGCATCTGTCGTGGCGGTGCTGGCACGCCCATCGGTCGCAGTTCCCATCAGCAGGCTGGAGCGCGCCGCGGTCCCGTCCCGGACAGCGCTCTTTGAACTTCCTCCACCGGCATCGCCTTCACCGAACAGGCCTGTCAGTGCGGTGGCCAGGTCGGCCGCCCGGCCGTTCTGTACGTAGTAAACATAAACACGGGCGTCCACATTCTCTGCGCCGCGGTCAAGGCGATCGACCCAACTCTCGATTTCGCGCAGCGACTCTGCTGTTGATGCGATGGCGAGCACCGCATTAATCCTCTCGATCGGCAGAATACGGATCGGAGCGGTACCGGCCTGCCGGATATTCAAGCCAAAAATGACTTCCAGCTCCTTGACGACTGTCTTCGCATCGACATTGCGTGGCGTAAACAGGCCGAAAGACATACCCGACATCCAGTTGACGTCAAAGACGCCAACTGTATCCATCATCGTCGCGATTTCGCCCTGACTGCCGCCAAGTAGCAAAACATTCCTTGAGGGAATTGTGCGGATGACAGATTCCTGAGGCATGAATGAACGGAGCAGGCCGGCGATCTCCTCGGCCGACACGAAGGATAGCGGCACCACTCGCAGGCCATAGCCAGGCTGATCAGCCATGGCAATGCTGGACCGGCCTACACCGGCACCGTAGCGCAGAACGTCATTGGATGGAGCGACGGTATATACGTCTCCGGACCGGACGACACTAAGACCATTGAGGCGCAATGCGCTTTCCAGCACCGGCAATACCGCATCACGGCTGATCGGCCGGTTAGTCTGCAGCGTAATGGTGCCCTGCGCCTTGGGATCGATAGCGAAATTGGCTTGCAGGATATCGCCTAGGACAGTGCGGGCGACATCCTTGACGTCGGCATTCACGAAATTGAGCGTAATGTCGCCCTCGGCATTTGCACCGCTACGCGACAACACCCCCGGACGGCCACCCACCACGCGGCCACTGCCGGGAAACATCTGTTTGCTGAAATCCTGCTGCACGCCATCATTGCGCATCTGGTTGCTACCAGCGGCGGCAGTCGGCACATCCGGAACCGGGGTGGCGGCTGTGCGCATCGCCATATTGGCCGGCGGCAATTGATTGGCCGGTCTGCGTGCCTGATCGGCGCAGGCCGACAGCGTCATCGCCAGCAAACCGACTGACGCTACGATGGATTTCCCGTTCACCCTTCTACCCCCAACATACATGTCTGACGCCTATCTGCGTCGCGGAGGCAATGGCGGATTCAACATGCCTGCCTCCTTTCCGGTGTTGAGGCGTACTTCACGTTCCTCGACACCGTTCTTGAAAACAATGGAATCGGTATGAATGGCGCTTAAAACCCAGCCATCATAACTGTCACCGGTCCGCAGACGGCGGCTGTCCTTCTCGTCCAGACCGCGGATCAGGGCTAGCCTGCGCTCCCCGGCACCCACCACCCCCAGGAGCACTGGGGCGCGAAACGCTGTCGTCACTGGAGATGGTGTCGGCGTGACTGCGAGCAGGCGCGGAACTTTCGCACGCGAAGGATTGAACAACGGCCTTTCAGCGGCTTCAGCAAAGTCTTGAACGGGCGGAAATGGGCTGGGTGTTGATTGGCGTCGTGCAGTTGCCGCCGCTGAGGCGACGGGTGCCTGTGTTGGCACATCTGGCCGCAGCGGAGATGCCCAGATGGCCAGCCACAGCATCAGTCCCAGCAGGGCAAGGATTCCCGCCGCCATCACGCTGTTCAATGGGGTTGCCGCAGCCTGCATAGCGGCTCTCATTTGGCGACCCAATATCCGACAACATCCAGCCGCACCGTTAGACTGACATTTGCTTCATTCTTCTGTGTCGGCAAACCCTGATCCGGCGCCCGGATATCCATACCATCGATGGTCATACTAGGAGCGACAGCGCTTTCTATCCCGTGCAGAATCTCGATCAGCCGATCCGCATCTGCCACCACCTCCACCCGGGCCGTCAGGCGCTCATATCCGCCGTCCTTTACCGGCGGAAGCACCGACAAGGTGCGGACGGATGCTCCGTTGCTTTCCAGAATACGGCGCATTGCCGTCTGCAACGTCGAGGCTGCCAAAGGCTGGTTCGGAGCCTCGATGAAGCCGCGTATCTGGGTGGCATCTTGACGCCGCAGCGCCACTTGCTCGCTCAAACGTGGTTTCTCCGCGGCGTACGCACGATACCGCGACAATAGCTGAATAGAGGTGGAGGTTGCCTCCTCTACATCCAGATATCGATCGACCATCGGCGCGATGGTAAGCTGCCACCCCACGGCGACCGGTAGGATCAGGAGGGCAATTGCCAGAGCCCGCCGCAAATAGGGAGCTAAGCGGAACATCATGGCTTATCGCTCCGCACCAGCGTAGTCGAAATATCAAAGCGATCGACCTCTGCGCCGCTGCGGCGGGTTGAGGGCGAGCGGAACTGCGAATTACGGAACAGCTCAGATTTTTCCAGAATGGCAATGACGGTCGCGGGATCGGGACCATAGCCATAGAGGCGGATATCGCGATTCTGCAGTTGCATCTGATAGAGCCAGGTATCCCCAGGCAGTATCCGGCTCAGTTGGTTTAACATGCGCGAGACAGACTTATCTTCCAGCTTTTCGGCAAAGAAACCGGCCCGCCGGTCTGCTTCCGCCAAATCCCTGCGCAACGCCTCCACCTCCATTGCCACTTTGCGCTCTTTGCCAATATCGACCGCAAGAGCTGCAAGCGCAGATTCCTGGCGGGATAACTGTAGATCGGCAACGACAAGGCCAAGACTGAACATGAGCATGGCGAGCGCTGCAGTCGTGATGGCTGCCCAATGCAGCGGCGACCTTATACGAACCTCGCGCAATATATTGATTGCACCATCCGCGCTGCCATCGATCCGCGCCGAGGATGGTGGCAGGCGACAGTGCTGCAGAATCTGAAGCGCACGATCCACCGGCGCGCGTTCAACAACGGCCAAGCTGACCTGCAAACGCCCAGCTGCTTCACCTGTCATGCGCCAGTCGAAATAAGCCTCGCTTGCGGCAAGCGGTGTCTGGCGCGACAATTCGAAGGTCAGGACCTTAGCCAACTGCCGGCGGGCAGCCAAAGGCAGTTCCACCTGTCGCATCAGCACGTCGGTTCGCGCCACCAGCAGCACGACATTCAGGCGATCCGGCCGCAATGCCGGACGCATCCGGTGCAGGGTAGCCTGAACCGCGCCCGGCTCCGCTGTTCCCTGATAGACCGGCCGCGGGCCGCTCGTCGTCTGCAGGGTCAACGTGAGGATTTCACCTTCCAGATGCGCCAGCAATTCTGGGCGCGCCAGGCCAAGCCGCAGTTGGATGGATACAGGAACCATGGCCAGCAGCTCTGCGCGCCACCAGCGCAGGCCGTCGCTGGCCAGATCGGCGACCTGCTCAAGAACGGGAAGGACACGAGCCATGCTGAAGCGCATCTATCGGCCCCGACAACGTTGGGTCAGCGGATCCGGCACGCATTCGGCATCCATGGTCACCTTGGGCGCCACCACCAATTCGGGCCAACGGCGACGATCCCCATCGGCAAAACGCACACGAAGGCGGATCAATCCCGGTAATGCCGGACGATCCGTCCAGCTTGTTGACCAGGCTGCAGCAGCTGTGCCAGTGGCACCGAAATAATCCAGGCTGATAGTCGCGACATCGCGCAGCAGCACGACATCTTCAGTCATGCGGGTGGCGGCGCCAGCCTGTTCCGATAGCGAAAGCACGAGCTGCTTGCGTCCGTCCGGACCAGTCACGCGCAACTGTGCCGGGATAAAACCGCCGGGATAACGCCAGATATCTGGCGGCGGCGTCCAGAATGTGACGCTGCCGGGCTCGCCGCGGAAATCGACGCGATAGCCTTGCGCCGTGGGCGCCGGCAGCGGATAGGCCTGATCGAAAGCCTGGCGGATGAGGCGTTGCGCCACGCCGATTTCATCGATTGCCGATGCGCGGGCATTCAGGCCGGCCCAAAGACCATTGGCCAGCCGGAAGCCCTGATACAATGCGCCGGCCATCAGGCTGATCACCACCAGCGCCACCAGCGTCTCGACCAGTGTGAAGCCGCGGTCTCCGACATGGTGCGTCATGAGCGCACCGCGGCAAGGCGCAGGGTGCTGAGTTCCAACAATGGTTTACGCGCAGCAGCATCCCGCACCGCGAGTTCGACGCGATAGAGCCGCACCAGCGCCCCGGCCGGCGCGGCCTGATAGGGCGCGATGGTCAGCTCCCAGTCCATGCCTTCAAGCCACTGGCCACGCAGCTGGGTGTCGCGCAAGGGAATATCCTGCCCGACACGATCGAAGGTGCTGGCGGCCATGGCGGTGGCATATTGCAGGCGTTCGGCGCGCGCCAGACCCGCAGCCTGCTCGGTGAAGACCCAGGCTGCGGCTTGAATCCCCAGTGCCAGGATCGCCACGGCGATCAGCACTTCCAGCAGGGTGAAGCCGGCATCCTTCATCAGCGTGGCTCGACCACCATGACGCGACCGGACAGGCGCTCGACCTGCACGGTCGCGCGGCGGGCCTGGGCCTGCAGCGCGATTGCACCGCCGGCCGTGGTGCCGTCGCGCTGGAACAGGAATTCTGCTGTGGTGCCCTCAGCCAGCGATACGCCGGCGGGCAAGGCCCGCAGGCCGTCCACCGTCACCAGCACAGCGCGGCCTTCGGCAATCGCGCGACCACGGGCGGCGCGCAGATCGCCCGCCAGGGCCTGCGCGGTGGCCTGCAGGTCGAGGGTGCCGCCGCCGCGCTTGGGCCAGATGGCAACCGTGCCGGCAGCCAGCAGCGCCACGATGGCGAGCGTCACCAGCATCTCGACCAGGCTGAAGCCGGCATCGGCTTTACTGCCAGTTGCCGACATCCGCATTCTCGCCGGTGCCGCCCTGCGTCCTGTCGGCGCCGAGCGTGAAGAGATCGTAATCGCCATGTTCGCCCGGCGCGCGGTACTGATATTTCTGCCCCCAAGGATCGAGCAGGCTGGAATCCTTTTTCACATAGGGACCGTTCCAGCGCTCGGCATTCGCCGGCTTGGTCACCAGCGCCTGCAGACCTTCTTCCGTGGCCGGATAGCGGTCGTTGTCGAGGCGGTACATATCGACGGCCGCGCTCAGCGCCTGAATCTGGATCTTTGCGGTATCCGTCTTGGCCTTACCGAGATAGCGGATCACCGGCGGCGTCGCCACGCTGGCCAGCAGGCCGATGATCACCAGAACCACCAGCAGTTCGATCAGCGTGAAGCCGGCATCCTTGCGATACCGCGCCCGCCCCTGCTTACGCGCAATCATATACGTCCCCCTGCCAGACCCGGCCTACAGCACGATCTGGTTGATGCTGAGCAGGGCCGAGAACACCGTGGCGACCAGAAAGGCAATCATCGCCCCCACGCCGATGGTCAGTGCCGGCACCAGGATCGCCAGGAAACGGTCGAGCCGGCGTTTCACATCGCGCTCGATCAATCCGGCGGCCTGGTCGGCCATGGCGCCCAGCCTGCCCGTCTGTTCGCCAACCCTGATCATGTGTACCGCCAGTTGCGTCACCACGCCACTGTGATCCAGCCCGTGAGAAAGTCCGTCGCCTTCTGCAATCGCATCCCCCACCCCGGCGAGGCGGGCCTGGAACGCGGCATTGCTCAATCCCGCCAAGGAGGTACGCCAGGCGACGGTGAGCGGCGCCCCGTTGGTGAGCAGCAACCCGAGGTTGCGACAAAGCCGCGCCGTATCCGCCTTGGCGACAATGTCGCGCAACCCCGGCAAACGCAGCGCCTGGCCGGCGCGCCAGAGGCGGAAATCCGGGCGATTCCAGGTCTGCATGACGCCGGCCAGAACCACGGCCAGCAGCAGCGCCAGAACGCCGCCGACCGCCGAGAGCAGATCGGAGGCAGCCAGCAGAAGGGTCATCGACCAGGGCAATTCCACCCCGGCATCGGCCAGCATCGGGCGGAAGGACGGCACCACCACCAGCAGGATGAAAATCACCGACACCACCGCCAGCACCACCAGCAGCGCCGGATAGAGCAAGGCCGAGGCGACGGCGCCGCGGAATTCCTCCGCCTTGGTCAGGTCTTCGGCCAGGCGTTCGAGCGTGGCGGCCAAAGCGCCGCTGGCTTCGCCGGCCTCGACCAGGGCGCAGTAGAGCGGCGAGAACAGGGCCGGATGCAGGCGCAACGCCGCCGCCAGGCTGCCGCCGCTGCGCACCGCCTCGACCACTTCGCCCAGCGCCTTGCGCAAGACCCGGTCATTGAGCGAGTCCATGGCGGCCTGCAACGCGCGGTCGACCGGGAAGCCGGCCTGCAGCAGCACGCTGAGTTCAAACGTGAACAACGCCACCGCGCGCCGGGTGCCGCTGCTCTCGAAGCGCAGCGCGGGCAGACGCCAGCGCCGCACGCCATCTAATGCCTCGACCTGCAGCGGGAAATGGCCCTGCGCCTGCAGCCAGCCGGTGACCGCCTGGGCGCTCGCCTCCTCGCGCTCGCCGGTCAGCGGTTCGCCGCTGCGCGCGATGGCCTGATAGCGGAAAACCGGCATGATCAGATGTCGCGCGTCACCCGCACCACCTCTTCCACCGAGGTGACGCCGGCGATGCATTTGCGCAGACCGTGCTGGTACATGGTTTCCATACCCTCGGCCGCGGCCGCCTGCTGGATCTGCTGGGCGGTGGCCCGGCCCATCACCAGGCGGCGGATCGCCTCGCTCATCACCAGCACTTCCGAGATCGCGGTACGGCCCTTGTAGCCGGTGTTGCCGCAATGACTGCAGCCCACCGCCCGATGTAGCGTCGCGCCGGCAATGGCGGAGAACCCGAGCCGCGCCGTCAGTTCGGCCGAGGGCTTGTAAGGCTCACGGCAATGGCTGCACAACACGCGCACCAGGCGCTGGGCGGCCAGGCCGTTGATGGTGGCGGTGAGCAGGAAATCCTCCAGCCCCATATCGACCAAGCGGGTAATGGCGCTGGCGGCATCGTTGGTATGCAGGGTGGAGAGCACCAGATGGCCGGTGAGCGCCGCCTGCACGGCGATCTTCGCGGTCTCGACGTCGCGGATTTCGCCGACCATCATGATATCGGGATCGTGGCGCAGGAAGCTGCGCAGGGCAGAGGCAAAGGTGAAGCCGATCTGTGGCTTCACCTGGGTCTGGTTGATGCCGTCGAGCCGGTATTCCACCGGATCTTCCAGGGTGAGGATTTTCACCTCGGGCTTGCGCAGCCGCAGCAGCGAGGCATAGAGCGTCGTCGTCTTGCCGCTGCCGGTGGGGCCAGTGACCAGCACGATGCCATGGGGCCGTTCGAGCGCCGACAGCCAGCGCGTCAGCGCCTCGCCTTCGAGGCCGAGGCTGCCAAATTCCAATGCAATATTGCCGCGCTCCAGCAACCGCAGCACGATGCTCTCGCCGGCCACCGTGGGGATGATCGAGACGCGGATATCGATCTCGCGGCCCTTGATCGCCATGCCGATGCGGCCGTCCTGGGCCAGCCGTCGCTCGGCGATATCGAGCTTGGCCATGATCTTGAGGCGCGACACCACGGCGGCCTGGATCTGCGGCGGCGCCTGCTCGATGGGCTTGAGCACGCCATCGATGCGGTAGCGCACCAGCAGGGCATCCTCGGTGGCTTCCAGATGCACGTCGGAAGCGCCGAGCGCCGCGGCATCTTCGATCCAGCGATGCACCAGCCGGATCACCGGCGCGTCGGAGGCCAGGTCCTTCAGCCGCTCGACATCGTCATGGCGCAGTGCCGCCACCTTTTCGCCGGCGGATTTCGCCAGCTCGGACTGCGCGGTCTGGCCATCGGCATAGAGCCGCTCGAAAGCGCGGTCGAGATCGCTGGCCAGCGCCACCTGCAGCCGCACCGGCAGCTTGAGGCGATAGCCAATGGCCTCGGCCACGTAAGAGTCGGTGGGATCGACCACGGCGACATCGATGGCGGTTTCGCTGGCCTGCACCGGGATGGCGCGCATCTGGCGCAGGAAGCCGGCCGGCAGGCGATCGGGCAGCAGGGCCATGGCGGGAAACTGCTCGGGCCGGATGCGCGGCAGCCGCAGCGCGGCGCTCAGGGCTTCCGCCAGATCGGCCTCGGCGACCAGGCCGAGCTTGAGCAAAACAGAGTCGAGCCTCTCGCCGGTTTCACGCTGCAGGGTGCGGGCGCGGGCCAGAGCCGGGGCGGTGAGGCGGCCGGCCTGCAGCAGCAGGGCACCCAGCTCGAGCATGGCCTGACCTGTCGCCAAGACGGCGCCTGCGGACTCCCCCTGCACCCTGCTCTATCCCCTTGGAAAAGCTTGCGAACCAGACCGGACGATGCGGCGCCGGCAACCCGACCACAGCCTACCGGGGATTGCAGTGCGGGGCAAATGCCGGCCGCAAAACGGGCCAAGGGTGGATGTTTGCGGGCAAAATCGGGCCCGTGTGGTGAATTTTTGCGGCTAAGCAACTGACGACATTGAGCCGGTGGCGCTACCAGCCCGGCCAATCAGGGCCCATGCGGAGCCAGTTTGGGCCCGTTGAGGGCCAATGCGGGACCAGTTGTGTCCCGTTGCGAGCCAGTTGAGACCCATTCGGAGTCAGTTCCGGCCAGTTGTGGCCAGGTATTTTCAGCCCGCATGCACGCACAGGCTGTTCTCCGCGATTCTCTGCGGATGGACGGCGATATTCACGATGGGCGACAGCAGCATTGGGGCATATAGGGAACGATCCTACGGAATCAAGTCCCGCACGAGCAGGAGCGCGGCCGGTCATTCAGGTGGTTGCCGCAAAGGCTGGCGAACGCAGAGTCGGAAAGGCGTCAGCACGAATGACAAGGGTGGTCATCAGGTCGTGCGCATGGAGGGCACGCCGGCGTGACATGGTGGAGCAAGGTGGAGGCGGTGGTTGCGAGCCGAACGCCGGTTATCAGACGCGACAGCGGCAACAAAATCGTGGTCTGTCCCCGATTACTCTTGGTGTTCGTTTGGCTTCGCCAGCAAGTGCTGACGATTTCAGCAGACGGATGCGACAGCGCAACAGAAATCGCGGCCGGTCCCGATTACTTAGTAAAATTAGCGTTTCACTTCTTTTAGGTTGAACTGCATCCCTCTAGGGCCAACGGCCCGAAGAGCATTCCTCTCAACCGAAAGATTCCACTCTCCGAAAAAGTCGCTGCTCTCTGGAACAACGACTCTCCAACTGCCACCTTCTTTTACCGCGTCGAGTAATAATGGCGGGTCGAGCCGGCCACTCCCAGAACGCCACAGTATTTTTTGCCCGCCAGAATAAGGCACAATAGTGAGTTCCAACCCGTTAAATTCACCTTCAAGTTTGTTAAAGCTCATTTCAGAGTATACACGCAGATTCATTCTGCCAGGAACGTCGGCAGAATGCGCAACAACCGGCAGCAATAATAAAACAAGTCCACCGAATAATTGCCTGAGCCGTGTCATCGCCGCTGCCCTCCTAAATCACGATACTGTTGCTGCGCATCTCGAATATAAGCCTGTCGAGCAGCAAGGTTCTTAAAGGGATCGACATAAAAATGGACTGGATCCGAAGGCTTAAATCCACCCCCCCACTTAAATCCGTAGTCCTTAGCAGTCTGAAGAACTGTCCTCTGTTGATCAACCGTCAATGCCCGCCAGTTGACGTCGAAAGAATATCCAGCTTGATGCAAGCTATTACCAGCTCGCGCGCCCCCGTACCGATTGCCGGTCAATTCAGCTTGCATATCATTAGTACGGAATCCATCGGTGAGTTGGATCGGAATATCCTTGTTATTCAAGGTATCGAAGAACCCTTTGACCCGATCTGCGATGCTATCATCAAAATACGACTCTGCGTTTGAACCAGACTTAATCGGGATACCTTCGAGTATCTGAAGCTCATTAAATAGGTACCCAAACGCCGCAGTAATCGCGCCATTGTGGAATTTCCCGCCCCCCAAAATCGAGCCCGTCCCGCCAATCACCATTTGAGCAGTGATATTTCCAACGCGGCCCCACTCCGAGGGGATCAGTGGTCCAGCAAATGAGCCAAAACCGGCAGCAAGTGCACCCGAACCGCACTTGCCGCCACTCGCTACCGCTGAACCACAACCAACAACGGCATGGCCAGCAATATTTTTGATGTGGTTCGGCTCTAGGAAATCAAACTTCCCGTGGGCAGTTTTATCGCCGACGAAGTTGAAAGCTTCGGCTGTGGCATAAGCAATAACCGCAGCCTTGAACATATCACCAAGGGACCCACCTTGAATGCCCGAGATATAAGCTGCATTGGCTGCTGCACAGGCTGCAGCACCAGGCCCGCAGAAAGCAGAACTTGCCATGAGATACATCTGGGCGAACTGATTACCCGCGATGAATTTATCGATGCGATTCCCGATCCCAGGAATGAGATAGAATGCGCCGAAATTACCGGCACCAAGGATCTTGGTCAGAATACCCCCGAGTTTCAGATACCCGGTCGGATCCGTGTATGTGAGCGGATTGTTATCGACATAGGCATAGCGGTTAAACGCCAAGGTCGACATCGGGTCGCCGATCACCGGATCCGCACTGACAAACCTTGCAATGGTCGCATCATAGACGCGGCCGTTCATATGAATGAGGTCGACCTCTTCCAGATGCTCGTGACCGGTATAGCCGCGGTCGATCTCCGGCCCGAGCGGACCCGACACCACCGCCCGCTTGCCCCAGGCGTCATAGCGCAGGCGCTGGCTCACCACGCCGGCACCATCGGTGAGCAAGGTGGCGCTGCCCAGATGGTCGCGGTGGAAGTAGCGCGTGACGATATTATCGTTGGCCTCTTTGGTCACCAGCGAGACCAGCTCGCCGCCGATGCTGATATAGCTGTCCCACTGCACATGGGCGCCGGCCAGGCTGAGCTTGCGCTCGGTGCGCGCGCCGGTCACCAGATCGGTGAGGTAGTGCTTCTGGTCGGCCGGGGTGATCTGCTTGATGCGCGCATGATCCGCATCATAGGCGAAGCTTAAGCTGCTGCCGCCCTTTGTGATGCTGGCCGGCATGTCGAAGGCGTTCCAGGTCAGCGTGCGGCCGTCGCCACTGAGCATGTTGCCGTTGACGTCATACTCGTAGCTCTTGTCGGCCACGCCGGACTGGTTGGAGAGGATGCCGGTGACCGCATGGGGCCGCACCGAGGCGGTGCCCGAGGCCGGGTAGCTGTAGGTGCCGACATCGGACTTGTAGGCAATATTGCCGCGCTCGTAGGCCATCTCCAGCGTGACTGTACCGGCGACCCTGACCGCGATCAGGCGGTTGAGCGGATCGTAATCAAAGGTCTCGGCCAGGCTGGTGGCGGATTCGGCGCGGGATGTGACATTGCCGACAGAATCGTAGCCGATGGCCCAGGACTGCAGGGTGACGCTGTCCTTGGTGGCGACGATGGTCTGCACCAGGCCGCGGCCGGCCTCGTAAGTCCGCGTGCCGACCACGCCGTTGCCATAGGTTTCGCCGGTGAGCTGGCGCGCCGCGTTGCGGGTGTTGAGCGACCAGACCGCGTTGCCGCCATTGGAGACGGTGAGTAGCTCGCTCAGGGCGCTATAGGCGTAATCCAGCGTCAGGCCGGAGGGATAGTTCAGGCTGGCGAGCCGGCTGTAGGAATCGTAGGTCTGGGTGTAGTAGCTGGTATTGCCATCCTGGCTCAGCGTGGTCTGCTGCGGCCGGCCCAAGGAGTCATAGGCCTGGGTTTTGGTGTGGATCACCGCGCTGCTGCCGTCCGTCGCCGTGGCGCTGGCCAGCTTGCCGATGCCATAGGTGGCGGTGTCGTAGACCCAAGTATCCGTCTGCTCGACCACGGCCGCGCTGTTCTTCGCCACCTTGGACGTCGTGCGGCCAAGCAGGTCATACACGATCTCGGTGGTCTGGCCCTTGGCATCGGTCTGCGATTTCAGCTGACCAAGCGCATCATAGACATAACTCCAGGCGCCCTTGTCGGGGTCCGACATCGCCACCTTGCGGCCGCGCTTGTCATAGGTGAAGCTGACGGTGTTGCCATCGGTGGCGCCGTTCTCGGCGTCGATCACCGTCATCAGGTTGCCGAAGGGATCGTAGGTATAGCGGTTGACCGTGAAGACGCTGGTGCCGCCATCCTGGCGGCCGTTCTTCACATGGATGGTCTGGCCCTGGCTGTTCTTGGTGGTGATGCGTTTTTCATTCCACTCATTGGTCACCGTGGTGACCAGGCCGGCGTATGCGATGGTCACCTGCTTAACGACGGCGACGCCGTTTTCCTCCTGCGGGCGGTTTTCCGCCACCACGCGGCTGATGGCGTCATAGACGAAGCTGGTCCAGATCGCCGTGTCGCCCGCGTAATACGGCCGGGATTTGCGATAGACGCGGCCGTAGCTGTCGTATTCGGTATCGGCGTAAATCGTATGCGCCTGATCGCCGCTGGAGGCATAGCCTTGCGTCTCGACGCGGATCTCGCGCTCCAGCGCATCCATATACTGGCGCGAGCGCGCACCGATCTGGGTGGTGCCATCGGAGGCCAGCGGCGTGGACTGGATAGCGTAGCGCGCCAGCGTGGGGCAGCCCGAGAGCGTGCCGCCGTTATAGCCGCTGCACCACAGGTATTCGACCTTGGTTTTGGTGCCGTCGGGGCGGGTTTCGAGCGTCTTGCGGCCGAAGCCGTCATAGGTCCAGGTGGTGGTCAGGCCGTTGGGGCCGGTCTGGCTGGTCAGCGTGCCGAATTTCGGATCGTAGACGCGGGTCTCCGACTGGCTCAGCGCATTGGTCACCGTGACGGGGAAACGACCGTCGCTGCTATAGGCGCTGGAGGTGGTGCGGCTGGCAATCGCCGCATCGCCGGTAGCCGGCGAGGACACCGTGACGGCGGTCTTGTTGCCGAAGGCATCGTAGGTGTAGGTGGTGGTGAGCGTCAGCTGGGCGGTATCGGGCTCGATCGTCTCGGTGGCGATCATGCCGGCCGCATCGTAGGTCCAGCTCGACACCCGGGTCTCGGTGGCGGCAAAGGCCTGCAGCGGCAGGCCGAGCAGCAGAGCGGCCAGGCCGGCGCCGGCCAGGACACGGCCGAATGAGAGACGCCCCAATGAAGGCAGCCCAGGGGGGAGAAGCCCGGCCGCAAGCCGAGTGCTCAAACGCTGCTGCGCTGCATTCATCTTCACTGCCCCCCGGCCATATGACCGTCGTTTGCTTGTCGCTTTATGCGTTAAGACTTGTAAATCACGGCGTCGCGCTGGTGACTTCGGAACGCGTCAGGCGCCCGAGCAGCCAGTTGGTGTTGTCGTTGCTGTAGGTGTTGGCGGTGATCTTGGCATGGCCGTCGCCGGTGCTGACCCCGACCTGCGTGGCATTGCCATAAGAATCGTAGCTGTAGCTGGTGGTGACCGCCGGCAGCGCCGTGCCGGTGAGTTCCCAGCTCTCTTCCAGGCTCTGGGTCAGGAACGGATAACGGCGGGTGCCGCCGAGATTGCTGCTGCTGTAGGTATTGGTGCTGCGGTTGAGCAGCTGGGCGGCCAGCTTTTTCTCGCGCGACACCACCAGGCCGGCGAAAGGATAGTCCTGGCGGTAGCTGGTGAGCTGTTCGACGCCGGTCTGTTCATCCTTCACCGTCATCTGGCGGAAGCCGAGGAAGCCGCGGCCCTGCAGATCGGACTTGGCGCCGGCATAGCGATAGGTGCTGCGGTATTCGCCGCCAAGCCCGTTGCTGCTCTTCACCTCGGAAACGACATAGAGCGGCCCGGCCATATCCTGCGCCGGCCATACCGCTTTGTTCTCGCCGCTGTCGCGCGTATAGAGCGCGCCGGTGCTGACCGATGGCGCATAGGCCACCTGCGTGACCGCGCCCTGCCCGGCCGTGATGGTGTGCAGCTGGTCGGGGATGGTGCCGGCGGGGAAGACGACCTGGGCGATCGGCTGGTATTTGTGGATCTGCACGATGTCGGTGCGGCCATCGCCATTCACATCGATCGGGAAGGTGGCGTAGCTGGTCAGGTCCCAGAACGGGCCGGTCGAGCCATTCGACTGGTAGAACACCTCGTCAAACGTGCCGTTACCGCGCGAGAACAGCAGGCGGGCATAATAGTCCGGCGAGGCGACCTGAGCGATCTGGAGGAAATCGGTCTTGCCGTCGTTGTTGTAATTGATCGGGAAGGCATAAGCGGCGCCCAGCGCCATGAACGGGCTGTAGACCTGGTTCGGGCCGGAGAAGACCAGGTTGTAGGTCCAGTCGCCATTCTGCCGCAGCGATTCCATGCAGTGGCAGGAGGTGGTGGCGATCTTGGCGATGTCGATCATGCCATCGCCGCCGAAATCGACCGGGAAGGCATGGCCATCGGTCGAACGCCAAACCGGATTGTTGGCCCATTCGGGCTGCGCCCAGAGCTGGGTGAAGGTGGCATCGGCATTGGCGCGCAGGATGAAGGCGAAGTAAGACCCGATGGCCTGGACCAGGATTTCCGTGCGGCCGTCGCCATCCATATCGACGATATGCAGCACGGAGTCGCTGGCCGGGCGGAACGGGCCGTTGGCCGTGCTGGTCTGGTTGAACACCTGGGTGAAGCTGCCGTCGCCGTTGGAGCGCAGCATCTGCACCACCGCGCCGCTTTTCTGGTTCTGGATGATGTCGGCGCGGCCATCGCCGTTGTAATCGATGGCATAGGTCACATTGGTGGCGTCGTTGCCCTCCCAGAAGGGGCTCGCCGCGTTGCTGTAGATCTGGGTGAAGGTACCGTCGCCGTTGGAGCGCAGCACCTGAGCCGCCACCTGGCCGCCCGATGCCGTCTTGGCGATCTGGATCACATCGGTGAGGCCATCGCCATCCACATCGGCCAGGATGGTGGGATTGCCATCGACCTGGCGGAACGGCGTCTGCGCCACCGTCTGGCTGAATATCTGGGTGTAGGTGCCGTCGCCGTTGGACTTCAGCACCTGCGCCACATCGGTGGTCTTGCCGATCTGCAGGAAATCGGTACGGCCGTCGCCGTTGATATCGATCGGGAAGGTCGGATGCGTATCGGTCGCCCAGAACGGGCCGGTATTGGCATCGGTCTGGTGGAAGACGCGGGTGAAAGCGCCGTTGCCAGTGTTGTTATAGGCAAAGGGAATCGCCGTGTTGCTCCAGCTGAAGCCGGTCGCCGGCAGACAGGTGCTGGCGCCGTCGCACTGCGTCACCGAGGTCAGCCGCGAGCGCCGCGTCGCCGGGCTGGCTTCATAGGCCAGGCGGTATTCGCGCGTCAGGTTCGAGCCCTGCCAGGCCTGGACCTTGGCCAACCGCTGGGTGACCTGCACGCGGCTGCCGGCCTGGTAGGCTGGCGTCGCGTCGGGCTGCGGATCGACGGTGGTGACGTTGTTGGGCAAAGCCGGCGGGGCCGCCAGGCGGTCCTCGTAGACAAAGCGCACCGAGTTGTTCGGCGCGACGCTGCCATTGCCGGTGTAATCGATGCGGCTGGGCTGGTAACCGCCGTTGGCGCTGTCTTCGGTATAGCTGACGGTGAAATAGTTGGCCTTGGTATCCGCGGTCTTGTTCAGCGCCCAGACCCGGACCGAGGCCTTGCCCTGGGCTTCGATCTTGCTATCGGCCGTATTGCCGAATTCCATCACCAGCCCGGCCTTGGTCCAGACCTTGAACCAGCTCGGGCCGGAGCCAGCGCCGCCGTAGCTGACGACCTTGCTGAAGCTCTCGCGCTCGGTGCGATATTCCGTGCTGTCGGCGCCATAGGTGCCAGAGGTGGCGATCAGGCGCTGACCGTCGAGACAGAAACGGTCATCGGCATCGAAGTTGATGCTGCCGGCGACGCTATCCTGGGCAATCGTCTTGCCGCACCGGGTGATCGCCGGCAGGCCGGACAGGCTCCAGCCGATGCCGAGCAGCCCGTTGCCGCCGCGGCTGTCGTAGGAGAGCGAAAGCTTGGGCTCCAGCCCGGCCGTGCCCGGGACGACACTGATCGGGATGGTGTAGCTGGCCGAGCCGGTATCGGTGACCTCGAACTTGCCCGGCAGCGTCATCTGGGCCAGGGCCGCCGCGGATGCAAACGCCCCGGCCAGAGCCACAACCAGCCCCCCTTTCATCCGATCGGTCACCACAACCCCCAAGCCCACGATTCGCCTTATTTTCTACCTTAAAGATGAGCTAAAAGACTGACGCTAAAATTGTCAATCTTCAATTTATTACCCTTTTCAGTAAACATCAGTTGCCCGGGGTTGTGCTGGTGACTTCCGAGCGCGTCAGGCGCCCGAGCAGCCAGTTGGCGGTGTCATTGCTGTAGGTGTTGACCGTGGTCTTGCTGTGGCCGTCGCCGGTGGAGACGCCGACCTGCGTGGCGTTGCCGTAAGAGTCGTAGCTGTAGCTGGTGGTCACTGCCGGCAGCGCCGCACCGGTCAACTCCCAGCTCTCCTCCAAGCTCTGCGTCAGGAAGGGATAACGGCGCGTGCCGCCGAGATTGCTGCTGCTGTAGGTGTTGGTCGAGCGATTGAGCAGCTGGCTGCTGAGCTTCTTCTCGCGGCTGGCCACCAGACCGGCGAAGGGATAATCCTGGCGGTAGCTGGTGAGCTGCTCGACGCCGGTCTGCTCGTCCTTCACCGTCATCTGGCGGAAGCCGAGGAACCCGCGGCCGTGATTGTCGGCCTTGGCACCGGCATAGCGGTAGGTGCTGCGGTACTCGCCGCCGAGGCCGTTGGCGGACTTCACTTCCTTGGTCACCCAGAGCGGGCCGTTGAGGTCGCGGCAGGGCCAGGCACAAGCGGATCCACCGCTGTCCTTGATGTAGAAGCTGCCGTTGCTGATGCGGTCCGGGATTACCGTGGTCAGAGCGCCATTGCCCGATGTCGCCGTTGCCAGCAGGTCGTTGGCCGGCGCCTGATAGCCCTGGAAGGTCCAAAGGACGCGCAAACCGGGCGAACCCGAGCGAGCGTCAGAATATCCGTAATTCCACAGTACGTCGATTTTGCCGTCGCCGTTGAAGTCGACGAAATGCGGCCGGTAGGTCGCCATAGTATTGTTGGCGC
>NZ_JBXAQG010000001.1:1544177-1556677 GCF_058806975.1 Ferrovibrio sp. GW821-FHT12E11
CGTTCACATTGGTGGTCACTGCAAAGGTGCCGTCGCCGTTGCTCAGCCACAGCGTACGCAGCGGCATGTATTCAGACCGGCCCACCGAGTCCGTCCAGTCCCACAGGATGTCGGCCTTGCCGTCGCCGTTGAAGTCGTAGATATGCGGCACCCAGTAAACCATTGTGCCATTGGCACCGGCGACATTGCTGATCGCCTGGAAGGTGCCATCGCCATTGCCCAGCCAGAGCGTGCGCGATGACGGGTCGTTAGAGCGCGCATCGGAATACGCATTGTTCCACAGGATATCGGGAATGCCATCACCATTGAAATCGGCGAAATGCGGACGATGGCCGCCCAGTGTGCCGTTGGCGCCGCCCACATTGTTGATCACCGTGAAGGTGCTGGTACCGTTCGACAGCCACAGAACTCGCGTCGAGCTGGAGCTGGATCGGCCATAAGCATCGGCAAAGTCCCACAGTACGTCGATTTTGCCGTCGCCGTTGAAGTCGACGAAATGCGGCCGGTAGGTCGCCATAGTATTGTTGGCGCCGTTCACATTGGTGGTCACTGCAAAGGTGCCGTCGCCGTTGCTCAGCCACAGCGTACGCAGCGGCATGTATTCAGACCGGCCAGCCGAGTCCGTCCAGTCCCACAGGATGTCGGCCTTGCCGTCGCCGTTGAAGTCGTAGATATGCGGCACCCAGTAGACCATCGAGTTGTCGGAATTCGCCACATTCGTCAGCGTCGTCCAGCTCTGCCCTGCACCTGTATAGGTGAGCGTGGCGCCGGGCAGGCAATTGTTGGCACCATCGCACTGTGTCAGCGTGATCAAACGCGCGCTGCCCATCACCGGACTGGCCTCGTAGGTCGCGCGGTACTCCCTGACCAGGTTTTCGGCCTGCCAGGCCTGGACCTTGGCCAGGCGCTGGGTGGTTTTGATGATGCTGCCGGCCTGATAGGCCGGGCTGATGTCGCTGCGCGCTTCGTAGGTGAAGCGCACCGAGTTGCCAGGTGCCGTGCCGCCGTTGCCGGTATAGTCGATGCGGCTCGGGCGGTACTCGCCATTGGCATTGTCCTCGGTATAACTCACCGAGAACCAGTTGCCCTTGGTGTCGCTGGTCTTGCTGATCGCCCAGACTCGGACTGAGCTTTTGCCCTGGGCCTCGATCTTCGAGTCGGCGGTGTTGCCGAATTCCATCACCAGCCCGGCCTTGGTCCAGGCCTTGAACCAGCTCGGGCCGGAGCCGGCCGTGCCATAAGAGACGACCTTGCTGAAGCTTTCGCGCTCGGTGCGGTATTCGGTCAGATCGGCACCATAAGTGCCGCTGGTGGCGATGAGGCGCTGGCCATCCAGGCAGAAACGGTCATTGGCATCGAAAGCCACGCCGCCGGTCTGGCCATCCTGGGCAATCGTGCGGCCGCAGCGCGCGATCGAGGGCAGGCCGCTCAGCGACCAGCCCACACCGAGCAGGCCGTTGCCGCTGCGGCTGTCGTAGGACAGCGACAGTTTGGGTTCCAGCCCGGCCGTACCCGGGACAACAGAGATCGGGATGGTGTAAGACGCCGAGCCGGTATCGGTCACCTCGAACTTGCCCGGCAACGTCATCTGCGCAAAGGCCGGAGTTGCGACGGTAAGGCCGAGGACTACGAAGCAGGCCAGTTTCATGTCTGCGATCCTATGGCGTGGTGCTGGTGACTTCCGACCGTGTGAGCCGCCCGAGCAGCCAGTTGGCGGTGTCGTTGCTGTATGTGTTGGCGGTGGTCTTGACATGGCCGTCGCCGGTGGAAACACCGACCTGGGTAGCATTGCCATAGGTATCGTAGGTGTAGCTGGTGGTGACCGCCGGCAATGCCGCGCCGGTGAGTTCCCAGCTCTCTTCCAGGCTTTGCGTCAGGAACGGATAGCGCCGCGTGCCGCCGAGATTGGTGCTGCTGTAGGCATTGGTGCTGCGGTTGAGCAGCTGGCTGCTGAGCTTCTTCTCGCGGCTGGCGACCAGGCCGGCGAAGGGATAGTCCTGGCGATAGCTGGTGAGCTGCTCGACGCTCGTCTGCTCGTCCTTCACCGTCATCTGGCGGAAACCGAGGAAGCCGCGACCGTGATTGTCGGCCTTGGCGCCGGCATAGCGATAGGTGCTGCGGTATTCGCCGCCGAGGCCGTTGGCGGATTTCACTTCCTTGGTCACCCAGAGCGGGCCGTTGAGGTCGCGGCAGGGCCAGGCGCAGACGGATCCGCCGGTATCCCTGGTATAGAAGCTGCCGGTGTTAACGCGATCGGCAATCACCGTCGTCAGCGCACCATTGCCCGATGTCGCCGTCGCCAGCAGATCGTTCGCCGGCGCCTGGTAGCCCTGGAACGTCCAGAGCACCCGCAAGCCATCATAGGAACGGGCGCCATCCCAGAGCGAATGATTCCAGATGATATCGGTCTTGCCGTCACCATTGAAATCGCCAAGCCACGGCACGAAATGGGGATTGGCACCGCTGGCGACTGGCACCGTTCCCACCTGGAAGGTTCCATCCCCTTTGCTCAGCCATAACGTACGGGATACAGGCTCATTCGAGCGGCGGGCAGACAGGGCATAATCCCAAAGGACGTCCACCTTGCCATCGCCGTTAAAATCAGCCGCGTAGGGTTGGTGGGTCCCAAGCGTTCCATCGGCACCCGCAACATTTGTGATGATATTGAACGTGCCATCGCCTTTGCTCAGCCAGAGAACGCGCGCACCGGGATCGTTCGAGCGCTCATCCGATAGCGAGTAATACCACAAGACATCCGACAGGCCGTCGCCATTGAAGTCCTGCACGATGGGGCGGTAGAGGCCAAGCCCGTTGTTGGCGCTGGCAACATTGCTGATCGCCGTGAAGCCGCCGTTGCCATCCGAGAGCCAGAGGAAACGCGTCGGGGGGATACTGGAATCCGAACGGCCGTTTGATTCCGTATGGTCCCAGAGAATATCCATGCTGCCATCGCCGTTAAAATCGCCGAAGCGCAGCATATGGGCATACATGGTGCCGTCGGCGCCGGCCACATTGTTGACAACGGTGAATGTGCCATCGCCGTTGCTCAGCCACAGCTTGCGCTGCGTGGGCGAAAGCGAGCCGCCGTATGGATCGCTGTAATCCCACAGGATATCGGTTTTGCCGTCGCCGTTGAAATCATGCGCGTATGACCGGAACAGCCCCAACGTATTATTGGCATTGTTCATATTGGAAATGGTCGTGAAGGTTCCATCGCCATTTGAAAGCCACAGATACCGCGTGGGCGGGATACTGGAATCCGAGCGACCATTCGATTCGGTGTGATCCCAGAACAGATCCATCTTGCCGTCACCGTTGTAATCACCGAAGCGCGGCATATGGGCATACATGGTGCCGTCGGCGCCGGCCACATTGTTGGTAACCGTGAAGGTGCCGTCACCGTTCGACAGCCACAAACTCCGCGTGATCGGCCAGGACGAGCCGCCATAGTAGTTGACGACATCCCAGAGGATATCGGCGCGTCCGTCGCCGTTAAAATCATGGATATGCGGTCGGGCGGAATACAGCGTTCCATTGCCGCCAGCGACATTACTGATCGACTGGAAAGTGCCATCGCCATTGCTCAGCCACAGAATCCGGACATTGTCGGCGGATTGGCCGCCTTCATAGGCATGGTTCCAGAGAATGTCGGCCTTGCCGTCACCGTTAAAGTCAGCGATGTAAGGGATAAAATGGGACAGCAGGTAATTCGAATTCGCGACATTCGATAGGCTCGTCCAGCTTTGTGCGGCCCCGGTATAGGTCAGCGTGGTGCCGGGCAGGCAATTGTTGGCGCCATCGCATTGCGTCAGCGTGATCAACCGTGCGCTACCCATCACCGGGCTGGCCTCATAGGTCGTGCGGTACTCGCGCACGAGATTTTCGGCCTGCCATGCCTGCACCTTGGCCAGGCGCTGGGTGGTCTTGATGATGCTGCCGGCCTGGTAGGCCGGGCTGATATCGCTGCGCGCTTCGTAGGTGAAGCGGACCGAGTTGCCCGGTGCGGTGGCGCCGTTGCCGGTGTAGTCGATACGGCTGGGGCGATACTCGCCATTGGCATTGTCCTCGGTGTAGCTGACCGAGAACCAATTGCCCTTGGTGTCGCTGGTCTTGCTGATCGCCCAGACCCGGACTGAGCTTTTGCCCTGCGCCTCGATCTTCGAGTCAGTCGTATTGCCGAACTCCATGATGAGGCCAGCCTTGGTCCAGACCTTGAACCAGCTCGGACCGGAGCCGGCCGTGCTGTAAGAGACGACCTTGCTGAAGCTCTCGCGCTCGGTGCGGTATTCGGTCTGGTCGGCGCCATAGGTGCCACTGGTTGCGATCAGCCGCTGGCCGTCCAGGCAGAAACGGTCGTTGGCATCGAAGGCCACACCGCCGGTCTGGCCGTCCTGGGCAATCGTGCGGCCGCAGCGCGTGATCGACGGCAGGCCGCTCAGCGACCAGCCGACGCCGAGCAGGCCATTGCCAGAGCGGCTGTCGTAAGAGAGAGAGAGTTTAGGTTCGAGACCGGCCGCGCCCGGGACGACAGAGATCGGGATCGTGTAGCTGGCCGAGCCGGTATCGGTGACCTCGAACTTGCCCGGCAGCGTCATCTGCGAAAACGCCGGGACAGATGCCAACAGGGCTGCTGTCACGGCCAATGAGGCCATTTTTATCCGATCGATCACCACAACCCCCAATAGCCGATTCGCCCGGCCTTATGCCTGCTGCACAGCTAAAAGGTTGCAGAATTGGTTGTCAATCTTGTCCGGGCTACACCTAAAAGAAGCGTAGGTGACAAAAAACCATGACCGACGCGGCAATCAATCCCGGACCGAAGGGAATCGGGCCGGTGTCCGTCCAGCGGGACGGCGAAGGACGCAGCAATCGACGGCCTGCCACCCAGAGCAGGGTCAGCAGCGCGCCAATTCCTATGACCGCAAAAATGTATTCGATACCGACCCAGAGCCCCGCCGCCGCCACGAACTTCACATCGCCAAGGCCGAGGCCCTCCTGTCCGCGGCGCGCCAGAAAATACCCCCGGACCGCATAGAGCAGGCCGGCTCCCAGAAGACTGCCGCTGAGCAGCGCCATCGTATCGGCCGGCAATCCACCATCCAGCAATTGCCAGGCGATGGCGGCTCCGGCAAATGCGGCATTCAGACCATCGGGCAGCCTGTGTTCACGCAGGTCATAGACCAGCAGGGCCGCCAGAATCAGGCCGGCGACAGTCAGAACGCTTCCGGCCAGCAGCATGGCGCCGCTCAGTTCCCGGGCGTGGTGCTGGTGACTTCGGAACGGGTGAGCCGGCCGAGCAGCCAGTTGGGCGCGTCGTTGCTGTAGGTATTCGCCGTGGTCTTGGCATGGCCGTCGCCGGTCGAGACTCCAACCTGCGTGGCATTGCCGTAGGCGTCGTAGCTGTAGCTGGTGGTGACGGCCGGCAGCGCCGTGCCGGTGAGTTCCCAGCTCTCTTCCAGGCTATGGGTCAGGAAGGGATAGCGCCGGGTACCGCCCAGATTGCTGCTGCTGTAGGTGTTGGTACTGCGGTTGAGCAGCTGGCTACCGAGCTTTTTCTCGCGCGACGCCACCAGGCCGGCGAAGGGATAGTCCTGACGATAGCTGGTCAGCTGCTCGACGCCGGTCTGCTCGTCCTTCACGGTCATCTGGCGGAAACCAAGGAAGCCGCGGCCGTGATTGTCGGCCTTGGCGCCGGCATAGCGGTAGGTGCTGCGATATTCGCCGCCGAGGCCGTTGGCGGATTTCACTTCGGCAACGACATAGACGGCGCCATTGATATCGGCGTTCGGGTAAAGCGCGCCGGTATCCCTGGTATAAAGCGACGCAGGCCCCGAGATCGGTTTGGACTGGACCTGGGTCAGACCGCCGGTGCCTGTGTTCAGCGTTTCGACATAGTCAGCTTTCGATCCATTGCCGATCATGACCTCTGTTCGATGCTCGCCATAGACGACTTGCAAGGTATCGGCTAGGCCGTCACCGTTGAAATCATCCGCAAGCACAGCCCCATATGAGGTCGACCAGAATTGGTCAGGAGCATTGTAGCTGGCGGAGTATGCCTGCGAGAAACCCAGACGAAAGGTTCCATCACCATTCGACAGCAGAATCTGCGCGTGCGGTTGCCCGGCATTCGCACTGAAGTCGTAAACCACTTGCAGCACGTCCGTGAGGCCATCACCATTGAAGTCGCCCAGGGTCGAGTGGGCATGGCTGATGCTCCAAATCTGGCCAAGAACGCGGCTTCCTGTAGTCGCCGGCTGGTAGAGACCTGGCCTGAATACACCATCTCCCCCGGCCAGCATTACCTGAGCGCGATTCTCTGCATATATGATCTGCAATGTATCGGACAGGCCATCACCATTAAAATCTCCTGTAAAAACCGGACCATAAGATGTGCTCCAAAACTGATTCGGCGCGTTGTAGTTCGATGAGAACGGCTGAACCATTCCCAAATCAAATGTGCCATCGCCCTTCGACTGCAAGACCTGAACATGCGGTGCACCGCTGCTCGCGCTGAAGTCATAGACCACCTGCATGATATCTGTCCGGCCGTCGCCATTGAAATCGCCAAGCGAAACCGGAGCGTCATTGACACTCCAGAACTGCCCTGCCGTTCGCGGGCTGGCACCGGACGACTGATAAACTCCAGGTGAGAAACTTAAGGTACCCGCCGCATTAAGGCTGGCGAGCATAACCTGCGCCCGCTTTTCTGCATAAATGATCTGGACCGTATCGGTTAGACCGTCGCCGTTGAAGTCACCAGTGAAAACCGGTCCATAGGACGTACTCCAGAACTGATTAGGTGCGTTATAACTGGCACTGTAAGCCTGAGAGGCGCCAAGACGGAAAGTGCCATCACCATTCGACAGCAGTACCTGCATCTGTGGCTCGCCGACATGCGCACTATAGTCATATACAACTTGCATCACATCGGGCAGACCATCGCCATTGAAGTCGCCCATCGAAACGCGTGCGGCATTGACGCTCCAGAACTGACCAGCGGTCAGCCCCGATACAGCAGCCTGATGCATACCGAGACGAAAGGTTCCATCGCCATTAGAGAGTAAGACCTGGGCTCGGTGCTGGCCTTGGGAAATTTGCAGCACATCGGCAAGGCCATCGCCGTTGAAATCGCCGGTCATGACGGGGCCGGTCGAGGTACTCCAAAACTGCCCGGCAATACCGGAGCCGGTCTGCTGATAGGTCCCGCGCCGGAAGGTGCCGACGCTCCCGCTACCCAGCGCTAGAACGGTGGACGGAAGGCAATGCTCCTGCCCGGCCCCATACGCGCAGGTTGTCAAACTGATAATCCGCGACCGATGAGTTGCCGTACCGATTTCGTAGGTAGGTCGATACTCGCGCACGAGATTTTCGGCCTGCCATGCCTGCACCTTGGCCAGGCGCTGGGTGGTCTTGATGATGCTGCCGGCCTGGTAGGCCGGGCTGATATCGCTGCGCGCTTCGTAGGTGAAGCGGACCGAGTTGCCCGGTGCGGTGGCGCCGTTGCCGGTGTAGTCGATACGGCTGGGGCGATACTCGCCATTGGCATTGTCCTCGGTGTAGCTGACCGAGAACCAATTGCCCTTGGTGTCGCTGGTCTTGCTGATCGCCCAGACCCGGACTGAGCTTTTGCCCTGCGCCTCGATCTTCGAGTCAGTCGTATTGCCGAACTCCATGATGAGGCCAGCCTTGGTCCAGACCTTGAACCAGCTCGGACCGGAGCCGGCCGTGCTGTAAGAGACGACCTTGCTGAAGCTCTCGCGCTCGGTGCGGTATTCGGTCTGGTCGGCGCCATAGGTGCCACTGGTTGCGATCAGCCGCTGGCCGTCCAGGCAGAAACGGTCGTTGGCATCGAAGGCCACACCGCCGGTCTGGCCGTCCTGGGCAATCGTGCGGCCGCAGCGCGTGATCGACGGCAGGCCGCTCAGCGACCAGCCGACGCCGAGCAGGCCATTGCCAGAGCGGCTGTCGTAAGAGAGAGAGAGTTTAGGTTCGAGACCGGCCGCGCCCGGGACGACAGAGATCGGGATCGTGTAGCTGGCCGAGCCGGTATCGGTGACCTCGAACTTGCCCGGCAGCGTCATCTGCGAAAACGCCGGGACAGATGCCAACAGGGCTGCTGTCACGGCCAATGAGGCCATTTTTATCCGATCGATCACCACAACCCCCAATAGCCGATTCGCCCGGCCTTATGCCTGCTGCACAGCTAAAAGGTTGCAGAATTGGTTGTCAATCGAGGCGAGATTACATCTAAAAGTAAACTCATTCGGGCGACAAACCATGAGCAAGGCGGGACAAGGTCGGTTGCTGAATCATGAGCAGCCGCGACCGACTCTGGGCAGCAGGCGGAGCCAACCGATAGGGCCAGGACTTCGTCCATTCGGCCAGTAGACGCCCTTCCGACTGGACGACAATCTGATGCCATGTCCAGCGACTTACCTTCGATCGCATCAGCATCTGCTCTCACCGCTCCGAGCGGAGATCAGCCGGCAGCGACTATTCTGGCAGATGACCCGCTGCTGACTCGCCGCGAGCTAGCAGCTCGCTGGCGCTGTTCGCTGTCCTGGTTGGAAAAGCGCCCAGCCGCCGATCTACCGCCGCGCTGCGCGGTGCTGCCGGGCCAAATCCGCTATCGACTATCGGATGTCCTTCGCTTTGAGGCATCAAGGGTCGACTGCAGCCATCCAATACAAGGCATGAGCCCTCAGGCTCTTGATCCTCTGCAGCGTCTACACTGCCGTTCTCCAGTCCCACTGCCAGGGTTTCCAGTCCGCTTGCCAGAAATCAGTGCCCGCAAACAACGCCGCGGCGGCCGGCCGGCCAAACCGGCCATTATAGAACCTCAGCCGGGGCAGAACTAAGAAGTGCCATTCAAGACACTTGAAGCGCCAAGAGGGATCAACTCTATCGACCTTGGCGTTTAAGTGAAAAAGAGGACGAGACCGAATACTGTGACGAACAGTACGATCATCCCAACCCAGAACCAAACGAGTTGCCATTTAGTAATTTGTTGGGACTCCCTATCGACAGATTCCGAATCAATCCAACTTGGTCCACGTCCATCGGTATACCGCTTCGGTGCCGCATCGGATCGCCCAGCGCCATGCAACACGCCAATTGGGGCCAACGCACTCTCCTGAACCAGATCAGTGCCTGCGAGTTGGCTCTGAAGGAGTGCGACAAGCCGTTCGAGTTCGCCAGGCTCTTGACCTGGCTTCAGGCAATTGGCCTGCAGGAGCGGAAGCGCGTGCCGGAGATCGAAGTCGAGCTTTACCAGCATCGTCAGCACTTGCATTAGAACGACCTGCTTTTCAGACTTCAGCAGAAGGTCGACCCTGTAACGGCTCTTCCCTTCGATATCCTGTTTGCGCCTGCCCATCACATCTCTCCATGACCAATCGTCATTTTTGGCCGATTTGCTGTCTGCCGGGCGTCCCTCCGTGGCCGCGCCCGGCCGTTGCGAGAAGCCCAGGCCACAAACTGTTAGACGTAACCAATCGGCCATTGGTTTCACCTGGATTCGAGATTTTTGGGTGCCGCGGCGAAAAGATGTGAATGGCATGTTCCCGGATTTCCCATCCCAGGAATCCGATAATTGTGGAGTTTCGTCATTCACGTGGGAATTCCACCGGCCGCAGCCTTATGCTGGCTGTATAGCTCGATGCTAGGGCACGGCTTCGCAGTATTTCGTTGCATGGAATGCGCCGGTTGGGAAAATACCCACCCCCCCCCGCAAGAAGCGGCCCCAAACACCCGGGATACTTCTAAAAACAATAGAATCGGCGCGCATTCGCCCCGCGATCTAAACCGGCAGAGCCATCAAGTGCCGTCGCGATACCCGTACTGGCGCCCAGACCACGTCTCTGGCCATCCCTGCTCAGCGCAAAGGGTGTGCCAGGCACTGGCCTGCGCTTTCAAGGCCAGCTCGGCGAGTCACCGCATGAAACCGATAAGACGATAACGCCGTCTAACCCTCAGAACGCAATTGCTCTGAGGGTGCGATCAATGACTGGTAGTAGGCTCAATTACGAAAGCGGGCTGCGGCGCGTCTTCCACTTGATCGAAGAAGAATGGCGAATAGGGCGCCTGGATGACGATGACGACATCACGGCACTGCTGGGACGGATGCTCGGACAGACCCGCCGGCAGGGCTCTGTTTCCGGCAAGCCCGCACGAACCTTCCACCTCAATGTAAAGTCATTCAAGGCAACGGCACCGCGTCGCCGGCCCACCCCGGCACCAAGCCGTCAAAAGCCTGTCGCAGAGCGAAACCAGAAATCTACCGTCAAGCAGAAGGCTTCAGTGCATAAACGGCTGGTGGCCAAGCTTGCCTATATCCAGCGCACCGGCCCCCATGTGTCGCGGTCAGACCTTATCGCTGAGGGCGGCGCCCCTCCTCAGGCGATGCTGGCTTGTGCCTCGGCTTTAGCCAACGGCTCGGCACGCTCGAATGCCAACATTCTCTACACCATCGTGGTAGAACTCCCGCGCTCCCCCAAAATTGAGCCCCTCATCAAGGTCGGCAATGCGCTGGTCGGGCTTTTCGCGGATCGCCGCTGTCCGGCCATCTACGCCATCCATGACAGCGCCAACCCGCATTTGCACCTTTTGGTCGCCGCCCGTCCATGTCGGGAAATCGCCCAGGGCTATTGGGTCGCCGAGACCCAGGGTCGGATGGGATATCCCGGATTCCGCCTTTTCGACGGCCGGGTCGCAATCCGGGAGTTTCGCCGAGATGTCGCCAACCTGATCAATGACATCTGTCAGCCCGCGGTCAGGTTTCATCCCGGGCGCCGGCCCGACACCACATTAGAGGGCCCGGCAGAACGACGGCTCGGCCGGACCGAATTCCGCCAGCAGCAAAATGCGCTCAAGTGGCTCATGCTGGAACACATCACCAGGCTACGGAACACCCGGCGATTAGAGGCCGGTAAAAGCACGGGTATCGCTGAAAAAAAGCCGGCATTGGTGATATCCCCAAGCGCAATCCCTGTGCCTAAGGCACCGCCGGGGATTTCGACCCTCCCCATCATTCGAAGCCGGGAAAATCCCCAGCTGACGCAGCAGGGCGTGCCGCATATCGCGGGGACGTCGCCAGTCCGTGCCGGCCACAAGAAACCGCGGGCGGAAGCTCCCACGGCAAAACGCCCCGTTCCGCCCATTCAACAACGAGGCTCTTTGCCTGTTGATCCCGCGCCAACAATGCCTGCTGTCAAAGGGGTGTCCGCCATTTCCGGCAAACCTATAAAGCCACACCCGTCCGGCAGTCGGCTTACACAACCGTTGAGCCCAGCGCGGTCTCCACAATCACCTCCGCCTATCGATGGCGAGGGGATGGTCGCCGCATCGATGGAACTCTGGCGCGATCACGACAAGGAGACCGAAAACCAGTATCTGATCCGCCTCAGAGGCATACCGCAGGATCGGCTCACACACGCGTTGCAGAGCAGCCTCCGTCTGCTGAAGATCTATAATAACGATCTCGCGAAGCCATCTCGCGAGACGGCCCAGGCGCTTGCGATCTTGCGGCACGGCTATCAGCAGGCCCGCAAAGTTTGGGCCGAGAGCGATCGCCGCGGCAGATCCCAGGAAGCGCCGACGCCGCTCAGTTCCAGCCCCTCGAGACGCCCTCGCGGTGTCGAGCGATAAGCGCCTGCTTGGTCTTGTCCGTATTCACCGGCTGGACATGCCAGCGCAGGCCTTCGGGCAGGATTTGCCATTCGACCTGCACGGCATCACCATAGCGTTCGATGTGATTGGTTATGGCCGCCAGTAACGGCGCCACCTTGTCGGTGCGGCAAAAGCCATCGCTTCGGTAATCGGGCGCCGCGATCCAGGGCGGCAGGCCGGCCGCCAGGCAAGCCCGCATGGACGCGAAGGCTTGGCCCTGGATCAGGATGTCTGCCGCAACTGCTCGCAAACCCCAATCGCCGAAGAGGCCCGGCGCTTCAGCCTCGGCCTCGTCACGATTGCGGTAGACGGGTGCAGACAGCAGCAGGTTGGGGCCGCTTGACCAGACATGCCGGGCGAAGGGCAAGTCGGCACATTCGGGCCCCGGCTCAGCTGGCCCTAAGTAAATGCCGAGCTGCGGCTGCCAGATGACATGGAATCCATCGAGATGCATGGCTCAGCCCAGCTCGCGCGCGATGTCTTCTGGCCGAAGCTGGGTATAGCGCTTCAGCATCTGGAGCGTTTGATGCCCAGTAATGGCCGACACTGTCATCATGTCGAAGCCGCGCTCGAAAAAGCGACTGGTCGCTTCATGCCGGAGATCGTGGAAGGTCAGATTCTCGATTCCCGCCCGCTTGCAGATCCGCTCAAAAGCCTGGGTCATGCCATCACGGGTCAGCGGAAAGACCCTGCCGTCGATCTGCCGGGGCAAGCCGGCAAGCACCGTCGTCGCCTGGCTGGACAGCGGCACCTTGCGGGATATCCGCATGGTTGGGTGTTTCACGTCTCGCAGTAAGGCAACGCGCTTGTCAAAATTGATGTCGGCCCATTTG